>NZ_FOUR01000002.1 GCF_900114925.1 Marinobacter pelagius | reverse complement strand
TGAAGTGACCCCCGAAAGTTGGACACCGACTTTCGAGGGGTTACATGAAAAGAACCTACAGCAAGACCTTTAAAATACAGGTGGCGCGGCTCTATCTTGAGAATGAGATCAGCCTTCACCAGGTCGCCAGACATTACGGTATTGATTACTCACTGGCCCGGCGCTGGGTTGCGAGGTATCGGCTCCATGGTGCCAGTGGGCTTGAGGCGGCAACCAGGCATCATTACAGCCCATCGTTCAAGCGTCAGGTCATCGAATGCGTGGCCAGAGAAGGCTTGTCAGACCGGCAAGCCGAGGCGCGGTTTAATCTCCGAAGCACCGGACTTATTGGCAAATGGTTGGTGCAGTATCATAGTGGTCAGTTAACAAAGCCATGTCCCGAGATCGAGCGAGCTGCCCCGATGGCCAAAAAGTCTGTCCAACGCCCACCGGTTGATGCGCCAGAACGCACCATGTCACAGGAGGAGCTGCTCGAAGAGCTGTTGTACCTGCGAGCGGAGAACGCGTACCTAAAAAAGCTGGATGCCTTGATCCGGGAAGAGAAAGCCGCAGCGCGAAACAAAAAGCGGAAGCGGTCCAAGGGTTAAGGCGCGAGCATTCCCTGCCACGGCTGCTACGGGCAGCCGGGCTGTCCCGCAGCACGTTTTATTACCAGCTCAACGTGCTTCAGGCGGGAGATAAATACGAGCCCTTGAAGGCTCGCATACAGGCGATTTACCGCGATCACCAGGGGCGTTATGGGTACCGACGCATTACCGCTGCTTTACGCCGGCTGGGTGAGAAGGTAAACCACAAAATCGTTCAACGGCTGATGCAGCAGCTGGGACTTAGATCCAAGGTTCGGGTGAAGCGATATCGCTCCTACCGTGGCCCTGTGGGCAAAAAGGCACCTAACCTGCTGGCCAGGGACTTCCAGACCGCCAGTCCCAACACGAAGTGGGCGACGGATGTTACGGAGTTCAAGGTGCAAGGGCGCAAGTTGTATCTGTCGCCCGTGATGGACCTGTTCAACGGTGAAATTCTGGCCTACGAACTCAGTGAGCGGCCCGTACTCAAGATGGTTACCGGGATGCTCCAGAAGGCCTTTGGCCGACTGAAGGGCGACGCCAAACCGGTGGTGCATTCAGATCAAGGTTGGCACTACCAGCACCCAGAGTATTGCCGGATGCTCTCAGACCAAGGGCTAGTTCAGAGCATGTCCCGCAAGGGCAACTGCCTCGACAACGCCGCCATGGAGAGCTTCTTCGGCACACTGAAATCCGAGTTCTACTATCTGAACCGGTTTGATAGCGTGGAGCAATTACGGCACGGAATTGAGCAGTACATTGACTACTACAACCGCCACCGAATCCGGCTGACCTTAAACGGCCTGACTCCGGTGGAGTACAGAGAACAGGCTGCCGTGGCAGCCTGATTAAACTGTCCAGGTTTTGGGGGTCACTTCAAAGCTTCGTTCAAACCGGGGTCAGAAGAAAGCGTTCTTCAGACCCCCCCCCCCATTTAATTCACATCCTCACCCTTTAACAAACCTTTACACACCTAACTATCTGAATCTAAGTAAACCGGCCCAACTGTCACTTGCCTGCAATCCCACATAACGTAGAATGCGTCACAATTCCGCAACATACCAATATAAATAGAACCACCTGACAGGGAAAAAGCAGGGGCATTTCTTCGCTCCCGCCCATGCTTTGTTCCTGAAAAAATGACGAATATCATGCCCTCAAAACACTGGACCCTGGTCGGTGGGGCGGTAGCGTGCCTGATTGCTTCGGGTTTTACCGCAACCATCCAGGCCTCACCCTGGATCGAACCTGGCGACACGCGCGCCCGGTTTGCGCTGCAAAAGCTGGCCGACCGTGGCCATTTCGATCGCACCGTCTCCACCTGGCCGGTGATGTGGAGCTCTGTCGCGAAGGATATCAACGCCAGCGTAACCTCCGATGCCACGGCCACGGCGGGCGCCATGGCGTATTTGAGGGCGGAGCAGAGTGCCCAATTCAGCGACGGCACCCGGGCGGAAATCACCCTGGCCGGCAGCTCCGAACAACCCCTGGTTCAGGGTTTTGATGGCACTCCGAAAGACGAAGGCCTGGCGAGGCTCGATCTCCAGTGGCAGGGCCAGTACTGGGCACTTGGCCTTTCACCCACTATCGTCGCCAACCCCACCGATGACGAAGAATACCGCTACGATGGCAGCTACCTGGCCGCCACGTTCGGCAACTGGGTTTTCGGTGCGGGCGCTATTGACCGCTGGTGGGGCCCGGGTTGGCAATCGAGCCTGATTCTCTCTAATAACGCCCGCCCGATTCCCGCCGTGTGGCTGAACCGAAAACGCGATCTCGCACCAAGCTCGAAATGGCTCAGCTGGATTGGCCCCTGGAACTTCACACTGTTTGCCGGCCAGTTCCAGGATGAGCGTGTCATCAACAATCCCAAACTCATCGGCATGCGCTTCACCTTTCGCCCGGTCCAAGGCCTGGACATAGGCCTTTCCCGCGCAATCATGTTTGGTGGGGAAGGACGGCCAGAAAACGCGTCAACAATCTGGGATGCATTGATCGGCAAAGAAAACGGACAGCAAGGCGAGGGTCTGGATCCCGGAAACCAGCTTGGTAGTGCCGACATACGCTACGGTTTCGCGCTCGGCAACCAATCCTTGGGCCTGTATGCCCAGATGATGGGCGAAGATGAAGCCGGAGCTTTCCCGGCTCGCAAATCCTGGCTTCTGGGTGCAGACTGGACTAGCGGTCTGTTCAACACAGACCAGCAGTGGTTTTTGGAGTACAGCAACACCACGGCAGATGACTTCCTGGGCGATGCAATGCCCAACGTTACCTTCGAACACAGCGTATACAACACCGGTTACCGTCACCACGGCCGCAATCTGGCGAGCAGCTTCGAGGGCGACGCCGAGGCCATTACGCTCGGGGCCTTCCAGTTCTTTGATAATGGCACCAATCTCTCCGCTTCGGTAAGCTACGCCGAGTTGAATTCGGATGGACAGGTGCGCACGGTCATGCCGGATCCCGGTGTCACCTACTTTATCCCGGCTATCAATGAGAAAGTCGGCGTCCTGCAGCTTGGGTACGGTACCCCGTTGCCGTTCGGCCGGCTGGAACTCAATGTGCGTGGTACCGATAAAAAGATTGAGCTGGTCGGCGGTGAGCTTGATCAGTGGTCCGCAAGTGCCAGCTGGCGTTACAGATTCTAGTCGTATGAAACAAGGAACCCATTCCCGGATGAAAGCCTTACTGACACTGGTAACCGTACTGGGCCTGACCGGCTGCGCGTTTGCCCCCGGCTCCCACATCGACACCAGCGGCTGGAACCCCAGCTATGAAAGCCCGCCGGAAGAAGACTTCAGCCACCTGGTCAAAGTGCAGCGCATCGGCCCGGACACCCTCCGCAACGCCATCGTCGCTGATGTGTCGCCACCGGCGCGCGAACTGATTCGCGAAGACAGCGACTACGAATACCGCATCGGCATTGGCGACGTACTCCAGGTCACCGTCTGGGACCACCCGGAACTGACCATTCCCGCGGGCTCCGAGCGAAGCTCATCCGAATCCGGCAACGTGGTGAATGAGAACGGCACCATCTATTACCCCTACATCGGTTACGTGCATGTGGCCGGCCTCACGCCTATTGAGGTGCGGGAGAAAATTGCCAACCGTCTGGCCCGTTACATCGAATCTCCCCAGGTCGATGTGTCGGTAGCCGACTTCCGCAGCCAGCGGATCTATGTCAGCGGCGCGGTGGACGAACCCGGTGTGTACCCGCTCACCAACGTCCCCACCCGGCTGGTGGATGCCATCAGTCAGGCAGGGGGGCTTGATACGGGCGCAGATTGGCGTAACGTCACCCTGACTCGCAATGGTCAGGATTACCGCCTCTCACTGAAGGCCGTCTACGAAAAGGGCAACAAACTCCATAACGTCCTGCTGCAGCAGGGTGACGTCATCAACGTACCGCTCGGTGACGACCAGAAAGTATTCATGCTCGGTGAAGTAGGCAAAACCGAAACCCTGCCCATGGGCCGTAATGGACTCACCCTGGCCGAAGCCATTTCCAACGCGGGCGGTCTGGATGAGCGCCAGTCGGATGCCACCGGCGTGTTCGTGGTAAGACGAGCCGAAGATGCTTCGCCGGACAGCGATTACCTCATCGACATGTATCAGCTGAACCTGAAGGACGCGACCGCGCTGGTGTTGGCAGACGGTTTCAATCTCCAGAACCGGGACATGGTCTACGTCACCGCCGCACCGCTGGCTCGCTGGAACCGGGTTGTCTCCCTGCTGGTACCCTCTTTCACGGCGCTGTTCCTGGGTGACCGTGCCGTTAATCTGGGTGAGTAACCACCAGTACGATGTTTAACAACATACTTGTATTGTGCACCGGGAATATCTGCCGTAGCCCGGTTGCTGAAGCCATGCTGAAGGCTGGCCTGCCTGGCAAACAGGTAGAATCCGCCGGCCTCGGGGCCCTGGTCGATCATCCAGCGGATCCCACTGCAGTTGAGTTGGCAATGCAGGCCGGCCTGGACCTGAGCCATCACAAGGCCCGCCAGGCCACTACCGACATGTTTCGCCAGGCCGACCTCATCCTGGTCATGAGCGAAGGCCAGAAAGCGCGGGTCACCGAACTGGATCCATCCTCCACCGGCAAAACTATGCTCATGGGCCACTGGCTGGAAGGCAGGCCAGATATCCCGGATCCCTACAAGAAGAGCCGTGAAGCCTTCGTTCACGTACACCAACGCCTGGAAGAAGCCGTCAATGCCTGGCTTCCCCGCTTGAAATAACACCAAGAGCGATAAATGACCAATACCCCGACTAACGCACCGCGTACCCGGCAGCCTCAGGACAACGACGAGATCGACATCGGCTTTTTGCTGGGTAGTCTGTGGGACCACAAGATCTTCATAGTTGTGCTGGCCGCTATTTTCGCTGCGGTTGGTTTGATCTATGCAATGTTGACCACACCGATCTATAAAGCAGATGCACTGGTCCAGGTTGAAAAGAAATCCGGCACCATCCCAGGAGCGGACATGGCAAAGGTGCTTGGTAACGGCGAACCGAGTACCAGTACCGAAGTGGAAATCCTTCGTTCTCGTATGATCTTGGGGCAGGTGGTCGATCAGACCGATCTGGATGTACAGATCATCCCTCACACCTGGCCAGTGGTCGGCGATTGGCTGCGGCGCAGGGGCATCGAACGCCCCGGGTTCATGGCAGGTGACGATTCCGTCTGGGCTGGAGAAACGCTGCGTATCAGCGAACTTGTCACCAGTCACGATAGCCAGACCCTGCAACTCATTCTTCGTTCTGAGGGGCGAGGCAGATATTCTCTGCTGGACACTGATGGTAATCCGCTAGCGCCGGGCATTGTAGGGCAAAAGCTGACTGTGGACGAGCCGTGGGTGGAGTTGATCGTGAGTGATCTTACCGCTCCCGCCGGAGCCACATTTAGCATTATCAAGAAAAGTCAGTTGGCGGCCATCAATGGCCTGCAAAGCCGGCTGGAAATTCAGTCCCGAGGCCAAGATACCGGCATTCTTCAGCTTAACCTGACCGGGCCGGACCAGCAGGAAATTGTCGAGAGCCTGAACGCCACCACCGACGTATTCCTTACCCAGAATATCGCCCGCCAGGCTGCGGAGGCGGATAAGAGCCTGGAATTTCTGGAGGAGCAGGCCCCGAAAGTTCGCGAGCAGCTGAATGACGCCGAAAACCGCCTGAACGAATACCGCCTCAAGAGCGATAGCATTGATCTGAGCTTTGAAACCCGGAACGCCCTCAACAGCCTGGTCAGCATCGAGGCCAGCCTGAACGAACTGGAACTGCAGGAATCCGAATTGGCCCGTCGGTTCACACCCAACCACCCGGTTTACCGCTCTCTTCTTGAGAAAAAGGAACAACTCCTCCGGGAAAAAGCCAGGTTGGAAGAACGCACCGAAAACCTTCCGGAAACTCAGCAACAGATCCTGCGGCTAAGCCGGGATGTAAAAGTCACCCAGCAAATTTACGTTCAGTTGTTGAACCGTATGCAAGAACTGCGGCTGGCTCGAGCGGGCACCGTGGGTAATGTACGTATACTGGACAAGGCCGTGGTCCAGGGACAGGTGGCGCCCCGCCGAGACCTGATTGTCGCTGCAGCCGGCATCGGCGGCTTATTTCTAGCGATGATTATTGTTCTCCTGCGCGCCGCCTTCAGCCGCGGCATCGTCTCCCCGGAACAGCTGGAAGAACTGGACCTTCCGGTATACGCTACCGTCCCCCTTTCCGAAGAGGAAAAGCGCCGCAGCGACAAGCGCCGCCAGATCAAACAGGACCGCCGCCGCAAAGACGGCTCCATCAAAGGCCTGCTAGCCGTACGCAACCCTGCTGACCTTTCCGTAGAAGCCATCCGGGGCCTGCGCACCTCCCTGCATTTCGCCATGATGGAAGGAAGCGATAACCGGCTGGTAATCACAGGTCCCAGTCCCAGCATCGGAAAAAGCTTCATGGCGACCAACCTCGCTGCCGTATGCGCCCAGGCCGGGCAAAAGGTAGTGGTGGTCGATGGCGACATGCGCAAAGGCCATGTCCACGAAGCCTTCAAAGAAGGCTCCCACGATGGCCTTTCAGAAGTGCTCTCCGGCAAACTGGAATTCGAGAAGGCTATCCGCACCTCCGAGCTGGAAGGCCTGAGCTGGGTAAGCCGGGGGAGCGCCCCGCCGAATCCCTCTGAACTGCTTATGCAGCCCAGATTCACCGAATTCCTCGACTACCTGAGCAACACTTTCGACCTGGTGATTATAGACACACCACCGATCCTGGCGGTCACTGACGCCGCCATCATCGGCAAACTATGCGGCACCTCGCTCATGGTGGTGAGATTCGGGGTAAACACCCCCAAGGAAATCCAGATCGCCGAAAACCGGCTGGCCACAGGTGGTGTCACCCTCAAAGGCACCATCCTCAACGCCATGGAAAAGAAAGCCGCCACCAGCTACGGCTACTACGGCTACTACAACTACGCCTACAAATCCGACTAAAAGGAGAGGTTGCCAGAGGCCACCTCAGGGGTCTGATGAAATCTTTCATCTGACCCCAACTTCACGTCCACCCCCGGGGTCTGAAGAAAGCCTTCTTCTGACCCCACCCTCAGAATGCACCCCAAGGGTCTGATGAAGGTTTTCATCTGACCCCATGTTAAAAACGACCCAAAACCGACTATGAAACTACTAATAACCGGCGGCGCCGGCTTCATAGGCTCCGCAGTCGTCCGCCACATCATCCAGAACACCGCGGATGAAGTCGTTAACCTCGACAAACTAACCTACGCCGGCAACCTCGAAAGCTTGGCCGAAGTCAGCGATAACCCTCGCTACACCTTCGAACAGGTAGACATCTGCAACCGCGCCGAAGTAGACCGCGTACTGGCCCAACACCAACCAGATGCCATCATGCACCTGGCCGCCGAAAGCCACGTAGACCGCTCCATAGACGGCCCGGCAGACTTCATTGAAACCAACATCGTAGGCACTTACACCCTGCTGGAAGCTACCCGCCAGTATTGGCAGGCCCTGAAAGCCGAAAAGAAAGCTAACTTCCGCTTCCACCACATCAGCACTGACGAAGTCTACGGCGATCTACCGCACCCAAACGAAACAGCCAACGCGGACGAGCACCTGTTCACCGAACAAACAGCCTACGCCCCAAGCAGCCCATACTCAGCCAGTAAGGCCAGCTCAGACCACCTCGTCCGAGCCTGGCGACGAACCTACGGCCTGCCAACTTTGGTAACCAACTGCAGCAACAACTACGGCCCCTACCACTTCCCGGAAAAGCTCATTCCACTGATGATCCTCAACGCCCTGGAAGGAAAGCCGCTCCCGGTGTACGGCAAAGGTGACCAAATTCGCGACTGGCTCTATGTTGAAGACCACGCAAGAGCCCTCTACAAAGTCGTCACCGAAGGCAAACCTGGCGAAACCTACAACGTCGGTGGCCACAACGAAAAACAGAACATCGAAGTAGTGCACACCATCTGCGACATCCTCCAGGACCTCCGCCCGCAGGAACGCAGTTACCGGGATCTCATCACAAACGTAAAAGACCGGCCCGGCCACGACATGCGCTACGCCATAGATGCCAGCAAAATCCAGAAAGAACTCGGCTGGGCGCCTGAAGAAACCTTCGAAACCGGCATCCGCAAAACTGTCCAGTGGTACTTGGACAACCTCGATTGGTGCCAACGAGTGCAAGACGGCAGCTACCAAAGAGAACGCCTAGGCGCTGCAAGCTAACTCAGAAACCGGACAGCACACCCGGGGTCAGATGAAAGCCTTCATCTGACCCCATCTTCACAACCCAAAACATCGTCACTATGCACATTTTATTACTAGGCAAAACCGGCCAAGTGGGCTTCGAACTTCACCGCACCCTCTCCCCCCTGGGCCCCATAACCGCCCCGGGCAGGGATGAGCTCGACCTGACCAGTGAACAAGCCGTAGAGAACTACCTGATCCAAACCCAGCCAAACCTGATCGTAAACGCCGCCGCCTGGACCGCCGTAGACGCGGCCGAGGAACAGCAGCCAGAAGCCCAACGCCTAAACGCCGGCCTGCCAGAACAACTGGCCCATTACGCCACCACCAACAACGCCCGCTTGGTCCACTACAGCAGCGACTACGTCTACCCGGGCACCAGCACAACCCCGTGGCAGGAAACCAGCCCCACAGGCCCCCTGAACGTATACGGCCAAACTAAACTGCAAGGCGATGAAGCCATCCAGCAAAGCGGAGCAGACCATCTCACTTTCCGCACCAGCTGGGTTTACAGTGCTCGCGGCAACAACTTCATGAAAACCATGCTGCGCCTGGCCGAAAGCAAGCTCGAACTCAACATAGTGGCAGACCAGATCGGCGCACCCACACCCGCAAGACTCATCGCCCAGGTAACCGCACTGGCCATGCACAGCAAACTGGAAACAGGCATCTACCACCTGGCGCCAACCGGCGAAATCAGCTGGCAAGGCTTCGCCAAAGAAATCTTCCGCATCGCCGGCAAAAACACAAAAGCAAACCCCATCCCAACCAGCGACTACCCAACCCAGGCAAAACGTCCGCTGAACTCAAGGATGGACGTAACCAAATTGCAGCAAGCCCTAAGCATCCAGCTCCCGGACTGGCAAAGCCAACTGGCGCTGACCCTGGCCGAATACCTGGAAATAACCTCAGGGGTCTGATGAAAGCCTTCATCTGACCCCAACTTAAGTCAAATTGGAAAAGCCAAATGAAAGGAATAATCCTAGCCGGCGGCTCCGGCACCCGCCTCTACCCAATCACCCGAGGCATCTCCAAACAACTCCTCCCGGTGTACGACAAGCCCATGATCTACTACCCGCTCTCCGTACTCATGCTGGCGGGCATCCGGGACATCCTCGTCATCACCACCCCCGAAGACCAACAAGGCTTCCAGCGTCTCTTAGGCGACGGCAGCCAATGGGGCATCAACCTCAGCTACGCCGAACAACCCAGCCCTGATGGCCTCGCCCAAGCCTTCATCATCGGCGAAGACTTCATCGGCAATGACAGCGTGTGCCTGGTCCTCGGCGACAATATCTACTACGGTCAAGGCCTCAGTAACATGCTGCAAGCCGCCGCCAAGAGAGAGAAGGGCGCTACCGTATTTGGCTACCAGGTAACTGACCCGGAACGCTTCGGCGTAGTAGAGTTTGACGACAGCCAACGCGCCATTTCTATCGAAGAAAAACCGGCCAACCCGAAATCCGACTACGCGGTAACTGGCCTCTACTTCTACGACAACGACGTAGTCAACATCGCCAAACAGGTAAAACCGTCAGCTCGAGGCGAACTGGAAATCACCAGTGTCAACCAGGTCTACCTTGAGCGGGGCGATCTGAATGTCGAACTGTTGGGCCGCGGCTTTGCCTGGCTGGACACGGGAACCTTCGACTCCCTGCACGAAGCCAGTGGCTTTATCGAAACTCTGGAAAAACGCCAGGGTTTAAAGATTGCCTGCCTGGAAGAAGTAGCCTACCGCATGGGCTTCATCGGAGAAGAACAACTGCTGACGGAGGCGGACAAACTCAAAAAGAACAGCTACGGTGCCTACCTGAAAAAACTGGTCAAAACAGCCAAGTAAGCCAACCCTATGAAAATCACCGAAACCAAGATTCCCGCTGTAAAACTCATTGAACCCAAAGTGTTCGGAGACGAACGCGGCTTCTTCATGGAAACCTGGAACGAAAAAGCCTTCCGCGAAGCCGGCATCGACGCCACCTTCGTGCAGGACAACCACAGCCGCTCCGTCAAAAATACCCTGCGCGGCCTGCACTACCAGATCAAACAGCCCCAGGGCAAACTGGTTCGGGTAACCCGTGGTGAAGTGTTCGACGTAGCCGTAGACCTGCGCACCAACTCACCCACCTTCGGACAGTGGGTCGGGGAATACCTCTCGGAAGAAAACAACCGCATGCTGTGGGTGCCGCCGGGGTTTGCCCACGGCTTTTTGGTAACCAGTGATACGGCGGATTTTCAGTACAAGTGCACAGACTTCTACGCACCAGAGCATGAACGTTCCATTCATTGGGAAGACGAAGATCTCGCGATAGATTGGCCCCTGGATAACACCGCAGAACCACTTGTATCCCGGAAAGACAAACAGGCCATCTCCTTTGCCCAAGCAGAAAAGTATGAGCAGGAAGGTGAAAGCGTATGAGCCTGGTGAAATGGATCGATTTCCCGAGCCTTGGTGATGAGCGGGGTAGCCTGGTAGCGGTCGAAATCGGCATGGACAAAGCCGTCCCGTTTGACATTAAGCGTGTGTACTACATCTACCACACCGAGCAGGGCGTAAGCCGCGGCTACCACGCCCACAAAAACCTCAAGCAGGTTGCTATCTGCGTGGCCGGAAAATGCCGCATGGTGCTGGATGATGGTTCGAACCGGGAAGAAGTCTGGCTTGATTGTCCAACCAAGGGCCTGGTGATTGAGGATCTGGTCTGGCGGGAAATGCACGATTTCAGCAAAGACTGCGTGCTGCTCGTGCTAGCAAGCGAACACTACGACGAAACCGACTACATCCGGGATTACGACGATTTCGTGAAGCAGGTGAGCCAATGAGCGTCATCCACCCACTTGCTGAGGTTGCCGAATGCTCCATAGGTGAGGGCACGAAGGTCTGGCAATTTGTGGTCATCCTCAAAGGCGCAAAAATTGGTCGGGGCTGCAACATTTGCGCCCAAACCCTGATCGAAGGCGATGTAGTTGTTGGCGATAGAGTAACCGTGAAATCCGGCGTCCAGCTTTGGGACGGAACTCGTGTCGAAGATGACGTTTTCATCGGCCCGAATGTGACGCTCACAAATGATCCTTACCCCCGCTCAAAGCAATACCCCGATGAGTTCTTTGGCATAAGAATTTGTAAAGGTGCGAGCGTTGGCGCAAACGCAACCATCCTTCCCGGTATTACCATTGGCGAAGAAGCAATGGTAGGCGCTGGAGCGGTCGTTACCGAGGATGTTCCACCGAAAGCCGTCGTTGTCGGTAACCCTGCCCGTATTATCAGGTACGTTGAAGAATGATTCCTTTCCTAGACCTAAACGCAATCAACGCCCAATACAGAGACGAACTCGTAGCCGCCGCCACCCGCGTAATCGAATCCGGCTGGTACATTCAGGGCACCGAAGTAAAAGCTTTTGAAGAGGAGTTCGCCGATTACTGCGGCAGCAAACACTGCATAGGCGTAGCCAACGGCCTCGACGCGCTGACGCTCACCCTCAGAGCCTGGAAAGAAATGGGCAAGCTGAAAGAGGGCGACGAAGTCATCGTGCCGGCCAATACCTACATCGCTAGCATACTGGCCATCAGCGAAAACCGGTTAAAGCCTGTGCTGGTTGAGCCGGAGGAGGCAACGTTCAACCTGTGCCCTGAAAAAACTGCTGCGGCCATCACCTCCAACACCAAAGCTATCGTTGCCGTTCACCTCTATGGCCAGATATCCCCAATGCCAGAGTTGATGCAATTGGCGGATCAACACGGCTTGTTGGTCCTGGAAGACGCCGCCCAGGCACACGGAGCCAGCATAGATAGCCGCAAAGCCGGCAGCTGGGGCCATGCCGCCGGATTCAGCTTTTACCCCGGCAAGAACCTTGGCGCACTGGGCGATGCGGGTGCCGTAACCACTGATGACGAGGAACTGGCCAAAACAATCCGGGCACTGGGTAACTACGGCAGCCACAAGAAATATGAGAATCTCTATCGGGGCGTAAACAGCCGGCTGGATGAGATCCAGGCCGCCATGCTCAGGGTCAAACTGCGCCATCTGGATGAGGAGATCGAAAGCCGCCGGGAAGTGGCCGAATACTACCTCACACATATTGAAACACCGAATATCCAGTTACCTGAAGTCGGCAACCGAGAAAGCCATGTTTGGCACTTGTTTGTTGTACGTTCGGCCAAGCGGGAAGAGTTACAGAAGTATTTGGCGGAGCAGGGCGTTCAGACGCTGATTCACTATCCGGTGCCACCGCATCAGCAGAAGGCATACCCGAACTGGGGTTCCATGCACTACCCGCTGACAGAGAGCATTCATCAAACGGTGTTGAGTTTGCCGATGGGGCCGACGTTGTCCACTGAAGGGTGTAATCAAGTCACCGAGGCATGTAATGACTGGTGATTAACCAAAGGTTGGTGTAGTCATTATCGTTGGATTACTTTAAGAATGAGTAAAATTTTCGGTGGATTTTCCGCGGAGCTTCTCCGCGGTGTCGCAAGTGTAGCCAGTCTCAGAATCCTTGGTGTCTTGATCGGTTACGCTTTTGTTCTGATGGTTGCCCGTGTATTTGGGGCTACAGCGCTGGGCCAATACCAACTGACCATTCAGGTTATTGGAACCTGTGGCTTGATCTCTGCTTTGGGCTTTAACCAGCTAACATTGAAATACGCTGCGCGACTGAATACCTCTGAAGAAGGTTGGCGTAGTTTACGAAAGCTATGCAAGCAGTGGGCTGGCATTGCCAGTGTGGCTGCGGTGGCAAGCTCAATTATTTTGGCAGCTTTTGCTGAAGATGTTGCTTCGCAATTTTTTGGTGGGCCAGAGGCCAAACAATATATTCTTCTGGCAAGTATTCTTGTCCCATTTCAGGTGTTAACGAACCTTGCCTGTGGGCTATTTCGCGGCATTGGGTTGATTTCACTGAGTGAGTACCTGCGGAGTATTCACGTTCGAGTTATCAACTTCCTGGTTTTAGGCATATTGATAGTTGTCGGCGGAAAAAATGTCGACTTTGTACTCCAGTCTTTTGTTGTTGCGAGCCTCTCGGCATTCGCATTGGCAGCTGTTATTGTATTGAAGAAGTTCAGAGAAAAGCATAGTGGCGGCCAAGACGCTTCGTCATCACACCTGGAAACCCTGAGCCTGAATCAAAGTCTTGGCCAGTCACTACCAATGTATCAGTCCGCTCTGCTGATATTCGCCTCCACTCAGGCACTGGTCTACATACTTGCTTACTTTGAGAATCCTGCGGAAGTTGCCAAATATAACGTTTCATTACAAATAGCTAATTTGGCAAATTTCATCTTTGCCTCTGTGGTTACAGTTTCCGCACCGATGTACTCAAGGGACTTTGCTGAAAACCGAGCCAAGCTTGAAGCTTCAATTAAAGAGAGTTCGAAGATGATTTTTTGGGCGAGTGGCTCGGCATCCTTGATCATTGGGCTTCTGAGCTATCCCTTACTGCTGGTTTTTGGAGAGGAGTTTGCCTCGGCTTGGCCTGTGCTGGTCCTTCTTGCCGCGGCCAATTTTGTGAATGCGTTCACCGGAGCCTCAGGCAACCTTCTGGACATGACCGGTGGCCACAAAATCAGAAAAAATATTCTTCTTGCCAATGCTGTACTTACTATTTTGATGGCAGTTTTTGCGATCCAGGAATTTGGTGTGCTTGGTGTTGCAATCGGTTACTTTTTTAATATGTGCTTCGGTAATTTTATCGGCGTTTATGTTGTTTACCGAAAACTCGGCATAAACATGATGTACGTTCCCTGGAGCCGTAAAGCTGTTGCTTGAATGGATTGTTCTATGATGAGTGATGTAACAAAAATTCCAAATTTTCTGATTGTGGGTGCCGCTAAATCCGGAACATCCTCCTTGCACAGCTACCTGAGCAAGCATCCGGATATCTTCATGCCAGAAAAGCGAAAAGAGCTCTACTTCTGGCATGTGGCAACCAATACGAATCGGTCAATCATAGACCATGCCGGAGAGGACAACATACCCACACGATTGGACGAGTACCTGCAGTATTTCGAGGATGCCCGAAAAGATCAAATAACGGGCGAAGCATGCCCCTCTTATCTGTATTTTCATGACCACGTTCTAAAGAATCTCAAGCAGCACCATGCTAACTGGAAAGATGTGAAAGTTATCATTATCCTGAGAGAACCAGTAAGCCGGATTATTTCCCAGTATCGGTTCGTGTGCAAAAAACGACTCGATCCGGAATTTTTAAGTTTTTCAGACGCGCTCGAAGCCGAAGCTGATCGCGTGAGGAGGAATGAGTTGCTTCCAGACTTGTTCTATACAGATGTGTCGAAATATGTAGAACAGGTGGAGTTTTATCTGAAATACTTCAATAACGTTCATGTTTGTCTTTATGATGACTTGAAAGAGGACCCTCGGGTCCTTCTGGACAACTTATGCGATTTCTTGGGAGTTGATAGCAAAAAGCTGCCGGAGTTCGATTTCGAGGTTGTAAACGCGTCAATAGGTGCCAAAAAACTGAAGCATCCTCTGATGGTTCAGAAGGCCCGAAGCGCCGGTCGTCTTTTGTTGGGCTGGTTGCCTGAGAGGTTTAAGGTATTTCTGAGAAAGAAAGTCGAAGGCGCATTATCGGAGCCGGTGATAATTCCTGAGGATGAAGTGGGAAGATTAAGAGAAGTGTTCCAGGAAGAGATAAAAAAGCTGGAAACTACCCTCGACAAGGACCTTTCCTTTTGGGTGCTGCCTAAAAAGTAAAGTTAGGACAAAGAAATTGCCGACAACCAAACCAAAAATCAGCGTACTTGTTCTCACCTTCAATCAGGCCCAATTCATCCAGCGAGCACTGCAAAGCGTTGTCGAACAACAGTCGAACAACTACGACCTTGAAATTATCGTAACCGACGACGGGTCATCAGATGGAACCGTTGATGTTATTGAACGATTTGCCGAAAATTCTCCAGTTTCGATAAAGGTTTTGGCCAAAAAGCATGAAGGTATTACGGCGATCGCGAAGAATTTTTTGTCGATGATTAATCTTGCAGATGGAGACTTCATCGGATTCCTTGCCGGTGATGATTCGTTCTCGCAGAACCGATTTTCTCTTCAGTTGGAAAAATTTGCCGCTAATCCAAATCTGAGAATTAGCTACTCAGACGGCGTTAACTGCGCAGCCGGTGAGCTTGGTCAGCGTTGCCATTCAGTAGAAACCGTCGATCTGATGAGAAGCGGTGATACCGCGAGAGTCTTCAGGCACCTGACATCACAGGCTCCTGTTCTATTCATCCAGGGGGTACTCGCCAAAGCAGATTTCCTGAAAAGAATCCAGCCTTTTGATGTCGACTTAATCGCCGATGACTGGGTTTTCAACATAAAGGTTTTCTATGCTTTGATGACCCACGGGGGCGATTTCGATTTTGAGCCGAGTGTGTGCTTTATCCGAAACATTCACGGAGAAAATACATCCAGAAATCTGATCGTCCACTATGAAAGAGTCCGTCAAGTCGCAGACAGGTACTGCAATAATGCACGTTTGATAAAGTCTAGATTTGTTGGTAACTCTTTGTTCTCGGCAGTCAAGAAAAAGAGAAACGACGAATTGATTTTCTTTATTGGAAAGATGTTTAAGCTTCCTGAAGCCCTTTATTGGTTTTTTCGAGCGTTGATTTTAAGTGTTCACAGAAAGTTTGGCTTGTTTTTGAACTTTTAATTGTTTGTAGGGGAGCAGATGCTTTATCTCCATATTGGCGTAGGAAAAGCCGGAAGTACCACAATCCAAAATTTCCTATATTTTAATTTTTCGAGTCTGCTTCCATATGTGGAGCAATTAGAGTCGTTTGGAATTGGTGACGCTTGGAGAATTGCTGCAGCATCACAAACCGAGCTGTCTTACAATTACTGGGTCAAGAAATCTAAAAAGTTTACTCCGGAAGAGTACGAGAAATTTGCAAATGAATTTTGGGATTCAGTAGCTGCCGAAGTCCGTCAGTCAGACTCAAACCATTTCATTGCCTCCAGTGAGCATATATTCTCTCAGTATGGATTTGATGCTGATAAAATAATGCTGCTAAGAGAGCATTTGCTGAGCATATTTGGTGAGGTTCGAATAATTTTTTATTGTCGTCCTCAAATATCTTGGGCGAAGTCGTTCTATAGTCAAATAATCAAAGGCCCAACTAGCGGGATAATTACATATGACCAGTTTGTAGATGAGTTCAGTGTTCACAGCTATCACTGGAACTATTACAAGGGGTTAAGTTTGTGGGCTGATGCTTTTGGTGATGAAAACATTGTCGCCCGAGTATTCCACCAAGACAACTTCATGAATGGTAATTTGATTCATGATTTTTTATCAGCTCTCGAATTAGACGGACTTGTTCTTGGTTTCGAGATGCCCTTGGCAGATAGCAACATTTCGCCTAAACCTAAACGTTTGGAACTTGTAAGGAAGATCAACAAGTTCCGGTTATCACCTTTACTTGGGCAAGCTTCAAGAATAGCGAAACGCGTTATTCTTAGCGATCTGATGAAATGGATCGATAATTGGTCAGGTTCTTTTTCAAAGCATCGTGATGCGGATATTCTTAAGCACATTGACGCTGGAAATCGGGCTTTTAATGATAGGTTTCTATCGGGGTCTGAGATGAAGTTGCCGGTAATTAAATAACGACCATTGTCCACTTATAGTATGTCAGCTCTTGTCCGATTCGTATATATAGCAGCGGATCACAGGAAAAAAACTTTGGTTCAATATTAAATGAAAATCTCCATAGCCATGGCTACCTACAACGGTGCCCAATACATACAAGAGCAACTCCAAAGCTTTATAGACCAGACCCGGCAGCCGGATGAGTTGGTCATCACGGACGACTGCTCCAGCGATCAGACTGAAGCTATTGTTCGGGATTTCGCCAAGACCGCACCCTTTAACGTCGAGTTCCATCGTAACGAAAGGAACCTTGGCTACTGCGGCAACTTCAACGCGGCGCTGATGAAGACGACAGGCGATCTGGTATTTCTCAGTGATCAGGACGATGTGTGGTTCCCCGAAAAGATCGAACACATGATTGGTGTCGCAGATCGTAATCCGCAAGCGTTGGTGGTGATGAATGATGCAGCGCTTACTGATGGCGAGTTGAATGAGGTCGGCTTGACCAAGGTTGGCCAGATTCGATCTGCTGGTTTCCCAATGAAGTTTTTTGTAATGGGATGTTGCTGCGGGATTCGGCGTGAGCTGCTGGATTTTTGTATGCCTATTCCCGAAGGCCTTAAAGCGCATGATAACTGGATTGTGCAATTTGCTGATGCTGTAAATAGCAAAGTGGTGGATGAACGTGCGCTCCAATACTATCGCCGGCATGAATCCAACGAATCGCAATTTATTGCCAACAGAATTAAAAGAGTCTCCCGTCAACAGGCTTTTTTTCACTCGGTGAAAAAGATGTTTGGAGGTGATGTTCGACAGAAGGAAAAGGAACAGGTTGGTCAGCAGCAATTGATGATAGACGGTATCCGGCGAGTATTATCCGCAGCTCCAGAAGAATACCGGACGGGTTTGCTGACTATGCTACGAACAGCTGAAGCCAATGCAAAGAGCTATAAACTACGTGTTGCGGCTCGAGAGAAGTGGCTTTTGCCACGAATTGTGGCTACATTTTGTCTGTTACTTCGCGGTGGCTATAGGAATACTAGTGGATTAAAGGCGGTTTTAAGGGATATAGTGGGATGAGATTCTGAAGGGAAAAAAGAATGTGCCCCTTGAACACACCACCTATACCCTGCAATTCAGGTTTATCATTCACTCTGTAGTATATCTTGCAGGCTCTTTTACCGAACAAAATGTGACTTATTTAAATGGGGATGACGTAAACGTGGGGCGTGTTCTAGTGACGCAGAGACAGATCTATATGGGATGGAATCCGACCTGGGTTGTTTTGGTGGGAATTAGTCTGGAGAAAGTCCACCCTTTGTTCAAATTACTACAGACGTTTTGAAGTCGATTAATTCCGATAATCCATAAGGTATTTGAATTTGGAGCTCTCGGTATGCCGAGAATATCTGTAATAACTCCTGTTTATAACGGCAGTGATTTCATCGAAGAGTGTATTCTGAGCGTTCAGGAGATAAGTGGAATCAGCTTTGAGCACATTATTGTGGATGATGGGTCAACTGATAATACTAGGGAAATTGTCAGTAAGTATCCTAGTATAAAGCTCCTTTGCCAAGAAAATAAGGGAGCAACGGCTGCACGTAATTATGGCCTGAATCATTCTGTTGGAGAATATGTCAAATTCCTCGATGCTGATGATATTCTTGATCCAACGTCTCTTAAGTCTCAGTATGAATATTGTAATAGTTTGAGCGTAAGAGAAATTTCCTATGGTTACCGCGATGTAATTTGTCGAGATGGTTTGAGTCAGGGTTTTAGGAAACGACCATGTGAGCTTCTCGCTAGTTCTGATCTGGTTAATTTGATTTTGAGAAACATTCAAATATCATTGCCTTTGTATCCAGTGGCGGCACTCGAAGAGGTTGGTGGCTTCGACGAATCTATTAGTGGACGGCAAGAGTGGAATCTGAATCTTAGGTTGTATTCACATGGGTGGAGATTCGTTTTTTGGGATGGACTCACCTTTCGACAAAGATTCCATGAAGGGGAACAAAGAATCAGTAATAGAAAACTTTTTGGCACTAATGAGAAGTTAGTATTAGATAACACTTACGCCCACATTAGAAAACTTATGGGGAAGAAAGAGAAAGATGCTTGGGCGAGCTACACATGGAATATCGGACGTGAGTTCTTGAAACAAGGAAAAAAAAAGGAAGCGAAACAATTCTTCGACAGTGCTTGGCAATTATCTTCGTGCCCAACAAGGTTCCTTAGTCAGAAATACAGAATCTTTGCGCGAGTTTTTGGGCCGTATATTTCGGAAAAAATCATTGGGTTGATTCGACGTTGATGGTTTTGGCTTTTCATCACCGTTGCTGTAATTGGTGGGCTGAAGTTGAATAAATTGGGGGCTCCTTGAAACAGAGAGTTAGTTGTATCATAACAACCTTCAATGAACCGGCTGATGTGTTAATTGGATCTGTTCAATCCGCCATCCGATGCTCGTCGATTCTAAATGAAATTATTGTTGTCGATGATGGGTCGAGTACTAACTCATTTGATTATGTGGCTAGGTCATTACAATCTCCAGAGCGTGTCCCACTTACACTGTTTAGGAAAGAAAACGGAGGGCCGTCCTCTGCCAGGAATTATGGCATGGAGAAGGCCACAGGAGATTGGATAGTTTTTCTGGATGCTGATGACATTCTGCTTTGTGACGGGCTTGAATCTAAGCTTGCTAAAATTTCTCTTCTGGATGCGCCCTCGATTGGGGGAGTTTATGGTGGTTTTGTATGGTCAGATACGGAAAAGGTTCAGCGTTTTCTCGTCTCCAATCAACCAGCAAAGGCTGACTGCGTTGGCATTGTTGGGAGAGTTCCAGGGGGGGCTCCGTCCTATATTTTAAGAAAGAAAGCCCTGGTTGAGGTCGGAGGCTTTGATACAAGTCTGGATTTTAACGAGGATATCGATCTGATTTTGCGGATGGTGAGGTCAGGCTGGGAGTTTTATGGAGTAAGTGAGCCGGGTTTTATTCGTACCGTAAATCCCAATTCACATACACGGTTTAATAAAAAGAAAGCATTGACTGGTAGCAGGAAGTTCCTCCGTAAGGCATGGCGAGAAAGATTAATGAGCAGGAGAGAGATTTCAAGACGCTACTTGCTGAATTTCGCATCTGCTTTAAAAACGAAGAGCTTAGAGTGGAGGTTTTAATTTTAATGTTTTATTTCGGTGATATAAATGATTTCTTTCCGCAGCTTTAAGGAAAGGTTGAACATCTATAGGCGTTATCCCCACTGGTCTCACCTCAACTGCATCTTCGTACACGTTCCCAAGGCCGCAGGCACAAGCGTCAATAAAGCACTCTATGGTAGAACTCTCGGGCACTACAGCGCTGCTGAAATTCAGAGAACGTTCCCCAATCTTTATGGAAGAGCATTTACCTTCTCCCTGGTTCGGAATCCTTGGGACAGAGTGCTTTCGGCATATCGATTTGCGTGCGTTGGCAGAACCGATTCAATGGGAGTTCACAAGCCGGAGCAGTATCGCATTCCCGAATTCGAAAGCTTCGAGCGTTTTTTGTGCGAATGGTTGCCTAAGCAAGATGTTGAGAAACTGGACTACATTTTTCGGCCTCAGTGGATGTTTGTTTGCGACGACAGCGGCGAGGTGATGGTGGACCATCTCGGACGTGTTGAAGCATTGGATGAGACTGTGGATGTTTTGGGTCAGAAACTGGGAAAGCCGATTTTGATTAACAATGAGAACTCTACGGGTAGTCCCAAGAGGGATTTTCGCAATGCGTATACTCGACCGGAGATGGTTGAGGTAGTGCGGGCCATTTATTTGCGGGACATTGAGTTGTTCGGGTACGAGTTTGAACGGATGTCTGCCAGCACATGAGGATTTTACACTTTATATCTTCGCCAGCAGCGGGTGGGGCGGAGACCTATGTTCGTGACCTGTCTATTCTCATGCGTCGAAAAGGACATGATGTCCACATCGTGTTCCTCCAAACTGCAGCGGAGAGCGGAAGGGATCCTGAGTTTGAGAAAGATTTTTTAAGTTCGTTGGCCTCGGCTTCGATTAGCTACTCGTTTATTGGTAAGGAGGCTCGTAGAAAGCCTTGGCTTGGAGGTCTGCGTCTTCGTAGATTTGTACGAGCATTTAACGCGGATGTCGTTCACTGCCATTTGTATTATGCGTTGTTATTTTCATTTTTTGTATTTGGTGTTCCCGTTATTTATACGCATCACAATATAAGGCTAGGCTTACCAAGGATATTTTATAAGATTTTTGATATCAAGGTTTCTGCTTATGTCGCAATTTGTGCTGCATGTAAAGAGTTGCTAGGCAGTCGTAGGCGTAGTGTGCTTCAGATAAATAACGCGGTTTCAAAGAGCCGAATTCTTCTCAAACAGAAGAAGAGCACAAATACCAATTCTGAAGTTACTTGTGTGTTTGTTGGTAGCCTTTGCGCACAGAAAAATTTGACAATGATGTTGCGGGCTTTTGGGTTAGCCCATTCTAGTAACGTCAGGTTGTTAGTTGTTGGCGAAGGGCCGGACAGAGGCCTTTTAAAGGAATTGGCGTCGTCTCTCGGCATTGATCATCGAGTGGAATTCCTGGGGAATAGATCAAACATTAATGAAATTTTGGCGGAGAGCGAAATATTCCTCATGTCTTCAGCTTGGGAGGGGTTGCCGATTGCGTTGATTGAAGCGACTCTGGCAGGCCTGCCGGTAATTGTGACGAATGTAGGTGGGTGTGCGGAAGTGGTACACCAATGTGCTAACGGATTTGTTGTTGATAGCCTTGAAGCTGGGGACTACGCGAGCGCATTGAGCAAGATGGTGGGTGATGCTGAATTAAGAGCATCGTTTTCTCGAAATGGTTTGGCGTTTGCCTCTGTTTATGAGATCGAGCGTTCGGTTGGTAGGCATTTAGAACTCTATGAAGAAGTTATTTCGGATGGTTTTTCCCGTGTTTGAAGGAAGGCGATACCTTCCTTTGCCGACTTCTGCGGGGGCATAATTGGAAATCGTTTCCTCGGCCTATCATGTTCTGAGCGCGTCGTTCATTTTCTTTCTGGGGGCGGCTATTTCAGCAACCATAGGTAGAAAATTCAACGTTAGCCCAGTTAAGTCTTTAGGGCTTTATGGTTGGCATACTTTTTTCTCCCTGTTTTATTGCTGGTATGTCTTGAGATCCGGGGGAGATGCGATTGCCTATTTCCGCCACGGGCTGTTCTGGTCCGGTGAAATTGGAGTTGGTACTTCCGCAGTTCGAGCTATGGCGGCGTTGCTCGTGTCTGGCATTGGCCTGTCAATTCTCGGTACCTTTCTGGTTTTCAACATTTTTGGCCAAATTGGTCTTCTGGCTTTTTGGGGTAGTTTGAAAGAGGCTACGCAAGATAAACCGTGGCGTATACGTTGGCTTGCAACGTTAATCATTTTTCTTCCATCGGTGAGCTTTTGGACTTCGGCCTTGGGCAAAGATGCCATTTCATTTATGGCAACGGGGTTGGCTCTCTGGAGTTCCCTCAACCTATCCCGGCGAGGGTTGTTGATGGCATTTGCTATCGGGGCAATGTTTATCGTACGGCCCCACATGGCGGGCCTTATGGTGACGGCAATTGCCATTGCGGCACTGGTGGATAGTAATGCCTCGTTGATAAAGAAGGTTTTGCTGGGAATCGGTGCCGCGGGCGTTGCCGCAGCGCTGGTTCCCTTTGCGCTCAGGTATGCGGGTGTTGGCGAGGTAGTCGATGTCGAGTCCCTCACAGAGTACATAGACAAGCGCCAGTCCTATAACACTGAGGGTGGCGGTGGCGTCGATATTGCTTCTATGAGTTTGCCGCTGCAGTTGTTCACCTACCTTTTTCGCCCACTTTTGTTTGAAGCCCGAAGCGTTTTTGGGCTGGCTGCAGCGCTAGATAATTTGATTTTGCTCGGTCTGTTTTTGTTTGGCGGTATGGCGCTTCTGCGCGGTAGAAAAACGGGGCTTGGCGAAAACCGCGTGTTTTTGTGGGCCTATGCGCTTGGAGCGTGGCTCATTCTTTCAATGACTACCGCTAACCTGGGCATCGCTCTTAGGCAGAAATGGATGTTTGCGCCGATGCTGATCTTTCTTTTTATCTCAGTAATTGGGCGGAAACGTAGCGCCTGAGGCTCTGGTTTTAAATCTTTTCTCGAGGGTCTTTAATGAACGAATCGCGATCATCGGCTTCGGAATCGGATAAGTCATGAAGACGTTTCTGCTGATTGCCAGTTTTCCCGATTCGCTGATCAAGTTTCGCGGGCCTTTGTTGCGGGCTTTGGTGGCGAAGGGTCTGGATGTGCACGTGGCTGCACCGGATCTGCCTGATGTGGCGGATATCCGCACTGAGCTGGAAGCGCTGGGTATTACCCTGCATGAAATCGGCTTGAAGCGCACGGGCACCAATCCGGTGGCGGATTTGGGCACAGTGGCTGAGCTTTGGCGTTTAATGCGCAGCATTCGCGCGGATTACGTGCTGGGCTACACCATCAAGCCGGTGATCTATGGTTCGTTGGCGGCCTGGCTGGCCAGTGTGCCCAACCGTTTTGCGTTGGTTACCGGGCTGGGTTATGCCTTTACCGGTGAGGCGTCCGGTAAGCGGGGCTTGCTGCGAAAGCTGATTCAGCGATTGTATCGGTTCGGGCTTTCCAAAAGCCGCAAGGTGTTCTTTCAGAACCCGGATGACGAAGCCCTGTTCCGGCAGCTGGGGTTGTTGCCGGCCGGTATTCCTTCGCGCGTGGTGAATGGCTCCGGCGTGGATGTGGCGGATTATTCGTTGGCACCCTTGCCAGAGAAGCCTTCGTTTCTTCTTATTGCCCGTTTGTTGGGTGACAAGGGGGTGCGGGAATATGCCCAGGCGGCCCGTCTGGTGAAAGCCCAGTATCCGGATGCGGTGTTCCGGTTGGTTGGCTGGATAGACAATAACCCGGATGCGATTAGCCAGCACGAACTGGATGAGTGGGTGAGTTCCGGCACCTTAGAGTTCCTCGGCAAGCTGGCCGATGTGCGCCCTGCCATTGCGGACTGCAATGTCTATGTACTGCCCTCATACCGTGAAGGCACGCCTCGCACGGTACTGGAAGCCATGGCTATGGGGCGGGCGGTGATAACTACCGATGCGCCAGGCTGCCGGGAGACGGTTACCGATTGCGAGAATGGGTTTCTGGTGCCGGTCCAGGCGGTTGATGAACTGGCCGATGCAATGATCCGGTTTATAGAAGAGCCGGAGCTTGTGGCCGATATGGGCGAACGCTCCCGGCAGATTGCTGAACAGAAGTATGATGTGCATAAGGTAAATGAATTCATGCTGGGTGAAATGGGGATTCAGTGATCAAACGTTTTCTTGATGTTTTGGCATCGTCTATTGCACTTGTGGTTTTGTTACCGGTCATTGGCGTAGTTACCTTGCTGATCCGCCGGAAACTTGGGTCTCCTGTTTTCTTCCGCCAGACCCGTCCGGGCAAGGATGGCAAACCCTTTGAAATGGTGAAGTTCCGCACCATGCTGGATGCAAATGATAAACACGGTAATCCTTTGCCGGATGACCAGCGAATGACCCCGTTTGGAAGTTTTCTGCGTTCCACAAGCCTAGATGAACTCCCGGAACTTTGGAATGTGCTCAAGGGCGATATGAGCCTGGTTGGCCCCCGGCCCTTGTTGATGGAATATCTGCCCCTGTATTCGAAAGAGCAAATTCGACGCCATGAGGTGCGCCCGGGTGTAACTGGCTGGGCGCAGGTGAATGGCCGCAATGCGATTTCCTGGGAAGACAAGTTCCGGCTGGATGTCTGGTATGTGGACAATCAGTCTCTTTGGCTGGATTTGAAGATTCTGTTCCTGACTGTGAAGAAGGTTTTGGTTCGGGATGGGATTAGTGGAGACGGTGAGGTGACGATGTCGAAGTTCACTGGGAGTGAGGATTGATGCGCCTTGCCATTCTTGGTGCCAGTGGCCACGGCAAGGTCGTGGCGGATGCGGCGGAGCTCGCTGGTTGGGACCAAGTGGTTTTCTTTGATGATGCCTGGCCTGGTTTAAAAGAGAATGGCCCCTGGCGTGTATTGGGTGACACTTCGGCGTTACTGGCCGATCTCGCGTCTTTCGATGGTGTGGTGGTCGCAATTGGCAATAACCGGATTCGCCAGGTTAAGCAGCAGGCTTTGTTGGCAGCAGGGGCTCAGCTCTGTTCGGTTATTCATCCTTCTGCGGTTATTAGTACCCATGCCACTGTTGGGGTTGGAACGGCGGTTTTTGCCAATGCTGTCATCAATGCCTGCGCCTCTATTGGTGAGGGGTGTATCGTGAATACGGGGGCTGTGGTGGAGCACGATTGTGGGGTGGGTGATTTTAGTCATGTCAGTCCCAATGCTGTTTTGGCGGGTGGGGTAAAGCTTGGTCCTCTCGTCTGGGTTGGCGGGTGTGCTTCGGTGCGGCAGCTCGTAGAGGTTGGGGGCGGCGCCACTGTTGGTATGGGGGCGGTTGTGACTAAGGATGTGCCTGCCAGTGTTACGGTTGTTGGGAATCCGGCTCGGGTGCTTGAGCCTCTTAAAGATTAAAAGCTGAAAATGGGGTCTGACCCCGTTTGGGGTCAGACCACGATCTAGACTCCCGCTCCGCGTTTTGCCTGCGATATCTCATGATAAAGGCAAATCCTCGCTTCAAATTTCAGAAACGAAAATATCGAGTAATCATGTTAAACGGACCTTTTTCCCCATGGCCTTCCTTTACCGAGGAAGAGGCTAACGCAGTACGTGATGTTCTTCTCTCCAACAAGGTGAATTACTGGACCGGAGAAGAATGCCGGAAATTTGAGCAGGAATTTGCGGCGTTTGCTGATTCGGAATACGCCATTGCATTGGCCAATGGCACGGTGGCGCTGGATCTGGCATTGAAGGCGTTGGGTATTAGCGATGGTGATGAGGTGGTTGTTACGCCCAGAACTTTTCTTGCGTCGGTATCCAGCATTGTGACCGCCGGCGCGGTACCGGTGTTTGCGGATGTGGATCCGGATTCCCAGAACATCACCCCGGAATCCGTGCGCAAGTTCATTACGCCACATACCCGCGCCATTGTCTGTGTGCACCTGGCTGGCTGGCCTTGTGATATGGATGGTTTTATGTCGCTGGCGGAGGAGTTCGGGCTGTCTGTGATTGAAGACTGTGCCCAGGCCCACGGTGCCCGGTACAAGGGGCGGTCTGTCGGTTCCATTGGCCACGTGGGCTGCTGGTCCTTCTGCCAGGACAAGATCATGACCACCGGTGGGGAAGGTGGCATGGTGACCACCAATGACAAGGCATTATGGTCAAAGATGTGGTCCTATAAAGACCATGGCAAGAGCTGGGATGCAGTGTATAGGCGTGACCATGAACCCGGTTTCCGGTGGTTGCATGAGAGTTTTGGCACCAACTGGCGGATGACGGAGATGCAGGGGGCCATCGGACGGATTCAGTTGCAGCGGATGACGGAGTGGTTTGCTCGGCGTAAGGCCAACCAGAACGCCATCTGGGAGACTGCCCGGGAGTTGAAGGGGCTGCGGGTGCCGGAGTTTGAGGGATTTTGTTCCGGGTGTGAATGTAAACTCGATGTAACCACGGCTTGTGAGCATGCGGGCTATAAGTGTTATGTATTCGTGAAGCCGGAAGAGCTTCAGACCGGCTGGGACCGGGACCGGATTATTGCAGAGCTGGTGGAGCGTGGTGTGCCGTGTTTTTCCGGGTCCTGCTCTGAGGTGTATCTGGAGAAGGCGTTTGATGGTACCGGGTTTCGGCCGGAGGAGCCTTTGCCGGTGGCCAAGGAGTTGGGGGAGACCAGTTTGATGTTTTTGGTGCATCCGACTCTCAAGGATGAGGAGATTGTAAAAACTTGTCAGGTTTTGGGTGAAGTGATGGCGTTGGCGGCGGGTTAGTTGGGATAGTTTGAAAGTGGGGTCTCCCGCCTGAGGATATTGGTAGAAGGAACTCTGATGATTAATGCGTTTTTGAATCTTCCCCGTTTTTACAAGCGGATGATTTCCGTTGCCTCTGATGTGGTGGTGCTCACGCTGGCGCTTTGGGTGTCCTTTGGTCTGCGGTTTGTCGAGTTTTGGGTGCCGTCGCTCGAGCATGTCATGGTGTTCTCCGCCACGGTCGTCACCACGGTGGTGATCTTCGGGCGCATGGGGTTATACCGGGCGGTTGTTCGTTTCCTGAATGATCGGGCGTTCATGACCATTGTGGGGTGCGTGATTGCATCCGCGCTGGCGCTGGTTGTCTACGGCTATTTCTTCCAGGTGCAGGTGCCGAGAACGGTGCCTGTTGTTTATGGGGCGCTGGCGTTTATTTTTGTGGCGGGGTCCCGCATGGGCGTGCGGTTGCTGGTGCAGGCGCCGGCCCAGCGGAACAAGATTCGGGTGGCGATTGTTGGTACCGGGGATACCGGGCGCCAGCTGGCTTCGGCGTTGTCCCACGGTACCGAGTATCGGCCGGTGTTGTTTATCACGGCCAACTCGGCCAACCACCGGTCGACCATTAATGGCATTCCGGTGTTCGATATCCGTCATGTTCAGAAAGGTGTGGCTCGCTACGATGTGAGCCGGGTACTGCTGGCGTTGGATGAAGATGCGCTGGGGGACCGCAGGGAGATCCTGGAGAAGCTTGAGCCGGTGAATGTCCCGGTGCAGACGGTGCCCAGTGTCTCGGAGCTGGTGTCTGGAAAGGCGCGGATCAATGATATCCGGGACTTGGAGATTGAAGATCTGCTGGGCCGTGAGCCGGTGCGGCCCGATCCACAGCTGGTGGAAGCAACCTTGAAGGGCAAGTCGGTGATGGTTACCGGCGCTGGCGGTTCCATCGGTTCTGAGCTGTGCCGCCAGATTCTGCGCCATAAGCCCAAGCGGTTGGTTCTTTTTGAGCAGTCGGAATACGGGCTGTATGCCATTGAGCGTGAACTCAAATCCTCCAATATCGTGGGCAACTACGGAGTTGAGTTGCATCCCATACTGGGGAGCGTAACTCATCGCCGGCGTTGTGAGGCGGTGATGAAGGCCTTTGATATCAACATCGTTTACCACGCTGCCGCCTACAAGCATGTGCCTCTGGTAGAGCACAATATCATTGAGGGTGTGCAGAATAACGTCTTCGGTACCTGGCATACTGCCGAGGCGGCGATTGCAGCTGGCGTGGAGCGTTTTGTTCTGGTGTCAACTGACAAGGCCGTGCGGCCCACTAACGTGATGGGTGCCAGTAAGCGATTGGCCGAATTGGTGTTGCAGGGGCTGGCCGGGCGCCAGAACGGGACCGTGTTTTCCATGGTTCGGTTTGGAAACGTGCTGGGCTCCTCTGGCTCGGTGGTTCCCCTGTTCCGGGATCAGATCCGGGACGGCGGCCCGGTGACGGTCACCCACCAGGATATCATCCGTTACTTCATGACCATTCCCGAAGCCAGCCAACTGGTGCTCCAGGCCGGGGCCATGGGGCAGGGTGGTGAAGTGTTTGTGCTGGATATGGGCGAGCCGGTGAAAATTGCTGACCTGGCGCGGAAGATGATTCGCCTTATGGGTTTAACGGAAAAAACTGAAGAGAACCCGGCGGGCGATATCGAGATCACCTATACGGGCCTGCGGCCTGGCGAGAAGTTGTTTGAGGAGTTGCTGATCGGGGACAACCCGCAGGGCACCTCTCATCCGCGGGTAATGATGGCGCGGGAGGTGTCGCTGCAATGGGAGGAGGTCTCCAAGCTTCTGGACCGGCTTGCCCTGGCTAGCCAGAATTTTGATTGTGAGCGGATTCTGGAGCTGATTCATTCAGCACCGACCGGGTACACGCCGAATGGGGATGTGGCGGATCTGGTTTGGTGCCATCGGATCAAGACGGTTGGTGGAACTCGTGAGGGAGATGACGGGAAGATTCGGGTGATTTATTGAATCGAGAGTTGGTTAGAGGTGAAGTTGGGGTCAGATGAAGGCTTTCATCAGACCCCTGAGTTGGACCCCTTTTTCTGTTCCCATGTTTCCGTTTGTTACGAAGTGAATAGGTTTTCATGACAAATTGATCTTTTAATGTGGTAGCCTCAGCGCCGCGCGAGTTTGCAAAAGTCAGTAAAATCTGGTGACTTCTGCAAGGTCGGGCGGCGTTTCTTTTTACGAGACTGGGTGCGGGACTTTGGCAACGTCGATATTGATTGGGTACTTTTTGCTGATTGCGGTGGCAAGCTGCGGGCTGACCTATGGCCTGCGTAAATGGGCGCTCAGCCGAAAAGCTTTGGTCCAGCCTTCCGAGCGGTGCTCCCACACTGTCCCAACGCCCCATGGTGGCGGCATCGCAATCGGCGTTCTTGCCCTGGCTTTGACTGTTCCCTTCGCTATTTCCAACTGGGTTCCGGATTTATCCATGGGTGCCATGCTGGCGCTTGGCCTGGTGATGCTGGCAGTTGGGGTCTGGGACGATTTTGGGGATCTGCCGGCCAAGCTCAGGCTAGGGGTTCATCTGGTGGTCGTGGTGCTGGGCATGCTTGCCATTCCTACCCTGCCAGTATTCTCGGTTCTCGGCTTTGAGGTAGACAGTTCCTCTGCATTTCTACTCTGGCCGATCCTGGTGCTGGGATGGGCCTGGCTGATCAACCTGTATAACTTCATGGATGGTATTGATGGTCTCGCAGCGGTGCAGGCCATTGTGGTGCTCGGCGGGATGGCGCTGAATTTTGCCATCTGGGGTCCTCACACCTGGACCTGGATCTGTTTGTTGACGCTGGCATCGGTTCTGGGCTTTGTCATCTGGAACTGGCCACCCGCCCGGATTTTCATGGGCGATGGTGGTAGCGGATTTTTGGGTTTTGCATTGGGTTTTCTGATGCTACTTTCCGCCTCTACCACTACGGTGAGCATGTGGAGCTGGATAATCCTGTTAACGCTGTTTATTGCGGATGCCACCACCACTTTGTTCGTGCGACTCCTCACCGGCCAGAACGTGCTTCAGGCCCATCGCCTTCATGCCTATCAGAAATTGGCCCAGCGGGCCGGTAGCCATTTGCCGGTTACATCCGGTTATGGCCTAGTGATGCTGATTGTGCTGTTGCCTGCGTCTATGGTGGCTAATGCCGTGCCGGGGTCAGGGGTTTGGGTGTTTGCGTTGCTGTTCGCGGTGTTTTCATCAATTGCTTTCAAACTGGGTGCTGGCCGGCAGGAGTTGTGAAATGATCCCCCAGGGGTCTGAAGAACGCTTTCTTCTGACCCCATGTTGGCGCCGGACTCCTGAGTTAGGCCTGAAGTTGGGGTCAGAAGAAGGTTTTCTTCAGACCCCTGTGCTGCACCAGACCCCAGCCTTTACCCTTCTTTACGATCACTTCTTTGAGCTAATGGATTTTCGAACGTTATGCAGATATACGACGTATTCAACGGCGATGCCGACGGCATCTGCGCCCTGATTCAGCTCCGTTTGGCGGAACCCGCTGAAAGCACCCTGATTACGGGAGTGAAGCGGGATATTGCCCTGGCCAAACAGGTACCCACCTCGGAACCTGTGCAGGCGAACATCCTGGATGTCAGCCTGGAGAAAAACCGGGAAGCGGTGGACGCTTTGCTGGCAGCGGGTTCTTCTGTGTTCTACGTGGATCACCACTTTCCTGGCGATGAATTGCCAGGTCACCCGAACTTCACCGCGCTGATCGATACCCAGCCGGCCACTTGCACCAGTTTGCTGATTGACCAGCACCTGAACGGCCGCTTCTATAACTGGGCCATTGCCGCGGCGTTTGGCGATAACCTCAATGCGGTGGCTGAAAAGCTGGCGGAAAAGGCCGGTTTGAGCGCTGAGCAGATCGAGTCCCTGAAAATGCTGGGCGTATGTATCAACTACAACGGTTATGGATCTTCGGTGGAAGATCTGCATTTCCATCCTGCGGATTTATACCGGGAGTTTGTGAAATTTGCGGACCCACTGGAGCTGATCGCTTCCGAGCCACCTGCCTGGCAGCAGCTGCGGGACGGTTATGAGGCGGATATGGCCGAAGGCATGGCCGCGCCAGTGCTGAAGGAAACCGCTACCTCACTTGTGGTTAAACTTCCCGACGAAGCCTGGGCCCGGCGGGTGAGTGGCGTTTTGGGCAATGAGCTCGCCAATCGCAATCCGGACAAGGCTTGCGCGATTGTTACCGAGAAGGCGGATGGTACCTACCTTGTGAGCATTCGTGCCCCGCTCAATAACCGCACCGGCGCGGATGAAGTGGCCCGGCAGTTTCCGATGGGTGGTGGCCGGAAGGCTGCGGCCGGGATCAACGCTTTGCCCGGGGAGCAGTTGAACGTCTTTCTTGATACAATGGCCGGATTTTGGAAGTGAAGTGAATTTGAAAATGGGGTCAGATGAAGGCTTTCATCAGACCCCAACTTAGCATCGGAATCCGAAATAACACCCAGGATCTGCAATGACCTTGACACCCCCCAGAAAAACCCACCTCAAACAGCTTGAGGCAGAATCGATTCACATCATTCGTGAAGTGGCGGCCGAGTTCGATAACCCGGTAATGCTCTACTCCATCGGCAAGGATTCAGCGGTGATGCTGCATCTGGCTATGAAAGCTTTCGCTCCGGGTAGGCCGCCATTCCCGCTGATGCACGTGGACACCACCTGGAAATTCCGGGAGATGATTGAATTCCGGGACAGAATGGCCGAGAAGCTGGGTTTGAAGCTGATTGTTCACACTAACGAAGAGGGTGTGAAGCAGGGTATCGGTCCCTTCACCCACGGTAGCGCCAAGCATACTGATGTGATGAAAACCCAGGCGCTGAAGCAGGCGCTGGATACGTACGGCTTTGATGCAGCCTTTGGTGGTGCTCGCCGGGACGAAGAGAAGTCCCGGGCCAAGGAGCGCGTGTATTCTTTCCGGGACAAGTTCCACCGGTGGGATCCGAAAAATCAGCGTCCCGAACTGTGGAACCTTTATAACGGCAAGGTGAACAAGGGCGAGAGCATCCGTGTATTCCCGCTCTCCAACTGGACCGAGTTGGATATCTGGCAATACATCTACCTTGAGAATATCGACATTGTACCGCTTTACTTCGCAGCCGAACGGCCGGTGGTTGAGCGAGACGGCACACTGATCATGGTGGATGATGACCGCATGCCCCTGGAGCCGGATGAGAAGCCGGAGATGAAGATGGTGCGGTTCCGGACGTTGGGCTGCTACCCGCTTACCGGTGCCGTGGAGTCCGAGGCGGCGACCCTGCCGGATATTATCCAGGAGATGCTGCTGACCAAGACCTCCGAGCGCCAAGGGCGGGTGATTGACCATGACTCGGCGGCTTCTATGGAGCAGAAGAAGCGGGAAGGGTATTTCTAGTTCAGGGGTCTGAAGAACTCCGTTCTTCTGACCCCGAGTTAGCGCCTAACTCCCGAGTTGGCCTGAAGATGGGGTCAGATGAAGGCTTTCATCAGACCCCTGAGTTAGTTCAGACCCCCGACAGATTTGAAAATGGGGTCAGATGAAGGCTTTCATCTGACCCCGTGTTCACACCAGACATCCGAGTTGAAAATAAAATGTCCCACGCATCCGAATTAATCGAATCAGACATCCTCCAATACCTGGACCAGCACGAGAACAAGGACCTGCTCCGGTTCCTCACATGCGGCAGCGTTGATGATGGCAAATCCACCCTGATCGGCCGCCTGTTATTCGATTCCAAGCTCATCTTCGAAGACCACCTCGCCGCCCTGCACAAGGACAGCGAGCGTATGGGTAACGCCGGTGAGGCGCTGGATCTGGCGTTGCTGGTGGACGGCCTGGCTTCCGAGCGGGAGCAGGGTATTACCATTGATGTCGCCTACCGTTATTTCTCCACCGACAAGCGCAAGTTCATCATTGCTGATTGCCCGGGGCATGAGCAGTACACCCGGAACATGGCTACCGGTGCCTCTACCTGTGAGCTGGCGGTGGTGATGATTGATGCGCGGAAGGGCGTGCTGACCCAGTCCCGCCGGCATAGCTTTATTGTCAGCCTGCTGGGCCTGAAGCATGTGGTGGTGGCCATCAACAAGATGGACCTGGTGGATTTCAGCGAGGAGCGTTTCAACGAGATCCGTGCTGAGTATGAAAAGCTGGCGGACCAGTTGGGTCTCCAGGATGTCTACTATGTGCCGATTTCGGCCCTGAACGGCGACAACGTGGTGAACCGGAGCGAGAACACGCCCTGGTACCACGGTGAAACCCTGATGAATATTCTGGAGCAGGTGGAGGTTCTGGAGGACCAGAACATCACCGATTTCCGCCTGCCGGTGCAATATGTGAATCGGCCCAACCTGGATTTCCGGGGTTATTGCGGCACCATCGCTAGTGGTGTCGTCCATAAGGGTGACGAAGTGGCGGTGCTGCCTTCCGGTAAGACCTCCAAGGTGGCCGGTATCCATACTTACGAAGGCGAAATTGAACGCGCTTGGCCGGGTGATGCGGTAACCATCACCCTGGAAGACGAGGTGGATGTCTCCCGCGGCGACCTCTTGGTCCATGCGAACAATCAGCCGGGGCTGGGTAACCGCTTTGCCGCCCACATCGTCTGGATGAACGAAAACGCGTTGGTGCCGGGTCGCGAATACGGCATCAAGATTGGTACTAAGGTCACCAACTGCTATGTCAACAAGGTGCTTGAGGAGGTGGATGTGAACACCCTCGAGCGCAACGCCGAGGTGGATGGTGGCCTGGAGCTGAATGCCATTGGGTTGTGTGATGTGGAATTGGCGGAATCTGTGGTGGTGGAAGACTACCAGCATCACTTTGGTACCGGGAATTTCATCCTGATCGACAAGATGACCAATGTGACCGTGGCTGCCGGCATGGTGGAGCGGGCGTTGGATGCTTCTGGTGAGATGCCAAAGCGGGAATATACCGAGGCGGAGCGGAATCTGAACAGGTTTATTCGGGAGAATTATCCGGAGTGGGGTTGTAAGGCCATCTAAATCTCTCTTGAGACTGCAGGAGCCCCCCTCGACTCGACAATGGTTGGGTGGAGCGGGGCATTTTTAGTGTGTGGGCATCGGTTGAAATGGCGTCAAAAAACTCCGCAAGACAAGGTGTGATCGCAGTGACCGGGGCGACAGGCTTTATTGGTCGCTTTCTTGTCCAGTCGCTGACTGCATCTGGTTTTCAGGTCAGAGTCTTCGCCAGGAAGGCATGCCGCGGAATGGACAGCTACGGATACGGTGATTTAGCAGACAGCCCGAACTGGAACGACGCTCTCTCGGATGTTGAGGCGGTTATTCATTGTGCCGCCGTGGCCCATCAGCCTCTGAACAACGATCCGTCCTTGCGTGACCGGATTTACCGGGTAAATCGCGATGCGGTGCGTTCCCTGGCCGATGCTTGCGTTGACCAAAAGGTCGGTAGGCTTATCTTTCTGAGCAGTGTGAAGGTTTACGGCGAGAGCTCTCCCTGTGGTCAACCCTTCCGCGAGTCAGATCCACTTTCGCCATGTGATGACTATGGGCTGAGCAAACATCAGGCGGAGGAAATTCTGAGAGAGTTTTCGGGAAGAGATCTTGAAGTTTGCGCCCTCAGGTTGCCACTCGTATATGGTCCCGGAAGCAAGGCGAATTTCAGAAAGCTGCAAAAGCTTGCTATGTCCCCGCTCCCAATACCCCTCGCAAGCGTGCATAACCGGCGGAGCTTCCTTGCATTGGTCAATCTGGCCGCTGTGATTAAAGCCCTTCTGGACCTGGAGTCCTGGCCTTTTTTCGAGTTGAATGTCGCGGACCCACAGGCGGTCTCAGTTCCCCAGCTGATCACTCATTTGGCCGAGGCCAATGGCAGGCGCGTCTGGTTGTTGCCAGTCCCGGTGTCGGTTCTGACCTTCATCGGTCGACTTATTGGGGCTGAAGGCGCTGTTGAGAAGCTGACGGGAAACATGGAAATTGGTGTGAATCTTTTGGAGCAGGTACTTCCTGAGCTTCGGCTGTTGTCCACCGAACAGGCAGTGAAGTCAGACGCTCTACCTGCCAATTCCAATAGCGGCGAGGGCTTCTAAACGATGCGCGTGCTGCAGTTTTACCGAACCTATCTACCGGAAACCCACGGCGGAGTCGAGGAGGCCATCCATCAGATCTGTCTGGCAACCGGCAAATTAGGTGTCGAGCAGCGGGTGCTGACTCTCGCCAATGTGCCGGAAGTGGAGACGCTGGACCTGCCCGAGGGAAAGGTGATTCGGGTGCCGGTCCAGATTGAGCCAGCCTCATGTTCCATGGGCAAGGAGGCTTTTCGGGAATACCGGGAGCAGGCCGCCTGGGCGGATCTGATACATATACATTACCCCTGGCCCTTTGCGGATCTTGTGCATCTCTTATCCGGCTGCAATAAGCCGGTATTGGTGACCTACCATTCGGACATCATTCGGCAGACGGCCCTGGAGAAACTCTATGCGCCGATGCGTTGGCTCTTCTTCAGGAAGGTCTCCAGGTTCGTAGCGACATCGCCCAAGTACGTTGAAACCAGTCAACTGCTCCGTAAACTCCAACGGCCAGTGGATGTAATTCCGCTTGGCCTCGCTCCCGAGAGTTACGAGCGGCCCAGCCAGGAGGCGCTGGATGCTGTTGAACGGGATTACGGAGATGGGTTCTTCTTGTTCATTGGTGTGCTCCGCTACTACAAAGGCCTGCGTTACCTGGTCGAGGCTGCCGCCCGCACTGGCCTGAATGTGGTTATCGCTGGTCATGGCCCGGAAGAGGAGGTGTTGAAGCGGCAAGCAAGGGATCAGGGGGCCGACAGTGTCCGTTTTGCCGGGTTTGTCAGTAACGACATCAAACAAGCGCTCATGACTCGAGCGAGTGCGATAGCGTTTCCTTCCTGTGAGCGTTCTGAAGCATTCGGGGTGACCTTACTGGAGGGGCAGATGCACGGGCTACCGCTGATAACCTGCGACATCGGTACAGGTACCTCCTATGTCAACCAGCACGGAGAGACCGGATTAGTGGTTCCGCCCAGGGATGTGTCTGCGCTGGCAGAGGCTATGAAACAGATCAGCCAGGCTCCCGAGCTTGCGCGCAAGATGGGCAAAGCCGGCCGAGTCCGATTCGCCAATGAATTTTCGGGGGAGTTGGTCGGGAAGCGATACCTGAAAGTTTACCGTCAACTGCTGGGGCAGGACTCGCCGGAAGAATAATCCGAATGGCGTCCTGGCAGAGAAACGAAGGCCTTGGAGCGAGCAAGATGGGTTCTGAATTTTACAGAGCATTCGAGGATCGATTCAGAGGAGAGCGGTCAGAGATCAAGCAACGTTTGAGCGTTTATCTGCCTTTTATCGAGCCTCTTCTGCGGCTATACCCGGAGTGCTTTGCGGTGGACCTCGGCTGTGGCCGGGGCGAGTGGTTGGAGCTAGTGCTTGAAAACGGGTATCAGGCGCAGGGGATTGACCTTGATGGAGGGATGCTTGAGGACTGCGAATTACGGGGGTTGCCAGCCCGCAAGCAGGACGCACTGGAGTTTCTGACGAGTCTGGACGACGCGAGTGTCGGGGTGGTGTCTGGCTTTCACATAGCTGAGCATGTTCCTTTTCCATACCTGCAAGACCTGATAGCCGAGGCGTTAAGAGTTCTTCGGCCGGCGGGAATTCTGATCCTGGAGACGCCAAACCCGGAAAACGTGACCGTGGGTTCACATAAATTTTATATGGATCCGACCCATAAGCAGCCCATCCCGGGAGAGCTTCTGAAATTCCTCACTGATCACTGCGGATTCGCTCGGTCAAGAATCATGCGACTCAATGAGCCGAAAACTGATGGTGTGAACGACGATATGCGTTTGATCGATGTGCTCGAAGGGGTGAGTCCGGACTATGCGGTTGTGGCTCAGAAAAACGCATCTGTGGATGAAATGGTTGCTTTCGATGTTCCCTTTGACAGAGAAATGGGCGTATCTCTGGATGGGGCTGCCAATCGCTATGATGACGAGCTCCGAAACCGCTTAGAAGCTCTATCGCAAGAGCTACACAAGATGCGAGAGCAGTGTGTTTCGAGAACTGAGCATTTGGCAAAAGTTGCTGAACTGGAGAAGCAGATCAGCGAACTAAAAGCCGTCAGGGGCGTTTCTTTTCTTAAGTCGATGCTTCGTCCTGTTGCGCGATGGGTCATCGGGAAGGCTCTGACTGGAGGTTGGAGGAGAAAAGCTTTTGAGAGAGCTTTGGCGAGATTTCCCGCGTTGCGGGGTCACATTCTGGCGTTTGCGCGGAATCAGGGTTTACCGGGAGCATCGCTCCCTCAAGGACTGACACCCCTTGATGAGCTTGGGCTGAAACACTCTGTCACGCCAGAGTTGAGCGAGATGTCGGAGTCCGAAAGATTCTTCTACGCGGAAGTTATTGACCGTCAGGATCGCTCTAAAAACAAGAAAGGCCTTTGAGATATGCGATTGTTAATTGATGCATCCGGTCTCCAACGCGAGTTAGCGACTTCGTCTGAAGAACAAGCAAGCTTATTGAAAGCGTTGGATCGTTTGCTTCATAGCCTTGTTGATGAAGATTTGCGGATTGCGCTAAGAGGGGATTTTCCGGGCGAAGCAATCCAAATCAGGAAGATGGTTTCGTACGACATTGATGCCAGCAAGGTAGTGACTTGCGCTATGCCGGAGAATCTTTCCCCTGGGACAGCTGATCAGTGGTACCGAGGATTTCTGGGCTACCTTGGGGCTGATCTTGTCGTTGATTTCGAGACAATCAGGGCTGTTCCACCTGCTGATTTATCAGAGAAATTGATTGAGCCTGCAGAGGGCCGAGTTCAGCCGACCTCGGCCAAAAAAATCGCCTTTGTGTCGCCGCTTCCTCCTTCCCGAACCGGAATAGCCGATTACAGCGCGGAACTTTTGCGGGAATTATGCGAACGTTTTTCCGTTGAAGTCGTTGTCGATCAAGACGAAGTAACTGACCCGTTCATCAGGCAGCATTGTCAGGTGCGCTCTGCCGAATGGCTGGTCGACAATCAGCATGACTATGACAGCATTATTTACCACATTGGCAATTCCGCGTTCCATGCCTATCAAATGCCCTTGATCAGGCGAGCGCCCGGCATCGTTGTTCTACATGATTTTTTCCTGGGGGATTTACAGTTTGCCCGGCAGCAGGCAGAGCCCTCAATACCGTTTTTATGGCGATCTGTATATCGCTCCGACGGCTATCGAGCTCTGGTTGGCAAGAGTGAGAACAGGCCTGCAGAGCTTATCCGTGATTATCCTGCAAATTACGATGTGGCGCGTTATTCCACAGGGCTGATCGTTCACTCGGACTTTTCTCGCCAACTTTTAAACCAGCAGTACCCGGCGATTGATCAGCGAAAGATCTATGTTATTCCTCATCTTCGTCAACCCGAGGTCAAAAGATCCAGAGACGAGGCTCGTGCGCGCCTCGGCCTGTCAGAGGGAGACTTTCTCACATGCACCTTCGGAGTTGTCGGTCCGAACAAGCTTGCGTTTGAGTTGCTTGAGGCATGGCAAGCGTCCAGGTTATCTGCAAGTCCCGGGTCAAAACTTGCTTTTGTTGGAGAGGCCGGGGGGCACTACGGAGATGATCTGAGAAAACGAATCGATAGGGGTAGTTCTCCGGAAAACGTCTGGATTACCGGGTGGGCAGAGGCAGAGATCTTTCATGATTATCTCGCGGCTGCTGATCTGGCCGTCCAGTTGCGTGCGAATTCCCGGGGCGAGACCTCCGGGACGATTCTGGACTGCATGAACTATTCCGTGCCGACAATTGTGAACGCAAATGGCTCAATGGCTGAGCTTCCAGCCGAAAGTGTCTATATGCTCAGGAATAAGTTCGATAGGGCTGAGTTGGAAGAAGCTCTCGATGCAATAGCTACGCGGCCCGAACTCGCACGGCGACTGTCTGAGCAAGGGAGGCAGGCAATCCTTGAGTATTACTGCCCAGAACTGTGTGCGGAGAAATACGCTTCGGTAATAGCTGGGCTAGTCGCAAATAGACCGTTCACGCCAAATGAAATTGTCCAAAATGCCATATCTTCGGAACAAGCTCAGGCCAATGAGGATTGCGCCAGAGAAATTTTCAGGGCCGCTGCTCTTAACTTTGGTGGCGCTCAAATACAGAGAACGGTTCATGTAGATGTTACGGCGACGGCAGCAACAGAGCTTAAAACCGGGATCGAACGAGTTGCGCGCGCTCTCCTTCGCGAGATGGCCTTGCACGGCAGAGAAGATGTTCGAGTAGAGGCAGTCGCTCTTCGTAAAACTGCCATTGGTTGGCGTTATTGTTATGCGCGGAGGTTCATGAGTGAGCTGCTCGGAATAAACGGTCTCGATCTCGACGACTCTCCAATTGAACCAGTCTCTGGAGATTGCCTGGTTGCGCTTGATGTTGCAGGGCAACCTGTCATTGAGGCGCAGCGTCAGGGTGTTTTCGATACTCTTAGGGCTCACGGGGTGCATGTTAGTTTCCTCGTTCACGATATCCTTCCTCTGATGCAGCCGGAGGTGTTCCCGCCGGGGGCAGAGGAAGGATTCAGGCAATGGCTTGATGCCGTGGGAGAGTCGTCCGACCAAATCATCGGTGTGACCAAAACGGTTTCGGATAATGTTCAGAACTGGATGATGCGGGAAATGCCCGGAAAAAATCCTTTACCTGAGTTTTTCTGGTCACACCATGGGGCAGATTTTTCGGCCTCAGCCTTTGATAGCGAAACGTCCGCCAGTGAGTTGTTTCAGTTACCGGCTCAGTCGACAGCTCCGGTATTTCTTATGGTGGGGACTATTGAGCCCCGCAAGCGGTATGACCTGGCTTTGGATCTATTCGATCAGTTATGGGAGAGCGGGGAACACCTGATACTGGTTATTGTTGGCAAGGAAGGTTGGCAAGATCAGCCCGATGACAGGAGGCGCAATATTCCTTCTCTCGTGGAACGTTTCAGGAACCATCCGCAACAGGGTAAGCGATTGTTCTGGTTTAACGGCATTGGGGACGAGGCGTTGAGCGAGCTATACCGGCGCGCAAGCGCGCTCCTGGCGCTCTCAGACGATGAGGGTTTCGGGCTCCCCCTTATTGAGGCCTCACAAAGGGGACTGCCGGTGATTGCGCGGGATATAGGCGTTTTCAGAGAGGTTGCTGGTGATGGCGCGTGGTTCCTGAGTGGCGCCTCAAGACTGGGCGAGCCCGTAGAAACCGATATTTTGGCGATGGCGTCACAATTGAGAGATTGGTTGGCCCTCTATGCCCGAAATGAGCACCCAGACCCCCGAACTATGCGTTGGAAGACATGGCGGGAGTCTGCGGATTGCTTGCTGTCGATTGTACTGAATGAGAAGAAGGTATGAGTTCTCGCCTATTGATTGGCCTTGATTCGTTGGCCGCACCTCGAACTGGAATCGGCTATTACACTGAGCATTTGGTTTCCGAGTTGATGGCCAGTGAATGTGCATACCGAATTGAGGGGGTCTTTCAAGGTCGGCTGCTTGACACCCAGGAGATGTTAGCGCTGATCGATCAACCTGAGTCTATCGGACCATCCGGGAATCCGGATGAGGGCGGCCGGAATTCACTGAAAAGAAGGCTCGTAAGCGGTCTGAAGCCAGTGGTCAGGTCTATCCCGGGGGCGTATCAGGCGCGGCAATACGTCAGAAATGTGCGATTTCGCCGAGGCCTGGGTGATATAGAAAACTGTCTGTATCACGAACCGAATTACATTCCGCTCGAAATACCATGCCCCACGGTTCTGACGGTCCATGATATGTCCCATCTCCGACATCCGGAATACCATCCGCGTGAGAGGGTGGCTTACCTGGGCAAGTATCTTCCGGGAGCTGTGAAAAGTGCCAGGCACATAATTACAGTCAGCGAGTTCACCCGCCGCGAACTCTGTCATTTTTTTCCAGAGGCAGAAGACAAGACCACCGCTATTCACTTGGGCGTTGACGACATATTCCGGGCTAGAGGCGCCGCGGAAACCAAACAGATGCTCGCCGAATGGGGGCTGGTGCATGGCGGCTACATATTCTCTGCCGCGACACTTGAGCCTCGCAAGAATCTGGCAGGCTTGGTTCGGGCATACAGCTCTCTGCCCTCAGCCTTGAAAAAAGCCTTTCCTCTGGTATTGGCCGGCGGCGAAGGGTGGAAAAACCACGAACTTAAATCTTTGCTGGCGCGCCAGGATAGTAAGGACCACCGGATTATTCTGACGGGCCGGCTGCCGCGGAGCTCTTTGGCCACACTGATGTCTGGTGCGCGGTTATTTGTTTACCCATCTTTTTACGAGGGGTTCGGGCTGCCAATTGCCGAGGCACGTGCGTCCGGGGTCCCAGTAATGACCAGTGATAGAGGGGCCACAAAAGAGGTTGCAGGGAAAGATGCGTTACTGATTGATCCAGAAGATTTTGGAGATGCCCTTCAAAAAGCGCTCGATTCGGAGACTCGGCCTGTTGAAGTGTATCGGTATTCCTGGGCTGACACTGCAAGAAAAACAGCAGAAATCTATCGGCGTGCTCTTGCCGGGAAAGTGTAAATTCAACAGGAGGTGGCTCGCGGATAAAGGGCCACCTTCAAACGGGTTAACCCTATTGCCGCAATAAAAGGGTGGAGTAGTTTGTGACTGTTAAAAAGCGAATCGTTATACATATTGGTACTGAGAAAACGGGCACGACGACGTTACAGAAGAATCTTCTGGACAATGTCGCTCAGTTGAAGGCCCAAGGCGTTCTCTACTTACACGGCGATGACCTGATCAATAGCCGGGATATTGCCGCGGCCATGCTCCCGGATTCGCAGGAGGACGATTATCTTAATTCTCTGGGTATAGGGAAAAATGCCGAAGGCCGAAGCCGATTTCGCCAGAAGATCTACGAAAAGCTCAAACGCGATATAGAAGAAGCGGGCGATAAGATCCACACAATTATCATCTCCAGTGAGCATTTTCATTCCCGGTTAAGAGATGAATCTTCGATCCTTACTCTTAAACAGTGGCTGGAACCATTTTCCGACCAATTTACCGTTTTTTGTTATCTGCGTCGCCAAGTAGATATGGTCACATCATTTTACTCGACTCTGCTGAAGGGGGGAGGGATCAAACCTTTCGACGATGTGATGGACACCATGCTGAGAGAGGATAACCATTACTGCAACTATCAGATGATGCTGGAGAAGTGGGGCAATGTCTTTTCAGAATCCTCTATGCGAGTAAAGCGGTTCGACAGGTCAGAGCTTTTGAACGGTAATATCATCGATGATTTTCTTTCAGATGTTGGCGTCGACAAAAATTGCATCGAACACAGCACTGATTCGGTGAACGAGTCCCTTACCCATTTAGGCCAATTCATCTTGAGAGAGATGAATTTAATGGATAAGGCAAGAGCTGATCGCAGCGGGAAAGTTGAGGGTTTGTTGTCACGGATCCTGCGACTTTTGAGAGTGAGGGCCACGAGGTCGAGGCTTGAGACGCTTACTCTGGACAGAGATCGCAAGCGAATTCGTAAGCAAGTGATCGAGGCGTTTCGTGGCAAGGGGCAGCAGCCGACAGTCGACGAGGCGATGATGTATCAATCCCGGTTTGATCAATCCAATGAAGCAGTCAGGAGGCGTTGGTTCCCTGAGGATACCTCCCTGTTCCCCAATGCATTCAAGGATGATACCTGTCGCCAGCTATCTGCGGAGCAGGAAAGTGCCATGTCATACACAATCAATTACTTCCAGTTTGGTGGACAGGGCGCGTCAGAGTTTACGAAATACGATGACTGTGTTGAGGCATTGAAAGAGGCCTCCCATGTGATGGAAGAACGGGACCTTGTAAAAGCGCGCAAAGTTTTGACCGTGGCAAAAGCGATCCGTCCGGGCGGTCCTGCTATAAATCAGAGATTGACGGCCATAGATCAGTTAATCCGGAAGTCGAATTAGGATTGATCCTCTGAGTTCCTGGAATTGGATCTGAAAAGCTCCTGAAATTTTTGCGATTGGAAGTTGCACGGATTAAATAGGGTAAGGGTATTTCGTGTCTGAAAAAGTGGTGTTCTTACACATAGGCCTGGACAAAACCGGTAGTACGGCCATTCAACAGAGCTGTGCACTCCTCAGTGAGGAGCTATTGGGGTATGGGTATTATTGGATACCGACAAAGCAGGTCCACCATGGCTTTGTAAGTCGTGCTGTCAAGCAAGGTGACAAGCAGGTTCTGAACGATTTAAGAAGGACGATTAGTACGTCTGACGCGAAGTGCCATTTGCTTAGCTTTGAGGGGTTTTATCGCTACGGACATCGTCACATCGAGACTTTACTGTCGGCATTTAAAGGGTTTTCGGTTCAGGTAATCATCTACCTCAGGCAGCGCCCAGACAAGATGAGCTCTGGCCTTGGCCAGCGACTGAAGTTTGAAGGTGGAGCCAATCCGGCTCTGGTTAAAGACCTTTACCAAAAGCAAGATTATCACAGCATCTTCAAACCCGAGGTTTTCGATTACCTGTCCATCGTCAAGCGCTGGGAGGACGGTCTCGCCAATTTTGAGAACAGCCGGGTGCACATAGGTATCTATGAAAAAGAATCTCTACGGCGCGGAGATCTTCTGGTCGATTTCTATACAAAAATAGGCTTCAAAGATTCTGAGATTGATCATCTGCTTTCACGCTATGAGGCTAAAAGGTCGGGAGAGGGACAGGTTAACCCCAGTTTGTCACTGGCAGCCCAGGACATGATGGCGCTTTGCTCTATGCTGACTAACGACATCGTGAAGCTCAGAAAAGTCAAGGCACTGATACAGGAATCTGATAACAAAGAAGAAAAAAATCAATCCAGGGTTCCCGAAGAGTTCTTGAGAGAGATGGACGAGAGGTTCAAAGCCGATGATGAGGCTTTGGCAAAGAAGTACTTTATGCGCGACCAACTCTTTTTAGGCGAGACTAAATTCAGACATGCAGAGGCCTCGGAAAAAACCTTTTTCCATATAGGTAACCATCTGTTGTCCAATGCTGATCAGTTCGAAGATCTCTCGGACAATAAATCAGGTCTCGACAGCTATGTTGAAACCTTGAGGCGGTCAGCTCTGCTCCTCGAAAAAATGGACCTGAATCAGGCCCTGGGGCTTATGAAGTTGGCGGCCGAAATCAGGCCTAATGGTCCCTTTATCAGGGGTAAGATCAGAGAGTATCAAGAAAAAATTGCGCAAAACATTAATAGATAACCGCAGTGGAGTGGTCCACCCGCTCTGATTGCGCTGGGAGACATGCGGTTTCTCGGCGAAAACAACAACTACTGAAACTAGACTTTTCAAAAAACGCTGGCTGGAATGACGCGGAGTAAAGGTCACTTCCGTCAATGATAAATGGAGAAGCTTTAATGCATGACTTTGGGGATTTGGTTTACTTGGACGTCCACAAAACGGGGTCAGGGTTTGTTTCCAAGTTTTTAAGTGCAATTATGCCAGAAAGGGAAGTATCTCGCAGGAAACATGCGCGAATCGGGGAACGGGTAAATGGTGAGGTTGTAACGCCCTTTAAGCCGGATGCAACCTATTTTATTACCGCTAGAAATCCTTTTTCACAATACCTATCTCTCTACAAATTCGGCCTGGCGAAGCGCGGATCGCTTTACACAACACTTCAGAAGAGAGGCAAGGCTGATCTTTACTCTGACGCTAGCGCTGATGGTTTTTTTGAGTGGCTCGATTTGGTTCTGGATCCGAAGAACAGCCACCTATTGGGTGGGAAATATAAGTTAACCGATGTTGAATCGATTGGTTTAATGTCATTTCGGTTTATTGCGCTTTCCATGAGTGACCCTCTCGCCAAAATTAAGGGCAAGAAATATTCAGAAGTGTCTGACATTTTTCACGAAAATCGAATTTGGTCTTTTATGATCCGCCAAGAAGGACTCACCGACAATCTAAAAAAGGCGGTTGATAATGAACTGGTCCCATGGATTGCTGACCGGGAGTATGCGAAGAGTGTTCTTGACGAAATGCCGGTCGATAAGCCGGGCTTGGGCTTCAAAGTGAAAGAGAGTGAGGCACCACGCGATCTGTTGCGAAGACTAATCGAAAAAGAGGATTTTCTATACAGAAATTTCTACAATGAAAAAAAGTTGGCGCTGGAAAAAATGGTTGGGTCAGTCTAGCTGGCCCTGTCTTTGAGTCAGTCCGCCCTCGTACTGGTCTAAGTTCAGCGTCAAATATTGCTGTTATCACTCTTGAACAATTGAGAGATCAGTAGTCTTTTTGAGCAACTCGTTTGTGTCTGACATCAAGCTAAGTGCGTTGTTGAAGCATTGCTTCTCAAGGCTGTTTTCGATCTTGAACAAGTTTATAGCAAGACCGATGGCTTCCGCTGATTTGTCATTCTCTGATGACAGTCCAAGCACCTTATTCCATCCGTGACCTATTGGTTCAATACACCATTTTCCCCAGTGGGCACAGACCACTTGGTTCTGATTTGAATTCCCGATCAAAAAGTTCTGCTGGTTTTTGGGCAGGGAGATCTTTATCGGGAGCAGCTTCACGGTTTTCCTGATCAGCGGCAGGTTGTCCTCGAATTGAGCCACGGCATCTTGGTCGGGGAGGGCCAGCTTAAGGTGCTTCAAGGTGTCTTGATTGATCCTGTCCCAAATCAGTTTTTTGGATCTCCTGTAGGAAGACCAGAGTGACGGTGGCACTTTGACCTCCGCAAGCGATAATCGGAAACTCTTTTCGTGTTCCGGAGCTGGCTGGGTAAAGTTGAGCCCGGTAATGTCCAGAACGTGAATGTGGAATCCACTTATAACGGTTGTCTCGATTAATGGAGGCGAGGGAAGTTCACTCGGGGTCGAGCTGAGTAGTGTCTCTTCGTGTCTGGCTTCTTGAGTTTTGTTTTTATTGAAAACTTTGACAAGAAAACTGGCATTGGTGACTTTCGATCGAGTTGTGAAGAAGAAGATGTTGTTCAGTCCTGAGTCAATCCACTTCAGGCCTTCCCGGTTGTCCATTGTGTCATCCAATTCTCTCAGGAATTCTTTTAGTTGGACTTGAACCTCATGTTCCGGCTGGAGGAATTGATAGATTTGATGGTTCTTCGGTGCTGGATTCGAAAGTGCCTGATTATGGAAAAGCAGTGCTGTCAGCCTTTGTTGGTTCCTGTTAAGAAAAAGAAATTTGTTTGCTGCTTGCTGCGCTTGGTTGAGAATTTGCCGGCCGAGGATCATGGAAAGCAGTATTGTTAATATACTGTTTGGCAAGGTGAAGAAAGCATAGTCAAGTATGATCGTGGCAAATATGAAGAAGAAGCCAGCCGTCGAGCTTGTGTTAAGAGTGGCAGGCATGCTCGAAAGGATTGCTTCTCGATTACCGGGTATAGAGATCCACAAGGTGATGATTACCAGGGTAGTCGTAAGAAGTACCGCGAGAACAACATAGAAAACTTCCGGATACAGAAAGAAAAGAGGTAAGGCAGCCAGCAGGCAAAAGCAGATGTTGCCGGCGATCTCAACGTAGTTTCTGTAGGATTTTCTGATTAAGTCATGTTGTCCTTCAAAAAGCACGAGTTTACGGTTACGGGATTCGAGCTTTGCCGCTCCTCGAGTGGTGACTTTATCGATGATCTTATTTGCAAACTGATAGAAGATATATGCTGCAATCGAGAACGTGGCGAGCATGATTATAAGCTGATCTTTTTCCATCGAGATCGGTAAGAGTCTCAGGAAGCGCGGAGTCCCATCGGAGGCCATCAGCATGACGATTTTAAGCGGTAGCAAGAACGAGGCTATGAATGCTATCTGGGCAGTCAGGGCCAGTAGGGTACCTAGAAGCGTCTCTAGAAAGTTAACTTGAAGGTACTTTGCGCCAAAAAGTAAAGGCCACGGTAAAGACCGTGAAACTGCATCACTGATATTGGATTTTGCCTGCCGTTTTTTTAGCTTCATGTGTCGCTTTTATAATCCTCGGGTATTAAGTGGCGTCTTTTGCAAAATATTGACCCCGCGGGGCAGTGCCGGACTGCTTCATTTGGGAACGGTCGCGAATCGTACTTTTGCAGTTATCGGCATGCCAGTGGCAACGGTAAAATCAGAACACAGCTAAAGCCCGGAGCCAGTTTTTTCTGGTATATTGCAGCCCAGTCTAATCTTATGCGTTTCAAAGGATCTAGTTTTGAGCAATAACATTGTCTGGCACGAACACAAAGTTACCCGCGCTGAGCGCGCTGAGCCCAAGAATCAGAGACCTTGTCTGTTGTGGTTCACCGGCCTCAGCGGTTCCGGAAAGTCTACCATAGCCAATGCACTTGATGTCGCTCTCTATCAGCGGGGGTATCATACGTTTTTGTTGGATGGGGACAATGTTCGTCACGGCTTGAACCGTGATCTGGGGTTCTCTGATTCGGACCGTGTAGAAAACATTCGGAGAGTTGGCGAGGTGAGCAAGCTATTCGCTGATGCTGGATTGATCGTGCTGAGTGCTTTCATTTCTCCGTTTGCCAGTGATCGCCGTTTGGTTCGTAACCTGTTCCCGGAAGGTGAATTCATCGAGGTATTCATGAATACCCCGATTGAAACCTGCGAACAGCGTGATCCGAAGGGGCTGTACCAGAAGGCTCGTGCGGGTCAGATCAAGGACTTCACTGGCATCGACTCGCCCTATGAGATTCCAGAACATCCGGAGGTTGTTCTGGATACCTCTGCGCAAAATGTAGATGACTGTATTGAACAGCTCATCCAATACCTCCAGGACCGGAAGCTAATTCTGGAACACAAAGGCTAGGGGAGGCTCCCGATGGAATGGGAGGCGATTTTTACCCTGGGGCTTCTGGGAGCTGTACTGGGTACGTTGGTCTTTACCCGGGTATCGGCGGATTTGACGCTGATGGCAGCGTTGGCTCTGTTGGTAATCTTTGGTGTCCTGACGCCAGCTTCTGCCTTGGCCGGGTTTGCTAACCCCGGCGTCATTACGATTGCCACCCTTTATATAGTGGCGTCGGGTTTGAAAGAGACTGGCGCAGTTCAGTGGATCGCGCGGAAATTGCTGGGGCATCCCAAGTCCACTAGTGGCGCACAACTGCGCATGGTGGCTCCTACCGGCATCCTGAGCGCATTCATGAATAACACCGCTGTGGTGGCGATGTTTATTCCGGCCATTCAGGATTGGGCCCAGCGGCTTCAGATACCTGCCTCGAAGCTTCTTCTTCCCCTTAGTTACGCTGCAATCCTGGGTGGGACCTGCACTCTCATTGGCACCAGTACCAACCTGGTAGTGGATGGCATGTTGCAGAGTCGGCTGGGGATCAATCTGGGTCTTTTTGAGCTGGCCTGGGTGGGTGTGCCCCTGCTTGTGATTGGTGGTGCTTTCCTGGTGTTGTTTGGCTCTCGCCTGTTGCCTGACCGTGGTGGCCTGGACGAGGAACTCGAGGCCGTCCGGGAGTATGGGGTCGAAGTCGAAGTGGCGAGCCGGGGGCCGCTGGTGGGGAAAACGATTGCCGAGGCCGGTCTTCGTGCGTTGAATTATGGTTATCTGACCGAAATTGACCGGCAGGGGCGTTTGATTACAGCAGTGGAGCCTGATCGTACTCTACAGGCCGGTGATAAGTTGTATTTCGTTGGGGCGCCGGAATGTGCCAGTGAGCTTCGGCGCATCCATGGTTTGAACCCGGCCAGTGGCAATGTGCACAAGCTGGATATCGCCAATCACCAGCGTTGTCTGGTGGAGGTGGTGCTTGGACCCGAGTTCCCGGGGCTGAACAAAACGGTGCGGGACAGTCGTTTCCGCAGTCGATTTAATGCAGTCATTCTGTCGGTCTCCCGTGAGGGCCGTCGGGTGCCAGGCAAGCTCGGTGATATTGAGTTCAAGATGGGGGACACTCTCCTGCTTGAAGCCAGCAATGAGTTTGCCGAGCAGTACAAGTTCCGACGGGACTTTTTGCTGGTGAGCGCACTGAACGATTCGACACCCCCCGACTTTCGCAAGGCACCCCTTGCCTTGGGGATTTTGTTGGCGATGGTATTGGCCAGTGCCAGCGGGTTGCTGAGTATTATGGAGGCTGCTTTCATGGCGGCTGGTGCGATGATCGTTTCGCGCTGTATCACGGCAAGTCACGCACGGCGCAGTGTGGATTTGCCTGTGCTGGTGGTGATTGCGGCTTCCTTTGCCCTTGGTAACGCGATGTCGGAAACCGGAGCGGCGGCTACGATTGTCGGTACCTTGCTTGAAAATGGTGAGGGATTTTCGCCCTGGTTGGCACTGGTTATGATTTATGTGCTGACCGCCTTCTTTACTGAAGTGATAACCAACAACGCTGCTGCGGTGCTGATGTTTCCGATCGCGTTAGCGCTTTCGGAGCATTTGGGGGTCAGCTTCCTGCCTTTTGCGGTGGCGGTGATGTTTGCAGCTTCGGCCAGTTTCATTACTCCGTTGGGGTATCAGACCAATTTGATGGTTTATGGTCCGGGGCGGTATCGATTTACGGATTATATGCGGATCGGTGTGCCTCTGAGCCTGTTGGTTGGGGTGATTGCTGTGACGCTGATTCCGGTGTTTTGGCCGTTTTGAATGTGAAGAGAAGTTTGGGGGCAGAAGAAAGCGTTCTTCTTACCCTTCATTGATCGTTTAAAGGTTTACCTATGTTACATCCAGTTATTCTCGCTGGCGGAACCGGCTCGCGGTTATGGCCACTTTCCAGGCAGTTGAACCCCAAGCAATTTTTAAAACTCGTCGATCGGGATCGGTCGATGCTTCAGGCCACATTGGGGCGGTTGGAGGGCGTAAAGGCCTCTGACCCCACAATTATCTGCAATGATGAGCATCGATTTCTGGCCGCCGAGCAAATGCGCCAGGCGGGGTGCACTCAGTCCCGGATCATTCTGGAGCCTATGGGGCGTAATACCGCACCGGCCATTGCGCTGGCTGCGTTGGAGGCGACTGCAGGAGGTGATGATCCAGTTCTCTTGGTGCTGGCGGCGGATCACCTTATTGCCGATATCGATGCCTTCCAACAGCAGGTGGCGGTAGCACTACCGCTGGCGGAGAAGGGCAAGCTGATTACCTTTGGAATTGTTCCGACTTGTCCTGAGACCGGATATGGTTACATCCAGAGAGGCGTCGAAGTCGGTGAGGGTGCGTTTGCGGTATCCCGGTTCGTTGAAAAGCCGGATCTGAAGACGGCTACAGAGTATGTGGCTTCCGATGAGTATTTCTGGAACAGTGGCATGTTTATGTTTCGTGCCAGCCGTTATCTCGAGGAGCTGAGAAAGTTTCAGCCGGATATTCTCAATGCCTGTCATTCAGCCATGTCTTCCACGACACAGGATATGGACTTTGTGCGGGTTGATGCTGGGGCCTTTGAGGTTTGCCCCGAGGATTCGGTCGACTACGCCGTCATGGAGAAAACAAAAGACGCTGCGGTTGTGCCTCTGGATGCGGGTTGGAGTGATATCGGCTCCTGGTCTTCTTTATGGTCAGTAAGTGATCGGGATACGAAGCGCAATGCTCTGTCCGGTGACGTGATAGCGGTGGAGACTGAAGATACGCTGGTGCGCGCCGATCACCGGCTGGTAGCCACTCTAGGGGTAAAAGACTTGGTGGTGGTAGAGACCAAAGACGCAGTATTGGTGGCGCACAAAGACAAGGTTCAGGATGTGAAGAAAGTGGTGGAGCGACTGAAAAGCGATTCCCGCCACGAGCACATCAATCACCGGGAGGTTTATCGTCCTTGGGGGATTTACGATTCGATTGACGATGGTCACCGTTACCAGGTGAAACGAATTACCGTGAAACCGGGGCAAAAGTTGTCCTTGCAGATGCATCACCACCGTGCCGAGCACTGGATTGTGGTGAGTGGCACTGCAAAAGTGACCAATGGCGAGGATTCCTACCTGGTGACTGAAAATCAGTCCACTTATATTCCTATTGGCCAAGTGCATACTCTGGAGAATCCTGGCGTGATCAACCTGGAATTAATCGAAGTGCAGTCGGGTTCCTATTTGGGAGAAGATGATATTGTCCGGTTCGAGGATCGTTACGGGCGGGAGTAAATGAATGGGCCGATGAATTAATTCATTCGACCGCGCGGTGATTTGGTCTTAGGTGGTGTCGATTTACGGATTACTTGCGGAGCGGTGTGACGCTGAGCCTGCTGGTTGGGGTGATTGCTGTGACGCTGATTCCAGTGTTCTGGCTATTTAAGAGTGATGAATAAAGTTGGGGTCAGAAGAAAGCTTTCTTCTGACCCCTGGTTAATGACACGGATTGTTTGAAATGATCGAGATTAAACATCATGGGGCCACGTCTGGAGTGACGGGCTCTTGCCATGAATTGAGTTTGCATGTGGGGTCAGATGAAAAACGCGAGCGTTTTTCATCTGACCCCGACTTGGATACTACTCCTGAATCTGAGGGCGACCGCCACGGCATCCTCATCGACTGCGGCCTCTTCCAGGGCCAAGATGAAGGCCGAGAGGCCTCCGCCGCCGACCTCACTATTGATTTCCCCATCGACCACATCCGTGCACTAGTCGTAACTCACGTGCATATCGACCACGTGGGCCGGATTCCCTATCTATTAGCTGCTGGGTTCGAGGGGCCGATTATCTGCTCCGAGCCTTCGGCGGTTATGTTGCCCGAGATCCTGGAAGACGCCCTGAAGATTGGTTTTACCCGGGACCGGAGTTTGATCGAGCGGGTGCTGGGGCTGATTCGGGAGCGTGTGGTGCCGGTGCCTTATGGGCAGTGGCATTCGGTGTTTGAGGAGGGTGAGTGTTCGCTTTCAGTGCGGCTTCAGAGGGCTGGACATATTCTGGGTTCGGCGTATGTGGAATGTGAGGCCCGGGTTGGGGATCTTGAAGAAAGGATTGTGTTCTCCGGAGACCTGGGGGCGCCGCATTCGCCATTGTTGCCGGAGCCGAAATCGCCGGAGCGGGCGGATCGGTTGGTGATTGAGAGTACCTATGGGGATCGTGATCATGAGGATCGGGAGACTCGGCGGGACCGGTTGAGGGCGGTGCTGGAGAATGCGCTGGCGGATGGCGGGACGGTTTTGGTTCCGGCGTTCAGTATTGGGCGGACGCAGGAGTTGTTGTATGAGATTGAGGGGATTATTGCTGAGGCTTCGTTGAAGGTGGGGTCAGATGGAAAACGCGAGCGTTTTTCATCAGACCCCTTGTTCGACTGGGAGCACCTGGAAATCGTCGTGGACTCGCCCCTGGCCGCCAACTTCACCCAGATTTACCGGGATCTGAAACCCTTTTGGGATGCAGAAGCCCAGGAGTTGGTCCGATCCGGCCGGCATCCACTGTCCTTTGATCAGCTCACAGTGATCGACTCCCACGAAGACCACCTGAATGCTGTCGAGTACCTGGCCAAGTCCCACCGTCCCTGTGTGGTATTGGCTGGATCCGGCATGTGCGCTGGTGGCCGGGTGGTGAATTATTTGAAGGTGATGCTCGGTGATGACCGCAATGATGTGCTCTTTGTGGGTTATCAGGCCGCTGGTACGCCCGGGCGTGATATTCTTACCTTTGGCCCGCGAGGTGGTTGGGTTGAGCTGGATGGTGAGCGGTACGATATCCGTGCCCGGGTTCATCAGGTCGGTGGTTATTCGGCCCACGCGGGGCAGAGTGATTTATTGAGGTTTGTTGAGGGGATTCCTGAGGCGCCAGGGGAAATTCGGATTGTGCATGGGGATACCGAGGCCAAGAAGGTACTCGGTAAATTGCTTTCGGAGCGATTGTCGTCGCGGATTTTGATTCCGGCACTTTGAAATCGGTTGGTAATCTCTGAGAATGGTGCCTTCAACAGCGCTACTATTGGCTTCGGATTAAAAATATATGTTCAGAGACAAGACCATCCTGGTGACCGGTGGAACAGGCTCATTTGGCCACAAGTTCATTCCGATGACGCTGGAGAAGTATAACCCCCGGAAGATTATTGTTTTTTCCCGGGATGAAATGAAACAGTGGGAAATGGCCAAGCTGTTTCAGGGCGACGACAGGATGCGTTTCTTTATCGGCGATGTCCGGGACCGGGAGCGTCTATATCGAGCCCTGGATGGCGTGGATTACGTGGTTCATGCTGCGGCCACAAAGATTGTTCCTACGGCCGAATACAATCCGTTCGAGTGCATCAAGACCAACATCAACGGGGCGATGAACCTGATTGATGCCTGTATCGACAAGGGTGTAAAGGGTGTTGTTGCGCTTTCCACGGATAAGGCGAGTAGCCCCATCAACCTGTATGGCGCAACCAAGCTGGCCTCCGACAAGCTCTTTGTGGCTGGCAACTCTTATTCCGGTGGCCATGAGACCAAGTTTTCCGTGGTGCGCTACGGTAACGTGATGGGCTCGCGGGGATCTGTCATTCCGTTTTTCATGTCGATCAAGGACCAGGGTGTTCTGCCGATCACCGACCCGCGCATGACGCGCTTCATGATTTCCCTGGAGCAGGGCGTGGAACTGGTCTGGCATGCGTTTGAGGATATGGTCGGTGGCGAGATCTATGTGAAGAAGATTCCGTCCATGAAGGTGACGGATCTTGCCCGCGTAGTAGCCCCGGAGGCGAAGCAGGATGTGGTCGGTATTCGCCCTGGCGAGAAGCTCCATGAGCAGATGATCGGTGCCGAGGACTCCTATTTCACCTATGAATACCCCCAGCATTTCAAGATCCTGCCGAACATCAACAACTGGGGATCCTGTGAGGAACGGATCAAGGACGGCAAAAAAGTTGAGGAAGGCTTCGTCTATTCCAGCGACAACAACGCCGAATGGATGACGGACGAAGAGCTGCAGGCCTGGATCGACGGCCACTTCAATGAAATCGGAAAGATCTGAGCATGATTCCCTACGGCAAGCAGGAGATCACCCAGGCCGACATTGATGCCGTGCTGGACGTGCTGCACTCGGACTTTCTGACCCAGGGCCCCAAGGTGCCCGAGTTCGAGGCGAAGGTGGCCGGCCATGTGGGCGCAAAGCATGCCCTGGCGGTGAATAGTGCCACCTCGGCCCTGCACATTGCCTGCCTGGCACTCGGGTTGGGGGCAGATGATTGGTTGTGGACCTCGCCGGTTACCTTTGTAGCGTCTGCCAATTGTGGGCTGTATTGCGGAGCCCGGGTGGATTTTGTCGATATCGACCCGCAGACCTATAACCTTTGCCCGAAAGCACTGGCTGCCAAACTGGAGCAAGCCGAGCAGGACGGGCGGTTGCCGAAGGTTGTGGTTGCGGTTCATCTGTGTGGTCAGTCCTGCGACATGGCAGCCATTCATGCGTTGGGCCAGCGCTATGGTTTTCGGATTATCGAAGATGCTTCCCATGCGATTGGCGGCAAGTATAAAGGCGAGTTCATCGGTAGCGGTCGTTACAGCGATATCACGGTATTCAGTTTCCATCCGGTGAAGATCGTTACCACTGCCGAGGGTGGCATGGCGCTGACCAATGATGATCATCTGGCCTCTCGGATGAATCTTCTCCGCAGTCATGGCGTGACCCGCGACCAGAGCCTGATGACCCATGAGCCGGACGGCCCGTGGTACTACCAGCAGGTGGAGCTGGGTTTCAATTACCGGATGACCGAACTGCAGGCGGCTCTGGGCGTGAGCCAGATGGACCGGCTGGATGATTTTGTGGCGCGTCGGCATGAACGGGCGACACGTTATGACCGATTGCTGGCGGATCTGCCGGTGACCATTCCCTGGCAGCATCCGGACAGCTATTCGGGGCTGCACCTGTACGTGATTCGACTGCAGCTCGACAAGATCAACAGGACGCACCGCCAGGTGTTCGAGTCCCTGAGAGAGCAGGGCATCGGGGTAAACCTGCATTACATTCCCGTCCACACCCAGCCGTATTATGAGGCCATGGGGTTTGCTCCGGAGGACTTCCCCGAGGCCATGGCCTATTACCGTGAGGCCATCAGTCTTCCCATGTTTCATGGCCTGGAAGAAGGACAGCAGGATGAGGTTGTCCGGGCGTTGGAGCGGGCGCTGGCATGACGGCCACGTTGTTGCTGCAGGCAAGGACCAGTTCATCCCGGCTACCCGGAAAGGTTTTACTGCCGGTAGGTGGAATGCCTCTGGTGGTGCTGGCCGCCCGTCGTGCCGGTAATACCGGGCACCGGGTTCTGGTCGTCACTTCTCATGAATCCTCGGACGATGTGCTGTGCGATGTTCTGCAAAACTGGAGCACTGACTGTTTCCGGGGCGATCTGGAAAATACCCTCAAGCGCTTTGTCGATGCCCTCGAAGGTGTGCCGGACGAGCATGTGGTGGTGCGCCTGACCGGGGATAATGTCTTCCCCGATGGTCGCTTCATCGATGAGATGCTCGAGGACTTCGAAAGCCGGAATGTCGCCTACCTCTGTTGTGGCGGAGAGTCGTCGGGGCTTCCTTACGGTGTCAGCGCCGAGATTACCCGGGCCCGGTTCCTGCGTGAAGCTCACCGGAATACGGACTCGTCCGCTGACCGTGAACACGTAACGCCATGGGTTATCAGGCACTACGGCCGGAACACGTTCGACCGATACCACGCCCGTGGCATGGCACAGTACCGCTGTACCGTCGACACACTGGACGACTATCTGTTGGTTTCCAAAGTGTTTGCTGGAACCGGGGATCCCGATTATGTCCCGCTTGAGGCGCTGCTGGAGAAACTGAAGCAGGCCACGGCTGACATCGTTACGCCTGTTCCCGCAGGCCGGATGGTGCTGGGTACCGCCCAATTCGGGTTGGACTATGGCATTGCCAACCGGGAAGGGCGGCCCGGGCAGGATGTGGTGACCTCGTTGGTGCGTACTGCCATCTCCAACGGGGTAGAGTACCTGGATACCGCACGAGCCTATGGCGACAGCGAAACGGTCGTCGGGAAAGCCCTTGCCGGAGGCTGGGGTTCCAGAGTCAGGGTTATTACCAAGCTGTCTCCGCTGGCGGATTGTCCCGCGGACGCCAGCCCTGATGTCGCCAGGGCCTTTGCTGAGCGCAGTGTTTATCAGTCCTGTCATGCTCTGGGAGTGAGCAGTCTGGATGTGCTGATGCTGCACCGGGCCAGTCACCAGGAAGCCTTCGGAGGCGCAGTCTGGGATGCGCTTCTTGGGCTTCAGCAACGAGGCGTGGTTGGTGAGCTGGGCGTTTCCGTGCAGTCTCCGGAGGAGGCGTTGGCGGCCCTCGAACATGAGTCAGTGTGCTTTATTCAGCTGCCATTCAATATCCTGGATTACCGGTGGGATGAGGTTGTCGAGAAGGTTGCCCAAGTCCGTCGGAACCGTTCCGTTGTAGTTCATGCTCGCAGCGCCCTGTTACAAGGATTATTGACGACGGACGCGGAAGGTTTGTGGCGACGGGCTCGCTGCGCGAATGCTTCGGAGGTTGGGAGCTGGCTCCGAGCCAGGGCGGCAGAATACACGAACGGTGATGTGGTTGAGCTGTGTCTGCGGTTTGTGTTCTCCCAGCCCTGGATTGACGGGGTCGTTGTTGGGGTCGACACCCGGGAGCAGTTGGTGGATAACCTTATTAGATCCGGTGCCGAGCGCTGGGATGACAACGAGTTGACGTCGATACTGAGGGATCGTCCGCGCGTTTCAGAGAACACTCTTGACCCCGCAACCTGGGAGACTGCCAATGACTGAACTGCCACAGCGATTTTCACTGGAGCAGCGTCGCGTTCTGGTCACCGGGGCTACCGGGTATCTGGGTCAGGCCATGGCCCGTGGTCTGGCGGAGCTGGGGGCGACGGTGTTGGTTCATGGTCGGAATGCCCGGCGGGTGGAAGAGATCGTTGATTCGCTTCGGGACATGGGATTTGATGCTTTGCCGGCAATTTTTGATCTCAATGATGATCAGGCGGTCCGGGACTGGTTTGCACGGTATGGTGAGTGTGCCCTGCATGGCCTCGTGAATAACGCCTATGCCGGGGGCGCCGGAGCGATCGAGACGGCGACAGAAGATGACTACCGAAACAGTTACGAAGTATCCCTGGTAGCCGCCCATCGTTTGGTGCAGCAGGCACTTCCTTGCCTGCGGGCTGCGGTTCGGGAGTGTGGGGGTGCGTCGGTTGTAAATATCGGATCAATGTATGGCATGGTCAGCCCCGATCAGAGGATTTATCCGGGCAAGGCCGCAGCCAATCCGCCATTTTACGGTGCTGCAAAGGCCGCGCTGTTGCAATGGACCCGCTATGCGGCTTGTGAGTTCGGTGCTGAGGGAATTCGGGTGAACGCTATCTCACCCGGCCCCTTTCCATCAGAAGATGTGCAGGCTGCCAATCCCGAATTCGTAACGACCCTGGCGGGCAAAGTGCCCATGGGCCGGATTGGCCAGGCGGACGAAATTCAGGGGCCGTTATCTTTTTTGATGTCGGATGCCTCCAGTTTCGTGAATGGTGCCAATCTTGTGGTTGATGGGGGCTGGACGTGCTGGTAGTTCTCCGGGCGGATGCTTCCATTGAGATCGGCACTGGCCATGTGATGCGCTGCCTTACGCTTGCGGATGAACTCAAGCGGCAGGGGCATCAATGCCTTTTTATTTGTCGCGAGCATGAGGGGCATCTGGGGGAGCTCATTGTCAGCAAAGGGTATGAACTTTATTTGTTGCCCGCTTCCCGGAGTTCTAAAGAGCAGTCATCCGAGAGGGCGAAAAATCCCCATGCCGATTGGTTGGGCGTTTCCTGGCAGCAGGATGCAGAACAGACCCTGGAGGTGCTGTCTGCAGTGGAGGCCGATTGGCTGGTGGTTGATCATTATGCCTTGGACGCCCGGTGGGAACGGCAGGTTGTAGCGACCGTAGGCCAGATTCTCGTGATTGATGACCTTGCCGACCGGGATCATGAGTGCAGCTTGTTGCTCGATCAGAATCTTGGGCGTGTGGCTTCAGATTATGATCAGAGAGTACCGGCTCACTGTGTTCGCCTGATCGGTCCGGAGTATGTGCTGTTGCGCCCGGAGTTTGCGCGGCTTCGTCAACGTAGTCTGAAACGCCGCCAACAGCCGCAACTGAAGAGCATACTCATTTCGCTCGGTGGTATAGACAAGACAAATGTCACCGGACAGGTTTTGCGAGCAATTGCAGAGTCGTCGCTGCCATCCGAGATCAAGCTGGATATCATCATGGGCGCTGCCTCGCCCCACCTCGAAGAGGTCCGGGATCAGGCTCAACGTCTGCGATTCAGTGTAACCGTGAGCGTAAATGTCAGCGATATGGCTGAACGTATGTGCGAGGCTGACTTGTCCATTGGGGCAGCGGGGAGTACATCCTGGGAGCGTTGTTGTCTTGGGTTACCAGCCATCGTTGTGGTGCTTGCCGATAATCAGCGGTTAGCGGCGCAAGCTCTGAAAGAAGAGGATGTCGCGATCATTGTGGATAGCGGAGAATCGGTGCGCACTGTTTTAGACAGAATGATGACCGATGGCAGCCTGACAACCAGTTTGGCCTCAATGGCGAGAGCAGGTTCTGAGTTGGTTGACGGTATGGGCTGCAACCGAGTCGTTTCTGAACTGACAGGTAGGAGTGCAGGATTTTGATGTATTCAACATTGCAGTTCGGATCACTCAGGCCGATCCGGGATAGTGAATTAGAGTTGATGCTCTCGTGGCGTAACGAGCCTTCGGTCAGGCAGAACATGTACACGACCCATGAAATTGGGCTTGAAGAGCATCTTGCCTGGTGGGCAACTACTAAGGATTCTCCTCGCCACCGCTATTTTATGTACGAATATGAGGGAAGACCCGCGGGCATCGTCGGCTTCACCGGAATTGACCGAGGAAATCAGAACGCCTCTTGGGCATTTTATGCATCGCCTGAGGCTCCGAAGGGTAGCGGCAGCCGTATGGAAGTGCTTGCTCTTGATTATGCGTTTGGGGAGTTGGGGCTCCACAAGCTGAGCTGTGAAGTTCTGGCCTTCAATACGTCCGTCATAAGGCTCCATGAAAAATTCGGTTTCCAGGTTGAAGGTGTTCTGCGAGATCAGCACAAACGCGGCGACGAGTTCATCGATGTATACCGCTTGGGGCTGTTATGCAGGGAGTGGGCAGACGCTCGTGATGAAATGATTGCCAAACTGACAAGGCTTTCCAAGGGCTAGATATGACACCTGAAATAGTAATTGCCGGCAGAAAGATCGGCCAGAGCCATCCTCCCTATATCATTGCCGAGCTCTCTGCTAACCATAATGGCAAGCTGGAAACGGCACTGAAGATTATCGAGCAAGCCGCGAAGTCGGGCGCGGACGCGGTCAAGCTGCAGACATACCGTCCAGACACTATTACGCTGGACTCCGATGCAGATGAATTCAAGCTCAAAGGCGGCTTGTGGGACGGACGAACACTGTATGAGCTCTATGAAGAAGCCCACATGCCCTGGGAGTGGCACAAGCCGCTGTTCGAACATGCGAGGAAGGTGGGCATTCCGGTTTTCAGCTCGCCTTTCGACGCCACTGCAGTGGACCTGCTGGAGGATTTGAATGCTCCGGCCTACAAAATTGCGTCGTTTGAGGCGGTCGATTTGCCCTTGATTCGTTATGTGGCGTCTACGGGCAAACCGATGATCATTTCCACTGGCATGGCTGATGCGGAGGAAATCGAAGAGGCCATCGCCGCGGCCAGGGACGGAGGCTGTAGGGAATTGGCTATCCTACATTGTGTAAGTGGTTACCCCGCGCCGGCAGAGGACTATAACCTCCGTACCATCGGCGACATGATTGAGCGCTTTGGCCTGGTGACGGGGTTGTCAGACCACACCTTGGACAACACCACTGCGATTGCCAGCGTAGTTTTGGGCGCTTCGATTATCGAAAAGCACTTTACTCTGGACCGCAACGGCGGTGGTCCCGATGACAGCTTCTCTCTGGAACCCGCCGATCTTGCCGCATTGTGCCTGGACAGCAAAACCGCCTGGAAGGCCTTGGGCAACGTGGATTATGGGCGCAAGTCCAGTGAGCAGGGTAATGCCCAGTTTCGTCGCTCGTTGTATTTTGTCGAGGACCTGGAGGCCGGAGCCGTTATCGGCGCGGAGGCTGTCAGAAGCGTGCGCCCGGGTTTTGGGCTGGCGCCAAAGTTTATGGATGATGTGATTGGGAAAAGAGTTAATCGGGATGTTCGGAAGAATACGCCGGTGAAGGCTGATGTTATCGAAGGGTGGGAATTCTAGAGGTTGGGTGCCCCACCCCAGGGGTCTGAAGAAAATCTTCTTCTGACCCCAAGTTCGATTTGAAAGCGGGGGGTAGGTGAGCCCCAGGGGTCTGAAGAAAACTTTCTTCTGACCCCGAGCTTAATTCCAAGTTGGGGTCAGATGAACGAAGTTCATCAGACCCCTGTGCTGTTCCCCCCCTGGGGTCTGAAGAAAGCCTTCTTCTGACCCCGAGTTTGATTTGAAGATGGGGTCAGATGAACAAGTTCATCAGACCCCTGTGCCAAGATTCCTGTGCCAAGAGCACTGTGCGTTATTATCAGGAGGAAAAATGAAAAAAATCGCGGTAATCGGCCTGGGCTACGTAGGCTTGCCGCTGGCGGCTGCGTTTGGTGAGAAGCGTGAGGTCGTGGGCTTTGATATCAACAGCAAGCGCATTGCCGAGCTGAAGGATGGCGTGGATTTCACCCGGGAGGTGTCCCGGGAGGAGCTGGCGGCAGCCAGTGGGTTGTCCTTTACCGATCAGCTGGCTGACATTGCCGATTGCCAGATTTTCATCGTGACGGTGCCGACGCCGATTGATGAGTACAAGTCGCCGGATTTGACGCCGCTGATCAAGTCCAGCGAGAGCGTGGGCAAGGTGCTCAAGCGTGGCGACATCGTGATCTATGAATCCACGGTGTTCCCGGGCGCGACGGAGGAAGTCTGTGTGCCGGTGCTGGAGAAGGTCTCCGGTCTCAAGTTCAATGAGGATTTCTTCGCCGGCTACAGTCCGGAGCGGATCAATCCGGGTGACAAGGAGCACCGGGTGACTTCCATCATGAAGGTGACCTCAGGCTCCACGCCGGAAATCGCCGACGAGGTGGATGCCCTGTATGCGGATGTCATTACCGCCGGTACCCACAAGGCCAGCTCCATCAAGGTGGCGGAAGCGGCGAAGGTGATCGAGAACACCCAGCGGGATCTGAACATTGCGCTGATGAATGAGCTCTCCATGATCTTCTCCAGGATGAAGATCGATACCCATGAGGTGTTGGCCGCTGCAGGGACCAAGTGGAATTTCCTGCCGTTCAAGCCGGGCCTGGTTGGTGGCCATTGTATTGGTGTGGATCCGTATTATCTGACCCATAAGGCTCAGGCCATTGGTTATCATCCCGAGATTATTCTGGCCGGTCGTCGGGTGAACGATAATATGGGGCCTTATGCGGCGGCTGAATTGGTCAAGGCGATGATCAAGAAGGGCCACACCATTGCCGATTCCAAAGTATTGGTGATGGGTCTGACTTTTAAAGAGAACTGTCCTGATTTGCGAAATACTCGAGTGATTGATGTGATTCGCGAATTGGAAGATTTTGGTTGCCAGGTGGACGTTACCGACTGTTGGGCAGATAACGAAGAAGCCCAGCATGAATATGGCATTTCTTTAATTGAAAAGCCGGCGCAGTCTGAATACGACGCTGTTTTCCTGGCCGTGCCTCATCGGGAATATGCAAAAAAGGCCAGCTCTGAACTGCGCCAATATATGAAGGGAGATGGTGTGCTTTTCGATTTGAAAGGTGTTTTGCCGATGGGGGAGGCCGACCTCAGACTCTGATTTTTGCATCGTTATATTCTGAAAAGCCGCCACTTGGCGGCTTTTTTTATTTTACGGTTTTTTAAACAAATCTTTTTGCCAATAGAAATTTATTTGTCTATTATTGTTGGCGACTTCTGGTCACCTCCTTTTTTAAAACCCTTCTTCAAATAAGGTTTTTAATTTCATGGCAAAGATTAACGATTACTACCAGAAAAAACAGCTTATGGAGAAGCTTGCGGCCGAGCTGGAGAAGCTCGAAAAAGACCAGGCCCTGAAAAAGGAGCTGGACTTTGAAAACAAGGTTCGCGATTTGATGAAGGAGTATGACAAGTCTCCGAAGGATGTACTTCAGATTCTTGCTGCCATTGATCCTTCCATCGCCGGCACCAAAGCCGAAGCCGCCGCTGGCAGCCGCCCGAAGCGCCCGATGAAAACCTACAAGAACCCGCATACCGGTGAAGTGGTTAAAACCCGTGGGGGTAACCACAAGACTCTGAATGAGTGGCGGGAGAAGTATGGTAAAGAAGCTGTTCAGAGCTGGCAGCAGGATTGATTTTAAAGAAAGGGGTCTGAAGAAAGCCTTCTTCTGACCCCAAGTTAGATCAGAACTCCGAGTCAGATATGAAGATGGGGTCAGATGAAAGCTTTCACCTGACCCCGTCTTAAACCAAACCCTTTAGTTAAGTCTAAATTCCATATTTCCGAGCAACCTCTTTCTTAAACCCCGCCGACCCCAAAACCTTCCCACCATTTACCGTTCTCCGCATTAATTCTTTCGTTTTTTCTTCCATCGGCCGGGCAAATAATTGCCGGTATTGGCGGAGTCGTTCTCTCGGGTTCTTATCCAGCTCCATATAAAGCGGGTGCGGTTGATGCATGTCGCTGTTTTTACCCAGCCCGTGACATTGGTAACTGGACCACCAGTGATCTTCCGGATTATTCACCATGCCCGCATTGACTGGGTTCAACTCAATATAGCGCTGGCAGGTGAGCAGGTAGTTTTCTGAATCCACCAGGCAGGATCGAAACCGGCCTTCCCATAAACTGCCAGTTCGGTCATATCGCCGGTTGAAATAGCGGACATATCGCCGCCCGATGGCCTGCATGAATAATGAAATGCTTTTATCCGTTTCCGGTGTGGCGAGGAAATGAACGTGGTTATCCATTAATACCCAGGCATGCAGGGAAACGCCGTGTTCTTCGGCGTAGTTTTTCATGAGATTTGTATAGAAGGCCTGATCGCTGTGTCCGCGGAAAATGACCTGGCGGTTGTTGCCGCGTTGGACGATGTGTTGCGGGATGCCGGCGGGGCAGAAGCGTTGGGTGCGGGGCATTTCATCACATCCTTGTGACTGCTGGGTTAATTTGGTGCGGGACTTTAGGGGGTTATTGGGGAGCCGGCCGTGAACTGGATCACGGGCTGGATAATTGGGGTCTGAAGAAAGCTTTCTTCTGACCCCGTCTTGGAATTTGACTAAGGGTTTGGCGTGAACTGTGGGTCCGTAATAAAGTCGTTACCTCGGAGGGCTGAGCTGCGTGAAATGTTGAAAAGCACTGGGCAAGCTGGAAGAGGTTGAATAATTGGGTATGGGGGAAAACGGAATGGCTGAACAGCAGGTAAGAATTTTCACGTCCGCAGATGGCCAGGCACAACTTGAAGTGGCGCTGGATCAGGAGACAGTCTGGTTAAGTCAAAGCCAGATGTCTTCCCTATTTGAAACCTCCACGGATAACGTCGGTTTACACCTGAAGAATGTGTATGCAGAAGGCGAGCTTGAGGAAGATCGAACTACCGAGGATTTCTCGGTAGTTCGCCAGGAGGGCAATCGCAAGGTTCGACGTCGTATCAAGCATTACAATCTGGATGCCATTATTTCCGTGGGTTATCGAGTCAGTTCCAAACGCGCAACCCAATTTCGCCAGTGGGCGACTCAAGTTCTGAAGGACCATTTAATTAAGGGGCATACTCTCAACCAGCGTCGGTTGGCTGAGCGAGGCATTGAGTTCGAGCAGGCTGTTAACCTGCTGAGCCGCACCCTGACTAATCAGGGTCTGGTGTCCAATGAAGGCGAAGCGGTCGCCCGGGTCATCAGCGATTATGCTCGGTCCTGGAGTTTGTTGCAGGGCTATGATGAGCAGCAGCTGAGTGAAATTGGCATCAATCAACCGGACATGCAGCAATTGGATCTGGATGAGGCATTAAAAGCCATTAGTGAGCTCAAACAAGCTCTGATGGCCAAAGGCGAAGCCTCAGAGCTGTTTGGCCAGTTGCGGGGTGATGGTTTAGCCTCTGCCCTTGCAACCATAGAGCAGGGTTTTGGGGATGATCTGTTTTATCCGAATGTGGCCAGCCGGGCCGCACACTTGCTTTACTTTGTGATCAAGAATCACCCTTTGGCGGACGGCAACAAACGATGCGGCTCGTTTTTGTTTTTGTGGTATCTGCGCCGTAACGAAACGTTACTTGGAAGGCCAGTGGAGCAACTGATTAATGACAACACCCTGGTGGCATTGGCTCTGCTGGTGGCGGAAAGCCTTCCGGATCAGAAAACACTGATGATTCGTTTAATTGAGCATTTTGTGCTTTTGAAATGATCTCTGCCTACGGCTCACCACTCCTGATCCCAACCAGATTCCTCCTCAAAAGAACCTCGCTCAGCCAGCTTTAGCTCAAGGTTAAGCGCAGCAAGCAGTTTGAAGAACGTGTTAAGGCGACTGCCTCTCGGATTGTTTTCGAGCGTTGATACGGTGGCCTGTTTGATGCCAACCAGATTGGCTGCTGCTTGTTGGGTCAGGCCAAGTTCCTTTCGGGCGTTTTTGAGTGCCTGAGCTAGTTGTTCTGGTGCGGTGATTTTCATGGTTATACCCTTTGGAGGATAATTTCAAAGATATACCTTGTAGGGGATAAGGGCAAGTTTATCCTCTGGTTGGGATGAGGATTGGCACCTGGGGTCTGAAGAACGCTTTCTTCTGACCCCGTTTTGGAACCTGGCTCTGAGTTCGGCCCGAAATTGGGGTCAGAAGAAGGTTTTCTTCAGACCCCTGTGCCGGTCTCAGATCCCCTTTACCTGCGTCGACATTTTTAACGGATGAGGTTCTGGGCGGGTTCATGGTCGGATGCAAGCTACTGTAATGAGCGTTATTCCCGGTAACCGGAATGGTTCCTGCCTTGGTACCCCTGCACGTTATTAATTCATAAGGAGTTATGGAGTAACACCATGCAGGGATATGTTCGATTGTTGCAGTCAGGTTTGATCATTCTGGCGCTGGCGTTTGCGGCCAGGGTATTTGCGGTGCCGGTGACCTATGACGGGATTACGTTTCCGGATGGGGATGTGAGCTTTGCCGATGAGGTTCTTGATTATGATCCGTCGCACAGTGATGAGGCTGTGCCGACCGATCCGAATTACATGGATCCGGACGAGGCGCTGGGAGCTCCGAATTACAGCGGTACTGTTGGCTCGGTTTCCCTGGGCAGCGGGGGATTGATCGAGCTTGCGTTTACCGATAATGCGCTTACCAACAGCGGCGACGATGCCTATGACCTTCACATCTTCGAGGTAGGCCCGGATATCGAAGACACCTTTGTGGCTATCCGCCCCACGTTGGATACCCTGGACCTCCTGGGGTCAGGTTATGACAGCAATGGTGATGGGTTTTTCGAAGTTGGATCTGTGACTGGTTCGACGTCTTCCCTTGATATCGACGCCATTTTTAGCGGGTTCACCGCAGGCTCTTTGCTGTTCGATGCGGTGCAGCTGATTGATGATCCGGATAAGGACGGTCAAGGCGGTAGCACTGTCGGGGCCGATATTGATGCCGTGGGTGCGATCTACTCGGCGCCGCCGGAGCCTGAGAAACCGCCAGTGGCCAGCGTGCCTGAGCCTGGGACTATCGGCTTGCTGTCGCTTGGGTTGTTGGCTCTGGGGCTGGTGCGGCGCCGGACCTCGGGCTGAGTGGCTTGCAGGTGGGGTCTGAAGAACGCTTTCTTCTGACCCCGTCTTGGATTCTGGCTCGGAGTTAGGGCTGAAATCGGGGTCAGATGAAGGTTTTCATCAGACCCCCGTGCCACATCAGACCCCTGTGCCATGCCTGCACCGAACTTCCTTCCTTCGATTGTGAATAACCGCACACCAGCTCCCACAGCTTCTCGGCTATAGTGCCTTCGTGGCTGATCAAAAAGAACACAAAGTGGCCGCCTGCGATCGCTGGTAAAAAGAAGAATAAGCCGCGGTGGCAGTGGAGTCGGGCGTCGAAACTGGCTCTTGTAATATTAATCAGAGATGCAACCTATGAAACAGCGAGCGTATGGATACGCTGCCCTTGCCATGTTCTGCCTGGGTGTGGCGCCCGTTGCCGAGGCGGAGCTTGAGCCCATTTCCGAGGAAAGGATGGGTGAGGTGACAGGGCAGGCTTTTATGAATATTGAGAACCTGCCGGTGGGCACCACGGACTCCGGGCATGAGTTTACGCGGATGACCCTGAATATGGATATCGAGACCAGGGTCAATATTGATGATGTCGTGGTGGGCCAGATTGATGGTGGGGCGGATTTTGCTGCTAGCGATGTGGCGCTGGGCCATATTGCCCGGGAGGGTGACGGCGCCCAGTACGACGGTGTGACCTACGCGGCCGGTGAGGCCGTTCCCTTCGAGGCTTATGATCCCTATATCGAGCTGGCGGTGGATCCAAATGAGGGAGCTGAGGGAGTGTTGTCCGGCTTTCGGATGGGCTTCAAGCAGGCCCGGGGGTCTGTTTCCTCAAACACCACCTCCTTCAGTGGCGATATTGGTCTGATGATCGATGACGCAGGGACTTTGAAGCAGGCAACTTTGTTTGGGGCGGACAATGTGGCTACCCAAAAACGGGCTACTCAGGTTGGTATCGATGACGGTACCGGAAACTGCGGTACCTGTGCCCCTCTTTCTCAGCTGCGTTCACTGATTGTTGGCGCCGATGATGGCTCGGGCGTTACCGGATTTACCGATGACTTTTTTATTGGTTTCCAGCGGGAAAGTGTGAAATGGCAGAGTCCTGACAGGGCGAATGTGATTGAGGCCAGGCAGGGGGTGTTTATTAATCTGCCTACCAATATGACGGTTGATATGAGTACTTTGACCGGAGCCGGGGTGCCGCGGTTGCGGACGCATCAGACGGATTTGGGAGAGAGTTTGTTTTAGGGGTGTCTGTGTCGCACGTTGGGTCTGAAGAAAGCCTTCTTCTGACCCCGTTTTGGACTTTGGCTCCGAGTTAGGCCGGAAGTTGGGGTCAGAAGAAAGTGTTCTTCAGACCCCTGTGCCCGCTTCAGACCCCTGGCCCCTTATTGGACTGAATTTCAGGAGAAGTGGAATGCCTGGTTTAAAAGGTAAGGACGTCCATATCGACGATCGGTATCTTCATGTGGAACTGGAAGATGGCCGGGTTATTTCAACGCCGGTTTCCTGGTATCCCGAACTTGAGCAGGCTTCGATTTCGGATTTTCGCAAGTATCGATTCATTTGCGATGGCACGGGTATTGAGTGGGAGGCGTTGGATTACCACTTGAGTATTGAGGCTATGCTGTCTCGGGACGCGAAGCGGAGTGCGGCGTAAACATAGGGTCTGATGAAGGCTTTCATCTGACCCCGTCTTGGAGGCCCGGTTTCCTGGGACGGTGATTATTCGCACTGCAGTCAATTGTGACGGTACCTTTGAAGTGCTAGATTGTGTATATATAGGTTTATTTATACACATAGAGGCGGCATGAGAACGAACATTGTTATAGACGACGAGCTGATGGCCGAAGCTTTGAAGGCATCGGGTTGCGAAACCAAGAAAGAAGCTGTCGAGAAGGGCCTCAAGCTGTTGGTACAGCTGAGCAAGCAGCAGGAAATTCGAAAGTTGCGGGGCAAGATCAAGTGGGAAGGTGACCTGGATGAAATGCGGAGCGCCAGATGATTCTGGTGGATACCAGTGTCTGGATTGATTATTTCAACGGTGTCCAGAACCCGCAGACCGATCTGTTGGATGCTTCTATTATCAAGGGATCGGTTGCGATAGGCGATCTCATATTTCTTGAAATCCTCCAGGGCATTCGCAGCGACAGGGATTACCAGAGAACCCGGCAAAGCCTGCTTACTTTGGTTCAGTACGAAATGTTCGGCAAAGCAAAGGCCGAAAAGTGTGCTGAGAATTACCGGGCATTGCGGAAAAAAGGTATTACGATCCGAAAAACTGCCGATGTGATCATTGCGACGTTCTGCATTGAGGAGGGACTGCCTCTGCTGTTTCTCGATCGGGACTTTGTTCCTTTTGTTGAGCATCTGGGGCTCAAGGCGGCTTTGGGGGAGAATTAAGTTGGGGTCAGAAGAACGAGTTCTTCAGACCCCTGAGTTAGGGATCGCCCGGGAGATTGGCTTTGGCACTGGGGTCTGATGAAAGGTTTCATCTGACCCCTTCGTTTGTCTCGCACCCCTTGTTCATTCTAAACTCCGGCCATTATTCAAATTACCAGGAGTCTCCCCTTGATCCGTTCGTTCTACTGGCACGATTACGAAACCTTTGGTGTCGATCCGGTGCATGACCGGCCTGCACAGTTTGCCGGGGTTCGGACGGATGCGGATCTGAATATTATCGAGGATCCGCTGGTGATCTACTGCAAGCCGGCGGACGATTACCTGCCTTCACCGGAAGCCTGCCTGATTACCGGGATTACGCCCCAGAAAGCGGTGGAAGAGGGCTTTCCGGAGGCCGAGTTCATTGCACAGATCAATGAGGCATTCAGCCAGCCGGGGACTTGCGTGGTCGGATATAACAGCCTGCGCTTTGATGATGAGGTGACGCGGCACACGCTCTATCGGAACCTGCGTGATCCCTACGCCCGGGAATGGCAGAACGGGAATTCCCGCTGGGACATCATCGATATGGTGCGGCTGACCTATGCCCTGCGCCCCGAGGGTATCAACTGGCCGAAGAAGGAAGACGGCAGCCCCAGTTTCAAACTGGAGGAGCTGACGGTGGCCAATGGCATTGCTCACGAGAGCGCTCACGATGCCATGTCGGATGTGGAAGCGACCATTGCCGTTGCCAAGCTGATCAAGGAGAAGCAGCCCAAGCTGTTCGACTTTGTGCTGCAGCACAAGGACAAGCACTCGGCCCGGCAGATGCTGGATACCGGCACCATGAAGCCGGTGTTCCATATCTCCGCCAAGTACCCGGCCAGCCGTGGTTGTTGCGCGCTGGTGGCGCCGGTGGCGGAGCATCCTTCCAACAAGAATCTGGTGGTTGTTTATGACTTGCGGGAAGATCCGGACGAGCTGATAGCGGCCACCCCGGAGCAGATTCGTGAGCGGGTGTTTACTTCCCAGGCGGAGTTGGGCGAGGGCGTGAGCCGGTTCCCTCTCAAGGGTGTGCAGCTGAACAAGTGTCCGGTGCTGGCGCCGGCGAATATGTTGTCCACGCTATCTGCCGAGCGGTTGGCGGAGCTTGAACTGGATGGCGATGTATTGCGTGCTAACCTGGCCAAGCTACGCAAGGCGCCGGATCTTCCGGCCCGCATTGCCCAGGCGTTTGACCAGGATTTTGAGGGTAGTGATCTGACGGATCCGGATGAGCAGCTCTATGCCGGCGGGTTTATCAGCAAGACCGACCGGGAGAAACTGAATTGGCTTTTGAGCCAGCCGGTGGAAACGCTGGGGGAACAGGAAGTGCGGTTTGAGGATGATCGGCTGCAGGAGATGCTGTTCCGTTATCGCGCCCGGAATTACCCGAACACCCTGATCGGGGAGGAGATGGAGCGCTGGGAACAGTTCCGCTCCGAGCGGCTGATGCATCCGAAGAAGGGCTGGCGGTCGCTGGAGGCCTATGCCCAGGACCTGCAGCGACTGGCGGCGGATCCGGGACTGACGCCGGAGAAGCGGCATGTTCTGGAAGAGTTGCATTTTTATGGGGAATCGTTGATTCCTTATGTGTGATGGCGCAAAGGGGTCTCATGCACAGGGGTCTGATGAAAGCCTTCATCTGACCCCATCTTAGACCTTGGCACTGGGGTCTGAAGAACGCTTTCTTCTGACCCCGAGTTAGATTTCTGGTTGAGAGTTGGGGCATAGCACAGGGGTCTGAAGAACACTTTCTTCTGACCCCAAGTTAGACTGAGGCCCGTGAGTTGGATTGAAGTTGGGGTCAGATGAAGGCTTTCATCAGACCCCTGTGCGCGTCGCCCAATAGCCTTTCCTCCCGCACTTCCGTACAATATCGCTCTTCTTTTCAACACATCCATTCTGTTCAGTCTGGAGCAAGGGCATGTCTGATATTAAAAAGGTGGTTCTGGCCTATTCCGGTGGCCTGGATACTTCCGTTATCGTGCGGTGGTTGCAGGATACCTATAACTGTGAGGTGGTGACGTTCACTGCCGACATCGGCCAGGGCGAGGAAGTGGAGCCGGCGCGTGCGAAGGCGGAAGCGCTGGGCGTGAAGGAGATTTACATCGAGGATCTGCGCGAGGAGTTTGTGCGCGATTATGTGTTCCCGATGTTCCGCGCCAACACCGTTTATGAAGGTGAGTACCTGTTGGGTACTTCCATTGCCCGCCCGCTGATTTCGCGTCGTCTGATCGAGATTGCCAACGAGACCGGTGCCGATGCCATCTCCCACGGCGCCACCGGCAAGGGTAACGACCAAGTGCGTTTCGAGCTGGGTGCCTACGCGCTGAAGCCGGGTGTGAAGGTGATTGCGCCCTGGCGTGAGTGGGACCTGAATTCCCGCGAGAAGCTGATGGCCTATTGTGACGAGCGCAACATTCCGGTGGAGAAGAAGAAGGGCAAGAGCCCGTACTCCATGGATGCCAACTTGCTGCACATCTCCTACGAAGGCATCAACCTGGAAGATCCCTGGGCGGAAGCCGAGGAAGACATGTGGCGCTGGAGCGTGGCTCCGGAGAACGCCCCGGACAAGCCGACCTACATCGAGCTGACTTATGAGAAGGGTGACATCGTCGCCGTCGATGGTCAGGAGATGAAGCCCCACGAGGTTCTGGAGCACCTGAACAAGGTGGGCGGCGCCAATGGCATCGGCCGGATCGACATTGTCGAGAACCGTTATGTGGGCATGAAGTCCCGCGGCTGTTATGAAACCCCGGGCGGCACCATCATGCTGCGTGCCCACCGTGCCATCGAGTCCATCACCCTGGACCGGGAAGTGGCGCACCTGAAAGACAGCATCATGCCGCGCTACGCCGAGGTGATCTACAACGGTTACTGGTGGTCCCCGGAGCGTGAGGCTCTGCAGGCGCTGATCGACAACACCCAGGAATACGTCAACGGTACCGTCCGCCTGAAGCTGTACAAGGGCAACGTGGACGTGGTTGGCCGGAAGTCCGACGATTCCCTGTTCGACGAGAAGATCGCGACCTTTGAGGAAGATCAGGGTGCGTATGATCAGAAGGATGCGGAAGGCTTTATCAAGCTGAATGCATTGCGGTTGCGGATTGCGGCGAGCAAGGGGCGGAAGCTCTGAGTTAAGGTTGACGTGAAGACGGGGTCAGATGAACGGAGTTCATCAGACCCCAGAGTTATGCGCCAAATGCCGGGGTAGCCCCTTGGCACCGGGGGTCTGAAGAAAGCTTTCTTCTGACCCCTTTTTTATGTTTTTGCTTTGGCGTTGAGTCTAAGTTGGGGTCAGAAGAAGGTTTTCTTCAGACCCCTGAGTTACTCCGGGGTCTGATGAACTCCGTTCATCTGACCCCATCCTCACGATTCCCCACGCCGAAACTCCCCTGGCGTCTTCCCCACCACTGCCTTGAACTTCCGGTGAAACGAGGTGGTTTCGCTATATCCCAGCCTCAGTGCAATATCCGGTATCGCCATATCTGTGTTCCGCAGGTAATCCTCCGCCATTTGTTGCCGCACTTCATCCAGCAGCCGCTGGTAGGACACGCCTTCCTGGCTGAGTTTCCGTTGCAGGGTGCGGCTGGTGAGGCCGAGGTCTTCGGCGACCAGGTCCTGGCGGGTGATGCCGTGGTTGAGTTGTTGCTGGATGCTGTGTTTCACCTTTGAAATGAGGTCGTCGCCCGTCTCCAGCGAGGCAAGCTGGATGAGGGCATGGGCCTCCAGGGTTTTGCGGAGCAGGGGGTCGGGCTGGCGCAGGCGGGTGTCCAGCAGGGCTTTGGGTAGGGTAATGCAGTCTTCTTCCGCTTTGAAAGTCACGGGGCAGCGCCAGCGGTCCTGATAGGCGGCTTCCAGCTTTTGGCCGGGAGATTGCCGGCGTAGTTGGACGGCAGTTGGCGCGGTGGTGGTGTCATCTGCCAGCCAGCGGGCGTAGTTGATCCAGGAGGCGAACACGTTATCCACCAGGTGCGGGCGCACCAGCGGATCGTCGTAGTTGCAGTTCCACGTAAGTTTGAGGGTATCGCCGTGCATGGAGAGTCGGGTAGTGCCCATGTCGCCAACAAGTTTTTCAAATGGGGCAATCCGGGCGATCGCCTCACCCAGGGTGGAGCAGCTCATGGTGATGTAGCCGAGTACGCTGTAGGAGCCCGGTTGCACGAAATCGCCGGTTTCCAGGCCGAGGATGGGGTTATTTGCCAGCTCGACCAGCTGGCGGATAAAGCTCTGGAACTGCTCGCCGTTGATGCGACCGTCATCGGTTTCCAGGATGGCGGGATCCAGCCCGGCAAGGGCGATGAGAGGGCGGATATCGATGCCCGAGGCTTCGGCGGCACGGACGTATTGGCGCAGGGCGGCGACGGAGACGGTTCCGGGACTTGTCATGGTTTACGGCACGGCGTTGTTGTAGTCGTTTGATGCCGAGTATACAGGAGAAGCAGGGAGGGGCTCAGGCCAAATAAAAAGGCCAGCTAAAAAGCTGGCCTGAAAACAAGGAAAGAACGAAAGTGCCTGAAAAAATTCGTTAATCCTGTGAACTCATCGCCCATATGGCGGCGGAGGTACTGCACGGCTCCTCCGCCATGGGGGATACTGCTTGAATCCACGGTTTTAGAGTACGTATTTCCTATCGACATGTCTGTTTGTGAGTTGTGTCTCAGTGTTACGGATTGTTTTTTGGGAGTGAACATGGGGTCTGAAGAAAGCCTTCTTCTGACCCCTTTTTAGCTTTGGGGCTCGATCTAACTTGGGGTCAGAAGAATGAATTCTTCAGACCCCTGGGGTGGAGTTGGGATGTGTGAAGTCGGGGTCTGAAGAACGCTTTCTTCTGACCCCTTTTTCGGCTTCGGGTGTGCGGTCTAAGTTGGGGTCAGATGAAGGCTTTCATCAGACCCCTGGGGGGGCATCAGCTTCCAGTTAGCCTGCCTGCAGCGCCCTGGGCGAAATTTCGGTGAACCGCCGCGTTTCATAGGCCGTCATCAGCCCCTCCATGGCGGTGCGCTCCATATCATGGACGGAGGGAGAGCCTGTGCTGGCGTCAGCGCGGCAGAGGACCATGCCGGCTTCTACGGAGATGTAGCCGACGGAGGTTTTCAGGGCTTTGTGGTTGATGCCGTCAAAGATGCGCCGGAAGGTGGTGGCGGTGCAGTGTTCGCGGTTCGGGACGTAGGCAACCAGGGCGAACTGGTTGTCACCTACGCGACACAGCACATCGATGGGGCGGACCAGGGATTTCAGGCGGCGGGCGATGCCGGTGGCCAGTTCGCGCATCACTGATGGCGGGTGCTTGCGGCTCAGGTCCTGCCAGTTGCGGATGCCGCACAGGACGTAAGCGGCGGCGCCGCCCCGGGCTTCGGCGTGGCGCAGGGTTTTGTCCAGGCGGTCACGGGCGTATTTGTGGTTACACAGGCCGGTTTCCTGGTCGATGATGTTGGTGGACTCCAGCGCCCGGTTGTTCTCGATCAGCAAGGCGTTGGCCCGCAGCAGGGTGTTCTGGCGGTCGGCCATGCGGTCGGCGGCGAAGATCCGGGGGATCAGCTGCTTGGTCATGTCCGATTTGCAGATGAAGTCGTCCACGCCCCGGTCGAAGGCCTCTGACAAGGCTTCCACGCCTTCCCGGGCGGTGAGCAGGATCACATAGGTGTAGCGGTTGGCCTGTTCGTCCTGCTGCCGCACCTGGTCCGTCAGCGCCAGGCCGTCCATTTCCGGCATCAGCCAGTCGGCGATCAGCACGCTCACCGGCCGCTGCTCGATCATTTCGAGGGCGGCGGGGGCGTTGTTGGCCACGCGTATGTCTCGATAACCGGCATTTCGCAGGGTGCGTCCAACCACCATACTGCTGAACTTGGCGTCATCGACGACGAGAATGGGTAGGTCCAGGTTTGGCATAGCGTCTACTTCTTACCAGTCCATTGTCAGATGCGGTGTCTGCCGGGGCTTGGTATGATCCTCGGCATGAATCGGGGCTGTCGAGCTCGGGCCGTCAAGCTGGGGTCAGAAGAAGGATTTCTTCAGACCCCGGAGTTGGACTTGAGCTCGCGGGCTTGCACCTGGGGTCTGAAGAACGCTTTCTTCTGACCCCATTTTGGAGTGACCCGCTAAGTTGGGGTCAGATGAAAGTCTTCATCAGACCCCGGCAGGCCCATCGCCCCGAACTATTTGCCATTATACTTCTGCCAGATTTTGGAGAATGACGACCATGCCCTCTTTTGACATAGTTTCTGAAATAGATATGCACGAAGTCACAAATGCGGTGGATCAGGCCAAGCGGGAGCTGGGTAACCGGTGGGACTTCAAGAACGTGGAGGCGGATATTGAGCTGGAGGGCGAGCGCATCACCATCAGCGCCGAGCAGGAGTTCCAGCTGGAGCAGTTGAGGGACATGCTGCGGATGGCGTTTGCCAAGCGCAACATCGATACCCGGGCGCTGGCGGAGGAAGGCGACTCCAAGGCCGGCAAGCTGGTGAAGCAGCATTTCACCCTCAAGCAGGGTATCGAGACTGACAAGGCCAAGAAGATCGTCAAAATGATCAAGGACCAGAAGATGAAGGTCCAGGCCAGCATCCAGGGCGACAAGGTCCGGGTGACCGGCAAGAAGCGAGACGATCTGCAGGTGGCGATTGCCATGCTCAAGGAAGCCGAGCTGGATATTCCGCTGCAGTTCAATAACTTCCGCGACTGATCCGGAGGCATTCCTATCCTTTTCTCCACCCGCTGGGCCCTGGTCCGGGACACGCTATACACCTACACCCGCTGGCAGGTGATTGCCCTGCTGTTCCTGGGTTTCTCGGCGGGCCTGCCATTCCTGCTGGTGTTTTCCACCCTGAATGCGCGGCTGGCGGATGTGGGCGTGGAGACCGCCACCATCGGATTCTTCAGCTGGCTGGGGATCACCTATTCGATCAAGGTCTTCTGGGCGCCGGTGGTGGATCGCCTGAAACTGCCGGTGCTGGACCGGGTGTTCGGCAAACGCCGGAGCTGGATTCTGCTGGCCCAGGCGGGCATTGCCACCGGGCTATACCTGATGGCCCAGGTTGATGCCACGGTGAATCCCGAACTGATGGCCTGGTGTGGTCTGCTGGTGGCGTTTTCCTCGGCGACCCAAGATATCGGCATCGATGCCTACCGGATCGAGATTGCCGAGGAACGGCTGCAGGCGGCGCTGGCGGCGACCTACATTTTTGGTTACCGGCTGGCGTTGCTGGTGGCCGGGGCGGGGGCCCTGTACCTGGCAGAGTTCTGGTCCTGGCAGGTGTCCTACGAGGTGATGGCGGCGCTGGTGGGCGTTGGCGTGCTGACCGTGCTGATCGCCCGGGAGCCGCAGGTCAATCATTTTGCTGCGGCGGCGGATATTGCCCACAAAATCCAAGATGAGGCGGCGAAGCGGAGCCACCTGTCCCCGCGCCTGGCACGGATGGCCGGATGGTTCTATGCGGCTGTGGCGGGACCCTTCCTGGATTTCTTCCGCCGGTACCGGGAGTTGGCCGTGGCGATTCTGGTGCTGGTGGCCGTGTACCGGATCTCCGATATCGCCATGGGTGTGATGGCCAATCCCTTCTACCTGGATTTCATGGGCTTCTCCAAGACCCAGGTGGCGGATGTCACCAAAATCTTCGGCTTCTTCATGACCATCGCCGGCTCCCTGGTTGGTGGTGTTCTGGTGGTGCGTTACGGCGTGCGTAAGATCCTCTTGGCCGGCGCGATCATGACCGCGGCGACCAACCTGTTGTTTGTGTTTCTCGCGCAGTATCCTCCGGATATTGTCACCCTGGCGGTGGTGGTCAGTGCCGATAACCTGAGTGGCGGGATTGCCAACGTGGCGTTGATTGCCTGGTTGTCGAGTATGACGAGTGCTTCGTTTACTGCGACGCAGTATGCGTTGTTCAGTTCGCTGATGACGTTGCCGGGCAAGTTCCTGGGCGGGTTTTCCGGGATTGTGGTGGCGGACTTCGGGTATGCGGAGTTCTTTACCATCTCCGCGATTATGGGGATACCGGCGATTATGTTGGTGCTATTCCTGATGAGTCGTGGGGAGCGGCTGGATGCCTTGGCGCCCGGGGCAGAGGCGGAACGTGGGGTCTGATGAAAGCTTTCATCTGACCCCGATTTGGACGAGAACTCTGGGGTTAGACCGAAAAGTGGGGCCTGGCTCAGGGGTCTGATGAAAGCCTTCATCTGACCCCAATTTCAGTCTAGCCTTGGAGTTTTCGTCCAAGTTGGGGTCAGAAGAAGGCTTTCTTCAGACCCCTGTGCCTGGCCCAGCCCCTTGTGCGAAACCCTCACGGCTGCCACTGGTACTTGCGCATCGACACCCGCCCATTCACCACCTCCACCCCTTCTGCCTCAAGCAGCCCAACCTGAGTCCTGAACATCTCCGAATCCTTCGGAAACGCAATTTCACCGGAGCTGCGAATTACCCGGAACCAGGGCACCTCGTGACCTTCCGGCAATTGCCCCAGGGCCCGGCCGACGAAGCGGGCTTGTCGGCCGAGGCCGGCCATGTGGGCGACCTGGCCGTAGCTGGCGACTTTGCCCTGGGGGATGGCGTGGACGACTTGCCAGATTTTTTGGGGTTTGGTGGGTTCCATGGTCATGGGATTATGAGTGAAATTGGGGCGAGATGTCGGGTTGGGGTCTGAAGAAAACCTTCTTCTGACCCCTGCTTGGAATTCAACTCCAAGGCCAGAGCCAAGATGGGGTCAGAAGAACAAGTTCTTCAGACCCCTGTGCTGTGTTCTCAGCCCCCTGTGCCAAGGCCCCGTCTTGAGCTTTCCCTCAGAGCCGCAGGCCACCGTCGATTTCGATCACCCGCCCGGAGGCATAGTCGTTCTCAAAGATAAACGCCACCGTCGAGGCAATCTCTTCCGGCTTGCCCATGCGCTTCAACGGAATGCCGGCGGTCATTTTCTCGAGGGCTTCGGGTTTCATGGAGCCGGTCATTTCGGTTTCGATGAAGCCGGGGGCGATGCCCATGCAGCGGATACCGTAGCGGGCGAGTTCTTTGGCCCAGACCGGGACCAGGGCGGAGACGCCGGCTTTGGCGGCGGAGTAGTTGCTCTGGCCCATGTTGCCGGCGCGGGAGATGGAGGCGATGTTGACGATCACACCCTGGTCACCGTTCTCGATCATGCGGGTGGCGGCTTCACGGCCGCACAGGAACACGCCGGTGAGGTTGACGTCGATGACGGACTGCCACTGGGACAGTTCCATGCGCTTATCGACCTTGCCGTCTTTGACCTTCACCATCAGGCCGTCGCGCAGGATGCCGGCGTTGTTGACCAGGCCGTTGAGTTGGCCGAAGTCCTCAACGACGGTTTTGAAGGTGGCTTCCACCTCATCCTCTTTGACCACGTTACAGACGTAGGTTTTGGCCTCGCCGCCGGCGTTAGTGCAGGCTTCGGCAGCTTCGGCCAGTTTTTCCGGCATCAGGTCGATCAGTGCCACTTTGGCGCCTTTGCCCGCCAGGTATTCGGCCATGGCGCGGCCCAGACCCTGGCCGCCGCCGGTGATTGCAATCACGGAATCTTGAAGTTTCATGGTTTGCCCTAATTGAGTTATCAGGTGGTTTTACGTTTCTGTGTGCCGCGATGAGTAGTTTTTTGTGGTTGGGAGTATAACCGTGAACGTGGGGGCAGATGAACGCTTTCATCTGCCCCCTGTTTGGACGGAGACTTTGGGGCTGGATCTTAAGATGGGGTCAGAAGAACGAGTTCTTCAGACCCCTGTGCATATACATACCAAGAGGAGGCACTTTGGCCATCTTTCTTTTCTTATTCATAGTCATGCCGATCGCCGAGATGGCGGTGTTGATTCAGGTGGGCGGCATGATTGGTGTGCTCAATACCATCGGGCTGGTGCTGCTGACGGCGGTGATCGGTGCCTGGCTGTTGCGTCAGCAGGGGCTGGCAACCTTGCTTCGGGCGCGGCAGCGGCTGAACAGTGGTGAGTTGCCGGCGCGCGAGGTGGCCGAGGGGCTGATTCTGGCGGTGGGCGGTGCGTTGTTGCTGACGCCGGGCTTTATCACGGACACCATCGGTTTCCTGTGCCTGATTCCCGGCACCCGTCATTTCTTCGCGGCCCAAGTGCTCAAGCGGATGGTGATTTCCGGCCAGAGCAGCAGTTTCTATTTCCGCGCCGGCGGGGGCGATCCTTTCGGTCAGGATCCGTTTGGTGGCCGGGACAATCCCTTTGGTCGGCAGGGTCCGTTTGGCCGGGATGAGAACGGCGACATCATCGAGGGTGAGTACCAGGACCAGACCGAGCGGGACCACGATCGCATCGAAAAAAAGTGAAAAAATTTTTCATCCCGGGTGTTGAAAATACCTACGCCAACCCCATTAAGGTCTCACAAGTTCGCTGCGGGCTGATATCGGCTGTAAATCAGCCGGTTATGCAGCCGGGCAATTTGGCTGGACAGGGCATCGCTCCGTCCAACCTCATTAACAACTGTCATTGCCACATTAATCTGACTATTGGAGAAACCGAGCAATGAAAATTCGTCCGCTACACGATCGTGTTGTCGTGCGCCGTAAGGAAGAAGAAGAGAAAACTGCGGGTGGCATCGTGCTGCCGGGTAACGCCAAAGAGAAGCCTTCCCAGGGTGAAGTGATTGCCGTTGGTAACGGCCGCATCCTGGATAACGGCGAAACGCGCGCCCTGGCGGTCAAGGTGGGTGACACCGTGGTTTTCGGCCAGTACGCCGGTAACACCGTCAAGATCGACGGTGAAGAGCTGCTCATCATGAGCGAGAACGACATCTACGGCGTGCTTGAGTGATCGCTGAGGCGACAGGCACGAACGCTCATTAATCCGATTGGTTCAATTTCGGTTTAACGAACAGGAATAGAAGACATGGCAGCAAAAGAAGTTAAATTCGGTGATAACGCGCGCAAGCGCATGGTCGCAGGTGTCAACATCCTGGCGGACGCGGTCAAGGTAACCCTGGGTCCCAAGGGCCGTAACGTGGTTCTGGAGAAGTCTTTCGGTGCTCCGACCGTCACCAAGGACGGCGTGTCCGTGGCGAAGGAAATCGAGCTTTCCGACAAGTTCGAGAACATGGGCGCCCAGATGGTGAAGGAAGTGGCTTCCCAGGCCAACGAGAACGCCGGTGACGGTACCACTACCGCAACCGTTCTGGCCCAGTCCATCGTCAACGAGGGTATCAAGGCCGTTACTGCCGGCATGAACCCGATGGATCTGAAGCGCGGCATCGACAAGGCAACCACCGAAGCCGTCAAGGCGATTCGCGAAATGGCGACTCCCTGCAACGACAGCCGTAACATCGCCCAGGTTGGCACTATCTCCGCCAACGGCGACGAGACCATCGGCAAGCTGATCGCGGATGCGATGGAGCGTGTTGGTCAGGAAGGCGTCATCACCGTTGAGGAAGGTCGCAGCCTGGAAGACGAGCTGGACGTGGTTGAAGGTATGCAGTTCGACCGCGGCTTCCTGAGCCCGTACTTCATCAACAACCAGGACAACATGTCTGCCGAGCTGGATGACCCGTACATCCTGCTGGTCGACAAGAAGATCTCCAACATCCGCGAACTGCTGCCGGTGCTGGAAGCTGTTGCGAAAGCCGGCAAGCCGCTGCAGATCATCGCCGAAGACATCGAAGGCGAAGCCCTGGCGACTCTGGTTGTGAACAACATGCGTGGCATCGTGAAGGTCAACGCCGTGAAGGCGCCTGGCTTCGGTGACCGTCGAAAGGAAATGCTGCAGGACATCGCCATCCTGACCGGTGGTACTGTGATTTCCGAAGAAGTGGGCCTGACCCTGGAGAACACCACCCTGGATGACCTGGGCACCGCCAAGCGTGTCAATGTCACCAAGGAAAACACCACCATCATCGGCGGTGTGGGTGCCCAGGCGGACATCGAGGCTCGCGTTGAGCAGATCCGCAAGCAGATCGAAGACAGCACCTCCGACTACGACAAGGAGAAGCTGCAGGAGCGCGTAGCCAAGCTGGCTGGCGGTGTTGCCGTGATCAAGGTTGGCGCTGGCTCCGAAGTGGAAATGAAAGAGAAGAAGGCCCGCGTTGAAGACGCGCTGCACTCCACCCGCGCTGCCGTTGAAGAAGGCATCGTGGCCGGTGGTGGTGTTACCCTGATCCGCGCCATTGCGGCTCTGGACAAGGTGGACGCTATCAACGAAGAGCAGAAGGCCGGTGTCAACATCCTGCGCCGTGCCATGGAAGCTCCGCTGCGCCAGATCGTGTTCAACGCTGGTGGCGAGTCTTCCGTAGTCGTTGCCAAGGTTCGTGACGGCGAAGGTGCCTTCGGCTACAACGCGGCCACCGAGACCTACGGCGACATGCTGGAAATGGGTATCCTGGATCCTGCCAAGGTAACCCGTTCCGCGCTGCAGGCTGCTGCTTCCGTGGCATCCCTGATCATCACCACCGAGGCGATGGTTGCGGATGAGCCGCAGGAAGAAGGCGCTGGTGGCGGCATGCCGGACATGGGTGGCATGGGCGGAATGGGAGGCATGGGCGGCATGATGTAATGCCGGCCAGATCCCGACCGGGCCCCGAATTCTGAGGCCCGGCCCGATCTACCCTGAAAAACCCCGCACCGGGTCGCACTGGTGCGGGGTTTTTTCGTTTTTTGTCATGAACTTGCCCCATGCGTTTGCTAGACTCGGATTCCAGACTTTTTTGTGTGTATTAATGAATGAGTGACACCGAAACCAAATCCTTTTTCCGCCTGGGCAAGCTGCTGTTGCTGTTCCTGCTCGGGGCGCTGGTGTATGTGGTGGCACTCGTGATCCTGGTGCCCGCCGGCTGGGTGTGGCAGCAGGCCTCCGCCCATGTGAATCTGCCGCCCCAGGTGCAGGTCCGGCAGGTGTCGGGCAAGCTGTGGGACGGTGCCGCCGGGGTCGTTGTTGCCGGTTATCCGCTACGGGTGGATTGGGCGCTGGGCTGGCCTTCCCTTGGTGGAATGACATTGCCGGTGGCTATCACACTGGATACGGCACAATCCTCGCTCCAGGGTGACCTGACGATGGGCTGGCCCCTCAGTGCCGCGCTGGATGCCTCGGGGCATATCGGGGTGGCCGAGTTCCGGGAGCTGATCCGCAAGAACCGAGGCGCCATGATTGAAGGCGATGTCACCATCGAGCGCCTGCAACTGGCCTGGGAAGATAACCGCGTTACCCGGGCCGATGGCCTCGCCCGCTGGCCGGGCGGCCGGGTGACTTGGCCCATGGGGGACCAGACCGGTTCGGCGGATTTCCCGCCCATGCAGGCCAACCTGGATACGGTCCAGGGTGGGGTGGAACTGAAGATTGCCGAGCAGGGCGGCAGCGGGCCCGCGGCCCAGGCCAACCTGCTCTGGAACGGAATGATGGAAATCCAGGTCTACAAGCGTATGGTGGATCTGGCCGACCAGCCCTGGTCGGATTCGGCAAGTCCGGACGATGTGGTGTTCCGGGTCCGGCAACCGTTGATTCGTGGAGGCCTTTAACATGATGGTCTTTCCTCGCCAGGCCCAGGCCCGCGTATCCCGGATCCTTGCCAATCTCCTGCTTCTTGGGCTGACGCTCTACCTCGCGGTTGCGCTGGCCCGGGTCACCTGGCTGGTTGCCTGGGATGACCGGCCGGTACCGGTGGCGCCTTCTCAGGAGGCGCTGGGAATGGCCGCATCCGGTGGCCAGGATTTCCCCATCGCCGGTTATGATTTCTTCGGTCGCCCCAGTGTTCAGGCGGGCGTGGCAGAATCCGTGAAACGCTCGGCACCGGAGACCGGCCTGCGCCTGCGGCTCGAAGGGGTGCTGGTTGGCGAACGCCCCGAGGGTTCCGGTGCTATAGTTGCAGGAAGTAACGGCGAAACCGCGTATTATCGGGTGGGTGACATGCTGCCCGGCAATGCCGAACTGGCCGAGGTGGAACCGGACCGGATCCTGCTGCGTCGGGGTGGACGCTACGAGTCACTGACCTTCGAGGAGTCCACCGATTCCGGCATGGTTGCAGAGGTGGAGGATGTGCCGGCAGAATCGTCTCCGGATGCGTTTCTGGCCAGTGTTCGGGAGCAGGTGGATAGCCAGGGTGCGGCGGTGCTGGCCCAGTACGGCCTGAGCCCGGTGGATGATAGCGGCATGTCCGGTTATGCCTACGACGGCTCCAACGCCATGCTCAATGCCGTCAACCTTCAGGCCGGCGACGTGATCACCGCCATCAACGGCCAGCGGCTGGGTGATCTGGAACAGGACAAATCCCTGCTGGAAAGCTGGCGCGGCCAGGCCCAGCTGGCCATCGAAATCGAGCGTGACGGAAGCATCCTCACCGTTAGTTATGCCATACCCGAGCAGTGGCGCTGACCGGGATCAACGATACAGGACGAAATCGCCAGATGTATAACCACAAGACGAATCTTCTACGGGCCATTGCGCTGCTGATCCTTCTCCCGATGATGTCCCTGGCACACGGGCAGGAAGAGACCTGGAGGCTGAACCTTAAGGATGCGGACATCCGCGCCTTCGTAACCCAGGTGGCAGACATCACCGGCTACAGTTTTGTGGTGGATCCCCGGGTCAAAGGGAAGGTGACGGTGCTTTCCAGTGCCCCCATGAACAAGGATGAAATCTACGACCTGTTCCTGGCGGTTCTGAACGTTCACGGCTTTACCGCCATTCCCGGGGAAGAGGTGATCAAGATTGTGCAGCAGGTGGACGCCAAGCAGTCCGCCGAAATACTCGACCGATTTCCCGAAACCCCCTCCGAGCAACTGATTACCCGGGTCATCCAGATCGATAACGCCAATGCCCTGGAGTTGGTACCCATCCTGCGCCCGCTGGTGGCCAAGTACGGGCACCTGGCCGGTGTGGCGGCCGCCAATGCCCTGATCGTGAGTGATCACCGCTCCAACATCGAACGAATCGAACAGATCGTCCGGGAGCTGGACAGCCCCTCCAAGTACGAGGTGGAGGTGATTCAGCTGCGGGAGGCCTGGGTGGGCGATATGGTCACCCTGCTGCAGGAACTGGCGCCGGATGAACTGGGCAAGGCCGGGGGCGAGAATGCCGCCCGTAAATACAGCGTGACCGCCGATGAGCGCAGTAACCGTCTGATTCTCCGGGGCGACGAAACCTTCCGGGAGAAGATGCGTGAGCTGATCCGCAAGCTTGACCAGCCATCCGCCACTGGCGGGACCACCAAGGTTATTCGCCTGAAGCATGCCGATGCCAAGAACCTGACCGAGATCCTCAAGGGTGTGATGGGTGAGGTGCTCAAGGAGGGCGGTTCAGGCAGTGGCGGGGCTGGCGGTGGTACCGCAGGCAACCCGAACAACAACTTCTCCGTTTTCGCGGACGAAGGTCTGAATGCCCTGGTGGTCCGTGGTGATCCTTCGCTGATGCAGGAGGCCGAGCAGATTGTGGCGCAGCTGGATCTTCGCCGGGCTCAGGTGATGATCGAGGCGGCCATCGTGGAGATCAGTGATGAGCTGGGCCAGGACCTTGGTGTGCAGTTTGCGGCGGGTGATGAGTCGGGAGAATCCACACCGGTGGTAGGTACCAACTTCGGAAATGTCGGTCGGAGTCTCGGGGACGTGCTCACTGCAATCCTGACCGAGTCGGCAATTACTCCGGCAACGGGAGGCATCACCATCGGCGCGGGCGAGCGGGATGAGGATGGCCTGAGCTGGGGCATCCTGCTCCAGGCGCTGTCTACTTCCAGTGCCGCGAACCTGCTGTCCACGCCGAGCATCATTACCCTGGATAACCAGGAATCCGAGATCACCGTGGGCCAGAACGTTCCGTTCCGGACCGGCCAGACCGCCGTTACCGGCGATGGCCTGAGCAACCCGTTCACCACCATCGAACGCCGCGACGTGGGCCTGACCCTCAAGGTGACCCCGACCATCAGTGCCGACGGCCTGGTGCGCCTGGTGGTGGAGCAGACCACCGAGAGCGTGGCGGACAGCATTGAGAACGCCTCAGACATCGTCACCAACAAGCGTGAGATCAAGACCACCGTGCTGGCGGACGACGGCGAAACCATCGTCCTCGGCGGCCTGACCCGTGATGACCTTCAGGTCACCAAGAGCAAGGTGCCTCTGCTGGGCGATATCCCGGTCCTCGGCCGCCTGTTTTCCTCCGAATCCCAGAGCCGGATCAAGCGCAACCTGCTGGTGTTCCTGAGGCCTAAGATCATGCTGGGTAAGGCGGACGCCGTCGCCGCGACGGATGAGAAGTACAAGGCGTTGTGGGAGGTGAACCTGAACGTCCGTGAGAAGCTCGGCCTGCCAAGCGCGGAAGAGCGGCCGGCGATTGATGACCTGTTTGATTCTGGCAGCGAAATGCGGGCGCAGTGAGGTGTGAAGCTGGGGTCAGAAGAAGGCTTTCTTCTGACCCCGCTGTTTGGCTCTTGGGGTCTGATGAACGCTTTCATCTGACCCCAGCTTGGATAGCATACTCGGAAGTTTCGCCTGAACATGGGGTCAGATGAAGGTCTTCATCAGACCCCTGAGTTGAAGGTCTTCATCAGACCCCTGAGTTGATCAGACTCCTGAGTTGAAATCGGGGTCTGAAGAAAGCTTTCTTCTGACCCCTCCTTCACCTGAACCTGAACCCCTCGCCCACTACAAAGGCGGCATCGGGCAATCCATCTGATCCGCCACCAGCCGCATCAGCTCATACTCCCGCACTTCCACCTTCCCATCGTGGCTCACGCAGTGAGCGCAGGCGTCGATGATCGCAGGCTTCAGCAGTGGCGACAGGCTGTTCAATGCCCTCAGCGCCTCCTGCAACTGCCGCATCGTGACCTTCTCCAGCGGTGGCAGGTCTCCCTTCCGGGTATCGACAAAACCGGCAACGGCTTCCTGGTAGAGTTTCTGGGCTTCGGTGTTGTCGGAAGTCCCGGCGCGGGCCATCAGGCTCAGCAATCTCTGGATCGCCGGTAACAGCGGTTTATAGCTCTTGTAACGGACCGGCACCACCCGGCCGGCATGATCGCCCAAGTGGCGGGACAGGAAGCTGGTGAGGGTCAGTTCGAACAGACTGATTTTCTCGTCTGCCGCCGCGAGCTTTCGCACATTGTTGATCAGCCCATCCCGTTCCTCCGGATCGAGCTTGCGCAGGGCAGGCATGGCCAGTTCCAGGGCGGGGAAGCGCACGCCTTCGCCAATGCTTTTCAGGGCTGGCAGGATCTTTGACATGATCTCAGGCTGGCAACCCAGCACGGGGTGATCGGAAAGCAGGCTGAGGCGTTCCTTCCGCTGGTCTCGCGATAGATCGGTTACCAGCATGGCATAGCAAAGCTGAATGGCGCCGGCGCGGGTGTAGAGCAGGGTGCGGAAGGTGGCCGGCAGCTGTTCCAGGAACGCCATGGCGAAGTCTTCACCCTGCCGGGTGACCGTGCCCACCTGGCTCGACAGTTCCTTTGCCGGCACCGGCGCGGCCCGGGCAATGGGCGAGGTGCGACCGGAGCGGACCGGCTGGTAGATGTCCCGGGCGACGTCGGCAAAACCCGTCGAACCGTCTGGCGCCCGGGCGCCGCCACGAAGATCGCTGGTTGGCCGCGTGTCCCGCAGCCGGCTGCGAAGACGGGCCAGCAGGCCGGGCTGGATGGCGTTGATACGTACATCGATGGGCGGGTGCGAGGCGAGCAGCGAAGTGAATTTCATCCGCGCGGCTTCGCCAAAGCACATGTGGTTCATGTCGCTGGCGTGGCTGGTGGTATCCAGGTAACCGCCTTTCATGCCGATCTTGAACAGTGCCCCGCCGATGCCCTCGGGGTTGCGGGTGAACTGCACCGACGAGGCGTCCGCAAGCATTTCCCGCTGGCGGGAGACCGCGGACTGGATCAGCCGGCCGAAGAATACACCAACGTAGCCGATGATCATCAGGGCCAGGCCAACCACGGCCATGGCAGCCTGGGCGCGACCATCCCGGTTCCGGGACCGGACCCCATGGCTGCTGTAAAAGCCGGCACGCAGCAGGAACTGGCCGATCTGGCCAATCATCAGGATACCGGCCAGCAATGCGATCAGGCGGACGTTGATTCGCATGTCACCGTTGAGAATGTGGCTGAATTCGTGGCCAACCACGCCCTGGAGTTCGTCCCGGGTCAGCTGGGTGAGGGCGCCGTGGGTAACCACCATCACCGCCTCGCCGGGGGTATAGCCGGCCACAAAGGCGTTGATGCCGGTTTCCTGGTCCATCACATACAGTTCCGGCACGGTAACGCCGCTGGCAATGGCCATTTCCTCGACGATATTGCGCAGCTTGCGTTCGTCCGGATCGCGGGTGTCGGGATCGATGGCGCGGGCCCCCACCATGCGGGCAACCCGTTCACCGCCACCAGCCAGGTCCACCCACCGCACCAGCGAACCGATGCCGATCAGGGCGACGACGGCAGAGGCGGTGATCAGGCCATGGTTGGACAGCAGCCAGTGGTGGAAGGCGAGGCTGGAGGTTTCGCTACGGGTGACCAGGTAGCCAACGACACAGACCGCGAGGGTGATCAGTACCACCGCGGTCAGGAACAGGAACACCAGCAGGCCGGTGTTGCGCCGGGCATGGGCCTGGCGCTGGAAAAATCCGGGATGAGCCAAGACTCAGGCCTCAGAAAGCGACTTTCGGGGCCTGGCGGGCTTCCGGGGACTCAAGCTGGAGCTGGGCGGTTTCCTTGAACGCGAACATGCCCGCGACGATGTTGTTGGGGAACTTCTCGCGGAAGATGTTGTAGTTCATCACGCCATCGTTGTAGGCCTGGCGGGCAAAAGAGACCCGGTTCTCGGTGCTGGAGAGCTCTTCCATCAGCTGCTGGATGGTTTCGTTGGCCTTCAGCTCGGGGTAGTTCTCGGCCACGGCGTAGAAGTTGGCCAGGGCCTTGGTGAGCAGGTTCTCGGCGCCGCCCAGGCGCTGGATCTTGGTGCTGTCACCCGGATCGGTGGCGGCGTCCTTCTGGGCGCTGACCGCGTTGTTACGGGCTTCCATCACCTGGGTCAGGGTGGATTTCTCGTGGGTGAGATAGGCCTTGGCGGCTTCCACCAGGTTTGGAATCAGGTCGTGGCGCCGCTGCAGCTGCACGTCGATCTGGGCAAAGCCGTTCTTGAACTGGTTGCGCAGGGACACCAGCTGGTTGTAGATGAACACCAGGTAGATAACGACGACAGCGATCACTGCCAGGCCGATAAGGGTCGTTCCCATTTCAACTCCTCTGAATGGTTGGTCTGAATCTACTTCCTTGAGTATCCATGATTTTTTCAGAGATTTCCCGGCAGGGTTGTATCAATTTGTTCATTTTTGGTGCTGAGCGGATACAAAAACGCCCGCACGGGGCGGGCGCTTGTTGGCGGCCCGGATGGACCGCCCTCTGAAAGCCGGAATCGGCTGATTATGCCAGGTTTTCGTTGACGAAATCCCAGTTAACCAGGTTCCAGAACGCTTCCAGGTAGTTCGGACGGGAGTTGCGGTAGTCGATGTAGTAGGCGTGCTCCCACACGTCTACGGTCAGGACTGCCTTGTCGTCGCCAGTCAGCGGGGTTTCCGCGTTGCTGGTGTTGACGATGGCAACACTGCCGTCCGGCTTCTTCACCAGCCAGGTCCAGCCGGAGCCGAAGTTGTTGGCGGCCTTGTCGTTGAACTCTTTCTTGAAGTCTTCGAAAGAGCCGAAAGCCTTCTCGATGGCTTCCTTGGCTGCGCCAGTCGGCTCACCGCCACCGTTCGGGCTCAGGCAGTGCCAGTAGAAGGTGTGGTTCCACACCTGGGCAGAGTTGTTGAATACGGGGCCGCTGGAGCTCTTGATGATGTCTTCCAGGGACTTGTTGGCATTGTCAGTGCCTTCAATCAGACCATTCAGCTTGGTGACATAGGTCTGGTGGTGCTTGCCGTAATGGTACTCGAGGGTTTCCTGAGAGATGTGCGGTTCCAGTGCGTTCTTTTCGTAAGGCAGTGCGGGAAGTTCAAATGCCATGAGGTCGTTCTCCCTGTCTCTCTGTTTATGTGAGTGTACGTTGCTGCAATATAAGGGCGATTTGAGTTATATCAACCCTTTGTAGTTAAACTGCTTTTAAAATCCGGGCAGCCCGGAAGAAACTGCGCACAGTTCCGGACCCGCCAGACCAGCTCCTCGTAGCTGTCCGCCAGGATATTCACGTGACCCAGCTTGCGGCCCGGCCGTTCCCCTTTATTGTAGAGGTGAACGTGCGCATAGGGCAGTTCCAGGATGCGCTCGATGTCGCCGTGTTCGCCAATGATATTGATCATACAGCTTAGACCACGGAGCGCGACATTACCCAGCGGGTGACCGCTGACGGCGCGGATGTGATTCTCGAACTGGCTGGTCATGGCCCCTTCGATGGTCCAGTGGCCGGAGTTGTGCACCCGGGGCGCCATCTCGTTCGCCACCAGCCCATCCTCGGTTTCGAACAGCTCAAGAGTCAATACGCCGACGTAATCCAATTCGTTCAGCAGGGCCTTGATGTAACGCTCGGCGTCTTCCTGAACATGCTTCGCCAGGCCCGGGGCCGGGGCGATGGAGTAGCGCAGGATGCCTTCGTGGTGGGTGTTCTCGGCCATCGGGTAGAAGGCCAGGTCGCCGTCTTCGGCGCGCACCGCGATAATGGACACCTCACGCTTGAAGTTGACGAACTTCTCGACGATCAGGCGCTGGTGGCCGATGCTTTCCCACGCGCTTTCGGCGTCTTCGGGATCTTTCAGGACGGCCTGGCCCTTGCCGTCATAGCCTTCGGTGATGGACTTGGCGACCACGGGGCAGCCGAGCTCTTCGGCGGCGGCTTTCAGGGATTCGGCGCTGTCGGCGATTTTCCACTCAGGGGTCGGGATGCCCAGCTGGCCAAACAGGGTTTTCTCGGCTTCGCGGTTCTGGCACACCTGCAATGCTCGTGGGCAGGGGTGAACCGGCTTTTCTTTGGCCAGTTTTTCGGCAACCTCGACCGGCAGGTGTTCGAATTCGTAGGTGACGCGGTCAACCCGGGACAGGAAGTCGTCCAGATATTGGCCTTCGCGGTCGATAATGACTTCGCCAAGCCCGGCGCTGGGGTTGCCGGACATGTCGTAGAATACAAAGGTCTTGGCCAGTGGGTATCCGGCGAGGGCCAGCATGCGCCCGAGTTGGCCGGCGCCTAGTACACCAATTCTCATTTGTGTTCTCCTGCCATGGTTTGGCATATGAGTTTAGTCTGATTTCTGGTCTGACTTTGGGAGTGTGAGCGGGTTGGGCAAGGCTTTCCAAAACACGCTCCTGGCGGCACGTCCCTGTGACGCTTGGGCTCCGCCATCCATGGCTCCGCACAGTTTTGGAAAGCCTTGCCCAACCCGCTCAACTGAACCCTGTGCAAAACCGCTTGTTCTCACTGTGATCGCACTAGTCAGACTTCTCAATTACTCGACAAGTTCGCCCTTCTCTGCGCTTGAACGGCTATCGCAACAGGTACGGGGAGTCTTAGGGGTATCCTTTCCAAAACTGTTGAGGGCCAGGGACGGCCCGAAACAAGCGCACATGGACGTGCTCGTAGCGTGTTTTGGAAAGGATACCCCTAAGACTCCCTTCTCCCAAGTTCGCGGTGTCAGCCAGCTCCGGGATATCAGGGTTTACTGTTCGCTTGGATCCGGATTATCGAGGACCGTTTGGGTCTGGGTCGAACGAAATTCTTCTACAGCCTTCCGGACATTGTCATCGAACGTGCCGATGATTTGTGCTGCAAGCAGGCCGGCGTTGGTGGCTCCCGCTTTACCGATGGCCAGGGTGCCAACGGCGATGCCGCCAGGCATCTGGACGATGGACAGCAGGGAGTCGAGGCCGTTCAGGGCTTTGGACTGGACCGGTACACCGAGTACGGGCAGGGCGGTCTGGGAGGCGACCATGCCCGGGAGGTGCGCAGCTCCGCCGGCGCCTGCGATGATGACTTTCAGGCCGCGGTCGGCGGCGGTTTTGGCGTAGTCAAAGAGCAGGTCCGGGGTGCGGTGGGCGGAGACGACTTTGGTTTCGTAGGGTACGCCGAGTTTTTCAAGCATGTTGGCGGCGTGTTCCATGGTGGGCCAGTCGGATTTGGAGCCCATGATGAGTCCTACAAGCGGCTGCATATGCAACATCCTGAGATAATTGGAAAGCCGGCCATTGTATGTTTTGGCTACTTACCATGCAACTTGCCCGTTTTGGTGCATGGTATTGGCCGGAGCCATCCTCAGGGGTCAGATGAAGGCCTTCATCTGACCCCATCTTAAGGTCAGACTCCGTGGTTGCCGCTAAGGAGGGGTCAGAAGAAGGCTTTCTTCTGACCCCGGCCCCGTGCCACATTAGCAGAGCTTCATTTCACCCCGTTTATAAGTGCATGTATTATCAGACGTTGACCTGAAAAGCGTCCATAATTCAGACAGAGCTGGTCGGGCATACCTTGTTAACGATCCGGCAAATAGAATAATGAACAACCAGAACTCAGACCCAGGAGCAGTAATGGATTCCATCCGCCCAGATGACGACGAACTCCGAGCAGACGCGCCAATCGGCAGTAGTGAGCGGAAGCGGCCTGCTCCGAAAAAGGCTGCCGCTGCGCCGGCTGCTCGTTCCGGTGGTTCTGGCGGGGCCGGGAAGCCGCCGGCTGGTAACGGTAACGGTGGTAATGGCAAGGGCGGTCTGGCGGCGGTCTGGTTGTTGTTGATTGCGGTTGCGGTGGCTGCGGTTGCCGGTTGGTATTCCCAGAATCAGCGGATTCAGGCGATGGAGTCGCAGCTGGAGGAGGCGGACTACTGGGCGCGGCAGAGCAAGTTGGCACTGGCCCGGTTTGAGGGTGAGCTCTCGGAGACGGGTGAGAACCTGCAGGAGCGGGGGCAGTCGCTGGAGGAGCAGATTGCGTCGAACAAATCGGGGCTGGAGGAAGCGTCCAGCGAGATCCGCAAGCTTTGGGTTGTGGCCAATGAGCGGAACAAGGCGCGTCTGGATGAGCATGAGGAGCAGCTGGCGACGCTGAAGTCGGCTCTGGAGGAAGAGAAGAAGGCGGTCGCCAGTCTCGAAACGACTCTCGAAGAAGCCCGGGCTTCTCTGTCTTCGGAGATTGCCGCGCTTGAAGAACAGACGGAAACGTCGATCGTTGCGCTGAAGGAAAACACCGCCCAGGCCTCTGAGCAGATTACGACCTTGAGTCAGCAGATGGCGGATGTGGATCAGGTGATCGAGAGCCGTATCCGTCGTTTCGAGCAGGAGCAGAAGCTGGGGATCAGTGGCATGGAGAGCCGGATTACTGCTTTGGAGAAGAAGACGGATGGGGTAGCGGGCAGTTCGGAGGTGCGTTCGCTGCGTAATCAGTTGGCCTCGCTCAAGCAGACGGTGGATTCCATCGATGCGTCCCGGGCGCAGCTTACATCTCGCCTGGTCCGGTTGTCGGATGAGGTGGACCGGCTGGAGGCGCGAATGTCCGGTCAGTGATCGGGCTTTTGAGTTTTCATTAAACCGGGTGTTCGGCGCTTTGTAACAGTTTGTATTCATCCCTTGCGGTAGCTCTCATTTCTGGCGGGAGCCAGTTGTTATGATCAGGCAACTCGCAAAGGGATGAAGAGCAAGAACAATGAGCAAACGAACCCTCCTGGCGCTGTCGCTCCTGGTTTTTGGTTCCGGTTGTACGGTGTACCAGTCGATCGGCAAGAGCGTTGGTTCCTTCCTGCATCCGGTGTCCGGCCCCGATTTCGTTCACATCCCGGATGATGAATGGGATCGTGATAACGCCCTTCTTTATTTCTATCGCACCCATTCCCAGTGGGCGGCGGATGAGATCGAGGCGCCCAGCGTCTACATTGACGACCACCACTATTTCAACATTCGCAACGACAGTTACACCTGGCTCGAAGTCAGCCCCGGTGAGCGTCACATCGCCATGCGCCGGCCACTGCTGGGCCTGGAAGGACTCAATTCGTTCAGTCTCAGTCTGATTGCCGATGCCACCCTCCGGGTAGAGCCGGGGCAGATCTACTACCTGCGGTACAACGAACTCACGGAACCGGAGCAGATCCATCCGGATCTGGATCCCGAGCATCCCCTGGCGGAAGGGGACCTTCAGTTGGTAACTCGTGCCTATGCCATGCAGGCAGGGGAAATCGTATCGACCCAGTTCCTGAACAGTGATCTGCTGGCGCCCAATCATGCCGCCACCTCGATTGTGGAGGTGAATGAGGACATCGATTACGAACGCTCGCTGGCTGCACTGGAAGAAGAGCGGGAATTGGAGATTGAGCGTCTCAAGGAGGAGGGGAGATACGAATCTGCGCCCTGGTACTGGCCGTTCGGTGGTGGCCCGACAGTGACTCTGGAAGCCGAGCGGAAGATCCGCAAGCTCGAACGGGACTATGCGGCGCTGGAGGAAGAGCGGGAGCGTCGGGAAGCGGCTGAATCCGGAGGCTGGTGGTTTTTCTGAACATTGGCTGAATCGACAGGGCGCAGGAGCAGTTTCACAATTGTGAATGTCGGGACTGGTTACTACACTGCATGCAGTGAAATGAATCAGGAAGTCAGGACGATGTCTCTGAAGGATCGATTGCAAGGCCGCCTGGAAAAGCTGGCGGACGACGTGGTGCCTCTGGCCATGCAGGGGCTTGAGGATGTGCGCAGGCGTATTGATGAGCTGAATTGCTCGCTGGCGAGCCGGTCCATCCCGGATGATCGGCGCTCGCGGGTGAGTGAGTTGTCCCTGCGCCAGAAGGCCGAACAGGCGGGCCAGCGGCTGGTTGAGAAGGGGCCAAAAAAAGGCTCCGGTAAATGACCGGTTTCTGATCAGGTTTTGGTTAAAAACCGCCCGATTTTGAATGGCTTGCAGATTTTTTCAGAAAATTCCCGGAAAAGGTTTGACACTGTCAGCGAAATGCTTAAAATGCGCGTCTCACTTGCTTGAGAGAGCAAGGACTTGAAAGCCTCTCGAGGTTGGAAGTGGGTGGTTAGCTCAGCTGGGAGAGCATCGCCCTTACAAGGCGAGGGTCGCAGGTTCGATCCCTGCACCACCCACCACTTTCAGAGTCTTTCAAAGGCATCACCGGATCACCCCATCCGGTTTCAGGTTCAAGCCCACGGGCTGAATTGATGCGGAGCGGTAGTTCAGTTGGTTAGAATACCGGCCTGTCACGCCGGGGGTCGCGGGTTCGAGTCCCGTCCGCTCCGCCATTTTTTCCCGGGTGGTTAGCTCAGCTGGGAGAGCATCGCCCTTACAAGGCGAGGGTCGCAGGTTCGATCCCTGCACCACCCACCAGAATTCCGAAAAGGCCGATCCGCGAGGATCGGCCTTTTTTCGTTCCGGGGGGCTGATTTTACTCAGGGGGCTGATCTCTCCAGGGGTCTGATGAAAGCTTTCATCTGACCCCAGCTTAGCGGCAACCCCGGAGTTTCATCTGAAAATGGGGTCAGATGGAAAGCCGGAGGCTTTTCATCAGACCCCTGGGGCAAGATGAAGGCTTTCATCAGACCCCTGGGGGCAGCCGCCCCCGCATTCACTTCCCAATCAACGACTGCCCACAAACCCGCACAATATTCCCGTTAACGCCATTCGAAGCCGGACTGCAATACCACGCAATCGCTTCGGCCACATCCACCGGCAGCCCGCCCTGGGACAGGCTGTTCATGCGCCGGCCCGCTTCGCGGATGGTGATGGGCATGGCAGCGGTCATCTGGGTTTCGATGAACCCTGGGGCGATGGCGTTGATGGTGATGCCATTTTTCAGCTGTTTCGCCATGGCTTCGACATAACCGATCACGCCGGATTTGGCGGTGGAGTAGTTGGTCTGGCCGAAGTTGCCGGCGATGCCGCTGATGGAGGAGATGCACACGATCCGGCCGTTCTCCCGCAGCAGTTCCCGTTTCATCAGCTCTTCGTCGATGTGCTCCTCGGCGGAGAGGTTCACGGCAATGGTCATGTCCCAGAAGTGCTCGGGCATGTTGCCCAGGGTCTTGTCCCGGGTGATGCCGGCGTTGTGGATCACCAGGTCGAGGCCGCCGAAATGTTCCTCGGCGAAGTCGGCAATCAGTTTCGGCGCGTTCTCGTCGGTAATGTCACAGGCCAGGGCCTTGCCCTTGATGGAATCGGTCACCTTCTGCAGATCTTCCATGGCCGGCGGGATGTCCAGGCCGATCACGGTGGCGCCATCCCGGGCCAGGGTACGGGCAATGGCTTCGCCGATGCCGCGGGAGGCGCCGGTCACCAGGGCGACTTTGCCGGTCAGCGGAGCCACCGGGTTGGTGGCCGGCGCTTCGGTGCTCTTGCCGATGCGTACCACCTGACCATCCACATAGGCGGAGCGGGCCGAGAGGAAGAAGCGGACGCTGGAGTCCAGTTGTTTTTCAGCGCCTGGAACCATGCGGATCAGGTTCGCGGTGGCACCTTTCTTGCCGATTTCCTTGCCCACCGCACGAACAAAGCCTTCCAGTGCCTGCTGGGCGGCAGCCTGGGGTGCTTTGCGGCAGCTGGCGGGATCCATGCCGATCACCAGTACGCGGCCATTGCCGGCGAGCTTCTTGATGGTCGGATGGAAGAAGTCGTAGACCGCCCGCAACTCCTCGGGGGTTTTGATGCCGGTGCCGTCGAATACGAGGGCGGAGAATTTCTGGTCGATGTCGCCGCCAATCTCGAGGGGGTTGGCTTTGTTGCCGGCCTTGGCGGAGTCGGTCAGAGTGTCGGGGCCGGAGGCGTGGTGCAGGGTGGCGGCGCTGGCGCCGACGATGTTACCTACTGTGGCGATGGCGCGGGCACCGGTGGCTGCACCGACGAGGACGTCGCCTTCGATGAAGGGCTGGTCGGTGCGTTTGAGGCGATTAAGGGGCACGGGTGAGGGCAGGCCCAGGGTTTGGGCGGCGGATTTGCCGACCGGGGTGTTGACGATTTTGAGGTAGAGGTCAGACATTGGGTCTTCCTTGTATTTGCGGTTGGATGCAATTTGACCTACAGGGTAAAGAATCCTTTAGTTTTTGGATTGACTCAATGCTTTTGGTTGGTTGTCAGGGGTGCCAATGAGGCTTTCTGGCCTGGCGCTAGACTGATGTTGCATTAAGTCAGGCTCTGGGGGAGGGTGATTGGGGATGGCTTTCCAAAACCCGCTCAAGCACGTCCCTGTGACGCTTGAGCTCCGCCATCCTTGGCTCCGCACAGTTTTGGAAAGCCATCCCCAATCACCCCTTACTCCGTGCGTTCATCCATTCCAAATTTGAATCAGGAAAAGACTATGGCACAGGCTCCGAAACGTACACAGAGAAAGTCACCAGCGAAGAAAACCGATAACGGAATCCGCCGTGTTGCGGTGATCGGTGGCAACCGCATTCCCTTCGCCAAATCCAACACCGCCTACAGCAAGATCAGTAACCAGGAGCTGCTGACCTCGGCTCTCCGTGGCCTGGTGGACCGTTTTGATCTTCAGGGCAAGCGTATGGGCGAGGTGGTTGCCGGTGCGGTGATCAAGCATTCGCGGGATTTCAATCTGACGCGGGAGTCGGTGCTCAGTTGTGGGTTGGCGCCGGAGACGTCGGCTTATGATATTCAGCAGGCCTGTGGTACCGGGCTGGAGGCGGCGATTCTGGTGGCGAACAAGATTGCCCTGGGGCAGATCGAGTGCGGCATTGCCGGGGGTACGGATACCACCTCCGATGCGCCGATTGGTGTCGGTGAGGGGCTGCGGGAGATTCTGCTGGATCTGAACCGGGCCAAGACGGCGAAGGAGCGGTTGAAGATTCTGGGGCGGTTCCGGCCAGGGCATCTGGTGCCGGAGATCCCGGAGAATGGGGAGCCGCGTACCGGGATGTCCATGGGTGAGCATGCCCAGGTGACGGCGAAGGAGTGGGATATTGCCCGGGAAGATCAGGATTTGTTGGCTTGGGAGAGTCACCAGAAGTTGGCCAGGGCTTATGAGGAAGGCTTTTTCAGTGATCTGATGACGCCGCTGGCAGGGCTGGAGAAGGACAATATCCTGCGTCCGGATACCACGCTCGAGAAGCTGGCGACCTTGAAACCGGTATTCGATAGGGAAAATGGCACCATGACGGCTGCCAACAGCACGGCGCTCACGGATGGTGCGTCCTGTGTGCTGCTGGCCAGTGAGGAGTGGGCGAAGGAGAACAATCTGGAGGTGAAGGCCTGGCTGACGTTTTCGGAAGTGGCTGCGGTGGACTTCGTCGACAAGAAGGAAGGTCTGCTGATGGCGCCGACTTATGCGGTGCCCCGGATGCTGGAGAAGGCTGGGCTGACACTTCAGGACTTTGATTTCTACGAGATCCATGAAGCGTTTGCTGCGCAGGTACTTTCCACTCTGAAGGCGTGGGAGGATCCGGTTTTCTGCAAGGAGCGTCTGGGCCTGGACAAGCCGCTGGGCAGCATTGACCGTGACAAGCTCAACGTGAAGGGCAGTAGCCTGGCCACAGGCCATCCGTTCGCCGCCACCGGCGGTCGGATCGTGGCGACGCTGGCGAAACTGCTGGAGGAAAAAGGCAGCGGCCGGGGCCTGATTTCGATCTGCGCCGCGGGCGGGCAAGGGGTTACTGCGATCCTTGAGCGATAAGTTACGGGATAGCCGTAATATCCTTTGACAGGATCCATTCCAGACCGTATCATGCGCGCCACGTTGATCGGGGTTATCCCCGAAAGACAGCCAGTTTTGATGCGGGGTGGAGCAGTCTGGTAGCTCGTCGGGCTCATAACCCGAAGGTCGTTGGTTCGAATCCAGCCCCCGCTACCACTTAAGAAAAAGGCGGATCAGTCGTTCTGATCCGCCTTTTTTGTGTTTGGGCAGCAGAAAGTTCCTGCCAAGTAAATGTTCCTCGGCGTGTAATGACTTGCTTGGTGGCTGGGGGGGGGGGCCAAATGATTGCAAGTCACTTCCCCCCACCAGAGCCGACGGCCTTTGAACCTGGGCCAAGCTGGCCCAGGTGCTTCACCATCTTGCTACACCATCAAACGTCTAGGTATCGCCGGGCAAGGCATCACCGGGAACTGCGACGCATGTTCCCGTCGAAGAACTTGGCAAGCTCATCAGTGTCATTGAATGATAGGACCTGTGACACATAATGGTCCGGTCGTACCACGACAACGGCCCCGTTTCTGTCGATACCCCGCGTTTCGAAGATGTCGACTTCCGGATCGATGGCGTAGACTTTTTCATAATCGGTCACCTGGAATGGACCCACTTTCGGCGCGAAAATGGCCGGAATGTTGGGGCCGAATTCAACTTCGCCATGGGGCTGCTGGTAGATCACCTTGACGTCGAAGATGCTGTCCAGGTCCGAGCCCTCCGGGGTGTACTTAACAACCGGCGACTCGGGTGAGCTGAGCAGCCATTCCGCCCAGGCGGACAAACGGGAATCCTCACCGGGACGGGCCTTGTCGGCGAAGGCGTAGATCCGCCAACGGCCGTCGGCGGTGGCATGGTGACCCAGGTGGACATCATTGCCATCGCAAACCCGCATTACCCTCTCCGATTTGAACCGCTTGCCGACAGGGAAACCGGTGGCCAGGTTCTGGTGCTCTCTGGTACCCGTGACCATTGACGTCTCGTACTCGGTCATGAAACCAGCCGGAAATTCAGCGGTTTTGACATAGAAATCCGCCAGTTCTTTCGGATCTTCGAATTCCTCGGCGGGCTTGGCCATCAAACTCGACCATTCCCGATCGAAGTCAATCAGGTTCTGCGCAACTACCTGGCGTTCGCTTGAATAGGTGCTTAGCAATGATTCGGGTGCGATGCCGGAGAGCACATGGGCCAGTTTCCAGGCGATGTTCCAGCCGTCCTGCATGGATACATTCATACCCTGGCCGGCTTTGGCACTATGGGTGTGGCAGGCATCGCCGGTGATAAAGACCCGTGGAGCCCGGGAGTCTTCTTCACCGGGTGGGACGTCGTCGAACTTGTCGGTTACTCGGTGGCCAACCTCGTAGACCGTGTACCAGGCACAGTGCTTCACCTCGAGGGTATAGGGGTGCAGGATCTGGTTGGCCTTTTTGATCGTGGTCTCCAGGGTAGTCTGACGAATCTGGTGGTTGTCATTCTCGGGGACCTCGCCAAGGTCGACGTACATCCGGAACAGGTGACCGCCTTCGCGGGGGATGAGCAGAATACTCCCACCGGTTGATGACTGAATGGCGCACTTGGTGCGAATATCCGGGAAGTCGGTGGTGGCCAGCACATCCATGACACCCCAGGCGTGATTCGAGACCGCGCCGATATGCTTGCGGCCGATTGACTCACGAACACGACTGTGTGCGCCATCGCAACCGATGACATATTTGGCTTTCACCGTGCATTCCTGGCCCTCTTTATCGCCTGATGTATGGCGCAATGTGACTTCGACGGGATAGGTCTCACTGTCGTGTACCGTCAGCCCCACGAATTCCAGGCCGTAGTCGGGTGTCAGCCGGGCGGGGGCGTTTTTTGCGAACTCGGCGAAGTAATCGAGAACCCTGGCTTGGTTGACGATCAGATGGGGAAACTCGCTGATTTTACCGCCGGGGTCATCCAAAGCTACCGAGGAACGGGCGATGTGATCAGAGTTATCGGAATCGGGAGCCCAAAAGGCCATCTCAGTAATACGGTAGGCTTCCTCGGTGATTCTTCCGGCAAAACCGAACGCCTGGAATGTCTCGACACTGCGCGCCTGGATACCGTCGGCCTGGCCGATTTCGAGGCGTCCGGAGCGCCGTTCAACGATACGGGTTGTGATGTTCGGGAACTTCGCCAGCTGGGCGGCGGCAATCATGCCGGCAGGTCCGCTGCCGACGATCAATACATCCACAACATCCGGTAGCGACTCCGGGCGATCAATACCCGTGCCGGACGCTTCCTCGACTCTCGGATCGGTGGATACATATCCATGATGGTGAAACTGCATTGTGACTTCTCCTTTTTGTTTTCTGGGGCCGGTTTTGGTCTTTATGTGATCATCTGCCGTGTTAGTCTCCAGTACTCATCCTCAGATGCGACTTGACCCGGGAGCAAAGGATTCGGTGACTGAGGCTTGTGGCGCAGGAACCTTGTCGCCGCTGACCTGGGATACCGGAAATACGGCATTGATCTGGCCAGTTCCTGAGCTGCCGAAGTAGGGCGTAAGTATTTCCGCCTTCTGATCGTACTCGGACCAGCCCAGTGCACCGAGCAGCATGGCGGTGTCGTGCATAAAGCCTTCGCCGTGACCTTTTACGGCGTATTCGGGCAGCATTTCGCAGAAGTCGTCCCACTCTGCGTTTTCCCACATCCGGACCACCTCATGATCCAGGCGTTCCAGGAACGGAGACCAGGTCTTGGTAGCAAACTTTGGTGCCTGACCGTTCTGGGCAAAGCGATGAGACAGTGAGCCGCTGGCAAAAATCGCCACGGTGCCATCGTAATGCTCTTCGATAGCCTTGCGCATTGCCCAGCCCAGACGGGCACTGTCGTTCAGGTAGTGCGCGGTACACATTGCGGAAACCGAAATTACCTTGAAGTGACGGTCTTCGTTCATGTAGCGCATCGGTACCAGAGTGCCGTACTCAGGATCGAGGGAGGTTTTGTCATGCGCCAGAGTCTCCACGCCCTGGGCATTGCATTCGGCAGCCAGCAGTTTGCCCAGTTCAGGATTACCGTCGTATTCAAATTCCATATTGGAGATGAAGTGTGGCAGTTCACCACTGGTGTAATTGCCTTTGAAGTGAGCGCCACAGTTGATGTGGTAGCTGGCGTTTACGAGCCAATGGGTATCGAAGACGACAATGGTATCAACGCCCAGCTCTCGGCAGCGGCGGCCGATCTCGATATGACCGTCGATGGCCGGTTGGCGAAAGCCTTTTTGCGGACCGTCCAGCTCGGATAGGTACATGGATGGTACATGCGTGATCTTGGCGGCAAGTGCGAGTTTTCCCATGACAGTTTCCTTTTCTTGTTTGGATTTGCGGGTACATTGGGTGACAAGCTGCCTTGTTTTTGACTTTGATTGGCAGTGCACGGTTCCAGCTTCTGTAACTCAATTATTCTTGGCTCCTCCTTGATAGGAAATGCAATATTCGCCTTAAAAATTGCATTTTTCGGTTCCGTGGAGCTGACCCCCGAATATCTCCTCAGGCTTTTGCTAGTGAATATCGCTGTCGACGTACCGCGTAATAGTGAGCGCCGAGGGCGGCTACCGGAGCCAGACAAATGCAGGCAGCGATCGGGAGCACGCCTTGACCGAGCAGTAACGGCATCAGCTGGGCAATCATGGCGCCCGTCAACAGTTGTATGAACCCCATTAGTCCGGAGGCTGTAGCCGCTGACGTTGGCGAGCAACTGATCGCAGCCGACTGGGCATTGGGCTGACTGAGTCCCCGCCCGAAGGTGACCAAAGCCATCGGCAGAAACAGGGTGGCATAGGTCAGTGTGCTACCGAGCGCGAAAGCGAGTAGCACCAGCGCGCCAGCCAGCGATAGAGTATTGCCAAGCAAAACTGCCTGATCGGAACTCGCACGTCTGGCCAACCGCGTCGATAAGAAACTGCCACACATGAATGCAAGCGAAACCGCCAGGAACCAGGTACCGAACAGGGCAGAGTTGCCACCCAGGCGGTCGACAAGGTAGGGAGCGGTGCCAACGAATATGTAAAAAGCAGCGGCAATGAAGGTGGTGGAAAGTGTGTAGCCAATATATCCCCCCGAGCTGAAAACACCTGCGTAACGCTGAATGACAGGCCTCAGTCGCAGACTGTCAGTTTTATCGCGGCAGGTTTCCGGCAGCCGCAGTGCGGCCACCAATAGCGCGACGGCGCCCATGCCCAGGGACACATAGAAAATGGAATGCCACCCCGCCCAGAGGTTTAGATAGCCGCCGAGGGTCGGAGCGATTGTCTGGGCGATCGCGATCGCCATGACAACATAGCCCATTCGGCTGGCGGCTCCTTGGCGACCATAGATGTCGATGATGATCGTGCGCGCCAGTACCATTGCCGCACTACCGCCGAGTGCCTGAAGCACACGGCCTGCGATCAACAACGTGGCATCCGGTGCGAGGGCTGCCAGCAGGCTCCCCAGGGTATGTAGGACAAGCCCTCCGAGTAGGACAGGACGGCGACCGAAGTGGTCGGCCAGTGGACCGGAGAGTAATTGGCCGAAAGCCAGCGTGAACAGGTAAGCCGTAAAACTCAGCTGGATCACGCCGACCCCGGTCTCAAGATCTCGTACAGCGTCCGGCATCGCCGGCACGAACAGATTGAGCGCCAACGGACTTGCCATGGCGATCAGTGCCATCAATGCGATGGAAGGTGTACGTACCGGGGTGTCGGCTGTCATCTTTGGACGTTGTCTCAGTATGGATTTCGGACGACCAGCAGGCGCAATTCGGTCATGTCCTCGATAGCGTAGCGTACACCCTCACGACCAAGACCACTGTCCTTCACGCCCCCGTAGGGCATATGGTCCACTCGCCAGGACGGCACATCGCCGATAATGACGCCACCCACATCAAGCTCGTCCCAGGCTTTCTGAATCTTGTAGATATCCCGGGTGAAAATACCGGCCTGCAGACCAAAATCGGAATTGTTGACCTCGTCCAGGGCCGCATTGAAATCGCTGAAACTGGACAATATGGCTACTGGACCAAATGCCTCCTGACAGTTTATATCGGTGTTAGCCGGCACATTTTCTAGCAGGGTGGCCTGTAGCATTGCGCCGTCACGTTCACCGCCGGCAAGAACCCGGGCGCCGGCTTCTTTCGCCTCCTGCACCCAGCTGTGAAGGCGAGCGGCTTCCTTTTCTGAGATCATGGGGCCGATAAAGGTGGTTTCATCCTTGGGATCACCACTCTTCAAAGCTTTCACGGCTGCGGTCAGTTTTTCGCGCATTTCTTCGTAGTGTCTCTCATGCACCATGATCCGCTGCACGCTGATGCAGCTTTGGCCGGACTGGTAATAGGCGCCAAAAACGATCCGGGTGACCGCGTCGTCGACGTCGCTCCCTTCATCGACGATACAGGCGGCATTGCCGCCGAGCTCCAGTACGACAGGCTTCTTGCCGGCACGGGCCTTGAGGTCCCAGCCTACTTCAGGCGAACCGGTGAAGCTGAGTAGCTTAAGCCGGTCATCTGTGGTGAACAGGTCGGCAGCATCCCGGCGGCAGGGAAGGATGGAAAACGCCCCCACGGGCAAGTCGGTTTCGGCCAGGATTTCACCGATGATCAATGCGCCAACCGGAGTCAGGCTGGCGGGTTTCAAGATGAAAGGGCAGCCTGCTGCCAGCGCGGGAGCCACCTTGTGCGCTGCCAGGTTGAGTGGGAAGTTGAACGGTGAGATGAAAGAACAGGGCCCGATGGGTACGCGCTTCCACATGCCGGTGTATCCTTCGGCACGTGGACTGATGTCCATCGGTACCACTTCACCACCAATGCGCACGGATTCCTCTGCAGCAATGCGGAAAGTATCGATCAGACGGGTGACCTCTCCTCGGGCATCTTTGATCGGTTTGCCCGCTTCTATGCACAGTGCTTCGGCCAGTTCCTCGAAGCGTTCCTCGAAACGCTGAACGCAATGGTAGAGAATGCTCTGGCGTTTATGGGCCGGCAACTTGCGCATTGGCTCGGCGGCCGCAGAGGCGGCGGCGATCGCCTGGTCAATGGCTTCGGCATCGGCCAATGCCACCCGGGTCGCGATTTCACCGGAATACTTGTCGTAAACCGGCAGAGACTGGTTTGGCGAGACTGGGGTATTGGCGAGGAAGTACGGGTAACTTGCTTGCAGCATTACGAGCGAATCTCCAACTCAAAGAAGGGCGGACGCGGGACTTTTAGTTAATATATTAAATAATAATTTAGTTAATATGTTATCTAATGTCAACGTGCCCGAGCGGGGGAGATCAGTTATTCATACCGGATTCTCAGGGTTTCACATTACAGAGTTTGTTCAGCAACTCTTCCAGCGTTTTCATGTCTTCGTGGGAGAAACGGTCGGTCATCTCCTGATAGCGAGCCTCAAGGCGGGGGCTCATTTGGGCGAACATAGTCTTGGCCTTATCTGTCAGGCTGATCAGGATTCGGCGCTGATCTTCTGGGGACTTGCGACGTTTAATGTAACCCTGTTGTTCCAGCCGGTTGATGATTCCTGTGAGACTCGGGCTGAGTATGCAGCACAATTCGGCCAGTTGTTTTGATTCCAGTTCCTCGAATTCATTGAGCGCCCGAATAACACGCCATTGCTGTTCGGTAAGGGGGATTTCCTGAAGGAGGGGGCGGAAAAAGGCCATGGCAGCCTCGCGAGCCTTGAGCAGCCGGAGGGGGAGCGAGTCATTAAACTTGCGCATGAATTGGATTACCTTGGTCGTCCGGTCTCTGAGAATTCGCTTGAAAGTTGCGAAAAGGCGAAGTGAGTCATTTTATTAATGTATTAACGAATGTCTACTGTGTTCCGCGAACCGCTGTGTGCTTACGGAACTGCTGGGTGGTCATCCCTGTATGTTTTTTGAAGAAGCGCGAGAAGTAGGCCGGATCGGAAAAACCAAGTTGGTAGCAAATCTCGTTGCTGGAAAGGTTGCTGAATATAAGCAGGCGTTTGCTTTCCTGAATTACCCGGTCGTGAATCAGCTTTTTCGGGGATCTGTTGGCAATGCGCTGACAGGTCTGGTTCAATCGGCTTTCCGAAATGGCCATTTCCGCGCTGTACCTAGGCAGATGCCACTGTTCCCGAAAGTGTTTCTCGATCATATCGGTAAAAAAGCGGAATAGTCGCAAGTCCTCGCTGTTGACAGTTCTGCTGTCGGAACGTTTGAAAGAGAGTCTTGCCAGGCGGATCAGTAACAGCCGGACGAGGCTCTTGAGTGCCAGTTCCTTTCCCATCTGACTGGTGGACCATTCCAGATGAATATCCTCAAGGACGCCAGCGAGTAGTGTCCACTGGGTTTTTTGTGCTCTGGATAGCTGGTCCCGCTCCAGGCAGATACCTTCAATAAGGCTGGTACCAATGTCGGTCCCGACATTGTCTTGCATTAGTTGCCACACAAGGGACTGGTGAATCGTCAGTACATGTCCCCGGGCGTTGGGATCTGTGCGGAAAGAATGGGGAATGGACGCCGGCGTAAAGAAACAACCGGGCCCCTGTACATGGTAGACCTTGTCGTCGATGTGGAAATCGATGGTGCCCCGATCGATATAGTGGATCTGGACATACTGGGCATGCCGGTGCACCGGCATTTCCCGGCCATAGAAATCAGCCAGGTTTTCCAGGACATCATAATGTATGGGCGCATCGAGATAGCGTCGGTCGTAATCCTGCCCAATTATGATGTTGGGAATCCATTCGGTGTGATTGGCTTCGCTCATAGCGCGAATATATCAAAAGTCGAAAAGGGCAGGACCCCGTGCAGCGACACGGGGTCCTGTTGCTTTGGCCTTTGACGTGTAATCAGCCCTTGCCAAGCTGAGGTACCCGGTGGGTGCCGTGCGCAATACAGACGTTCTTGGTTTCCATGTAGAAGTCGAAGCTCCAGTCGCCGCCGTCGCGACCGATACCGGACATCTTGATGCCCCCGAACGGAGACGGCAGGTTACGGTTGTTTTCGGAGTTCACCCACAGCATGCCGGCTTCGACGTGCTTGGCCATGCGCATGGCGCGGCCAGTGTTTTCTGTCCAGATATAGCCGGACAGGCCGTATTCCGTATCATTGGCGATCGCAATGGCTTCCTCTTCGGTATCGAAGGTGATAGCGGTTAGTACCGGGCCAAAGATCTCTTCCTGTGCGATGCGCATCTTGTTGTTGGCTTCGGTGAACAGGGTCGGCTCCAGATAGTTGCCGGCCGGGTCCAGATCGCCGCGCGCCTCGGTGATGCGCTTGCCACCCACGGCGATGTTGGCGCCGTCTTCTCGGGCAATGTCGAAGTAGCTCAGAACCTTGTCATAGTGCTCCGTGTGCACCAGCGGGCCGACTTCGGTATTCGGGTCCAGCGGATGACCGACTTTCAGGTTGCGGACTCGCTGCTCCAGTGCGGCCATGAACCTGTCACGAATACCACTCTGGATCAGTAGACGGCTGGAGGAGGTGCAGCGCTGGCCGTTGAGGCTGTAGATCATGAAGACGACGGCATCCAGCGCCCGCTCGAAATCGGCGTCGTCGAATACGATGACCGGGTTCTTGCCGCCCAGTTCGAAGTGCATGCGTTTGAGAGTGTCGGCACCCTGACGCATGACGTGGGAGCCAGTGGCGGATTCTCCTACCAGAGCCACGGCCTTGATGGCAGGGTGTTCGGTCATTCGCTTGCCAACGCTCTCGCCGAAGCCGTTGACCATGTTCCAGACGCCCTTGGGAAGAACTTCATCGGCGATCTCTGCCAGGATATAGGCACTCAGGGGAGTTAACTCGGCCGGCTTGTGGACAACGGTACAGCCCGCCGCCAGGGCCGGAGCGATCTTCCAGGTAGATAGCATGAACGGTGTGTTCCAGGGCGTGATGATGCCCACCGGACCAATCGCATTACGCACGGTAAAATTGGTGTGTTCCTGCTGCTGAAGGGCGAGGCCGTCCTGGGCTTCCGGCGCCTTGTCAGCGAAGAAGCGGAAGTTGGCGGCGCCTCGCTCGGCCGCTTTTTTCATGAAACGAATCGCCTGACCGCAGTCCATGGACTCGACCAGGGCGATCTCGTCGGCACGCTCGACCAGTCGGTCGGCAAATTTGTTCAGCAGCCGTTTGCGCTCGGCGCCCGGTGTCGCCGCCCAGGCTTCAAACGCATCCTCGGCTGCCTTGCAAGCGGCATCCATGTCGTCGGTTGAGCCGGCCATGATCTTGCCGATGGGGGTGTTGTCGGTTGGCGTGATGTTATCGTACTCGTTGCCACCGTTACCCAGGGTGAACTCACCGTTGATATAGTGGCCGGTGGTGTTGTTCCTGAAGCGCTCCAGGTAGCGCTGGGCACGTTCCAGGTTGGTCGCTAATGTATCGCTCATGATGGTTCTCCCGAAGGCTCAGTATTTGTCGCCGTAGTACTCTTGCTCGGAGACGATACGTGTCTCGAGCGAGCAGATGTTTTCGATGGTGCAGACCACGGTGTCACCCGGCTGCATGTCAACCACGCCGTGAGGGGTTCCGGTGGCAATCATGTCACCCGGGTTCAGGGTCATGATCTTGCTCAGGTATTCCACCAGGAAGGGTATGTCGAAGATCATATCCTTCGTTGAGCCGTCCTGTGTGATCTTGCCGTTGACCTCGGTAGTCAGACGCAGGTTGTTGACGTCTGCCACGTCCTCGCGATCGACAATCCACGGTCCCATCGGCAACAGGGAATCCCGGCTCTTTACCCGAAGATTCGGGCGATAGTAATTCTCCAGATAGTCGCGGATTGCGAAGTCGTTGCAGACGGTATAGCCAGCAACGTAGTCCATCGCATCTTCACGCTTGATGTTCTTTCCCGCTTTGCCGATCACCGCCACCAGCTCGCATTCGTAATGCTGGAAGTCAATGTTGTCGGGCCGGTAGCTGACCTGCTTGTGCCCGGTCAGGGTATTGGCGTGCTTGATGAATACCAGCGGTTCCTTGGGCGGCTCGAACGCCAGCTCGGTGGCGTGATCGGCATAGTTCAGGCCCAGCGCGAAGATGGTGCCGGGCTCCTTTACCGGCGGCAGCCAGGTGATTTCCTCGGAGTCCAGGTCCACGCCCAGCCTCTGGCCGTCGCTAGTCGTGATGCGATCGTTGGCGTCAATGTCGATATCGAGCTCGCGGCCATCAAAAATAATGCGTGCATGTCTCATGGATCAGGCACCTCCCAGTGTGTTGGTCAGGGTGCCGACACCCTCGATAGTTGCTTCTACCCTGTCTCCCTGGGCGACCGGAACACGGTCACCTGCAAAGCCGACAGCGATGATCTCGCCCGGTTGCAGGGTCATAATCCAGGAAATCTTGCTGATCAGCTCGGCAACGCTGCGTTGCATGTTCCTCAACGGGAATTCGTTTTTCTGTTCGCCGTTGACGTAAACGGTGACTGTGAGGGCATCCGGATTGTCGATGGTGTCGGCCGGGACGATCTCCGGGCCGACCGGCGCGGAAGTATCCAGGCATTTGCCTTTGATGTCGGGGCGGAAGTAGCTTTCCTCCGGCAGGGAAAAGTCGGCGACGATGGTGTAGCCACCCACATAATCCAGTGCTTCGTCCTGGCCGACGCGGCAGGTTTCCCGGCCAATGACCACGCCCAGGCTGGCACCAACGACCATGGCTGGCACATTGTTGCCATCGAAATCTTTCGCCCATTCCACCTCGGCGCCATCAACACTCCAGGTATTGCGCGGCTTGTAATACAGCACCGGCTGGGTCGGCGGTTTTTTATAGGGATCTTGGTTAAATGTGCTCTCCAGAGCGGCCAGCTGCGACTTGTCATTCAGTGCGACGCAGACCAGCTTGCTGTTGACCAGGGTGTTTGCTGTCATGAGTAACCTTTTCCTGTTTCGGCCGTCCTTGATCAATAGCCGGCCTGAGGTTTGTCGTCTTTAACTGGCGCGCCCTGTTTGAAACGTTGCGCCAACTTGCGGGTTTCGGTCGCCAGAATCATGGTATCGACACCAACGCCAACGAAATCGGCACCTTGCCGAACATAGCTTTCCGCCAGGGATGGGTCGAGACAGAGCAGGCCGGCATATTTGCCGGCCGCACGTATCGTGTTGAGGCCCTTGTTGATGGTGTCAACAACCACCGGGTTGCCGGCATCGCCGACATAGCCCATGGATGCGGAAAGATCGGACGGGCCGATGAAAACCCCGTCCACACCGTCAACCGCGAGGATCTCATCGAGGTTGTCCAAGGCACTCGCGGTTTCCACCTGGACGATCAGGCAGATCTCATCATTGGCTTTCTTCACGTAGCCCGGTACCTGATTCCAGCGGGCCGCCCGAGCGAGCGATGTGCCGAGACCGCGAATGCCGTCCGGTGGATAGCGAACCGCCCGCACCAGCTGTTTCGCCTGTTCCGCATCCTCGACCATCGGCACCAGCAGGGTTTGTACACCAATATCCAGCAGCTGTTTGATCAGTGCGGTGTTGCCCTCGACACAGCGCACGATCGGAGCAACATCATAAGGCGCCATCGCCTGCAGGTGAGACAGGATCGTGCGCAGGTCGAACGGGGCATGTTCGCCATCGATGAGTAGCCAATCAAAGCCAGCTCCGGCGGCAATTTCGGCTGCACTGTTATCCGGCAGGCCCAGCCAGAGCCCATATTGGGTTTCACCGGTGGCCAGCCCCTGCTTGAAACGGTTCTTTGGCAGTTCCATGCTCGTGTCCTCGGTAGGGTCTGTTTATTCGAAGTTCAGGGCCACGCCACCCAGAGAACCGAAATCGGCATGTACGGTATCGCCGGCCTTGACCGGGACCGGCCGGGTAAAGGAGCCGGACAGAATAACCTGACCCGGTTCGAGGCCAACGCCGTGCGGCGCAAAGCGCCTGCAAACCCATGTGATTCCCTTGAGCGGATTGCCCAGAACGCCGCCAGCGAGCCCGGTTTCTTCAATCTGGCCGTTCAGGTAAAGCATGCAACCGGCCCAGCGGAGGTCGATGTCCATCGGTTTGATGGGGCGCCCTCCCAGGACGATGCCGGCGTTAGCGGCGTTGTCGGAGATAGTGTCGTAGACTTTGCGTGTGTAGCCGGTTTCAGGATCGGTGCGCAGGCAGCGGGCTGCGATCAGTTCGAGTGACGGGATGATGTAGTCGGTTGCGTTGATAACATCGAAAATGGTGACGTTGTCTCCGAACAGCGGCTTCTTCAGCACAAAGGCCAGTTCGACCTCTATGCGCGGATCCAGAAAGTCCGATGCTTTGATGGTGGCGCCATCTTCGAGCAGCATGTCATCAAGCAGCACGCCATAGTCGGGTTCATCGATATTCGACGACATCTGCATGGCACGGGAAGTCAGGCCAATCTTGTAGCCGATCACCTCACGGCCCTCGGCCACCTTGCGATCCACCCAGGCCTTCTGGATGGCATAGGCATCATCCATGGTCATATCCGGATAGTCGAGGGTCAGGGCCGGAATCTGTTTGCGGGCGGTCTCTGCCTGGTAGAGGCGGTCGGCAGCCGTTTCGATCTGATCTTTCGTCAACATGCTTGCTATGCACCTTTTTTGTTGTCGGGTGGATGACCGGTGGTGGTCTGTCGCGGGCTGCAGTGGCCCAGGTCCGGAGACCGGGGCGAGGACCTGGCCCAGCCGATTCTTTTGGTATTTTAGTTAACATATTAACTAAGTCAACCCTCCGATTTGGGGCTGCTGAACGCTCACTCACCGGACAAATTTCATTTCCGGGACCGAGTTGACAAAACTTAATATGTTAATTAGATTCTGAGTTGTCCCCGGGTCACAAATGTTGCCGGGGGTGCCCAATAACAACGATGAACCTACTATCCGGGACTCATCCTATGCCTCATTTCATCGTCGAGTATTCAGGTAACCTCCACGATCGTCTGGAATTCCAGTCGCTGTTCTCACGTCTACACGAATACATTGTCTCAACCGGGGCTTTCCCCATTGGTGGCGTTCGTAGTCGGGCTATTCGTTGTGACGATTTCCGGGTCGCGGATGGCAGGGAAGACTTTTCATTCCTCAACCTGACTCTAAAGATCGGCCATGGTCGGGATATGGCGCTGAAAAAGGAGGTCGCGAAGCGGGTGTTCGACATCCTCTGCGATTGGATGAAACCGGTTACTGATTCCAGCTATTGCCAGATTTCATTTGAGATGACCGAGCTGGACCCGGTTCTGAAATTCAACAAGAACAACATTCATCCTCTGTTCTCGAGTAACTGACGGGAGCTTGAAACGGGTAGCCGCTGCAGGATTCTGTAGCGTCAGGAAGCTTCGCTGGCTTTCCCGGGCCGCAGCAACGCAAGTGATAACTACAAAACGATCAGGAGACAGGCCGTTATGACAAAAACAAAACTCTTCAGCAAAGCCGCCATCCTTTCATTGGGGCTGGCGATGTCCGGTAGCGCTCTATCTGCGACGACATTGCATGTAGGGACCTGGCTGCCGCCGACCAATCCACAGAACGCCGAGGTCTGGCCGACGTGGGCTAAATGGGTCGAGGAAGCGACAGAGGGACGAGTCAAGGTTGAAATCGAACACGATCTGGGCCATCCGAAAACCATGTTTCAGCTGGTTGAAGATGGTGTTGTTGACGCTGGTTTCAGCTACCACGGCTATGTTCCCGGTCGATTCCAGTTGCCCCAGATTGTGGAGCAGCCGGGTCTGGGCGTGGGAGCCGAGGCGGCTTCTGTGGCACTCTGGCGAGTGTATGACAAGTACTTCATGGATTCCGGCGAGTTTGAAGGCCTGACCCCCATTGGCATGTTTACCCATGGTCCGGGCTATATCCATTCCATTGAGCCAATCACCTCCTTCGATCAGATAAAGGGCAAAAAGATTCGTATCGGTGGTGGCGTCCAGTCCGAGCTTGGCGAGCGAATGGATGTAACACCGGTTTCAGCGCCGGCCCCGAAGGTCTACGAAATGATGCAGCAGGGTGTGATTGATGGTGCCTTCCTGCCCATGGGTGAGCAGAAAACCCTGCGCCTCAATGAAGTGGCTCCCAACGTCACCATGCTTCCCGGGGGCATGTACCTCGGCAGCTTCTCCATGTTCATCAGCCCTTACTTCCTGGAGCAGCTCGAACCCAGGGATCGTGAGGCCATTATGAGCGTGTCGGGCGAAAAACTCTCCGCCCTGGCGGGGCGCGCCTGGGACGCCATTGACGATGAGGGCCTGAAGGCTGCGGAGGAAGCCGGCGTCAACATAATCCGCGTTGGGGAAGAAGACCAGATGGCGCAGGATTTCCAGAGACTGATTCAGGGAATGGACGAAAAATGGATCGAGAAGGTGTCTGATCGTGCCCCGAATGCCCGACAGGCGCTGGAAGAGCTGCGGACCGTAGCCCGAGAATATGAGCGAGAGCATCAGGAGTAAGCGTATGTCTCTCGCTACATGGGTTAACAGTCATTATAGCGAGAAGGGGCCAGCCAAGTGGCTGGCCTTCCTTCTGGAGCTTGTAGCAGGTTCAGTCCTCTTTCTTCTGATGTTGATTACCTGCCTGGATGTGGCCGGGCGCTATATCTTCAACAGCCCCGTTCCTGGCGCAACTGAGCTCACCCGACTTGGTCTTGCTCTGATGGTATTCGCGGCGATGCCCGTTATCACTTATCGGGGAGGGCATATCGTCGTGGATCTGCTTGACCATGTTTTGGGGCAAAAGTTATTGAAGGCTCTCGGGCTGGTTTCGGCCCTGATTATGTCTTCTTCGATGTACTTTCTTGCCGTACGGATCTTTGAGCTAGGCGAGAGGTCGATCCGGCGCGGTGTCGAGACGGAGTTCCTCGGCCTGCCCAGTGGCTATATCGTCCAATACATCGCAATCATGAGCTGGCTGACTGCCGCGGGCATGATAACGCTCGGCGTTTATCGCATCCTCTCTTCTCCTACCAAATAAACGAATAATCAGTTACGGAAAATTTTATGACCGTCGTGCTGACCGGCTTTGCCGTTCTCCTATTCATAATTGTGGTTCTGAGGGTGCCAATTGCCTTTGCCATGGGGCTGGTCGGTTTCTTTGGTTTTGCCTTTTTGATGGGACTGGATCTGACCAACTTCATGGATTTCCGCTGGCGGGGCGCCCTTTCGATGGCGTCGAACCGGGTGATCGATACCGTTCAAAATTACAGTCTGTCGATAATTCCATTGTTCGTGCTGATGGGTAATCTCGTGACCCGTTCGGGCCTGGCCCAGGAGCTCTATCACGTCTCCAACGCGTTTCTCGGCCATCGCAAGGGTGGATTGTCCATGGCAACGGTAGTGGCTTGTGGAGGGTTTTCGGCGATCTGTGGTTCCAGTTTGGCGACTTCCGCAACGATGGCCAAGGTGGCCATGCCACCTATGCGCAGTTATGGCTATTCAGATGCTCTGGCAACGGCTTCCATTGCTGCTGGTGGTACCCTGGGCATTCTGATTCCGCCGAGCGTTATCCTGGTGATCTATGGCTTGCTGACTGAATCGAGTATCCGCGAGCTGTTTGCTGCCGGTTTTATCCCTGGTCTGCTGGGTGTCCTGCTGTATCTGGCGGCCGTGTGGTACGTCGTCAAGCGGAATCCTGACGCGGGGCCTGCCGGAGAAAAGACGTCCTGGCCGGAACGCCTGAAGGCTTTAAGGAATGTGTGGGGTGTGCTTGCACTTTTCACTGTCGTGATGGGAGGTATCTACCTGGGTGTTTTCACACCGACCGAAGCAGCGGGTATCGGGGCTGGCGGAGCATTTGTCATTGCCCTGGCCCGTCGCCGGCTCACCCTCTCGACACTTTTCGAAACACTGGCGGATACAGCTCGTACTTCTGCGATGTTGTTTGCGGTGGTGATTGGGGCGCTGATTTTCTCGGACTTTATTAACCGGGCCGGGTTGCCGGACATGCTACTGAGTTTCATTAGCTCGCTGGATGTGTCACCTATCATGGTGATATTGGCAATCCTTGGCATTTATATCGTGCTTGGCATGGTGTTTGAGAGCCTTTCCATGATGCTATTGACGGTTCCGGTGTTCTACCCGTTGGTGGAAAGCCTCGGCTTCGATCTTGTTTGGTTTGGGATTGTCGTCGTAGTGGTTACCGAAATCAGTCTGATCACACCACCGGTGGGTATGAATGTCTTTGTGCTCAGTGCGGTATTAAGAGATGTGAAAACAGGTACTATCTTCAAGGGCGTTACCCCGTTCTGGTGTGCCGATATTGTACGTTTGGCGCTGATTGTTTTTGTTGCTCAGATTTCACTGTTTTTGCCGGACCTGCTGTACCACTAAGCGAAGCTGCCATGCCTGTCCCGGGGCAATAGAGGAGAAGAACCATGTTTTATGATATCAAGAAGATCTTATATGTCTCCGATCTTGAGCCGGGTTCGCGGCCAGCGTTCCGCGCAGCGATCAGCTTATGTGGGCATTACTCTGAGGCTCAGATAACTTATATGCACGTGATTGAGTCCTTGTCGGGTACCACTCGCAGTGTCTTGAGTAACATGATGGAGAAAGAAGAACTCGACAATCTGCTGCAAAAAGGTGTTGAGGCACTAAGCGTGAAGATTCGCGAACGGATAGAGCGGTTCTGCGAGCAAGAGCTCGAAGAACACGAAGTATTAAGCCTGAAGAACATTGAGGCGCGCATCGAGGAAGGTACGCCCTGGCGTAAAATCCTTGAAGTCGGCGATGAAATTAATGCTGACGTGATCGTTATGGGAACCCGCAAACACAACGCGTTAGGACAGGCACTGATGGGCTCTACAGCGACCAAGGCGCTGACGCACTCCAAGCGTCCAGTGCTTGTCGTGCCACTGGGCGTTGGCTGAACTTGGCCCTGTTACTCCCAAGTAGCTGATATCCCGCTCTCAGGGTAAGGTTCTGTCGGGGCCTTTAGTTGCCCCCGCTATACTTCCACCAGGCCTTCATCCCCCCTGCCAACTGATACGCCTCAAACCCCATTCCCCGCAACTGCCTTACAGCAGGGATACTCCGATGGGCGGAGAGGCAGATCGCCACGACCGGTTTGTCGCGATCCAGTTCCAGCTCTGCCACGGCATGCCGCGAAAAGTGGGTGATCGGCAGATTTACCGCGCCTGCGATATGATCGGCCTCGAACTCCTTTGCCGTGCGAACGTCCACAATCTGTATGGACGACTTTTGCGTATCAAGGCGTTCGGCAGTCAACTCAGGAACCTTGCCAAACGGAAGCCAACGTAGAAAACTCATAATGTGTGCCTTAATCAATGCCTGATTGCACCCTCTGAATCTACAGGAGTGATTCATGTTTTACCGCATGCCCAAGGATACCAGCCCTGAATGGGCCCCTACGTATTTTCTTGCCGCCCTCGGTGCCGGGGGATTAGCAGTGACCTTTTTCATGTGGCTGATGTTCTGGCTGCCGCACCCGGATGCTCCGGTACCGCTGTTTGAGGATGCGGTTGCTGCTCTTGGCGGAGGCAGTCTGATGCCCAAGGTTGCGGTAATCGGCGCCTGGGTGGGCATTGCGTTCTTTTCGGCGCTTCACATCTATCTGCTTGTCTGGAATCTCAGGCAGTACGGGCGTTTCCGCAAAACACAGGCCTATCAGCAGCTGCGCGACAGCAATTCCGAGACCCAGTTGCTGGCCGGGCCGCTGACGGTAGCCATGTCCATCAATGTGGGCTTCATTCTCGGCCTGACGTTCGTGCCGGCGTTGTGGTCGGTGGTTGAGTGGCTGTTTCCCCTGGCGCTTCTGGCTTTCGTGCTGGTTGGTGCCTGGGCCCTGGCTCTGCTTCGGGATTTCTGGGGCAGGGTCCTGGTTGGAGGTGGTTTTGATTGTGTGAAGAACAACAATCTGGGCCAGCTGCTGCCAGCCTTTGCTTCGGCAATGATTGCCGTTGGCCTGGCCGCGCCGGCCGCCATGAGCCAGAGCACGGTAACCGTGGCGTTCAGCCTGGTGCTTTCCAGCTTTTTCATGGTAACGGCGTTTCTGATCGGGGCAATTCAGGTGGTTCTCGGCTTCCGAGCCATGCTTGAGCAGGGCTCCGATCCCTCCACGGCACCAACCCTTTGGATCGTGTTGCCCATTCTGACAACGTTGACCATTACGCTTCTGCGCCAGACCCATGGTTTCCACGTCCATTTCGAATCAGGAGCAGGCGGGGTGGATGTCCTCGCCATGCTGACCTATTTCCTTTGCGCCCAGCTGGTGTTCGGTCTCCTTGGCTGGGTTGTGTTGGCCCGGTACGGCTATTTTGCGAGATTCGTGACCGGTAACGAAAAATCCGCCGGCGCCTATGCCCTGGTCTGCCCCGGAGTCGGGCTGGCGGTCATGATCCATTTCTTTACCAACGCGGGCCTTGTGGGATTCGGTGTGCTGGAGCGTTTCAGTGTGGCTTATTGGTGCCTGACGGGTATCGCTCTTATCCTCCAGTTCCTGACCATCTGGCTTGTGTACCGGCTGAATCGTTTGCACTTTGGTGCTTGATCCGGAGAGGGGGTTCAGTCCGCCGACGGGGGCTGAAACCCCGCAAGTCCGCTCTCCTCCAACAACTCCCCGAACCGGATCGTGGTGAGATCCGTCCCGGGCGCCCCGATCACCTGCACGTTATAGGGCAGGCCTTCTTTCGTCCGCCCGATCGGCACCGAAGTGGCCGGCAGCCCCAGCAGTGTGGCCAGGGCAATCCAGCAAAACTGGTCCATGTAGGCCCTCGGTTTGCCGGCCACAGTGATGCGCCGCTTGAACACCGGCTGGCTGTGGTCATGATGGATGGCGGCCGTGGGAGTGATGGGCGTGAGCAGTACATCAAAGTCCCTGAACAGGGTTTCGATTTCTGCCCGCATCTTTTCCCGGACTTCGCTCCACTGCATCCACTCGTAGATCCGCTGGTTCACGCCCCGGGCGTATTCGCCGATGTAGGGTGTCGTGGGGCCGAGCAGGTGTAGCCAGCGTTCGAGAAGTGCGATCCACTTCATCTGGCGGCGTTGGGCCGGTTTGAGGGAGGTGCCGATCAGGCTGCCCAGCAGGTTGAAGTAAACGGGCAGGATGTGCTCCAGGCTGAGCAAGGGATTATCTGCCTCTGCCACCAGCGCTCCCTTGTCTTCCAGGCTTTTACCCAGGTTCCGATAACCGTCGACCAGTTCGTCCTCGACCGGACACAAAGGGTCGTCCAGCCAGAGCGCTACCCGGGCCTGATCCAGTTTCTCGAAGCGCGCGGGTTCCATGGCCAGGGCCCAGCTGCGGCTTTCGGGCGGGCGTGGGCCGGCGATGAGTTTCAGAAGCAGTGCCAGGTCCCGCGCATTACGGGCCATGGGGCCGCCTTCGGCCAGGTCCGGTTGCGATTCGGTGCCGGGCGGGCCGGGTATGTGGCCCCGGAAGGAGACCAGAGAACGGCTGGGTTTGTGGCCGAACACCCCGCAGAAATGGGCGGGTATGCGGATAGAGCCGGCCAGGTCACTACCCACTTCCAGGGGTGTGAATCCCGCCGCCAGGGCGGCCGCTGCACCACCGGAGGAGCCGCCGGGCGTGCGGCTCGGGTCATAGGGGTTGTTGGTGACGCCGAACAGCTTGTTGTAGCTCTGAAGATCCGTGGCGTAGAGCGGAATGTTGGTTTTGCCGAGGATGATGGCGCCAGCCTCTTCCAGGCGGCGGACTACATCCGCATGGCGTTCCGGTCGGTGGTTCCGCAGGGCAGGGGCGCCCGCGGTGCAGGTCATGCCGGCCACTTCCCAAGTGTCCTTGAGGGTGAGCGGCAGGCCATGCAGGGGGCCCAGCTCCTGGTTGTTCGCGCGCTGCCGGTCCGCCTCCCGGGCTTGCTCCAGTACACGATTCTCATCCAGCGTGACCACCGCATTGATGGCGGGGTTCTGTTCCCGGATGCGGGCCAGCAGGGCCTGGGTGAGTTGTTCGCTGGTCAGTGTTCCTTTCTCAAGCTGGCGCAGGAGTTCGTGGGCCGGTTGGTAATGCAGGGCGTCCATGGGCAATCTCTTGTTGTTTTGGGCGTCTTTCTTATACGTTACGGCAGCTGGGCACGCCAGTGCTTGACCTTAACCTGGCCTTTTATGGCATCCAGGATCTCGATGATCAGGTCGATTAGTGCCTGGTTCTGGGTTTCATCGGCGGCCACCTGGTCAGGTGTGGGCAGGAAAACGTTCACGATGTCCTCGATGAACGCGTGGTTGGAGCTGGAGGCCAGGTCTTCCAGAATCTGGTGAATCACGTTGGCGACGATGTCGCCGACGGCGTCCTCCAGGGTTTCCTGGATCGTGGGGCCGACCACCGGCAGGTATTTCAGCCGCGATAGCTCCAGGTTCTGCTTCAGGGCCTGGTCCACCCGGCCCTCGAGGTAGTTGCGCAGGGCGCCCCGATTGGGCACATAGCCTTCCTGGGCGGCTTCTGCAACGCGCTGGGAAATCCAGTCCGAGAGCATGTCCCGCCGCGGATAGAGAATGTCTTTCTGGATCCGGTCAAACAGAGGGGAGCCCCGGCGGACCTCGTCCTGGACGCCGCTGAGTACCTTGAGCACGATCCGGTCCGATAATTCTTCCATGAACGCTTCGTAGTAGAAGTTCACGAACCGGTAGATCTTGGTGCTGGTGATGTCGATGATCCGGTACTGATGCAGCCGGTAGATGATGGAGATCACCCGCAGGATCCGGAGGAAACGCAAGCTGCCCACCGGGATACAGCCCACCAGGTCGTACCAGTGAATGAACGGGTAGAAATACCACCGGTCATAGACACTGGCCTTGATGGCATAGCCCCAACGCACAAAGAATTCCGTGAGGAAGATGGTCACGAAAATCATGTCGTAGAAAATGAACCGCTCGTGAATGGGGTGGTAGGCAGACTGCAGCGCCGGGGCATGCTCTTTCAGCAGGTTCTGGATGGCGACAAAATTGTAGATGGAGTCCCAGATAATGAATGCCAGGTTCAGGATGAGCAGGCCGAGCATCAGGAAATCGATGATAAACCAGACAAGCTGGTGGCTGGACTTCAGGTTTTCCCGGTTTATATGCAACATGCGGTGGCCATTGATCCAATCTGGAGGCTGTGTAAGTCCCTGACAGGTTAGCGTATTTGTACCCCAAGCACGACAGGCTCCTCAACTTGACCGCCTGACGTTAAACTTCCAATCTTTAATGATACGTATACCACCCCTACGGAAAGAACATCAGAAGCCGGAGTCTGTCTATTAACCCGATCCCGAGAATGTACCCGTTCTGCCTGCTGTTGGCGCTGGCGTTGATGTGGCCGGCTGCGGGATTTGCCCGGCAGGTGGAGGTTCGGGTCAACGGCGACTATCCGGAACTGGAAGCCAACGCGGAGGCCTTTATCGGTGAGGTAGAAGGCCGCAGCGAGGCCAATCTGCGCCGGTATGCCGCAACGGCGGTTCGCCAGGCCGGTGAGGCGCTACGGGCATTGGGCTATTACAACCCGCAAATCGATTGGCGTGTGGAAGCGGGAGACGATGAAGACCTGGCTCGGCTCATTCTGGAGATTGAACCGGGCGAACCGGTAAAGGTGACCTCGCGGGAGGTGGATATCCGTGGCCCCGCCGGGGAAGATCCGGAGTTCATGAGCGGGCTGCCGGAAACGCCGGCGGTGGGAGATGTTCTGGATCACGGCGAATATTCCAGCCTGCGCAGTGCCATCCAGACCCGGGCCCGCCAACGGGGCTATTTTGGCGGCCAGTTTGTGACCCGGACGTTACGCGTCAATCCCGAGGAAAACACGGCTGAAATTGTACTGGTCTTCGAGTCCGGAGAGCGCTACCGCCTGGGGGAGGTCACGTTCGAGGAGGGGCACTGGTTTGAAATCTCCCTGCTGGAGGATTTTGTCACCTTCGAGCCGGGCACCCCTTACCACACCGATATCATCGCCCAGTTGAACCGGGATCTCTCCAGCAGTGGTTACTTTTCCGGCGTCGATATAGATGCCGTTCCAGGCAATGCGGTTGACGGAGTGATTCCGGTGAGTATCGCCGTCACCCGGCGTGATCGGCGTTCAGTGGCGGCGGGTGTCGGCTTCTCCACCGACGTCGGTCCCCGTTTCCGGGGTACCTGGCGCGAGCACTGGATCAATCCGATGGGTCACAAGCGCGGTGCCGAGACCGAAATATCCCAGCCACGGCAGAACCTCAGCACCTGGTACGAGCTGCCCCTGGACCCGCCGATGACGGACCTCATCCGCCTGACCGCCGGTTACCAGCGGGAGGATATCGAGAACGTGGAATCCGAACTGCTGACCCTGGGTCAGCAATGGCAGCATCAGCTGGACAGCGGCTGGTTGCAGGTGCTGTCGATCCGCTGGGAGGGCGAGCGCTTCAATATCGGTGATGATGAAAAAGGCACCAGTAGCCTGCTGCTGCCAGGTGTGGGTTATTCCAAGCTCCACCAGGATTCTCCCCTGGATCCTTCACGGGGCTATCGGTTGCAACTGGATGTGACCGGCGCCCACCGCGCGGTGTTATCCAAGGTAGACATCCTGCACGTATACGCCCAGGCCAAGGGGCTCTATACCCTGTTTGACAATCACCGGTTCCTGGCGCGATTCCAGATCGGCGCGGTGGGCACCAACCGGTTTGAGGATGTGCCGCCTTCGCTGCGTTTCTTCGCCGGTGGTGACCAGAGCGTTCGGGGCTACGGCTATGAAACCCTGTCTCCGGAAAACGACAATGGCGTGCCGGTGGGCGGGCGGTACCTGATGGCGGGCAGTGGCGAGTATCAGTACGAATTTGCCGAGCGCTGGCGGGCGGCGGTGTTTGTAGATCATGGCAATGCGGTCAATGACCTGTTTGATCCGCTGGCCACCGGTGCCGGTATCGGCCTGCGCTGGGTCAGCCCGGTGGGGCCGCTGCGCCTGGATATCGCCAAGGGCCTGGACCCGGAGTTCGGCGGAGGCTGGCGAATTCACTTTTCGATGGGGCCTGAGCTGTGACGGACGAGAAGCAGGCAACGGAAACGGTTGGCAAGAAGCGCCGCCGCAAGTGGCACCCGTTGCGCTGGCTGGGAGTGATCCTGGCGGCGATCATCCTGGTACCGGTGCTGCTGATCGGTGCGGCCCTGCTAATGGTTCGTTCGGAAACCGGGACGGCCTGGATTATCGAACAGGTACCGGGGCTGACGGTGGACGAAGGGCAGGGCACCCTGCTGGGTCGCTGGCAGGCGAGCCGGCTGCAATGGCAGGGCTACGGCATCAATCTGGATTTGCAGCAGCCGTTGCTGGACTGGTCGCCCTCCTGTCTGTTCCACAAGCGTTTGTGCGTCGACACGTTGCACGCACAGTCCATGGATCTTGAAACAGCCCCGTCGTCCGACGGCACGGAGCCCGCTTCGGACTTCGCCCTGCCGGTGGTCGACATCCCGCTGTCCCTGGAAATATCGGACGTACGTATCGGATCATTCACGGTCAACGGATCCCCGGTCTGGGACCGGTTTGAACTGGATGCTGGCGGGTCAGGTGCCAGCTGGCAGCTGGAGCGGGTTCACTACCAGCTTGCGGATTATGCCGTCACTGCCCGGGGGCGGGTGGAAACCCGGGGAGACTGGCCGGTCGATCTTGAGGTCACCGCCACCTTGCCGCCACCCCGTGGGGATCAGTGGGAGATAGCAGTGAACCTGGCCGGCAGCGTCGAAGATCTGCGCCTGGAGGGCAGCAGCCGTGGCTATCTTGATGCTGCACTTTCCGGTCAGGTGGCGCCTCTGGACACGTCGCTGCCGGCACAACTGCGGGTTGTCTCTGAGCAGTTCACGGCCCTGGATGGCTTGCCTGAAACACTCACCTTCCAGGATCTTGTGGTGGAGGCTGACGGATCGCTGGAGCAGGGTTTCCGCGCCAATGGTAAGGCCACGCTGCCGGGTACCGTCGGACCGGTGGCATTAAGATTGTCCGGTCTGGTCACTACCGTCGGTGCTGACAACCTTGAGCTGGTGCTGGCCACGGAAGGGGAACAGGCTGGCGAAGCCAGTGTCCGGGGTAACCTGAGCTGGGCCGACGGCTTTTCCGCCGATGCTGACCTGGCACTGGATCGATTGCCCTGGTACTCGCTGGTGCCGGATCTTTCCGAGCCGCCGGTTGAACTCAATAGCCTGACCGGCAGCTTCCGCTGGGCGGAGAATCAATACCAGGGGTCCCTTAAGGCGGAGACCCGAGGCCCGATGGGCGAGGCCACCGTTGCAGCGTCCCTGGACGGGGATCTCAAGGGGGTCAACCTCTCGGAGCTTGCCCTGCAAACCGGCGCCGGATCGGCCACCGGCAGTGGTCGGGTCGGCTTTGACGGACCGGTGACCTGGCAGGCTGCCCTGGAACTCAGTGACTTCAATCCGGGATTCTGGGTGCCCGCGCTGGAAGCGTCGCTTGATGGCGAGGTCAAAAGCGAGGGCTCCCTTGAGGAAACTCCGGTGCCGCGCATGACCGCGAGCTGGGACCTCACCGGGAGCTGGCGATCCCACGACACCCTGGCGACCGGCGCTCTCGATACCGCAACCGGCAGCTGGGTGGTATCCGGTCTGGAGCTGATGGTCGGGGATAACCGGGTTTCCGGAGCGGGTACCTGGGGGCCTGAACTGTCCGCAGAGCTGGCCCTGTCTCTACCAGAGCCGGATCAACTGCTTGCTGGTCTGGGCGGTGAACTCGAGGCGACGCTGAATCTTTCCGGCAGCCCGGAGGACCCGGTTGCAGAACTTGCAGCCAGTGGCCAGGCCCTGGCCTGGCAGGACCAGCTGACCATCGGGAATGTCACTTTGGCGGCCGCTTTGTCGGAAGGCCAGATACTCGAGGCCGAGGTCGATGCGGAGGCCATTGAGGCGGCCGGGCAGGAACTGGAATCACTTCAACTGAAAGCCGCCGGCAGTCAGCAGGATCACACGCTTACCGTTGATGCCCGGCACTCGGAGGCACAGGTCTCACTGGCGTTTGCCGGCGGCTTTGGCGAGGGGTGGCAAAGCTGGCTGGGACGCCTTGCCGGGGGTGACATCGCGATTCCGGAACAGGATCAACGATGGCGGCTGCAGGCGCCGGCGGAACTGGCCTGGCAGCCGGATGGCCAGGTACGGTTCGGTGCCCATTGCTGGACCTGGCAGCGGAGCTCGGTGTGCGCGGAGGACCAGTTGCTGTACCCGCGCCCTGAGATTGCCTACCGCATCAGCCGCTTCCCCACTGAGGCATTGGCGCCACTGTTGCCGGAAACGCTCCGGTGGCAGTCGGAGCTGAACGCCGAGGTGTCCTTTACCCAGAACGATGCGGGTCCCACCGGCCGGGTGTTTGTTGATGCCGGCAGTGGCGAATTCGATGTCCTGGTTGATGGCGATTGGGAGGCGTTGGGTTACTCATCCCTGACCGCGGAACTGGCCCTGCAGCCCGAGGTCGCGAATGTCGATATCCGGCTGGATGGCGATTCGCTTGGCAGTTTCCGTCTGGATCTGTCCGTCGACCCCGACAGTCCTGAGCGCAGGGTGGACGGGAACTTCAGCCTGCAGGGTCTGGACCTGGCCCTGGCCGGGGTCTTTACCGGGATGCAGGAAGTGGCTGGTGAAATCAGTGGCCAGGGGCGGTTGTCCGGCCCATTGATGAAGCCTGAGGTGACGGGCGAGCTGGCACTGGTGGACGGGCGGATCATGGACCCGACCTTGCCCGTGCCTCTTGAGGATATCCTGCTGCAAGTGAATCTGAACGGTTATTCCGCTGACCTGAGCGGCCGGATTCGCAGTAACGAACGCAGTGAGACAACACTGGATGGCGCCCTGGACTGGTCCGGAGCGCCCCGGGGCAGCCTGGCGATTGTCGGCAGCCGGATTCCCTTTAACATCGAGCCCTACGCCCGGCTGGAAATTGCGCCGGATCTGGAGGTGACCTTCAGTGAGGGCGATCTGGCGGTAACCGGCGAGGTGGCGGTGCCCCGGGGCAGTATTGAAATCAAGTCCCTGCCAGCCCAGGCGGTCCAGGTGTCCGAGGACGAGGTCATCGTGGGCGTGGAACAGGAAGAACCCGCCATCCGTTCGATGAACATGGATGTCACCGTCCGGGTCGGGGAGGACGAGGTCACTTTCGATGCCTTTGGGGTCACCGGTAATCTCGAGGGAACTCTGCGCATCGGCAACGATATGGACACCCGGGGCACCTTGCAGCTGGTGGAGGGCCACTACGAAGCCTACGGCCAGGAGCTGGAACTGCGCACGGCCCGGTTGCTGTTCGTGGGCAATATTACCGAGCCTTACCTCGAGATCGAGGCGATACGTGAGGTGGGTACCGTGGTGGCCGGGCTGAGGCTCAGTGGCCCGGTCCAGTCGCCATCGACCGAAGTCTTCTCGAATCCGGACATGCCGCAATCCGACGCGTTGTCCTACCTGATTCTTGGCCGGGCGCCCCAGAGCCAGGGCGACGAAGGCCAGATGAGCCGGGCCGCCCTGTCACTGGGTCTGACCCAGGCCAGCAAGGTCACCGGAGAAATCGGGGAGGAGCTGGGTATCCGGCAGCTGACCCTGGAAGCTGAGGGCGCGGGCGAGCAGACGTCGGTGGTGGCCAGTGGTTATCTGACAGACGACCTCAGCGTCCGTTACGGGGTGGGGATCTTCGAGCCCATCACCACCGTGGCGTTGCGCTACGACCTTGGCAAATACTTTTACCTGGAGGCGGCCAGTGGCCTGGCGGCCTCCCTGGACATCTTCTACACCCGGGATTTCTGAGTCCGGATCATTCGAGGGTGAAAGTGGCGGAAACCGAAGCGGTAATCTCGCGGATGCCGACGCTGGTCACCACATCCTGGGCGGCTCTGGACTCGGCCATCATCATCGGCACCGGCCGGTAACCGCTGTTGATGTTCATGGTGACCACCTCGCCACAGGACTGCTGCAGTTCAGCGGCAACAAACTCGCATCGGGAGCGGGCATCGGCGATGGCGGCGGCCAGGGCTTCCCGCTCCAGCTGCTGCTCACCGGAGTGGTAGAACTGCTGCGGCCCCAGGTTGTACTCCATGCCCAGCGCCTGGGCCTGCTCCAGCAGCGGGTTGAGCAGGGTCAGGTCGCTGATGCTGAAGCTCACGGTCTGGGAGGCGACGGCCTGCTGGGTCGCCTGGCCACCACGCTCTGCCGGCGGGATCGTCCGGGTATAGAGATTGAGCCGGGCATCGCTGTAGTCAGCGAGCTGATCCCGCCAGGCCTCGATACCTTCCCGCCATTTCTCCATCTGTTGCCGGACCTGTTCGCTGGCCTTTTTGGCGAGTGGATCCTCGGCGCTGGCGGTGAATTGCAGGCGGGCGCTGTCCGGTTCGTAGCGAACAGAACCCTCTCCGGTAAGGGTCAGCTCGCCGGCCAGTGCCAGGGCAGGCGCCATGGCCAGGGGGATGAGAGGGAGCAGAAAGCGGTTCCGTCCGTTCATGATGATGGTACTCCTTCAGGATGTGGTTTCAGGATCGGCCGGGCCGGCTTCGGGCTCCAGCCGGGCCAGTTTGAAGTTGCGGGCAGCCTCGACAAATTGCCCGAAAATGCGTCGATGGCCACCATGATACAGCAGGTATTCCGGATGCCATTGCACACCCATGAGCCACTGGCCCCGGGTGTTTTCGATGGCCTGGACAAAAAGGTCGTTGTCGACGGCGACCACCCTCAGGTTCTTGCCCAGCCGCTTGATCGCCTGGCTATGGATGCGGTTGGCGCCGATCACCGGGCCGTGCATCAACTGCCCCAGCCGGCTGCCAGTGACCAGCCGGACGGTTTGCAGGGGCAACAGCAGGGGCCTGTGCCGGGTATGGACCCTCAGGGGCGTGACGTTCTGGCACAGGGAACCGCCATGGAACACATTGATGAACTGCGCCCCGCGACAGATGCCCAGTACCGGAATGCCGATCGCTTCCGCTTCTTTCAGCAGTCGTTGGTCAGTGGCATCCCGCCGGTGGTCGTAGCGGGCGGTCACCTGGGGCTGCTGGCCGTAGTTCTCCGGGTGTACGTGAGTGCCGCCGGAGAGCACCAGGCCGTCCAGCAATGAGACATCCACGCGGGAACCGGGGCGAATATAGTGGGTGCGGGCCCCATGCATCCGCAGTCCCAGGCTGATCAGTCGGTGAGCGAGACTGCGCCGGGCCGGGCCGCTGATGCCGATGGTGACCCCCGGAATTTCCGGGGCTTCGCGGAATTCTTCAGACATAACCCTTGGTACGCAGCCATTGGTCTGTGGTTTCCGGCCAGCTGTGGGTGAGGTTGTGGAAGCTGAACTTCCGGCTGTCCCGGAACAGTTCCCTCAGTTCGGCCAGATCATCCGCGCGGTTGGCTACCTGTTCCAGAATGACCCAGTCGTTCCACACGCTGGAGAAATGCCACTCCGGGTTGTCGATGTCGCAGTCCGGCAGGCGGTAATGCAGCGTGGGCCGACTCTTGATACGCGGATCCTGAACATACTGGCCGAGCAGATCGGCGTCCACGTGCGCGAACAGCGGGAGCAGGTCAAGCGCCCGGTTCCGGGTCGGATTGAACTCCAGATAGTCCCGCATCAGCTGCGACTGGTCGGGAGCGTAGTCATCTACCATCAGCAGCTCGTTATAACGGGAGGCCCAGGGTTCAATGTAGGTGGTGAATTTTCGGCTGATGTCCAGTTGGTGTCTGGCCTTGAGCCAGTCATACAGCGCGGCGAAGGCCTGCAGATAGCGCACGATGGTTGCCGGTTCGAGATCCGGTAGCTCCGGGTTGAGCTGCAGGCCGAAGGCAAAGTAGATGGCCTCCCGGCTGCCCAGGGCCCCGAGCAGGCGCAGTTCATCCACCAGGGTTTCAACATCCTGCAGGCGGGACAGGGGGATCGGTGGCGTCACGATTTCCAGGGGCACGATACGCTCGGCCGCCGCATCGATCACGTCCATGGCCTGGCCACCGAGTTCGCGGATGGAGCGGGGCAGGCGCTGGTCGGCCAGGTCCAGATCCTTGATCGGATCCGAATCCAGCTCGATAGTGAAGGGGCCCAGATCGGTTTCAATCTTCGTGACATAGCGCGACACCGGCTCTGCCGGCCCGTCCAGTAACCGTGCGGCATGATCCACGAGTACTTCATAGCCCAGGCCGGACAGTTCCACCTCCACGCCAACGCGGCGCTCCTCTCCATCGTCATTGAGCCGCACGTCCGGTAACGCGCAGGTGCTGGTCTGTGACATCGGTTTCCCTGACTCTGCATGCATGGTCTTTTCACCATAACACATCCCCCTGTTGCCAACGGGTTACGCAGGCGACAGAAAATCGGTGGGCGGGCTTTACACTGGATAAAACACTGTATATAGTCAATTCACTGTATAAAAAAACAGGCCTGTCCATAGCGGGCTGGTCTGTCACCTGGACTGACCGGAGTAACGGAATGAAGCTGACTGCCAGGCAACAACAGGTACTGGATATCATCCGTCGCTATGTCGACGAGACCGGCTACCCGCCCACACGGGCGGAAATTGCGGCGGAACTGGGCTTTCGCTCTGCCAATGCGGCGGAGGAGCACCTGAGAGCGCTGGCCCGCAAGGGCGCGATTGAAATGGTACCCGGCGCCAGCCGAGGCATCCGCCTGCCGGAAGCCGAGGAGGATCTTGGTCTGCCGGTGATCGGTCAGGTGGCTGCCGGTAGTCCGATCCTGGCCCAGGAGCATATTGAGGACCACTGTACCCTTCAGCCGGATTTCTTTTCGCCGTCCGCAGACTATCTGCTGCGGGTGCGAGGCATGAGCATGAAGGACATCGGCATCCTTGATGGCGATCTGCTGGCGGTCCACCGCACCCAGGATGTGCACAACGGCCAGGTGGTCGTGGCCCGGGTCGGGGAAGAAGTAACCGTCAAGCGTTTCCGGAAGGATGGAACCAAGGTGTACCTGATTGCCGAGAACGAGGAGTTCGAGCCCATCGAGGTGGATCTGACCGAGCAGGAACTGTTTATCGAAGGCCTGGGCGTGGGTGTCATACGCCGCTCTGATCTGCACTGAACCGGGCCAGCCAAAGAGAATCGATAAAAGAACAAGCGGGTGACTTATGGAACAACTGAGCTTCAACCAGAATCTGGCTTATCAGCAAGGCATCCTGTCCCATTCCGAGCCGGCGCCGGGTGTTGCCGGGCGACGGGCTGTCATCCGTACCCGCCGTAACCCCGAGCCTCGTCCCGCGGAAGTCACCGGTAATGTGACAGAGATTATCCTGCCCCAGGGCCAGGTGGAGAACTTCCAGTTACTGCTGCCGATGCTGACCCAGCTTAATCAGGAAAAGCGCTGGCTCGCCTGGATTGATCCGCCCCAGGAGCTCGTCAGCAAGTGGCAGAAGATGCATGGCATTGTCACGGGGGAGTTGCTGGTACTGCGCTCGACGCCCGAGTTGCCGGCCCAGCAGCTGGCTGAACGCGCACTCCGGGCCGGTACCTGTCACGCGGTGGTGATGTGGACCCGCAAACTCGGTCGCTCGGCGCTGGAATCACTCCAGCAGGCGTCCGCCGAGGGTAACAGTCACGGGGTGGTGCTTCGCCAGCGTTGAGGGTCAGTGGCAGGCCAGGGGCCTGCCGCACTGTTTAGTGCAGGGTGTAGGAAGGCTGTGGGTCGATTGCATCGACGTCGTCTTCTTCCCAGTCAATATCATGGGTGATGTCGCCCACGGCTTCGATGCCGGCAGCGATCATGGCCTTGGCGACATTCATGTCGCGATCTTCCATCATCTCCCGGGCTTCCTGGGAGAACGAGATTCTTACCAGTGGCGCACTGTCGTCGTCGATCCGGCGCAGTGCGTAGTCGCCGTTACTCAGTTGTACAATTTCAAAAAACGATGGTGACATTCAGTAAACCTGTCTGTTGTTGAGATCCGGAAGCCCGAGCCTGGTGATAATTCACCACTCGCTGTGCTGCTCTTCCAGATCGTCGGCAAAATGTTTGAGCGCGCCCAAGGTCTTGAGTAACCCGGTCGCTGACCTGTCCGGCCCGGTTTCCGCTGAAACCGCGATGATGTTGTCATCCGTTACGGTTTTCCGGGTCGCCGGTGGGCGACTCTGGCTCTGTTCCAGTTGATCCAGGTGATTCCACCAGCTGCCAGCCTCCGACGCGAGGTCTCTCAGGCGGTAAACCTCGTTGGCATCCGCGCCGATCAATGCCGCCAGTTCCTCCAGGGTCTCCGGTTCGGCATTCCGTTCCTGATAGAGTCGGGCAATCATCACCAGCAGCAGCCTTCGGCTGCGCAGTACCAGCTCTATGGCACCCTGTATTGCCGCTTCCCGTCGGAGCGCCTGTTCCGCTTCCGGTGCCGGCTGCCCGTTGGCTGATAATGCGGGCTGATCAAGCTGCCCCAGCAACGTCTTGGCCAGAAACAGTTTTTGAGAGACCAGCGAATGCCATTGCGAGGCCATGGAGTACCTGCGATTTCGGATAAGGAAGATCTGGCAGATTATTAAAGCGAGGATTGTACCATTTATGTGCAACGATTTCTGCACCTGTCTCATGATTCTCTGCGCCTTCACAACAAGATACAAACATTCACTTGAAACGAGCGTTTGAATTTGGCAAAAAGCAGCCCGTCTTATGGAACTGCTGGAGATGTCAGGTATGCGAAGCCACATTGTCGCGGGTGCAGCGGCGGTACTGTTCGGATTGTCCGGGCAGGCACTGGCCAAGGTGAGTCCGGCGGAAGCCGAAAGGCTTGGAAACGAACTGACTCCGGTGGGTGCTGAACGCAGCGCCAATGAGTCAGGTACCATCCCTGAGTGGACCGGCGGCCTGAGCACACCACCGGCGGGTTGGCGCGAAGGGGAGATTGAAATCAATCCGTTCCCCGACGACAAGCCCTTGTTTGTCATTACCCGGGACAATCTGGATCTGTACCGGGACAAGTTGTCCGACGGCCACATCCGGATGATCGAGCAATACGGCCCGGATTTCTTCATGCCGGTGTACCAGAGCCGTCGTACTGCAGCGTTCCCGGAGCATGTGTACGAGAAGTCTGTCGAGAACGCCACTAGCGCCGAGCTGCTGGATAATGGCAACGGGGTGCGCGATACCATCATGACCAGCCCGTTCCCGATCCCCCGGAATGGCCTGGAGGTGATCTGGAACCATATCCTTCGTTACCGGGGCACCGAAATCTCCTTCCGCAGTGCTTCGGCAACGCCCCAGACCGACGGTTCCTACAATCCGGTGGTCAACGAATACGACTATTTCTTCGCCTACAGTCGCAAAGGGGCGGAACTGGAAGAAATCGACAACAAGATTTTCTATCTCAAAACCAACACCATATCGCCTTCGTCTCTGGCCGGCACGATCACCCTGGTCCACGAAACCCTGGACCAGATTCGTTCCCCGCGCCTGGCCTGGCGCTATGATTCCGGCTCCCGCCGGCTGCGCCGCTCGCCCAACCTTGCCTATGAGACTGATCTGCCCAACTCGTCCTCACTGCGCTCGGTAGACCAGAAAGACATGTACAACGGCGCGCCCAACCAGTACGACTGGACCCTGAAGGGCAAGCGTGAAATGTACGTGCCCTACAATGCCTACAAGCTCCATGGCGATTCCGTCGAGGCTGACGACGTCATTCGCCCGAAGCACATCAACCAGAAACTGACCCGGTATGAACTGCATCGGGTGTGGGTGGTCGAGGCTACGCTGCGCACCGGCATCAGTCACATCTACGCCCGCCGGGTGTTCTATGTGGATGAGGACAGCTGGCAGATCCTGGCGTCCGAGGAATATGATCAGGAAGGTAACCTGTGGCGGGTGTCCGAGGCCCATAACATCAGCTACTACAGCGAGCCGGTGTTCTGGACCACCATGGAAATGACCTATGACCTGAAGGCCGGCCGCTATTATATTGACGGGCTGGATGACGGGTTTAAGGCCTATGATTTTTCGCCCGGCTTCCGCAGCAACGAATTCACTGCCTCCGCAGCACGCCGGGCTGCACGCCGGTGATGATTGAAGACGGGGTCAGAAGAAGGCCTTCTTCTGACCCCAACTTGGGCTGCCACTCCGGAGTTCAGTGAAAAAGGGGTCAGATGAAGGCTTTCATCAGACCCCAATCCGGTCTACCACCGCGGAGTCGAGTGAAGACGGGGTCAGATGAAAGCCTTCATCTGACCCCAACTTAGGCCGCCACTCCCCATCCTTCATTACCCCGTCATAAAATTGACTCTTCCCCCCAAGCCGTCTTAAATACCAGTGTAGTCTCCAACGGAAGGTCAAAATGTCTAAAAATAACAAAGTGCTGGTGCTCAGTGAGGACGAACTGAGGCAGCACGATATCGTCACGATCCTCGAATTTGTCGGTGAAGAGCAGGTCATAGCCGGCGACGAAGCTTTGGCGCTGCTGGCCGATGCTGATGAGTCTCAACGGGAAGAAGTCGGTGTCGCCCTGGTGAGCGGAGACGGAAGACGCGTCGGCGAAAATCTTGCCCGAGTGTGCGAAGCGCTGCCGGGAGTGCCAATTCTGCTGGTGAACGGTATCGAACCCTCCGGGCTGTCCGACCAATGCGCCAGCCACATCATTGCCCGCCTCGAATGGCCCCTGAATTACGCCAAGTTTGTCGATTCCCTTTACCGGGCACAGATTTACCGGGACCAGTCTGACCGCAGCCGCCAGGAACGAGGGCATTTGCGTGGTTTGCAGTTGTTTCGCAGTCTGGTCGGCACCAGTCGCAAGATCCAGCATGTGCACCACCTGATGGAGCAGGTGGCGGACATGGACGTGACAGTGCTGATAACCGGTGAATCCGGTACCGGCAAGGAAGTGGTCGCCCGTAATCTGCACTACCATTCTTCCCGGCGGGATCACCCCTTTGTTCCGATGAACTGCGGCGCGATCCCGGCTGAGTTGCTGGAGAGCGAGCTGTTCGGCCATGAAAAAGGAGCATTCCCGGGAGCGATTTCCGCCCGGGCGGGACGGCTGGAACTGGCCGAGGGTGGCACCCTGTTTCTGGATGAAATTGACGCCCTGCCGCTGCCGTTGCAGGTGAAGCTGCAACGGGTCCTGCAGGATCGCACTTTCGAGCGCATGGGTAGCCATCGTAGTGAAAACGTTGATGTCCGGATCATTGCTGCCACCGACCGGAGCCTTGAGGACATGATCGAGGCCGGTGAATTCCGGGAAGACCTCTTTTACAGCCTGAACGTCTTTCCCATCGAGATGCCGGCCCTCCGGGAGCGGGTGGAGGATATTCCGCTGCTTATCAATGAACTGATTTCCCGCATGGAGAAGGAGAAACGGGGTTCGCTGCGCCTGAACTCGGCGGCGATCATGAGCTTGTGCCGTCATGACTGGCCCGGAAACATCCGCGAACTGGCAAACCTGATCGAGCGGCTGGCCATCATGCACCCCTACGGCGTGATCGGGGTGCAGGAATTGCCGAAGAAATTCCGCTACGTTGACGATTACGACGAGAACCGGCCGGTTGAGGACTCGGGCATGCCTTCCGGTGTACCCGGACTGGTGGGGCTGGATGCGCCGGCACTGCTGCCGGTGAATGGCATTGATCTCAAGGAGTATCTTTCCAACCTCGAGAAGCAGCTCATACAGCAGGCCCTGGATGAGGCGGGCGGCGTGGTGGCCCGGGCCGCGGAAAAGCTCCGCATCCGCCGCACGACGCTGGTGGAGAAGGTGCGCAAGTACGGACTGCGGGAAGAGTCTGCCGAATCCTGAGCGCCCGCACCGGCGACAAAAGCTCTGTTGTCAGCTATCCTGAATTCCTGAATAGCGTGGCCAGTTCCGTACCGTGAGGGCTGGTCGCAGTCGCTACATGGATTGCTTGTGGAGGTTTTGTGAATGCCGATACAGACGAGCCTCGCCGAGGACGGCAAAACGTTGGTTATCCGGATTGAGGGGCGCTTTGACTTCAGCACGCACCAGGCATTCCGGGATTCCTACGAGCATGCCGGCCCCAAGGTGACCAACTACGTTGTCGACCTGTCGGACACCACTTACCTCGACAGCTCCGCCCTGGGCATGCTGCTTCTGCTGCGCGACCACGCCGGTGGCGACAGTGCCCGGATCTCGATCGAGAATTGCAACAGTGATGTCCGCCGCATTCTCTCCATCTCCAATTTCGAGCAGCTTTTTGCCATCAAGTGACCCAGCACAGCCTGCGAATTCTGATTGCAGATGACAGTGACACGGACCGTCTGATCCTCCAGGCCCTCATAAAGCGTCTGGGGCATGAGGTGATCGAGGCGACGGATGGCCTCGAGGCGGTGGAGAAATTCCGCGAGGTCAGCCCGGACATTGTCCTTCTGGATGCCCTGATGCCCCGGATGGATGGCATGGAGGCCGCTCGCCACATCAAGAGCCTGGCTGGTGAACGCCTGGTGCCGGTCATCTTCCTGACCTCCCTGTCCGATGCCGAGGACCTGGCCCGGTGCCTGGCGGCCGGCGGCGACGACTTCCTGACCAAGCCCTACAGCCGGGTGATAATTGAGGCCAAGATCAAGGCCTTTGACCGAATGCGTCGGATGCACGACACCTTGTCCAGCCAGCATGAGGAAATCAGCGCGCGCAATCGGCAGTTGCTGGAAGAGCAGACCATCGCCAGGCGGGTGTTCGACAACGTGGCGCACACTGGTTGCCTGGACTCGCCAAACATTCGCTACCACGCCTCGCCGCTGTCCGTGTTCAACGGCGATGTCCTGTTTGCTTCGCCGCGGCCGGCTGGCGGCATGCTCATATTCCTGGGTGACTTTACCGGCCACGGTCTGCCGGCAGCCATTGGCGCCATGCCGGTTGCCGAGATCTTTTATGGAATGGCGCGCAAGGGTTTCAGTGGCGCCGATGTGCTCAGGGAGATCAACCAGAAACTCAAACTCATCCTGCCCACCGGCATGTTCTGTTGCGGTGCCATGGTGGAGGCGGATTTCAAGCTGGGACAGCTCAGGATCTGGAATGGCGGGCTGCCGGAGGCGTGGGTGTTGCGGCGGAATGGCGAGCAGTTGCTGTTGCCATCCCGACACCTGCCCCTCGGTATTCTGCCCCCGGAGCAGTTCGAGAGCGTGATGGAAACGGTACAGGTCCAGCCTGGTGACAGATTGCTGGTGATGACCGATGGCGTGCTGGAAGCAGCGAATGATCGGGGAGAGCTGTTCGGGCTGGCCGGAATCCGTCACTGCCTTGAGCAAGTGAAGCCAGCCGGGCATCCGTTCGATGTGGTTCTGGAGGGTGTGCGGGCGTTCAGTGACAAGGCCGCCGAGTCTGATGACCTGACCCTGGTTACCCTCGATATCACAGACCAGCCAGCGGTGCCTGACGTGTCGGGTCAGTCATTGCCCTCGGCCCTGGCCGGGCCGACCGAGTGGCGGTGTGAGTATGAAATCCGGGAGCGCACCCTCGGTGACTTCAGCCCGTTGCCGCTGTTGTTGCATATCTGCCTGGAGGTGCCAGGGTTGCGGACACGGGGTGGCGAGATCTATACCCTGTTGTCCGAGCTGTACAACAATGCGTTGGAGCACGGCGTCCTGGAGTTGCCTTCGGAGTGGAAACGCAGCGCCGAGGGGTTTGGCCGGTACTACTCCGAGCGGCAAGCGAGGCTGGCACGGGTGGATGGTCATTACATCCGGTTCAGCCTCCATCACACCCGGAAACCCGGTGGCGGCCGCCTGCGTGTTGTCTGTGAAGACAGCGGTGCCGGGTTTGATTTCCGCAATCATCCGCTGGTTTCCGGTGAAACCGGGGAGGACATCGCCCCCCGTTATGCCGGTCGTGGTTTGTTGCTCTTGAAACGGCTGAGCAAAAACATCACATTCCGGGGCAAGGGTAACCACGTCGAAATCGTTTATGATTGGAATTTCTCAGCGCACCAGGGGGATGGTGATGACAGATAGACAACACCTTGATGAAGAGGCTCTGGCGGAACTTCAGGACGTCATGGAGGATGAGTTCGATGTTCTGATCCAGACCTACATCGTTGACTCCCGGGACCGCATAGCCAGCCTGAAAACCGCACTGGCGACATCCGATGCCGATGCTTTCGCCAAGACCGCCCACAGCCTGAAGGGCAGTTGCATCAATATTGGCGCGCCCCGGCTCGGGGAGCTGTGTCTGGAAGCGGAAGAAGCCGGCAAGGCCCAGGATCTCGGGGAGGCATCCCGACTGGTCGGGGCGATCGAGGAAGAGTTCGCGACCGTGACCGGTCTGCTGGATCGACTGCTGGTGCGGTGATTTGTTTTTGGATACCGGCACCCGAAGGCACCGGTATCCGATCTATGGCTTCAGTCGGGCTTCTGCTCGTAGATGGCCTTGCCCCAGGCTTCCTTGCTGCCCGGAAGGACCAGGTTGAGGGCAACTGCCACCACCGCGCACAGGGCGATGCCTTCCAACTGGCCCAGCGCCATGTTGCCGATGCCAAATACCAGGGTCACGCCGACGATCACCAGGTTGCGTGATTCGGACAGGTCCACCTGGTGACGGATCAGCGTGTTCAGACCCACCACTGCAATGGAACCGAACAGCAGGCACAGGATGCCGCCCATCACCGGTACCGGAATGGTCTGCAGCGCCGCACCGAACTTGCCGACGAACGCCAGCACGATGGCCACGACTGCCGCCCACCACATCACTTTCGGGTTGAAGTTCCGGGTCAGCATGACCGCACCGGTCACTTCGGAATAGGTAGTATTGGGTGGTCCGCCCAGCATGGAAGCCGCGCTGGTGGCCAGGCCGTCTCCCAGAAGGGTGCGATGCAGGCCCGGCTTTTCCAGGTAGTTCTTGCGGGTCACGTTGCCGATGGCCAGGACATCACCGATGTGTTCGATGGCCGGTGCGATGGCCACCGGAATCATGAACAGGATGGCGCTCCAGCCGAACTCAGGGGCCACGAAATCGGGCATGGCAAACCAGGGCGCTTCCCGGACCGGGGTCATGTCCACGATGCCGGCGAACAGGGACAGGATGTAGCCGACAATAACGCCGAACATGATCGGGATCAGGCGGAAGATGCCCTTGGCCCAGAGGGTCATGATGATGGTGACTGCCAGCGAGATCATGGCAATCCAGATAGAGGTGTCGTAAGGCACCAGTTCAGCGGAGCCGTCACCGGTCTGTCCCGATGCCATGTTGACCGCAATGGGCGCCAGGCCGAGGCCGATGGTCATGATTACCGGTGCGATCACCACGGGCGGCAGCAAGCGGGTAACGAAGCCGGTGCCGCGCAGTTTCACTGCGGCACTCAGGAGGATGTACAGGATACCCGCGGCCATCAGGCCGCCCATGGTTTGTTCCAGCCCGAACTTGCCCTTGGCGGCAATGATCGGGGCGATGAAGGCGAAGGAGGAGGCCAGGAAAATGGGGATCTGCCCGCCGGTAACGACGTGGAAAATCAGGGTACCGATGCCGGCGGTGAACAACGCGACGTTGGGGTCCAGGCCGGTGATCAGCGGCATCAGCACCAGGGCGCCGAACGCCACCAGCAGCATCTGGGAACCGGCGATGGCCTGTTTCCAGACCGGATCGTTGATGTGGTCCTGCATGCTCAGACGTCCTTCTGCTTGGTGCCGAAGATCTTGTCACCGGCATCGCCGAGGCCGGGCAGGATGTAGCCCTTATCGTTCAGGTGATCATCCACCGAGGCGGTGTAGATGGAGACGTCCGGGTGTTTCTCCAGGACTTTCTCGATTCCTTCCGGTGCGGCCACCAGTACTAGGGCGCGGATCTCGGTGCTGCCGGCCTTCTTGAGCAGATCGATGGTGGAGATCATGGAGCCGCCGGTGGCGAGCATCGGGTCGACGATCAGGGCCATGCGCTGGTCCAGTTCACCCACGAGCTTTTCCAGGTAGGTGCTGGCTTCCAGGGTTTCCTCGTTACGGATCTGACCGACCACGCTCACCCGGGCCACCGGGATCAGGCTCAGCACGCCGTCCAGCATGCCCAGGCCGGCGCGGAGGATGGGAACGATGGTGACCTTCTTGCCGTGGATCTGCTCCACATTCACCGGCCCGGCCCAGCCCTCGATGGTCTTTTCCTGCAGGTTGAAATCCTTGGTGGCTTCGTAAGTCAGCAGGGCGCCGACTTCCTGTGCCAGTTCACGAAAATTCTTGGTGCTGATGTCCGCGCGGCGCATCAGGCCGAGTTTGTGGCGGATCAGGGGGTGTCGTACCTCGTGGATTGGCATTGGGTCACCTGTGTGTCTGGGATTATCGGGTCAAGTTTGACGGATTTGCGCGTAAATGGCGCAAGGATACCGTATCTGGAAAGGCACGTCAGGTATCATGAAATCCCCGGGGTGTTGCTATAAGATGGCACTTTCTGCGGGTTGCGCGGCAAGAGACCAGAATCACTATGACAACAGCAAATCCGGTACAGGTCATCGCGGTATCCGGCGGCAAGGGCGGCACGGGTAAAACCAGCATTTCAGTGAATCTAGCCATTGCTCTTGCGGAAAGAGGGCGGCGGGTCGTGGTTCTGGACGGGGACCTGGGGCTCGGCAATATCGATGTGTCGTTGGGGCTCACCGCCAGTCACACCCTGCAGGACGTTCTGGAGGGGGAGTGTGAACTCAGGGATGTCCTGGTGGAAGGCCCGGGCGGCATCCGTATTGTGCCCGCTCCCTCCGGCAGTCTGCGCATGACCCGCCTGGGCGCCCCGGAATATGCCGGTCTGATCAATGCCTTCAGCGAATTGGGGGACGAGATCGATGTGCTGATCATCGACACCGCCTCCGGCATTTCTGAAGCGGTGGTCAGTTTCCTTCGGGCGGCCCAGGAGCTGTTACTCGTGGTCTGTGACGAGCCCACCTCCATCACCGACACCTACGCCCTGGTCAAGCTGATGAACCGAGACTACGGGATCAACCGGTTCCGGGTGCTCGCCAATCAGGTCCGTAACGAGCAGGAAGGCCGGCAGCTGTATGAAAAACTGATCCGGGTCACCGAGCGCTTTCTCGATGTGGCGTTAGAGTACGTAGGCATGGTGCCCCATGACGAGGCCTTCAGGAAAGCGGTGCAGCGCCAGCGTGCCGTGGTTGAGGCGTACCCCCGGGCCCGGGCCTCACTGGCCCTGAAGGCCCTGGCGGAGAAAGTGGACAACTGGCCTCTGCCATCCTCCCCCCGCGGCCATGTGGAATTCTTTGTGGAGCGGCTTGTCTGAGCCCGAACGAGATGTGTTCTTGATGGATGCTGGTAATGAATAAATTGTACCCGAGGGCCAATGCAGCCCTGTTTGCCGTTTCCCGCCACGAGTTTGTTGCCTGCTCGGATCTTGCCCCCTCCATTACCGGACACTCCATCCCCAGGGAGGAGACCGTACGGCACCTGTTGTCACTGATTCCGGAAATCGCACCGGACCAGACGGTGATGCATATTGGTGGCGGCTCGGGCTATCTGACCGCGGTGCTGTCGGAACTGGCGCGTCGGGTTATTTATGTGGAACGCAATCCGGTGGTGGCCGAGGCCGCCCGGGAACGGTTCTTCCGGCTTGGCAAACATAATGTGGACGTGGTGGCCGCCGACATCGAGAGTGCGCCCGAACTGGACGTGCTCTGCGATCTGGTGCTGTGCACTACCTTCCTGCCCAGGCGCGATGTGGTGCTGCCCTTTCTCCGCAACCAGGGGCGGCTGATCTGCCTGGAGGGCAGGGCGGGGCCGGTGCCCAGCCTGGCAATGTTTGAAAAGCAGGGGTTCAGCCTGGTCCGTATGCGCACCCTCGGCTGGGTTGATTTCAACCGTAATGCCGAGCAGATCCTGATCGACCTCGGCGTGATCGACGAAAAGGTCCTGGCCGAGGCCAAGATTGAGGCTGCCAAAACGAATTCGCGGGTGCTGGACCTGGTGCGGCGCACGTTGAACCTGGAAGAGATCGATCTGTACCGGACCCTGGCCCAGCAGCGGGGCATGGTGTTCAAGGAAGCCGATGAGTTGCTGCCGGATCTGCAGCCGGCCCTTTTCCGCCGCTTCTCCCGGACTTTCCTGGACCTGTCGCGCCTGCTACCTGTGGCCGAAGCCAACGGCAAGATCACCGTTATCACCGATGATCCCGATGCCCGCACCGATCAGTTGGAGCGCCTGACCCCGAAGTCCGTGATCGAATGCCTGCTGGTTACTCCGACGGATTTTCGCCGGGTCTGGTCTGCCCTGGAGCTGACCGCCCAGGGCAAGCAGTTCGTGGCGGACCATGGCTCCGGCAGTGATGACCGGCATGAAAAACGGGCTGAGTCCACCGGCTCCCTCGGCGAGCATGGAGGAAACAAGCAGGTCAGCCCCTACCTGGTCTCGGTGTACGAGGCAATTCTGCTGGATGCAGTCAGCGAGAAGGCCAGTGACATCCATATCGAGCAATACGGCGAGCGGGTCCGGATCCGCCTGAGGGTGGATGGCGAACTGCACGACCTGCCCCAGTACCAGCTCAGTCCCCGGGAACTGCGGGGCGTAATCAACGTAATCAAGTTGCGGGCCGAGCTCAACATTGCCGAGCACCGCCTGCCCCAGGGCGGTCGCTCCCAGCTGAAGCTGGGGCAGGCTTCCTATGACCTCCGTATCCAGACCCAGCCGTCGTTGCACGGCGAACACGCGGTGATCCGGTTGCTGCCCCAGACCGGGCGCGCCATGACCATCGCCGAGCTGGGCATGTCCAAGGCCATCGGTGCCCGCTATCAGCGCCTGCTGGATAACCCCGCCGGCCTGGTGCTGGTGGTTGGCCCCACGGGTTCCGGCAAGTCCACCACCCTGTATGCGGGCCTGCAGACCCTGGCGGATGATGGCCGGCGCAAGGTGATCACCGTTGAGGACCCGATCGAGTATTCCATCGATAACATCCAGCAGACCCGGGTTCGCTCCGAAATCGGCTTTGGTTTTGCCGATGCCATGCGGGCCTTTGTTCGCGAAGATCCGGACGTCATCCTGGTGGGGGAAATCCGCGACCAGGAAACGGCTCTGGAGGCCATTCGCGCCTCCCAGACCGGCCATGTGGTGTTGTCCACGCTGCACTGTAACGATGCGGTGGATTCCCTGCAGCGTCTCTATGACCTTGGTGTTCACCCCAACTCCATCGCCGGGGAATTGCTGGCGGTGATCGCCCAGCGGCTGGCCAAGCGCATCTGTCGCCATTGCCGTCAGCCGGCGGAACCGGATCCGTCGATCCTGGCGGAGCTGTTCCCCGACGGCGCACCGGCGGATTTCCGCTGCTTCGAGGGCCAGGGTTGTGACAAGTGCAATGGTCGGGGTACACATGGGCGGGTGGCGATTGTTGAATACATGGAAGTGGATTCGGATATCCGCAATGCCATCTCCAGTCAGCCGCCCATCGGCGAGCTGCGCTGGCGGGCCCTGGATGCTGGCCTGGTCACCATGCGTGACAGCGCCCTGGATCATGTAATCGAAGGGGTGATTCCCCTGTCTGAATTGCCGCGTATCCTGCCCAGGGAACGCATGGCACCGGAAGTTCGTGGCGGCCGCAGGAGTGCCCGATGACAGCCAGCAAAACGACACACCAGAACAAGGCCGCCCAGCGGGAACCGGCCGAGGTCACCTACGCCGCGGAACTGGAGAAACTCGCGGCCCTTGACGAGGGACCGGTGCCGCCAGGATGGCGCATGTCGCCACGGGCGGTGGAAAAGTTTGTCATGGGCGACGATGAGCTCGGCATCGAGCGCAAATTCGTGGCGGACCGGGCGATGGTGGTCCGCATCATCATTTCCCTGTGCACCAGCCGGGGCTGCCTCCTGGTGGGCGAGCCGGGTACTGCCAAATCGTGGTTGTCCGAACTGCTGGCGGCCGGAATCTCGGGCGGCTCCACCCTGACTCTCCAGGGCGGGGCGGTCAGCCAGGTCAGCCAGCTTCTGTACAGCTGGAACGAGGCGATCCTCAAGAATGAGGGGCCCTGCCTCAAGGCACTGGTACCCAGCCCGCTGCTGCGGGGCATGATGGAGGGGCGCCTGGTGCGGTTCGAGGAGATCGCCCGCTGCCCGCAGGCGCTGCAGGATGCCCTGTTGTCAGTGTTGTCGGACCGGGTTGTGGTCATCCCGGAGCTGGCCGGAGACGAGGGCGTCATCCTGGCGCGGGAAGGCTTCAACGTGGTTGCCACTTCCAACAGCATCGATGAGGGTGTGCACGCCATGAGTGCGGCTCTCAAGCGCCGGATGGATTTCGAGGAGATCCGGCCGATCCGCCATCTGGCGGATGAGCTGGATGTGGTGGTCAGGGAAGTCCGCAAGGCCAATGTCGCCGCCGGAGTATCGGTGGAGCCGGATCCGGAGGTGCTTGAGGTACTGGTGACCATGTTCCATGAGCTGCGCAATGGTCAGACCCTGGACGGCCGCAGTACCGATCGCCTGGCGGGTGCAGCCCTGTCCACGGCCGAGGCGGTAGCGGTGGCCCACGCGGCGAGCCTGAACGCCTGGTATTACGGTGGCGACGCGATGACGGTGGAGCAGCTGATGCATCACATCATTGGCTCTGCGCTCAAGGATCAGCCGGAGGATCGCCGGCGCCTGCGGCATTACTTCGACACGGCTGTGGCCACCCGGGAAGGGGACAACTGGAAACAGGCCTGGGCACTGCGCTCGCTGATCCAGTAGTCAGGCGGTGTCGACCATCTGAAGCAAATTGATGCTGGGCAAGAGTAATCCGGAAAACCTTTGGTTATAATACGCGCCGCCGGCAATCCCTGCCGCCAACGATGTCTGCACCCGCCGTGTCAGTCATGAATACACCCGGTGCCGCATAATGCGCATCGCCTGGATTCGGGGCCCTGATGTCTGAGCCGTTACTACAGGCTGTCAATCTCCAGTGTGAACGGGATGAGCGGATACTGTTCCGTGATCTTTCCTTTTCCGTGTTGCCGGGTACCGTTACCCGCGTTGAAGGCCCGAATGGCTCGGGCAAGACCACCCTTCTGCGTATTCTCGCCGGTCTGAATGACGCCTGGTCCGGCGATCTTTACTGGTGCGGCGAGCCCCGCGCCGGCCAGCGCGAGAGTTTCCTGCGCAACATGCTTTACCTTGGCCATCGGCCGGGTATCAAGCCCCTGCTTACCCCCATGGAGAATCTCCGCGCCCTGATGGCGGGCCGGCGCCCGGTGTCCGATGAGGTACTGTCCCGGGCGCTTGAGGGAACCGGCCTGGCGGGTTACCAGAAGGTCCCCTGTCGCAATCTTTCCGCCGGTCAGCAAAGGCGGGTGGCGCTTGCACGGTTGCTGATCGCCGATGAGCCCCTGTGGCTGCTGGACGAGGTTTTCACCGCCATTGATGCCGATGGTGTCCGGGCGATCGAGGCCCTTCTGCAACAGCGAGCGGAGGAAGGTGGCGCGGTTGTGGTCACCACCCACCATGATCTGAAATTGCCCGGGATGCAGCGGATTGTGCTCGGGGGAGGGCAGTCGGATGAGCAATAATCCGGTACGGGTGCACGCGGTGGCGGAGGGTGTTGGCGTCGCCGGCGCCATGAAGGCGGTGTTCATGCGCGATATGAAAGTCGCCTTCCGTCAGCGCCAGGATCTGCTCAACCCGCTGCTGTTCTTCGTGATGGTGGTAACCCTGTTTCCACTCGGGGTTAGCCCGGAAGTGTCATTCCTACGAGAGGCCGGAGCGGGTATCCTGTGGGTGGCGGCCCTGTTGTCGGTGTTGTTGTCCCTGGATCACCTGTTCCGGCATGATTTTGATGATGGAACCCTGGAACAACTGGTGTTGCAGCCGCAGCCCCTGTTCCTGCTGGTGCTGGCGAAGACGCTGGCGCACTGGATGCTGACCGGGCTGCCGCTGGTGATCCTGACGCCGGTACTTGGCATTATGGTGCACCTGCCGGGGAACTCTATCGGCATTCTGTGTCTAACGCTGCTGATCGGTACGCCGGTGCTGAGCCTGATCGGCTCCATCGGTGCGGCGTTGACCCTGGGATTGCGGTCGGCAGGTGTGCTCTTGTCCCTGCTTATCATTCCGCTGTACATTCCCGTGCTGATTTTCGGAACCGGGACAGTAGCGGCCGTGTCCGAGGGAGCTCCGGTCGGGGCCTACCTGGCATTGATGGGGGCTTTCCTGGTTCTGGCCCTGACGCTGGCTCCGTTTGCTTCGGCATCAGCACTGAAAATCAGCATGTCCAATAGCTAACAATTTAGGTAACGGGTTAACGGGTACCAATCGATGTGGCAATTATTTCATAAGCTGGGCTCGCCCAAGTGGTTCTACGGGATTGCGACCCGTCTGATGCCCTGGCTGCTGGTCGGCGGTGCACTGCTGTTGTTGGCAGGTATTGTCTGGGGGCTGGCGTTCGCTCCCAAGGATTATCTGCAGGGCAACAGCTACCGGATCATCTTTATTCATGTGCCGACCGCGTTCCTGGCCCAGTCGGTCTACATCATGATGGCGGTGGCGGCTGTGGTGACCCTGGTTTGGCGTATGAAACTGGCCGACGTTTTCGTGAAGGCCGTAGCCCCGGTGGGCCTGGTGCTGACCTTTCTCGCCCTGTTTACCGGCGCGGTCTGGGGCAAGCCCACTTGGGGTACCTGGTGGATCTGGGATGCCCGGCTGACGTCCATGCTGATCCTGCTGTTCCTGTATGGCGGGGTGATTGCGCTGGACCGGGCCATCAATGACGAGAAGTCCGCTGCCCGGGCCGTGGCCGTGCTGGTACTGGTCGGGGTGGTGAATATTCCTATTATCAAATACTCGGTGGAATGGTGGAATACGCTGCATCAGCCCGCCACCTTCAAGCTGACGGAGAAACCCTCCATGCCCGCGGAAATGTGGGTGCCCCTGCTGTTATCGGTACTGGGGCTGTACCTGATTTTTGGCTGGCTGGCCTGCCTCCGGATGCAGACGGAGATCATCGCCCGTGAGCAGCGGACCCGGTGGGTAAAAGATCTGGTAATGGCGGGGAGGCACTGATCGATGGCGTTTGATTCACTCTCCGCGTTTATTGCGATGGAAGGCCACGGTCCCTACGTGTGGACCTGCTACGGTGTGTTTTTCCTGTTGTTGGCCGGACTGATGGTCTGGTCGCGGCACCGGCGCAGCGTAATGATGGAAGCCTGCCGCAGGAATTACGAACGGCAGGACCAGGGCCAGCAGCGGGCGGCAAAACCCGCCGCCACGTTCACCCGAGTTGAAGTTTCCCAGGACTGACAAGCAGGTTAAGCATGCACCCGATCCGTAAAAAACGGCTGACCATTGTTCTCTTTCTCCTCGCCGGTATCGGCGTTGCCGTGGCGTTGACCACCTACGCCCTGCGGCAGAACATTAACCTGTTCTACGATCCGTCGCAGATTGCCGCCGGAGATGTGCCACAGGATGTACGCATTCGGGCCGGTGGTATGGTTGAGGAGGGCTCGGTGATCCGTGACCCGGACAGCCTGAAGGTCGAATTCCGTGTCACCGATTTTAATTCCTCGGTGCCGGTGGAATACAACGGTATTCTCCCGGATCTGTTTGCCGAGGGGCAGGGTGTTGTCGCCATGGGCAAGCTCAATGGGCAGGGCCGGTTCGTTGCGGACCAGGTGCTGGCCAAGCATGATGAGAATTACATGCCGCCGGAGGTGGCCGACGCCCTGGAGAAAGCCTCCAAGGGGCAACACAAGGCGGGTGAGACGGCCCAGCCACAGTCGTATTGATCCAAACCTCCCAGCCTGAATAGGGGATTCTGATGTTTCCGGAACTCGGACAGATTGCACTGATTCTTGCGCTGTTGCTGGCAGTGCTCCTCTCCGTTGTGCCCCTGGTCGGTTCGGTGACCGGCCGGGACAACCTCCAGGCATTCGCCCGACCATTGTCGTCGGGCATGTTTGTGTTTATTGCCCTGGCATTCGGCCTGCTGACCCATGCCTTCATGACCGACGATTTCTCGGTCGCATATGTGGCCAATAACAGCAACAGCATGCTGCCCTGGTACTACAAGTTCAGTGCGGTCTGGGGTGGTCACGAAGGCTCGTTGCTGCTGTGGATCCTGATGCTGGCAGGCTGGACCCTGGCGGTTGCGATCTTCAGCCGGCGTCTGCCCGCGGTGATGATCTCCCAGGTATTGTCGGTCCTGGGTATGGTCAGCGTTGGTTTCCTGCTGTTTATCATCGTGACTTCCAACCCCTTCGACCGGCTGCTCCCGAACGTGCCGGCCGATGGTGCGGACCTCAACCCGCTGCTGCAGGACGTCGGCCTGATCATGCACCCGCCGATGCTGTACATGGGCTACGTGGGCTTCTCTGTGGCCTTTGCCTTTGCCATCGCTGCCCTGATCAACGGTCGCCTGGACGCTGCATGGGCCCGTTGGTCACGACCCTGGACCACGGTGGCCTGGGCGTTCCTCTCCATCGGGATCGCGCTCGGTAGCTGGTGGGCCTACTACGAACTCGGCTGGGGCGGCTGGTGGTTCTGGGATCCGGTGGAAAATGCTTCACTGTTGCCCTGGCTGTCCGGCACGGCCCTGATGCACTCGCTGGCAGTGACCGAGAAACGGGGCGTGTTCAAGAGCTGGACCGTGTTGCTGGCGATTGTCACCTTTGCGTTGAGCCTGCTGGGTACTTTCCTGGTGCGTTCCGGCGTGCTGACCTCCGTCCATGCTTTCGCTTCCGATCCGGAGCGGGGCAAGTTCCTGCTCATGTTGCTCGCGGTAACCATGATTGCCAGCCTGGCGCTTTATGCTTTCCGGGCACCTGTGGTACATGTGCGTGCCCGGTATGGTTCGCTGTCCCGGGAAATTTTCCTCCTGTTGAACAACGTGTTGCTGGTGTCAGCGACCTTGCTGGTGGCGATCGGGACCCTGTATCCGCTGGTTCTGGATTATCTGGAGCTGGGCAAGTTGTCCATCGGCGAGCCGTTCTTCAACCTCACCTTCAGCCCGCTGGCGGTGGCGGCCGGTCTGCTTCTGGGTGCCGGTATCTTCTCCCGCTGGAAGAAAACCGACGGCGGCTGGCTTGGTCGTAAGCTGCTCTGGCCTCTTGCGGTCAGTATCGTGGCCAGCACTGCCGTGATCATTGGTTATGGCGGGTTCAAACCCTGGGCCTTTGCCGGTGTCTTTACTGCCATGTGGGTTACGGTAGCCACCTTCTGGGATCTGTGGGACAAATCTTCCTCCCGCAAGGGCCGGCTCCATGGCCTGAAGCGTCAATCCCGGAGTTACTGGGGGATGGTGCTGGGGCACCTGGGCCTTGCCATGGTCATGGCGGGTGCCACGGTGGTTTCAAACTACGGCATCGAACGGGATGTCCGGATGACCCCGGGCGATGTCGCCACCGTGGGCGACTACCAGTTCGTATTCACTGACATCGGTGAGCGTCGTGGCCAGAACTTCACCGCCCAGTATGGCGGCTTTGACGTGATGCTCGACGGCAAGAAGGTTGCCGAATTGCATCCTGAAAAGCGCCAGTACAGTGTGGGCATGAGTGTGATGACCGAAGCGGATATCGACGCCGGCCTGTTCCGGGATATCTTCGTGGCCATTGGTGAACGTCTCACAGAGGATGCCTGGGCCATCCGCCTGCAGTACAAGCCCCTGGTGCGCTGGCTGTGGCTGGGTGCCCTGGTGATGGCGATCGGTGGCTTCCTGGCCGTCTCCGACAAGCGCTACCGCATCCGGGATCGCGCCGATGAGCGGGTTCCCCGGAATACCCGGCCGGCGGGCGGCGTGAAAGGTGAAGCGGAGGCGCTGTCATGAAGCGCTTCCTGCTGTTCCTGCCCTTGTTGGTGGCCCTGGTGCTGGGCGTGGTGCTGTTCGCCGGTATCGGCAAGGACCCGACCAAACTCGAGTCTGCCCTGATTGGCAAACCGGTACCCGAGTTTACCCTGGCGGACCTGCACAATCCGTCGGCAACCCTGGACCGCAGCCTGTTCCGGGGCGAAGTTTCCCTGCTCAATGTCTGGGGGACCTGGTGTCCGTCCTGCCGCGATGAGCACGATGACCTGATGTGGCTGGCGAATGAGGAAGGAATCAACATTATCGGCCTGAACTACAAGGACAAGCGGGACGATGCCCTGGTCTGGCTTGATCGCCTGGGCGATCCCTACCGGGCAACCATCTATGACCCCAAGGGTACCCTTGGCTTTGATCTCGGCGTCTATGGGGCGCCAGAGACCTTTGTGATCGACGCCGAGGGCGTGGTCCGATACCGCCATGTCGGCGTGGTCAACCCGGAAGTGTGGGAAAAAACACTGCTGCCGGTGATCGAAGAAGCGCGGGGTAACAGCTGATGATGCGACTTGTACTGGCGACCCTGTTCATCCTGACCGCAGGTCTGACTCAGGCGGACGTGGCGGCTGTCTATGACTTCGATACCCGCGAACAGGAAGTGCGTTACCAGAACCTGATTGCCGAGCTGCGCTGCCCGAAGTGCCAGAACCAGAATATCGCCGATTCCAACGCGCCCATCTCCCAGGATATGCGTAACGAGGTGTACGAAATGATGCAGGCCGGTGCCAGCAACGAGGAGATCGTTGATGCGCTGGTCGCGCGGTTTGGCGAGTTTGTCCGCTACAAGCCGGAACTGGACAGCCGTACCTTCCTGTTATGGGCGACACCGGCCATTGCCGTGTTTGGCGGGCTGCTGGTGGTTGCCGGCGTGGTGATCCGCTCCCGACGCGTTGAGCGGCAGGCAGCAGGCCTGAGCGCTGAGGAACGCGCCCGCGCAGAACAGATTCTGAAGGGACAGGACGGCACCAGCGAACGCTGAGCCGATGCCTGAACCGATCGAACCCATTTCCCATGCAGTGACGACAATTTCATGACCAATACTTTCTGGATTGCCGCGACGGTACTGATCATTATCGCCCTGGCCTTTGTGCTTTTCCCGGTGCTGTTTCAGCGCGCCGACGCCCGAGCCCGGGCGGATATCCGTAACCAGAACCTGATGGCCTACCGGACCCGGATGAAAGAACTCGATGATGAGTTCGAGGCCGGTATTCTGGATGAAGACAACTACCGGCAACTGAAAGAAGAGCTGGCCGGATCCATGCTCGACGATGTCCCGGAATCGGAGCAGCCCCGGCGTGCGGTGCCCGGTCGCAAGAGTGCGATTGCGGTGGCGCTGGTCTCGGTGCTGGTGTTGCCCGGCGCGGCCTATTATCTGTACCAGGAATGGGGCGCTATGGATCGGGTGGAGCAGTACATTGCCATGCAACAGATGGAGCAGAGCGATTCCGGGCGCCAGGCCCAGATGTCAGACCTGGTGGTGCAGCTCCGGGACAGGCTTGAGGCCGACCCCGACAACCCCGATGGCTGGGCCATGCTGGGGCAGAGTTATATGCGTCTTGAGCAGTACCAGGAAGCTGCCTGGGCATTCCGCCAGTTGGCCAAGGTGGTCGATGGTAACGACCAGGCGGAGGCGGTGGCCCTGGGGCTGTCGGCACAGGCCCTGTTCTTCGACAGTCAGGGGGCAATGACCGAGGCGGTCACCGAGGCGATCCGTCAGGCGCGGTCCCTGAACCCGGACGAAGTCAACGCCCTGGGGCTGCTCGGGATCAATGCCTTCAGTCAGCAGAACTACCGCGAGGCCATTGAATACTGGGAGCGGATCGTGGCCGTAGCGCCGGATCACCCCCAGATCGCCTCTATCCGGGGTGGCATCAACGAAGCCTATAACCGTCTGGGTGAAACGCCGCCCGAGGTGCAGGCTCCCGCCGATGCCGGTGGCCCCGGTGTGACCGTTGAAGTCGCACTGGCCGATGCCTTTCAGGATCAGGTGCCTGCCGATACCACCCTGTTCGTGTTTGCCCGCGAGGCAGGTAACCCGAACGGACCGCCTCTGGCTGTTGAGCGCCTGACCGCCGGCGATCTGCCCGCGACCCTGCGCCTGGATGACGGTGACTCCATGTCACCGCAGATGAAAATTTCCGGCGCAGGCCAGGTGTTGGTGACGGCCCGCCTGAGCCGGACCGGCAGCGTCCAGGCCAGTGCCGGAGACTGGCAGGGCAGTGTTGATGAGCCTGTCACCGTATCCGGCGAGGATACAGATCCGGTTCGGCTGGTTATCGATCAGCAGCTCACCAATTGATCCAAACAGCCTGCGCCCCGGTCAGGCCGACAGATTGTCCGGATAGAGGGGGCGCAGGCCGTCCCCGCCGGCGGTCTTCGGCTTCCGGCGCCGAATGTGTTGCAGGGCTCTGACCAGAGCCTGCCGGTCTGTCTCGCCTGATTCACTTCGCCCTTTCCCTGCAAACAGGTCTGCCTGCAGGTGGTCCAGTTCGGTGGCCAGGGTGTCATCTCCCAGAAACTTCACAACATCCCCGGCGGTGTGGAACAGCTGATCCGGATGCCGATGCTGCATCCACCGGATCAGGAAATGGGGCGTTTCCGCGGAACCTTTCCTGGCGGCAACGATGAGGTCGTCAAACAGGAATCGCTCGTTGCTGTCGACCTCATGGGATGCGGGTTGTTTGTTCGACCCGCGTCCATTCCTTCCGGACCACCACCAGCCAGCAACAGTGGCAGCCCAGGCGATGGCCAGGACCAGACTGACCCAGATCCAGATCGAGCCGGTTGCTTCCCGGGAAGTACCTGGCTCCGGCTCGGTGGCCGTGCTGGTCGTCGCGGAACCGTTCTCAGGAGATTCCGGAGAGGGGAGCGCGGCGGCGGCACCGGTATCCGTGACTGACAGGGTCCGGGCAGGAATCACCGCGACCTGCTGGCTGTCGGTGTCGGTGTCCCACCAGGCAATCCGGACTTCCGGCAAGGTCATCTCACCGGCTTGCACCGGGACCAGCGCGACGGTCTGTTCCAGGGTAGAGACCAGCCCTTCGGGTGTCACCTGGGTGCTTCTTTCCGGCTGGTCGGGGTAGGCACGGATGCCGGAAGGCGTGCCCTCGGGTAGTGGCGGCAGGGCCTCCGAAGGCAGATCACTGGCCTTCAGGGTAATCCGACGGGTCAGGTTCTCGCCCAGGTCCACTTCCAGGGTCGGCGGCAGGCCGCTTTCGTCCAGAGACAGGTCGCTGGCGGGGAGCCAGGTGTCGCCGGTAAATTCGTCCGGAACCGGTTTTACCGGGACGGCAAAGAACTCCTCGCTGTCCCTCAGGAACCGTAGCTTGCCCTCCTGGGTGCGTGCCTGGCCCTCGAACCGGATCGGGGGCAGATCGAGCTCGCCGGTCCTCTGCGGAAACACCGCATAACGCCGTTCAACGACCCGGTAGCGGACGCCGTCCCGGTAACGGGTATATTCCTGCTGCTTCCCGAGGCTCTCGATGATGGCATGGGGGTGCTCCGGCTCGGACAGTTCACCCCGGATCAGGTTGCCGGTAAAGAACAGGCGAACTGTCAGGGTCAGTTGCTCCTGTACATAAACCTCGGCTTTGTCTGCGGATAGCTCAACGAAGCTGTCACGGACTTCGGGACCCTGGTCCGGCCCGGAGCCCGGGACTACCTCAACGGTTACCGGCTCCGAGGTGGCATCCCGGAAGGTGAGCTCGGGAATGGTGAGTTCGCCGGTGCGTGACGGAGCCAGCTGGTAGGTCCAGGTGATCTCGCCGATCATCTGGCTGTTAACGGTGCGGATGCTGTACTGCTGGTTGCGGGCGAGGATCTCGAAATCCGGCTCGACCTTTTCGATATCCGGCGCGGGCAACTGGGACAGATCGAACTCGAACAGGTTGCTGAGGTTTATGTCCAGCTCCATGGTGCCCTTGACCGTGACAGTCAGGACCTCGCCTTCATAAAGCTGCTTGCGGTCCGGCTCCACGGACAGCTCACCGGCGCAGGCCGGGAAGGCCAGCGCCAGCAGCAGCCACAATCCGGTTATCGTTGCCACTATCCGTTTTACCATGGTGTATCGCCCTCGGCGGGTGGTGTCTGACGTTCCTGGTACTGTTGCAGGAATTTCCGGCGCAACAGGCCGCCGGGATTGTCGGGAATGCGCCTGAGCCACTGTTCCTGCCCCTGACTCAGGGGTTTCTCCGAGATCGCGGCCGGGGCTTGTGCCTGTTGCCCGTCCTGTTGTTCCCCGGACTCTCCCTGTTGGCCGGTAGCCGGATCCTGCTGTGATTGCGCGGAGTCCGATTCCTGCTCGCCCTGACCGTTTTCCTGGCGGCTGTCTGACTGGCCGGATGGATCCTCCCCGGAGGGAGAAGGCTGCTGTCCGGCTTGCTGATCATCGCCCTGCTGCGACGGGTTGTCCTGGCTGCCGCCCTCGGAGTTCTGGTTCTGTTGTTGCTGGCTGTCACCCTGGCCCTGCTGGTTCTGTTGCTGTTGCTGTTCTAGCAGTTGCTTCACCAGATCCCGGTTGTAGCGGGCGTCTTCCATCTCCGGTGTTTGCGTCAGGGCGCTTTCGTAGGCTTCGAGCGCCTGTTCGAGCTTGCCGGCCCGGGCCAGGGCATTGCCCCGGTTGTAATCCGCGTCAGGACCGTCCAGCGATCCGTACAATTTGGCTGCCTGTTCATAGTCACCGGCGCGGTAGTGGGCAGGGGCCCGCCAGGCCGGGCTGTCGAGTTCACGGGCGGCCTGTTCAGGATTCTCCCGGATCAGCTCCGGCGCACGCTGGTCCTCCCGTTGCCAGAGGCTGTCCCAGCTTGCAGCCTCCGCCGGTTCGGGCATCAGGGGCAGGATCAGCAGGGCGAGCACGGCAAACCCGCCCCGGCGCCAGCCGAGAAGGACCAGCGGGAGGACAAGCCAGAGTAGCCAGTAGCCATCATCCTGCCAGCGATTTACGGTCTGGTCGGAGTCGGCGGATTGCCAGTCGTCGCTGTCTTCTGGTGTCAGTTTCAGTGCCTCGATATCGGTGTCGTCCAGGGTCAGGGCGTGAAAGGAGCCCCCGGTTTTTGCGGCCACACCGGAAAGTGCGCCAGGGTCGGCCCGGGTAATCACGATCTCACCGTTATCGCGCATGAAACCCCGTTTGGCCAGGGGAATCGGGCCGCCACCCTCAGTGCCGACCATCAGGGTGCTCAGGGTGTAAGGCGTGCCTGCCAGGGCATGGGTGATTCCGGGCAGATACCCCTCCCGGACATCGTCGGTGATCAGCAGGATCTTGCCTTTGCCTGGCGCTCCCTGTTGCAGCAGTTCCGTTGCCCGGGTGACCGCCAGATCGGCGCGGTTGCCCTGGGCCGGCATGATCGTCGGGTCCAGCACGTTGAGCATGGCTTCGATGGTGCGGGCGTCATCGGTCAGCGGCGTGACCACATGGGCATCAGCCGCATAGACCACCAGGCCGTTGAGGCTTCCCTCCCGGGTCTTGAGGATATCCCGGATCTTGCGTTTCGCCCGGGTCAGGCGGTCGGGTTCCACATCGGTGGCGAGCATGGACAGTGACAGGTCCAGCACCATGACCAAGCTGTCTCCCGGCTGTTTCAGGGGCGTGGGCGCCTCCCGCCAGGCCGGGCCGGCCAGGGCAACCGCCAGTATCACCAGCGCCAGGGAGACCGGCACAAGCGGAGATCCGCCACGGCCATTCTGTTGACCCCGGGAACGGATCAGGGGCGACAGCAAGGGGGCAGGAATCAGCCGTGACCAGCCGCTGTCGCCATGGCCTGCGTTACGGAGTATCACCACGAGCAAAGGCACCGCGAGAAGCAGCAGCAACCAGAGCGGGCGAAGGAAATGGAAGTCAGCCATGCTGCGCTCCTTCCGCTGGTTCTGCACGGGATTGGCGGCGTCGGGCGGCGAGGCTGGCCAGGGCGACAAACAGCCACAAACCGGCCGCCAGGCCCGCCGGCCAGACGAACAGCTCGGTCACCGGGCGATAGAGTTTGCCCTCCAGTTCGATGGCTTCGAGCTGGTTGATGCTCTCATAGATCATTTCCAGCTCGGGCAGGCTGCGGGCGCGGAAATACTCGCCACCGGTGGCCTGTGCCATCCGGGTAAGCAGGCCTTCGTCCAGGTCCCGGGAGGGATTGACCCGTCGGGAACCGAGCAGGCCCCGCTGGACCATGGTGTCGGCGCCGATCCCGATGGTATACAGCCGGACGCCCGCGGCGGCGGCGATTTCCGTGGCCTTGTCCGGACTGATTTCCCCAGCGGTGTTGGCGCCGTCGGTGAGCAGCACCGCGACCCGCTGTTCCTGGGGGCGTTCCCGCAACCGCTTGACGGAAAGGCCGATAGCATCCCCGATCGCCGTGGCCCGGCCGGCCATGCCCAGCCCCGATTCCCGCATCAGGGCGCGCACGGTTTCCAGATCGAAGGTCAGTGGCGCCTGGACGTAAGGCTCGGTGCCAAACAGGATCAGGCCGAGCCGGTCGCCCTTCCGCCGCGAGATGAAATCATTCAGTACGTGTTTGACCGCCTGAAGGCGGTTGATACTGCGGCCCTGGATCACCATGTCCCGCTCGTCCATGGAGGGGGAAATATCCACCACGAGCATAAGGTCACGACCGGTGAGCGGCATCTGCACCTGCTCGCCGACGTATTGGGGCCGTGCCAGCGCCAGCACCAGGAGAAGCCAAAGTAGAGCGAGCAGCAGCTTGCGCCACCATGGGGTAGCGCTGCCCTGGCGACTGACACCGGGCAAGCCGGATAACCAGTGCCCGGTGGGCAGGACCGGTGCGTCCACCTGCCGGCGCGCCGGTCGGCGCCACTGGATCAGCAGCGGGAGCAGGGCGATAACAAGCACCCAGGGATAGGCCAGGCTCAGCATTTCTGCCCTCCCAGCCAGCGGCGGGCAAACCGGACAGCTTCACCGGGATCGGCCTGCACCGTTGGCTGCCACGCGGCATGGACCAGCGCTTCGAGCCAGCGCCGTTCCGGAGTTTGTCCCTCTGGCGACGTGGCGATCAGGAATTCCACCCAGGCGTGGCCGCTGAGGGCCTGGGGCCGGCTTTCCGGGTGGCATTCCCTGGCTGCCTGTTTGAGCAGGGTGTTGAGAGAGGTGAACCAGGCAGGTGTTGGTTCCGATTTTCGCTCCAGTTCGGTCAGGGCAATTAGTGCCTGCCGGCGCCAGCGATTGCGGCGCCTGCGGCGAAGCAAGGCTGTCACTGCCAGCGCAAGGACAACCAGAAGCAGCACGGCGAGCATCCACCAGCCCGGCGCCGGTGGCCAGAAGCCGCCGGTGGCAGGCAGATGGATGTCTCGCAGCTGGCTCAGGGGGTCCTGTGGATTCATCCGATCCGCCCCCTTGGCCCGAGCAGGGACTTCAATACGGACGCAGGGTCCTCGCCGGTTGAAACGGTCGCGGCAACCACACCGGCGGTGCGGAAACAGGACGCCAGCCGTGTTTCGTGAGCCGTAATGCGTTCCCGCCAGGCTTTCTGGAAACGGGGATTGCCGGCATCGAACCAGATCGGGCCGTCCGGACCGGCGACCGCGAACCGGCCGTTGTCGGGCAGATGCCGCTCCAGGGGATCGACGATCCGGATGGCGTTGACGACATTGTGGCGTGCCAGGGCGCCAAGCAGGGAGGAGGTCTCGTCCGAGATCTGCAGGAAATCGCTCAGTACGAAGATGCGGCTGCCGGTGTGGGCAACCCGCCGGGCTTCGGCCAGGGCCTGGTCGAGCCAGGGCCCGTTAGCCATGCCGGAGGTGGGCAGCCCCCCGTTCGGGTCGGGTTTGTGCTGCTGTTCCGCCAGGGAGTCGAGCAACCGCAGCACCGATTTCTTGCGGCGGGCGGGGCGAAGCACTTCCAGCTTCTCACCGTTGAAAACGATTCCGCCAACCTGGTCTCCGGCCCAGAGGGCCAGCCAGGACAGGATCGCTGCCACCTGGGCGCAACGGACCTGTTTGTAGGCGCCGGTACTGGCGAAGAACAGGCTCGGGCCCAGATCACACAGCAGCAGTACCGGGCGCTCCCGTTCCTCTTCGTACAGTTTGGTGTGGGGAGACTGGCGCCGGGCGGTGACCCGCCAGTCGATGCTGCGGATGTCATCACCTGGCTGGTACTGGCGCACCTCGGCAAAGGCCATGCCGCGCCCCCGTTGCGGCGAGCGCTGAAGGCCCGCCTGCCGGGACCGTACCGGCCGCGCGGAAGGCAGCTTCAGGGCCCGGGCATCGGCCTGCAACCGGATCAGGTCCGGCAGGCTGATGTGTGTGGTGGCTTGGCTGCTTACCATGGTGTCGGGTCTTGCACAGGGATATGGGGCCTCAGGCGGCGACCGGAACCCGGTCGATCAGCCGCGCGATGACCGCGTCCGGCGTCATGCCCTCGGCTTCGGCCTCGAAGGTCAGCAGTATCCGGTGCCGGAGCACGTCAAAGGCCATGGCCCGGACGTCATCGGGAGTGACATAGTCCCGGCCATCCAGCCAGGCACTGGCGCGGGCACACCGGTCCAGGGCAATGGTGCCCCGGGGGCTCGCGCCGAAGGCGGTCCAGCGGGCCAGTTCCGGATCCAGGGTGGCGGCATCGCGAGTCGCCAGTACCAGGGCCAGCAGATATTGCTCAACCGGTTCGGCCATGTAGATATCCGCCGCCTCGGCCCTTGCTGCAAAGACCTGCTCGGCAGTGATCCGGGTTTCGGCCTTTGGCAGTCCCTGGCGGTAATCGTTCCTTGCCAGGTGCAGGATGGCCTTTTCAGCCTCGGCCGAGGGGTAGTCAATCACCACATGCATCAGGAAACGGTCCAGCTGGGCTTCGGGCAGCGGGTAGGTACCTTCCTGCTCGATGGGGTTCTGGGTGGCCATCACCAGGAACAGTTTGTCCAGGGGGAAGGTCTTGAGACCGACGCTGACCTGCCGCTCGCCCATGGCTTCGAGCAGGGCGGACTGCACCTTCGCCGGCGCACGGTTGATTTCGTCGGCCAGCACGAGATTGTGGAAGATGGGGCCTTTCTGGAATTCGAACTGCCCGGTTTCCGCCCGGTAGATCTCGCTGCCGGTGACATCCGAAGGCAGAAGATCCGGGGTGAACTGGATACGGTGGAAGTCACCCTCGAGGTGGTCCGCCAGGGCCTTTATGGCGGTGGTCTTGGCCAGCCCGGGCGCCCCTTCCACCAGCAGGTGGCCGTCGGCCAGCAGGGCAATGAGCAGCCGGTCTACCAGTTTTTCCTGGCCAATGATCCTTTTGGCTAACTGTGACCTTAACTCCCCGAACGTATGCTGTAGTGACATTGGATGTAACTGCTCCCTTATCCATGTCCCGTCAAGGAACCGTATTGTTCGTAAGTAGTTGCCGCAGTTTTCGCATCTGGACGGCAAAAATCAAGGGTTTGACTATGCTTATCTGACAGTACGTCGATTACGTTTATTTCACACTGACAAGAGGTAGATCATGAACGCGCTGACTGTGGCCAGCAAGGAACAGTTTTTTGAGCAACTCGCTGATGCGTTTTCCCAGAAGATCGCGAAGACCGAGGCGAAAAAAATCAGCGAATTTGCAAAGCAACATTATGCGCACATCCCTCTTGAAGAGTTGGTGAGTCGACGATTCTCGGATACCTACGGCGCGATTCTGGCCGCCTGGCAGTTTCTGCAGAAGCGCAGTGCCGAGGAAACCCCGGTATCGGTATTCAACCCGGACCTCGAAAGTGACGGCTGGCAGTCCACCCACACGGTCATTTTCATCCTGCATCCGAACATTCCGTTCCTGATCGATTCTCTGCGGATCGCCATCAACCAGCGGGAAATCGGCACCCATTCCATCCAGCACTCGATCCTGCAGGTCGATCGTGACAAGGACGGCAAGCTCAAGAAGCTGCACTCCACCAAGAAAAGCGGCTCGGGCGCAGAGTACGAGGCCTTTATCGTTCTTGAAATCGACCGCCACAGCAATCCGTCGGATCTGAAAGATCTGGAGGAGGCCCTGCAGACGGTCCTGCACGAAGTGCGTATCGCGGTCTCGGACTTCAATGTGGTGACTGACAAGGTCAACCGGATCATCGGCGAGCTGGACGACACCACCGCCGGCATCAACGACGAGGAAAAGGAAGAGGCGAGGGCCTTCCTGAACTGGCTGGTTCAGGATCATTTCACCTTCCTCGGTTATGACGAATACGACTATGTGAAGGACAAGAGCGGAACTGTCGTTCGCCGGGTCGCCAACTCGGAGCTGGGTATCCTGCGGGTCAACAACGAGCGCCCGGACCGGGTCCGTCTGAACGAGCTGCCCCAGCGCACCCGGCACGAGATGACCCGCACCGACGACATCTTCATCTTCGCCAAGTCCGCCCAGCGCTCCCGGGTGCATCGCCCGGCCTATCCCGACTACATCGCGGTCAAGAAATTCAACGACAAGGGCGATGTCGTCGGCGAGCGTCGGTTCCTGGGCCTGTATACTGCCCGGGTCTACAACGAGCGCCCCGACGAGATTCCGTTGCTGCGCCGGAAGTTCCAGAGTGTGATGAAACGTTCCGGCTTCCTGCGGGACGACTACGCCGGCAAGGAACTGGAGCAGATTCTCACCCTCTACCCGCGGGATGAGCTGTTCCAGATCGAGTCCGACGAGCTGCTCCGGGTGGCCAAGAACATTCTCTACATCCAGGAGCGCCGGCGCATCGAACTGTTCATGCGCGAGGATGTGTATGGCCAGTTTGTTACCTGCCTGGCCTTCTTCCCGAGGGATATCTACAACACCGAGCTGCGCCTGAAGGTAGAGCAGGTGCTGTTCGAGACCCTGGAAGCGGAGGACATCGAGTTTGTTACCCACTTCTCCGAGTCGGTGCTGGCCCGGGTGCAGTTCACCATCCGGGTGCCCCAGGTGGAAAACCGCCAGTTGCCGATCGCCGAGATCCGGGAGAAGGTCATCGACCTGGCCCAGTCCTGGCGCGACGGCCTCTATGAGGCGCTCAGCGAGGCTTACGGCGAGGAACGCGGCAATGAATTCTACCGGCTCTGGGCCGGTGGCTTCCCGGCCAGTTACACCGATATGTTCTCGCCGCGCAGGGCCGCCATCGATCTGGACCACATCGCGGCCTCCGCGGATAACGACGATCTGGCCATGAGCTTCTACCGGGCTCTGGAGGAGGATGAGTCGACCCTGCACTTCAAACTGTTCTTCCCGGACGAGCCGCTGCCGCTGTCCGACGTGATGCCGATCTTCGATAACCTGGGCTTCCGGGTGATCGGGGAGCACCCGTTCGAGGTGCTGGATCGCCACGGCAAGTCGGTCTGGATCCACGATTTCACCCTTCAGGCCCACACCGGGGAAGTGGTGGACATCCACCGTATCCGGCCGATTTTCGAGGAGCTGTTCCGCCGGGTCTGGCACGGCGAGGCTGAAAACGACGCCTTCAACCGCCTGCTGCTGTCGTCCTACATGAGCTGGCGGGAGATTGCGCTGCTGCGGACCTACGCGCGGTATATGCGGCAGATCCGTTTCTCCAACAGTCAGACCTTCATCTCCAATACCCTGGTCAACCATGTCCAGCTGACCCGGACCCTGCTGGACCTCTTTGACATCCGATTCAACCCCGAGCGCTATCAGAGCAGGGGCAAGAGCGAGGCGGCCCAGCAGAAGCTGGAAATCGAATTCAGCGCCGGACTGGATGAGGTTGAAAACCTCAGCGAGGACCGGGTGCTGCGTCTGTACCTGGAGCTGATGCAGGCGACCCTGCGCACCAACTACTACCAGCTGGATGCCGACGGCAAGCCCAAGTCCTACATCAGCGTGAAGTTCGATCCCTCCCGAATCCCGGACATGCCGCTGCCGCTGCCGATGTTCGAGATCTTCGTGTATTCGCCGAGGGTCGAGGGTGTCCACCTCCGGGGCGGCAAGGTTGCCCGTGGCGGCCTGCGCTGGTCTGACCGCTTCGAGGATTACCGCACCGAGATTCTGGGTCTGGTGAAGGCCCAGCAGGTAAAGAACGCGGTCATCGTGCCGGTGGGCGCCAAGGGTGGTTTCGTGGCCAAGCGGCTGCCGGACCCTTCGGATAGGGAAGCGTTCCAGGCCGAGGGTATCGCGGCCTACAAGACCTTTATCTGCGGCCTGCTGGATATCACAGATAACCTGGTGGATGCCGGGATCAAGCCGCCGGAGCGGGTTATCCGGCACGACGAGGACGATCACTACCTGGTGGTGGCCGCCGACAAGGGCACCGCGACCTTCTCCGACATCGCCAACGGCCTGGCTGCGGAATACGGCTTCTGGATGGGCGATGCGTTCGCCTCCGGCGGCAGTAACGGCTATGACCACAAGAAGATGGGCATCACCGCCCGGGGTGCCTGGGTCTCGGTGGAACGCCACTTCCGCGAAATGGGCATCAACCCGGCACTGGACGAGTTTACCGCCATCGGCATCGGCGATATGGGCGGCGACGTGTTCGGCAACGGCATGCTGTGCTCGGAGAAGACCCGCCTGGTTGCGGCGTTCAACCACATTCACATTTTCGTCGACCCGGATCCGGATGCTGAGGCCAGTTTCCGGGAGCGCAAGCGCCTGTTCGAAATGCCCCGGTCCGCCTGGACCGATTACGACACCAAGCTGATTTCCAAGGGCGGCGGTGTGTTCAGCCGGAACGCCAAGTCGATCCCGGTCAGCCCCGAAATGAAAAAACTGCTGGGCATCAAGGCCGATCGCGTGCCGCCCAACATGTTGATTTCCCACATCCTCAAGGCCCAGGTGGACCTGCTCTGGGTCGGTGGTATCGGCACCTATGTAAAGGCCAGCTCCGAATCCAACACCGATGTGGGCGACAAGGCCAACGATGGTCTGCGGATCAACGGCGCCGAGCTGCGCTGCAAGGTGGTGGGTGAGGGCGGTAACCTGGGTCTGACCCAGTTGGGCCGCATTGAGTACGCCCTCAAGGGCGGTCGCCTGAACACCGACTTCATCGACAACTCCGGTGGCGTGGATTGCTCGGACCATGAGGTCAACATGAAGATCCTGCTCAACCGGGCCGTGGCTGTCGGTGATCTCACCGAGAAACAGCGGAACGTGATGCTGGAGGAAATGACCGACGATGTTGCGGCCCTGGTGCTGAAGAACAACTACCGTCAGACCCAGGCCCTCAGTATCGCCAGTGAGGATGCGGCGACGCGCCTGGAGGAATACCGCCGGCTGATGAATACCTTCGAGAGCGAAGGCAAGCTCAACCGGGCCCTGGAGTTCCTGCCGGACGATGAAACCCTGTCCGAGCGTAAGCTCGACAAGAAGGGGCTGACCCGGCCGGAGCTGTCGGTGCTGATCTCCTACGTGAAAGGGGACCTGAAGCAGACCCTGATTGACAGCACCTTACCGGACGAGCCGCTGTTGGCCGGCGAAATGTACAAGGTGTTCCCCCGGGCCCTGACCCAGCAGTTCAGCTCGGAACTCGGTGAGCACCAGCTGCGCCGGGAAATCATCGCCACGCAGATTGCCAATGACATGGTCAACCACATGGGCATTACCTTTGTGGAGCGCCTGAACCAGTCCACCGGTGCCGACGCGGCGTCCATTGCCCTGGCATGGATTATCGCGCGGGATGTGTTCCGCATCGACAACTGGTGGGACAAGATCGAGGCACTGGATTTCCACATTCCGGCCAGGCTGCAGATGGAGCTGATGCAGGATCTGATGCGCCTGATGCGCCGGTCCGTCCGTTGGCTGCTGCGTAACCGCCGGGCTGAGCTGAGCATCCAGAGCCATATGGAGCGGTTTGCCGACAGTGTGTGGGCCATTACCGCCGGCCTGCCGGACTACCTGGGTGAGCAGGCGCGCCAGGCCTGGGAGAAACGCCATAACGATCTGGTGGAGGCGGGCCTGCCCAAGGAGTTGGCGTCCGTGGTGTCCGGCACCGGTTACCTGTACTCGTCCCTGGGTATCATCGAGGCCAAGGAAGCTACCGGTATGCCCCTGAAGACCGTGGCCAACCTCTATTTCGAGCTGGGCGACCGTCTTGACCTGACCTGGTTTGCTACTGCCATCGCCGATCTGAAGCCGGTTTCCCACTGGGAGGCACTGGCCCGGGAGAGCTTCCGGGAAGATCTGGACTGGCAGCAGCGGGCCCTGACCACCGGGGTATTGAAGCTGGCGGAAAAGCCGACCGATGTGCCTGCCTGTGTGGAAACCTGGATGCAGCAGCATGAGCAACTGATTGATCGCTGGAAATCCATGCTTGTGGAGCTCAAGAATACCCGGGAGCCCGAGTACGCCATGTTCTCGGTCGCGCTGCGGGAATTGCTGGATCTGGCCCAGAGCACGATCCACCAGCCCCAGGGTGAAATCGAGGTTGAGACCAACTGAGTATTGCGTTTCGACAATGATTCGCTTTCAATTCCGGCACTTTTGTCAGAAACGGGAGTTGTTTGCATGGGGCAGCTAGATAATCTGCTGGAAAAGAACCGGGCCTGGGCCAACGGCATCAAGTCCGTCGATCCCAAGTTCTTCGACCGCCTGTCCAATCAGCAGGCGCCGGAATACCTGTGGATCGGCTGCGCCGACAGCCGGGTACCGGCCAACCAGATTGTGGATCTGCTGCCCGGTGAACTCTTTGTTCACCGCAATGTGGCCAACGTGGTGGTGCATACCGACTTCAACTGCCTGTCGGTGCTGCAGTTCGCTATCGAGGTGCTCAAGGTGAAGCACATCCTGGTGGTGGGCCACTATGGCTGTGGCGGTGTGCGGGCAGCCCTGCGGAACGAAGGTTTTGGCCTGATCAGTCACTGGCTGCGCCATGTCCAGGACGTGCGCGACCGCCATCAGGCTACCCTGGATGCGATCACCAGCGAGCAGGACCGGATCGACCGTCTGTGCGAGCTCAATGTGGTGGAACAGGTGGGGCACGTTTGCCAGAACAACATCGTCCAGGAAGCCTGGCGTCGCGGGCAGCCCCTGAACGTCCATGGCTTTGTCTATGATGTGGCCGATGGCCTGCTCCGGGACATGGGGCTGTCCATCTCCAACGAGGAAGAGCGGGACCAGGTGCGGCAGACTGCGGTCGAGGAGCTGGTTCAGCGCCCGGTTCGTGCCGGTCGCCAGAAACTGGCCTGATCGCTTCATGTCCTCCCTTCCCAATTCCCATGAGGCATTGCTTCGTAACCGTGACCTGCTCGGTGGTACGGTTGGTCTGCTCGGGGTCACGGACCCCGGCCTGCTGTCCCGGCTGGGGGAGCAAGGCCTCGCCATGAGCGAGCACGCCGGCGTCTACGAGGCCCTGAGCCGGGTGCCCGGCTGGCAGGCCTGTTTCGGCTATGATGCCCCAGGCCTGCAGCCCGCCAGTCTCGACACCATTGTGGTTTTCCTCCCCAAGGCGCGGGCCGAACTGGACCTGCGCCTGGCTCTGGCGCTATGGCTGGCCGGGGCCGGTGCCCGGTTGATCCTGGTGGGCGAGAAAAAAGAAGGTATCGCCGGCGCGGTCAAGCAGCTCCGGGCCAGCTTGCCCGATGCCGGCAAGGTGGACAGTGCCCGCCATTGCCAGGTTTGGAGTGCAGAGATTACAGAGCCGGCCCCGGAGTTCGCGCTGGCGGACTGGATCACCTGGACACAGGTGGAACACGCGGGCGTCAGCATCGATGTGGCCGGTATGCCCGGTATCTTCAGCCACGGCGAGCTGGACGAGGGGACGGCGCTGTTGCTTGACAGTCTCGCCCGAGAGCCTGTCAGTGCCGGCCGGTTGCTGGATTTTGCCTGCGGTGCCGGGGTGATTGGCAGCTGGCTCCAGGGCTGGCAGCGGCAGTCGGATCAGACTGTTTCCCGGGTCGATGGCCTCGATGTCCAGTCGCAGGCGGTGATCTGTGCCCGGGCAACCTATGAACGCAATGGGTGTGCGGGGGATATTCATGCCTCGGACGGCCTCGCAGGCATCGAAGGTAAATGGCCTGCCATTGTCACCAATCCGCCGTTTCACACCGGCGTCCGGACCGATACCTCCATGACCGAGCGCTTTCTTCAGGACGTGGCTTCACACCTGGAAGCCGGCGGCGAATTGCGGCTGGTGGCGAACAGTTTCCTGCCCTATGAAGAGTTGATCCGGCGCCATGTCGGTGCTGTGGAGCGGCTGGAGCAAACCCGCCGGTTTACCGTCTATCGCGCTTTTCGCCGCTGAAGGAATAAAAAAAGCCCCTGGGGTGAGGGGCAAAGGTGAATTGCATGAACACTGCGAACTCTAGGGTTAATTTCTAGAATAAACAGCCTAGAATGGGCGCCCCCATGAAACGCCTCCCCGGATAGCCCGAAATGACAAGCGCAAAACTCCAGACTCCCGATGGCCCACTTTTACTGGTCCGCCCCGGTGGCGGTGACAAGTCGCTCAGGGCCTGGGATGCGGCTGACGAACTGTTGCTGGACACCGCTGCAACGCTCCTCCAGGACCGGTCGGACGCCAGAGTCCTCATTGTGGATGACCAATTCGGCGCCCTGTCTCTGGGGCTGGCACGGTTTGCACCGGAACTGGTGGCGGACAACGCCGGCCTGACTGAGGCACTGGCAATGAACGCCAGAGCCAATCCCTCGGTCGCGGAAATGCCCCGTGTCACCAGCTGGCAGGATCCTCCCGAGGGGTCCTTTGATCTGGTCGTGTTGCGGATTCCCCGCCAGGCGGATTATCTGGCCTGGCTGCTGCGCTGGCTCAACGGGGTACTGTCGGAGCAGGGCAGGATCCTGGCCGGCGGCATGATCAAGCACCTCCCGGACCGCAGTGTCGATGTCTTTGCCGAGGCGGTAGTAACCGAGCAGGTTTTTCCTGCCCGCAAGAAGGCGCGGGTGGTGATGTGCAGCAGGGGGCAGGCGGGCCTGAACGACTGGCCGGGATTATGGAAGGGCTATGCCCTGGATAACGGTGTCCGGGTGGAGGCCTTGCCTGCGGTGTTTGCCCGGGAGAAGCTGGATATCGGCACACGGCTGCTGTTGCCCCATGTCACGGCCGCCGTGTCGGCGCTCGGTGACGATGCCCGGGTGCTGGACCTGGCCTGCGGGAACGGTGTGCTCGGGCTTCAGGCCCTGTCGGCGCGGCGGGAGCTGAGCCTGACATTCACCGATGTGTCCAGTCAGGCCGTGCTGAGCGCCAGGCACAATGTCAGTCGGGCTTTTCCGGGTATCGAAGCGACTTTTCATCACGCCGACGGTATTCCGGAGGAGGCCGGGGCGTTTGACCTGATCCTGCTCAATCCTCCGTTCCACGAAGGGGGTGTGGTAGGAGATCATATCGCCCTGCGGCTGTTCCGGCAGGCTGCCCGACACCTTGCCCCTGGTGGGCGATTGCTGATGGTGGGCAACCGGCACCTGGGCTATCACCGGACCCTCAAACGGGATTTCCCGAAGGTGAGTCAGCTGGATGCGGATCCGAAGTTCGTGGTGTTTCAGGCCGGGCGGTCGTAACCCAGGCGTGCCAGGGTGTCGACAATGGTCTGGGTCTGGCTGTCGATTTCGATATTGACCCGGTCTCCAATCTCCGCCGTGCCGAAGGTGGTGGCTCTCAGGGTTTCGGGGATCAGATGCACGTTGAAGCGATTTTCGCGGACTTCGCCAATGGTCAGGCTGGCGCCGTTGATCGCAATGTAGCCCTTGGGAAAGATATAGCGGGTCCATTCCTCCGGCACTTCAAACCAGATCGTGACATTGTTCTCCGGGCGCTCGATCTCCACGATCCTGGCAGTGGTGTGCACATGCCCTGACAACAGGTGGCCGCCGATCTCGTCGCCGATCCGTGCTGCCCGCTCGAAGTTGACGGCCTTACCTGCTTCGAGGTCTCCCAGGGTGGTCAGTCGCAGGGTCTCCTGCATGGCGTCGAAGTAAAGTATCGCGCCTTCCTGGCGGGTCACGGTCAGGCAGGTGCCATTGATGGCCACGGAAGCGCCAATAGTCACGCCTTCCACCTTGTCCTCGGGGAGCCGCACCGCCAGTGTGCTCAGTCCCGGACGGGCGGTGACTTCTTCGATGGTGGCGATACCCTGGACAATTCCTGTGAACATAGACTACCTCTCGGCTTTCGGAGCTCTGCGCTGTGGCGGGAAGCTGAAGGATAACAAACTTGACATAAATTGGCTTCAAACGTATGTTTAAAACAGACGTACGCTAGAGGCACCGATAACAAGATGGCGCAATCTGATACCGTAGACCGGATTCTTGACGCAGCCGAGGAGCTGTTTGCCGAGCGCGGGTTTTCCGAAACTTCCCTCCGGATGATTACCAGTAAGGCTAAAGTAAACCTCGCTGCTGTCAATTACCACTTTGGTTCGAAGAACGCGCTGATTCACGCGGTCTTTGCCCGTTTTCTCACGCCGTTTTCCGCCACCCTGGAAAAAGCCTTCGATGAGCTCGAGGAGAGTTGTGGCGATCAGCCCCCGACCCTGAATCAGACCCTCTGGGCCCTGACCGAAAGTGCTGTCCGGATGCCCCAGAGAAACGAAAAGGGTATCTCCATCTTCATGCGCCTGCTCGGTCTGGCTTACACCCAGTCCCAGGGCCACCTGCGCAAGTTCCTGGAGCAGGAATACGGCGACCCGTTCAGTCGTTTCATGCGCCTGCTCAAGGCCGCAACACCGCAATTGTCAGCCGTAGACCGTTACTGGCGCATCCAGTTCATGCTCGGGGCGACCGCCTTCACCATGTCCAGCTCGGATGCCCTGCGCGATATCCTGCAGAACAAGACCGGTGTCGAAACCTCGGTCCAGGAGATCGCCATGCGCCTGGTACCGTTCCTGGCTGCCGGCATGCAGGCCGAAGATACCATGCTGGTTCCGCCCAAAGGCAGCAAGGTCTCGGTTGCCTGAGTTCTGCTCCCTCGGTTAGGCTTCCGGTCTGGAATAGTCCGGATACGGAGCCCGACCGGTTTTGACCCAATCCCGAAAGCACGTCGATCACCTGGCAGTTTCCATCGCTGACCAGACTCTGACCCTGGTGAATGATCAGGGCCAAATCATTGCCAGCTATCCGGTATCCACCGCCCTGCACGGAGCCGGGGAGCAGGATGGCAGCGGCTGCACCCCCCGGGGCGAACACTACATCCGCGCCATGGTGGGCCAGGGTCTGCCGGCAAACACCGTGTTCCGGGCCCGCCGCCCCACCGGTGAAATCTACAGTCCGGAACTGGCACTGGCGCATCCCGACCGGGACTGGATCCTCAGTCGCATCGTCTGGTTGTGCGGCCTGGAGCCGGGTAAAAACCGGGGCCCCGGGGTCGATACTTTCCGTCGCTTCATATACATTCACGGCACACCCGACACCGAGCCCATGGGGGTTCCCAGGTCCCACGGCTGCATCCGGATGCGCAATCCCGATGTGATCGAGGTGTTTGACCGGGTCCGCGCGGGGCTGCGGGTCGTCATCCTTTAACCATCTTTCATCCGAGGGATCCGATGATCGGAGAGCTGCTGACAACAATCAACGAGTGGATCAAGGGTTACGGGTTGCTCTCCGAGGGCTGGCGCGCCGGCATCATTGTGTTTGCGCTGGTTTTTGGTACCGCTTTTGTGGCCTATGTGGTGAGCCACATAATCCGGGCCCTCGAGAACAAGTTCAGCAAAACCCGCAACATCTGGGATGACGCGCTGTTGCACGCCGCCCGAAAGCCATTGGTTGCCTTTGTCTGGCTCCAGGGCGTGTACTGGGCCGCAGAGGTGGCCCACCACTATTCCGAAGCCGAGATCTTCAAGGCCAACCAGAAGCTGCTGGAGCTGGGCTTCATCTGGATCGTGGTGTGGGTGCTGCTACGCATGATCAAGGAGGCCGAGCAGATTCTGGTCTCCCCGATGAAGATGAAAAAGCCCATGGACTACACCACCGTCAATGCGGTGAGCAAGCTGTCCAGGGCTGTGGTTATTATTACCGCCGTGCTGATTGTCATGCAGACCCTGGGCTACAGCATTTCCGGGGTGCTGGCCTTCGGTGGTGTCGGTGGTATCGCCGTGGGTTTTGCCGCCAAAGACCTGCTGGCCAACTTCTTCGGGGGCATGATTGTGCACCTGGACCGGCCCTTCAAAGTTGGCGACTGGATCCGCTCGCCGGACAGGAACATCGAGGGCACGGTCGAACATATCGGTTGGCGGGTCACGACAATCCGTACCTTTGACCAGCGACCGCTTTATGTGCCCAACGCGGCATTCACCACCATCGCGGTGGAAAACCCCTCGCGCATGTACAACCGCCGGATCTACGAAACCATCGGGATCCGTTACGCGGATGTCAGCCAGATGGCGGACATCGTCTCCGATATCCGCTCCATGCTGGAGAATCACGAGGAAATCGAGACCCAGCGCACTTTGATCGTCAATTTCGTGGCGTTCAACAGCTCGTCTCTCGATATCATGGTGTACACCTTCACCAAGACCACCCAGTGGGTCCGGTTCCACGAGATCAAGCAGGATGTGCTGCTGCGGATCAGCGACATTATTGAAGGCTATGGCGCCGAGGTGGCCTTCCCGACCCGTACCCTGCATCTTCCCGACGGCGTGCGTCTCTCCGGCGAGGACAATGGCGAACGGGAGAGTGGCGCGCGAGAAGGGGAGCAGAAGGCCTCCGCTAACGGCAAAGAATCACCCGAAGGGAAGTCAGAATGACTCAAGCTTCAAGCACTGCGCCGGTCGGTATCATCGGTGGTACCGGCCTGACCACACTTTCCGGGCTGACCATCGCGGGCGAGTCCAGCGTTTCCACGCCCTGGGGTGAGCCCTCTGCGCCCCTGGTGGAGGGGCGGTTGGGTGAGCAGTCCGTGATTTTCCTTTCCCGGCACGGCAATCCGCACCGGATTCCGCCGCACCAGGTCAACTACCGGGCCAATATCCTTGCGCTGTATGAGGCGGGTGTGCGAACCGTGGTCGGCGTGAATGCCGTGGGAGGTATTCATCCGGATATGGGACCGGCCCACGTTGTCGTTCCGGACCAGATCATTGATTACACCTGGGGGCGGGGCAGTACCTTTTTTGAAGGCGACCTGGATTCGGTCACCCACATCGATTTCACCTTTCCCTACGACGCAGGCGCCCGGCAGGCACTGATCGACGCCGCGAGACGGGAGTCGGTGCCGTTCTCGGATTTCGGCGTGTATGGTGCAACCCAGGGTCCGAGGCTGGAGACCGCCGCGGAGATCCGGCGCATGGAGCGGGACGGTTGCGATCTGGTAGGTATGACCGGTATGCCGGAGGCGGCACTGGCGGCAGAACTGGGGATGCGTTACGTGTGCCTGGGGCTGGTGGTGAACTGGGCCGCGGGTAAATCCGACCACATCATCACCATGGAAGAAATTGAAGAAGCCATCGAGCAGGGAATGTCCGGTGTGAAGACCATTCTCGCCAGCTCGATGGCCCAGCTCGGACAACTCAGTCCGATGCCTCGACCTTCCTGAAGAACACCAGGACGCCGATGGTGGGGGAGTCCAGGAAATGGACTTCCTGGCTGCGCATCCTGCGGGTCTCGCGGATCCAGGTCACCAGTTCCAGCGGATTTGCAACTGGCTGAGCCGCCTGTGGCTGGAGGGATACAAAGCTGTCGCTCTCGGTTTCCTCCTGCAGTTGTCCGTCTTCAGTGGGATTCGGAGCGGGCTGACTGACGAATGAACTGGTGCCCTGCTGCCAGTGATTAAGGTGGACCTCCACGTGCAGATAGCGCTGGCGGTCAATGGTGATATGTCCCTCGATTTCCCGTTGCCCCGCGCTGTCGATCCAGTCGCCCAACTCAATTCTGAGGGGAGCGCCTTCATAGTCGGGCGGGAACGCCTCGTACCAGCCCGCAGTCATCAGTACCCGGTAATTGCCGCTGTTTTCCAGCCGCTGGGCCGCCGAATTGAGGTACAGATCCCCGCGGGGCGCCAGGTTCTGGGTAGTCTGGGCATTGCCGCTGCGATCAACGACCCATAGCGCTTCGTTGGTCTGGATCGGCGGCTCTACCTCCCGGTCCCCCATACGCTCTTCAACCGCCGAGGGATCGACGATGCGCTCAAGAATGACAAATTCCGCACGGTAGTAATCGTCCGGAATGTTGCCTGAATCCTGGGCGTGCGCGGTCAGGGCCAGCATGGCCAGCGTGATCGTGGCCAGGATGCGGGCGGCCTTGGTACTGCTGAAAAGGGTGGTCGGTTGCAACGGATTCTCTCCCCGAATCATGCGAGCGTCAGTGCCTGGATTTACTGTCAGCCGGTGTCAGCTCGTCCAGCATTTGCGAAATGCCATCGAGTTTACCACCGGTGGAGGTGTCCTTCAGCCTGAAACGGAAGCTATTGGCCCCCTCAAGCCGGTACTGGTCCGGCGCGGATTGCACTTTTTTAACCAGAACCAGCGGGTCCACCGGTGTCGAGCCGCCGAACTCCAGACGGGTCCATTCCTTGCCGGCATCGATTTTCACGATACCCAGTGCCTCGGCCCTGAGCCTCAATTCAGTCTGACGAACCAGGTTCTTTGCCGGTTCCGGTAACAAACCGAAACGGTCGATCATCTCAACCTGAAGTTCTTTTAATGCTTCCTTGTTGTCCACGCTGGCAATGCGCTTGTAGAGCATCAGCCGGTTATGGACATCAGGCAGGTAGTCCTCGGGAATCAGCGCCGGAATCCGCAGGTTCATCTCGGTGCCGTGGCTCAGGGGCAGGTCTGCGTTCGGCGTACGGCCTTCCTTGATGGCCTTGACGGCTTCATCCAGCAGTTGCATGTACAGGGTGAAACCGATGGTCTCGATCTGCCCGCTCTGCTCCTCACCCAGCAACTCGCCAGCCCCCCGGATCTCCAGGTCATGGGTGGCCAGCATGAAGCCTGCGCCCAGATCCTGGGCCTCGGAGATCGCATCCAGGCGCTTCCTGGCGTCCGCGGTCATCGCCCGGGGTGGCGGCGTCAGCAGGTAAGCATAGGCCTGGTGGTGGGAGCGGCCCACACGGCCCCGGAGCTGATGCAGCTGGGCCAGGCCGAACTTGTCTGCGCGCTCGATGATGATGGTGTTGGCACTGGGGATGTCGATGCCGGTTTCAATAATGGTGGTACACACCAGTACGTTAAAGCGCTTGTGGTAGAAGTCCGACATGATCTGCTCGAGCTCCCGTTCGCGCATCTGGCCGTGGGCAACGCCCACACGCGCCTCGGGAATCATCCGTCGGAGGTCTTCCGCGGTTTTCTCGATGGTGGCCACGTCGTTGTGCAGATAGTACACCTGACCGCCCCGGAGGATTTCCCGCAGGATGGCCTCCTTGGTCATAGCATCATCCCGCTGCCGGACAAACGTTTTCACCGACAGTCGCCGGGCCGGTGGGGTGGCAATGATGGACAGATCCCGCAGGTGACCCATGGCCATGTTCAGGGTGCGCGGGATGGGCGTGGCGGTCAGTGTCAGCATGTCCACTTCGGCCCGCAACGCCTTGAGTTTTTCCTTCTGCTGGACCCCGAACCGGTGTTCCTCGTCGATGATCACCAGGCCCAGATTCTTGAACCGGATGTCTCCCTGCAGCAGCTTGTGAGTGCCGATGACAATGTCCGCCTTGCCGTGCTCGATGGCTTCCATCGCCTTGGTGGTCTGGCTGCCACTGCGAAAACGGGATAGCAGTTCCACCTGGACCGGCGTGCCGGAGAACCGGTCCCGGAAGGACTCGTAATGCTGCTGGGCCAGCAGAGTGGTGGGTACCAGTACCGCCACCTGTTTACCGGACCAGGTGGCCAGGAAAGCGGCGCGCATGGCCACCTCGGTCTTGCCGAAGCCGACATCCCCGCAGACCAGTCGGTCCATGGGGCGCTCACCGGTCATGTCCTCGAATACCGCCTGGATGGCCACTTCCTGATCCGGAGTTTCCTCGAACGGGAATTCGGCAGCAAAGGCGCGGTAGGCCTCCTTCGGATCCTCGAACTGGAAGCCTTTGCGGGCTTCCCGGCGGGCGTAGACATCAAGCAGTTCCGCCGCGGTGTCGCGGATCTTCTCGAGCGCTTTCTGCTTGGCGTGGCTCCAGCGCTCGGTGCCCAGTTTGTGCAGCGGCGCGTGCTCGACATCGGTGCCGGCGTAGCGTGAAATCAGGTGCAGACTGGAAACCGGTACATACAGTTTCGAGCCCCCGGCGTACTCGAGCATAAGGAACTCGTTGGATTCGTCGCCGACGGTAATCGTCTCCAGTCCCAGGTAGCGGCCCACGCCATGGTCGATGTGAACCACCGGAGATCCGATCCGCAGTTCTGACAGATCCCGGTAGCCGTCATCGTCCAGTTCCGTCGGTTTTTCCCGGCGTCGGCGTTGCAGGACCCGTTCGCCGAACAGGGCGGTCTCGGTGACCAGGGCCAGATGCTGCCCGGGCAGGACCAATCCCTGCTCCATGGGGGCGATAGTGATGGCCAGAGGGCAGTTTTCTTCCGAGATGAAGGACTGCCAGTCTTCCAGGTTCGTGGTTTTCAGGCCATGGCTGGACAGGTTCTCTATCAGCGCTTCCCGCCGGCCGGAGGATTCGGCTCCGATCAGAACCCGGCCACCAAATTCGGTGATAAAACGCTTGAGCCGTGCTGCCGGGTCTGCTGCCCGCCCGTCCATCGACACATCGGGCAGCGCCTGGCTCGGGCAGTTGACGGCGCCGCTGCCTTCGACGGTGTCCGGGGTGGTGGTCACCCGCGGGAAGGTCTTCAGATGGCCAAAAAGCTCATCCTGTTGCAGAAACAGGGTGGCTGGCGGCATGATCGGCCGCAGGCGGTCGTGGCGGCGATCCTCGTAGCGATTTCGGGTCTCGGCATCAAACTGGCTGACCGCCTCATTCAGGCCCTCGGCCGTGAAAACGAGGGTTTCCCCGGGCAGGTAATCGAACAGGGTGGCCGTTTCGTCAAAGAACAGCGGCAGGTAGTACTCGATGCCGGGCGGCGTGATGCCGTGGCTCACGTCCTGGTAGATGGGGGCATCCCGGTCGGCATTGGGGAACTGCTCGAACCAGCGGTTGCGGAATCCGGAACGGGCTTCCTTGTGCCAGGGGAATTCATAGGCCGGCAACAGTTCGATGCGATCAATCCGGTCAACCGAACGCTGGGTTTCCGGGTTGAAGGTGCGCAGGGTTTCGATTTCGTCATCGAACAGGTCTATGCGGTAGGGCTGGCTGGCACCCATGGGAAAAATATCGAGGATTGCGCCGCGGACGGCGTATTCGCCGTGCTCGTAGACATTCTCCGAGTAGCGGTACCCGGCGGCTTCAAGCTGGAGGCGCCATTTGTCGATGTCCAGGGACTGGCCAACCTCCAGGATCAGGGTATTGCCCTGCAGGTAACTGACCGGTGGCAGCCGGTGCATCAGGGTGCGGGCAGGCACTACCAGCAGCCCATGACGGGTCGAGGGCAGGCGATGCAGGGTCCGGATCCGGCGGGAGGTGATGTCCTGGTGTGGCGAGAACAGGTCGTAGGGCAGGGTTTCCCAGTCCGGCAGGGAGAGCAGTTCCATGCCGTCTGCGGTGATCGCCGGTTGATCCTCATCCTCGGGCAGTCCCAGGAAAAACCGCATGGCCTGCTCCAGCTGGATGGCCTCGCTGGTGCTGCGGGTGATAACGAGCGTCAGTCCCGGATGGTTGCGGGCGCTCTCGCAGATGGCCAGGGCATTACTGCTGCCGTGCAGCTCCCCCCAGGTGCGGTGGTCCGCCGGGCGAGTGGGAAACTCCGGTGCAATCAGCCGGTTATCTGATCTGGAGGGGCCTTGGCTCATGGTCGGGTGGTTGCTCCTGCAGTCCTGTATCGGGGAGATGGCGAGCGGCGTATTCTACCGTCCGGGAATGACACTGTCATGGCAGGGTGAGCAGTGCCCGTGAGTATGACCGGAACCTTACGAATGGATGAGCCGATCGTATTTGCCGTCAGGCTCCTTAAGTTGGATAATGTGCGCCCCTTAAAATTATTCCCAGTGCTAACAGAGGTCCCAACCGTGAGTCACGAACAGATCAACCAGCACCTGTCTAACTGGACGGAAAGAGAATCCACCGCCGAAGCCATGATTCCGCTGATCGGCCGTCTCTACCGCAAGAACAACGTGGTTACGTCCGTTTATGGCCGCGCCATTATCAACCAGTCGGTGATTGATATCATTCGCGCTCACCGGTTCGTGCGTCAGGTGGAAGACAGTGAGCTGTCCGTTCACGACACCCTGCCGATTCTCGAAGCGATGGACAAGCTGGACCTTGGCCGCGCCCACGTCGATATCGGCAAGCTGGCTGTGAAGTTCAAGTCCGAAGGTGGTGATCTGACTGAATTCCTCAAGCGTGAGATCGGTCCGGTGGTTGGCCAGTACCAGTCTCAGTCCGAGGAAGATGCCCACAACGACACCAAGGACGTTGTGCTCTACGGTTTCGGTCGTATCGGCCGACTGCTGGCCCGTATCCTGATCGAGAAGGCCGGTGGCGGCAACAATCTGCGCCTGCGTGCCATCGTGGTTCGTCAGGGCGGCGCCGAGAACGACCTCGAGAAGCGCGCCAGCCTGCTGCGTCGTGATTCTGTCCATGGTCCGTTTGACGGCACCATCACCGTGGACGAGAAAGAATCTGCCCTGATCGCCAACGGCAACTACATCAAGGTGATCTACTCTGACGGTCCGGACAAGGTGGATTACACCCAGTACGACATCCACAACGCCATCGTTATCGATAACACCGGTAAGTGGCGTGACGAGGAGGGCCTGGGTCTGCACCTGAAATCCAAGGGCGTAAGCCGGGTTATCCTGACCGCACCGGGCAAGGGCGACATCAAGAACATCGTCTATGGCATCAACAACGACTGGATCACCGACGAGGACAAGATCCTGTCTGCGGCCTCCTGTACCACCAACGCCATTACGCCGGTACTCAAGGCCATCCACGATGAGTACGGCATCCAGGACGGTCACGTGGAGACCGTGCACTCCTACACCAACGACCAGAACCTGATCGACAACTACCACAAGGGTAGCCGTCGTGGTCGTAGTGCCCCGCTGAACATGGTTATCACCGAGACCGGTGCTGCCAAGGCTGTCGCCAAGGCTCTGCCGGAGCTGAAGGGCAAGCTGAGCGGGAACGCCATCCGGGTACCGACCCCGAACGTCTCCATGGCCATCCTGAACCTGAATCTGGACAAGGATGTTACCGTTGAAGGCGTGAACGAGTACCTGCGCGACATGGCGCTGCACTCCGAGCTGCAGAAGCAGATCGACTTCGTGAACTCTCCGGAAGTGGTTTCCACCGACTTTGTCGGTTCTCGCCACGCCGGCATCGTTGATGCCCAGGCCACCATTGCCAGCGGCAAGCGTCTGATCCTGTACGTGTGGTACGACAACGAGTTCGGCTACAGCGCCCAGGTGGTTCGTTGCGTGAACCAGATGGCGGGTGTGACTTACCCGATCTTCCCGAAGCGCGCACGCGACTAAGGTCGTAGCGCCGATCCGGCGCGCTGTGTTCTGAAGAACCCCGGTAGCCCTGGCTGCCGGGGTTTTTTACTGCTTTTGGGGTATAAAACCATTTGGGTTACTGGTGGAAATAGAATTCCTTAATCTCTATAATTGGCGCGATTTTGGGTATGTCTGGCACCCCGTTTCTCATCTTTTCCTGCGTCAAATGCCCGGCAGCAGATTTTGCTGCGGTATTTGAGTCAAATGGTGCAGCCTTCTGGCGCAATCCCGCCAGGAAATCTGGGCCGCAGGGGCCGGGCGTTGGAAATCCTTAGATAGTTTCTGATGATTGGACGAGGCTAATGATCAAGATCAAAAAAGGCCTGGATCTTCCCATCAGCGGCGCTCCCGAACAGACCATTACAGACGGCAATCCGATTCGCCACGTGGCGTTGATCGGTTTTGACTACACCGGCATGAAGCCGACAATGGCTGTGAAAGAAGGAGACCGTGTCAAGCGCGGGTCGCTGCTGTTCACGGACAAGAAGACCGAAGGCGTTCGTTATACTTCACCCGCTGCCGGCGTGGTGAAAGAAGTCAATCGCGGTGAGCGTCGCGTGTTCCAGTCAATCGTTATCGAAATCGATGGCGATGAGGCTGAGACCTACGCCCGCTACAACGATGCCGACCTTGGTGGTCTGGAGCGTCAGCAGGTTGTCGATAACCTGGTTGAGTCCGGCCTGTGGACAGCGTTCAAGACGCGTCCGTACAGCAAGGTGCCGGAAATCGATTCCGCTCCCCATTCCATTTTCGTTTCCGTGATGGATACCAACCCGCTGGCGGCGGATCCGACAGTCATCATCGGTGAGAATGCCAAGGCCTTCGAAAAGGGGCTGAGCATCATCTCCAAGCTGACCAGCGGCAAGGTTTTCGTCACCGGTAAGCCCGGTTCCGACGTGTCCGTGCCCAAGGCGGACAACATCGAGATCCAGCAGTTTGACGGTGTGCATCCGGCCGGCAATGTGGGTACCCACATCCATTACCTGGACCCCGTTTCTGGCAGCAAGACCGTCTGGTCGATCAACTATCAGGACGTGATCGATATCGCGAAGCTGTTCGAAACCGGTGAAGTGCCGGTCGAGCGCATCGTGGCCATCGGTGGTCCCAAGGCTCTGAAGCCGCGTCTGGTCCGTACCCGCCTGGGTGCCAGCCTTCAGGAACTTCTGGACGGTGAAATTGCCACAGACTGTGAAGTCCGTGCCATCTCCGGTTCGGTGTTCGGTGGTCGTCGTGGTGACGGTCCCTGCGCGTACCTGGGTCGCTTCGCCAATCAGGTTTCCGTGCTGGAAGAACAGACCAAGCGTGAGTTCATGGGCTGGTTGTCTCCGGGTCCGAACAAGTTCTCCGTGCTGAACATCTATCTGTCCAAGCTCAACCCGGGCAAATTGTTCAACTTCACCACCACCACCAACGGCAGTGAGCGGGCCATGGTACCGGTGGGTGCGTATGAGCAGGTCATGCCCCTGGATATCCTGCCGACCCAGCTGCTGCGTTCGCTGATTGTCGGTGATACCGAAATGGCACAGAAACTGGGTGCCCTGGAGTTGGACGAAGAAGATCTGGCGCTGTGCACCTTCGTGTGCCCCGGCAAATATGAATACGGTCCGATTCTCCGAGAGAACCTGACCCGAATCGAGATCGAGGGCTAATACGATGGCAATCCGACAGTTTCTCGATGGAATCGAGCATCACTTTGAAAAAGGCGGCAAGTACGAGCGCTGGTATGCGCTGTACGAAGCCGTCGATACCATTTTCTACTCGCCTTCGAGCGTAACCTCCACCACCTCCCATGTGCGTGACGGCGTAGACCTGAAGCGCATCATGATCACGGTGTGGTTGTGTACCTTCCCGGCCATGTTCTTCGGCATGTGGAACATCGGCTACCAGGCCAACAGCTTCCTGGCGTCCAACCCGGATGCCATGGTGGGTGACGGCGGCCTGCGGACTGCCTTCATCCAGGCCCTGGCGGTAACCGGCGCCGGCGCTGGCATGTGGGATAACTTCGTTTACGGTCTGGCGTACTTCGTGCCCATCTACTTCGTCACCTTCGTGGTGGGTGGTTTCTGGGAAGTGCTGTTCGCCACCGTTCGTCGCCACGAAGTGAACGAAGGTTTCTTCGTGACCTCCGTCCTCTTTGCCCTGATCTGCCCGCCCACCATCCCGCTCTGGCAGGTGGCCCTGGGTATCACCTTCGGCGTAGTGATCGGCAAGGAAGTATTTGGCGGTACCGGCAAGAACTTCCTGAACCCGGCCCTGACCGGTCGTGCGTTCCTGTACTTCGCCTATCCGGCACAGATCTCCGGTGACACCGTCTGGACTGCGGTTGACGGCTTCAGCGGCGCCACTGCCCTGAGCTGGGCGGCTTCCGGAGGCCTGGACGCACTGCAGGAGCAGATCGGCTGGATGAGCGCGTTCATGGGCACTATCCAGGGCTCCATGGGTGAGACTTCCACCCTGGCCATCCTGATCGGCGGACTCATTCTGCTGGTGATGAAGATTGCCTCCTACCGCATCGTTGGCGGCGTGATGATCGGCATGATCGGTATGTCCCTGCTGCTGAATCTGATCGGTTCCGACACCAACCCGATGTTCGCCGTGCCGGCACACTGGCACCTGGTCATGGGTGGTTTCGCCTTCGGCATGATGTTCATGGCCACCGACCCGGTATCTGCCGCCATGACCAACACCGGTCGCTGGTGCTTCGGTATCCTGGTGGGCGTGATGACGGTGCTGATCCGAGTGGTCAACCCGGCGTTCCCGGAAGGCATCATGCTGGCGATCCTGTTCGCCAACCTGTTCGCACCGCTGATGGACCACTACGTGGTTCAGGCCAACATCAAACGGAGGCTTGCTCGTGGCTAAAGCTAAAGATACTGTCTCCAGAACCCTGATGGTTGCGCTGGTGCTGAGTATTGTGTTCTCGGTTGTGGTTTCGACCGCAGCCGTCATGCTCCGTCCGGCGCAGATCCAGAATCAGAACCTGGATATCAAAACCAACATCCTGTCCGCTGCCGGCATGCTGGAGCCTGGCGCCAGTGCCCAGCAGATCGAAGAAATGTTCGAGCGTTTCGACGTGCGACTGGTTGACCTGGATAGCGGCGAGTTCGTGGAGCCTTCCGCCGTTGGCGTTGAAGACCCCATGAAGTACGACATGTACAAGGCGGCTTCTGATCCGCAGATGTCCACCAACATTCCCGCCTCCGAAGACAAGGCCGGCATCAAGCGCCGTCCGAACGTCGCCAAGGTCTACACCCTGAGCGAAAACGGCGAGCTGGTTCGTGTGGTGCTGCCGATTCACGGCTATGGCCTGTGGTCCACCCTGTATGGTTTCATCTCCCTGGAGGGTAACCTCAACACCATCGAAGGTCTCGGCTTCTACGCTCACGCGGAAACTCCGGGCCTGGGTGGTGAAGTGGACAACCCCCGCTGGAAGCAGCAGTGGGTTGGCAAGGAAGTCTACGCCGACAGCCCTAGCGAGCCGCAGATCCAGCTCGTCAAGGGTGGTGTGGGTGCCGATGCCCGTGACAAGGAGCACAAGGTCGATGCGCTCTCGGGTGCAACGCTCACCAGCCGTGGTGTTCAGCAGCTGGTCAACTACTGGATGGGTGAGCGCGGCTTCGCCACGTTCCTGCAAAAACTTCGTGAAGGGGAGGTCTGATCATGGCCGGTTCATCAGCCAAACAGGTTCTCTTCGAACCAATCTTCAGTAACAACCCGATCGCCCTTCAGATCCTCGGTATCTGTTCGGCGCTGGCGGTAACCACCAGCATGAGCGTCAGTATCGTCATGTGTCTGGCGGTTATCGCGGTTACCGCGTTCTCCAACCTGGCGGTTTCCCTGGTCCGTACCCAGATTCCGGGCAGCATCCGGATCATCGTGCAGATGACCATCATTGCCTCCCTGGTAATCGTGGTGGACCAGATCCTCAAGGCCTACGCCTATGAGATCTCCAAGCAGTTGTCGGTATTCGTTGGTCTGATCATCACCAACTGTATCGTCATGGGTCGCGCGGAAGGTTTTGCCATGAACAACCCGCCGCTCCTGAGCTTCCTGGACGGCATCGGTAACGGCCTGGGTTACTCCGTGATCCTGCTGTTCGTAGCCTTCTTCCGGGAACTGCTGGGCGCGGGCTCACTGTTCGGCGTCAGCCTGTTGCCGGTAGTTAACGAGGGTGGCTGGTACGTGCCGAACGGCCTGCTGCTTCTGCCGCCGAGCGCGTTCTTCATCATCGGTCTGGCGATCTGGGGCCTGCGGGTCTGGAAGCCGGAGCAGGTTGAAGAGCCTGACTACAAGATGTCTCGTCACAAAGCCAAGGAGGCCTTCTGATGGAACACTATATCAGCCTTCTGGTTAAGGCCATTTTCGTTGAGAACATGGCGCTGGCCTTCTTCCTGGGGATGTGTACCTTCCTGGCGATCTCCAAGAAGATCGAGGCAGCTACCGGTCTGGGTATCGCCGTTGTTGTGGTACTGACCGTCACCGTGCCGGTCAACAACCTGCTGTATAACACCATCCTGCGTGAAGGCGCCCTTGAGTGGGCCGGTCTGTCCAACGTGGACCTGAGCTTCCTGGGCCTGCTGACATACATCGGTGTTATCGCGGCGATCGTACAGATCATGGAGATGGTACTGGACAAGTACATCCCGGCTCTTTACGCCGCACTGGGTGTGTTCCTGCCGTTGATCACGGTTAACTGCGCCATCCTGGGTGCGTCACTGTTCATGGTTGAGCGTGACTACACCTTTGGCGAGAGTGTGGTATATGGCTTCGGCGCCGGCGTCGGCTGGGCCCTGGCCATCATCGCACTGGCGGGTATCCGTGAGAAACTCAAGTACAGCGACGTTCCGGAAGGTCTGCGTGGCCTGGGCATCACCTTCATTACTGTTGGTCTGATGTCCCTGGGCTTCATGTCCTTCTCCGGTATCTCCCTGTAATTCACCCGGTGATTCGGTTTAACGAAAAGGCGAGACCATGAATACAGAAATTATTCTCGGCGTGGTCATGTTCACCGTTATCGTTCTGGCGCTGGTCGCGATTATCCTCGCGGCCCGCTCCAAGCTGGTAAGCACCGGTGACGTGACCATTGAGATCAACGACGATCCTGAGCATACGCTCAAGACCAGCGCCGGCGGCAAGCTGCTCGGCACCCTGGCCAACAGCGGCATCTACCTGTCTTCTGCCTGTGGTGGTGGCGGTACCTGTGCCCAGTGCAAGTGCAAGGTTCTGGACGGCGGCGGCGCCATGCTGCCTACGGAAAAGACCCACTTCACCAACCGTGAAGAGAAGGAAGGCTGGCGCCTGTCCTGCCAGGTTCCGGTGAAGCAGGACATGAAGATCGAGGTTCCCGAAGAGTTCTTCGGCGTGAAGAAGTGGGAGTGCGAGGTGGTTTCCAACCATAACGTCGCCACCTTCATCAAGGAACTGGTCCTGAAGCTGCCGGAAGGCGAGGAAGTGGACTTCCGTGCCGGCGGTTACGTGCAGCTGGAGTGCCCTCCGTACGAAATCGACTTCAAGGATTTCGATATCGAGGAAGAGTTCCACGAAGACTGGGACAAGCACGACATCTGGCGCTACAAGGCGATCAACAAGGAAGACACCATCCGGGCCTACTCCATGGCGAACTATCCGGAAGAGAAGGGTGTTCTGAAGTTCAACATCCGGATCGCCACGCCGCCTCCTGGTACTGATCATCCGCCGGGCATCATGTCCAGCTACGTGTTCAACCTGAAGCCGGGTGACAAGGTCACCGTTATGGGACCGTTCGGTGAGTTCTTCGCCAAGAAGACCGACGCCGAAATGGTGTTCATCGGCGGTGGTGCCGGTATGGCTCCGATGCGTTCCCACATCTTCGATCAGCTCAAGCGTTTGAACTCCAAGCGCAAGATCAGCTTCTGGTACGGTGCCCGGAGTGTCCGCGAGATGTTCTACGTGGAAGACTTCGACATGCTGCAGGAAGAGAATGAGAACTTCGAGTGGCATGTGGCGCTGTCCGACGCGCTTCCGGAAGACAACTGGGAAGGCCCCACCGGCTTTATCCATAACGTGTTGTATGAAAACTATCTGAAGGACCACCCGGCGCCCGAGGATTGTGAGTACTACATGTGTGGGCCCCCCATCATGAACGCCTCGGTTATCAAGATGCTCAAGGATCTTGGTGTTGAGGACGAGAACATCATGCTGGATGACTTCGGGGGTTAATCTACTCAGATGACATCCTGCATGTTACGACCCGTCAGGGTGGCCCTGGTCAGCACCTTCATGGTGCTGGCCCTGGCCGCTCTGGCGGGTTGTTCGTTTGAGCCCGAGGAAAAAGTCTGGGAAATCTCCGGTGGCGTGTTCGGTACCACGTACCACATCAATGTCGTATTGACCGATGACCAGCAACGTCTGGAGAATCTGGCCGAGGGCATTGAAACAGAACTGGAAAAAGTGGACGCCGCCATGTCGACCTGGCGGGAAGATTCCGAACTGTCGCGACTGAACCGGACTGCCGACCAGAGTGAATGGATCGGGATCTCCGCACCGCTGCACGAAGTTCTCGCCAAGGCGCAGGAGGTGTCTGAACTGACAGGCGGCGCCTTTGATGTGACCGTAGGCCCGGTGGTGAACCTCTGGGGGTTTGGCCCTGAGGCCCGGCCCGAGCAGGTGCCGACTGAGCAGGAGCTGTCCCGGGTATTATCTGCTACCGGCTATGAGAAGCTTGAGCTTCGGGATGAGCCGGCGGGAGTACGGGCAGATAAGCCGCAATACATTGATCTTTCAGCGATTGCGAAAGGCTACGGCGTGGATGCGGTGGCCCGTTACCTCGACAGTGAAGGTGTGAGCGCTTACCTTGTAGAGATTGGCGGTGAAGTCCGTGTGCAGGGACGCAAACCAGGCGGTGATGCCTGGCGGCTGGCCATCGAGCAGCCGGTGTCGGAAGGCCGGGAGGTCAACCGGGTGGTGGCTCTCGAGAGTAAGGCGATGGCAACGTCCGGAGATTATCGTAACTATTACGAATCGGAAGGGCAGCGTTACTCCCATACAATTGACCCTGAGACGGGAAAACCCATCACCCACAATCTCGCCTCGGTGACCGTGCTTGCAGAAGACTGCATGACCGCGGACGCCCTGGCCACCGGCTTCAACGTGATGGGCTTTGAACGGGCTCAGGAGCTGGCAACGCGGGAAAACATCCCCGCCTATTTTATTATCAGGACGGAAAACGGCTTTGAAACACATCAGACGCCGGCCTTTTCCTCCTACGTGATCCAGTAAAGGGAGGGCAACATGGGTACCTTTCTTCTAGTTTTGTTCATCGTGATTGTGCTGGTGGCGGCAATGTCCATCGGCGTCATGTTCGGTCGCAAGCCGATCAGCGGAACCTGTGGCGGCATTGGTGCCCTGGGTATCAGTTCCTCCTGCGATATTTGTGGCGGCAATACCCAGAAGTGCAAGGAAGAGAATGAGCGGCTTGAGAACGAAGCCAAAGGCGCTGATGATCTCGCTTACGATGCTTCCAGCAAGGATCGACACTGATCGGAATGCCGCTGATCCGGGCACAGAATCAATAATCAGAATCAAATTCTCACGACGTAGATAAGGAGTCACTGCGCGCATGGCAGAACATCATTACGACGTCGTCGTTATCGGCGCTGGTCCGTCCGGCGAAGGCGCGGCGATGAATGCGACCAAACACGGCAAACGTGTCGCGATCATCGAAGACAAGCCGACGGTTGGCGGTAACTGCACCCACTGGGGCACCATCCCGTCCAAGGCGCTGCGTCACTCGGTCAAGCAGATCATCACGTTCAACACCAACCAGATGTTCCGTGATATCGGCGAACCGCGTTGGTTCTCCTTCCCGAGGGTTCTGCAGAACGCGCAGAAAGTGATCGGCAAGCAGGTCAAGCTGCGCACCCAGTTCTACTCCCGCAACCGGGTAGACCTGATCAACGGCCGGGCATCGTTCCTGGACCGGAACCGGCTCGAGGTTCGTGGTAACAAGTCGGTCGAAACCCTGCATTTCAAGCAGGCCATCGTAGCCACCGGCTCCCGACCATACCTGCCACCCGATGTGGATTTCCGCCACCACCGGATTTACAACTCCGATACCATCCTGAACCTGTCCCATACCCCGAGGACACTGATCATTTATGGTGCGGGTGTCATCGGTTCCGAGTATGCCTCCATCTTTGCCGGTCTGGGCGTCAAGGTGGACCTGATCAACCCGGGCAGCCGTCTGCTGTCGTTCCTGGATGACGAGATCTCCGACGCGCTGAGCTACCACCTGCGCAACAATGGCGTGCTGGTGCGTCACAACGAGCAATATGAATCTGTGGTGGGTGACGACCACGGCGTGGTGCTGTCGCTGCAGTCCGGCAAGAAGATCCGTGCCGATGCCTTCCTGTGGTGTAACGGCCGGACCGGCAACACCGACAGTCTGAGCCTCGAGAACATCGATCTGGTACCCAACGGCCGCGGTCAGCTCGCCGTGGATGAGCACTACCGGACCGAAGTGGAAAACATCTACGCGGTAGGGGATGTGATCGGCTGGCCCAGCCTGGCCAGCGCGGCCTACGACCAGGGTCGCTCCGCATCCTCGGACATCGTCAAGGATGAATACTTCCGGTTCGTGTCGGATGTGCCGACCGGCATCTACACCATTCCGGAGATCAGTTCCGTGGGCAAAACCGAGCGGGAACTGACGGAAGCGAAGGTGCCCTACGAAGTGGGCCAGGCCTTCTTCAAGGACCTCGCCCGCGCCCAGATCACCGGCGAAGCGGTGGGCATGCTGAAGATCCTGTTCCACCGGGAAACCCGCGAAATCCTGGGTATCCACTGCTTCGGTGACCAGGCCGCCGAGATCGTCCACATCGGCCAGGCCATTATGAACCAGGAAGGGGAGGCCAACTCCCTGAACTACTTCATCAACACCACCTTCAACTACCCGACCATGGCTGAGGCCTACCGGGTGGCGGCGTTGAATGGGCTGAACCGGATTTTCTGAGAAAGTTGGTGGGGTCTGAAGAAAGCCTTCTTCTGACCCCTCTTTCAATTGCGGAGCTTGGCTTTAACTCGGGGGGCTGGTTCCAGATTGGGGTGAGATGAAGGTTTTCATCAGACCCCCGTGCATCGAGTCTAAGTTGGGGTCAGATGAACGAGTTCATCAGACCCCTGTGCCAGGACCCCTGTGCCTTATGCTGAGCTCTCGGTCGAACTCCGGGGTCAGAAGAACGCTTTCTTCTGACCCCATTTTCAATTGCGGAGCTTGGCTTTAACTCGGGGCTGGTTCCAGATTGGGGTCAGATGAAGGGTTTCATCAGACCCCTTTGCATGGGTCTAAGTTGGGGTCAGATGAACGAGTTCATCAGACCCCTGTGCCAAGACCCCTGTGCCGAAGGCCCTGTGGCAGCGGCTCCCTGTGCCTACCCTCAGGCCCGGCCTTCCCCCGGGGTCAGATGAAAGCTTTCATCTGACCCCATCTTCACCTCAGTCCCGGCCTCGGGGCTTGCTTCCTCCCTGACCGGCAACTGCAACAACGCCCGGGCCCGATTATCAAAGAACATCCGGGTACTGGTCGGGTAGTCGGTAATAATGCTGTCGACGCCGAGATCCTCCAGCTGCAGCATGTCGTGGATGCGATTCACGGTCCAGGTGGACACGTGCATCCCGCGGCGATGGGCCAGCTCGACCATGTCCTTGGTCAGGATTTTCCAGTTGGCACAGAAATACTCGCACCCCAGCCGGGTGGCGATGTTCAGTGGCCGGGGGAATTTCCGCTCCGCCACCAGTCCGGTGCGGATTTTCTTGTCGCGGCGCCGGATTTCCCGCAGGAACCAGGGATCGCTGGAGGTCACGGCGGCGCGCTGGTACAGGTCCCGGTGCTGGATGATTTCGGTCAGCCGGTTGCACAGAATATTCAGGCGCTGCCGGGCATCCTTTTTTACCTCAAGCTGCAGGTGCTCCAGGTCATCAAACTGATCCAGCAGCTGCTCCAGGGTCGGAATGCCCACCTTCCTGGGCCAGGACGTGGTGTTCCGGCGTGCATCCATATCCGCCAGTTCGGCTGCGGTGTAATTGCACACCCCGCCTTTGGCGCCGGTGGTGCGGTCCACGGTCAGGTCATGGACCAACACCGGGATGCCGTCCCGGGATAGCACCACGTCCAGCTCGAAATGCCGTATGCCGTGACGGTAGGCGTGAATGAATCCGGGGAGGGTATTCTCCGGCGCCTCTCCCTTGGCGCCCCGGTGCCCGTAAACGATCATTCTGGTGCTGAATCCTTCATTCGTTGGTAAATAGCCTGGCGTTTTTTCCAGGTTTCATGGCACAGGCGGATATCTTCAAGATAGGCCGGCAGTTCGTGCATGAGCAAGGCCTGAGGGCCGTCCACCAGGGCTTTTTCCGGCTTCGGATGGAAGTCCACCAGTACCATGTTGGCACCTGCAATTACCCCTTGGGCGGTGGCATGCTCTACATCGAGAATGCCGTCCGGTGAGGCATCCCGAGTGCCCACCGAATGGGACGGATCCACACACACCGGCATCCGGGTCAGGCGCTTGACCGCCGGTACGTGGGCAAAATCCACCATGTTCCGGTGCGGGTTGCCGGCTTCGGTTTTCATACCGCGCAGGCAGAAAATGACATTGGAGTTGCCTTCACTGGCCAGGTACTCGGCAGCGTTCAGGGACTCGTTCAGGGTAATACCGAAACCGCGCTTGAGCAGCACGGGATAGGTGCTCTGGCGACCAATCGCCTTGAGCAGCTCGAAGTTCTGGGTATTCCGGGTGCCCACCTGCAGCATGACACCGGTGGGGCGGCCCAGCTTCTCCAGACAGGTGTCGATTTCCTCGATGTGGCTCTCGTGGGTGATCTCCATGGCGATCACCTTGATGCCATGCTTGCCCGCCTTCTCGAACACCCATGGCAGACAGCCCTTGCCATGGCCTTGGAACGAATAGGGGTTGGTCCGCGGTTTGTACGCGCCCATACGGGTACAGACTTCGCCATGCTCCTCCACCGCCTTCATCATCATCTCGACGTGCTCGGGCACATCCACGGCGCACAGGCCGGCAAAGACATTCAGGTTCTGCTGGTTGAACTCGACACCGTTGTAGGTGAAGCCGCTCTGGCGCTGGTCATCCTTGTGCCGGCCCAGAATCCGGTAGTCCTCGGAAATGCGGATGGCCCGCTCCACGGCGGGCAGGGCTTCGATTTCCTCCTTGTCCAGGGACTTGGTGTCCCCCAGCAGGTAGATTTCGGTCAGCCGCTGGCTGGCACCCTGCACCTCGTGCACCCGCAGGGACACGTTGGGCAGGTTTTCCAGGTAGTGCATAGTCTGCCGGTAGGCGTCACTGTCCAGCGTGGTGTTGGGATGAAGAATGGCTAGCATGGTATCTCCTTGTATTAACCGGCCCCTTCGGCCCGGTGCCGCGCCTGCATGTATTCCCTGTGGTTAAGATGCAGCAGGTCTGCCATACGGCGAATAAGATGTTCTTCGTATTTGTCGACGCGCCCATCGGCCAGCGCCACGTGCCAGATGCTCTCCAGCAGGGCCTGCTTCTGTTCCTGGTCCAGATGGTCGTTGATCTGCCCGGTAAACTCGTACAGAGACGTAGCGTCCTCGGCGTGGGCGAGGGCATCCTGCAGGATCTCCTCGGCTTCTTCCCGGGTCACCTGGTGAGACTTCACGGCGCAGTCCACGATGGTTTTCAGTTCCCGCTCGTCTTCATCGTTGTCCACCCGGGACAGCTGAACCATCAGGGCCGTCGCTGCGACCGCGAGCTGATGGGCGTCCGGCTTGACCGGTTCGGAGTCGGGAACGGCAAACAGTTTTTTCAGGCGCTCGATCATGATCCGTTACTTCGGTTGTTGGTTCGCTCAGGCCGCGCGGGCCAGTTGGCGCACCCGGTTCTCCAGCTCGATCTGGTCAGCCGTGAACCGGCGGATGCCATCGGCCAGCTTCTCGGTGGCCATCGCGTCCTCGTTGGATTCCCAGCGGAACAGTTTCTCGTCGATGGAACCGAACCGGTCGCTGGTGTTGGCGTTGTCCGGGTGCAGCTGACGGTCGAGGGCGCCGGCATCGTCCTGCAATTCCTGCAACAGGGCAGGGCTGATGGTCAGCTTGTCACAGCCGGCCAGCATCTCGATCTCACCGGTATTACGGAAACTGGCGCCCATCACCACGGTATTGAAGCCGTTGGCCTTGTAGTAATTGTAGATCCTGCTGACGGAGAGTACGCCCGGATCTTCGTGGGCCGGGTAGCTGTCGCGCCCGCTGTTGGCCAAGTGCCAGTCCAGGATACGACCGACGAACGGCGAAATCAGGTGAGCGCCCGCCTGCGCACAGGCTGCAGCCTGGATGAAAGAGAACAACAAGGTCAGGTTGCAGCGGATGCCTTCCTTCTCCAGCTGCTCGGCGGCGCGAATACCTTCCCAGGTGGAGGCAATCTTGATCAGCACCCGGCTGGAATCCACGCCCTGGCGATCATAGAACTCGATCAGGCGACGGGCCCGCTCCAGGGTGCCAGCGGTATCGAAAGACAAACGGGCATCCACTTCGGTGGAGACCAGGCCCGGTATCAGGTTCAGGATTTCCCGGCCAGCCAGCACCGCCAGCATATCGGTAGCTACGGTAAGCTGTTCCGCATCGGAACCACCGTGGCGCCGGGCTTCCGCCACCGCCTTGTCCAGCATCGGCCGATAGGCCTCGGAGGCGGCCGCTTTAAGCAGCAATGACGGGTTGGTGGTGGCATCTTCCGGGCGCCATTTGGCGATGGCGTCAATATCGCCCGTGTCGGCTACCACTGTGGTCATGGTCTTCAGTTGGTCAAGCTTGCTGGTCATTCGTCCTGTCGTCCCGGTTGTACGTTGTTTCGGGCATCCATCTCCGGGATGCCGGTGTTTTCCCTACAATAACGGGCTGTTCTGACAGGAACAAGACAACTAAAGGTTAGCTTTCGGCAACAGTCGCCGGCTCAGGCATCCGGACCCTGGCCAATGCCGCCTGGATGACCTCCAGACCACTACCGTGCTTGTGGGCATTCTCGCTGATATGGCGCCGGAACTGGCGCCCGCCGGGCATGCCATGGAACAGCCCCATGATGTGTCGGGAAATGTGGGTGAGGTACACGCCCCGGTCCAGTTCCTGCTGGATGAACGGGAACATGGCCCGCAGGGCTTCATGGCGATTTGCCACAGGTGCCGGCTCACCAAAGAACTCTGTGTCCACCCCCGCAAGCAGCCACGGGTTGTGATAGGCCTCGCGGCCGAGCATCACGCCATCGGTGTGGCGCAGATGCTCATGGCATTCCTCGAAGGTCTTGATGCCGCCGTTGATGATGATCTCAAGGTGCGGGTAACGCTCCTTCAGCCGGTAGACCCAGTCGTACTTCAGCGGCGGAATGTCCCGGTTCTCCTTGGGGCTGAGCCCCTCCAGAATCGCGATGCGGGCATGCACGATGAAGGTACGGCAGCCGGCGGCGGAAACCTTGTCGATGAACTCGCACAGCTCGTCCCAGGACTCCCGACCATTGATGCCGATCCGGTGCTTGACCGTCACCGGCAAATCCGTGGCGGCAATCATAGCCGCCACCGCCTCGGCCACCTTGTCCGGATGGCCCATCAGGCAGGCGCCGATCATGTTGTTCTGGACCCGGTCACTGGGGCAGCCAACATTCAGGTTCACCTCGTCGAAACCGAACTGCTCAGCCAGCTTTGCACAGTGGGCCAGTTCACCCGGATCGCTGCCGCCAAGCTGCAGGGCGAGGGGATACTCGGAGGGATCATGGCGCAGGAAACGCTCGGTATCGCCGTGGATCAGGGCACCGGTGGTTACCATTTCTGTATACAGCAGCGCACGCTTGCTCAGGATCCGGGCCAGGTAGCGGAAGTGCGGTGTGGTCCAGTCCATCATCGGTGCCACGCAGAAACGGCGGGACGGGCCGGTGTTGTGGCGAACGGCATCCAATGTGGGGGCTTCGGACATTTCGGTAACCTATCTACGGAAAACAGTTGTCAGTACGAAAATCTGAGCGCCGTAGTTTAACAGGGTTGGCAGGGTGTTTGCCGTAAGGCTTTGGCGAAGTCTCATTGCCCGCTGCGCAACCCTGGATGCTTGATCTTCAGGGTACCAGCCGTTCCACAATCTCCGCCGCTGAATGCTCCCGACATCCCGACGCGTTCTGCCCACACCACAAGGGTGAAAAGTCTCCGGAACAGGTAGCTTCGGCCGCAGCCCGAAGTGGCGCAATGGCGCTCGTGGCCAGGGGAAACTCGGGCGCCTCAGGAGATATCGGACCCAGTTCCCGCATCACTCGGTTCACAATACCCCGGGCCGGCCCGCCTGAGAACAGGTTGGTCATCGCGGTATGCCGGGCCTGGCGGCTTTTCAGTGCTTCCCGGTGCACCGGTTTGGTGGTCGCCTCCGGGCAGAGCAAAAAGGCTGTTCCCACCTGGGCGGCGACGGCGCCAAGATCCAGAGCGGCTTTCACGCCCCGGGCATCGGCAATGCCGCCGGCAGCAATCACCGGTATCTTCACGGCAGCGACAATCTGGGGCAGCAGAGCAAAGGTGCCCATCTGCGTGGTCATGTCCTTGGTCAGGAAAATTCCTCGGTGGCCACCGGCCTCAAGGCCCTGGGCAATGATGGCGTCGGCACCGTGCTCCTCCAGCCAGAGAGCCTCCTCCACCGTGGTCGCAGTTGACAGGATCCTGGCGCCTGCCTTCCGCACCCGTTCAACCAGTGCAGGCTCCGGCAGACCGAAATGAAAACTGATCACCGCCGGGCGGAATTCCTCCACCACAGCAGCGGTTTCTTCATTGAACGGCATCCGCCCCGGCCCCGAAGTTATGGAATCTGGATCGATACCGAATTCCCGGTAATAGGGCGCCAGCGCCTGTCGCCACCTCCGTTCGCTGTCCGTATCCGGTGTTGGCGGCGTGTGGGCGAAGAAATTGAGGTTGAAAGGCCTGTCGGTGGCAGCTTTCAAGGCGTCAAGTTCAGATCGGAGCGCCTCCGGGCTAAGCATGGCGCAAGGCAGCGAGCCCAGTCCTCCGGCATTCGAGACGGCGGCAGCCAGTCTGTGATCCTGAACGCCGGCCATGGGTGCCTGGATAATGGGAAGTTGTATGCCGAGAAAGTCTTTCATATTCGATCCTGGTCAGGTTTCAGGCGGGCTCTTGCTCTCCGGCATGGCTGATCAGCACTCCCGGAGCGCCTTCCTCAAGCTGCGCCCGGATATGATCCGGAATGGCCACCTTGGACATGCTCGATGACCGGATCATCACATCGGTGATGTCCGCATCGGCGATGAACTGGTCATCCCCGTAGCGATAAAACTCCAGATGCAGGGTGAACGACGTGTTGCCGATCCGACCGGTACGAATCCTCGCTTCCAGCACATCATCAAACCGGGCGGGCGCTTTCCAGTTCACCGTCAGGCTCACCACCTGGACGTCCAGATCCTGATCCAGCAGGCGCTGGTAATCACCGAACACGGCCCGAATGTATTCGTTAACGGAGATGTCCACGAAGTCCGCGTAGCGGGCGTTGAAGACGACGCCCTGGGCATCGCACTCGCCGTAGCGGACTCGGAAGCGGAATTTGAAGGGGGAGTTGTTGTTTTCGGTCATGGTTCACTAATACGGCTGAATGAGACTCAAGGCTAACCGATTCCCGAGATCATGCAACTTGGCCATCTCAGGACCTGCTGGTAACCTGGTTTACAACAATGCGGCACGAATTAGTAGTAAGGAAACTGTCCCATGCCCGATACGCTAGGCTATTACGACAACAACGCCGAAGCGTTTGTGGAGTCCACCTTTGAGGTGGCCATGGATAAGATCTATGGTGAGTTCCTGCATCTGATTCCCGACGGTGGTCATATACTCGATGCGGGCTGCGGGTCTGGCCGAGACGCACTTTTCTTCAAGACGAGGGGGTACCGTGTTTCGGCGTTTGATGGTTCAGCCGCGATTGCCGCTCTGGCTAGCCAGAAAACCGGGATAGAAGTTCAACACCGGCTTTTTTCGGATGTTAATGAGAGCCATGTCTATGATGGAATTTGGGCATGCGCCAGCTTATTGCACCTCCCTGCCATAGAAATTCCAGATGCTATCGTCGCCTTGTGGGAATCCCTGAAACCGGGCGGAAGTTTATACATGAGCTTCAAGATTGGCTCTGGTGAGCGTCAACAGGGTGGTCGTCATTTCACCGATGCGAATGAAGACCTGGCGCAGGATTGGACCAGGAATTTGCCAGGCCTGAAGTCTTGCCATATGTGGCGAACGGACGATCAGCGGCAGGATCATGACGAACAATGGTTGAATGTTTTGCTGACCAAGGAAACTGCGCCTCACCATCGTCTTACCACAGGCGGCAAACAGCACCATTTCTTGCCCAAGCTTTGTAAGGCCATTCAATCTGCCGACCAGGTAGATATGGCTGTGGCATTTGTGAAAACCACAGGCCTTAACCTGTTGTTCCCAGATTTGATTAGCGCACTGCAACGAGAGTCGGGCAGCGCGCGTCTTCGAATTCTTACCAGTGATTACCTGGACATAACTGATCCCGAGGCTTTAAGAAAGCTCATTCTTCTTCAGGAGCACGGTGCACAGGTCCGCGTATATCAGAGCCAAGGCAGCAGTTTTCACATGAAAGCCTACTTGTTTTCTGGACAAAGGGGATCTCAATCCTGGGGGCGAGCTTTTATCGGATCGAGCAATATCAGTGCTCAGGCGCTACAGGATGGGCTGGAGTGGAACTATCAGGTGGATTTCCCGCCAGATACTGGCTATCTCGAAGCGGTCAGTCGTTTCGAAGAGTTATTCCGGCATCCCAATGTTATTCCATTGACGGACCATTGGATTGATGACTATGCCGCCCGTCGGAGGCCCCCTCCTCAACCTGTTGCCCCTGGTAGCAATGAGCAGGAAGCGCCGCCGACTCCTAACCCGGTTCAAAAAGATGCTCTGAATGCATTGGCCCGGTCTCGGGAGGAGGGATATCGGAGAGGGCTTGTGGTATTGGCTACGGGGCTTGGGAAGACTTGGTTGTCTGCTTTCGACGCCGTACAGATGGGCGCCCGTCGAGTCCTTTTCGTGGCGCACAGAGAGGAAATTCTTTACCAGGCTGCAGAGACTTTCTTGCGTATTAAGCCGGAAAGTCGAGTAGGCTTCTACATGGGGAAACACCGCGATGTGGCGGTGGATATTCTCTGTGCTTCGGTCCAGACCTTGGGGAAGGGCGTTCACCTGGAGCGCTTTTCTCCGAGTCATTTTGATTACATAGTGGTGGACGAATTTCACCACGCGTCGGCGCCAATTTATCATCGCCTTCTTAGCTATTTTGCGCCCCAATTCCTGCTTGGATTGACGGCGACTCCTGATCGTACGGACCGTGCAGATATTCTGTCGTTATGCGACGACAACCTGGTTCATGAGTATCCGCTCTTTGATGGCGTGAAAGACCGGCATCTAGTGCCATTTCATTACTTTGGTATCTACGACGATACGGTCGATTATCAAGAAATTCCCTGGCGGAACGGCAAATTTGACCCAAATTTGCTGGCGCACAAGTTGGCAACCCTTGGCCGAGCACGCCACGCGCTGCGAGTCTGGCGTCAACACCGCCAATCCAGAACTCTGGCTTTTTGCGTCTCCCGGTTACATGCCGATTTCATGGCTGATCAATTCTCCAGGCAGGGTGTGGCGGCAGCTTCGGTTCATGGCGAATCAGACATGTCCCGTGGTGAGGCACTTGAACTCTTGCAGGATGGGCAACTCGAAATAGTATTTTCCGTCGACCTGTTCAACGAGGGGGTCGATTTGCCGGCGATTGATACTGTATTGCTGCTACGACCCACTGAGTCCAAAGTTCTCTTTCTTCAGCAGATCGGTCGGGGTCTACGCCGCTGCGAGGAAACGGGTAAACAGAAATTGGTGGTAATGGATTTTGTTGGCAACCACCAGAGTTTTCTTCACAAACCCCAAGCCCTAATGGGGCGGGCGATGAATCACCGCCAGTTAGCGGACTTTGCTCGCAAGGCCGAAGAGCACCGCCTGGAACTGCCTGATGGTTGCTTTATCAATTACGACCTGAAGGTGATCGAGTTCTTGAAAGGGCTGGATCAGAATGGCGCTGAGAAGGACTATCAGGCTCTTAGGGATACCTTGGGTAGAAGGCCCACACTGACCGAATATTATCACTTCGGAGCTAACCTCAAGCAGACCCGCAAGCAGCATGGCAGTTGGTTTGGCTTATTGCGGGATATGGATGATTTGGGAGAAACGGAAGTCGCCTTAATGGATAGCTTCAACCATTTTCTGGTTGAAGTTGAAAACACAGCTATGAGCAAATCTTTCAAAATGGTGCTTCTGGAGGCTTTCCAACAGCTTGGCGGTTGGAATGACGCTCCGCTGCTCCCGGAGTTGGCTCTTGAGTCCTGGAAGATTCTGAAACGCCGCCCAAAACTCTTTGCAGAAGTAGCGGACTCTGTTCGATTCACCGATGGCCGTTCGACCGAATGGCAACGCTACTGGAAGAAGAATCCAGTGGACCACTGGATCAATAAGAAACCGTCATTGTTTACGGTTGATGAAGACCGTTTGATCCCGAGTTTTAACGTTCCGGATGAGCTCCAGAATTCATTGCAGGAGATGGTTCAGGAATTGATTGATTACCGTCTAGCATCATACGAAGCCCGAATTGATGCTAAGTCAGGAGGCGTTACAGACGGAAATGTGGCACCAATCGAACCATCAGGAACTGAGCTTCCGTATTTTCCGTCACTCCGGATTGCTTGTGGCCACTTCCGCAACAGTCGCGCGGAACAGCCGGAGTACAGAAACTTGTCCGTTGTTCATGGACGGCTGGACCCCGGTCGGCATTTCATTGCACGTGCCTCCGGTAACTCTATGAATGGCGGTAAAAACCCGATAGAAGACGGCGACTACCTGCTGCTTGAGCGCATTAAACCATCGCATGCAGGCTCAAACAGGGGGAAAACTATCGCAATCGAGCGGATTGATGAATTCGGTGACACCCAGTACTTGCTGCGGAACATTGAGAAATCGGCAACAGGTGAATACGTTCTAAAAGCGGCTAACCCTGATTACGAAAACATCATTGTTACTCCTGAACTAATTGAGCAGTTTCATACCTTTGCGCGTCTCGAAGCTGTTATCGATCCGCTTGAGATGGCCGTTGGCGAGGAATTCTCGAGAGAAGAAATTCCTGAGCTTTTTGGTGCCACCTTCAATCCGGGTAATTGGCAAAGCGGTCATGTCTTTCTGCCGGAGCCCGGAGTCCACATACTGCTGGTGACCCTGAATAAACAGGGAAAAATTGAGCAACATCGATACGTTGATCACTGGATTGATGAGAAAACCTTTCATTGGCAAAGCCAGAGGTCAACGACACCTGAGAGTAAACGGGGACGAGAACTGATTAATCATCGAAAGTTGGGGTTCTCGATTCACCTGTTTGTTCGCGAGAACAAGCTACGCAACGGAAAAGGAGCGCCCTTTACTTATTACGGCCCGGTTGAATACCAAAGTCATGAAGGCAGTGCACCGATGAGCGTGGTATTCAAGCTCCAAGGGGGATAGCTTCGCTTGCCGTGGATGCTTTCGCATTCGGCGGCAGAAGCTATTACTGCCGCTCTTCCCAATAAAAAGGTTCCCTGTGAAGGTTCATAATGGCAAGAACGTAAATGTCGTTTCCGTTTTCAGCGTAAAGTATTCCGTATGGGAATCGTTTTACCAGAGAGCGCCTTACAGGCTCACGTATGAAGCTCCATGCTTTAGGATATTGAACGGCTCTGTCGATGGCTTCATAGGCTTCTCGGGCAAAGTCTAGGCCCAGGCCCGGCTGAATGGACTCGTAGTAGTCAACTGCCTCGTTAAGCTCCGCTTCCGCTGCGGGATGAAAGGTATATTCCATTACTGGTTCAGTCTTTTCCTGATTCTTTTGAAAACTTCCTCGCCAGGGATTGCTTCCACCTCACCGGACTCGAGCTCGGCAAGGCGACTCTGGGCTACCTCTGCCCACTTTTCGTCAATAGTGCTGTCAGTCGGGTTCAGACTTCTCAGAAGTGATTCCACAACTTGTGCGCGCTCCTCGACCGGCAAGGCGTTCGCTTCATCTATCAGTTCCTGAATACGCACGATGATCATCTCCTCAGCCAACATGGGCTATTCACCACTAGCCCCATATTAGCGGTTTAGGCACGATTTTTCGCCCTGATACACGGCACTGTTGATTGGTTAGATGACCTTCATTGACCGTGTGATACGACGAGCCGGGCAAAGCAGACAAAGGTTATGCAACGGAACCCGGCTAAGATTTCAGGTAACTCCGGAAACTCAAGGCCAAAGTATGTCCCACATTGCTCCCACGACCAAAAAAGATACACACATCTACATCACCGGCGGCGCCAGCGGCATCGGCCTCCAGCTCGCACGGGATTATGCGCGCTCTGGCTGCGCCGTTACCCTGTTTGATATCCAGTCCACGGAAAATGCGGTTACCGAACTTTCGGCCATCCCCGGCGCGGGTCCGGTGCGCGCCTTTCCCCTGGACGTCAGTGATGCCGCCTCCGTCCGGGAAGTGTTCGCCGAGGCTTCGGCAGAGCACGGGCCGGATGTGGTCATCCACTGCGCCGGTATCTGCATCGCGGCGCCTTTTGACGAGATTGGCGATGATGCCTACACCCGGCTGATTAACATCAACCTGCTTGGCTCCCGCCATGTGGCGGCGGGTGTGCTGCCGCATCTGAAGGCGGGCTCCCAACTGGTGTTTGTGGCTTCCATGGCCGGGCTGGTCGGGTGTTACGGGTATTCGGCCTACTGTGCTTCCAAATACGGTGTGGTTGGCCTGACGGAGGTGTTGCGTATCGAGTTGGCGCCCCGGGGTATTGATGTGTCTGTGGTCTGTCCGCCGGAGGTGGAGACGCCGCTGGTGGTGGAGGAGCGCAAGAGCCGGCCCAAACAGACCGAGTCGCTGAAGCTGATGGCCGGCACTTTGCCTGTGGAATTTGCGGTTGAGCAGATTCGCCGTGGGATCGATCAACGCCACTTCCTGATCATTCCTGGCAAGCGGGCCCGCAGCCTGTGGTTTACCAACAAGCTGCTGCCCGGATTCCTGACCCGCCGGCTGGCGGATTTTCTGGTCAGTCGCTGAGTTTTAGCCGAAGGCTTTGGTCAGGGCCTGGTTGAGATCCGCAATCAGGTCCTCGCTGTCTTCCAGTCCGATGGACAGCCGCAGCATGCCGTCGGTAATGCCCCGCTTGAGACGTTCCTCCGGGCTCAGGCCGTGGTGGCTGGTGGCGCAGGGTTGGCTGACGAGACTCTCCACGCCGCCGAGGCTGGTTGCCAGCAGGAAGAGGCGCAGGTTGTCTGCCACCGCGGTGGATGCTGCCCGGTCACCGTCCACCTCGATCGTGACCATGCCGCCAAAACCTTTCATCTGCCGGGCGGCCAGTTCGTGGTCGGCAAATCCGGGCAAGCCGGGGTAGAGCACACGGCGCACCTTCGGATGTTTTTCCATGGCCTGTGCCACCGCCATGGCGTTCTCGTTATGCTGGCGGATACGCACCGGCAGGGTGCGCAGGCTTCGTGAGAGCAGGGCAGCGGTTTCCGGGGCAAGCAGTTGCCCCAGGTTTTTACGCCAGGGCACAACCGCAGCCGCCAGCTCCGCCGAGGTCATGAGCGCGCCTGCGGTGAGGTCGGAATGGCCGCCCAGGTACTTGGTGGCGCTGTGCAACACCAGGTCGGCGCCCAGCTCCAGCGGTTGCTGGTTGATTGGGCTGGCAAAGGTGTTGTCCACCGCCACCAGGGCGCCATGTTGATGGGCGATCCGGGCGATGCCGGCGACGTCCAGAATGGCCAGGTTGGGGTTGGCGGGTGTCTCGAAATACACCAGCTTGCCCGGCTCACCCAGGGTGTTTGTCAGCTGGCCCACCTCTTCCTTGAAAAGGAAATGCACCGGAATGCCCAGTGCCTGGCAGTGATTGACCAGCAGCTCCTGGGTACCTCCGTACAGATCCCCCACGCACACAATGCCCTTGCGGCCATGGGCCAGCAGTGTCGCTGAAATGGCGGCCATGCCCGAGGCAAACGCCAGCGCGGCTTCTGCGTTCTCAAGCCGGGCCAGGCCTTGCTCCAGTTCCTCGATGCTCGGGTTGGTGCCCCAGCGGGTGTAGAGATGGCCCGGCGCACGGTCCTCGATCACGTCCAGCAGTGCTTCTGTGTTCTCGAACTGGTAGGTAGTAGTGTTGTAGACCGGTGAGTAGGGGCTGCCAAAGCTGTCCCGGTGATGGCGGTTGTGGATGATGCCTGTGGCGGGGCCCTGGGTGTTGTCCTGGCTCATTGCAGCTCCTGATAGTTGGGCTTGAACGGGAATTCTTACACGGGGATGCGTCCGCTGAAAGGTGCGGGCTTGATCTGGGTGGTGGAGATATGGATGCAAACCGGGCCGACGGGTAGACTTGCGCGTATTTCCCGAATACGTTCATTTACATGCAAAAAAATAGGAAACGTACTTTGGCTATCCGACTGACCGAATTCAGCCACGGCGCCGGCTGTGGCTGCAAGATTGCTCCCGATGTACTGGATCGCATCCTTCATACCGACACGCCCGAGTTCAAGGACCCGCGCCTGCTGGTAGGCAACAGCAGCCGTGATGACGCCGCCGTGGCGGACGTGGGTAATGGCCTCGGGGTGATCAGCACCACCGATTTCTTCATGCCGGTGGTGGATGATCCGTTCGATTTCGGGCGAATCGCCGCCGCCAATGCCATCAGCGATGTCTACGCCATGGGCGGCAAACCGGTGATGGCTATTGCCATCCTGGGCTGGCCGGTGAACGAGCTGGCGCCGGAGATTGCCGCCCAGGTGATCGATGGTGGCCGTGCCGTGTGCGCCGAGGCGGGAATTGCCCTGGCTGGTGGCCACAGCATCGATTCTCCGGAGCCCATCTTTGGTCTGGCGGTGACCGGCCAGGTGGCGGTGGATCGCATCATCCGCAATGACACGGCCAAAGCCGGAGACCTGCTGTACCTCACCAAGCCCCTGGGTGTGGGCATTCTCACCAGCGCTTCCAAGAAGGGCAAGGTCAGCGCCGAGGATCTTGAAGTTGCGGTAAAGAGCATGGCGACGCTGAACAACGTCGGTGAAGCCTTTGCCCAAGTGGACGGGGTCCATGCCATGACGGATGTAACCGGCTTCGGCCTGGCCGGGCATCTGCTGGAGATATGCCGTGGCAGTGGCCTGCGGGCAACCGTGAGCCGCAGTGCCATTCCAGTGTTGCCGAACCTGCAGCCCTATATCGATGCAGACTGTATTCCCGGTGGCACTCACCGCAACGCAGCCGCCTTTGGCAGAGCCATTGAGGGGATGACGGAAGCCGACAAACTGCTGTTCTGTGATCCCCAGACCAGCGGCGGCCTGATGGTCTGTGTGGCCGAGGAGAGTCGTGCGGCATTCGAAGCTGTGGCCCGGGAGCAGGGGCTGGAACTGTCACCGATGGGACGGCTGGAAGCGGCCGGCTCCGAAGAGCGCTTCGTGGTAATTGAGGACTGATGACCAAACACACGGATTGGAGCTGTTGATATGCCAGTGATGGTGCAGGCCCTGGTGCCGGTGTTCGTGCTGATCATGCTTGGGCACCTGTTCCGGCGTTGGGGCTTTCCCGGTGGTGACTTCTGGCCCCAGGCGGAGCGTTTCACCTATTACGTGCTGTTCCCGGCGATGCTGGTGTTCAAGCTCGGCCAGGCGCGACTGCCGCCGTCCGCCTATGGTGATATTGCCCTGCTGATCTTCTCCATGCTGCTGGCGATGACACTGGTGCTAGTGGTGGCGCAGCTTATCTGGCGCTGGAGCGGGCCGGTGTTCTCATCTGTTTACCAGGGCGCGATCCGGTTCAACTCCTACGTGGGCCTGGCCGCAGGTGGCATGCTGCTGGGGGATGACGGGCTGTCCCTGACGGCAATCGCCGTGGCGGTCATGGTGCCCACGCTGAACCTGCTGTGCATCCTGATGTTCACCCTGGTGGCGGATCAGGACAAGGTGCGGTTTGGTCAGGTGTTCAAGGCGATCGTTACCAACCCGCTGATTGTCGGCTCGGTGATCGGGGTGGTTTGGAGCTATTTCCAGATCGGTTTCCACCCTTTGCTGGCGGGAATCCTTCAGCCCCTGAGCAACCTGGCGTTGCCCATGGGCCTGATGACCGTGGGTGCCGGGTTGCAGCTGACTGCCCTGCGGGGCGCTTCCATGCCGTTTCTGGTGTCGTCGGTGCTGAAGCTACTGGCATTTCCGCTGATGGCGGCGGGCCTGGCGTGGATGCTGGGTATGGAAGGTCTGATGGTGCAGGTGGCGGTGTTGCTGGCAACGTTACCCACCGCCACTTCTGCTTATATCCTGGCCCGACAGCTGGGTGGCGATGCCCCCTTGATGGCGGGCATCATCAGTGGCCAGACCCTGCTGGCCATGGCCTCCATTCCGTTAATGCTGAGCATCCTCTGGTAGGCACTGGAGGATGGCATCGGCAATGGACTGCTGGAAATCGATGTAACCGGTTTCGGTAGCCTCGATGTCCATGGCCAGCGGATCCCAAGTGCTGAACGTCACGTCCAGGCCCTCGGTGATGGAGCGCCACCACTGGCGGTTGAACTGCGGTTCAGTCAGAAGGCACGGGTGTGTTGCTTCACGCAGTTTGTCCTGAACCTCGGCTACATGCCGCGCCCCGGGAGATAGCTCCGGATTGAGGGTCAGGATGCCTGCGAGCTCCAGCTCATAGTGTTCTGTGAAGCGGACGAGGGCGCTGTGATAGGCAAAGATGTCAATCTCCTTCGCCGGTGCCAGCTGTTCGCGAATAGCTGCTTCCCTCTCGGTCAGTGCCACCTCAAATGCGGCCAGCTTCTCGCTGATCGCATTCTGATCTGCACCTTCCTGCGCGGCCAGTGCCTTTGCAATATCCCGGGCCATCTCGAGACCCAGCATCGGGTCTACCCACAGATGCGGGTCCTCGCCTTCGCCATGGTCGTGACCATGGTCGTGTTCATGACCGTGCTCTTCATGCCCGCCCTCGTGGATCTCCTCACCGGAGAGGGCGATGGTGCGACCGTGGAACTCTTCGGCCGACAGCAGGCGGATGAGAAAAGTTTCCATATCCGGACCGACCCAGAACACCAGATCCGCATTCTCAAGGGCACCTCGCTGGGAGGGGCGCAGGGTGTAGTTGTGGGGGCTGGAGCCCGGTGGTACCAGGGTTGTCACCTGGACATCCCCGGGTGCGACCGCCCGCACCAGCAGTTCCAGTGGCTTGATCGAGGTGACCACGTTCACTTCGGCGTTTGCGGGCGCTGCTGTGAATACGGCGGCGCCAAGAAGTACGGGGGCAAGGGAACGACCTACGCGGGACAAGATCGACATTTTCGGTTTCCTGAATCTGTACTGGATGAAATGTTATAATATAACAAAATGGATCGGCCGCCAAGTGGGATGACCATGCGAAATCGTCGGAGGGCCGGTATAATGCCGGCTTTATCAAACGGCCACCGACATTTCAGGAAGGTTTATGACTGTACGTACCCGAATTGCTCCATCCCCCACCGGAGATCCACACGTTGGTACCGCCTACGTGGCCCTGTTTAACCTGTGTTTCGCCCGGCAGCACGGCGGGCAGTTCATCCTGCGGATTGAGGACACTGACCAGGCGCGCAGCACGGCGGAATCCGAGCGGGATATCCTGCAGGCCCTCCGTTGGCTGGGGCTGAACTGGGACGAAGGCCCCGATGTGGGTGGCCCCCACGGTCCCTATCGCCAGTCCGAGCGCAAGCACATGTATGCCCAGTATGCCGAGGATCTGGTAACGGCCGGTCACGCCTTTTACTGTTTCCGGACTCCGGAAGAGCTGGATGCGATCCGTGAGGAGCGTAAGGCCAAGGGGATGAATCCGGGTATCAAGGGCGACCTGGAGCTGTCGGATGAAGAGGTCAAGCGTCGCCTCGACGCCGGGGAGAAGTACGTCATTCGTATGAAAGTGCCGGATGAGGGCATCTGTGAAATCGACGACATGCTGCGCGGCACCATCGAGATCGACTGGAGCCAGGTGGATTGCCAGATTCTGCTGAAGTCCGACGGCATGCCCACCTATCACCTGGCGAATGTGGTGGATGACTATCTGATGGGGATCACCCATGTCCTCCGTGGCGAGGAATGGATCAACTCCGCGCCCAAGCACAAGTTGCTGTATCAGTATTTCGGCTGGGAAATGCCGGTACTGTGCCACCTGCCGCTACTGCGTAACCCGGACAAGAGCAAACTGTCCAAGCGCAAGAACCCCACCAGCATCAATTTCTATGAGCGCATGGGTTTTCTGCCGGAGGCGGTGACCAACTACCTGGGCCGCATGGGCTGGTCCATGCCCGACGAGCGGGAGAAGTTTACTCTCGATGAGATGATCGAGAACTTCGACATCCAGCGCGTCTCCCTCGGTGGTCCAGTGTTTGATGTGGAGAAACTGCGCTGGCTGAATGGCCAGTGGCTGCGGGAAGAGCTGAACGATGAGCAGTTCATGGAGCGCATGCGCCAGTGGTGGTTCAACGAGGACGACCTGAAGGCTCTGGTGCCGCACGTGAAGGGCAGGGCTGAGGTGTTTTCTGACGTGGTGCCCATGGCCCAGTTCATGTTCTCCGGCATGCTCAACCTGACCCCGGAAGACTTCGCCCACAACAAGCTGGAAGAAGCGCAGATCAAGCGGGTGTTGCAGTTTACCCTGTGGAAGCTGGAAGCCGAGCGCCATTGGAGCAAGGAAAACATCTTTGCCGACATCAAGGGGCTGGCCAAGGCCATGGAGCTGAAGATGGGTGATTTCATGTTCCCGGTATTCGTGGCGATTGCCGGTACGCCGAATTCCTGGTCGGTGATGGATTCCATGGCCCTGCTCGGACCGGACATGACCCGTTCGCGGTTGCGCCATGCCCTGGAGGTTCTGGGAGGTTTCTCCAAGAAAGAAACCAAGAAAGTGGAGAAAGAATACGCCGCATTGGGTGTGTAATAACCGGTTTGGTGAAGAAGTAATCGATCTGGACAGGGACGTTCAGAAAACTGAAAAAAAAGTGTTTTTAAGTGTTGACGCCACCCGGGTGGATCCTTAATATACGCAGCCGTTGAGGGGCCATAGCTCAGCTGGGAGAGCGCCTGCCTTGCACGCAGGAGGTCGGCGGTTCGATCCCGCCTGGCTCCACCAATTTCTAGTCCCCTTCGTCTAGTGGCCTAGGACTCCGCCCTTTCACGGCGGCAACAGGGGTTCGAACCCCCTAGGGGACGCCAATTTGGTTTCACGGTTTAGTCCACCGGGAAGCCAGCAGAGAAACCGCCTTCGGGCGGTTTTTTTGTGTCTGGGTGAAAGTGAAAATGGGGTCAGATGAAAGCTTTCATCTGACCCCGTCGTGGCGCCATGCCCCCGAGTTACCGGCTCAACGCTCGGCAATCGCCCCTTTGCCCACCCCCTCATACGCCTTCACCCGAATCGCATCCGTCGGAAACTCCACCTTCAGCTTTTCCGCCATATGCGCGGCAATCAGTTCGACGGTGGTGTCGGTATCCAGCATATACACCCGTTCCTCGGGCAGGGTGAGGGCGAATTCGCCCTGGTTGGCTTCGTACTCGAAGGTCACGTAGCGAACGCCATCTGCCCCGACGTGGCGGCGAACTACGTCCTCCTCGGATCCCACGTAGATGTCCCTCCACAGGGTGGCCCAGCGGCGTTCCAGGTCGTAGTCCCGGTGGCCGTTGCGGTCGATGCGGATCGGGGAGCGGTGGCCATGGGCGATGCGCTGGCAGTTGCCCAGGTGTTTTTTCAGGCCGTGGACGTAGTGGTAGTAGGCACCTTCGATCACTTCCTCGCGCAGGTTGATGGTCACGGAGGTAACATTGGCCGGCAACACCTCCATCAGTTCATGCTCCAGCAGGCGGGCCACAGCGGAGGGCACCACGTGCTCGGCGGAGAGCCAGACGACAGCCTCATCCGGGGAACGGTGCACGATCTGGCTGCCATCGGTGAGCTTCCAGGTGAAGGTATCCGGCTGGTCTTCGTTCCAGATCAGGCCCTGGTAACCACGGGGGATCACCAGACGATGGTCGACGCGCTCGTCGATCACGCGCTTGATGGTGCGCTTGACGTTGCTGAAGTCGAACACCATGCCCTGTTCGTCCAGTTCCCCGCCGAGTACCACGTCGGCAATCCAGCTCTCGCCCACCAGCCCGCGGGTGGCGTCCAGGTAGGCGAAATCGATGACGGTAAGGTTGTCGACAAACAGGTGATTCATCGGGAGTCCGGAGGGTATGATTGAGTGATGGGCGAATTCTAGCAAAAATCAGCAGTTCCGGCAGTGTGCCGGTGCTTTCCTGCCATTGGATATTGCTATCGGGGTGCTTATCAGAAGGTTCAGTTCTCATCCGGACGAATCCGGTTTTGCCGTGATTGTGCTGGCAGCCGGTGCATCAACCCGCCTGGGGCGTCCCAAGGCCCTGCTCAAACTGCCGGATGGCGGTACTCTTCTGGATCAGGCGTTGCGCCAGGCCCGGCTGCTCAGCCGGGATGTACGCGTGGTTACCGGCGCCTGGTACCCGCTGATCCGGTTTCGCTGCCATCTCCAGCCCTCGGTCTGGTTGCCTTGCGAACAATGGGCTCAGGGTTTGTCGGCGTCGCTGGCAACAGGCATCGAGAGTCTGGGGCCGCAGGTGAAGGGAGCGTTTGTGCTGGTGGCAGACCAGCCGTTGCTGGATCCGGAGGCCTTGCGGGCCATGGGGCAGGCGGCGCGGCAGGTACCAGGCCAGCCGATGGCGGCCGATTACGGCTGCAGAGCCGGTGTCCCGGCGTATCTGCCTCGCTGGCTATGGCCGGAGGTGATGGCCCTGGAAGGGGATCGGGGTGCCGGCAGGCTGCTCACGGAGGTTGGCGCTACCCTGGTGCCCGTTGAGGGCATTCATGACGATGTCGACACGCCTTCGGACTGGCGGCGCATCCGCGCCCGGTTCAGCCAAACAGACCGGACAGCCAGGCAATACCGACGCTGAAGATGCCGAGGCTGACTGCCAGGCCCAGGGTATAGACCCGGGAGTTGGCGGCGCGCTGCTGGGCAACGAACAGGTCAATGGTGCGCTGGGCAATGTCTTCCGAGGTTTCCCGCGAGATTTCATGGGCCTGCTGGATCGCCTCCGACTGCAGCGTTTGCCAGAACTCGGTGTCGATGGTCTGTACGCTGGTGATGTGATCCTTGAGCTCGTCCATGTGCTCATTGGTGAAGCCCGACTGACGCTTGAGGTCCCGTTTCAGGTCGGCCAGCTCGCGCGCAAGGTTCAGGTTTACCTCCGCGGCCACATCATCCCGCAGGTGCCGGGTGCGCTGTTCGATCAGTTCCGAGAGGTCGCCCAGCCGCTCCTCGATGGCAGCTTCCTGTTTGCTCCGGGTCTCATCCAGGGCGCGCCTCATATGATCAAACTGCTCATCGAACAGGTCGCTCAGCAGTTCATGGAGGCGGTTGTTGATGTGGGTCTTCACCGCCGAGCGGGCGATCTGTTCGATCAGTTCACTGGTGAGCGGCACCACGTTGGATGAGGCGTGGCCATTGGTCGTCGGTTCCTGCTCAGGCTCGGATTTCGGAGCGAGTTGCACCGACGCGTCTTCGGGAACACTCAGAACCTCGCGATCCGCTTCCTGCGGAATCTCCGTGAATGTTGGCTCTGGGAGAGTGCCGTTGCTGACGTCGCTGGCCAGCTGGTCGAGAACCTCGCCAAGGCCGTCGGTCTGGGGCGGCTTGGTCAGGATGTTGTAGACCCCGAAGTTTTTCGCTTCCTCGGTAAAGGAAGGGGATTTCCTCGAGGTGCACATGATAATCGGGATGTCCGCGGTGTCCGGGTTGCCCTTGATGGCGCGGGTGGCTTCCACGCCGTTCATGCCGGGCATCAGGTGGTCCATGAAAATCACGTCCGGGCGCTCATGGCTGTTCAGGAAGTCCAGGGCCTCCTCCGCCGAGCCAGCCATGTTGACCTGCATGTCCCGGCTTTCCAGCAGTTTGCTCAGGGCAAACCGGGCTACCTTGGAGTCATCTACCAGCAGAGCGTTCTTGATCGACATGGTCACTACCTCAACCTGTTACTGCGAGTGCGTGGGTTACCGGGCCGGGATTTACCAGCCTTCCAGTTGCGGGCACTGGGTGGCCCGATAGCTCTTCTCCCGATAACACACACCGGGTTCCGTGGTGCGGGCAGTGAATACCTCACCGGCCGCGGTGGTCAGACGAACCTGTCCATAGGGTTCGCCGTGGCGGAAGGTGGCCTCGATCGAGCTGCCGTTGGGATTGCGCAACAGACCCTTGCCGTGAAAAGTGCCTTCCATGTATTGCCCTTCGTATTTCTTGCCGTCGGCAAAGATCTCGGCGCCCGAGCCGTGGAATTCACCGTTGGAAAACTCGCCCTCGTAGGCGCGGCCGTCGGGGTAGGTCAGGGCGCCGGTGCCGTGGAATTCATTGTTGCGGAAACCGCCGACATACAGCATGCCGTCGGCGGTGGTCAGGGAGCCATGGCCGTTGAGCAGACCCTCAGCCCATTGGCCGGTGAGGATGTCCCCGTTGGCGCGGGTCAGTGTGCCCTTGCCATGGAACTGGCCGTCGATGAAATGGCCTTCGTAGCGCAGCCCGTCCTGGTCCTGGTAGGTGCCGTCGCCGGTCCTGACCCCGCCGACCCAGGTCCCGTTGCGGTAATTGACGGTGGTATAGGCCTTCAGTTTGCCGACCAGGGTCATTTCGTCCCCGGCTTCCAGGGCAACCGTCTGTTGCCAGGATTGGTAGCCGGGCTTGCTGATGGTGACGTCGTATTCGCCGGGCTGGAGCTCCAGATCGAGACGGGTAGCTCCGTACTCTTTGCCATTGATGGTGACCTGATCGCCAATGACATTGGAGCGCAGCACCATCAGGCCGGTGGTGGGCTCAGGTTTCGGTTCTGGTTCTGGTTTTACCGCTGGTTCCGCCATCGCCGTTGTTTGAGTGTTTTCGGGCATGGGCGGAATGCTGAAAGGCTCGGCCACGGGAATTGCTGCCGGCGCCGGTTTCGCGGGCGCCTGCTTCGGCGGTTCCTGTGTTTTGTCGGGCTCGGCGGGCTCGGCGGGTTCGGGGGCGTGGATAACCGCCGTCTCAATGGTTTCGGAAGACGTGGATGAGCGTTGCAGTTCCAGCAAGCTGCGGTCATTACCAACCGAGGCGAAGCCGGCGGTCACCAGTAGCATCAGCGCCAGCGCATTAATGAACAGCAGTGGTCTGAAATCGACCATGGAGGAACCTCTTGATCCTGTCTTACCGAATCCTGATTACCTCCTGATCTTAACCACTGACTGCAACGTTATGTAACAGAAAGTGACTGAAGTTATCGAGAATGCCGGCCAAATCACACTTTGTCCGGAAGCTGGTCATGGTTGAGCTGTTCCCATGATCTCATGTAGACGTCGGCTTCGTATTCATAGGGCGAGCGGAACGGGGTCAGGACGAAGTCGAAGACCAGGAAAAAGAAACCGATGGAAGCCCAGGCGATCAGAACGGTGCTGATGGTGGTGGCCTGGATCTCCGGGTTGGAATTGACGAAATCCTGCAGCAGGGGAATCAGATCGGCGGCCATGACCACGGGATTGAAGCTCGACAGTACAAAGGGAACCCAGAAGGCGATCATGATCGGGAAGAAGCCGAACGACCACAGTAATCTTCGCAACAGGTAGATGCCGACTTCCCGCCAGAACCTGTTGCGGATCTCCGGCACCTTGCGAATACGCTCGATGTAACGGCGCCGCTCCGCCCAGTAGGCGGCGACTTCCGGGGCCTCGAGGGTTGTGGTTTCTTCAGCAGACTTGGTCATGGCTTGCAGGGCTACCTTATCGCTACGGGACTGTGCATGATAATCGATACTACGTGTTACCCTACAAGTCTCCATTTGTTTAAAGACAGGATAGATTGAATGGCTGCTGTGATCGAGAACGCAAACCATCCGGCCTTTGAGAAGCTACGCAGTCACCGGATTGACACTCTCAACCTGGAGGTTGAGGAGTACCGTCACAAGAAGACCGGTGCCCGCCACCTGCACCTGGCGGCGGACAACGACGAGAACGTGTTCTTCGTTGCCCTGCGCACCTTCCCGATGGACTCCACCGGCGTGGCCCATATCCTGGAACACACGGCCCTGTGTGGCAGTGAGAAGTATCCGGTGCGGGACCCGTTCTTCATGATGATCCGCCGGTCCCTGAACACTTTCATGAATGCCTTCACCAGCAGTGACTGGACGGCCTATCCGTTTGCCAGCATGAACCGGAAGGACTTCGACAATCTGCTCTCGGTTTACCTGGATTCGGTGTTCTTTTCCAAGCTGGATCCCCTGGATTTTGCCCAGGAAGGTCATCGGCTGGAATTCGAGAAGCCGGACGATCCCAACACCGATCTGGTGTATCGCGGTGTGGTGTACAACGAGATGAAGGGCGCCATGAGCGCACCGACCTCCCAGCTATGGCAGAACCTCAGCAGCCACCTGTTCCCCACTACTACCTATCATTACAACAGTGGCGGTGAGCCGGACCACATCGTCGATCTTAGCTATGACGACCTGGTCAACTTCTATCGCCATCACTATCACCCGAGCAACGCGATCTTTGCTACCTATGGCAATATCCCGGCCCACGAGCATCACGAGCGCTTCGAGGAACTGGCACTGAAGCGGTTCGACAAGCTGGATATCGAATTGCCGGTCCGCGATGAGAAGCGGATGTTCAGCCCGGTCCGGGTGGAGCAGGGTTATGCCGTGAACGAGGGTGAGGGCACCGAGAACAAGACCCATATCGTGACGGGTTGGTTGCTCGGCCACAGTTTTGACTTGCTGGAAAACATGGAAGGCCAGCTGCTGTCCGCCGTGTTGTTGGAGAACAGCGCGTCCCCGCTGATGCGGGCGCTGGAAACCACCGATCTCGGTCACGCGCCGTCGCCCATGTGTGGTCTCGAAGACTCCAACCGGGAGATGACCTTCGTCTGTGGTATCGAGGGTAGTGAGCCGGACAAGCACAAGGAACTCGAGACACTGATCGAGAACACCCTGCAGAAAGTGGTTGAAGAGGGTGTCAGCGAGGAACGGCTGGAAGCAATCCTGCACCAGCTGGAACTGCATCAGCGGGAAATCGCCGGCGACCAGTTCCCCTATGGTCTGCAGCTGATCATGAGCGCCATTGCGCCGATGGTTCATGGCGGCGATCCGGTGGAACTGCTGGACCTGGAGCCGGTACTGGCCACCCTGCGGGAGAAGATCAAGGATCCGGAGTATGTGCCGGGCCTGATTCGCCGCAAGCTGCTGGAGAACCCGCACCGGGTCACCCTGACCCTGCGCCCGGATGAGAAGCTGGAGTCCCGTCGCCAGCAGGCAATCCGCGAAGCGCTGGCCCGTCGCAAAGCCACGCTGACAGAGGAAGAGGCTCAACAGATTGTTGAACGTGCCCGCGCCCTCGAAGAGCGCCAGATGCGCAAGGATGACGATTCCATCCTGCCCAAGGTGGATCTGTCTGATGTGCCCCTTCAGATGCCTGAGCCGGAGTGCCGCTATGACGGCGATATTTCCGCGACGGTTTACGCCCGCGGTACCAACGGCCTGGTCTATGAGCAGGTGGTAGTGCCGGTTCCGACGCTGACCGAAGAAGATCTTCTGTTCCTGCCGTACTACACCACGCTGATCTCGGAGGTCGGCTGTGGTGATCTGGATTACCTGCAGATGCAGGACCGGATTTCCGCGGAATCCGGTGGCATCAGTGCGGCCTTCAGTGCCAAGGGCAAGATCGATGACGTGCAGGATGTCTCGGGCTACCTGATATTCAGTGGCAAGGCCCTGGCCCGCAACCGCGGTAAGCTCACACGACTGCTACATGACGTCTACAACGGTGCACGCTTTGACGAGAAGGACCGTATCCGGGAAATCATTGCCCAGATCCGGGCCCGTCGGGTTCAGGCAGTGACCGGCAGTGGCCACGCTTTGGCCATGGGAGCTGCCTCCCAGGGGCTAAGTGCGGGCGCCTGGCTGGCGTACCGTCTTGGTGGCCTGGCGGGAATTCGCGGCACCAAGCAGCTGGATGAAGCCCTGAACGATCCAGAGGAGCTCGAAGCCTTCTGCGGCCGCTTGGCCGCGCTGCACGAGAAGATCCGGAACCAGCAGCGTCAGTTCCTGGTGATCGGCGAAGACGAGCAGCTGCCTGCCATGGTAGATGACCTCAAATCCTGCTGGCAGGGCGAGCCCGATGGCAGCGCGGAAACCTGGCGCATGGACCCGGTGGATTACACCACCCGGGAAGCCTGGCTGACCTCCACCCAGGTGAACTTCTGCGCCAAGGCCTATCAGACCGTGCCGGTGGATCATCCCGACGCGGCGGCATTGACCGTGCTTGGTGGATTCCTGCGTAACGGTTACCTGCACCGTGCCATTCGTGAGAAGGGTGGTGCTTACGGTGGTGGCGCCGGGCAGGACAGCGTCAATGGCGTGTTCCGTTTCTTCTCCTACCGGGATCCCCGGCTGGGTGAGACGCTGGAAGACTTCGACAAGGCTCTGGATTGGTTGCAGGAAACCGACCACGAATACCAGGAGCTGGAGGAGTCCATCCTCGGCGTCATCGGCCAGCTCGACCGCCCGCGGTCACCGGCCGGCGCTGCGCGGCATGCGTTCCATAACAAGCTGTTCGGCCGCTCACCCGAGCAGCGCGCCCGGTTCCGGGAGAGGGTTCTGGCCGTGACCCTGGATGACCTGAAGCGAGTGGCCAGCACCTGGCTGGTGCCGGAGAAGGCCAGCACCGCGGTGGTGACCAGCTCCGATAACCGGGAGATGGTGAAAGATCTGGGGCTGGATATTCAGGAGTTGTAGGCGAGGTGAAAAAGGGGTCAGAAGAAAGCGTTCTTCCGACCCCGACTTCAGACCTGGCCTCGGAGTTGCGCCGTAAAAACGGGGTCAGATGAAAGCCTTCATCTGACCCCAACTTCACTTTTCGTCCGAGCTCCGGGTTGGCGCCCTAAGACGGGGTCAGATGAAAGCTTTCATCTGACCCCAACTTCACCTAAGACCCCGCCTCCAAACTCGTCACCGATGCCGCTTCAGCCCGGTCGTCACCATAATCCTCGTCGAAATCTCCTCCACCGAATACGCCGTGGTATTCAGGTAGGGAATCCGCTCCCGCCGGTACATCAGCTCAATCTCTTCGATTTCATGCATGCACTGCTGGATGGACGAGTAGCGCGAGTTTGGGCGGCGTTCATTGCGGATGGTAGCCAGGCGCTCGGGGTCGATGGTCAGGCCGAACAGTTTTTCCCGGTGGGGACGCAGGGCTTTGGGCATGCGCTGGTCGGCCAGGTCCTCGTCGGTAATCGGGTAATTGGCGGCTTTTACGCCATACTGCAGGGCAAGGTAGAGGCAGGTAGGTGTCTTGCCACTGCGGGACGCCCCGATCAGGATCAGGTCCGCTTCGTCATAATGGCGGGTGCGGGCGCCATCGTCGTTGTCCAGGGCGAAGTTCACGGCCTTGATCCGGCGCTCGTAGCTGCCTTCGTTGTTGATCGAGTGACTTTTGCCTACGGTGTAGGAAGAGGAGGCATTCAGTTCCTGTTCCAGCGGATTGAGGAAGGTGCCGAAGATGTCGACCATGAAGCCGTCGGCCCGGGAGATGATTTCCCGGATGTCGCTGTCGACAATGGTGTCGAACACCAGCGGCCGTTCGCCGTCGGTCTCGGAGGCCTTGTTGATCCGGGTTACCATGGCCCGGGCTTTGTCCTCGTCATCGATGTAGGGAACGGTCACGCGCTCGAAGTCGATTTTCTCGAATTGGGCCAAAAGTGCGTGGCCGAGGGCTTCGGCGGTCAGGCCGGTGCCGTCGGAGATGAAGAAGGCAGTACGTTTCATGGTGAGTGTCCGGTTCCAAATCTGACAGTGAGTGCCCTAGGTAATTTCCGCAGGTTACAGTATCATACACGCCAAGTTCGAGACTCCGCAGTGGATATTGCCTGCATTTGCCGCTGAATATCGCTGGCCCGGTTTTGCTCTTTGCTTCACAGACTCTAAGGGAGACGCGCTTTGGAAGATTACATCATCTGGTTTGATCACCTCGGAATGTCTGATGTCGACCGGGTAGGCGGAAAGAACGCCTCCCTGGGCGAAATGATCAGTAATCTCGCCAACGCAGGTGTCACCGTTCCCGGCGGTTTTGCCACGACAGCTCACGCCTACCGTGAGTTCCTGGCAACCGACGGCCTCAAGGACAAGATCGATGATGCCCTCGAGAAGCTGGACGTTAACGACGTGAACGAACTGGCCCGCGTCGGTTCCCAGATTCGCCAATGGGTGATTGATACCGATTTGCCGGATGTCCTGGAAAAGCCGTTGGCAGAGGCTTATGCCAAGCTGCAGGACGGAAACGAGCACATGGCGGTTGCGGTTCGCTCGTCTGCCACGGCAGAAGACCTCCCGGACGCTTCTTTCGCCGGGCAGCAGGAAACCTTCCTGAACGTGGTGGGCCTCCAGCAGGTGCGTCGCGCGGTCAAGGAGGTTTTTGCCTCCCTGTTCAATGATCGGGCCATTTCCTACCGGGTACACCACGGCTTCGACCACAAGCTGGTGGCTCTGTCCGCCGGTATCCAGAAGATGGTGCGCAGTGAGACCGCGGCCAGTGGCGTAATGTTCACCCTGGACACCGAATCCGGCTTCCGGGACGTCGTCTTCATTACCTCCTCCTACGGCCTGGGTGAGACCGTGGTCCAGGGTGCCGTGAACCCGGACGAGTTCTATGTTCACAAGCCGACCCTGGAAGCCCGTCGCCCGGCGGTGCTGCGCCGTAACCTGGGCAGCAAGGCGATCAAGATGGTTTACCATTCCAGTCCCGGTGAAGGCGAGTACGTGGAGACCGTCAAGGTCGACCAGGAAGACCGTAACCGCTTCTCCATTACCGATGCCGAGGTGGAAGAGCTGGCCAGGCAGGCCATGATCATCGAGAAACACTACGACCGTCCGATGGACATCGAGTGGGCGAAGGATGGTGACGATGGCAAGATCTACATCGTCCAGGCGCGTCCGGAGACCGTGAAGAGCCGGGCCGCCGCCAATGTCATGGAGCGTTACCTGCTGAACGAAACCGGCAAGGTGCTGGTGGAAGGCCGCAGTATCGGCCACAAGATCGGCAGTGGCCCCGTGAAAATCATCACCAGCATCAACGAGATGGATCGCGTACAGCCGGGTGATGTTCTGGTTACCGACATGACCGACCCGGACTGGGAGCCGGTCATGAAGCGTGCCTCCGCGATTGTTACCGATCGGGGCGGCCGGACCTGTCACGCTGCCATCATTGCCCGGGAGCTGGGTATTCCGGCCGTGGTGGGCTGTGGTGATGCTACCGAAGTGCTGAAAGACGGCCAGGAAGTGACGGTCTCCTGCGCCGAGGGTGACACCGGCATGATCTACGAGGGTGCGCTGGATTTCGAGCTGCGCGAGAACACCGTGGATTCCATGCCGAATATCCCGTTCAAGATCATGATGAACGTCGGCAACCCGGACCGTGCGTTCGATTTCCAGGCACTGCCAAACGAAGGCGTTGGCCTGGCACGCCTGGAGTTCATCATCAACCGGATGATCGGTGTGCATCCGAAGGCGCTGCTGAACTTTGACGGCCTGCCACGGGATATCAAACAGACCGTGGAGAAGCGTATTGCCGGCTATGCCTCGCCGGTGGACTTCTACGTGGACAAGCTGGTGGAGGGTATTTCCACCCTGGCAGCCGCGTTTGCACCAAAGAAAGTGATCGTTCGTCTGTCCGACTTCAAATCCAACGAGTACGCAAACCTCATCGGCGGCACCCTGTACGAGCCGGATGAAGAGAACCCGATGCTGGGCTTCCGGGGTGCTTCCCGCTACATCTCCGATACCTTCCGGGACTGCTTCGAGCTCGAGTGCCGTGCCCTGAAGAAAGTGCGCAACGAGATGGGCCTGACCAACGTGGAAGTGATGGTGCCGTTCGTACGGACCGTCGGTGAAGCGGAGCAGGTGGTCAATCTGCTGGCCGAGAATGGTCTGAAGCGTGGCGATAATGGCCTGCGGGTGATCATGATGTGCGAGCTGCCGGCCAACGCCTTGCTGGCAGACCAGTTCCTCGAGCACTTTGACGGTTTCTCCATCGGGTCCAACGACCTGACCCAGCTGACCCTGGGGCTGGACCGCGACTCCGGCATCATCGCCCACCTGTTCGATGAGCGGAACGATGCGGTCAAGTTGCTGCTGTCCTACGCTATCCAGGCCTGCAGGAAGGCTGGCAAGTACATCGGTATCTGCGGTCAGGGCCCGTCGGACCATCCGGATCTGGCCAAGTGGCTGATGGACCAGGGTATTGATTCCGTCTCCCTGAACCCGGATTCAGTTCTGGATACCTGGTTCTTCCTGGCAGACGAGAAGATCGACTGATTCCATTTCCGGACAAAGGAGAGAGACAACATGGCAGACATCATTACCCCGGATCTGTGTGACGAGTTTCCGGAAGTCCAGGTAGTCGAGCCCGGTTTCAACAACTACGGTGGCGTGAAAAACTTTGGCGGTGAGATTGTCACCGTGAAGTGCTTCGAGGATAACTCCGTGGTCAAGGAGCAGGTGGGTCAGCCCGGACATGGCCGCGTCATGGTGGTTGATGGCGGTGCGTCAAAGCGTAACGCACTGCTGGGCGACATGCTGGCGGAGAAGGCGGCCAGCAATGGCTGGGCCGGCCTGATCATCTATGGCTGCATCCGTGATGTGGACGAGATCGGTCAGACCAACCTGGGTGTGCAGGCGCTGGGCACCGTTCCGCGGAAAACCGAGAAGCGGGGCATCGGTGATCTGAACATTCCGGTCACCTTCCACGGAGTGACGTTTCATCCCGGGCATTACGTGTATGCCGATAATAACGGCATCATCGTCTCCGAGAAGCCGCTGGTCTGATCCGGCGGTCAGAGACGAAGAAGGGCGGCCCGCGGGCCGCCCTTCTTTTTTGCGCGAAAGTGTTGGTCTGAGCGGGATGATCAGGCCCAGTTGTCGGTCTTGCGCGTGGGCTTGAGCATCGGGACGATCAGCGCCAGCAGGACGCCGCCAAACACCAAACCTGCTCCAAGCAGCATGAAGTCGGACTCCTTGCCCGCCTCCAGCCGTTCGTTTTCGGCGGTCAGTACTTCCAGGTCGTTGCGGAGCTTCTGGTTCTCCTCGTTCAACTCCCGGTTGCGGCGTTCCAGATTGATGGAATCGGCGGCAATGCTCTTGATCCGCTGCAGCTCTTCCTGCAGCTCCTGGGAGCGGCTGGAGAGATTTGACTCAGCGTTCTCCAGGGCATTGCGCTCCTCCGTTACCTCGGAGAGTTGCTCCTTGACCTGGGTGAGTTCGGTCTTGGTCTGCTCCAGTTCCCGGTTGGCGGCCTGAAGGCGGTCGGCTGCAATGGGGGTGTTGCTCAGGTACTGGCTTGACACCCAGCCCTCGGTTCCCTTAGGCGTACGGACCTTCGTGTAGCTATCCCCGGTTTCGATAACCTCCAGCGGTGTGCCACTGGGTACGGCGTTCTCGATAATCCGGTACTGGGTACCGGCGCCGGAACGAACCGGAAGGTAGAGCTGGTCATCAACCCATACGGTTCTGGCCTGGGCGGCTGCGATAGATGATACGATGAACAACAGACTGATGATCAGGCGAAAAGGCGTCACGGATTACATTCCCAGAATTGGATAGTGAAAAACACCAGATGTTAAAAGCGCAATTTTGTCATAGTTGACCTGCGGTTCAAGCAGGTCACCATTACAATAAACTCATGCGCGGGCCGGCGTTTCAGGGCAATACCGCCTTAAAAGGTTTAACCGTTACTTTCTGGTACACGCCGGCCTCGATGTAGGGGTCGGCATCGGCCCAGGCCTGGGCTGCTTCGAGTGAGTCGAACTCGGCAATCACCAGGCTGCCGGTAAATCCAGCTTCGCCGGGCTCAGGCGTGTCAATCGCCGGGTGTGGCCCGGCAACGAGTAACCGGCCCTCCGATTTCAGTGCCTGCAGTCGCTCCAGGTGAGCCGGGCGCGCAGATTGGCGAAGGGCAAGGCTGTTTTCGATATCCTCACTGATAATGGCGTAATACATGAAGCTCTCTCAACCGTTTAAGGATTTTTTGTGACTATACCCCAACCCCCGACTTTGTGCATTGATCTGCACTGCCACAGCACGGCCTCGGACGGTGCCCTGGCACCGACGGACCTGGTTGCCCGTGCTGCCGAAAAGGGGGTGACGCACCTGGCCTTGACCGATCACGATACCCTGAACGGCCTACCGGAAGCGGCAAGGGCAGCAAGTGAATCCGGAATCACGCTGGTGTCCGGAATCGAATTGTCCTGTCTCTGGAAAGGCCGGACGATCCATGTTGTCGGCCTGGATTTCGATCGGGAGGACCCGGCATTCACAGCCAGGGTCGCGCAGCAGACGGATAACCGCCGGGCGAGGGCAGCCATGATTGCCGAACGGCTCCAGCGCCTGAAGGTGCCGGACCTGTTGGAACGGGCGACCGCCAGGGCTGGCGGCGATGTGCCTGGGCGCCCCCATTTTGCCGAGGCGCTGATCGAGGCGGGTGTTGTCCGTAATGCCGCCCAGGCCTTCAAGCGGTACCTGGGTGCCGGAAAACCCGGTGATGTGCGTGCTTACTGGCCGGAATTGCCGGAGGTGGTGCAGTGGATCACCGATGCCGGTGGTATTGCGGTGCTGGCGCATCCGCGCAAGTACAAGCTGACGGCGACCAAGCTTCGGGAACTGACTGCGGAGTTTCGCAGGGCCGGAGGGCAGGGCATCGAGGTGTCCACCTCGGGTCAGTCAAGCGGTGATCTTGGCTTTCTCGCGGAACTGTGCCGGCGCAATGAAATGTGGGCATCCCAGGGTAGTGATTTCCACTTTCCGGGAGCACCCTGGTGTGAGCTGGGGAATATCATGAAAATGCCAGACGGGCTGGAGCCGGTCTGGCATCATTTTCACGAACCTGCGGGTGTTGCGGCTCCGGCTTAGTCCGGAGCGTGAAACAGCAGGTAGAGGTCGGTCAGTGAATCCGGGATGGCGTCGGCCATCTGGCGGGACAGTTTGTCGCTGTTCCTGACCTTCTGGAAGTCCTCGTCGTCGAACAGACCGGACAGGGTTAGCATGGGAACCATGAGGTCTGCGGTTTCCTCCTCGCTGGCGGCGTCCAGCCACTCCTCCTCATGCTCCAGGAACGTTTCCACGAATCCTGCACACCAGTTTTCCAGTGCGTTCATCGGATCGCCGTCCTCCGGCTCCGGCAGTTCCAGGGCCTGCCCCATATCCAGGGCGTGGGCCATGTCCTTTGCCAGCTGAGTGACACTGCGACGGAATACCTCGGGGATTTCACCACCGGGCACCTGCTCGGTGCCGGTGGCGAGGCGGAAGATATCTTCCGCGCTCAGCTCAACCGGGCCGACGACGCTGGCGCAAACCACGCCGTGGAGCCCGAAAAAGTCCAGGGCGTCATCACCCCAGGGCTCCGCAAACAGGATGTCTTCCAGCGCTTCTATGTCGGAATTGGATAGCATTTATCAGTTACTCCCGGCCTTTTGGGCTTCTTCCGCTGCTCGCTGACGGCGACGGACTTCACGTGGATCATTATAGGCCCGGCCCGGCGTAACCGGCAGGTCCAGTTCCGGCTTTCCGCTCTCACCCTGGAAAATCCGGGGCCCTTCGGACGCCTTCGGTTCCGGAGCACTCTGCGCGGGTGCCTTTTCTTCCTTCGGCTTTTCAGCTTCGGGCTTGCTGGCGGACTTTGGCTCGGGCTCTTTGGCCTCTGGCTCCGCTTTCGGGGCCTGACCCTCGGGCTTCTCGGCTTTCTCAGCCTGCGGGGCCTCCTTCTTCGGAGCTTTTACTTGCTCTTCCGCTTTGGGGCTCACCGCCTCTGGCTGTTTTTCGGCCTTCGGCTGCTCTGCTTTTGCCGGTTCGGCTTTGGTTGCCTCGGCTTTGTCAGACTCGGCTTTCACAGACTCCTTTTTTGGGGTCTGCGGCTTGGGCTCTTGGGGGCTCGCTGCCTCGGGCTTGCGCTCCTCGGCCTTGGCTGCATCAGCTTTGGCGGGCGCCTGTTTAGGCTCCTCGGCTTTGGCAACCTCCTGTTTGGGAGTTTTGGCTTCCGCCTTTGCAGGTTTTTCACCCTGATCCGCCTTCTCGGTCTTCTCGGTCTTCTCGGCCTTGGCGGGTGCTTTCTGCTCTTCGGCCTTTTCAGAAGCTACGCCGGCTGCGGGACGGGATTCCTGCTTGGACTCCGGGGCTTTCTCCGGTGCAGATGACCGTGCTTCGGCCTTCTGCTCGGTGCCCTTGTCCGCAGTAACAGCTGCCTTTTCCGGCTCAGCCGCTTTCTCGGGCTGAGTGTCCTTCTGGTGCTTGTCGCTGCGAGCGGCCTTGCGGTCTGACGGAGTGCTGGCAGGGGCCTCGGCCGGGGAGCCGTCGCGGTTACGCTGGCGGCGCGGCTTGCGGGGCTTGTCACCGCCGGAACCTTTCTGGGCAGTCTCCTTCTGCTCTTTGGGCGGCTGCTGATCCTTCTGGGGCTTGGCCTGCTGCTGGTCCTTCTGGCCGCGGCTATCCTTTTGCTCGCGGTTGTCCTTCTGGTCACGCTGCGGACGGTTACGGCCCTGACTGCGGCCTTTGCTGTCCTTGCTGTCCTTGCGACCTTCGGCACTCTTGTCCTGGCCCTTGTCGCCACCCTGACGGGCCTGGCCACCACGGTTCTGGTCATCGCTGCGTCCGCGACCGCGGTTGCGGGCGTCATCACTACGGCTTTGCTGCTGGCCGCCCTGGCGGCGATCACCGCTGCGGTTGCCGCCGGAGCGCTGGTCATCCCGGGCTACCCGGGACTTGCGACGGTCCTGGGTTCTGCGATCCTGACGCTGCGGGCGCTTGCTTTGCTCGCGTTCTTCGCCTTGCTGGCTCTCGCCGCCGAAGAAGCAGGCGATCTTGCGACCGAGCCGACGGAACAGGCCTTCCTCCTGGGCCGCGGCTTCTGCCACGGTGGGAGTCGGTGTCGGCGCCGGTGCAGATGGACGGATGGCTTTGACGGCCGCCTGTTCGCGTACCGGCTTCTCGGCGCTGGGCGCTTCAAAGATTTCTTCTTCGCGCTCGCTGTATTCCTGGGCTACCTGGTGGCTCGAGATGTGCTCGGGCGTGGTTTCGTCCTGGCGGAGACGCAGGATTTCGAAGTGCGGGGTTTCCATGTGCGGCACCGGAACCACCACGACCTGTACGTTCTGGCGTGACTCGATGTCGGCAAGTTGCTTGCGCTTTTCGTTCAGCAGGAAGGTGGCAACGGATACCGGCACGACGGCTCGGACCTCGCCGGTCTTCTCCTTGGAAGACTCCTCGTAGATCAGACGCATGATGCTCAGGGCCAGTGATTCTATGCCACGAATGGTGCCCTGGCCTTCACAGCGCGGGCAGACCTCGCTGCGGGTCTCACCCAGGGATGGACGCAGGCGCTGGCGGGACATTTCCAGCAGGCCGAAACGGGAGATCTTGCCGACCTGGACCCGTGCCCGGTCGATCTCCAGCGCTTCGCGCATCTTCTGTTCCACTTCGCGCTGGTGCTTGGCCGGAGTCATGTCGATGAAGTCGATCACGATCAGACCGCCCATATCCCGCAGGCGCAGCTGGCGGGCGATTTCTTCTGCCGCTTCCAGGTTCGTCTGCAGGGCGGTTTCCTCGATATCGTGTCCCTTGGTGGCGCGGGAGGAGTTGATGTCGATGGAAACCAGTGCCTCGGTGGGGTCGATCACGATCGAGCCGCCGGAGGGCAGCTTCACTTCGCGCTGGAAGGCGGTTTCGATCTGGCCTTCGATCTGGTAACGGCTGAACAGGGGAATCTCGTCCTTGTACAGCTTGATCTTGTTCTCGAAGGTGGGCATCACGGCGCGCACGAAGTTGAGCACGTCCTCGTAGACGTTTTCGGCATCGATCAGCACTTCGCCGATATCCTGGCGAAGATAGTCACGCACGGCGCGGATGATGACGTTGCTTTCCTGGTGGATCAGGAAGGGGGCCTTGCGCTCACCGGCGGCCTGGGTGATGGCCTCCCAGAACTGGACCAGGTAGTCGAGGTCCCACTGGAGTTCTTCGGTGGTACGGCCGATGCCGGCGGTACGAACGATAATGCCCATGGCCTTTGGGACCTGGACATTGTTCATGGCTTCCTTGAGCTGGGCCCGTTCCTCGCCCTCGATGCGGCGTGAGATGCCACCGGCACGGGGGTTGTTAGGCATCAGCACCAGGTAACGGCCGGCCAGGGAGATGAACGTGGTCAGGGCGGCGCCCTTGTTGCCGCGCTCTTCCTTGTCGACCTGGACGATGACTTCCTGGCCTTCGGAGACCACGTCCTTGATGTTGATCTTGCCCTCGATCTGGCCCGGGGACTTCTTGAAGTATTCCTTGGAAATTTCCTTCAGGGGCAAGAAGCCGTGGCGCTCGGCGCCGAAATCCACGAAAGCAGCTTCCAGGCTGGGCTCTACACGGGTAATCCGACCCTTGTAGATGTTGGCTTTCTTCTGCTCGCGGGAGCTGGATTCGATATCGAGGTCAAACAGACGCTGGCCATCGACCAGGGCTACGCGCAACTCTTCAGGATGAGTTGCATTTATGAGCATTCTTTTCATGGAAAGAAAGGGTTCCTGTCGTTTGATTTTGACAGAAAACCGGGGGGATTCGCATCAGCGAAGCGAAACGTGCGTGCCGCGAGCCTGTTACAACTAAGGCAGCCGGCGGCCCAGACCGAATCAGACCCTTGTGGGGCGTGATTCCGTTGGTTCAGTACCACCGCCGACGGTCCTTCTGCCTGTTGGCAGGGAGGGGTCGTATAGGGTGAATGTCTGTTGACGCATGTTATCCGTTTTCAGGTTCACACAAGTGCCTGGGTCTCACGTCGTATTGGTAAGCTGGACGGCCCGGCCTTGCGTGGCAATGATTCTTCGCGATGTCGCCCGTCGGTTTTCCGCACGGTTCCTGTTCTCCCGGAGGTTCCTGCCAGCCTTTCATCGGTCTGCGGAAGCGTATTCCGGAAGCATTTCCTGCGCCGTTCCCGGTATCTGATCGGGCACCGGCGTTCAAACTCTCTGATAGTGTCGGTATACTTCTGCCGCTCCGGCTTCTGGCTCGAGTAGGCCAGGCCGTAGACAAACGGCAGAGCACGCCGGAATATAACAGTATTACAGCAGCTGTTCAATCCTCAAAACGCGTCGTCCGCAAGGAACTCCATGTCACGCAAGCCTGTTGCGAAAAAACACGCCCGATCCCGTCAGCGACCACCGGCGCCAACTGCCGGGAATAATAAAGAAGGTGCCGGCACGCAGCCTTCCGGGGTTGGGCAGGAAGTGCGTCAGGGGGTCCAGTGGGTTACGGTCGATGAGGATAACGACGACCAAAGGGTGGATAATTTCCTGATGTCCCGGTTGCGGGGCGTACCGAGGAGTATCATTTACCGCATCGTTCGCAAGGGCGAAGTCCGGGTGAACAAGGGCCGGGTCAAACCGGATACCCGGCTGCGGGCCGGTGATACCGTCCGTATCCCGCCGATTGTGCGCAAGGAGAAGCCGGAACAGGTGAAGCCCGGCAGCCGGGTGCAGGGTGTCATGGAAGCGGCGGTCATTTTCGAGAACGAGCAGATGCTCGTGGTGAACAAGCCCTCCGGTATTGCGGTTCATGGCGGAAGCGGGCTGAGTTTTGGCCTTATCGAGGTGCTCCGGTCGGCACGGCCCGACAGTCGTTTTCTGGAGCTGGTGCATCGGCTGGATCGCGATACCTCCGGTCTGGTGATGATTGCCAAGAAGCGCTCGGCGCTACGTTACCTGCAGGACGAGTTGCGCCAGAAGCGGGTGCGCAAGTTCTACCACGCCCTGGTTGCCGGAAGCTGGCCGGAAGGCGTGGGTCGGGTAAACGAACCCCTGCTGCGATACGAGATGCCCAACGGGGAGCGCCGGGTTCGGGTCGACAAGGCGGGCAAGGAGTCGCTGACCACGTTCTGGTGCCTGGAGCGGTTCCAGGGCTACACCCTGGTTGAGGCCTCGCCGGTGACCGGCCGGACCCACCAGATCCGGGTGCACAGTGCCTGGGCGGGTCATCCGATCGCGGGCGATGACAAGTATATGGATGAAGTGAGTATGAAAGCCTTCCGTTCCATTGGCGGGCAGCGGCTGATGCTTCATGCCAGGGCCCTGGAATTCCGGCTGCCGGGCAGTGATGAGCCGATGCGGCTTGAAGCGCCCTACGATGAAGCTTTTGAACGCGTGCTCCGGACCCTCGGGGCCCGCAAGACAGGATCAGAGAAATGAAAGTAAAAGTAGTGATATTTGACTGGGACGGCACCCTGGTGGATTCCGTTGACCACATCGCCGACAGTCTGCACCAGGCGGCCACCGAGCTGGGCTATCCGGAGCTGGAACGCGAGGCCTACCGGGATATTATCGGTCTGGGCATGGTTGAAGCGCTGGAGAAACTGTACCCGGGCATCTCCCGGGATGAGATGAGCACGATCCGTGAGGGGTACGCCCGCTATTTTTTCAGCAAGGTGACCACGCCCCAGAATGTATTTGAAGGCATGGCCGAGTTGGTTGCGGACCTGCGGGAGTTCGGGCGTAGCTGCTCGGTCGCCACCGGCAAGAGTCGCCGGGGGCTTGAAAGCGCGCTGGTCACCAGTGGTCTGGGTGAGCACTTCGACATTACCCGGTGCGCCGATGAGACCCGCTCCAAGCCGGATCCTGCCATGTTGAAGGAAATTCTGGAATTTTATCGGATTGAGCCGTCCGAGGCGGTGATGATTGGCGATACCCGCTATGATCTTGAGATGGCTCGCCGTATCGGTATGCCCTCGATCGGTGTCGAGTGGGGGGTGCACAAGCGGGACGTGCTGGGGGAATACGACCCCCATGCCATCGTTGAATCAGTGCCGGATCTTCGTCGCATTCTGGGACTCTGAGCCCGGTAGTGCCAATGCAGTTGCTGACAGGATGTATGCATGAGTGAGTGGGATTCTGACAAGTCGCCGGAATGGGGTGATGAGCCGGCCAGAAAGTCTTCTGGCCGTTCGTGGCTGGGCAGGAAAGGGCCGGAGATGCCGCCGGAGAGTAATCGCGACTGGAAGCTGATCGAGAAGCTGGTCATGTCGCTCCAGGCGGAACAGCGCCGCAGTCGCCGTTGGGGGATCTTCTTCAAGTTCCTGACCTTCGGCTATCTGTTTGCGCTTTTGTTCCTGATCCGGTTTCCGTTCGGGGAGAGCCTCGATGCCGGGACCGGAGTTCACACGGCGGTGATCGAGGTCAATGGCACCATCGCCGCGGACGAGCTGGCCAGTGCCGATAATATTGTCGGTTCGCTCCGTTCAGCATTCGAGGCCGAGTCGTCCAAAGCCGTGTTGCTGCGAATCAACAGCGGCGGTGGAAGCCCGGTCCAGTCCGGTTACGTATACGACGAGATCAAACGCCTCCGGGAAGAGTATCCGGACAAGAAAGTCTACGCGGTCATTTCCGACATCGGTGCTTCTGGCGCTTATTACATTGCCGCGGCCGCGGATGAAATCTACGCCAACCGGGCCAGCCTGGTGGGCTCCATCGGTGTGATCGCCGGAGGCTTTGGCTTTACCGAGGTCATGGACAAGGTGGGCGTGGAGCGCCGGTTGTATACCGCCGGCGACAACAAGGCCTTCCTGGATCCTTTCTCGCCAGAGAATGAGGAGGAAGTCCAGTTCTGGAGCTCGGTGCTGGAGAATACCCATCGCCAGTTCATCGAGGCGGTAAAGCGAGGTCGGGGTGATCGCCTTGCCGACGATGAACGGCTGTTCAGTGGTCTGGTCTGGAGCGGTGAACAGGCGCTGGAGTTGGGGCTGATCGACGGCCTGGGCAGCACCTCCTCTGTCGCCCGGGAAGTTGTGGGTGCGGAGAAGCTGGTGGATTACAGCCACCGGAAATCCCCGCTCCAGGATTTTGTGGATCAACTGGGCGTCGCCTTTGGCGAGGGCTTTGCCGGCCAGCTGCTCGAATCCCGCCTGGAGTTGCGCTGAGGGCTGGTTAGCCCTCAAGCAGCGGGTTGCATCCCCAGTTCCGGAGCATCCCGTTGAGGGCGATCAGGGGTAATCCGACGAGGCTGTTGGGGTCACGCCCCTCCAGCCGATCGAACAGCGTGATGCCCAGGCCTTCCATCTTGAAGCTGCCGGCGCAGTCGTAGGGCTGCTCCCGTTGCAGGTAGCTCTCGATTTCCTCGCTGGACAGGGGCCGGAAGTGGGCGGTAAAAGGCTCGCAGATAACCTGGCAGTCGCCGCTGTCCGCATCGAGCAGGCACAGGCCGGTCAGGAAAACCACTCTGTGTCCGCTGCTCTGGCGTAGCTGGTGAACTGCCTGGCTGTGATTGCCGGGCTTGTGGAGCAGTGTGCCGTCCGGCAGGCAGGCGACCTGGTCGGAACCGATGATCCAGTGGCCGGGATGTTTTGCGGCCAGGGCCCGGGCCTTGCTCTCCGCCAGTCGTCGGGCAAGATCATCCGCAGTCTCGCCGGGCATGGGTGTTTCGTCGATGTCCGGGCTGGCAGTGGTAAATGGCAGCGCCAGGCGTTCCAGCAAGGCCTTGCGGTAGGGCGAGGATGAGGCCAGTAGCAGGGGTTTGGTCATTACCGAGGTCCTTTTGTCGTTAAATACCCGTATCCCCATGGTAACCCGTGGCGAAATGGCAACGAAGTCTTTGACAGCGGCGGGTCTCGCCCCTAAAATTGCGCGCCTATGTCAAAAGCGTCAAACGCCGAGTTGCCCAAATCCGTTGACCCCTATCGGTTGGCGGAGCAGAACACCGTGCTGGAGGGAGTGATTCCTCTCAGTGCCTTGGCTCGTTTCAGGGAAGCGGTTCTGGGGTTTGATGAGGGTGCTGTGTGCCGCGTCAGGCTGTCATTTTCCATGGACAGGGAGCGCCGCCGCATCGTCTCGGGTGAACTGGAGGCACCAGTTGATCTGGAGTGTCAGCGGTGTATGGGGCCAATGGCCACTACGCTGAATTCCCGGTTTGTACTGGGGCTGGTAACCAGTGACGAACAGGCGCAACAGCTGCCACGGGAGCTGGAGCCGTTCCTGACCGATGATTTCAGTGCGGATCTCTGGGCGATGGTAGAGGATGAGCTGTTGCTGGTGCTGCCGCCGTTCCCGCTTCACGATCGGAATGAATGTCCGGCCCGGGAAGATCTGGAAGCCCTCGAGCCCGATGGTACTCCGGCCGAGCCGGCAAAGTCGGGCAAAGAGAATCCGTTCAGTGTGCTGGCGGATCTCAAGAAGACGAAGCATTAACCGGGCGCAGCCTCCGATCGGGAGTCGGCGCGTTACAATGAACACACGTTATTTTTACGTTAACAGGTCAGGAGCATAATCATGGCTGTACAGCAAAACCGTAAGACCCGTTCCAAGCGTGGCATGCGCCGTTCTCACGACGCTCTGAGCACTGCTGCTCTGTCCACCGATGCAACCACTGGTGAAGTTCATCGTCGTCACCACGTATCTCCGGACGGCTTTTACCGTGGTAAGCAGGTAATCGAAGCGCGCGACGAGTAATCTCGTTGCGACCAGTCACCGCCCAAGTGTCGGATGGAAGAGCCGTGACCCCGGTTACCATCGCAATAGACGCTATGAGCGGTGACCGCGGACCCGAAGTGGTGGTGTCCGCGGCACTGTTGGCAGTGCGTGAAAACGAAGCCTTGAGCATCATTCTGGTCGGTATCCGGAGTGAGCTCGAGGCTTTGTTGCGTGAGGGGCATGCCCGGATCCGGGTGGTCGAAGCGGCCGATGTGGTCCGGATGAATGAGCGCCCGTCTCATGCCCTGCGCCACAAGAAGAATTCCTCCATGGCTGTTGCCCTTGGCCTGGTCCGCGATGGTGAGGCCCAGGGCTGCGTCAGCGCCGGCAATACCGGTGCACTGATGGCCTTCGGCCGTTCCATCATCCGGATGTACCCGGGTATCGAGCGCCCGGCCATTGCCAAACTGATTCCCTCCCTCCGCGGCAAGTGCCATGTCCTGGATCTTGGTGCCAATGTCGATTCCACTGCCGAGAATCTGTACCAGTATGCCCTGATGGGTTCGCTGATGGCCTCGGCCATCTGCAGTCAGACCGAGCCGAGGGTCGCCCTGCTAAATGTCGGGGAGGAAGAGATCAAGGGCAACGAACAGGTGCGCCTTGCCTCCCACATGCTGGCCCAGTGCGAGACCATCAATTACATCGGCTACGTGGAAGGCAGTGACCTGTTCCGGGATGTCGCCGATGTGGTGGTGTGCGATGGTTTTGTCGGTAACATTGCCCTGAAAACCGGTGAGGGTGTGGTGGGTCTGCTGATTGAATTGATGGAACAGGCCTTTACCCGTTCGCTGTACGGGCGTTTTGTGGGTCTGTTGGCCAGGCCGATCATCGGCCGACTCCTGCAGTTGATGGATCCGTCCCGGCACAACGGTGCCAGTCTGCTCGGGCTTCAGGGCGTGGTTATCAAGAGTCATGGCAATGCCAACGAGCGCGCCATGCTGGCTGCTATTCGCCAGGCGGTCCGGGAGGTGCAACTGGAAGTCCCCCGCCGCATCAATGAAAGGCTGGACGATCTCATGCTCTGAGCCTGAGACTAAAGTCTGTCCCTGATCTGCCGTGCATTCGCGGATAATTGGCCTAACTTGTACTATTGGCTAATCTCCCGAAACCCTTCAATGACGATAAGATTCGCCCTATGAAATCAGCCTTTATTTTTCCCGGACAAGGGTCCCAGTCGGTCGGCATGCTCAGTGACGCTGCCGAAGCCTGGCCTATCATCAACAAAACATTCGCTGAAGCTTCCAACGTGCTTGGTTACGATCTCTGGCATCTTTGCCAGAAAGGACCGGCCGAGGAGCTCAATCAGACCATGGTTACCCAGCCTGCGCTGCTGACCGCCAGTGTTGCCCTCTGGCGCCAGTGGTTTGTTGCCGGTGGTCGTGCGCCGAGCTTTGTTGCCGGCCACAGCCTGGGTGAGTACAGCGCTCTGGTGGCTGCCGAGAGCCTGGATTTCGTTGAGGCCGTCAAGCTGGTCCGCCTTCGTGGCGAACTGATGCAGCAGGCGGTTCCTGCCGGCGAAGGTAAGATGGCTGCAATCCTCGGTCTGGATGACGCCGACGTGGTAGCTGCGTGCGAGAGCGCGGCGCAGGGCGACGTGGTTTCTGCCGTAAACTTCAACGCACCCGGCCAGGTCGTCATCGCGGGTTCGGCTGCGGCCGTTGACCGTGCCATTGAGGTCTGTAAAGAGCAGGGCGCCCGTAAGGCCATGCCGCTGCCGGTCAGCGTTCCTTCTCACTGCGCATTGATGAAGGGTGCCGCCGAAGAGTTGGCCGAGGCGCTCAACGATGTGCGCTTTAACGATGCTGTCATTCCGGTGGTCCAGAATGTTCACGCGTCGGCTGAAACCGATGCTGACAAACTCAAGGCCAACCTCCTCAAACAGCTTTATTCACCGGTACTGTGGACCGATTCCGTGCGCAAGCTGGTCTCTGAAGGCGTCGAGATGGCGGTTGAGTGCGGCACCGGCAAGGTACTGGCAGGGCTGATCAAGCGAATTGACCGTAGCCTCCCGGTTTACGGAATTGAAGATCCGGATTCACTGGCGAAGGCTCTGGAAGCTTTCGGCCAATCCTGACGAAAGGAGTCTTTCATGTCTTTGGAAGGTAAAGTTGCACTGGTGACCGGCGCAACCCGTGGCATTGGCAAGGCCATTGCCCAGGCGCTCGCGCAGCAGGGTGCTGAAGTTGTCGGTACCGCCACCAGTGAAGCGGGCGCCGAGTCGATTTCGAAGGCGTTTGCGGATGCCGGCCTGAAAGGTTACGGCATCGTCATGGATGTATCGGACCCGGAAAGTATAGAGTCTGGCCTCAAGGCGCTGACGGAAAAATCCGGTGCGCCCCAGATTCTGGTCAATAATGCCGGTATTACCCGGGACAACCTGCTGATGCGTCTGAAAGAAGACGACTGGACATCGGTCCTGGAGACCAATCTGTCCAGCGTGTATCGCACCAGCAAGGCGGTTCTGCGTGGCATGGCCAAGGCCAAGTGGGGACGTATCATCAACATCAGTTCCGTGGTTGCCGGTATGGGCAATCCGGGGCAGGGCAACTACTGCGCTGCCAAGGCCGGTGTTGAAGGCTTTACCCGTAGTCTGGCCAAGGAAATGTCGAACCGGGGCATTACCGCCAACTGTGTGGCGCCGGGCTTTATCGACACGGATATGACCAAAAAACTGGACGACAAGCAGCGCGAGGCTATGCTGGAAATCATACCCGCCGGTCGTCTGGGTGAGCCGGAGGAAGTGGCCGCAGTGGTGGCTTTCCTGGCGTCGGATGCAGCCGCTTACGTGACGGGAGAGACCATTCACGTAAACGGCGGAATGTACATGGGATAAGCCCCGAATCCGGGGCTTCTGCGCAACTCCTTGTCGCGCAACATGTTTGACTGAGTCCCTGCTTGTTTGCAGGTAGGGTTTAATCTAAACTGGCAGCACTTGAGTTGCTTGGTTGACACACAAAGTGAGGACATTATGAGTACAGTTGAAGAGCGCGTGAAGAAGATCGTTTGTGAACAGTTGGGCGTTAAAGAGTCCGAAGTTCAGAACACATCTTCTTTTGTAGAGGATCTTGGCGCTGACTCACTGGACACTGTTGAGCTGGTTATGGCCCTGGAAGAGGAATTCGAAACCGAGATTCCTGACGAAGAGGCCGAAAAGCTGGGCACTGTTCAGGACGCGATCGACTACATCGTCGCGCACACCTGATACTCTGCGATTAAGTAAGCCAGGCAAAAAGCCGTCCTTGTGAAATATCGGGGGACGGCTTTTTTATTGGCTGAATTTCAGGTTCAATCGGCGTTCTGTTTTTCCACGGACAAGATCAGGTGCAAGAGGATATGAGTAAACGACGGGTTGTCATCACGGGTATGGGCATGCTCTCCCCGGTCGGTAATGATGTGCAGAGCTCCTGGGATGCCATCAAGGCCGGACGCAGCGGGATCGGCATGATCGACCGTTTTGATGCCTCCGGGTACAACACCCGGATTGGCGGGGCGGTCAAGGATCTGGATATCAGCCAGTACCTGTCCACCAAGGATGCCCGGAAACTCGACGCTTTTATCCATTACGGACTGATTGCCGCCCAGCAGGCGGTTGATGACAGCGGTCTCGAGCACTATGACGCGCTCGACCGGGACCGGGTGGGCGTTGCCATCGGCTCCGGTATCGGGGGGCTGGAATTCATCGAGAAAAGCGTCATCCAGATGGAGAAGTCCGGGCCCCGGAAAGTCTCTCCGTTCTTTGTACCTGCATCCGTCATCAACATGGTGTCGGGTAATACCGCCATCCGCTTCGGTTACCGGGGCCCCAACATCTCCATTGTGACTGCCTGTACCACCGGCACCCACAATATCGGCTACGCCGCCCGGACCATTGCCTATGGGGATGCGGACGTCATGCTGGCCGGTGGTTCCGAGATGGCGACCACACGGACCGGTGTTGCGGCGTTTTCCGCCGCGCGGGCTCTCTCGACCCGCAATGACGAGCCGGAAAAAGCCAGTCGTCCCTGGGATCGGGATCGGGACGGTTTTGTCCTGAGCGACGGTTCCGGCGTGCTGGTACTTGAGGACCTGGAGCATGCCCGGAATCGTGGGGCGACCATTTATGGCGAAGTGATCGGCTTCGGTATGAGTGACGACGCCTTCCACATCACCGCGCCGCCGGAGTCTGGCGAGGGCGCAGCCCGGTCCATGCAGAATGCCATCCGTGATGCCGGCCTTGATCCGGAGGCGGTTGATTACATCAATGCCCATGGCACATCCACACAGGTGGGGGATGTTGCCGAGGTCAAAGCCGTCAGAAATGTGTTTGGCACCCACGCCGAAAAGCTGGCCATGAGCAGCACCAAGTCCATGACTGGCCACCTGCTGGGCGCAGCGGGCGCGGTCGAGGCCATCTTCTCGGTCCTGGCCTTGCGGGAGGGCATCCTGCCGCCGACCATCAACCTGGACAATCCTGATGAGGGCTGCGATCTGGACCTGGTTCCCAATGAGTGCCGCAAGGCGGATCTGCAAGTAGCCTTGTCGAACTCCTTCGGCTTCGGTGGCACCAACGGAACACTGATCTTCCGTCGCTACCAGGACTAATCACGTATGCTGGCGGTGTTCTGGGCGGAAGAGGGCGGCCTGCCTGCGAGCGACCGCGGCCTGGCCTACGGCGACGGCCTGTTTGAAACCATTCTTATGGCCGGTGTCCGGGGTACCCTGGTCGGCTATCACCTGGACCGTCTGGTCCGGGATGCCGGACGGCTCGGTATTCCGGTGACCAGGGCAGAGGTGCAGGAAGCATATGCCCGTGCCGCCAGCCATTATGGCCGCTCCCGCGCCGATACCCGCTGGGTGCTGAAACTGATCCTGACCCGCGGCGCCGGGGGGCGGGGATACCGCCCCGACCCGGAGATGACGCCGAACCTGCTGGTTTCCGCCAGTGCGGCACCGCCTGGCATTCCCTCCGATGGTGTCGCAGTTGCCTATTCCCGCATTCCCCTGACCGTCAACCCACTGTTCGCCGGTATCAAGTCCCTGAACCGTCTGGAGCAGGTGATGGCTGCCAGGGAGTTGGACGGGGATGTCTTCGAAGTTCTGCAGTCCAGCCGTGAAGGCGATCTGGTGGAAGGAACCCGGACCAACCTGTTGCTGCACACCACAGAAGGCTGGATTACCCCGCCCCGGGCTTCGCTGGCGGTCGCCGGAGTCATGCGTGACTGGGTGCTGGAGCGGCTCGAGGCCAGGGGCGAAATCGTGATTGAGCGCCCGCTGTTGCCGGAAGATGTCACGGGGCCGGGATGCCGGGCCTTCTATCTGCTGAACAGCGTCCTCGGAGTGGTTACGGTTCGCAATCTTGCCGGTCAGGATTTGCCTGTCGATAGCGGACTTGCGACAATCTGCGATCCGCTCGAAACACTGGAATAAGTCCTTTGCTCAAGAAGTTACTGATTGTTTGTGTATCTCTCACCGTGCTGGCGGCAGCCGGCACCGGATTGTGGGTCTGGCAGGGGCTCGAAACCCTTGAGAAACCGGTAAGTCTCGAGGAACCGGTGCTGTTCGATGTGCCGTCCGGATCCGCGTTCAGCCGGATCGCGCAGCAGATGGAAGCCGAGGGGCTCGTGGAGAAAAGCCTTTGGCTCAGGCTCCATGGCCGGCTGAATCCGGACCAGGCCCGTATCAGGGCCGGCGAGTATGAATTTACCGATGGTATGTCGGCACGGGACATGGTCGAAGCCATGGTCGCCGGTGACGTCAAACACTGGAGTATCCAGTTCATCGAGGGCTGGACCTTCAAGGACATGAGGGCCGCACTGGCCAGTGCCGAAAGGCTCCGCCAGGAAACCGCGGACTGGACGGACGAAGAAATCATGGCGGCGATGGGCGCCGAGGGTGAGCACCCCGAAGGCCGTTTCTTCCCCGATACCTACCTGTTTGCCAGTAGTGATTCCGACCTGGATCTCCTTAAGCGCTCCTTCAACCGGATGGAAACCGTTCTGGCGGAAGAATGGGAAAACCGTGAGGAAGGCCTGCCCTACGATACCCCCTACGAGGCGTTGATCATGGCCTCTATCGTCGAGCGGGAAACCGGTGTACCCCACGAGCGTGATGAGGTGGCAGGGGTGTTTGTCCGTCGCCTGGAGAAGGGTATGCGACTGCAAACGGATCCGACCGTGATCTATGGAATGGGTGATAAGTATCAGGGTCGGATCGGCAGCAGGGATCTGCGCACCTACACTCCCTACAACACCTATCGGATCGACGGTCTGCCACCGACACCTATTGCTCTGCCGGGTCAGGAAGCTATCCACGCGGCCTTGCACCCGAAAGAAGGGGATTCCCTGTACTTCGTGGCCCGGGGCGATGGCACCCATAAGTTCTCGCGTACCCTCGCCGAGCATCAGAAGGCGGTCAGGGAATTCCAGCTCAATCGCCGTGATGATTACCGGTCGTCCCCGCCTCCCGGGGACACCAGTCAGGAGCAGAGCCAGTGAAGCGGGGTCAGTTCATTACCTTTGAAGGTACTGAAGGTGTCGGCAAGTCCACCCAGCTGGCCAATGCCGCCGAGGTGCTGCGCACCGAAGGCATCGATGTGGTTGTAACCCGGGAGCCGGGTGGCACACCCATGGCCGAAGCGATTCGTGAGCTGCTGCTCGCTCCCCGGGACGAGCCGGTGCACGAACTGACCGAACTTCTTCTGATGTTCGCGGCCCGTGCCCAGCACCTGCATACCCGGATTCTGCCAGCACTGGAGGCGGGGCAGTGGGTGCTCTGCGATCGCTTTACTGATGCGACGTTCGCCTATCAGGGCGGTGGCCGTGGCGTGTCGAAAGAGCGTATTGGCCAGCTGGAGACCCTGGTTCAGGGCGATGTCCGCCCGGACCATGTGATTCTCCTGGACGCGCCGGTGGAAACGGGCATGGCGAGGGCTCGCCATCGGGGTGACCTGGACCGGTTCGAACAGGAGGCCGTATCCTTCTTCCAGCGCATTCGCGATACGTATCTTGAGCGCGCCGGCAATGCCCCGGATCGGTACCACCTGGTTGATGCCACGGCGCCCCTGGCGGAAGTCAGCGAGCAGGTTGCCGGCCTGGTCCGTTCCCTGGTCGCTGCCTCCCGCTGAAGCGCACTGAGCAGGAGTGGCCGGCACTGCCTGTTTCGTGCACTTTCTGCCCGGATCTGCTTTAATTGAGTGACATTCTCAGTTAGAACCGTTGTCATCATGTTTGACGCTCGCCTGTTAAAGCTGCCTATCGCATCGCACCACCACCGTCACGAGCACCACCAGGTGGTTGTTGGCGTCCGGGGTGAGGCTGACCTGAGCGTTGACGGCACCGGTTCCCATCTGGACACCTGGAAAGCCTGCCTGGTGCCCACCGAAGCAAGGCATGACTACTGCGGGGACAACCAGAACCATGTTCTGGTGATCAACCTGGATCCCTACATGCCGGCGCTCAATACCCCGGCCCACAGGGATTATGAACGGCTGGCGCCGCTGTTCGAGCGGCCACGGACGCTGGAGATGGATAACCGGCTTCAGGGCCTTGTCCAGTTTGCCGCCGGTGAGTTCGACCGGGCTCCCGACAACGACGGCATGAAGCGTCACCTGGCCGCAAGTATTCTCCACTGCATGGCTGAGAGACTGAAGGACACCCGTGAGGTAACCGCCAACCGGAATACCATCAGTCCCGAGGTAATCCGCCGCTACATCATGGAGAACCTTCATCGGAAGATCCGGGTGGAGGATCTGGCCGGCGTGGCGTGTCTCAGTGTCAGCCGGTTCCACGAGATGTTTCGTGAAGTCACTGGCGTTACCCCTCATCAGTTCCTGTTACAGACCCGCATTGATCAGGCTGTGCAGCTGCTGGTTTCCACATCATTGTCGGTGTCGGAGGTCAGTTATCGCACAGGCTTCTCTTCCCAGAGCGCCCTCACCAACACCCTGCGCAAACACAAGGGAACGACCCCTTCGAAACTGCGATTTGGCGAAAAAGTCGCCTGAGTATCAAAAAAACTGCCTGTTCCGGACGATTTTGCAAAAGAATCGTAGGATTCTGTAAGCCGTAGATCCGTAGTAATACTAACTTATGCCCTCAATGAACTGCCGTCAGGACGCAGCGGCTTCTCTATAACAAGGATAAATAGTCGACCGGTACGCATACCGGTTTCTTTCAGGGGCGCTCAGATGTTTCAAGCGAGCAGGGTATTAGAACCGGTTTATCAGGAGCAGCCGAGATCGTTTTTCTGGCATGCCCTGACGGCGAACTATGCCGTGGATGAGTCCGCCTACCTGAATGAGCTGATCCCGCTTGCCCAGAGCGATACCGCCGAACACCGGGCGGTAACCGCCACTGCAACCGATCTGATCCGTAAAGTCCGGGAGCAGGACGACGCGGTTCACATGGTCGACGCACTGCTCCAGCAATACAGCCTGGACACCGAGGAAGGCATTCTGCTGATGTGCCTGGCCGAGGCGCTGATGCGCATTCCGGACAAGCATACGGCTGATGCGCTCATTGAAGACAAGATGTCCGTTGCGGACTGGAACAGCTATGTAGGTCGCAGTGAATCCACCCTGGTGAACGCCTCTACCTGGGGTCTGTTGCTGACTGGTCGTGTGGTCAGAATGGATAAGCGCCTGGACGGCTCGCCCTCCAATATCTGGAAGCGGCTGGTCAAGCGCAGTGGCGAACCGGTCATCCGCAGCGCCATGTACAGGGCCATGGCGATCATGGGCAAGCAGTTCGTGCTTGGCCGTGATATTGACGAGGCATTGAAGAACGCCCGTGAATACCGGCAGCTGGGCTACACCTACTCCTTTGACATGCTTGGTGAAGCGGCGCTGACCGAAGAGGATGCCGGCCGCTACCTGAAGGATTATCTCGGTGCGATCGAAGCCGTTGGTGATGACAGCTACCCCGGCAACGGAGCCCCGCGGCCGTCGATCTCGATCAAACTTTCGGCCCTGCATCCCCGCTACGAAGTGGCCCAGGAGCACCGGGTGATGGAGGAGCTTTACGAAAAGGTCTGTGACCTGATCGCGGTCGCCCGCCGGAGCAATGTGGCCATTACCATTGATGCCGAGGAAATGGACCGGCTGGAGCTGTCCCTGAAACTTTTCGAGAAGGTCTACAGCTCGGAAGCAGTTAAGGGCTGGAGTGGTTTTGGCATGGTGATCCAGGCCTACTCCAAACGTGCCTTGCCCGCGCTGTGCTGGCTGACGAAACTGGCGAAAGAGCAAGGTGACGAGATCCCTATCCGCCTGGTCAAGGGGGCGTACTGGGATACCGAGATCAAGATCTGCCAGCAGTTGGGGCTGGAAGGTTACCCGGTCTTTACCCGGAAGGAGGCGACCGATACCTCCTACCTGGCCTGCCTGCGTTACCTGCTCAGTGACTACACCCGCGGGGCATTGTACCCACAATTGGCGAGCCACAATGCCCATACCGTGGCCTCGGCCCTGGCCATGGCCCGCAACAAGGGCCGGGAGTTCGAGTTTCAGCGCCTGCACGGCATGGGTGATGCCCTTTATAACAGTATCCTGCGGGAGCACGACATTCCGGTCCGGATCTATGCTCCGGTCGGTGCCCACAAGGATCTGTTGCCCTACCTGGTGCGTCGCCTGCTTGAGAATGGCGCCAATTCGTCTTTCGTGCACAGGTTGGTGGATGCCGAGACGCCGGTGGAAGACCTGGTCCTGAATCCGGTCCAGGAGCTGCAGAAATACCCGGCACTGGTCAACGACCGGATTCCGCTACCGGGACGCATCTATGGGGGCGAGCGGATCAATTCCCGTGGCCTGAATACCCACGCAGAGGCGCATCTGGAGCCGCTGCTCAGTCGGTTGGGGCAGTGGGCCGGTACCAGCTGGCATGCCGGCCCGGTGATCCGGGGCACCCGGGTGCTCGACGGGCAGCGCAAGGAAGTGTCGTCACCCTACGACGTCTCAAAAAGCCCGGGAACCGTGGTTTGGGCCGGCAGGGATCAGGTGGAAGAGGCATTGGCCACGGCTGATGCGGGTTTCCGAGCATGGAACGAGCGGCCGGTCGCCGAGCGTGCCCGGTTTCTGGAGAAGTACGCGGATCTGCTCGAGCAGAACATGGAAGAGCTGATGGCGATCTGCTGTCGCGAGGCGGGCAAGACTATCCAGGACGGAATCGACGAGGTTCGCGAGGCCGTGGATTTCTGCCGCTACTACGCGATTCAGGGGCGTGCCCGTTTTGGCAGCCCGATTGCTCTGCCGGGCCCGACCGGTGAGAGCAATGAACTGTATATGGAAGGCCGGGGCGTCTTCCTGTGCATCAGTCCATGGAATTTTCCGCTGGCCATCTTCACCGGCCAGATTATGGCGGCTCTCGTGGCTGGCAATACCGTGATTGCCAAGCCGGCGGAACAGGCCAGCCTGGTTGCATACCGGGCCGTGGAGCTGATGCTTGAGGCGGGGTTCCCGCCGGATGTGATTCAACTGTTACCCGGTGATGGCGAAGAACTTGGCGGCATACTGACCCCGGACCCCAGGATTGCCGGCATCGCCTTCACCGGATCTACACAGGTTGCCCATCTTCTGAACCGGACGCTGGCCGGTCGGGATGGGGCAATCGTACCCCTGATAGCCGAGACCGGGGGGCAGAATGCCATGATCGTGGACAGCAGTGCGCTCCCCGAACAGGTGGTGCGCGATGTGTTGCTGTCCGCCTTCGCCAGTGCCGGGCAGCGCTGCTCGGCACTGCGGGTGCTGTATCTCCAGAATGATGTGGCGGATCGTATGGAAACGATGCTCGCCGGTGCCATGCAGCAGTTATTCGTTGGCAATCCGGAGCTTCATAGCACCGATGTTGGCCCTGTAATTGATGCGGCAGCGAAGCAGGCGCTCCAGGCACATCTCGATGAACTGGACCGGAACGCACGGCTGATTGCCAGGACTCCGCTGCCGTCCATCTGCCAGTCCGGCCATTTCATTGCCCCGTCCGCCTATGGCATCGAAAGCATAAAAGGTTTGAAAAACGAGCACTTTGGGCCGATTCTTCATGTAGTTCGTTACGATGCCGAGCGGCTGGATGAGGTCATCGACGAAATTAACGATAGCGGGTACGGACTGACGCTGGGCATTCACAGCCGGAGCGAATCCACCGCGTCGTATATCGAACAGCGGGTGAAGGTGGGCAATACCTACGTCAACCGCAATCAGATCGGAGCAGTGGTTGGGGTTCAGCCCTTCGGCGGCCGGGGCCTTTCCGGTACCGGCCCCAAGGCGGGAGGGCCCCATTACCTGCAGCGCTTTTCAACAGAGCGCACAAGGACGGTCAATACCACGGCAGTCGGGGGTAATGCCTCGTTGCTGTCGCTGGGTATAGAAAAGGTTTAAGGATCAAATAAGAACAGAAGACATGGAAGTCTCACTGAATTCGGGCGGTGACGTGCCCGGATCAGGGTTGTCCCTCTCATCCTGAGCTCAGGGTGCAGAAGGAGAGCCGTTGCAAGTCAACAACAAGCAACCCAAAAAGCGCACGGGGAGAAAACCGAAATGATAGGAAACAACGTAGGGGTCACGATAACCTTTATCGCCTACATCCTGCTGATGCTGGGCATTGGTTATGTGGCCTGGAAGCGTACTTCCAACCTCTCTGATTACATTCTCGGCGGCCGTTCCCTCGGCCCGCTGCCTTCTGCACTGAGTGCTGGTGCCTCGGATATGAGTGGCTGGTTGCTGCTGGGTCTGCCCGGTTATGCCTATGCCGCCGGTTTCGAGGCCATCTGGATTGCCGTCGGCCTGCTGGTAGGCACCTGGCTGAACTGGCTGTTTGTCGCCAGCCGACTGCGCACCTACTCGCTCGCCGCCGGTGACTCGCTCACACTGCCGTCGTTCTTCGAGAACCGGTTCAACGACACCAGCCGGATCCTCCGGGTAGTCTGTGCCTTCTTCATCCTGCTGTTCTTCCTGTTCTACACCAGCTCCGGCCTGGTTGCGGGTGGCAAGCTGTTTGAGACCGTGTTCGGCCTGGATTACACCGTCGCCGTCGTCGTCGGTACCATCGCGGTGGTTTCCTACACCTTCTTCGGTGGTTTCCTGGCGGTTTCCTGGACCGACGTGGTGCAGGGCCTGCTGATGTTTGCCGCTCTGCTGCTGGTTCCGATCATGGCCATGAACCTGGCCGGTGGCTGGGGCGAAACCATGAGTGCCATGGAAGCCAAGAATCCGGAACTGATGAATGCCTTCACCGGCACCGACGGTGAATCTCTGGGTATCCTGGCGATCCTGTCCCTGCTGGGTTGGGGTCTGGGTTACTTCGGTCAGCCGCACATTCTGGCCCGTTTCAAGGCCATCCGCAGTGAAGAGGACGTGCCGACTGCCCGCCGCATTGCTGTGATCTGGAGTGGCCTGGGTCTGCTGGGTGCGCTGCTGGTCGGTTTTGCTGCCATTGGCTACTTCGACACCCCGCTGGAAGACGGCGAGCGCGCCTTCATGCTGCTGGTTGACGCCCTGTTCCATCCGGTGATTGCCGGTATCCTGCTGGCTGCCATCCTGGCCGCCATCATGAGTACTGCGGATTCCCAGCTGCTGGTGTCCTCATCTGCACTGGCCGAGGACTTCTACAAGGCGATCTTCCGCAAGGACGCTTCCCAGGCCGAGCTGGTGTGGGTAGGCCGCTTTGCCGTTGTTGGCATCGCGATCATCGCCTGCATCCTGGGTCTGAACCCGGACAGCAAGGTTCTGGAACTGGTGTCCTATGCCTGGGCAGGCTTCGGTGCCGCCTTCGGTCCGGCCCTGATCCTGTCCCTGTTCTGGCGTGAAATGACCAGGGCGGGTGCGATTGCCGGCATCATCGTCGGTGGTGTGACCGTTGTGGTCTGGGGCAACATGTCCGGTGGTATCCTTGATCTGTACGAGATCATTCCGGGCTTCATTTTCGCCACCATCGCCATCGTGGTTGTATCCAAGGTCGGCGACAAGCCGCATGCCGATATCCTGGCCGGCTTCGACAAGGCCATCAAGGCGCGGTACCACAACCTGCCGTAAGGCAGTCACTGTGACCGGGAGATGATCCCGGATTCGAAAAGCCCCCGGCATCTGTGTCGGGGGCTTTTTTGTGTCGTAACAGAAAGTTATGTTTACTCTTGGGCTGGAAACAGGCGGATCCAGCGACTATGTTGAGTAGGTTAAAGTCCACCAAACCAGTCAAAATAATGAAGAGGGGCAACGGGTTATGAACAAGCGAACTTTCCTGAAATCCGCCATGGGGCTGGCCGCTGCAGCAGCGGTTTCCCTGTCTCCGCTCACGGCACAGGCCGAAGGCAACTATGTCATGGGCACCGCCACAACCGGGGGTACCTACTACCCGGTGGGTGTCGCCATCTCCACGCTGATCAAGGTCAAGCTTGAGCCGACAACCGGTATTTCCGTTTCTGCCATCAGCTCCGCCGGCTCCGGCGAGAACCTGAAGCTGATGGACGAGGGCCAGATCCAGTTCGGTATTCTCCAGGGTCTCTACGGAGCCTACGCCTGGAACGGTACCGGCCCGGTACCCAAGGCCTACAAGAACCTGCGTTCGGTCTCTATGCTGTGGCAGAACGTGGAGCACTTTGTCATCAGTAAGGAGCTGGCCGAGACCGGCACCATCGAGGACATGACCAACCTGTACGGCGAGACTTTCTCCATCGGCGCCCGCAACTCCGGGACCGAAGGTTCGGGCCGTTTCATCCTTGGCAATCTCGGAATCGACCTTGAACAGATGGACATGGCCTACCTGGGCTACGGCCCGAGTGCCGATGCGCTGCAGAACGGCAACATCGACGGCATGAATATCCCTGCCGGCGTTCCGGCCTCGGCGGTCACCCGTGCCTATGCCAACATGGGTGAAGACATCACCACCCTGCATTTCACGGAAGAACAGCTGGCCGAAGTGAACAGCGACTTTGAGCTGTGGACACCCTATAACATCCCGGCCGGCACTTACCCGAATCAGGAAGAGGACATCAATACCATTGCCCAGCCGAACATTCTGGCCGTGCGGGCCGATGTGTCGGAGGAAGATGTGTATGAGATCACCAAGACTATCTACGCCAACCTGCCGTTCCTGAACAACATCCATCCGGCCACCAAGGCCATGGCGCTGGAAAAGGCGATTGCCGGTTTGCCCATGCCGCTGCATCCGGGTGCCGCCCGTTTCTACCAGGAGCAGGGGCTGACCATTCCTGACCGACTCATCGCGAAATAACGGTGGCGGTAACGGAAAAGGACGGATCCCTCGACGGGATCCGGGATGAAAGTGTCAGTGGGGCCAGCGAACGCCTCGATCACCGGCTCCTGGGGCCGGTGATCTTTGGCCTGGCGATACTGACCTCACTGACACACCTGTACTTCAATACTATCTCCACATTGTCCGAGCTGTGGACCTCGGCGCTGCACTTCGGGTTGTTCGGGCTGATCTGTACCCTGACCACGCCGATGTTCAGGGCCCGGTCCACGGCCGGGCAGAAATTCGTGCTGGGGATGGATGTTATCCTGGGGCTGCTGGCGCTGGCCTGTGCGTTTTACCTGATCGCGTTCGAGACGGCCCTGTACGAGCGTGGCGTCAATTTCAATACCACGGACTGGCTGGTTTCAATCACGGCCGTGGTCCTGGTGCTGGAGTTCGCGCGCCGGACAGTCGGCTGGTTCATTCCCGCACTCTGCATTGTCGCACTGACCTATGTCGCCTGGTGGGGGCAGTACGTTGACGGCATCTTCAATTTCCCGGGCCTGAGCTGGGAGACGGTACTGTTCCGCTCCTACATCGGGGGGCAGGGTATGCTCGGCTCCATCGCGCGCATCTCCTGGACCTACGTGTTCATGTTCATTCTGTTCGGGGCGTTTCTGGTCAAGTCCGGGGCAGGGGATTTCATCATCGAGCTGGCTCGCTGCGCCGCCGGGCGCTTTGTGGGCGGGCCGGGGTTTGTGGCGGTGTTCTCTTCCGGCCTGATGGGGTCGGTGTCGGGCTCCAGCGTGGCCAACACGGTTTCCACCGGGGTCATTACCATTCCGCTGATGCGCAAATCCGGCTTCCCGGCCCGGTTCTCGGCCGGTGTCGAGGCGGCGGCTTCCACTGGAGGGCAGCTGATGCCGCCGGTCATGGGGGCGGGCGCCTTTATCATGGCGTCGTACACCCAGGTTTCCTACCTGACGATCATCGGCGTGGCAGCATTGCCGGCGCTGCTGTATTTCCTGTCCGTCGCCATGTTTGTGCGTATCGAGGCCAAGCGCAGCCATGCCGTCAAGCTGGAGGATGATGACGCGCCCCGGCTGGTCGAAGTGCTCAAGGACGGCTGGCACTTCCTGCTGCCGCTGGTGGTTCTGGTGTCGGCACTGGTCTATGGCTTCACGCCGACCTATGCGGCAGGCATCGCCATTCTTTCGGTGATCGTGGCGTCGTGGTTGTCGAAACATCCCATGGGCTTTCGGGATATTCTCGACGCCCTGGCCATGGGCGCACGGAATATCATGACCACGGCGATCCTCCTGATAACCGTCGGGCTGATCGTGATGGTGGTTTCCACCACCGGTATCGGTAATACTTTCTCGCTGATGATTACTGACTGGGCCGGCGGCAGCCTGCTGCTGACCATTATCCTGGTGGCCCTGGCCTCGCTGATCCTGGGGATGGGGTTACCGGTAACCGCGGCCTACATCGTACTGGCGACACTGTCAGCCCCGGCGATCTACCAGCTGATCGCCCAGAGCCAGCTGCTTGAAATGATTATGGCGGGGAATTTGCCCGAGCAGGCGAAGGCGGTTTTCATGCTGGCGGCGCCGGATAAGATGGATCTGCTAGGTGCGCCAATGGATCGGGCAACCGCCATGGAACTCCTCGCGGTGGTTCCTGATACCTTCAGCAGTCAGTTGCTGGACCAGGCGCTATCGCCGGCGACCCTGTCCATGGCCCTGGTGGCGGCCCATATGATCATTTTCTGGCTGTCCCAGGATTCCAACGTCACGCCGCCAGTCTGCCTGACCGCCTTCGCCGCCGCGGCCATCGCCGGTACGCCCCAGATGCGCACCGGATTCACGGCCTGGAAGCTGGCCAAGGGCCTCTATATCATGCCACTACTGTTTGCTTATTCGCCGCTGATCACCGGCGATTTCACCGAGATGCTGAGGGTTTTCTGCTTCGCGCTGTTCGGCATCTACGCCATCATCGCCGGCCTTGAAGGCTATCTCGAGCATCCGTTGCATCCGGTTGTCCGTCTGGTGATGTTCCCGATTGGCGCGCTGATGCTCTGGCCCCACGGTCAGGTGATGCTGGATGCCGCCGGGCTGGTAATTTTCGTACTGGTCTTTATATGGAGCAGCCGCCAGGGTCGGGGGATCGTGACGGCCCCGGCGAAAGCATGATGGAACCGGAACCATGACCGTAGTGGAAGTGCTGGCTTTACTGGCCATCGGTGGCGTTGCCGGCTTTATCAACGTGCTGTCCGCCGGCGGTTCGATGCTGACCCTGCCTTTGCTGATGTTCCTGGGCCTCCCACCCCAGGTAGCCAATGGCACCAATCGGGTGGCCATCACCCTGCAGAGTGTCACCGCGGTCAGTGGCTTCCGCCGCATGGGGCATGGCAACCTCAAGGTCAGCCTTTACCTGGCGGTGCCGGCGGTCATCGGTTCGCTGCTGGGGGCCTGGCTGGCAACCGGGGTGCCGGATGCCATCTTTGAGCTGGTGCTGGTATTGGCCATGATTGGCGTATCGGTGTTCATGCTGTTGCCGCAACCGAAGCTGGATACCCGCCCGCTGACCACCGATCGCCTCGGACCAGTCATCTTCTTTGCCATGTTCCTGATCGGCATGTACGGCGGCTTTATCCAGGTTGGTGTCGGAGCGCTGTTCCTGGTGGTGCTGTACCGGATCCTGAAGATCGACCTGCCCCAGGTGAATGTGTTCAAGGTGTCGATCATCCTGCTTTACACGGTCCCGGCGTTGCTGATCTTTGCCCTCAATGATCAGGTCCGGTGGGGGATGGGGCTGACACTGGCACTGGGGAACATCGTGGGTGCCTTCCTGGCCGTGAAGGTGAACCTGAGCAGCCAGGGTGCCCGGTGGGTGAAATGGCTGACGCTGGTCATGGTGGCGGCGATCCTGATCCGGCTGATCTTTTACTGATGCCGTGGTCGGGGAGGGAGCATAAAAAAACGCCAGCCCGAAGGCTGGCGTTTTTGCTGGAGGTTACTCCAAAAGCGACTTAGGCAACGCTGGCCTCGGACGCTTTCTTGGTGTACTCCTCCATCTGGTCGAAGTTGAGATAGCGGTAGATCTCTTTCGACATGCTGTTCAGGTCCTTGGCGTACTCCATGTACTCCTGCGGAGTCGGGAGTTTGCCCAGTACCGCGCCCACGGCTGCCAGTTCCGCGGAGGTCAGGTACACGTTGGCACCATCGCCCAGGCGGTTCGGGAAGTTACGGGTGGAAGTGGACAGAACAGTCGACTTCGGAGCGACCCGTGCCTGGTTACCCATGCACAGGGAGCAGCCCGGCATTTCGGTGCGAACACCGGCGGTGCCGTAGGTGTTGAAGTAACCTTCTTCCATCAGCTGCTGCTGGTCCATCTTGGTGGGCGGAGACATCCACAAACGGGTGCTCAGGGCGCCCTTGTGCTGCTCCAGCAGCTTACCAGCGGCACGGAAGTGACCGATGTTGGTCATGCAGGAACCGATGAACACTTCGTCCACCTTGTCGCCAGCCACTTCGGACAGGAACTTGGCGTCGTCCGGGTCGTTCGGGCAGCAAACGATCGGCTCTTTGATGTCGGCCAGATCGATCTCGATCACGTGGGCGTATTCCGCGTCCTTGTCGGCACGCATCAGTTTCGGATCCTTCAGCCACTCTTCCATCTGCTGGGCGCGACGCTCCAGGGTACGCGGATCGCCGTAACCTTCAGCAATCATCCAGCGCAGCATGGTGATGTTGGAGCGCAGGTACTCGGCCACGGACTCTTCAGACAGGTTGATGGTACAACCGGCTGCGGAGCGCTCGGCAGAGGCGTCAGACAGTTCGAATGCCTGCTCGACGGTCAGATGCTCCAGGCCTTCGATTTCCAGGATGCGACCGGAGAACTCGTTGATCTTGCCCTTCTTCTCGACGGTCAGCATGCCCTGCTTGATGCCGTACAGCGGGATGGCATGAACCAGGTCACGCAGGGTGATACCCGGCTGCATCTCGCCCTTGAAGCGGACCAGAACAGATTCCGGCATGTCCAGCGGCATAACGCCGGTAGCAGCAGCAAATGCCACCAGACCGGAACCAGCCGGGAAGGAGATGCCCATCGGGAAACGGGTGTGGGAGTCACCACCGGTACCAACGGTGTCCGGCAGCAGCATACGGTTCAGCCAGGAGTGGATGATACCGTCGCCCGGACGCAGGGAAACACCGCCACGGGTGCGGATGAAGTCGGGCAGCGTGTGCTGCATTTCAACGTCAACCGGCTTCGGATAAGCGGCAGTGTGACAGAAAGACTGCATCACCAGGTCGGCCTGGAAGCCCAGACACGCCAGGTCTTTCAGCTCGTCACGGGTCATCGGGCCAGTGGTGTCCTGGGAACCGACGGTGGTCATGTGCGGTTCGCAGTAGGTATTCGGACGAACGCCTTTGCCTTCTTCGAGGCCACAGGCCTTGCCGACCATCTTCTGGGCCAGGGTGAAGCCCTTGTCGCCGGCTTCCGGATCTTTCGGCAGGCGGAAGATGTCGGTAGCGCCCATGCCCAGAGCCTGGCGGGCCTTGTTGGTCAGGCCACGACCGATGATCAGCGGAATACGACCGCCGGCCTGCACTTCGTCCAGGATCACGTCAGACTTGAACTTGAACTCGGAGATGGTCTCACCGGCTTCGTTCAGGATCTTGCCTTCGTATGGGCGGATCTCGATCACGTCGCCCATGTTCATGTCGTCTACCGGGGCTTCGAATACCAGGGCGCCGGCGTCTTCCATGGTGTTGAAGAAGATCGGGGCAACCTTGTTACCGATACAGACACCGCCGGCACGCTTGTTCGGCACGCCCGGAATGTCTTCACCGAAGAACCACAGAACAGAGTTGGTGGCAGACTTACGGGAAGAACCGGTACCTACTACGTCACCTACGAAGGCAACCGGCAGGCCCTTGGACTTGATTTCATCGATCTGGCTCATCGGGCCGGTTACGCCGGGCTCTTCCGGCTTCAGGCCGTCACGCTCCATCTTGTAGGCAGCGCGGGCGTGCAGCGGGATGTCCGGGCGGGACCAGGCATCCGGAGCCGGGGACAGGTCGTCGGTGTTGGTTTCGCCGGTAACCTTGAACACAACCATCTTGGTGCTCTCGGGAACCTTCTTCTTGTTGGTGAACCACTCGGCGTTGGCCCAGGACTCAACAACAGATTTGGCGACGGCGTTGCCGGCGTCCATCTTTTCCTTCACGTCGTTGAAGGCGTCGAACATCAGCAGGGTCTTCTTCAGCTGCTCGCCAGCCAGTTCGGCCAGTTCACTGTTGTCCAGCAGCTCAACCAGAGTCTCGATGTTGTAACCACCCTGCATCATGCCCAGCAGCTTTACAGCGTATTCCTTGCTGATCAGCGGGGAAGTGGCTTCGCCCTTGGCGATGGCAGACAGGAAGGCGGCCTTGACGTAAGCGGCTTCGTCCACGCCCGGCGGAATGCGGTTTTCCAGGAGGTATACCAGGGTTTCCTCTTCACCCGCCGGCGGGTTCTTCAGCAGCTCAACCAGGGCTGCGGTCTGCTCGGCGTTCAGGGGCTTGGGCGGGATACCCAGGGCTTCACGTTCGGCAACGTGTTCACGATAGGCTTCTAACACGATATGGACCCTCATCAGTTGGAATGTCCCGCGGTTGGCATCATGCCTGGCGGGAGTTTTATGGCGAAAAGGCCACGGGAGCCTCTGAATAACACCTCAAATCACCGATGGGGTTTCAGGATTTATTCAGAGACTCCCTGAACTGGCGCTGCATTCTATAGGAAACCCCTTATAAAGTTAAGTTGGACAGAGGTCGGAGGAATCTGCTAAGTGCGCTATACTCCCGCCTCCCGAATTTTCAGCCCGAAATCCGATATGACCGACGCCCTGCAAGAGATACACGATTTCCTCCCGTGCCGTACTCCGCAGAAGTGGATTGAAAACGCCCTGGACAACCAGGACCTGTTGCTGATCGACCACGCCCATTGCGAGAAGAAAGCTGCTTCCACGGCGCTCAGCCTGATGTATCGCTATGTGGACAACAGCGACCTTCTTAACAAGATGTCCCGGCTGGCGCGGGAAGAGTTGCGCCATTTCGAGCAGGTTCTGGCGATCATGAACAAACGTGGTGTGGACTATGGACACCTGACACCGGCCCGCTATGCCGCCGGGTTGCGGCAGGCCGTGCGCACCGAGGATCCGGGTCGGCTGGTGGATGTGCTGATCGTCGGCGCGATCATCGAAGCCCGCTCGTGCGAGCGTTTTGCCGCCCTGGCGCCGTTTCTGGATGACAAGCTGGCGGATTTTTACAACAGCTTGCTGAAATCCGAGGCCCGGCATTACCAGGACTATCTGAAGCTGGCGGTGCAGGCCAATGGCGGGCCCGTGGATGAGCGGGTGGGGGAGTTTCTGGCGATCGAGAAGGAGCTGATCGAGGCGCCGGATAGTGAGTTCCGGTTTCACAGTGGGCCGGTAGGTTAGCAGGGGCCCGCTAATAAGTTGGGGTCAGATGAAAGCTTTCATCTGACCCCGTCTTAGATTTGCCTCGAGGGTTCCCTCAAGCTCAGAGCATCGGTCCAGGATGGGGTCAGAAGAAGGCTTTCTTCAGACCCCTGGTTCTCAGCGCTTCGGCCCCAAATGGGGTCTGATGAAAGCTTTCATCTGACCCCGTCTTCGGTCTGCCCCCCATCTTCATCGTCACTCCAGCCCCCGACACAGCTCCATCCACGCATCAATCCCCGCACTCCGGTACTTCTGCTTGTGCAGGATAAAGTAGAACTGCCGGTCAAACCGCCGGTGCTCGGGCACTTCCAGCGGCACCAGGCTCCCGCGGCGGAAGGCGTCGACCAGGACCACCTGTGACAGGCACCCGATGCCCAGGTCCGCTTCCACCGCCCGTTTGATCGCCTCGGTATGCTCCAGTTCCAGCAACACATTCAGATCCGGAAGCAGGCCGTGCATGCCGCGTTCGAAGCTCTGGCGGGTGCCGGAGCCCTGTTCGCGCATGATCCAGGTGGCTTCCCGTAAATCGTCGTCGGTCAGCTTTCCCTTGGTGGCGAGGGGATGGCTGGGCGAGCAGAACACCACAAGTTCGTCCTCCCGCCAGGGGATCATCTCAAGTTCGGACGACTGCAGTTCCCCCTCGATCAGACCGATATCCAGCTCGAAATCCTTCACCCGCCGGGCGATGGTGCTGGTGTTGGCCACCTCCAGGGAGACACGGGGGCGGGTAGGGGTATTCATGTATTGGGCCATGACGCCGACGGCCAGATAGTTACCGATAGTCAATGTGGCGCCGACCTTGAGGGCGCCTACTTCCGAGTGTTTACTGAAGGCCTGTTCCAGTTCCCGGGCCTGGGCCAGTACCGATTCCACCTTGGGCCGGTACAGGCGCCCGAGTTCGTTGAGCTGGAGGCGCTTGCCGACCCGGTCGAACAGCTGGATATCGAACTGGCTTTCCAGCTCCTTGAGGGCGCTGCTGGCCGCGGATTGGGACATGGCCAGGGAATCGGCGGCCCGGGTGATGTTCTGGAAGTGGGCAGCGGCGAGGAAGACCTCAAGCTGACGGAAACTGAATTTCATAAGGAAGCGCCATAAATCGATTTTGCCGAATAAGGTTATGGGTATATCCCATTTCATCGATAGGTTAAACGTGGGTTACACTTCAGGCAATTGATATTCAGACGATTCACGCTTTTTGCTTGAGCGCAGGTACGAGGTTTACATGAGCAACCTGATGAAAGAAACGGTCACCAGCGTACATCACTGGAATGACACCCTGTTCAGCTTCAAAACCAGCCGCGATCCGGGATTCCGGTTCAAGAACGGTCATTTTGTGATGATTGGCCTCGAGACCGATGGCAAGCCGCTGATGCGCGCCTACAGTATCGCCAGCGCCAATTACGAGGAAGAGCTGGAGTTTTTCTCCATCAAGGTGCCGGACGGCCCGCTCACCTCGCGTCTGCAGCAGATCAAACCGGGCGATGAGATCCTGCTGAGCAAGAAGCCGACGGGTACCCTGGTGCTGGACAACCTGCTGCCGGGCAAGAACCTCTGGCTGATCAGCACCGGCACCGGCCTGGCACCGTTCATGAGCATCATCAAGGACCCGGAAGTCTACGAGGCGTTCGACAAGGTGATCCTCACACACGGTGTGCGCTATATCTCCGAGCTGGCCTACCAGAAGGAGATCGAGGAGCTGCCGGAGAACGAATTCTTTGGTGAGATGGTCAAGGGCAATTTGTTGTACTACCCGACGGTCACCCGAGAGCCGTTCCGCAACGAGGGCCGCCTGACCGACGCCATGGAATCCGGCAAGATCACCCGGGATCTGGGACTGCCGGATTTCAATCCGGACACCGACCGTTTCATGATCTGCGGCAGCCCGAGCATGCTGAAGGATACCTGCGCGATCCTGGACAAGATGGGATTCCGTGAGGCCCGGGGCGGTGACATGGGCCATTACGTGATCGAGCGGGCGTTCGTGGAGCAGTAAGCTCTAAGTCCAGTAGAAACGCTCAGGAAAGCCCCGGGGTCTCAGGCCTCGGGGCTTTTTGCTTTCCTGCGGGGATCCGGTGTTTCTTCATCAAGCCAGGTGCCGCAGTATTTGCAGTAACGGGCGTCCTGCTCGTGCCGGTGTTTGCCGCAGCCCGGACAGGCTTCATTGGAATACCGCTCCCGCTGAAGCGCTCGGATCACCTCGGCCGAGAAAATGCCTACCGGTAACGCGATGATCGAATAACCGACCAGCATGATGGCGACGGAGATGAACTGCCCCAGAGCCGTCACGGGAGTGATGTCCCCGTAGCCGACGGTGGTCAGGGTAACAATACCCCAGTAAATGGCTTTCGGAATGCTGGTAAAGCCCGCTTCGGCTGGTTCGATCAGGTATAGCACTGACGAAAAGATGGTCACCAGCATGATGACCGTGAACAGGAAAATCCCTATCTGGTGCCGGCTGCGCACCAACGCGCCCCAGAGCAAGCGCTTTTCGCCCTCCAGTGTCATCATTTCCAGCACCCGGAACAGCCGTAGCGCCCGCAGCAGGCGCACAACGACCAGCACCTGCGCACCGGGGAACAGTAAAACCAGCCAGGTGGGCAGAACCGCCAGCACATCGATGACCCCGTAAAAGCTCTTCAGATAAAGCCCCGGTTTTTCCAGGCAGTAGATCCTCAACGCGAGTTCAATTGTGAATATGACGGTAATGACCCACTCGGTGTAATAGAACACCTCTCCGAAACGTTCGTGATACTCGTCAATGCTGTTCAGCATCACGATGGCTACGCTAAGGAAGATCAGAATCACCAGGGCAATATCAAATGCCTTGGCGATCCGTGTATCCGACTCGAAGATCAGCTGGAAAAGGCGCGTTCGCAAGCCAAGTTTGGCGGGTTTCAGGGTTGGCATCCGGTGACTGTCTCCTGTTTGTCCAAGGAATGCTGATCTTTACTAGACTCTAGAGAGCGGTCTCTCATCCCGTCAACAAACTTTCCTGGGAGGGAAAAATCATGAAGGGATTTTCTGCAACGAATCTGGCCAGTGCTGCTGTTGTTTCATTGCTGGGGGGCGCTTTGGCAGGCCCGGTTCAGGCCGGGGCCGGTGATTTTTATGTCCGGGCGGGTGTCAGTGCCATGGACCCGGATACCGGGAGTGAGAGCTTTTCGACCATACCTCGAAGCGGTGTTCGGCTGGACAGCGATGTCACCCTCGGGGGTGCCCTGGGGTGGTTTGTCACGGAGTCTGTGGCACTGGAAGTCAGTTCTTCGTTGCCGTACTCGCCGGACCTTGAGGGCAATCAACGGTTGAAGGACCTGGGCATTGGCAACATCGGGGATGTGAAATACGTTCCGACGTACCTCACGATGAACTTCTTTTTCCAGGATACCTCTGCGGTCACGCCGTATCTCGGTGCCGGCGTTGCTTTCAACAAATTCTACGATGAGAATGCCAAACTGTCCGGACTGGACGTCAACCTGGACAGCACCTTCGATCCCACAGTTCTGGCGGGTGTCGAGCTGGACTTCGGTACTCCGGTGCTGGTCAATTTCGACGTTCGCTATACCCTGCTGGATACCGACGCCAAATTCTCCGGAGCCATTGACGAGACCGTTGAGATGGAGATCGATCCGGTGGTGTTCACATTGGGCGTGGGCTACCGGTTCTGAGCCGAATTGACAGGAGCTGGAACGAAGAAGGCCGGGATTTCCCGGCCTTCTTCGTTCTGGTATTCAAGTTTTATTGACGGAAGATCACCAGGCCACCGCCACCATCGGCGACATAGACCCGTCCATTAGCAATCGCGGTTCCGGTGGCTTCACCGACGGTGTGCTGGTGTTCCATCAGCACCGGATTGGCGGGATCGCTCCAGTCGAGCTTGGCAACGCCGGCTTCGCCGTAGGCCACGTAGAACAGCAGCCTTGGCTCATCCAGGGTGTACCAGTGGCCGTCACCATCAACCAGCAGAGTGTCAGCCGGGAAGTATTGCGGTGTCATGTACAACGCTTCAGGATCGGAATCCTCCAGTCCCGGTTCGGCCTGGAGCCGATACTGGGCGACCGCCTCGGGACGGTAGTCGTACCCGCCGCTTCCCATGGTCCAGATCTTGTTGGGCTCGACACCCTCCGGCAGCGGCGCCAACAGGTCTTCAATGCTGTAGGCCAGGAGGCCAAAACCGCCGTAGCTGAAGTAGGCGTGATCACCCACCACATCGACATCCACACTGCGGCTATCCGCCTTGCCGATATGCACGGTTCCGTCCAGCTCTTCCTCGATCTTGATCGGCTGGAAGATCTTGACCAGTTCCATGCCCGGGGTTACCCCCTCCACCAGAAGACCAGTCATATCCACGACCGCGATGCCGGAATGGCCGGACGCGACGAAGGCGTAGATCCTGCCGTCTTCAGGGTTGGTCCAGAGTTCCACGCCGGAGGCGCGACCCAATAGCGGATTGCCAGTCGCTGAGCCCAGATTGGCAACCACGTGATTGCCGGTGCCGTCAGCAGGGTTCATGGTCATGTCGTACACGGTCAGACCGTTGCTGCCGTCGGCTACCACGGCGTAATTGCCATGGAAATCCACGTCGTAGGCATGGTCCTGCCGGCTGATATCGCCGTAGGAGCCGGTTGCCAGGTTGTGCTCGTAGAAGTCCGAGGGCTGCGGGGTCAGCAACAGCGGCGCACCCTGTACTCCCTGGCCAGCCTCTGCACCACTGACATCCACGCGGCGCAGGCCCAGGCTCTGGGACATGACATAGGCCATGCTGTCTTCGGCACCCAGAATCACGTTATAGGCGTGGGGCGTTGGATAGACGGTGGAGCCATCGGGGTTGTCCACCTCGTATTCATCGACCACGGTGTTGGCAACCACGTGCGGTTCATCCAGGGCGTTACCATCGGCGTCCGCAATCTGCCACACGCTCATGCCATGGGGGCCATCGGCCATGTAGAGATACTGCTGCGTGGCCGCTACGCCCTGGGTATGACCTACCGCCAGGGGCGAGGTTGGTGTGCCATCGGCATCGGCATAGGTTTCATCGGTGCTGGCGAAGTAGGCGGGGACGGTGAACCTGGTCGCCATATCGATTTCCGTATCAGGTTCGGTTGGGAGTGGCGTCAGAACTCCAATATCCATGAAGTTCAGACCACCTGCGCCGGTGGCCTGGACAACATCAACAGCACCGGTGTCGTCGCTGAGTTCAGGCATCAGGAATAGCGCGTTACCGTGGCCGCTTACTTCTCCTGTTACCAGAAGACTTGGATCCGCATACATCCATGCAGGGAGGGACTCGTTATCGTCCGGATCCCAGGCGCCCATGTTGTAAGAGGTCACGAACTCGTAGTCGGGCCAGTGATCGCCGAGCGTACCTTGGTCATCGTTGTCAAAGTCCGTTTCGGGCATCCAGTTGGTGCTTGGATCTGCGGCCCCTTTCAGTGCGACAAGCCCCGCAAAGTGATCCGCGTAGAACACACGGTCGTTGGTAATGTCGACTTCAACGTCGATTACACCCGCTTCCTTGAGCATGCCCACACCGAAGTAGGGGAAAAGGCTTTGTGATTGCTCTCCGGTCGGCTCATCCGGGCCATGGGCGGGCACTGCTGGGGCGTAACCGAGATAACTGGTGGCCATCTCGCCTGTTGTCGTATCCGGGGCCCCCACATCAACAGCAACCAGCCCACCAAGACCGTAGGCGAGATAGACAATGGTCTGGTCACTGCCGCCTTCAGTCGTATAGGTCTCTACATCGAGCTTGTTGGCCTTGTAGTAGTACTTGCCATAGCGGTCGAAATCCGCCCAGGGTGTTGGTGCGTCAACATCTCCGTGCCAGACGTCCTGAATTTCGAACGACGCCTGTAAGTAATTCGGCATCCCTGTGTCTTCGTCGAGGTGTGTTTCCGGATTCACTACTTCATCTGCAACATTCATATCGATGAACCAATCCTCGGAAACGGTGGCGTCGGTATAAAGGTTGTAATAACCGACCCGATCCAGAGTGACAGGATCATAGACGCCCAGTCCCAGAAAGCCGATTGCGGCATACAGGTAACCGTTATGAAGCTGGAGGTCCGCCGGTGCACCCCATGGATGCTCTCCCGAATACTGAAGTGTATACATTTCTGTAGTATTGGGATCAGCGGGATCAATCAGAAGGCTGCCATCTTCTTCGAGTACGGGTGTTGAGGTAATAACGTTTGCAAGAGGAACGCGATGGATTCCGTAGCTCTCGTTGGCAATCCAAAGCGTGGTGGCTTCAGCGTCGGCTTCCAACGATTTGATGAATCCGTGTCCCTCGATTACGACACCTTCTACGATGTCACCGCCGCCTTCGGCATATTTAATGTCGTCCTGGTAATAATTCACCGGCGTGGTATGCAGCACCTGCATCGCCGCGGGATCGGTAATATCCACCACCGCAATGCCGGACTCACGCACTGCCGCCAATGCATAGGTGCGGCCCTCGTAGGGCACCACCAGGATATCCTGGATAAAGTTCTCCAGCTCAATCTCGTGCACAACACCTGCGGTAGTCTGGATTGGCGTGATCGCCAGACGGTTGGCCATGTTGTACACGGCCCAGTCAGTGTCGCCCAGATTGGCGCGGGCCGTGGCGGTGGTTGCGCCGCCGATCTGGACGGCTTTCTCGGTGAGGAACGCCTCAACAATGGCTTCTCCCTCCGGAGTTCCCAGCGAGGCATCATGATCACTGCCGCTGCAGCCGGCCAGTGTTGTTACAAGGCCCGCTGCCAGAGCTCCTGGCACGACGGACCGAAGAAATTTACTGCCCATAATTCAAATCTCCCTGGCTTTTTTATTGGCCAAGCGGCCGAGCCTTGATACATATTGTGGGCAGAAACGTTGATGGCCCTGATGCATTGGCCAAAAAATGCACGTCCTGTGTTGGCAATATAGAAGCTACCCGTCAGATTGCATATTGACGTGTCTCAAGTCCGTGGCATATGTAATCCGGTTTGGAAGGAGAAGTTGATGCAACAGGGAGAAGAGACGTCCCGGCAGGAAATGGCGGACGAAGTCAATCGGGTTATCCGTTCAGAGCGCAAACGGGGCAGGACCAGCCGAGTGATCGGGTTGCTGGTGCTGCTGGCGCTGGTGGCGATTGCCGGTTGGTGGCTGTGGCCTGATGACGGCGAGGTGCAGTGGCAGACCCACAGTCTGGACCGAGGCGATATGGTGCTGACCGCCACCGCTACCGGAAGCCTCGAGCCCAAGAGTGAGGTCTCCGTGGGTGCCGAGATATCGGGACTGATCACGCAGGTCATGGTGGACGAAAATGATCAGGTGACCGAGGGCGAGGTCCTGGCTCTGTTCGAGACCGATGAGCTGGAGGTGGCGCTTGAACAGGCGGAGGCCCAGCTTGCGCTGTCACGGGCTTCGGTGGCAGAGGCCGAGGCGACGCTGGAGGAAGCGCGGGTGGATGAACGCCGGATCAGCGCATTGCGCGAGCGGGGTACCACCGCGCAGGCGGAGCTGGATGCTGCCGTGGCGGCCCGCAAGCGGGCAGAAGCGAAGCTGGCTTATGCCCGGGCCTCGGTGAGGCAGGCCGAGGCGTCGGTTCTCCAGGCCCGAACCCGATTGGAAAAAGCGGTGATTACCTCTCCCATCAACGGTGTGGTTCTGCAGCGCAGTATCGAGCCCGGGAATACCGTGGCGGCCAGTTTCCAGACACCGGTGCTGTTCCTGCTGGCGGAGGATCTGACAGCCATGGAGCTGCATGTGTCCATGGACGAGGCCGATGTCGGGCTGGTGGAAGCCGGGCAGAAGGCAACCTTCACCGTGGATGCCTGGTCCGGCCGGGAGTTTTCTGCCGAAGTGCTCAAGGTTCATCTTTACCCGGCTGTTGAGAACAACGTGGTTACCTACACCACGGTACTTTCCGTGGATAACAGCGAAGGCTTGCTCAAGCCGGGCATGACGGCCACCGCCACCATTGAAACCGGACGGCGTGAGGGCGTTCTGCGGGTACCGAACATGGCCTTTCGCTTTACTCCGCCGACGACAGATGGCGGTAGTGGCGGACTGTTCAGTCATCCCGCTGCCCGCGCCGGGGGTAACCGGGCAGGACCTTCCAATACGGTCTGGGTGCTCCGTGACGGGGAACCGGCCCGGGTCGTCGTGCAAACGGGGGCCTCCGATGGCCGCTACACGGAACTGCCCGGCGACGAGCTGGCGGAGGGTGACCAGGTGATTACCGGCATGCAGGCGGCGGTAACTCCATGACTGAGCCTGGTAATGTCGGCGGCTCGGCCACGCCTCAATTCGCGCCATCCGTGGTGGAGATGCGCGACATCTACAAGATTTACGGCAGCGGTGCGACCGAGGTTCGCGCCCTGGATGGTGTGAGCCTGAACATCCGGGCGGGGGAGTTCGTTGCCATCATGGGGCCGTCGGGCTCTGGCAAGTCCACTTGCATGAATATTCTGGGGTGTCTGGATGTGCCCACTTCCGGGGAATACTGGTTCCGGGGAGTTGAGGTCGGTGGTCTCGACCGGGATGAACTGGCCCTGCTGCGCCGCAACTTCATGGGCTTCGTGTTCCAGAGCTTCAACCTCCTGCCCCGCACCAGTGCCCTGAGTAACGTTGAACTGCCGCTGATCTACGAGGGAGTCCGGCCCGCGCGCCGTCATGAGCTGGCGATGAAGGCGCTCAAGACTGTTGGCCTCGTAGATCGCGCGCACGCGACGTCGGCCCAGCTTTCCGGTGGCCAGCAACAACGGGTGGCGATAGCCCGGGCCCTGGTGACCGAGCCTCCGGTTCTGCTGGCGGATGAGCCTACCGGCAACCTGGACACCGCCATGGCCGGGGAGATCATGAAGGAGCTTGTTTCCATCCGTGAACAGCGGGGAATCACCATCCTGATGGTCACCCATGAGCCGGACATCGCCCGCTATGCGGACCGGGTACTGTTTTTCACCGACGGCAAGCTGATCCGGGACGGTGCACCGGCGGAGGTGATTCCGTGAGGGCCCTGGATACCCTGGGCATGTCGGTGCAGGCCATTGCCCGTAACAAACTGCGTTCGTTCCTCACGACCCTGGGCATTATTATTGGCGTGGCCAGTGTGGTGGCCATGGTGCACCTGGGGCAGTCCGCCACCCGCAGCGTGACTGAACAGATTGCCAGCATCGGTTCCAACCTGTTGTTTGTCATGCCCGGGACTGCCCAGCGGGGCCCCGGCGGCCTTCGCACCAGTGCGGAGAATTTCGAACTGGCGGATGCAGAGGCTATCCGCAACGAGGTGGATGGCATTCTGGTGGCTCCGGCACTTACCACCAGTGCCACCGTGGTAATCGGTAATGCCAACGACACCATTCCGGTGATCGGAACCACCAACGAATATTTTGCTGTGCGCAACCACTACCTGGAGTACGGCCGCGAGTTCGAGGATGGCGAGCTGTCTTCCGGTGCCGCGGTGTGCATCATCGGCAAGACCCTGATCGAGGAAATGTTCCTGGGGCAGGAACCCCTGGGGTCAAACATCCGGGTAGGGCGTACTGCTTGCCGGGTCATCGGTGTGCTGGAAGCGAAGGGCGAGTCCATGGGCCAGGACCGCGACAAGACCATCCTGATGCCGGTCAAGGCAGTCCAGCGCCGGCTGGTGGGTGAGCTGGACGTCAGCGCAATCTATGTGTCCGCGCTGGTGGATGGCTCCACGGGACTGGTGCAGGACCAGATAGAATCCCTGTTGCGCCAGCGCCGCAATCCGGTCAACGGCGGTGCTGACGATTTCTATGTCCGGGATACTCAGGACATTGCCCAGACTTTGGAGAGTACCACCAACACCCTGACGATCCTGTTGGGTGCCATCGCGGCCGTCAGTCTGCTGGTGGGGGGCATCGGCATCATGAATATCATGCTGGTGTCGGTCACCGAACGCACCCGGGAAATCGGAATCAGGCTGGCTATCGGGGCCCGGGCCCGGGATGTGCTCACCCAGTTCCTCGTTGAATCCATTGCCCTGTCAACACTCGGCGGCCTCATCGGTCTCGTTATCGGTGTGGGTGGCACCTGGTTGGTCACCTGGCAGCTGAACATGCCGTTCGTGATTTCGCCGACCGTGATGGCCGTGGGTTTTTCCTTTTCCGTGGCGATCGGCGTCATCTTCGGGTATTTTCCTGCGCGTAAAGCCGCCATGCTCAACCCCATCGATGCGCTGCGGCACGAATAACCCGCACAGAGACATAAAGACAGGAAACGAGGATGTTCACACTCGAGATTGAACCCAGGTTCAGCGACACAGACGCCCTGGGCCATATCAGCAACACGTCATTGCCGGTCTGGTTCGAACAGGGCCGGACGCCCATCTTCCGTATTTTTCACCCGACACTGGAAGTGAAAACCTGGCCCCTGATCCTGGCCCGCCTGGAAATCGATCTGCTGGCCCAAAGCTACTGGCACATGCCCGTGGAAATCCGCACCGGGATCGGAGAGATCGGCAACAGTTCGTTCCGCGTGATCCAGGAAGCCTGGCAGGACGGCAAGAAGATTGCCCGTGGTGTGTCGGTGCTGATCCACTTCGACTACGAGCATGAGAAATCGGTTCCGATTCCCGAAGAAATCAAGGCGAAACTGGCCGAGCATGCCATGGAGTGATGGGGTGGTGCAGGGCCCTGTCCGAAACAGGGCCCGGCGGTTCTGGAAATATATCGAGAGATATCAGAACCGGTAGGTGGCACCGATGCTAAGGACATCGATGTCGTAGGTGTCGAAGCGGCCTACGATAGCCAGGTTGTTTTGCAGGTTGTAGCGGGCGCCAATGCCCACGCCGAGTTCGATGCTGGAATCGCTGCCAGAGCCGAATTCGGTGTCAACTTCAGCGTCCACGTAAACCAGCCCGGCCCTGCCCAGCAGTTCCAGTCCCTTGACCTGCTCATCCAGGTTCAGTGTGTAGGTGGCGTAGCCGCCGAGGCCGAAGTAGCTTGCTTCGAGCTTGTAATTGTTGCCAAAGCCATCGGAGTAACTCTGCTCTGCATCCGCAGCAGTCAACGTCAGTTCGGCTTCTGCACCGAGGCCCGGCAGAATCTGGTCCAGACTCGTGCCAAAGGTGCCGGCAATAACAATGGCATCATCGCTCAGACCCATATCGGCAAAGCCCAGGCGTGCTTCCGCATAACCGTTTGCGACCAGATCGTTGGTGGTCAGGCCGTTGGAACCGGAGGTGCCGTGGTTATCCGCGTGGGCAACGCCGGAAGCCAGGGCAGCGCACAGAGCCGAGCAAATCAATGCGTTCTTCATACTACATCCTTTTTCTGATTTTTGACGTCCGGACCGGGCGGGGCCGGTGCCGGAGCGCAGACTCTATATAAGCAAACGGAATAAATCGTTAATACATTCGTAACATTTTGAAATACTTCACAGAAATAGTGGTGGCTAACGGAAGCGGAAACTCCCGGAATCTGAAGGAATGTTAAGCGGGTGGTCATTACCCCGGACAGCAGGGTGCTTCATAATGGCGTTTGCTGAACCAAACGCCGGTCACCGTGGTATAACCGGGTTCATGCCACAGGAGACAACACCATGACAAGCATCCCCGAGAATATCCCGGCGCCAGTGGACGACGGTGCCTGTGATCACCTGAGAGGACAGGCCCTGCCGAATGTTACGCTGACCAGCTCTGAGGGGCGCCCGGTAAATGTGGGCAGTCTGGCGGGCACTGTGGTGCTTTACTTCTACCCCCGTACCGGTCGTCCGGACCGGCCGTCCCCGGATGGCTGGGCGCAGATACCGGGAGCTCTCGGTTGCACGCCCCAGGCCTGCGCCTTTCGGGATCATCACCGGGAGCTGACTGACCTGGGCGTACAGGTCTTTGGTGTAAGTACCCAGGATTCCGGGTATCAGCAGGAGGCCGTCGATCGGCTGGGTATTTCGTTTGAACTGCTCAGTGATGAGAACCTGGCGCTGGCACAGGCGCTGGAGCTTCCGCTGTTTACTGTTGAAGGCGTGACCCTGAACAAGCGGGTGACGCTCATTGCCAAAGATGGCGAAATCCAGAAGGTGTTCTATCCGGTGTTTCCGCCGGATGATCATGTCTATGAGGTGATTGATTGGTTAAAGGATTCTTCCCGCTGATTCTGCTTCTCTCTTCCTTCATCCTGGCCGGTTGTGATGCCGGCCCGGAAAAGGAGGAGACCGCCGAATCCAGCCAGCCAGCAGAGGATACCGAAACTGCCGCGCCTGCATCGGGCGCGGATATTTCCCTGGCTCTCAAGCCTGCCCAGATGGACTGGGTGGGCCAGAAGATTTTCCAGAACGAGTGCGCGGGCAAGTTGCGGTGCCTGGTGCATTGGAACGAGGGAGAGGCGTTCCCCTCGTTGGGCATCGGGCATTTTATCTGGTACCCGGAAGGGGTGGATGGACGTTTTGTCGAGAGTTTTCCCAAGCTGATCCAGTATATGACCCAGCGCCAGGCGGCGGTGCCGGACTGGCTGGTGAATCTTGAACCATTTGATGCGCCCTGGCCGGATCGGCAGGCTTTCCTGGAGGCGGAGGATTCCACCCGTGTTGCGGAACTCCGGGAGTTTCTGGCGGGTACCCAGGGGCTTCAGGCCGAGTTCATTTTCCGCAGGGCCAGGGAGTCCCTGGACAACGTGATTGCAGCGGCCCCCGAGCAGCAACGGGAGCGGGTTACGGAGCATCTGGCGCAGCTGAGTGCGACGCCCGGTGGCGTCTACGCCCTCATGGACTACGTCAATTTCAAGGGCGAGGGGCTGGCCGAATCCGAGCGTTACGATGGCGAAGGCTGGGGCCTGTTGCAGGTTCTGCTTGAGATGAACCCCGAGCAGGAGCAGGCCGCCCTGGACGCCTTCCGTTCTGCGGCCGCGGACGTACTCACCCGCCGTGCCGAGAATGCCGAGAATCCGATCGAGCGTGAGCGCTGGCTGCCGGGCTGGCTCAGACGGCTCGAGACCTATCGCGAGCCGTCCGAAGCCCCGTCGTCATAACGGGGCCTTATTCAGCTCCGGCTCCTTGCCCGGCTCCAATGTCAGCCACCAGACATACTGATCCCAGTCACCCAGGACGATGCGGCGGGCATCCTGGCAGTTGGCCTGCAGTTCGTGGACTGCTGGCCGGTGGGTGTGGCCGTGGATCAGGCGCTGGACGCCATGGGCCTCCATCTCTTTTACAACTTCTTCGGGCGTGACATCCATGATTGTTTCGGCCTTGCCCTGATTCTTGGCCATGGAGATTTCCCGTAACTGCCGGGCCATCTGCTGGCGGTCCTCCAGGGGGCGGGCCAGGATCATCTGCTGCCACTGAGGGTTGCGCATATTGGCGCGGAACTTCTGGTACTCCACGTCGGCGGTACACAGGCTGTCGCCGTGCATCAGCAGGGTGGGTGTGCCGTAAAGATCCACCACCGTGGGATCATCCAGCAGGGTGGCACCGGCACGGTTGCAGAAATCCTCACCGATCAGGAAGTCCCGGTTACCGTGCATCAGGAAGATGTCGGTACCGCTCTCGCTCACTTCCTTCAGGGCGGCGGCAACGGTTTCCTGCAGGGGAGTGCGCTCGTCGTCGCCGATCCAGGCCTCAAAGAAATCCCCCAGGATGTACAAACGCTCCACACCCATGGCCTTGTCCTTCAGAAAGGCCAGAAACGCGTCCGTGATGTCCGGACGCGACTCCTCCAGGTGCAGATCGGAGATAAACAGCGTGGTCACGCGTCCTCCAGAACCTCGGCTTTCTCGATGATCACGTCCTCGGCGGGAACGTCCTGGTGGCCGGCGCGCATGGTGGTGCGTACGGCACGGATCTTGTTGACGGTATCCATGCCATCAACCACCTTGCCGAATACGCAGTAACCCCAGCCCTCGGCGTTCTTGGCGGTGTGATCCAGGAAGCCGTTGTTCTCCACGTTGATGAAGAACTGGGCGGTGGCGGAATGCGGGTCCATGGTGCGGGCCATGGCGATAGTGCCAACCATGTTGCTGAGGCCGTTGTCCGCTTCGTTCTGGATCGGCTCCCGGGTCTTGCGCGGGGTCATGCCCGGCTCGAAGCCGCCACCCTGAATCATGAAGTTGCTGATTACCCGGTGAAAGATCAGTCCGTCGTAGAAACCGTCACGAACATACTGTTCAAAGTTTTTGGCGGTTTCCGGGGCCTTGTCGTAGTCCAGTTCGAGCTTGATATCACCGAAATTGGTTTGCAGCAGAATCATCAGGGTTTCCTGTACAGGTTTATAGAGGTTTCAGGGCGCTATTGTACTCAAGAGTTTTGCGCTATGCATGAGTCCGGAAAGGATTTGTGAGTATAATACGCGGTTTAAGATTCAACCCCTGTCCAACAGAGATTGTATGAGCGCCGAGTCGAAGAAAGCCCACAACTTTATCCAGAGCCTGATCGAAGATGCCATTGCCAAAGGTGAGCACACCGGCAAGGTCGTCACCCGTTTCCCGCCGGAGCCGAACGGCTACCTGCATATTGGTCATGCCAAGTCCATCTGCCTGAATTTCGGGATTGCCGAGACCTTTGGTGGCGAGTGCAACCTGCGGTTTGACGACACCAACCCGGAGAAGGAAAACCAGGAGTACATCGACGCCATCAAGGCGGATGTGCAGTGGCTTGGTTACGAATGGGCCGGTGAGGTGCGGTATGCCTCCGACTACTTCGATGCCCTCTACGACTTTGCCGAGGAGCTGATCCGCAACGGCAAGGCCTATGTCTGTGCGCTGTCCGCGGACGAGATGGCCGAGTACCGAGGCTCCCTGAAGGAACCCGGCCGTAACAGCCCGTACCGCGACCGCCCGGTGGACGAGAATCTGCGGCTGTTCCGTGACATGCGGGACGGCAAGTACCAGAACGGTGAATTGGTGCTGCGGGCGAAAATTGACATGGCGTCCCCGAACATCAACCTCCGGGACCCGATTCTGTACCGGATCCGTTACGCCGAGCACCACCAGACCGGCGACAAGTGGTGCATCTATCCGATGTACGACTACACGCACCCGATCTCCGATGCCCTGGAGGGCATTACCCACTCCCTGTGCACCCTGGAGTTCGAGGACCACAGGCCGCTGTATGACTGGGTGCTGGACAACATCTCCGTGCCCTGCCATCCGCGCCAGATCGAATTTGCCCGGCTGAACCTGAACTACACCATCACCTCCAAGCGCAAGCTCAAGCGCCTGGTGGACGAAGGTTACGTGGACGGCTGGAACGACCCGCGCATGCCCACCATCTCCGGCATGCGCCGCCGCGGTTACACCCCGGAATCCATCCGCAGCTTCTGCGACATGATCGGCGTGAACAAGGCCGGCGGCACCGTGGATGTGGGCATGCTGGAGCATGCCATCCGGGAGGATCTGAACACCCGTGCCCCGCGTGCCATGTGTGTGATGCGCCCACTGAAGGTGACCCTGACCAACTATCCGGCAGACAGGACCGAAACCCTGACCCTGCCGGTGCATCCGCAGAACCCGGACATGGGCGAGCGGGAAGTCACCTGGAGCCAGGTTCTGTATATCGACCGGGAAGATTTCGCCGAGGAGCCGCAGCGCAAGTGGAAGCGGCTGGCCCCGGACCAGGCGGTGCGCCTGCGGGGCGGTTATGTCATGACCTGCCGGGAGATCGTCCGGGACGACAGTGGTGAGATTGTAGAGCTCAAGTGCGAGTACGATCCGAATACGCTCGGCGTGAACCCGGAAGGCTACAAACCCAACGGTGTGATCCACTGGGTGTCGGCATCAGACAGCGTGGAAGCGGACATCAACGTCTATGACCGCCTGTTCAACCACGAGTCTCCGGACAGCGACAAGGGTGGGGATTTCATTGACCACCTGAATCCGGAATCCCTCGTCGTTCTGAAGGGCGCCCGGGTCGAGAAAGGCCTGGCGGACCCGCGCACGGACCTGCCGTACCAGTTCGAGCGCGAGGGTTACTTCTTCTGCGATCAGGAGCAGACCTCTGCCGCCGGCCACCCGGTGTTCAACCGTACCGTCACCCTGCGGGATTCCTGGGGTAAGGGGGGCAAGTGATCCGAATCTACAACACGCTCACGCAGAAAAAAGAAGAGTTCCAGCCCATCGAACCGGGCAAGGTGCGCATGTATGTCTGCGGCATGACTGTGTATGACTACTGTCACCTGGGCCACGCCCGGGTACTGGTGGCTTTTGATGTGATCACCCGCTACCTGCGCCACCGGGGCTACGACGTTCACTATGTTCGCAATATCACCGATATTGACGACAAGATCCTGCGCCGGGCTGATGAGAACGGCGAGGTATATTCGGATCTGACCGAACGCATGATCCGCGCCATGCACGAAGATGAGGCCAAACTCGGTGTACTGTCTCCGGACGAGGAGCCCCGGGCCACCGCCTACATCGACGAGATCATTGCGATGATCCACAAGCTGGTCTCCAGCGGTCACGCCTACGCCGCGGATAATGGTGACGTGTACTTCGCGGTGGAATCTTTTCCCGACTACGGCAAGCTGAGCAAGAAAAAGCTGGAAGACCTGGTGGCAGGCGCGCGGGTTGATGTTCAGGAAGCCAAGCGCAGTCCGGCCGACTTTGCCCTCTGGAAGGCTGCCAAGCCGGGGGAGGTCAGCTGGCCTTCGCCCTGGGGAGAGGGTCGTCCGGGCTGGCATATCGAATGTTCCGCCATGTCGACCCAGTGTCTGGGCGACACCTTTGACATCCATGGTGGCGGACCGGATCTTCTGTTTCCGCATCATGAAAACGAAATCGCCCAGTCGGAGTGCGCTACCGGGCACAAGTTCGTTCATACTTGGATGCACGCTGGCGCCATTCGCGTGAACAAGGAGAAGATGTCCAAATCCCTGGGGAACTTCTTCACAATCCGCGAGATTCTGGACAAGTATCCGGCCGAAGTCGTGCGGTACTTCCTGGTATCAAGCCACTACCGCAGTCAGGTGGATTACTCGGAAGACAACCTGGCCGAGGCAGGGCGAACGTTGACCAAGCTCTACCATGCCCTGCGCGGAATTGTTCCGGCGAAGGAAGCGGATGTGCCCGAAACCGGGCATGACCGCCGATTTATTGAAGTGATGGATGATGACTTCAATACCGCCGGCGCGATTGCCGTGTTGCACGGTGTGGCCAACGAGATCAATCAGTACCGTCGTGACGGTAACGAGGAAGAGGCGAAGAAAAGCGCTGCCGTCCTCGTTCGCCTTGGTGCTGTGCTCGGTCTGCTGCAGCAGGACCCGGAAGCCTTTTTCCAGGCCGATACCGGGGGCGAGCTGAGCGCTGAGGAAATCGAGGGGCTGATCCAGGCCAGGGCCGACGCCCGCAAGGCAAAGAACTTTGCCGAGGCCGACCGGATTCGCGACGAGCTCGCGGAGAAGGGCATTATTCTGGATGATTCCAGGGAAGGCACGACCTGGCGCCGCGGGTAAACAGGGATCCAGGCTCCGACTATAAATGTGAGTCGGGAAATCAAACGCATTGAGGCAGACAACGATGACAGAACGCGTACAAATTGGCGGCATTCAGGTCGCGAAGAATCTGTATGATTTCGTAAACAACGAAGCGATTCCGGGAACCGGTATCGATCCTGACAAATTCTGGGCAGAGTTCGACAAGATTGTGAACGAACTGGCCCCGCGCAACCGCGAACTGCTGGCAAAGCGTGACGCTATCCAGGAAAAAATGGACAGCTGGAACCGTGACCACAAGGGTCAGAAGCTGGACATGGCCGAATACAAGGCCTTCCTGAAAGACATCGGCTACCTCGTGGAAGAGCCGGCTGACTTCAAGATCTCCACCTCCAACGTTGACCCGGAAGTGGCCACCATGGCCGGTCCGCAGCTGGTGGTTCCGATCATGAACGCCCGTTTCGCCCTGAACGCGGCGAACGCCCGCTGGGGCAGCCTGTACGATGCTCTGTACGGCACCGATGCCATCTCCGAAGAAGGCGGTGCCGACAAGGGCCCGGGTTACAACCCGGTTCGTGGCGCCAAGGTTATCGAGTGGGCCCGCAACCTGCTGGACAGCTCCGCGCCGCTGGCTTCCGGAAGCCACAAGGACGCCGCCAAATATTCCGTTGACGGCGGCAAGCTGGTCGTCAAGCTGCAGAACGGTGAGACCACCGGCCTGAAAGACGAATCCGGTTTTGTAGGCTACACCGGTGCCGCCGACGCCCCGACCGGCGTGCTGCTGGTCAAGAACGGCATGCATTTCGAGATCCAGATCGATGCCAGCCATCCGATCGGCAAGGACGACGGTGCCAACGTTAAAGACGTCCTGATGGAGTCCGCGCTGACCACCATCATGGACTGCGAAGATTCTGTGGCTGCTGTGGATGCAGACGACAAGGCCCTGGCGTACCGCAACTGGCTCGGCCTGATGAAGGGTGACCTCGAGGAAACCTTCGAGAAGGGCGGCAAGCAGATGACCCGCAAAATGAACGCGGACCGCACCTACACCGGCGCTGACGGCAGCGAGCTGTCGCTCAAGGGCCGCAGCCTGATGTTCATCCGTAACGTCGGCCACCTGATGACCAACCCGGCCATCCTGCTGAACGACGGTAACGAGATCCCCGAGGGTCTGATGGACGGTCTGATTTCCTCACTGATCGCCATCCACGATCTCAAGGGCAACAGCAAGTTCCAGAACAGCACCAAGGGTTCTGTGTACATCGTCAAGCCCAAGCAGCACGGTCCGGAAGAAGTGGCGTTTACCAACGAATTCTTCGGCCGCGTCGAGGATGCACTGGGTCTGCCGCGCTTCACCCTGAAGGTCGGTATCATGGACGAAGAGCGTCGTACCACCGTCAACCTGAAGGCCTGTATCCACGCGGCCAAAGAGCGTGCGGTGTTCATCAACACCGGCTTCCTGGACCGCACCGGTGACGAGATCCACACCTCCATGGAGCTGGGTCCGTTCATCCGCAAGGGCCCGATGAAGCAGGCTACCTGGATCAATGCCTACGAGCAGTGGAACGTTGACATTGGTCTGGAAACCGGTTTCTCCGGCGTTGCCCAGATTGGTAAAGGTATGTGGGCCATGCCGGACCTGATGGCTGGCATGCTCGAAGCCAAGATCGGCCACCCGAAGTCCGGTGCCAACACTGCATGGGTTCCGTCTCCGACCGCCGCAACCCTGCACGCGACCCATTACCATCAGGTAAACGTGTTCGATGTGCAGAAAGAGCTGGCCAAGCGTGAGCGGGCGGCACTGGAAGATATCCTGACCGTACCGGTGATGGAGGATCCGTCTTCCCTGAGCGCCGAGGACATCCAGCAGGAGCTGGACAACAACGCACAGGGTATCCTGGGCTACGTGGTGCGCTGGGTCGAACAGGGTGTGGGCTGCTCCAAGGTGCCCGACATCAACAACGTCGGCCTGATGGAAGACCGCGCCACCCTGCGGATCTCGTCCCAGCTGCTGGCCAACTGGCTGCATCACGGTATCTGCACCGAGGCGCAGATCGAAGAAACCATGAAGCGCATGGCCGCAGTGGTCGACAAGCAGAACGCTGGCGACCCGGCCTACCGCAACATGGCCCCGAACTTCGATGACAGCGTCGCGTTCGAAGCAGCCATGGCTCTGGTCCTCAAGGGCTGCGAGCAGCCGAACGGCTACACCGAGCCGCTTCTGCACGAGTACCGTCAGAAGGCGAAGGCCAAATACGGCCAGTAAGTCTCACGCCAGACGCAAAAAACCCGCGGTTTCCCGCGGGTTTTTTGTTGAAGCCTGAAAATCGGGTCAGACCCGGTGCAGCACGTCCGCCGCATACAGCGTATTCTGCAACAGCGTAGCAATCGTCATCGGCCCCACACCCCCGGGCACAGGCGTAATGTACGCCGCCCGCTCGGCAGCCACCTCAAATTCCACATCGCCCCTCAGCTTGCCGTCTTCCATCCGGTTGATGCCGACATCAATGACGGTGGCGCCAGGCTTGATCCACTCACCCTTGACCAGTCCGGGTTTGCCGACGGCGGCAATCAGGATGTCGGCTTCGCCCACAAATTTGGCCAGGTCAGGTGTGAATCGGTGACACACGGTGGTGGTGGCACCCTTTAACAGCAGTTCCATGCTCATGGGGCGGCCCACGATGTTGGAGGCGCCCACGATCACGGCGTGCTGGCCCTTGTAAGGCGTGTCGATCGAATCGAGCAGGGTGATGATGCCTGCCGGTGTGCATGGGCGCAGTGTGGGTTTGCGCTGCATCAGGCGGCCGATGTTATAGGGGTGGAAGCCATCCACGTCCTTGTCCGGGCGAATCTTGATCAGGATCGGATCCGCGTCCAGGTGCTCCGGCAGCGGTAGCTGGACCAGGATGCCGTCTACGGCGGGGTTCTCGTTGAGTTCGTCCACCAGGGCTTCCAGGGCCTCCTGGGAGGTGTCTGCCGGCAGGTCGTAGGACAGGGACAGGATGCCGGCCTCCTCGCAAGCCTTGACCTTGTTGCCAACGTAAACCTGGGAGGCCGGATCATTGCCGACCAGTACCACCGCCAGGCCAGGTGCTCGCAGGCCCTTCTGCTTTCGGGCTTCAACGCCGGCGGCGACCTGCTGTCTCACCTGGGCGGCAATTTCTTTTCCGTTAATCAGTTTGGCGCTCATGTTTCCGTCTTGTCGGTTGGGCATCGATAAATGAAGGCCGGCAATTGTCTCATGCTTCCGCCCGAACTCCAATTGGACCAGGGGAGGGGAACTTTTCATCCCATGCGGGGTCTTCTTCAGTGCCGGATCCATCGGTTTTTTCGAATGCGTGTTGACGGCACCGCCCGGCGCCGGTAATATGCGCGCCAACTTTGCTGAGGCACTAGTTGTTCAGACAGACGGGGTATAGCGCAGTCTGGTAGCGCGCCTGCTTTGGGAGCAGGATGTCGGGAGTTCGAATCTCTCTACCCCGACCATTTTTCTGTGTGTTCAGGTGGGCGAACGGTCAGGCGCCCGTAGCTCAGCTGGATAGAGCAACGGCCTTCTAAGCCGTGGGTCGCAGGTTCGAGTCCTGCCGGGCGCGCCATAAAGCCGTCGGTAAGGACGGTTCCGGGGCCACCGTGATCAGCAAGGTTGCAATTTCGACGAAAATGTCGAAAATGCCGCAAGGCAATTCCCAATGTGGTGGACGTAGCTCAGCTGGTAGAGCTCAGGATTGTGACTCCTGCGGTCGAGGGTTCGAACCCCTTCGTCCACCCCACTTTTCCCCTTTAGTGATTTTCCGCAAAGCCTGAACTTTGGTAGTGTTTTTCAGACCTCCGTTCAGTGTTGTGTATGCGAGCGTGGCGGAACTGGTAGACGCGCTGGATTTAGGTTCCAGTGGGGCAACCCGTGAGAGTTCGAGTCTCTCCGCTCGCACCACCCCCCCCCTTTCTTTTCCGTATTTCATCCCCATATCTTCTGCTGATCTGAAAAGCCGTGATTCGTGCTGTCGGGCCCGTGCCATAGAGGTGATTCTCTCGGCGGTGCAAACCGTGATAAACTACCGGCTTTTAATTTTCAGTCCTTCCGGGGAGAACTGCCTGGAAACGGACTTTTGTTATATATTTCATTCACATACCGAACCTGTAATTTGAGGATCTTCCATGCAAGTGTCTGTTGAAACGACCTCCAACATCGAGCGTCGCATGACGATTGGTGTGCCCGCCCAGGAAATCGACCAGGCGGTCCAGAAACGCCTGCAGGAAACTGCTCGGACTGTGCGCCTGAACGGCTTCCGCCCTGGCAAGGTGCCCATGAGCGTGGTCAAGCGTCGTTTCGGTGACAGCATCCGCCAGGAAGTTGTTGGCGAGGTTATGCGCGACAACTACATCAAGGCACTGCAGGAGCAGGACATCAACCCGGCAGGCTGGCCGCAGTTCGAGCCGAAGACCATGGAAGAGGGCAAAGACCTCGAATTCGTGGCTACCTTCGAAGTGCTGCCGGAAATCGAGCTGGGCGATCTGAGCAAGATCGAAATCGAAAAGCCCCAGTCCGAAGTGACTGACAAGGATATCGACACCATGATCGATAACCTGCGTCGTCAGCAGGCCACCATGAAGGAAGTCAAGCGCAAGTCCAAGAACAAGGACGTTGTGACCATCGACTTCAAGGGCTTCATCGACGGAGAAGAGTTCGAGGGTGGTTCCGCCGAAGGTCACCGCCTGACCCTGGGTTCCGGTCAGATGATCCCGGGCTTCGAGAAGGGCATCGTTGGTGGCAAGGCCGGCGAAGAGCTGGAAATCGAGGTCACCTTCCCAGAGGACTACCAGAACGAAGACCTGGCGGGTAAGCCGGCCAAGTTCGAAATCAAGATTCACAAGGTTGAAGAGCCGCAGCTGCCTGAACTGGATGCCGAGTTCTTCCAGAAGTTCGGTATCGAAGCCGAAGACGAAGCCGCTTTCCGTGAGGAAGTGAAGAAGAACATGGAGCGCGAGCTGAAGCAGGCGGTATCCAACAAGGTCAAGAACGACGTGGTCGACGGCCTGCTGGAAACCACCGAGCTGGACATTCCGGCGGCCCTGGTAGACCAGGAAATCGATCGCCTGCGCCAGGACGCGGTACAGCGTTTCGGTGGCCAGGTCGACTTCCAGCAGCTGCCCAAGGAAATCTTCGAGGAACAGGCCAAGCGCCGCGTCAAGACCGGCCTGCTGTTCCAGGAAGTGGTCAAGAAGAACGACCTGAAAGCCGATCCGGCCAAGGTAGAGGAAAAGATCCAGGAGATCGCTTCTACGTATGAACAGCCTGAGGAAGTTGTTGCGCATTTCAACAACAACCCGGATCAGAAGTCCCAGATCGAGTCTTCCGTACTGGAAGATGCGGTTGTAGACCACGTGCTGGAACAGGCCAAGGTCAAAGAGAAGAAGATGAAGTACGAAGAGGCCGTTGCTGCGGGTCAGCCCCAGCGCTGATCAGCCGTGACCGGTTCGCGAGGCCGGTCGCGTTGGCCGAACCAGAAAACAGCCGGCTTGTCCGGCTGTTTTCATCTGGGCCGACTGGTGGCACAGTAAGGTGTGTAAAGACATCAGAAAATGTCGTGGGGCGAGTCCACGATCCATTGTCCATAAGGAGTTCAGGCGCACATGACGCAGAAACCAATTGATGGTCCCGCAATGGTTACCAATTCCGGCCTGGTGCCAATCGTTATCGAGCAGACCGCCCGTGGCGAGCGTTCTTTCGATATCTATTCCCGCTTGCTCAAGGAACGGGTGATTTTCATGGTCGGGCCGGTCGAAGACCACATGGCGAACCTGATCGTGGCCCAGTTGCTGTTCCTGGAATCCGAGAACCCGGACAAGGACATCCACCTTTATATCAACAGCCCGGGTGGCTCCGTGACTGCCGGCATGTCAATTTATGACACCATGCAGTTCATCAAGCCGGACGTGGCAACCCTGTGTATCGGCCAGGCGGCCAGCATGGGTGCCTTCCTGTTGGCGGGTGGTGCCGAGGGCAAGCGCGCGTGCCTGCCACACTCCCGCGTGATGATTCACCAGCCGCTGGGTGGTTATCAGGGTCAGGCAACGGATATCGAGATCCACACCCGTGAGATCCTGAAAATCCGTCATACCCTGAACTCCCTTCTGGCCAAGCATACCGGCCAGGATCTGGAGACCATCTCGAAGGACACGGACCGCGACTACTTCATGGATCCGGACCAGGCCAAAGAGTACGGCCTGATTGATTCGGTACTTGATAAGCGCGTGCCGAATACATAATACTGAAAGTAATCGCATCAACCTTGGCCGGCGTACCTGCCAGTAACGCCGGCAGTTGACGAACAGAGGTAATTCAATGGCAGATGAAAGAAACGGCAGAGGCGACGATAACGGCAAGTTGCTGTACTGCTCGTTTTGTGGAAAGAGCCAGCATGAAGTCCGTAAGCTCATTGCAGGGCCCTCGGTGTTCATCTGCGACGAGTGCGTAGATCTGTGCAATGACATCATCCGGGAAGAAATCCAGGAGAATTCCCAGGAGGAGGCGAGTGATCGCCTGCCATCACCTGCGGAAATCCGGGAAACCCTGGATGAATACGTCATTGGCCAGGATCGTGCCAAGGTGGTGTTGTCCGTCGCGGTTTACAACCACTACAAGCGGCTGCGCTACGGTGAGGGCAAGAACGACGTCGAGCTGGGCAAGAGTAACATCCTGCTGATCGGTCCGACCGGTAGTGGTAAGACCCTGCTCGCCGAGACCCTGGCCCGCATGCTGAATGTTCCGTTCACGATCGCGGACGCCACCACGTTGACCGAAGCCGGTTACGTGGGTGAGGACGTCGAGAACATCATCCAGAAGCTGCTGCAGAAGTGCGACTATGATGTGGACAAGGCCCAGCGTGGCATTGTCTATATCGATGAGATCGACAAGATCTCCCGCAAGTCGGACAACCCCTCTATCACCCGGGATGTATCCGGTGAGGGCGTGCAGCAGGCGCTGCTCAAGCTGATCGAAGGCACCGTTGCCTCGGTTCCGCCCCAGGGCGGCCGCAAGCATCCGCAGCAGGAATTCCTGCAGGTGGACACCACGAACATGCTGTTCATCTGTGGTGGTGCCTTTGCCGGTCTGGAGAAGGTGATCCAGGAACGTTCCGAGCGCAGCTCCATTGGCTTCTCCGCCACGGTGAAGAGTCAGAACGACGCCAAGAGTGCCGGTGATGTCATCAAGGATGTCGAAACCGAGGATCTGGTGAAGTTCGGCCTGATTCCCGAATTTGTCGGCCGTCTGCCGGTGGTGGCGACGCTGACCGAGCTGGACGAAGATGCCCTGGTACAGATTCTGACGCAGCCCAAGAACGCCCTGACCAAGCAGTACCAGAAGCTGTTTGATATGGAAGGGGTTGAGCTGGACTTCCGGGAAGACGCCCTGCGTGCAGTGGCCCGCAAGGCCATGGAGCGCAAGACCGGTGCCCGGGGCCTGCGTTCCATCATGGAAGCCACGCTGCTGGATACCATGTACCAGATCCCGTCCGAGCATGACGTCACCAAGGTGGTCATCGACGAGAGCGTAATCAACGGCGATTCCGAGCCGTTCAAGATCTACGCCAGCAGCGACCACGCCAAGGCTGTGCCCGAGGACTGACCTACCTTCACCCCTGGACCCGGGGTCAGATGAAAGCCTTCATCTGACCCCATCTTCACGTCCACGTTAACTCCAATTCCAATCCGTTTTCCCCCCGTAAAAAGATTGCAATTTTAATCAGCGCCCCAATGAAGGGTGATATGCTGAAAGAAATACCGTCAGAGGAAGTCCTATGACCCTGATACCCGAAGATACCGTGCAAGAATACCCGTTGCTCCCGTTGCGGGACGTGGTGGTGTTCCCGCACATGGTAGTGCCCCTGTTTGTCGGCCGTGAAAAATCCATCCAGGCACTGGAAGCGGCTATGGAGGGCAGCAAGGAAATCCTGCTGGTGGCCCAGCGCGATGCGTCCACCGACGAACCCGGCGCCAACGATGTGTTCGAAATGGGCACCCTGGCGACCGTCCTGCAGATGCTGCGGCTCCCTGACGGTACCGTGAAAGTACTCGTAGAGGGCAACGCCCGGGCCTCCATCAGTAACATCAACGAGGCCGATTACCTCACCGGCAGCGCCGTGCTGCTGGAAGAGGAATCCCTTCCCGAGCGGGAGGAGGAAGTACTGGTCAAGACCCTGATGGACGAGTTCGAGAAGTTTGTGAAGCTCTCCAAGAAGGTACCGTCCGAGGTCTCCAACTCCCTGACCGGCATCAACGAGGTGGAGCGCCTGGCTGACACCATGGCTGCACATCTGGAGATGCGCATCCCCGAGAAGCAGGAACTGCTGGAAGCGCTGGACGTGCGCAAGCGAGTGGACCTGCTGCTCGGTAAACTGGATGGCGAAATCGACCTGATCGAGGTTGAGAAGCGCATCCGTGGCCGCGTCAAGAAGCAGATGGAGCGCAGTCAGCGGGAGTATTACCTGAACGAGCAGATGAAGGCTATCCAGAAAGAGATGGGCCAGCTCGGCGAGGGCAATAACGATTTTGAAGAGCTCGAGAAAAAGCTCGAGGAAGCCGGCCTCCCGGAAGAGGCCCGCAAGAAGACCGAGGCGGAGCTCAACAAGCTCAAGATGATGTCACCCATGTCCGCCGAGGCGACCGTGGTGCGTGGCTACATCGACTGGATGCTGGCGGTGCCCTGGAAAAAGCGCAGCCGGGTTCGCCATGACATCGAGAAAGCCCGTGAGATCCTCGATCGCGACCATTACGGTCTGGACGAGGTGAAGAAACGCATTCTCGAATACCTGGCAGTCCAGAGCCGTGTGAAGAAGGTGAAAGGACCGGTGCTTTGCCTGGTCGGGCCTCCCGGCGTAGGTAAGACTTCACTCGGACAGTCCATCGCCAGGGCGACCAACCGTAAGTACACCCGGATGGCTCTTGGTGGTGTGCGGGATGAGGCCGAGATTCGCGGTCACCGCAAGACCTACATCGGTGCGCTGCCTGGCAAGCTGCTCCAGAAGCTGTCCAAGGTAGGGGTCAAGAACCCGCTGTTCCTGTTCGACGAGATCGACAAGATGGGTATGGATCACCGTGGTGACCCTGCCTCCGCATTGCTGGAGGTGTTGGACCCGGAGCAGAACCACACCTTCAACGATCACTACCTCGAGGTGGATTACGACCTCTCGGACGTAATGTTCGTGTGTACCTCCAACTCGATGAACATTCCGCCGGCCCTGCTGGACCGGATGGAGATTATCCGCATCCCGGGTTACACCGAGGATGAGAAGGTGAACATCGCCCTGCGTTACCTGCTGCCGAAGCAGATCAAGGCCAACGGCTTGCGCAAGGATGAGCTGAAGATACCGGAAGAGACCCTGCGCGACCTGATCCGCTATTACACCCGGGAAGCCGGTGTGCGTGGTCTGGAACGTGAAATCGCGAAGATCTGCCGGAAGGTGGTTCGGGAGCACGTTGAAGCCGGTGAGAAGGCGTCTGTAACGCTGACACCGGAGATGCTGGAAGACTATTCCGGGGTCAAGAAATTCAAGTATGGCCTTGCCGAAGAAAGCGATCAGATCGGCCAGGTGACAGGCCTTGCCTGGACCCAGGTAGGTGGTGAGCTGCTCACCATCGAATGTGCCCTGACGCCGGGCAAAGGCCGCGTGGTCAAGACCGGCTCACTCGGTGATGTCATGCAGGAGTCCATCCAGACCGCCCTGACCGTGGTTCGCAGCCGCGCGGCAGGCCTGGGTATTCCCGCTGACTTCCACGAGAAGCATGACCTGCACATTCACGTGCCCGAGGGTGCCACGCCGAAAGATGGCCCGAGTGCGGGTATCGGCATGTGCACCGGACTGGTCTCCGCTCTGACCCGGATTCCTGTCCGGGCGGACGTGGCAATGACCGGTGAGATCACCCTGCGGGGCCGTGTCCTGGCGATCGGCGGCCTCAAGGAAAAGTTGCTGGCAGCCCACCGGGGCGGCATCAAGACCGTTGTGATTCCCGAGGAAAATGTTCGGGATCTCAAGGAGATACCGGAGAACATCAAGGAGTCTCTGGAGATCCGCCCGGTCAAATGGATTGACGAGGTTCTGGATATTGCCCTGGCTTATCCGCCCGAGGCTCATGCCGAATCGGCATCCGGTGAAGCCGGTTCCGGGAAACCCCGGGACGAGGAAGGCGATGCTGCCGAGCGCATAAATACACATTAAAGCCTTGATGAGTTGTTGACATGCCTGAGAGCCCGTTGGTATAACTGTTTCGCCGTGAAGCAGCCAATACCAAGGGCTCCCGCGCAGTAAGTGCCTATTCCGAACACCGGTTAACAGCCGCAAGGAATAATAAAACTGAAGAATGGAATTCTCGGAACGCTTATGCGATAGTCGAGAACGTCCGCGAAAAAATAAACCAACCTATAACATCTTCAACCTGAAATCGAAGGGGTTTAGTGTGAACAAGTCCGAACTTATCGATGCAATTGCAGAGTCCGCAGATATCTCCAAAGCCGCCGCTGGCCGTGCTCTGGACGCAATGACCAACTCCATTACCGGTGCCCTCAAAAAAGGTGATCAGGTTACCCTGATCGGCTTTGGTACTTTCTCTGTCAAAGAGCGTGCTGCTCGTACCGGTCGTAACCCGCAGACTGGTGCCGAGATCAAGATTCCGGCCTCCAAAGTGCCTGGTTTCAAGGCAGGCAAGGCCCTGAAAGACGCCGTCAAGTAACGGTTCTTTCTCCGGCGGCCGGCCTCGTGCCAGCCGCCCAGAAGAATTGAAGGCGCATTCCGGACAGGGTGCGCCTTTTTACGTTGTAACAACACTGCACGACCTCGACGGGGATTCGGGAGTAACATGCTTCAAGATATTCGGGAAAATGCCCAGGGCACCATTGCCAAGATCATCATCGGGCTGCTGATTGTGTCGCTCTCCATTTGGGGAATGGACGCCATCATCGGCGGTTTCTCCGGTGAGCCGGAGGTAGCCACGGTCAACGGCGAAGATATTACCGAGCGCGAGTTTCTCCGCCTGGTGCAGCTTGAAAGCCAGCGCCGCCTGTCACAGATGGAAACTCCGGATCCGTCCCTGCTGAATGAGGATCAGATCCGCAAAGACGTCCTGGAATCCCTGATCCAGGAATCGGTGCTGACCCAGGATGCTGCGAACCAGGGTCTGGCTCTGTCTGACGCTGATATCGACGCCCTGATCACCCAGATGCCCCAGTTCCAGGTGGACGGCACGTTCAACCGGGACCGGTTTGTGGCCACGGTGAGAAATATGGGCATGGGTGTGGGCGAATTCCGCGAAGCCATGCGCAAACAGTATGTGGTTAACCAGATTCGTGCGGGTATCGTACAAAGTGGCATGTCCAGCCAGGAGAATGCCGCCCAGTTGCTGCAGATCCAGAACCAGACCCGTGACTTCCGGGTGCTGACGATTCCTGCCAGTGACGTTGCCGATCGGGTCGAAATTACCGACGCCGAGATCGAAGCGTTCTACGACGAGAATGCCGGTTCCTTCCAGCAGCCGGAACAGATCGATGCCGCCTATATCTCGCTTTCCCTCGGTTCCCTCGCTGATAGCACCGAGGTTACAGACGAGGAGCTTCAGACCTATTACGAGGAGCGCGCCGATGACCTGGCGCGGGAAGAGCGTCGGGCATCCCACATCCTGATCGAGGATGGCGCCGAGGCGTCCGAGACCATGGCCACCATCCAGGAGCGCCTGGCCGGGGGTGAATCCTTTGCCGCACTGGCCGAGGAGTACTCGATTGATACCGTGTCTGCGCAGGAAGGCGGTGATCTTGGCTACGCCGGCCGTGGAGTCTATGACGAGGCGTTTGAAGAAGCCCTGTTCGCCCTGGGCGAGGGCGAAATCTCCGAGCCCGTGAAGACCAGTTTTGGCGTTCACCTGATCCGGCTGGAAGATGTTCGCCGTTCTGAAGTGCCGCCATTGGCGGAACTGGAAGAGCAGCTGCGCAGCGAGCTGGCCCGGAACAAGGCGGAAGAGCGGTTTGCGGAGGTGCGTTCCCAGCTGGCCGACTCAGCCTACGCGGCGGATGACCTGGCCGGCCCTGCCGAGGAACTGGGCCTTGAGGTGCGCGAAATCTCCGGGGTGACCCGTGATGGCGGCCCGGCACCGTTTGACCACGCTGGTCTGGTGCGCCAGCTGTTCTCGGACGATGTCCTGAACGGCGGCTACAACACCGAACTGATCGATGTCGGCGATAACCTGTCTGTGGTGGCCCGTGTTCGCGAACACCGTGAGGCCCAGCAGTTGCCGCTGGCAGATGTCCGTGACCAGATCCGCGACCGCCTGGTGGCCCAGGAAACCCGTGAGGCGCTGGCAGAGCGTGCGGATGGGATCATTGCCAGCCTCCAGCAAGGTGAGTCTTTAGAAGACATTGAGGCCGGCCAGTGGCAATCCTACGAGGCGCAGGGCCGTAACGCCGGAGGTATTGCGCCGGCGGTCATGCAGACAGCCTTCTCCCTGCCACGTCCTGATGAAGGGGCGGCAAGCTATGGCAGTACCGTGAGTGCCGATCAGGCAGTCGTGGTTGCTCTGGAGGCGGTCAACGCTGGCGAGGCGGACCGTGACGGTCAGGAGTTCGAGCAACTCCGACAGTTCCTGGCATCACTGGAAGGCCAGCGCGAGTACACCGCTTACCAGCAGTACCTGCGGGACCAGGCGGAAGTCGAGCGCCCGTAATACCGGTGCTGAAACAAAAAAGGGGGAGCCAGCGGTTTGGCTCCCCCTTTTTTGTGCCCGGCATTCGAGGTTAATGCTCCGGTAACGTCTGGAAGTGTCTGCTAACTTGAAAGAGGTGGGCTGGACGTTCAGCTCTGGGGGAAGCGGGTCGCCTTGAGGCTTTCCTTTATCTTCTTGAGATGGCCGAGGAAGTCCGCGCCCCGCTTGAGTGTGACGCCGGTGGCCAGGATGTCGATCACGGTCAGATGGATGATCCGCGACGACATGGGCATGTACACCTCGGTATCTTCCGGTGCAGTGACTCCCAGGACAACGGTACAGCACTCGGCCAAGGGAGATTCCGGATTTGTGATGCCGATCACGGTGGCGCCGTTCTCCCGGGCAACCTTGGCGATCTCGACGGTTTCCTTGGTCCGGCCGGTGTAGGAGATCAGTACGATCACATCGCCCACCTGGGAGCCGGCGGCCACCATGCGTTGCATCAGGGCATCGTCATAGGACATGACCGGAATGTTGAAGCGGAAGAACTTGTGCTGGGCATCCAGGGCCACAGAGGCGGAGCCGCCCATGCCGAAAAAGTTGATCTGCTTGGCCTGGATCAGGTAGTCGATCGCGGTTGCCAGGGCCTTGGGGTCCAGGGACTGGCGCGCCTTGTCCAGGCTGGCGATGGTGCTGAGCATGATCTTGTCAGCGAACTCGGCGACGGTGTCGTCCGGCTCCACGTTCTGGCCCACGTAGGGCGTACCGGTGGCAATGCTCTGGGCCAGGCGGATCTTGAAGTCCGGGAAACCGGTGGCGGAGAAGCCGCGGCAGAAACGGTTCACCGTGGGCTCGCTCACGTCGGCAGCGCGGGCCAGGGCTGCGATGCTGTAGCGGGTGGCAGCGCTGGGATCCCGGAGGATGGCCTCGGCCACCTTGCGCTCGGATTTATTCAGGCTGTCCAGCCGGGCCTGTATATCTTCAAGCAGATTGTCGTCACGGTGCGACTGGTTCGCGGCCATGGTGTGGATACTCCCTGCATCTGATGCAATGGTTATAAGAAAATCGTGGTGATTATACCGCTTTTCGTCCGGGATTGGGGTAGTAAAAATATCATTTAAGCCAAATTGTCCTTGGAGAAACGATTTTCAGCTGTCACTATTTGTTTAAAATTACTACATCGGTAGTCCGAGTTGGTAAAGGTGTGACTGCTGTCCAATACCAGAGAGAAGGAACCAATGGTCAATAATATCAATACCCGTTGTGACCTTATGCTGTTCGGCGCCCTGGGGGACCTTGCCCAGCGCAAGCTGTTCCCGGCACTGTATCAGCTCGAGCGGGCCGGATTGCTGGCGGAGGGAAGTCGGGTGCTGGCGATTGCCCGTACCGAGGCGGATACGCCAACCGTTCGCAAACAGCTGTTCGACAAGCTGAAGCATCATGTAAAGGAAGCGGAGTTCGACGCTGACGTTGCCAGTCGTTTCCTGGAGCGGGTGGATTACCAGCTGCTGGATTTCAATGATCCCGGCGGCTACGAAGCCCTGAAAGACTGGCGGGATGCTCCGGCCAACGAGCTCATTGTCTATATGGCGACGCCTCCGTCGATGTACGGCGTCATTGCCCGGAACCTGAAAGCGGCCAGCTGCTGCAACGAAAAGACCCGGGTGGTGGTCGAGAAGCCGATCGGTCATGACCTGGAGTCGTCGAAAGTCATCAACGACCAGCTCGGCGCGGTCTACAACGAGAACCAGCTGTTCCGCATAGACCATTATCTGGGCAAGGAAACGGTCCAGAACCTGATTGCCCTGCGTTTTGCCAACAACCTGTTTGCCTCCCAGTGGGATCAGAATCACATCTCCCACGTGGAAATCACCGTTGCCGAGAGCGTCGGCATCGAGGGGCGCTGGGGGTATTTCGACCAGGCCGGGCAGATCCGGGATATGGTCCAGAATCACCTGCTCCAGCTGCTGTGCCTGATTGCCATGGATCCCCCGGCGGACCTGTCCGCGGACAGTATCCGGGATGAGAAGGTCAAGGTGCTCAAGGCGCTCAAACAGATCACCCCGGACATCATGGACCGCTACGTGGTCCGCGGCCAGTACACCGCTGGAACCAGTGATGGCAAGCCGGTGCCCGGCTACCTGGAAGAAGAGGGCGCCAATAAGGGCAGTGACACCGAAACCTTCGTAGCTCTCAAGGCGGAGATCGAGAACTGGCGCTGGTCCGGGGTGCCCTTCTATATCCGCACAGGCAAGCGGCTGCCGGAGAAGCTCTCCCAGATCATCATCCACTTCAAACCGGCGCCGCACTACATCTTCGATCCGGACCAGAAGCACCTGGCCAACAACAAGCTCATCATCCGGCTGCAGCCCGATGAGGGCATGTCCCTGAAGATTCTTACCAAGGATCAGGGCCTGGACAAAGGCATGCGCCTGCGCCAGGGGCCGTTGGAGCTGACGTTCTCCGAGACCTTTGAAACCGACCGGATCCCGGATGCCTACGAGCGTCTGCTCTGGGAGGTCATGAAGGGAAATCAGTACCTGTTTGTCCGTCGGGACGAGGTGGAGTACGCCTGGCGCTGGGTGGACCAGGTCATCCGGAACTGGAAGGACAGTGGCGAGCCGCCCAAGCGCTACGCCGCCGGTACCTGGGGCCCGGTCGCCTCCATTGCCATGATCACCAGGGACGGGAGGAGCTGGTATGAAGATGCCTGAGATCGAGTTTCCAGAAGGAGTCCAGTCCTGCTTCGGTGAAACGCCGGAGGAAGTTGCCGTGGCGCTGGCAGATTCGGTGAGTCGGTTTCTGGCGCAGCGCCTGGCAGAGGCGCCACGGGCAAGCCTGGTGGTGTCCGGCGGCTCCACGCCTTTGCCTTTATTCCGGGCCTTGTCGGAGAAGCCCATGGACTGGAGCCGGGTGGATGTACTCCTGGCCGATGAACGCTGGGTCCCTGAAGGCGATCCTGCGAGCAATACCACGCTGGTCAAGGAGCACCTGCTCCAGAATCAGGCCGCCGGGGCGCGGTTCCTGTCCCTGAAGCAGCCGGGCGAAACACCGGAGGAGGGGCTTGAGGCGGTCAAGCGTGAGCTGCGGGAGCTGGCCCTGCCGATCGATGTGTTGATCCTGGGGATGGGGAACGATGGCCATACTGCCTCCCTGTTCCCGGACGCGCCGGAATTGCCGCGGGCCATGGACGCTTCCAATCCCGAGATAGTGGCCGCCATGACGCCGCCCTCACAGGCCCAGCGGCGGATCACGCTGACCTACCCGGTGCTGGCGGAGGCCCGGTTCACCGCCCTGCACCTCAAGGGTGCGGACAAGCTGGAGACGCTGGAAAGGGCAGTATCAAAGCCGGATGAGGTGATGGTCATGCCGATTCGCGGCTTTCTGAAGCCCGGGCTGCAAATCTTCTGGAGCCCGTGACGGCTCTGACATCCCGTCTTGAAAGAATTCTGGAGATAACCGATGAATCAATTATCCGACTATCACCGGGACAGGGTTCAGGCCGTTCTCAATGCTTGCCCCCTGGTACCCGTTATTGCCATCAAGGACCCGGACGACGCCGTTCCCCTGTGCCAGGCGCTGGTGGACGGCGGCATCCGCGTGCTGGAAATCACCCTGCGCACCGAACACGGGGTGCGGGCCATCGAGCAGGTGCGCAAGGCCATCCCGGATGCCTGGGTGGGGGCCGGCACGGTTACCAGCATTGCCCAGTACCGTCAGGTGGAATCCGCGGGCGCCCAGTTCGTGATCACGCCGGGTGTGACCGAAGCGATCCTGGAGTTCGGAGTCACCTCCGAGGCGGCGCTGCTGCCAGGGATTGCGACTGTCTCCGAGCTGATGATGGGCTACGCGTTCGGCTACCGGGAATTCAAGTTCTTCCCGGCCGAGGTGGCCGGAGGCCGGCCGGCATTGAAAGCGTTCGCCGGCCCCTTCCCGGATGTGACCTTCTGCCCGACCGGCGGGATCAATCGCACGACGGCCAAAGATTACCTGGCCCTGGATAATGTGAAGGCGGTTGGCGGCTCCTGGCTGACACCGGCTGATGCGATCGCAGAAAAGGACTGGGGCAGGGTGACCGATATTGCCCGGCAGAGTCTGACCGGCCTCTGAGTTGGAACCGGCCCACAAAAAAAGCCCACCGTGTCTGGTGGGCTTTTTTGTATCTGCGGGTGATCAGCGAATGTCTGATCCGACCCGCACGATCTTCATGGTGTTGGTGCCACCCTGGGCATTGACGTAATCACCCTTGGTAATCACCACCAGATCCCCGTCATTGACCACGCCGCGCTCGACCAGCTGGGCCACGGCCAGGGCGTTGGTCTGTTCGTTCGGAATCCTGGCGGAATCGAACGGCACCGTCTGGACGCCCCGGAACAGTACCACCCGGTGCTGGGTGGTGTGGTGGCGGGAGAAGGCGAATATCGGCAGGCTCGACTTGATACGGGACATCAGTCTCGGGGTGGCCCCGGTTTCGGTCATGCAGATGATCGCCGTCACACCGTTCAGGTGGTTGGCGGCGTACATGGCGGACAGGGCAATCGCCTCGTCGACATGTTCCATGCTTTCGTGGATCCGGTGCTTGGACTGGTGCATGGAAGGGTGTTTTTCCGCCCCCAGGCAGATTCGCACCATGGCCTCGACGGCCTCGGTGGGGTAGTCGCCCACTGCGGTTTCGGCGGAGAGCATGACCGCATCGGTGTAATCCATGACGGCGTTGGCCACATCCGATACCTCGGCGCGGGTCGGCATCGGGCTGGTGATCATGGACTCCATCATCTGGGTGGCAGTAATGACCACCCGGTTCAGGGACCGTGCCCGGTTGATGATGTGTTTCTGTACACCCACCAGTTCCGCGTCGCCGATTTCGACGGCCAGATCGCCACGGGCCACCATGACCGCATCGGACGCCTCGATCACCGCATCCAGCGCGGCCTCGTCATGGGCCAGTTCCGCACGCTCGATCTTGGCAACCAGGCCGGCGCTGGAGCCGGCCTCGCTCAGCAGCCTGCGGGCGATGTGCATGTCTTCGGCGGTGCGTACAAAGGAGACAGCCACGTAATCCGCGCCCAGTTTGGCGGCAGTTACGATGTCCTGCTTGTCCTTCTCGGTCAGGGCCTCGGCGGACAGGCCGCCGCCACGCTTGTTCAGCCCCTTGTTGTTCGACAGCGGGCCGCCGATCAGTACCGTGGAGGTAATGCTGTGGTCGTCTACCGATTCCACTTCCATTTCGATGCGACCGTCGTCCAGCACCAGAATATCGCCGGGGGTGACATCCGAGATCAGCTGCTCGTAGTCAATGCCGACCCGCTCGGAGGTGCCTGCCTCCTTGTCCATGGCGGAATCGAGTACGAATCTCTGGCCTGCTTCCAGGAACACCTTGTTTTCGGCAAAGCGGGCGATGCGCAGCTTTGGTCCCTGCAGGTCCGCCAGCAGGGCAACGAAGCGCCCCTGTGAGGCTGCCGCCTCGCGAACCTGGCGGGCCCGGGCGATATGCTCATCGGCGCTGCCATGGGAGAAATTGAGTCGGGTCACGTCAACGCCGGCCTTGATAATGGAGGCCAGGGCTTCCGGGGTATCCGTGGCAGGGCCTAGGGTGGCGACAATCTTGGTACGCCTGAGCATGATATCTGTCCTTTGGTTCGATTACTGACTGGCTTTGACGAGAGTGATTTCGTTGTCGAGCATCCGGTTTGAGAAGCCCCTCATTGACTTCTTCGGCTTTGGTATCCTGGTCGGCAATGAAGCAGTTATCCACCAGTGATACATTGATGGTCGGAATACTGGCTGCCAGGTACTAAAGCTTACCATCAGGCCCGGAAATTACCTGACTGGCGAAATTGTAGTAATTATAACAATAAAAATGACAAGTGGATGTCATTCCGGTAGAAGTTTGGATAAAAGAACGTAAGATTACATACTGGAAAGCTGGCCCTTACCAGCGAAACCAATGGAGTTCGCCATGCACCCCACCATTGACAAGGTCACCCAGCGAATTATCGAGCGCAGTCGCGCCACACGGCAGGGCTACCTGGACCGGATGAATGCCCTGAAAGCGCAGTCCCCGCATCGAAGCTCCCTGTCCTGCGGCAATCTCGCCCACGGCTTCGCCGCCTGCAGCCAGGCCGATAAGGACACCCTCAAGTTCATGAACAAGGCCAACGTGGCCATGGTGTCTGCCTACAACGATATGCTTTCGGCCCACCAGCCCTATGAAAAGTTCCCGGATATCATTCGCGAGGCTGCCCATGGCATGGGCTCGGTGGCCCAGTTTGCCGGTGGTACACCGGCCATGTGTGATGGCGTGACCCAGGGGCAGCCCGGCATGGAGCTGAGTCTCTTTTCCCGGGACACCATTGCCATGAGCACGGCCGTCGCGCTCAGCCATAACATGTTCGATGCCACCTTGTTGCTCGGTATCTGTGACAAGATTGTTCCGGGGTTGCTGATCGGTTCCCTGAGCTTTGGTTACCTGCCCACCATCCTGGTGCCGGCCGGCCCCATGCCCTCCGGTTTACCCAACAAGGAAAAGCAGCGGATTCGCCAGTTGTACGCCGAAGGCAAGGTGGGTAAGGACGAGCTTCTGGAAGCCGAGAGCGAGTCCTACCACAGCCCGGGCACCTGTACCTTCTATGGCACCGCCAACAGCAACCAGCTGCTGGTGGAAGTGATGGGCCTGCATCTGCCCGGAGCCGCGTTCGTCAATCCCGGAACGCCCCTGCGCGATGCGCTCACCCGCGCGGCTACGGAACAGGTGATCCGGCTTTCCAAGCCCCATGGTAGTGAGCTGGGCCTGGGTGACATGGTGGATGAAAAATCCATCGTCAACGCCCTGGTGGCACTGCTGGTGACTGGTGGCTCCACTAACCACACCATTCACTGGATCGCCATTGCCCGGTCAGCGGGTATCATCATCGACTGGAACGACTACGCGGAGCTGTCCTCCGTGGTGCCCTCGATGACGCGGATCTATCCGAACGGCCAGGAAGACGTGAACGCCTTCCACGAGGCCGGCGGCACACCCTACCTGATCCGCGAACTGCTCGATGGAGGCTACCTGCACAACGACGTCGAGACCGTGGTGGGCCACGGCCTGGAACGTTATGCGCAGATGCCGGTGCTGGATGGCGATGAGCTGGTCTGGAAGCCGGCGGTCGAGAAAAGCCGGTGGCCGGAAGTGCTCAGCAGTGCCTCTGAGCCGTTTGCGCCGAATGGCGGGCTGAAAGTCCTGGACGGTAACCTGGGCCGAGGAGTCATCAAGGTGTCGGCCGTGGCGCCGGAGCATCACCGGATCGAGGCGCCTGCGGTGGTCTTCAACGATCAGAATGATCTGAAGGCTGCTTTCGAGGCGGGTGAGCTGGACAAGGATTGCATCGTGGTGGTCCGGTTCCAGGGTCCGAAAGCCAACGGCATGCCCGAACTGCACAAGCTGACGCCATATCTTGGCGTGCTTCAGGATCGAGGTTACAAGGTTGGCCTGGTGACCGATGGCCGTATGTCCGGCGCCTCCGGCAAGGTGCCTGCGGCGATCCACGTGTACCCCGAAGCCCTTGATGGCGGCGCGCTTGCACGGGTTCGTGACGGTGACGTGATTTGCCTTGATGCCGAGCAGGGTTCTCTGTCGGTCCGGGTGGATGAGCAGGAATTCTCCGCCCGTGAGTCTGCAAAAGCGGACCTGTCCACGTATCATCACGGCTATGGGCGGGAGTTGTTTGGCTGGTTGCGCCGCTCGGCCAGCACCCCCGAAGAGGGCGCAAGCTTTTTCTGGAACCACGACGCATGACGGCAAAACACTATTCCCTGGTTGGCGATATCGGGGGAACCAACGCGCGTTTCGCCCTGATGGAGCAGGGTGATGCCCGGCCGCAAGCCATCGAAGTCCTGGCTTGCGGCGATTACGAAAACCTCGATCAGGCAGTCGTGGACTACCTGCAGAAGGTCGGTGTTCACTCCGTCAGCCAGGCTTGCCTGGCTGTGGCCTCGCCTGTGCGTGGCACGCAGATACGGATGACCAACAACCACTGGCGATTCGATACCGAGGAAGTACGCCAGCAGTTCAGCTGGTCCGCGTTCAAGGTGATCAATGATTTCACCGCCATGGCGCTGGGTGTGCCCCACGTGTCCGAGGCCAACCTGGTGCACGTGTGCGGTGGACCGGGCGATCCGCGCCGGCCGCGCCTGGTGATGGGGCCGGGCACCGGTTTGGGTGTGTCAGGTCTTGTGCCGATCAAGAAAGGCTGGGTACCGCTGATGACCGAAGGTGGCCACGTGGATTTTGCCCCCACGGATGATGTCGAAATGGACATTCTCCGTATTCTCAAGGCCCGTTTCGGCCGGGTTTCGGTAGAGCGGATCCTGTGCGGTCAGGGCTTGCTCAACCTCTATCAGGCCCACGCCGAGATAAGGGGTGTTGCGGCCCCGCTGGATGCGCCGGAGAAAATCACGGCGGCAGCCACGGGTGACAACGAACCCCTGGCTCGGGAAACGCTCCGGCATTTCTGTGAGATCCTGGGCCGCACGGCAGGCAACGGCGTTCTGACCCTGGGTAGCCTTGGCGGTGTGTACCTGTGCGGTGGCATACTACCGAGGTTCCTGGATTTCTTTCTGGAGAGCCCGTTCCGTAACGGATTCGAGGATAAGGGCCGCATGCGCCCATTGCTCGAATACACGCCGGTATACGTGGTGACGGAGCCCTACACCGGCTTGCTCGGAGCCGCCGAGGCGTTGGGTAACCCGGAGGTCTGAACCCATTCGGATAACAGGCGGCTGACATGACGGATGATCTGGACAGATTATCGTTTGATGAGCTGGTCAGGCAGGTGCGTGCCTGCACCATCTGTAAGGATGTCCTGCCTCTGGGCCCCCGGCCGGTGATCCAGTTGAGCGAATCATCGCGGATTCTGGTGGTAGGGCAGGCGCCAGGGCGTCGGGTCCACGAAACCGGCCTGCCGTTCAACGATCCCAGCGGGGACCGGCTCCGGCAATGGATGGGAGTGACCCGGGATACCTTCTACGACGAACAGAAAATGGCCATCCTGCCCATGGGCTTCTGTTACCCGGGCACCGGGAAATCCGGGGATCTGCCGCCACGCCCGGAATGCGCTGCAACCTGGCGGAAGGCCTTGTTGGCACGGTTACCCGACATCCGCCTGACCCTCCTTATCGGGCAATACGCCCACGCCTGGCATCTGAACGGTCAGCACCGCTCGGTGACGGAGAATGCGAGGGCGTGGCGCCAATATTGGCCGGATATCATCCCCATGCCACACCCCAGCCCACGCAACAACCTCTGGTTAAGAAACAATCCGTGGTTCGAGCAGGAGGTGGTGCCGGCCATGCAGGTACGGATCGCCGAAGTGCTCGGCTGCGAAGACGGTCAGTGACCGGCCGATACCGGCTGGTCTGACGCCTGCGGCGTTGGCTGACCCTCGCGCTGTTGGCTCAGGTACCGGTCCAGCCCCTGGATATCCTTATCGGTGGCAAACAGGCCCTGTTTGGTCCGGCGCCAGAGAATATCCTCTGATGTCATGGCCCATTCCTCCCGGACCAGGTAGTCCACCTCGACCCGGTAGAGGTTTCCGCTGAAGCATACCCCGAGGTCTTTCATGGAGCGGCAGGCACTGAGGAAGTGGTAGGCGGCCGTGCCGTAGGTCCGCACATAACGGCTGATAATGTCAGGTGCCAGCCAGGGGAAGTCGGACTGGAGTTTCCGGCTGAGGGATTCGTGATTGTCGAAGTCACCTCCCGGCAACACCGCGTTCCGGGTCCAGGGTTTTCCGGCACCCGGGAAAAACTGGCACAGCTTGTCCGTAGCCGCCTCGGCCAGTTTCCGGTAGGTCGTGATCTTGCCTCCGAAGACGGAAATCAGGGGAGCCTTGTCTTTCTCCCGGTTCACCTCGAAGGAGTAGTCCCGTGACGCCTTCTGGGCGTCTCCCTCTTCGTCGTCCATCAATGGCCGCACCCCCGAATAGGACCAGACGACGTCTTCGGGCGACAGCTGCCGCTTGAAATAATCATTGACGATGTTCAGGAGGTAGCGAGTTTCCTCCGGGGAAATTCTGGCCTCCCGGGGATCGCCCTCGTAATCCACATCCGTTGTGCCCACCAGCGAGAACTTGTCCTCGTAAGGGATGACGAACACGATACGGTCGTCTTCGTTCTGCAGTATGTAGGCTTCCGTTCCCTTGTTGAGCCGCGGCACCACGATGTGGCTGCCCTTGACCATGCGGATCATTTTCGGCGCCTGCATGGACAGGGTTTCCCGGAATAAACGGCTGACCCAGGGGCCGGTGGCATTGACCACCACCCTGGCGGTGACCGTGCGCTCGCTTTCGTCGAGGGTGTTGCGCAAAGTCACGGTCCAGTTCTCGGCATTCCTGTCTGCCCTGACACATTTGGTCCGGGGCAGAATGGTGGCACCGCACTCCTGTGCCTTGCGGGCGGTCAGGACCACCAGCCGGGCGTCATCCACCCAGCCATCGGAGTATTCGAAGCCGCGGGTAATCTCCGGCTTCAGCGGGTCGCTGTCATCGAAGCTGATCGCGCGGGAGCCGGGCAGCAGTTCCCGCCTGGCCAGGTGGTCGTACAGGAACAGTCCGGTCCGTATCATCCAGGCCGGGCGCAGGTGAGGCCGGTGGGGCAGGCGAAAGCGCATGGGCCACATGATGTGGGGTGAGTTCCGCAGCAGGGCTTCGCGCTCTGCCAGGGCCTCGCGCACAAGGCGGAATTCGTAGTGTTCGAGATAGCGCAGGCCCCCGTGGATGAGCTTGCTGCTGGAGGACGACGTGGCCGAGGCGAGGTCATTCATTTCGCACAGCAGGACGTTCAGCCCCCGGCCGGCGGCATCCATGGCGATGCCGGTACCATTGACGCCACCGCCAACGACTACCACATCGTAGTCATCCTGCTTCCTTGTCATTACTCCGGAGCCTCCTGCTGTATTTTCTCGTATCGAATCTGCAACGAGTTTAGTGGTTCGGGAGGCGTTCTGCAGCTTTTTAACGACTTAACGGAATATCGGGCGCGGGGGAGTGAAGGGACATCGGGCGGAGCTGGTGCTCCGCCCGATGGGGTGTTGCGGGGAAGGAATCAGTCCCGGGTTCAGAGGCTGGTGGGTTTGCCAGCCTCCCGGCGGCGCGCTTCCCATTCCTCGCGGGTCTGGGCGGCCTCGTCTCCGGGCATGGAGTCGATAATGTCGAAGTAATCCGAGCTGTACTCGTCCGCCACGATGGTGTTGCGGTCCTTGATCTTCACCACGTGCACGGTCTGGACATTCTGGTGGTCAAACTCGCGCCAGTACTGCTCGTCTTTCAGCAGGCTGTAGCGGTGCCCCTCCAGAGCCCGGATGACGGATTTGCTGTCGGTGGTACCCGCACGCTCCACGGCGTCCTTGTACTGGTAAATGATGCTGTAGGCCGAGGCGGCAGAGGTGGACGGGCGCATCTCGTACCGCTCGGAGAAGGCCTCGACAAATTCCTTGCCACGGGCATAGTTCTTTTCGTATGGCAGGTTCCATACCCAGGGTGATGCACCGACGATGCCGGACATGATGGTCGGGCCGACCTGCCGCGCCATGCCCAGGGTCAGGTTCGGCACCACAACCTGCATTTTATCGAGAACGCCCATCTCATAGGCGACGTTCAGGGCCCGCACCATGTCATCCCCGAACAGCACCAGCATCAGGACCTTGGCATCGCTGGCCATTGCTTGCTCCAGGGCACCGCGGAAATCAGAAATCAGTGCACGGGGGAACGGGGTCTTCACGCCCTGGTGGGCGTTGGTGTCCTCGGTGCCAGAGAACTTGCGCACGGATTCCTCGACAGACCAGCCCCAGGTGTAGTCGGCGGTGATATAGAAGTACTCCTCATTGGCATGGTTGCGGCTGAGGTACTGGCTCAACGCCTTGGCGGTCATCCAGGCGTTGTAGGGCTCACGGAACATGTACTCGTGAGCCTCGGCACCGGTGGTGGCGTTGGAGTAGGTCAGGGTGCCGAAGTAGATGGTGTCCCGGTCACGGGCGGCCTTGCCAGAGGCGATGGCGACTGCGCTCGATACACCACCGAACACCATCTTTGCGCCCTCCCGGTCAATCAGTTCGGCGGTGTTCGCTGCTCCCTGCTTGGGTTCACCCCGGGTGTTGCGGATGACCAGTTCCAGCGGCTGTCCCATCACGCCGCCGGCCTTGTTGATTTCATCCACGGCCAGAAAGGCGCCAAGCCGCTGTTGCAGCCCCTGGTCCTTGTAACGCCCGGTCTGCGGGTAGTTCAGCCCGATCTTGAGGGTTTCAGCATAGACAGTAGAGCTTGCCAGCATAAGCAGGCACGCCGAAAACAGGACTTTTCTCAAAGTCATGGAAGTTGGCCTCCAGAAGCAATATCACCGAAACGGTGAAAGATAATTTCTGATTGTTGTTTTTACGCGTACGTAAGTGTCAACACAGATCATAAGGCCAACAATGGGACTAAGGTGGAAAATTCCGTAACAGTTTGTAGGTAGTTGATGTATATCAAATATGGCTGGCCGGGCGAGTTCGGGACACCCGGACGCAGACTGCCTCAGGCAGTGCAAACCCCGAGCACCTCTTTCAGTGTGGTGTTGCCCCTAGTTTTGCCCGTACACGCGGCTTTCCCGATAGCGAAAATAGCCGGCGGCCTCCTCATCCCGGATAATCGCCGCCATTTCGTCTCCGAAAATGTCCCGGCTCAGGCTGTCCAGAGCCTCTTCCCGCTCGGGTCCCGGTTGGTATTTTTCAACGATGGCCTGCCGTTTGGTTTCATAGTTCTCGCCCTGGGACCAGCGGTCGTCCCGGGTGCGGTCAAGCTGATCCCAGCGATCAAGGGCCTGCTCTTCCATGCCCAGTTGCTGGCGGATCCCGCGCAGCGTTTCATAACGCTGTTCCGGCGCCTGCTCGTGTAATGATTGCTGTACGGACGATAGAGAAAGGAAGCGATCCGTCAGTTCCTGGCGCCGTCGCTCCACGACCCGGGCAGCCTCGTCGCCGTAGGCGTCCTGAATGGCCCGGGTGTACGCCTCGGCCTTGGCAAGGGTGGCGCCGGGCTGTTGGTCCAGGTTTTTGAGTGACTGGCTCAGGGAATAATTTTGCAGCTCCGATTGCCAGATCTCATCGGCGGCATCTCCAAACAGTTCCCGGCGTTTGGACCAGATAAAGTCCCGGCGTTCGTCCGGCCCCATGGATCGCAGGGTGTACTGCTGCTGTTCCATGAAATCCTGGTAGGCGATCATCGCCTCGGCCCTGTTCAGAAGCTCCTCGCCACGATCCGGAAACCAGCTCAGTAGCAGCGCCGAAAGGCTTTCTCGCCAGTGCTCCGGATCGAACTGGTTGAGATACCGCATCAATTCTTCCAGCAACCTTACCTGACCCCCGGGATGGTCAAGCTGGCCCTCGAAACGGGCCATCAAACGTTCCCGAAAGGCCTCAAGGTCATCATTCACCGCAGGCTCCTCCTGCATCGGAGTAGCCAGTGACGGAGCCGTTTCCGGTTCCGTCTTCCTGATTTCCTGTGGCGAGGCCACATCGGGGGTGGCGGCTATGGTCATCTCGCTCCCGGCCCACTGATAGGCCACGACCGCGCTCAGTGCCGAGCCGATTATCAGCACCGGGATTGGCTTTATTTTCACACCGGTCACCATCTGTTGTTTTGAGGTGTTGTCATGAACCGGCTTCAAACCTAGCAGGCTCTGGTTGTTTGCAGTGTGAGCCACTACAAAAAAATGAGAAGGTGTCACCTATTTGTTGCAGATGTGACATTTCTCACAACGGGGCAAAAGGATATGGGCTAGAAATGGGTTGCCTGTTTTTTAGGCGCCCCGGTTGCCTGTGTTCGGGTGGATCAGGCAGCAGTACCGTGGTCAGGCTCACAAAAAAAACAAGAGGCTAATACCATGAAGAACGAAAGTGCCCTGACAAGGGTGGGCGCAGTCATGCTCCTGGTCACCGGGATGGTGATCGCCCCTGCGACCCTGGCAAGGGATGCCAACCGTACCCAATACCCGGTGGTTTTTGCCCATGGCATGGCCGGGTTCGACGACATCCTCGGATACGATTACTGGGGCGACGACTACGGCACCTACGTACTCGACCCCTGTGACAAGTTCCTGGAAGTGAACTGCAACGGCGACATCAATGATAACCAGCGCAGTTTTGTCTCCTCGGTGACGCCGTTCCAGAGCTCCGAGGTCCGCGGCTATCAGCTGGCAAACAACATCGAAAGCTACATGGCCACCTCCGGTGCCAGTCATGTGAATATCGTGTCTCATTCCCAGGGCGGTATCGATTCCCGCAAGGCTGCTCGCCTGCTGCGGGAGCGCAAGGGTTACCGTGTTGTTCAGACCCACGTCAGTGTCTCATCGCCGCACCGGGGTTCACCAGTGGCCAAGTATGTTCTGGATCACTACGTCAACTCGCTCACTGAAACCCTGGCCAACTACTACGGCAACGTGGTCTACGGCAGTGGCAACGATGCCATCGCCGGTGCCAAGCAACTGGTGTACAACGATTACGATCCCAACGATGGCGTGACCACCGGCATGAAGGCCTTCAACCAGAAGTATCCTTCCAGCACCAGCTATATCGCCAACTCGGTATCCATGATGACGGCGCAGAATGGCAGCGGGGTGAATCCGGCTCTTTGGCTGTTGTCCGAGCTGATCTACAACATCGATGGTGACGGCTACTGCTACGACGACTGCAATGGTGACGGTGCGGCCGGCCAGGGCGATGGCTACGCCGGTGACAGGGATGACGATGGTCTGGTTGGCATCAACAGCCAGCAGCAGGGCTATCGCATGCAGTACTACGAGTGTTGGGGATGTCTTGATTATGCCTGGGAACAGCGCGGATTGGGTTATGTCAGCGACATCAACCATCCGAACAGTACCCAGATGACATCATCCAGCTACGTGATCAACCAGGATCACATGGATGTTATCGGCGTCGGCCCGGACAGCTTCGACGAGATGGAGTTCTATGCCGCCATTACCGATTACATCGCGGATCGGGGTGACTGACGTCAGAAATCAACGTGGAGATGCACCTAACCCGGACCTCGCCAGGGGTCCGGGTCTGAATTAGTTTGGGGGCAACGTTCAGTCATTTGTCGGACGGGAATTTTGACAGGCATCAATCCGGGGTTCAGCTTATGCTTTAGGGTAGGCGTTAATGTCCCATGGAAGCTCAAAGGAGTAGTAACCCGTCATGACTGACCGTAAATCCGAACTGGAAGCCCTGAAAGCCGACGTGCAGGCCCGCCTGAATCGGTACCACGCCCACCAGAACCGCGAAGATGGCGCCCTGGACAAAGACTTCGAAGAACAGGCGACCCAGACCCAGAACGATGAAGTGGTTGACTCCCTGGAATCGGAGGCCCGCGCCGAGCTTGCCCAGATCGAGCATGCCCTGGAGCGTATCAACAATGGTGTTGGCGATGAGTGCGAATCCTGCGGGGAAGATATCGATCCACGCAGATTGCAGGTGCTCCCGTACACCACGCTTTGTGTGGATTGCGCCGGCGACTGAACCACTCAAAGCCAGGCGCAGGGATTTCAGCTGTGAGCAGGGAAGCGGTCTTCCACACCCGGGGTGTGACCAAGGTCTACGACCAGGGAGAGGTACAGGTGCATGCACTCCGCGGCATCGACCTGGACCTCTATGGCGGGGAGCTGGTGGTCATGTTGGGAGCTTCCGGCTCCGGCAAATCCACCTTGCTCAACATCCTGGGTGGGCTTGATGTGCCCACTGCCGGTGAGGTGCGCTACCGGGACCATGAGCTGAGTGGCGCCAGCGATGCCGAGCTGACCCGGTACCGCCGGGAGCATGTCGGGTTCGTGTTCCAGTTCTACAACCTGATTCCGAGCCTTACGGCGAGGGAAAACGTCGCGGCGGTCACCGAGATCGCCTCCGACCCCATGACGCCCGAAGAAGCGCTGGGCCTGGTCGGGCTGAAATCCCGGATGGACCACTTCCCCGCCCAGCTTTCCGGTGGCGAGCAGCAACGGGTGGCCATTGCCCGGGCCATTGCCAAGCGCCCGCAGGTGCTGCTTTGCGATGAGCCCACAGGGGCGCTGGATTCGGCCACCGGTGTGCTGGTGCTGGAAGCCCTGGACAAGGCCAACCGGGAAACCGGGACCACCACCGTCATCATTACCCACAATGCCTCTATTGCCGGTATGGGAGACCGGGTGATCACCATGTCCGACGGCAGGATCAGCGGCGAGTCCCGCAATGCCGAGCGGCAGGACCCGAAGACCCTGACCTGGTGATGCCATGGCCCTGACCACGCCCGCACTCAACACCAAGATTCGTCGGGAGCTCTGGCAGATGCGGGGGCAGGTGCTGGCCATCGCCCTGGTGATTGCCGGCGGTGTCGCGGTGTGTGTGTTGTCCCTGGTCAACTATTCGTCCCTGGTTTCCACTCGCGCGGTGTATTACGACGATTACCAGTTTGCCGAGGTGTTCGCATCGCTCAAGCGGGCGCCCCTGCATGTCACCCAGCAGATTGCCGCCATTCCCGGCATTTCCCGTTTCAGTGCACGGGTGGAAGGGGGCGCAAAACTGGAGATGGCGGGGTTCGAAGATCCTGTGTCCGCCCGCCTGGTGTCATTGCCCGAACAGGGCCAGCCGGAGGTGAATCAGTTGTTCCTGCGCCGCGGCCGCCTGCCGCTGGCGGGCCGTAGCCATGAAGTGGTCGTGATACAGGGCTTCGCCGAGGCCCATCAGCTTGAACCCGGCGACCGGTTTACCGGGATCATCAACGGCCGGCGCCAGCATCTGACGATTACCGGCATCGCGGAGGCTCCGGAATTCATCTATGTGCTTGCCCCGGGAAGCCTTTTGCCGGATTACCCCCGTTACGGGGTGTTGTGGATGGGGCGGGAGGCCCTGGCGGCGGCCATGGACATGAAAGGGGCCTTCAACAGCCTGGTTGCCCGGGTAGAGCCCGGGGTGCCCGTGGCATCGGTCCTCGACAGCCTGGACCGGGTGCTGGACCGCTACGGTGGTACCGGCGCCTACGGGCGTGAGGACCATTTTTCCCACCGGATGCTGGATGATGAGCTGGCCCAGCTGCAGACCATGGCAACGGTTTTCCCGGTGATCTTCATGACAGTGGCCATGTTTCTGCTCAATGTGGTCATCAACCGACTGATCAGCACCCAGCGGGACATCATTGCCATACTCAAGGCCTTCGGTTACAGCAACGTGCAGATTGGCTGGCACTACAGCCAGCTGGTGCTGACCATTTCGGTGATTGGCCTGGTGCTGGGGGTGGCTCTGGGTGTCTGGGCGGGCCGGGCCATGGGCGAGATCTACATGGATTATTATCGGTTCCCGTCGCTGCTGTTCCGGCTGGATCCGGCCTGGCTACTGTTGCTCGCGGTCGTTACCCTGCTGGTGGCATGGCTGGGAGGCTGGCAGGCTATCCGCCGCGCTGCCGCACTGCCGCCCGCCGAGGGCATGCGCCCCGAGGGCCCGGCCCGTTTTCGGGTTACCGCCGCTGAACGGTTTTTCGCGCCCCGCGGTTTCAGCCAGCCCTCCCGGATGGTGGTCCGGCAACTGTTCCGGCGACCGGGGCGAACGCTACTGTCGGTCAGCGGCATTGCCATGGCGTCCGCCATTGTCCTGGTGGGCAATTTCCAGTTCGATGCGGTATCCCTGATGGTGCATTCACAGTTTGCCCGGGTCCAGCAACAGGATGTCACCGCTACCCTGATCGACCCGGTCAATTCACCGGCGGTGTATGACCTGCAGAGGCAGCCGGGTATCCGATACGCGGAGGGGCGTCGGGTGGTGACCGCCCGACTGGTGAACGGGCACAGGGAATGGCGCGGTGCAATCACCGGTATGCCAGAGCAGGCCAGCCTCCAGTTTGTGATCGACAAGGAACTGGAGCCGGTTTCTCTGCCGGAGGCCGGGTTACTGTTGACGGACTTTCTGGCCAGGCGACTGGATGTGACCACGGGTCAGACGCTTGAGATCGAAATTCTGGAGGGCGATCGCCGCCGCGTCGAATTGCCGGTTGCAGGTATCACCAGCGAGTTTCTCGGGGTGGGGGCCTATATGCGGCTGGCGTCACTGAACCGCGCCCTGGGCGAGGGGGCGCTGGTCAACCAGGTCCTGCTGAACATTGATCCTCAGCGAGCGCAGCAAACCTACCATGAACTCAGGGAAACACCCCGCATACTCGGTATCAGTATCCGGCAGGCGATGCTGGACAGTTTCTATGAAACACTGGCAAAAACCTTCCTGACGTTTACCCTTTTTATCAGCATGTTGGGCGGAATCATTGCCTTCGGCGTGGTCTACAACACGGTGCGGATTTCGCTGGCGGAGAAAGGTCGGGAACTGGCAAGCCTGCGGGTACTGGGATACACCCATAATGAGGTGAATCATATTCTGCTGGCGGAAGTGGCGGTGATGCTGGTGCTGGGAATCCCGCTGGGCTGGCTGGCGGGCTATGGTTTGTCCTGGGCCATTATCACGGCGATGCAGACCGAACTCTACCGGGTACCGCTGACCATCACTACGCAGACACTGGCGATTTCCTCGGCAGTGGTCGTGGTATCTGCCATCGCTTCGGGGGTCATTGCCTGGTGGCGTCTGCGCAACCTGGACCTGATAGCGGTCCTCAAAACCCGTGAATAGCAATCAGGAGAACATCAAATGGATCAACGTTCGGGCGGGGTGCTGTGAGCAAAAAACGGTTGTCGGGTAAATGGCTGTTCTGGGGGATGGTGACAGTGTTGGCGATGGCGGCGATCGCCTTCGCCTTCCGCCCCGATCCGGTGTGGGTGGATCTGGCGGAGGTCAGTCGCGGGCCGCTGGAGGTCTCCATCACCGAGGAGGGCAAGGCCCGGGTCAAGGACCGGTACCTGATTTCGGCGCCGGTCTCCGGCTATCTGCACCGGGTTATGCCGGAGGTGGGTGACTCAGTAAGCACGGGCCAGACGCTGACCGAAGTGGATCCGATGCCCTCGGCTATCCTGGACGCCAGGAGCCGGGCCGAGGCCGAGGCAAAAATGGAATCGGCGCGGTCCGCTCTGAATTCGGCGCAGCAGAAGGTGCAAGCGGCCGAGGCCGAGGCGCGGTTTGCCCGGCAAGAGCTGGAGCGCCTCGAGTCACTGCAGTCCAGGAGTGACAACCGGTTTGTATCCGAGGAGCAGATTGAACAGGCGAGAGCCACGGCGGATCGGGCACAGGCCATTCTGCGCTCGGCCCGTTTTGATCAGGAAGTCATGGCCCACGAGCTGGAAGCGGCACGCACCCGGCTGGAGGTGTCGGCCGCCCGCAGCAATGGCGAACAGCCGAAGGAGCGGGTGGCGGTGACCTCGCCGGTTGCCGGTGCAGTGCTTTCGGTCGTGCGCAAGAGTGAAGGTGTCATCCAGGCGGGCAGTCCCATTGCCGAAGTGGGGGACCCGGCAGCGCTGGAGGTAGTAATCGATGTGCTCAGCTTTGATGCGGTGAAGCTGCAACCCGGCATGGAAGTTCGCTTCAGTGGTTGGGGCGGGCCTGAGCTGCAAGGCCTGGTTCGGCGAGTGGAGCCGGTGGGATTCGAGGATATCTCGGCCCTGGGCGTGGAGGAGCAGCGGGTTCAGGTGGTGGCGGATATCACCAGTCCTATCGAGCAGTGGCAATCCCTCGGTGACGGCTACCGGGTGGATGCCAGCTTCATACTCTGGTCTGCCGAAGACGTGCTCTGGGCGCCGTCCTCGGCCATTTTCAGCTCCGACGATCAGAGCTGGGTGTTCCTTGCCCGGGACGATACCGTCCATCGTCAGCCCGTGCAGACCGGCCAGAGCAACGGTCTGAAAACCCGGATTCTCGATGGCCTGAAAGTTGGCGACCGGGTGGTAAGGCACCCGGATCGGCAACTGGATGAGGGTGTCCGGATCCGCGCCCGCTGAAGCGACAAAAGATGATCGGTTGTCACGTTATGGGCTAGACTGGAATCAACAACAAGAACAGGACAGGAGCCCGAGCCGTGAGTCAGTACGATACCCTGATTGTGGGAGGTCGCTATTTCGATGGCAGCCCGAACCCGTCCCGGATCGCGGATGTTGGCATCCGGGATGGTCGAATCCACAGCGTCGCCGATGCCGGATCACTTGACCCGGCCCAAGCGGCAAGGGTGATTGATGCCCGGGGCTGCTGGGTCACTCCCGGTTTCCTGGACACCCATACCCACTACGATGCCGAACTGATTGTTGCTCCTTCGCTGTCCGAGTCCGTCCGGCATGGCGTGACCACGGTGCTGATCGGCAGCTGCTCCCTGAGCATGGTTTGTTCGCAAGCGGAGGACGCCTCCGATATTTTCACCCGGGTGGAGACGGTGCCCCGGGAAAAGGTTTTGCCCATCCTGCAGGAACACAAGACCTGGCAACGTCCGAAGGAATGGGTCGGGTTCATCAACGCCCACCCGATCGGACCCAATGTGATCAGTTTCCTGGGCCACAGCGATCTGCGCACCGGGGTGATGGGTCTGCACCGTGCCACGGACCGGTCGGTCACCCCCACGGAGGAAGAGCTCGGGCGCATGGAGCAGTTGCTGGAGGAAGCGCTGGAGGAGGGGTTTCTCGGGCTCTCGACCATGTGCCTGAAATGGGACAAGGTCGACGGTGACCGGGAATGGTCCAAGAGCCTGCCCAGCACCTATGCCCGCTGGCGTGAGGTCAGCCGGCTGAACCGGTTGCTCCGGCATTACGGCCGGGTTCATCAGGGCGCCCCGAACGCTGCCAATCCTCTGCAGGTCACCCAGTACCTGAAAGAGACCCTGGGCTGGCTGCGAAAGCCGCTCAAGACCACCCTGATCGCGATGATTGACCTCAAGGGCAACCCGACCGTCCGGCCTATGGCCAGGTTGGTGGCGTGGCTGGCCAACGGCTTCGGCGGCAACTTCCGCTGGCAGCTGTTGCCCACGCCGTTTGCCATCTATGCCGATGGCATGGACATTGTCCTGTTCGAGGAATTCGGTGCCGGCGAGATGGCCCTGGACATCCGCGATCAGCTCGAACGCAATGAGCTGTTGCAGGATGAGGGGTATCGCCGAACCTTCCGGAAGTTCTACAAGGAAAAGCTGTCGCCGAGGGTGTGGCAGCGGGATTTCGGGGATGCCATCGTGCTGGACTGTCCGGATTCGTCGCTGGTGGGTCGTAACTTTGCCGAGCTGGCCCGGGAACGGGGTATCCACGTGGTGGATTTCTTCCTGGATATGGTGGTGGCCCATGGCCGGGCTTTGCGCTGGTTCACGGTTGTGGGCAACCATCGCAAGGACCGTCTGCGGGAAATGGTGAAGAGTCCCCACGCACTGATCACCTTCTCCGATGCCGGTGCCCACATCCGAAACATGGCCTTCTATAATCTGCCGTTGCGGTTCCTGAAACTGGTGTACGAGAGCCAACAGCAGGATGAGCCGGTGATGTCACTGGAGCGGGCGGTGCACCGGCTAACCGGCGAGCAGGCGGACTGGCTGGGTATTGATGCCGGCTACATCCGCGAGGGAGACCGGGCGGATGTCACCGTTCTGGATCCGCGGGGCCTGGAGCAGGATCTTGAACAGGTTCAGTGGGCAGAGATGGAAAACTTCGGCCTGAAACGCATGGTCAACCGGGTGCCGGGCTGTGTGAAGCACGTTCTGATCAACGGCCGCGCAGCGGTCAGCGACGAGCAGATCGAGCCGGAGCTGGGGAAACAGGCCGGCTTCGGGCAGTTTCTCAGGGCCGGCCAACACTGATTTTTGAGGCGGCCGGCGTACAATGCGACCATGAACCCGAATATACCGACAAGGGAGTGCAGTTTATGGCGCAGAAACCGTTGGCTGTTCTGGCCTGGGTGGGAATCTTTCTGGCAGTATTCGTCTGGTCGGGAATTGGTCCCAAGGACCGGGCAACCTGGGTCCTGGAAGTGCTGCCTGCGGCCATCGGCTTTGTGCTTGTCGCCTGGTGCTATTTCCGCTTCCCCCTGACTTCACTGGCTTACTGGCTGATCCTGGTGCACGCCGTGATCCTGATGGTGGGGGGGCATTACACATACGCCGAAGTGCCCCTGTTCAATCATCTGGGCGACTGGTTTGGCTGGGAGCGCAACAATTACGACAAACTCGGACACCTTGCCCAGGGATTCATCCCGGCGATGATTGCCCGCGAAGTGGTCCTCAGACTGGATGTTTTTGCCCGGTCGGGCTGGTCTTCGTTCTTTATCGTCTGCTTCTGTCTCGCCCTCAGTGCATTCTATGAGTTGATTGAATGGTGGGTGGCGTTGCTGAGTGATGAGGCGGCAGAGGCCTTCCTGGGTACCCAGGGTTATGTCTGGGATACCCAGTCGGATATGGCCTGGGCCCTGTCTGGCGCCATTCTGGCGCTGGTGCTGCTTGGTCGTGTCCATGACCGGCAGCTTGCCCGTGTGGCCTCCTGAACCCGATTGAAACTGATCTGTATTGTAGCTGACGGAAACCTGTTGTTATGTCTGAATCCCGAAACGGCGCGAACCAGTCTACGGGGCTGCCAAAAAGTCAGTTGATTGGGCTGGTACTCGGTGCCCTGTTTCTGTTGATCACGGTGGTTGTTCCTGCCCCCGAAACCATGGGGGAGGAAGCCTGGGCCGCCCTTGGCCTGATGCTGTTGATGGCCACCTGGTGGAGTACCGAGGCCATCCCGATTCCCGCCACGGCGATGCTGCCCATCGTTCTGGTACCGGCACTGGGCTTGGGGTCCGTTTCGGCGGCCACATCCCCCTATGCCCATCCGATCATTTTCCTGTTTCTCGGTGGCTTCACCCTCGGCCTGGCCATGCAGCGCTGGAACCTGCATCGTCGCATTGCCCTGCTGACCCTGAAAACGGTGGGCAGCAAGCCGAAGCGCCAGATCGCCGGGTTCATGCTCGCCACCGCGTTTCTGAGCATGTGGGTGAGTAACACAGCCACCGCAATCATGATGCTGCCCATTGGCCTGTCCGTAATTGCCATGGCCGACAATTCCAACCCGGAAGGTGTTCGTCGCTATGCCACGGCGCTGTTACTGGCCATTGCCTACTCCGCCAGTATCGGTGGCATCGGAACCCTGATCGGAACACCGCCCAATGCATTGCTGGCAGCTTACCTGAGCGAAAACCAGGGTATCTCGGTGGGGTTTGCCCAATGGATGCTGCTGGGTGTTCCGGTGACGGTCGTCATGCTGGTACTGGCCTGGTGGTGGCTGACCCGGCGCGATTTTGGACTGGCACACCAGGGCGACAGCGGTGATCTCATCCGTGACGAGCTGGCAGCACTGGGGCCCTTGGGAAAAGGCGAGAAACTGGTCGGGGTGGTGTTCCTGATCACCGCTGCCGCCTGGATATTCCGGCCCCTGCTGTCCGACGGGCTGATGCCCTGGCTCAGCGACACCGGTATCGCGATCGCAGCGGCCATCGCCATGTTCCTGATTCCGGTAGACACCCGGGAGCGTCAGTTCCTGATGGACTGGGATACCGCCAAGGGCATTCCCTGGGGAGTCCTGCTGTTGTTCGGTGGTGGCCTGGCAATGGCGGGTGTTATCAGCAGTTCGGGGCTCGCGGAGTGGATTGCCGGCTCCCTGGGCGCCGCAGGAGTGCTGCCGACGCTCCTGCTGATTGCCATTGTGGCAGGGGTGATCATCTTTTTGACCGAGGTGACAAGCAACACCGCCACAGCTGCGGCGTTCCTGCCGCTGCTGGGGGCACTGGCCATGTCCCAGGGTGTGTCACCGCTGTTGCTCACCGTGCCGGCCGCCATTGCCGCCAGTTGCGCCTTCATGATGCCGGTGGCAACGCCGCCCAATGCCATCGTGTTTTCCAGTGGCGACATGAAAATCGGTGACATGATCAGGGCCGGTTTCGCCCTCAACCTGATGGGCATCGTGGTGGTGACGGTGCTGTGTTATGCCCTCCTGGGGGTGGTCTTTACCCTCTGACAATCCGGGGGATTCAATCCCCCTGAATCTTGCTGAGCGCCCCCTGGAAGGCTCAACGGTCTTCGGGGCGTTGCTGTTCCTGCCATGAACCAGGTCTCAAAACGTTACTTCAGGGAAGCTTCTGCACAGACAGATTTGAGGCACAGTTATCTTTAAGGGTCCCGGTATTTCGGTATCTTACCGTAACAACATGTAACCCGATGAATGCTGCGGGTCATAAAAAACAGGGACTTCATCTGACATGCTGCTGGTGCTCGCCGGATCCATTCTTACATTCACCATGGTGCAGGAAGCAACCTTGGTCGAGCCGTTCGAGAAAGGCTCCATTGTGATCGAGCAGGACGTGGATGCAAGTCCGGTGAAGCTGCGCTCGGATTTCCGGGTGGAGCCCCTGGTCGAGCAGAAGTACCGCAACATCGTCCGGCAGGCCTACGACTACAGCTGCGGCAGTGCGGCCCTGACCACCGTGCTCAATTTCTACCTTGGCCGCACCCTGTCGGAACGCCAGGTGATGGAGGGGCTGCTGCATTACGGAGAAAGCGAACGGATCGTTCAGCGCCGCGCCTTCTCCATGCTGGACATGAAACGGCTGGTGACGGCGCTGGGTTATCCCTCCGGCGGCTTCCGGGCGACCATCGAGGACCTCATCGATCTGGATCATCCGGCGATCGTTCCCATTCATCACGCCGGCTTCAAGCACTTCGTAGTGCTGCGCACCATCCGGGATGGCCGGGTCTACCTGGCGGATCCCTCCGTGGGCAATATCTCTTTCACCCTCGCCCAGTTCGAGGAAAAGTGGGATGACAACGTGCTGTTCATTGTCTTTCCCGGCAGCGACAAACCCCTCGATAACCTCGAGCTGAAAGAGGAAGACCTGCGCTTTGTAGATGACCAGACAATGACCCTGCTGGCCCTGGAAAGGATTCCGGTGTTCCACGAGGCCACGGAGAGACGCATCAACAACTTGCTCGAACGCCAGAAAAACAATCCGGACGGTAGTGTCGAAAACACCCGAAAACAATTGCATTACCGCCGTAACTAATTCTCCGGGCGCAAGACCCGGCACAGAATCACTACAAATAAAATAAGGGAGTCAGGATGAATCGTTGGTTTGTGCGAGGTTTTATCCTTGTTTCCGCCACAGCGCTGTTTCCAGGCACAGTGCTGGCACAGGAGGGAAGCGTGGACCAGGCGCGGGAAGCGCTGGCCAGGCAGGAGGGCGACGAAGATGCCTCCAAACAGCTGGAAGAAGTGTTTCAGGCTGCCGAGAAGAACTACTCTCTGCAGAAAAAGGGCACCCACTCGCTGAACTACTCGTTCGATTATTCCTATACGGCGGATCAGCGTCTGGATCTGGCCATCACCAATGGTTCGGTGCGCAACCTGGATGTGGTGCCATCAGCCACCCACAACTTCACCAATGCCTTTTCCTACGATTATGGTCTGCTGGATAACCTGACCGTCGGCACCCGTATTCCCCTGGTGGTCAAGTACGATACCGAGGATGAGCTCAGCATCTACGATTTCGGCGACGTTTCCTTCACCGGCCGCTGGCAGCCGTTTGCCTATGTGCCCGGCAAGATGTCCACCACCTTTTTCGGCACGCTGACCACCAAGACCGGTGTCAGCCCCTACGAAATCGACATCAAGGAACAGCTGTCCACGGGCAGCGGTTACTACTCTGCAGGCGGCGGTGTCAGTCTCTCCAAGGTGCTGGATCCGGTTGTGGTTTTCGGTTCCGTCAGTGCCACCTACAACCTGCCCGCCGAGGACCTGAACCAGGTCCGGGGCGCCCGTTTGCTGGTTGAGGTCGAGCCCGGATTCGGTCTGTCCGGTTCGGCGGGCTTTGCCTATTCGCTTTCCTATGACATATCCCTGAGCATCTCTACCCAGCTGAGTTACAGCGACGAAACCATCCTGACCTTTTCCAACGGCGAGCAGGCCGTGGCCCAGGACCAGATGACCGGTTTCCTGAGCATGTCGCTTGGTACCCGGGTCAGTGATACCACCATCGTGAACACCAGCCTGGGCATCGGCCTGACCGAGGATGCGCCGGACTTCTCTCTCGGGGTATCCCTGCCCATCAACTTCTCTGGCCTCAAAGAGTGAGCGTTGCGGTCCACGAATCACGGGAAGGGAAGGAATTCATGGGACATAACAGCCACAAACGGCAGATTCTCGGGGCTCTGATCGCCACGACCGTCTCGTTTGGTGCCCAGGCCCAGCTGGCTCAGAACCTGACCATTCATCCCAAGGCCCTGGCGCTGGGCAATGCGGTCACGGCCGATCCACCGGGGGTGATGGCCATCCACTACAATCCGGCGGGTCTTACCAGGCTGGACGGTCGTCAGCTCGAAGTGAACCTGATGAGCGTCTATCTGGACATCGATGCGGATTTCACGGCCCCGGAAGGCTATGAGATCTTCGGTATCGATGGCCTGGAAACCGACCCGTTGACCGGCAAGCAGCGTGATCCGGTCGCCAACACCCACAGCCACACCAACAACGTTGCCCTGTACCTGCCCGGTTACGGGATTCTCAGGGCACCTCCCGGGCCGGCGGTTGCGCCCTCGGCCGGGATCAGTGTCAACCCGCCGGGGTCGAAGCTGACCTTTGCCAACGCTTTCTACCTGCCCCTGGCCGCCGGTTTCTATCGCGACAAGGACGATCCCGGCCGCTATCAACCCCAGGCCACGGCCCTACAGCGGACCACCTATCTGTCGCCGACGGTCGGCTACGAGATCAATGACGAATGGGCGGTAGGCGCCGGGATTCACCTGTCCCACATGGGCATCGCCGCTGACCAGTACATGCGCGCGCCGAACATGCTGCTCGGGGTTGCCGAAATCCTTCAGGACGCCTTCAACTGCGAGAGCGGGGACGAGCCCCTCCAGCCCTGGCTGGCCCTGTGTGGCGGTAATGTCGGCCCGTGGGATGACATTGGCGCCCTGAATATCAATGTCCAGGAAACCCTGTCGCCCACCTATGCCCTGGGGGTTATGTGGGAGCCTACGGACTGGTTTCGGTGGGGGGCGAGTTACACCTCCGAAGCCGACATGAACATGAAGGGCACCTTCGAGATCGAGTATACCGACGACTGGTCAGGGTTCTGGCAGAGCGTCAACGGCTCGGTGCTCGGGGCGATCACCTCGGCGATTCTCAGCCTGCCTTCCGGGGCGCCCCGGGAAGCCGGTAATGTCAGCATGGACCTGGTCTATCCCCAGCACTTCCAGACCGGCATCAGCGTTGATGTCCACCCGAAACTGACCCTCAATGCCGACATCGGCTGGACCGATTACGCCCAGTGGGACGCCTTTGTGTTCCGGTTCGATCGTAATCTTGAATTCCTCAATGCGGCCCGGATTCTCTCGCCGGACAACGCGACACCGAATACCCTGCGTCTGCCCCTGGGCTTCAAGAGCCAGTGGAACTGGGCCTTCGGGGCCGAGCTGCACGTGTCATCGCGGCTGGACCTGCGCGCCGGCGTGGAGATCCGGGATTCGGTGATTCCCGACGACCAGCGCCAGGTCATGGCGCCGTTCGGCGGTGCCAATCTGTACAGCGTGGGTATGGGCTACCAGTGGGACAAGGACACGGAGATCGACATGAACCTCAGTTACCTGCACTCCATCGAAACCATCCCCGCGGATACCAGCTGTAACGTCAACTGCGATAACATAACCAATATTATCTACAACCCATACGCCGGCCTGGACATCAAGACCTCGCTGCGGGTTGTGATGGCCGGTCTCAGTTTCCGGACGAAATTCTGACCGCTGTGCGGACATCGAAAGGTAACCTCCGTGACCCGTAAAGCCTGCCGCCAGATCCCGATGGTTGTCGCTCTCGCTGCCGTGCTGGTTGGGTGCCAGCTCGGCGGTTCACCGACCAGCGAGCGGGAGGGTTACTTTACCTGGGTGGATGAGCAGGGACGGGTGCGTTATTCGCCGATTCCGGAAAAAACATCCGACGGGGCCAGGGATAGCGAAGCCGGGTCAGCGGCAATGCCCGTGGATTCTTCCGGCCAGGAGCCGGCCACTCCCACTCCTCCCGCGCTCCAGCCGGAAGAGGAATACACGCTGGAGAACTACCCCGACGCCGAGCAACTGGCCCGGGATGGTTATGTCCGGCCCGGCGAGCCGAGGCCATACTTCACCTGGCGGGATGCCGAAGGCAACATCCGGGTGAGCTACTACACGCCGGATACCCGCACCGATGTCCAGAAAGGGCGGGTGCAGCCGCCCGTTGAAATCACCTCCGCCTCCATCCACCAGCCCGGTGCCGCTCCGGTACCCGAGGCACCCGTGGAGGGTTACGATCCGGATGCCATGGCCATTCTGGGCGTGGACGAGGAAGCCAGTTTTTTCAGCCAGTTTGCCAAGAGCTGTTGTCAGAGCCTCAGCACGCGGGAACGCCAGTCCTGGATCAGTGGCCGCGAATTCGAAGTGGATATCGGTGACGCGTCGGAGCACCATGATTTCGCCACCGGAACCAGCCCCTTCGCCCTTGTTGCCTTGCCCGATGCCCGGCAGCACCCTGATTTTGTCTTCAGGCTGCGTTCTTTTGCCCGTGATGGATTGTTTGTGCCGTCACTGGCGTTCCTGGATGAGGAGCTGCGACCTGTCCGGGTGGTGACCGACATGGCGATGGAATTCGAACCCGAGAGCTGGCATTCCCGAGCCTATCTGCAGGCCTGGATACCGGCTTTCCCGGCCCGCGGTGAGCGCTGGATGGTGATCTTCACCCGGGCCGAAGACCGCGATAGCCAGACGGTGCTGGAAACCGGGCAGGGCCCGCAATCCATTCCCCACGTCACTACCGGCGAACTTGGACTCGAACTTGTTGCCGAGGACTAGGGTCCCTCAATCCTCCGGCTGGCTCAGGTCCAGCCAGGGCTGGGACAGCCAATAGAAACGGCCATCGCCGGCAGGATGGGTGCAGTTGTAGCGGAAGCGGCGGCTGTTGAAGGCGTCCGGCGCCTGGACTCTGACCATTCCATCCCCAACAGGCTCGATCTCGATCCTTCCCATGCCTGAGGCGAAACAGGTGAGCCGGTCGGCGGACAGCGTTTCCGGCAAAACAAACTCGAGCATCGGCGGATTGCTGGAGATGACGCCATCCGGGAGATCGGCAGTCTCGACGGGAAAAGCACGGCTGAGCAACTTGTTCTTCAGGCTACCGAGCTGGCCGTAGGCGTTGGCCATGGGAAACCGGGGTAGCCGGGTCGGGGCCGAATGCTCGCCAATGGGCCCGGAATGCTGGCTGTAGCCATACCAGCCCCGGTCCGAAATATAACTTTCCAGAGCGGAATCGTATTCCCCGTACGGGTAGGCAAACATCGGGTTGTCGATCCCCAGACGTTGCTCCAGTTCCTGTTGGGCGCCATCCAGGCTGTGTTCAATCCGCCGGTGCCACTGATCTTCGGGTTCATCGGGCTTCCGGGCAAGATGCCCATGGTCGGTACTGTGGTTGGCGAGGGTCACACCCTCGCGACTTGCCAGTTCCTCCAGCTGGTCCCAGGTCATGTAGCCGGTGCGGCCGACGGCGTCGGTATTGACGAAAACCGTATAGGGATAACCCCGTTCCGCCAGCATTGGTGCCGCGGAGGTATAGACCGATTCATAGGCATCATCGAAGGTCAGGGCGACCGAATTCCGGGTCGCACCTTCCTCCAGGGCCTGTCGTGTGCCCTCTAGCAGCGGCACCACCTCCAGTTCAAGATCCCCTAGCATGTCGAGCTGGGCTTCGAACAGGGATTCGGAAGTACTGGTGGAGGGCGGTGTGGCATCGCTGACGTGGTGATACTGGAGTACTACCAGGTCTGCCCTGACAGCTGTGCTGAGGGTGGCCAACGTGAGAAAGGCAAAAACAAGTTTTCTTGGCATCATGGGTTCCCCTGGTCTGGCAGTAAGTCAGGCCGAAAGCCGGAAATGGATCTTGAGCATGGAAAAGGCATGGTTCAGTTCCTGCACCGATGCGGTATCGCCCCCGCGATCGGGATGCACGGCCATAATGCAGCGTCGGAATCGGTGCTTGACGGTGCCAAAGTCGCCGGGCAAAGCGTCGAAGCCGAGTACCTGTGCCGCCCGGAGCAGCTCGGACGGCTCCGGAGAACGCGTCGGGCGCCCTGACCAGAAGTCATCCATCATTCTGCGGATGCGGTCTCCGGACATCCGGTACTGGTCCAGATCAAGATAGAAGCGGCGCAGCTCGTCTTCCTGATCCGGCAGGCCGGTGCCGGAAACGACGGTCTGTGGGTTCAGCCGGATCTCCAGCGGCGAGATTTCCAGGCTCTCACCGGCCTCGGCCAGTTGGTCCCGGAGTCGGTAAAGCACGTGGAACAGCAGAAAATGAACCGGATAGAGTTCTTCCGGGTCACGGAAGCTGACCTCGCCGATCAGTTCCCAGGGGGGAACCTGGAGTGCGCGGATCAGCGCCAGTTCACTGGTGCCCCGGGGCGACTTTCGCAGTTCGTGCTCCACTGCCACGAGCAGGTGCTGGATCTGCTGATCAAGCAGACGGCAGGTCCCTTCGGTGTTCTTGTGATCGGTCAGGGCGGTATTTGTCATGTTGGGTATGGTAGGGGAGAGCGTGGTTTCAGGGAAGGTCTCCGGTGGCCGCCTTGCATTGCAGGGTTGCAGTATCTCCTTATCCGGTATCCTGTCCCTGATACCCGGTGATGCGTATAATCGCACCCTCATTGACCTTACGAACGTGGTTGTTATGTCCGAAGCTATGATCGCCAATGCCGCTGACCAGTCGCCCGCTTCCGAGCAGGATCGGCGCCAGAAACTGGAGCTGAACAAACTGCAGAAACGTTTGCGCCGTGAAATGGGGCAGGCGATTGCTGATTTCTCGATGATTGAAGCCGGTGACAAGGTCATGTGTTGCCTGTCCGGTGGCAAAGATTCCTATGCCATGCTGGATATCCTGCTCAACCTGCAGAAAAGTGCACCGGTCTCCTTCGAGCTGATTGCAGTCAACCTGGATCAGAAACAGCCCGGTTTTCCTGAGGAAGTACTGCCGGAGTATCTCGCTTCACTGGGAATCGAATACCACATCATCGAGAAGGACACCTACAGTATCGTCAAGGAAAAGGTGCCTGAGGGTAAGACCACCTGCGGCCTGTGTTCGCGCCTGCGTCGGGGTATCCTCTACAACTTTGCCGAAGAGCACGGGGTTACCAAGATTGCCCTGGGTCATCACCGGGACGACCTGCTGGAGACCCTGTTCCTGAACATGTTCTACGGCGGCAAACTCAAGTCCATGCCGCCGGTACTGCACAGTGATGATGGCCGGAATACCGTGATCCGCCCGCTGGCCTACGCCCGCGAAAAGGATATTGCCCGTTATGCGGCGCTGCGGAAGTTCCCCATCATTCCCTGCAACCTGTGTGGCTCCCAGGAGAACCTGCAGCGCCAGGTAATAAAGGACATGTTCCAGACCTGGGACAAGCAGCACCCGGGCCGGCTGGAAACCATGTTCCGGGCCCTGTGCAATGTCGAGCCGTCCCATCTGGCCGATCCCAACCTGTATGACTTCAAGGAAGGCAAACGCCTTGGCGGCAAGCGCCAGGCGGTGGTTCAGTCCGCGGGGCCGGATACCAGTCCGGATTTCGGTCGCCTGGATGTGTTGAACATCTAGCCAGGCACCGGGGCGGCCATCAGAACAGCGGCAACGTCCAGATTCCGAACAGGATGAGCAAGGCACCACTGGCTTTCCGGACCGCCTGGTGCTTTTGCAACCCGCGAACCCAGTTGGCGGCATAGCCGGTCGCCAGCATGGAAGGCAGGGTGCCGAGACCGAAGAAGAACATGGTCAGAGCGGCCGAAGGAACCGTAGGCTGCAGCGCAGCCCATCCCAGGGTGCTGTAGACCAGACCGCAGGGCAACCAGCCCCAGAGTGCGCCCAGTGCCAGTGCCTGTGCGGGATGGTGGATGGGCATCAGGCGGCGGGTCAGCGGCGAGAGTTTCTGCCAGACCGGGGCTCCGATTTTTTCCACGTAGCGGATTCCCTGCCACCACTGTCCCATGGACAGGCCCATGAAAATCAACAGCAATCCTGCAATGGTTCGCAGCACCATTCCGGCCAGGGTCCACTGGCTGGCGGCCCCGGTACTGAGTGCCGCAATCAATGTGGCAATCAGCGTGTAGCTGCCGATTCTGCCGAAATTGAAGGCCAGCAGCATCAGCGACTGGCGAAGGCGGAATCCCCGACCGACCGGCAGGGCCATGGACAGGGACGCGCTGATCCCGCCACACATACCCAGGCAGTGGGTGCTGCCGAGCAGACCGATGAGAAAGGCGCTGGGATAACTCAGGTAAAGGTCTGCTGCCATCAGCTCTTCGGCCCGGCGCTGTCCCGGTCTTCCTCCCCGGTGCTCTGGTCCGGTTTCTCTTCTTCCTGTTCAGGTTTGTCGGTTCTGGCTTCCCGGGGAATCATGTCCTTGTCATCATCATAGAGAATGCGATGGGCCGGGCCTTCCACGTCGTCGTACTGGCCGTTCTTGACTGCCCAGGCAAACAGGGCAATCCCCACGGCAACCAGAATAAGCATCAATGGTACGAGGACCATTACAATCTGCACGGCACTTACCTCGTTATGAGTGTGACTTTCACGTTATCAGGACAGTGCCTGAGTACCAACCGGTGTTGGTTCGGCCGGGGGCCGGGTGGTGCTGGCACTGAGTCTGAGCGCGTTGAGCACCACGATCAAGGAGCTGGCAGACATGCCGATGGCTGCAAGCCAGGGTGGCACCAGGCCAGCCGCCGCCAGGGGCAGCGCGCACAGGTTGTAGGCCAGAGCCCAGATCATGTTCTGGCGAATGACACGGCGGGTCTGCCTGCTGGTATTGAGCGCTTCCACCAACTGCTTGAGCTGGCCATTCAGCAGAACCGCATCGGCTTTCAGCTGGGTCAGGTCCGCGGCACTGCCCATGGCCACCGAGAGGCCAGCGCCTGCCATGGAGGGCAGGTCGTTCAGGCCGTCGCCGACCATCATCACTTTGCGCCCTTCACTGGTGAGTTGCTCAAGTACTTCGAGTTTCTGTTCCGGCGATGCCTGCCCGATAGCTTCTGTGATACCCAGCATCTCGGCAACGCGGGCCACGTGGCCACTCCTGTCACCACTGAGCAGAATGGTGCGGATACCCTGTTCCTGAAGGGTCCTGATCGTTTCGGCGGCATCATCCCTGGGCTGGTCGTCGAGCCGGAAACAGGCCAGCCATTCGGCTTCAGACGCCAGCCAGATCTCCATGCCGGTGTGCTGACCCCGCTCGGGCACAGGTGCATCGGTGTGTTCCGCCACAAAATCCAGGTGACCGATGGCGTAGCTTTGATCTCCCAGCTGTCCGGTCAGGCCGCCGCCTACGTGGTTCCGGACCTGCTCCATGGCTGCAGCGGGGCGGTCGTGGAAGACGCGGGCAATCGGGTGTTCGGAGAACTTCTCCAGGCCCGCGGCCAGGCGCAGGCAGGTATCGCCATCAAGGCTGCCAACACTTTGCTGGCCCACCAGGCTCAGCTCGCCCCGGGTGAGTGTCCCGGTCTTGTCGAAGACGACCGTATCAATGGTATTCATGGACTCCAGGGTGTGGCCCCGGGTGGGCAGGAATCCCAGTTTCCGCAGGCGCATGGTGGCGGCGGTGATGGCGGTTGGGGTAGCCAGCGACAGGGCGCACGGACAGGTCACCACCAGCACCGAGAGTGTGATATCGAAAGCGTTGTCTGCTCCGGCCAGCCACCAGCCGATCCAGACCAGCGGTGCCAGGATCAGCACGCGCCCGACAAACTTGCCGGCGATCCGGTCCGCCATGCGAGCTACCGGTGGTTTCTCCGACTGGACCCGGTCAAGGACCCTGAGGATGCCGGAGAGCCGGGTCTGGGCGCCGGATTTTTCCACCAGTACATCCAGGGGGTTCTCGCCATTGATACTGCCGGCGTGCACAGTGTCACCCGGCCCCCGTGATTCCGGCAGGTATTCGCCTGTCAACGCCGCCTCGTTCAGGGTGGATTCGCCCCGGACAATGCAGCCATCCACTGGCAGGGTTTCGCCGGGCCGTACCCGAACCACATCGCCGGGGCCGATGTCGTGGGCAGGGACTATCTCGGTTTCATCTCCGTTGACCCGTGCCGAAACAGTCGGCTGGAACCCGGCCAGGGCGTTGCCGGTGAGGCCGGCCCGGTAGCGGGCCTGGACTTCCACGTAGCGCCCGAGGAGCAGGAAGAAGGTGAACATGCATACCGATTCGAAATAGACCTCATCGCCCCCGAATACCGTCACCCAGGCGCTGGCCGCGTAGGCAAGGCCGATGGCGATGGCGACGGGAACATCCATGGTGAGGTGCCGGCTCCGGATATCGCGACGGGCATTGCGGAAAAACGGCCGGGCACTGTAGAGCACCACCGGGGTGGCAACGAGCAGGCTGAACCACCGGAAAAAGGAAACAAATTCCGGCGAAAGATCATTGACCAGCTCAAAATACAGGGGAAAGGCCAACATCATGCTCTGGAAGGAGCCGATACCGGCGACCGCCAGCCGGATGAGCATGGAGCGGTGCTCGGCCTTGAGCTGCTGCTCGACCTCATCGGCCTGGTAGGGGCGAGCGGTGTAACCGAGCTGGTGGATCGCGATCAGCAGGTCGCTCAGTCTGGCCTGGTCCGGCGACCAGACTAGTCGTGCTCTCTGGGTCGTGTGGTTGACCGAGAAACTCTGTACCCCCGGCTGCTTTTTCATGTGGTTTTCAAGCAGCCAGATGCATGCGGCGCAGGTAATCCCGCCAATCAGAAGATTTGCTTCCTGACCACTTTTGACGGGCGAGACAAAGGATTGCTGGACCAGCGGATGGTCCAGCTCGCGCAGACGGGTGAGCTCGGAGGCAGACAGTTCCCGGGGTGTTACTGCCGGCTCTGTCCGGAAGTCGTAAAAACCGGTGAGACCCTCGTTGTGAATGGTCTCACAAACCGCTTTACAGCCCTGACAGCAAAAATGCCTTGTGGTGCCTTCAAGCTCCAGCGTGATCGGCGGGTTCCCCTCGGCGGGTTCACCGCAATGGAAACAATCCAGGGCACTCACCCCTTGACGGGTTTTTCCGCCCGAATGGTCAGGCCATCTTCGGTGGGCAACCAGGCTTCCCCTTTCAGGCGCCAGGTGTTATCCGGTCCCTGAAGATCGTAATACCAGCGGCCTTCGATGTCCTGGAGCATGGTACCGGAATAGTAGCCGCCACCTTCGTTACGGAACTGGATGGTGCGGTCCCGTTCGGCCAGAGTCGGGTGGAACAGCTTCAGGATCACGTAGGGAAATTGCGCCGGACCCTCTTCGGTATTGAGCTTCAGCGTAACCTCGCGGCTGTCAAAGCTCATTTCACCAACCATGCCCATGTCATAGGCATGCTGGTCACGGGCAATGGCCAGGTTGATGCCGCGCCCTTCCTTGGAGTAGTCATCCGTCACCATGGTGTCTTTCATGTTGCTGGCAACAACAATCATGACGGTACACCAGATAATGGCCGCCAGCGGAAAAATGGTCAGGAACCAGAACCAGGGCTGGCGATACCAGGGTGCGACCGGAGCGTGTTCACTCATAATGCTTCATCTCTTTTCTAGCCGGTGTGTCGGGGCCAATGGTACAAATCAGCGCGTTGGACCGACAAACCGGCTTTCAGTTTCAAGTTTCAGTGACGAATCTGTTTCGGAAACCGCCTGGAACCGGATCTCGTTATTGGATTCCGAGATGGATTCCGGTGGAACGTCCACGACGGTTGGTACCGAGCGGTTCTCGCCACTTTCAACGGTTATCCTGGTGTCGGTCAGGATCTGGATGCCCTCAAGGCCGCTCACAGAGATGGAGAACACCTGGGGCACTTCGGTCATATTGGCAATCTTCAGGGTATAGGAGTTCTCAACCCGGCCCTGCCCGTTGAAGCTATATAGCGCGCCACGGTCGCGCAGGGCGTCCATCTGGGCCGGCACCCGCGTCGCAATGGTGAAGATAATCGCTGAAATCATCAGCGCCAGCATGATGCCATAGCCAAAGGTACGGGGACGAAGCAGTTTGGATGTCTTGCCCTCCAGTTCGTTCTCCGTGGTGTAGCGGATCAGACCCTTGGGATAATTCATTTTCTCCATGACTTCGTCACAGGCATCGATACACAGGGCGCAGCCAATGCATTCGTACTGCAGACCATCCCGGATATCGATGCCGGTGGGGCAGACCTGGACACACTGACCACAGTCAATACAATCCCCAAGGCCGAGCTCGTTCGGGTCAACGCCCTTCTTGCGGCTGCCCCGGGGCTCACCACGGTTCGGATCGTAGGAGACCACCCGGGTGTTCGGATCGAACATGACCGACTGGAAGCGGGCATACGGGCACATGTAGAGGCATACCTGCTCACGCATCCAGCCGGCGTTCAGGTAGGTGGCGACGGTGAAGAAGGCCACCCAGAAATAGGCCCAGCCGTTGGCCTGCAGGGTAAACAGATCGCCGATCAGCTCCCGGATGGGGTAGAAATACCCGACGAAGGTGAGGCCGGTGGCCAGGGCGATCAGCAGCCAGATCGTATGCTTGGCGGATTTCTTGGCTATCTTTTCGCCGGAATTGGGTGCCTTGTCGAGCTTCATCCGCTTGTTTCGGCTGCCCTCGATCCGCTCTTCAACCCACATGAAGATGAAGGTCCACACGGTTTGCGGGCAGGTATAGCCGCACCAGACCCGTCCGAACAGGGTGGTGATGAAGAACAGGCCATAGGCGCAGATGATCAGCATACCCGACAGGAGGATGAAATCCTTGGGGTAGAAGGTCATGCCATAGAGGTGGAATTCCCGCGCCGGGAGGTCGAAATGGATCAGCGGCTGTCCGTCGATGGTGATCCAGACGAACAGGAAATACATGCCCATCAGAAGGGTCAGACTCACATTCCGGATACGCTGGAAGAAGCCTTTCACTTCCTTGACATAGATCTTCTTTCGGCTCGCGTAGAGCTCGACGGTCTCTGGCTTTTTATTTTTGTTGGAGGAATCAGACGAAGGGTCAACCTGTTTGACCGGAATCTCACTGCTCATCGTAACCTCCCGATGAAATGGAAAAGCGGGGAGCGGGCCTCGGAGGGTCTGCTGATCTTCTCAAGCCTGTGCCCGCGGGGGCAGACACAGGGTTGAAAAGACCGGACCAGGGCAGGGCCCTGGCCGGATCATTCTCAGTTGGACAGGCTGTACACGTAAGCCGCCAGGATCTGGATCTGGTCTTCGGAGAGCAGACGATCCTGCGCTGGCATCTGGTTCTGGCGACCGTTCATCACGGTTTCCTTGATCCACTCGTAAGTGGAGCCATAGAGCCAGGTGTTGTCAGTGAGGTTCGGTGCACCCATTGCCTGCATGCCTTTGCCGTCAGGGCCGTGGCACGCCACACATGCCTGGGCGAAGACCTGCTCGCCGGCCTTGGCTGCTTCGGCGTCCTTTTCACGACCGCTGAAGCTCAGCACGTAGTTTACCACCTGATCCACCTGCTCGTTGGTCATGCTGGGCATGGTGCCCTTGGCAGGCATGTTACCCATACGGCCATTGTGCAGGGTTTCCAGGATGGCGTCAGGTGTACCGCCCCACAGCCAGTCGTCATCGGTCAGGTTGGGGAAGCCAACCTGCCCCCGGGCCGCAGAGCCGTGACAGACCGCGCAGTTGTTGGCGAACAGACGCTGACCGATCTTCAGGGCGTCTTCATTGGTTGCCAGTTCAGGCACCGGCGTGTCGCCGTACTGGGCATAGATTTCGCCGTACTTCTCTTCTGCGGCGGCCACTTCGGCCTCCCACTGATTGGTGGAAGTCCAGCCCAGCAGGCCCTTGTAGTTGCCCAGGCCCGGATACAGAGCCAGGTAGCCCAGGGCAAACACGCAGGTCGCCATGAACAGATAGAACCACCACTTCGGCAGCGGGTTATCGTATTCCTCAATGCCATCAAAGGAATGGCCCATGGTCCGGTCTGTTTCGACATCAGTCGTCTGGCCCTTGCGGGTGGCCCAAAGAAGCCAGGCACAGCCAAAAACAGTACCGAGCACGATCACACTGATCCAGATGCTCCAGAAGGTACTCATTGTTTCTTCTCCGTCTTTTCCTGTTCGAGAGTACGCTTGTCCACGTCTTCATCATCGAACGGCAGATGCGCCGCTTCGTCATTGGCCTTCTTGCGGTGGGCGCTGTACGCCCACCAGACGATGCCGAGAAAGACCGCCATTACCAGAAGGGTGTGAATACCGCGTAGCTCATTGATATCCATGGGATCACCGTTTATCTGAAATCACAGTACCCAGCTGTTGCAGGTACGCGACCAGCGCTTCAATCTCGAATTTGCCCTGGATTTCCGCTGAAGCATTTGCGATCTGCTCATCGGTATAGGGCACACCCAGGGTTTGCAGGGTTTCCATACGGGCTTCGATGGATTCGTGATCGACACGGTCCTCGAACAGCCAGGGGAACGCCGGCATGTTGGACTCGGGCACAACGCTGCGCGGGTTATACAGATGCTGGCGCTGCCAGGCATCGGAATAACGGCCGCCTACACGGGCCAGGTCCGGACCAGTACGCTTGGAGCCCCACAGGAACGGGCGGTCATACACGAACTCACCCGCGACGGAGTAGTGGCCATAGCGCTCGGTTTCCGCCCGGAACGGACGGATCTGCTGGGTATGGCACACGTGGCAGCCTTCACGGATGTAGATGTCCCGGCCTTCCAGCTCCAGAGCGGACAGGGGCTCAAGGCCCTCGACCGGCTCATTGGTCTGCTTCAGGAAGAACAGGGGCACTACTTCCACCAGGAAACCGCCACTGATGGTCAGGATGATCAGGATGATCATCAGACCAATATTCTTTTCGATAATTTCGTGTTTCATCTGATCTCTCTCCCGTTACGCCGCCTGAGCCGCTGCGTTATCAGCTGCAACCGCTTCTTTCTGACGAACGGTCATGTAGACGTTGTAAGCCATGATCAGCATGCCGCTGAGGAAGATGACACCACCCAGGAAACGGACGAAGTAACCCGGGTAGGAGGCTTCCAGGGCTTCCACGAAGCTGTAGGTCAGAGTGCCGTCTTCGTTGACTGCGCGCCACATCAGGCCCTGCATGATGCCGTTGACCCACATGGCAACGATGTAGAGTACGGTACCGACGGTGGCCAGCCAGAAGTGCACGTTGATCAGAGCCGTGCTGTACATGGCCTGCAGACCCCAGAGCTTGGGAATCAGGTGATAGACCGCACCGATACTGATCATGGCAACCCAGCCCAGAGCACCGGAGTGAACGTGGCCGATGGTCCAGTCAGTGTTGTGGGAGAGTGCGTTGACCGTCTTGATGGACATCATCGGGCCTTCGAAGGTAGACATACCGTAGAAGGACAGGGAAACCACGAGGAAGCGCAGGATCGGGTCGGTACGCAGTTTGTGCCAGGCACCGGACAGGGTCATCATGCCGTTGATCATGCCGCCCCAGGACGGAGCCAGGAGGATCAGGGACATAACCATGCCTGCAGTCTGGGCCCAGTCAGGCAGGGCGGAGTAGTGCAGGTGGTGACCACCAGCCCATACGTAGGTCGCGATCAGCGCCCAGAAGTGGACGATGGACAGGCGATAGGAGTAGACCGGGCGGTTGGCCTGCTTGGGAACAAAGTAGTACATCATGCCCAGGAAGCCGGCGGTCAGGAAGAAGCCTACGGCGTTGTGGCCGTACCACCACTGCATCATGGCGTCGGTCACGCCGGCGTATGCAGAGTAGGATTTGAAGGCGGTGGCCGGCAGGGCCATGTTGTTACCGATGTGCAGGGCCGCAACGGTGATGATGAAGGCACCGTAGAACCAGTTGGCCACGTAGATGTGCGGCGTGCTGCGCTTGGTAATTGTACCGAAGAACACGAGAGCGTAAGTCACCCAGATAACCGCGATGGCGATGTCGATCGGCCACTCGAGCTCAGCGTACTCTTTCGTTGATGTGAGGCCCATTGGCAGGGTAATCGCTGCTGCCACAATAACTGCCTGCCAGCCCCAGAACGTGAACGCCGCCAGGCCGTCCGAGATCAGTCGGGCCTGACACGTGCGCTGGACCACGTAGTAGGAGGTGGCGAACAAGGCACTTCCACCAAAGCCGAAGATGACGGCGTTGGTATGCAGCGGCCGGAGCCGGCCGAAGTGGGTAAAGGGCAGGTCGAGGTTGAGGGATGGCCAGACGAGCTGCGCTGCGATCAGCACACCCATAGCCATTCCTACAATACCCCATACCACTGTCATGATGGCGAATTGTCTCACCACCTTGTAGTTGTATGTCAGGTTTGCATTTACTGTGCTCATAGCCTTACCAATGGGTTTAGGATGGGGAATTATGCGGGCGCAAGTATGGAGAAACCATTAGCTGTTTGCAATGACTCAGGTCAACTCCTGATATCCGTCAAATTCACCGAAATCAGCGACATGGCGAGCATGTGAATCATTCGCGAAGAGGGAAGTGCGCCCCGGGTAATTGCTGCTTGCTCTGGGTATGATAGCCCCTGATTTGACAGAGGTGAATTCAGTGGAATTGATTAAGAGCAATTACTACGAAAATCAGCCGAAAGTCGTACTGATTCTGGCCCATGGTGCCGGCGCACCGGCTGACTCTCCATTCATGGAAGAACTGGCCGCAGCGCTCGATGCCGAAGAAGTCGCGTCGGTGCGGTTCGAGTTCCCCTATATGCAGAAGCGCCGGCAGGATGGGAAGAAACGACCACCGGATCGGCAGCCACGACTTCTCGAGAGTTTTCGGGATGTGCTTGTCCGGATCCGGGCGGAGGTGGGCGAAGCGTGCCCGGTTCTCATCGGTGGCAAATCCATGGGCGGACGAATGGCCAGCCTCCTGGCAGCGGAAGAGACCGGTATCGACGGGGTCGTGTGTTTCGGTTATCCGTTTCATCCTCCGGGCAAACCGGACAACTGGCGCGTCGACCATTTCCCCCGGATTGACTGCCCAATATTGGTGATACAGGGCACCCGGGATCCGTTTGGCAAACCCGATGAGGTAAATGAGCGTAGAAGGGAGCTCGGCGCCTGCCAGCTGGTGTGGCTGGAGGGCGGGAACCACGACTTCCAGCCGCTGGCCCGTCAGGCTGAAACCCGACAGGACCTGATCAAAGAGGCCGCCCGTCAGGTCCGCGCTTTTATTGAGTCGCGGGTGCGCCCCAATCACTGAATTCCGGCTCTGCGATCTCTACCCGGTCACGCCCGGAGGCCTTGGCCTGATACAGCGCATCGTCGGCGCGTTGGAACAGAGCGCACTGGTCCTCAGGGGTGGCCAGCTGCGCGACGCCGGCGCTCAGGGTCATGTTCAGGGTTCGGCCGTCCGGAGTGTCCAGCGGCGTGTTCCTCAGATCATCCAGTATCGCCTGGCATACCTTGCGAGCGCCCTCTATGTCGGCGCCGGGTAACAGTACGGCAAACTCCTCGCCGCCAAAACGGATGGCGATATCCCTTGGCCGCTTCACATGACGCGAGAGGATGTCGGCAATCAGCTGCAGGCAGGTGTCCCCGAAACCATGGCCCCAGGTGTCGTTTACGGCCTTGAACCGGTCGGCATCGATCAGGGCAAGGGTCAGGGGTTGGCCGGTTCGTCGGGCCTCGGCACAGAGCTCCGGGAGGATGTTATCCAGATGCCGGCGGTTATACAGGCCGGTCAGCGGATCGTTCAGGCTCAGGGCCGCGAGTTTCCGGTTGGCTTTCTCCAGTTCCCGCATGGCGTTGCGCAGTTGAGAGGTGCGTTCGTGCACCTTGAATTCCAGCTGGGTGCGGGCCTTGTGCTCCACCTCCAGAAGTTTCTGGTTCAGCAGGCGCCAGCGCTGGACCATGGCGTAGTTGAGCAGAATGACCTGGCCGCCGATGGTTACCTGCATCAGGGACTCCCGGGCCAGGAAATCGGCAAGATGGCCGAAAGCCGCGAGCGCATAGATAAGGGCGCCGGCCAGCATCACCATCCAGGACAGCAGGTACCAGATGGCGGGTTGATAGCCCTGGCGCCAGCGGATACCCGCCGAGATCAGCAGGCTGGCGATGACGCTCAGCGCCAGAACCGTGTTCAGGATGATCGTCTTGTTGTAGGGCAGGATGAAAGTGAGGGCCAGAAAGACGATACAGAACCAGGCCTGGGCCTTGAGAGTGGTGTTGGCCAGCGTATCCGGCCTGACCTCCAGGAATGACCGGCCGAACAGGGTCATCGCCAGGGCGCAGAGCCCCAGGGCCAGAGGAATGGAGGTGTTGGCGAAACCCGCGCTCTCGGGCCAGAAATACTGGTTGGCAAAACCGCCCATGGCGAACAGGAACAGGCCCATCGCGCCCATATAAAAGGCGTTGTAGAAGTAGTAGACGGTTCTGGAACTGAAGAATAGCAGCAGATTGAAGGCGGCAAAGATCGCCAGCGCCCCATAGAAGAGGCCGTGGGTCAGGGTCAGGTCATTGCTGGTGGCGATCACCTCGGCCGGGGTTTCCAGGGACAGGGGTACGTTGAGTGCGCCACTGCTGCGGATGCGGATCGTGACCTGGAGCGGCTCCTGGGCCCCGAGGGTGACGGGCAGCAGGAAATACCGATAATCTATGCCCCTGGACGCAAACGGGTATTGGTCGCCGGTTGCCAGTTTCCGGCTGGTGCCATTGCCGGTGGAAGTCCAGAATGTGACCTCATCCAGCAGGGGATAATCCAGCTTGAGGTACCAGAGCCCGCGGGTTGAACCGCTATTGTTCAGTTGCAGCTTCAGCCAGTAGACGGATTGGGTATGGCTGAACACCAGGTCATGGCCGTCAGCCGGTGTCCACGCCAGTGATTCCGGCAGTTCCTGCGGTGATGTGGCCCGGTGGGCGGCGTCGTCCGGCTCGGCGCTGTGGTAGCAGACATAGTCCATCAGGTGGTGCCGGGCACTGTCATCTGCGACGTCCAGTACGGGGCACTGACCCGCAGCTCCGGGCTGATCGGCCCAGGCCAGGGCAGACAGGCAGCAGATCATGGCCGCAGACATCAGCCGGGTCAGGAGTGGCATTCAGGGTTTCCAGCAAGAAAGTGAGCTGGAAGTGTAGCCAACGTACACAAGTTTCACTGTTAAACAGTTTCAAATTTGCGGGTTTCGGTCCGGAATCCGCCACAGGGGCAACATGGAACAGATTCTTGCATTCTGTAGGCCCGGCTTCGAGGCAGAGGCCGGACGTGAACTCACCGATTTCGCGATGGAATCCGGCTTGTACGGTTTTTTTGAACCGGCCAGGGGCGAGGGCATTGTCTGGTTCTCCCTGCCCGGACCGGAGCCGGCGGAAGAGTTGTTGGCCAGGGTCAGTCTGGAGAATCTGGTGTTTGTCCGGGACTGGCTGGTGGTCCTTGGCCGGCTGGAGCTGCCGGCGGAAGACCGGGTTGGAGCGGTGATTTCAGGCCTTCGGCAGCTTGAGGGAGGCATGCCGGAGTGCGCACGGGTGGAAATCCGTTTACCGGAGAACAACGTCGACAAAGACCTGGGCAACTTCGCCCGCAAATGGGTGGCGCCACTGTCCAAGGGGCTGCGCGGCGCGGGACTGCTGCAGGCTGTGGAGGCAGACACCCTCGCCCGGTTGGAGATCTTTCTGCCGGATTTCAGCCAGGCGGTGGTCGGGTATAGCCTGCGGGATAACCGGGCCCGGTTCGTCGGCGGCATTCCGCGGCTTCGGCTGCCGGCATCTGCTCCGAGTCGCTCGGCGCTGAAGCTGGAAGAGGCCTGGAAGGTGTTCCTGCCCCCTGAACAGGAGCTGGATTACCTGGGGGGTGGAAAGAAAGCCGCTGACCTTGGTGCCGCGCCCGGTGGCTGGACCTGGCAACTGGTGCGACAGGGCATGCTGGTGACCGCGGTCGACAACGGCCCCATGGATCCGGACCTGATGGCTTCCGGTCAGGTTGAGCATGTGCGTGCTGACGGATACAGCTGGCGGCCGAAGCGCGGAATCGACTGGATGGTCTGCGATATCGTGGATCAGCCAAGAAAGACAGCGCGTCTGGCGGTGGATTGGGTCGGCTCCGGGTTATGCCGGTTCACCGTGTTCAACCTGAAATTGCCCATGAAGAAGCGCTACGAGGAGTGGCTGATCTGCCGGGAGATCATCGAGCAGGGATTGGAGCAGGCAGGCGTCGGCTTCCGACTGCGTGCCCGCCACCTGTATCATGATAGAGAAGAGATCACCTGTTTTATCGAGCGCACTGGCTGATCTGAAGCAACCAGAAGCGATCAGACGAAATCAGATCGCGTTCTGCTGCAGCACCGTGATGGCCTCTTCCTTGTCCATCATCGGGATGAGCTCTGCCATCAGGTCCCGGCGCTCCTGGGAGTGGTACCAGCGGTCCCAGTCGGCTTCGGACCGCCAGTTGGCAAGCGTGATCCGATGATTGGGGTCGTGGCTGTCGACCAGGGTCTCGCCGGAGATGAAACCCGGCGCCGCCACTGCCTGCTGCAACACCAGTCGGGCCCGTTGCTCATAGGCGTCTTCCAGGGACTCGGCGATGTGGCGTTCGATCAAAACCCGTATCATGGTTTTCCTCCGTATATTTTTACCTGCTATAAACAGGAATTTAGCACGTATTCCTGAAAAATCAGCTTAACCAGAAGGAGTGATCGTTTGACGGCCAGCGAATTTGACGCGGAACTTGATGCCCGGGGCCTGTTCTGTCCGGAGCCGGTGATGATGCTCCACAATCGCATCCATGATGTAGAGCCAGGCGGTGTGTTGCGGGTGGTGGCGACCGATCCGTCCACCACCCGGGATATTCCCCGTTTCTGCCAGTTCCTCGGCCACGAACTACTCAGCCAGGAGGAACAGAAGGGGGAATTTGTCTATCTGATCCGTCGTGGCGGGTGATATCAGGCCATCATCAGGTACGGACCGGTAACCCGCCGAGGTGGGTCAGGAACTCCCGCTTGTCCATCTCGCCGAGGATTCGCCGGTCCCGGAGTTCCTCACCGTTGCCCTGGTAGAACAGGATTGCCGGTGGACCGAACAGGCCGAGTTCGTCCAGCAGGGCCTGCTGCTCGGGCGTGTTCCGGGTCATGTCGATCTGCAGCAGCGTATAGGATGACAGGGCCTGGCCAACCTGGGCATCACTGAAGACATTGCGCTCCATGACTTTGCAGGAAATACACCAGTCCGCGTAGAAATCGAGCATGACCGGTTGATTCCGGTCCCGGGCGGCCTGCAGCAGCCTGCGGATCTCCGCCGGCTCCTCGACCCTCTGGAACTCGGCATGGCTGCCGGCAGCCTCACCGGCAGGCGCGGACGACGCCACGGTGAAAGGGGCGAGGGGTTTAAGCGGATCACTGGCGCCACCGACGGCGCCGGCAAGCAGTGCCAGGCCGTAGGAAAACATCACCAGCCCCAGCCCCTTGCGGGTCCGCTGCCAGCCGGCCTTGGCAGCATCAAAGGCACCAAGCTGAACCCCCGTGATGGCGACCAGCAGGCCCCAGAGAGTCAGTGCCAGCCAGGCCGGAACCAGCCGCTCTACCAGCCAGATAGCCACCGCCAGCAGCATGACCCCGTAGAAGTGTTTGACTGCAGTCATCCAGTGACCGGTAGTGGGCAACAGCTTGCGCCCGCCCACCGCAACCAGGATCAGCGGGACACCCATGCCCAGACCGAGCGCGAACAGGGCGATACCACCGGTGACCGCATTCTGGGTGGTGGAAATGTACAGCAGGCTACCCGCCAATGGGGCCGAGACACAGGGCGAAACGATCAGCGCCGACAGGGCGCCAATGCCGAAAATACCCGCGACCCTGGAGCCCGTCAGCTTGTGACTGGCATTGTTGAGGGGATCCCGGATGAAGCGCGGGAGCTGGATCTCGAACAGGTCAAACATGGAAAGGGCAAACACCACGAACAACGTGGCAAAAATGCCCAGGACCCAGGGGGACTGCAGCTGGGCCTGAAGGTTGAAGCTCGCCCCCAGCAATCCGGTCAGCACGCCGGCAGCGGCATAGGTCAGTGCCATACCCAGTACATAGCTCCCCGACAGCGTCAGGGCGTGGCCGGTGGTACGGGTGTTATGGCCGGATACCAGGGTCGAAATGATCGGCACCATGGGCAGGACACAGGGGGTAAAGGTCAGGCCCAGGCCCAGCAGGAAGAACAGGCCGGCAATGACCAGCACAGACTGCTCCGAGAGGAATCCCGCAAGGCCCGTGGCGGAACTGGTATCGACGGAACCGGCAGGCCCGCCGGAGGTCGCAGATCCGGACGTACCAGCGGTTGAACCGGATGAAGCAGTCGTGGCTGAGCCGGCATCATCCCCGTCCCCGCCGGGGTAATACAGCACCTCCCGGGTCTGGGGCGGGTAGCATAGCCCGGCTTCGGCACAGCCCTGGTAGGTGACCTCGAGTGTTGCCTCGCGAACCCCTTCGGGCAGGGTGACCGGCACGCGTGCTTCCACGGGCTCATAGAAAACAGTGACTTCCCCAAAGAATTCGTCGGTGGTGGTTTCGCCCTGCAAAGAGAATGACGGATTCCCCACCGTGACGCCGTCGGTGACTGAACTGACAGCAACGCGGTTCTGGTAAAGATAGTGGCCGGGGGTGATATTCCAGTCCAGGGTGACCGCGCCCTGGTCTGTGGTGTAGTTGAACGGCAGCGCCTCGTCTACCGGAAGGAAGTCATTGCCGCCGCCGAACAGGCTGGAACCGGAACTGCCAAGGGCATGGGCCGGGGAGGCGAACAGGGCCAGGCAGGTGGCCAGGATAAAAACGATGGTGAAGACTGTCGGGTGAATGCGGTCGGCAAAGCTCGGGTCTGTCATCTGGTGTGCAAGTTCCCGGTTGTAGGTGTATGGATGATTCCTGCTCCGACGGCAGTGGACACAGGCTTGCTGGTAAAGTTCCCGGTGGTCTGGTATTGGATGCGTTAAAGTCGCACAATAGCCATCCAATGAATCACAGTCCAAACGATCTTATCATGCTGTTCAATGACCTGTTCCGGGAGCCATTCCGGACGATTCTGGTCAAGGGCGGCTCAGAACCCGAGTACCTGCCCGCTGACGGACCGTCCGGTCTGGCCCGGGTCGTGTTCGCGCACGGTTATTATGCCAGTGCATTACATGAAATAAGTCATTGGTGTATTGCCGGTGAGCATCGCCGCACACTTCACGACTACGGCTACTGGTACTGTCCGGATGGTCGCACTCCGGAGCAACAGCGGGCCTTTGAGCAGGTTGAGGTCAAACCCCAGGCCCAGGAATGGCTGTTTTCAGTGGCTGCCGGTACACGCTTTCACATCAGCGTGGACAACCTCTCCGGCGACGGTGCCTGCGACGAACAGCAGTTCCGTGCCAATGTCCTGGCACAGGCCGAGCGTTACCTGGCCGAGGGGTTACCGCCCCGGGGGCAGCAATTTTTTGATTCACTGAAGAGTTTTTACGGAACCACCCCGGACTTCGACAGCGCCTGGCAACAGGACGTGCAACGCCTGGTTCCACCCAATTCGCTTTCAGACAGAGTAAGGAATACAGAGACTGTATGACATCTGACCCAAAACACACCGGCGATCTTAAGTTCAGTGATCTGAACCTCGACAAACGCCTGCTGGACGCCATTTCCGCCATCGGATTCGAGTACTGCACACCGATCCAGGCAGAAACACTGCCATGGACGCTGGCCTGTGAAGACCTGATTGGCCAGGCCCAGACCGGCACCGGCAAGACCGCGGCCTTCCTGATCACCGCCATCCAGACCCTGCTGGAAACACCGATTCCCGAAAAGGACCGCTTCGCCTCCGAGCCCCGCGTACTGGCGCTGGCGCCGACCCGGGAGCTGGCAATGCAGATTGCAAAGGATGCCGAGCAGTTGTGCCAGTACACCGGGCACAATGTTGTCACCGTCGTTGGCGGCATGAACTACGATAAGCAGCGGGACCAGCTCCAGAACGAAATCGTGGATATCCTGGTAGCCACCCCCGGCCGGTTGATCGACTTCCTGGGTTCCCAGGACGTCTTCCTGGACCAGATTGACATCCTGATCCTGGATGAAGCCGACCGGATGCTGGACATGGGCTTCATCCCCGATGTGAAACGCATCATTCGCAAGTGCACTCCCAAGGACGACCGCCAGACCCTGCTGTTCAGTGCCACATTCAACCAGGACGTACTCAACCTGGCATCCATGTGGACCAGCAACGCCGAGTTTGTGGAAATCGAGCCTGAGCAGAAAACCGCCGAAAGGGTCGAACAGACCGTCTACCTGCTGGGTGAGGATGAAAAGCTGCAGGTCCTGGTCAATTACCTGAAACGCCCGGAAGTGGAAAAGGCCATCGTCTTCGCCAACCGCCGGGACCAGTGCCGGGATCTCGAGGAAGATCTGAAGAACCAGGGGGTCAAGGTCTCCCTGATGTCCGGTGAGATCGCCCAGAACAAACGCCTGCGCACCCTCGACCAGTTCAAGAAAGGCAATATCCAGGTGCTGGTCGCCACCGACGTGGCCGGGCGGGGAATCCACGTTAACGGCGTTACCCACGTGTTCAACTACAACCTGCCGGACAACGCGGAAGATTACGTGCACCGCATTGGCCGGACCGGGCGCGCGGGTAGCAAAGGCGTATCCATCAGCCTGGCCGGCGAGGACGACTCGTTCACCCTCCCGGCGATCGAAACCTATATTAACCAGAAGCTGAAAACCGAAGTTCCTGACGATACCCTGAGAGCACCACTGGAACAGCCGGCGATCACCCGCAAGCGCGGTGGCCGGCGCAGCAGTGGCGGCGGACGTCCCCAGGGCGGTCGCGGCGGCTCCCAGCGCCAGCGCAGGAACTGAAGGACGTAGACGACCATGCTGATCGTAGCTGACGAGAATATTCCGTTACTCGACTCCTTCTTCGGAGATATGGGCGAAATCCGCCGGGTCTCCGGCCGCCACATGAGCCCCGAAGACGTGCGGGATGCCGACATCCTGCTGGTCCGGAGCGTAACCCGGGTCAACCGCGAACTGCTCGAAGGTAGCCGTGTCCGCTTTGTCGGAACCGCTACCATCGGCACCGATCACGTGGATTTGCAGTGGCTGGAGGAGCAGGGCATCCGCTTCTCCGCCGCACCGGGCTGCAACGCCAACAGCGTTGTCGAATACGTTCTTTCGGTACTTTCACTCTATGCCGAGAGGTGTGGTCTGACTGACTGGACGGACCTGAGTGTGGGTATCGTCGGTGTCGGCAACGTCGGCGGAGAACTGGCCGCCAAGCTGGAGCGCCTCGGCTTCAACACCCGGTTGTGCGACCCGCCCAGGGCCGAACGTGAAGGCGAACAGGGTCCGGAATTCGTCAGCCTCGAAGAAGCCATGGAATGCGACGTGGTCAGCCTCCACACTCCACTGACCCGGAACAGCCCCCACGCCACCTTCCACATGATCGGAGAACGCGAACTGGCCGGACTCACCTCGGACCAACTCCTGATCAGCGCCGGCCGTGGCGAAGTAATCGATACAACTGTCCTCAAGCAGCGCCTGACCTCAGCCAACCCGCCCCTCGTAGCCCTCGATGTCTGGGAACGGGAGCCGAAAATCGACCCGGAACTGGTGGAACTGGCCTGGCTGGCAACCCCCCACATCGCCGGTTACAGCCTGGAAGGCAAGGTTCAGGGCACTGAAATGATCTATCAGGCCCTGAGCACCTTCCTGGGCCTGCCGATCCGCAAAAAAGCCGGCCAGTTCCTCCCGGAACCGGCTTTAAGCAAGGTTTCGTTTACCTCGGCTGCAGACGAGGATAAGGCCGTCAAAACTGCCCTCAGAGCCTGTTACGACCCCCGAGAGGATGATGCCCGCCTGCGTCTGGCCATGAACGGAAGTGCCGAAGAAAGAGGGGCCGCATTTGATCGACTGCGCCGGGACTATCCAGTGAGAAGAGAATGTTCCAGTCTGAAGGTACAGCTGAAAGGAACCAGTAAGTCCCTGCAGGACAGTTTCAGAGCGATTGGTTTCAAGTTAAAGATCTAATATCGATCGGACTTGAGGCGTGCTCGACAGTAGCGTTGCTGGTGGGCTCCTCCTTCCGAAACTGTGCGGAGCCATGGATGGCGGAGCTCAAGCGTCACAGGGACGTGCCGCAAGGAGCGTGTTTCGGAAGGAGGAGCCCGCCAGCAATGCGGGCAGGCCCCCGAAAGTTCATCAGAGGTTCGCGTCCTGCAGGGCTCGTATACGGTCTTCCAGCGGCGGATGGGTCATGAACAACGCACTCAGACCGGCCCGGGCACCGCGGTTGATACCGAACGCCTGCAAAGAATCCGGCATCTGATCCGGCACTTCACTTTCCTGTTTCAGCCTTGCCAAAGCGTTGATCATCGCCGAACGGCCGGCCAGCTGGGCGCCGGCAATATCCGCCCGGTACTCCCGACGGCGGGAAAACCAGAACACAATCGTGCTGGCCAGGATACCAAGGACGATCTCGGCCACGATGCTGACCACGAAGAACCCGATACCGTGGCCCTGCTCATTCTTGAACACCACCCGGTCCACAAAAGAGCCGATCACCCGCGACGCGAAGATCACGAACGTGTTCACCACACCCTGAATCAGGGCCAGAGTCACCATGTCCCCATTGGCCACGTGCCCGATTTCATGGCCAAGGACCGCACGGATTTCGTCCTTGTTGAACCGGTGCAGAAGCCCCTCACTGACGGCCACCAATGCATCATTCTTGTTCCAGCCGGTGGCGAACGCGTTGGACTGGGAGGCCGGGAAAATGGCCACTTCCGGCGTTTTAATGCCCGCATTCCGAGCCAGTTCCGCGACGGTATCCACCAGCCAGCGCTCGGCCGGAGTCCGCGGAGATTCTATGACCTGAGCCTTCGTGCTCCACTTGGCCATCGGCTTGGAAATGAACAGTGAAATCAGGGCACCGGCGAAGCCGAACACCGCCGCAAACGCCAGCAGCGAGCCGTATTCGATGCCTTGCTGGCTCAGGTAACTGTCGACACCCAGCAGACGCAGGGTAAAACTGGCAACCACGATGACCGCAAGGTTGGTCGCCAGAAACAGCAGTATGCGCATGTTAATTCCTTGAAAGTTCAGTCAAAGACATAATTCACCCATCTGACCGGAATATGCGGTCCGGGTTCTCGGCTTCAAGAGTATTACTGCGATTTAATGGTAGCTGCTGTCGGCGAAAAAAGTAGCCTGGACCACCTGGCTGATGCGGGCGGAGTTGCCGCTCTTCAGCGCCTGGCGGATCAGGTGGATGTGGGTGGAGAGATCCCGCTGGACGGATCGGGGCAGGTTGTCAGTCTCGGCCACCTGCACGCCGGCGGCATCCGCCAGTGCTTGCGGAGCCGGGGCGCTGAGCCGGATGAAGGCATCGCGGGTCAGCACGGCCTGGTCCAGGGCTTCCTGCCGGATGGTGTCCACGTAGCGCAGCAGGCCTTCCTCCTCGAGCCAGAGCAGGGCGCCGAAACAGGCCATGTGCCGCTTGCTGTGAAGACCGAACTCGTCGGGCTCGTCCGGCCCGGCAATGTCTTCCACGAACAGGTTCACCCGGCGGGGGAAAACGCCATAGAGCTGCACCAGAGCGACGGCGACGTCCTTGTAGAATTCCTCGACGTGAATGTCTGCCATAACTTGTCCGTTACTGCTGGTATTTGCTCAGGAAATTGCCGAGGCGGCCCATGGCGTCCTCGAGAGTATCCGCCCGTGGCAGGAAGACCACCCGCAGGTGCTGTTTGTCATCCACGTTGAACGCGGATCCCTGTACCAGCAGGATCTTTTCCTGCAGCAGCAGGTCGAGCACCAGCTTCTCGTCATTGACGATGGGGAACTTCTTCGGGTCCAGTTTCGGGAACAGGTACAGGGCGCCCTCCGGCTTCACACAGCTGACGCCGGGAATGTCGTTCAGCATTCGCCAGGCGGTGTCGCGCTGCTCGAACAGACGGCCACCCGGAGCCACCAGGTCGTCGATGGACTGGTATCCACCCAGGGCGGTCTGGATAGCGAGCTGTGCCGGAACATTGGCACACAGGCGCATGTTCGAAAGCATCTCGATGCCTTCCACCAGATCCCGGGCGCGATGTTTGGCGCCGCTGATGATCATCCAGCCGGAGCGGTAACCGGCTGCGCGGTAATTCTTGGACAAGCCATTGTAGGTGAAGAACAGGACGTCGTCGGCCAGGGAAGCGGTGGACACGTGCCGGGTTCCGTCATACAGAATCTTGTCGTAGATCTCGTCAGACAGCACGATCAGGTTGTGCTTGCGGGCCAGCTCGATGACCTGCTCCAGCAACTCGGTGGAGTAGACCGCCCCGGTTGGGTTGTTGGGGTTGATCAGCACGATGGCCCGGGTGCGCCGGGTGATCTTCTTGCGGATATCGTCGATGTCCGGAAACCAGTTCTGCTCCTCGTCACAGCGGTAATGCACCGGCTTGCCGCTGGACAGGGTGACCGCGGCGGTCCATAGCGGGTAATCCGGTGCCGGAATGAGCACCTCGTCACCGGTGTTGAGCATCGCCTGCATGGACATCACGATCAGTTCGCTGACGCCGTTGCCCAGGTAGATATCGTCGATATCCACCTTGTCGATGCCGCGCTGCTGGCAGTAATGCATGACCGCCTTGCGGGCAGAGAACAGACCCTTGGACTCCACATAGCCCTGGGCCTGGTGCATATTGTAGATGACGTCCTGCTGGATCTCTTCCGGCACATCCAGCTCGAACGCGGCGGGGTTGCCGATGTTGAGCTTGAGTACACGGTGACCTTCTTCCTCCAGCCGACGCGCCTCACGCAGAACCACTCCACGAATTTCGTAACAGACGTTATCGAGTTTGGCGGACTTGTAGTAGTTCTGCATGGATTCAGATTCCTTGAGAGGTAATACGGATACACAGCCGTCCGGTTGACGGAAGGCTTTATTCTAGCGGAGCGAGGGTGCGCTACAACAGGGTAATTATGATGAATTGTGGCGGATTTAGGGAGTAAACCTCAGGCAGGTTCCCGGTTTTGTGATCAAGTGGCCTGTAACGGCGTGTTATTTTCCATCGTACTTGGTCACAATCAGGGGCCTCGCGCTCACCACAGGAGACCAGAATGGCGCAATCCAGTATCTACGATTTTACCGTCCGTGATATTCAGGGCAACGGACAGAGCATGGAGGCCTATCGCGACAAGGTACTTCTGATCGTGAACACGGCCAGCAAGTGTGGGTTCACACCCCAGCTTGAGGGTCTTCAGGCCTTGTACAAGGATCTGAATGAGCTGGGTCTGGAAGTTCTCGGGTTTCCCTGCAACCAGTTCATGAACCAGGATCCGGGAACCGACGAATCCATCAGTCAGTTCTGCAGCCTCAACTATGGTGTGGATTTTCCCATGTTTGCCAAGATCGAGGTGAACGGTGACGGAACACATCCCCTGTACCGGTTCCTGAAGCAGGAAGCCCGGGGTCTGATGGGGTCGGAAAAGGTCAAATGGAACTTCACCAAGTTCCTGGTGGACCGTAATGGCCGGGTTGTGCGTCGCTACCCGCCCACCGCCAAGCCCGAGGCCATCCGCAAGGATATTGAAGAGTTGCTGTAGCTGTCTTGTAGCCCCGGAGCCCGGGGGTGTTACTACCGGGGCGCCCAGCGACTGATCGTGCTGCGGAGTTCGTCCCGGTTGTAGGGCTTGGTGATGTAGTCATTCATGCCGGCGGCAATGCAATCGTCGCGGTCGCCCTGCATGACATTGGCGGTGACGGCAATCACGGGCAGGTCTTTCCAGTCCGGGTTCTCGCGAATCCGCCGGGTGGCTTCGTAACCGTCCATCACCGGCATCTGGCAGTCCATCAGGACCAGGTCATAGGAGGCATTCCTCAGGGCCTCCAGAGCCCGCTTGCCGTTTTCGGCGTGGTCCACCCGGTGGCCAAGCTTTTTCAGCAGGCTGCTGGCGACCAGCTGGTTCACCTGGTTGTCCTCCACCAACAGTATCTGCAGCGGCCGGGTGGCGCCGGTCGGCACTTCTTTGTGCTCTTCCTGGGCTTCTTCTGCCGGCATCAGGCCGGCTGCCCGGCACAGGCACCGGTATAGTTCATCCCGTCTCAGGGGAAGCGACAGGATCTGATGATTGGTATGACCCCCGACGCTGTTGCCCCTGGCCTCGGCCAGAATCACACCTTCACCGGGCCAGTTGTCTGCAAACGCCAGGGTTTCGGTGTCTCCCGTGTCGATCGTTGACAGCAGGACGCCCTCAGGATGCCGGCTTGCACCCCGGACCGGAATCTCCCAGGCCCGCAGTTGACTCTCCAGTGCCAGGCGGTGCGGGTGGGATGGGGGCACGGCCAATGCAACACCAATCTGTCTGAGTTTTTCCGGAATCGGCTGGGCCGTCACGCCGGGTTCCGCTTCTTCGTGAACGGGCAGGGGCAGGGTAACGGTGAAATGGGTGCCGCTGCCCTCCCGGGAGTCCACCATGATCTGGCCGTGCATTCGCTCCACCAACTGCCGGCACAGCGTCAGGCCGAGGCCGGTGCCGCCGTAGAGACGCGTGGTGTCGGTATCGGCCTGTGAGAAGGGCGAGAAGATCCGGTGCAACCCTTCCCGGGACATACCGATGCCGGTGTCGATCACTTCCAGGCGCAGGCTGCCCCCGGAATGAGTGGCCTTGATCTTCACGTGCCCGGCATCGGTGAACTTGATGGCGTTGCTGATCAGGTTGTTGAGAATCTGCCGGGTCCGGGTGGGATCGCCCAGGAAGGTTTCGGGAAGCTCGGGGTCGATTTCGCTGACCAGATCGATGCCCTTGGCCCGGGCCTGCTGGGAATGCAGGGTGGCGCATTCCTCGATCAGGTTGCGCATACTGAACGGAATATGCTCCAGATTGAGCTTGCCTGCCTCGACCTTGGAGATATCCAGAATATCGTTGAGCAGACCCAGCAGGCTCTCGCCCGCGTTGAGGGCGATCTCGAGCCGGTTGCGCTGAACCGGGTCCAGCTCCCCCTCAAGCGCGACTCCCAGCATACCCAGGACACCATTGAGGGGTGTCCGTATCTCATGGCTCATGCTGGCAAGGAAGTTGGCCCTTGACCGGGCCCTGCGGACTGCATCCTCTTTTGCCCGGACCAGGGCGCGGTTGCCGCGCTGCAATGCCTCGTTCTTGTCCGAGATCTCCCGGGTGCGGTCCGCCACTTCCTGCTCGAGCTGGTTGGAGTAGTTCTTGATGGCACTCTCTGCGTCCCGCAGCTGTTCCAGACTGGAGTCAATGGTTTCCAGGTGCTGATTGATGATGCCGACCATGGTGCCGATCTCGTCCTGTTCATGGCGTGCGGGCACGGGCAGGCGGATCTTTTCCGGGGAGTCGGCGGAAACCCGGCTCAGCGCACTGATGACATTCATCATGGGGCGGGTCAGAACGAGGTAAAAAATCGCCAGCAGCGCGCCCGACAGTGCCAGGCTTTTCAACAGGCCGCTTAACAGGGTGTAGGCGGCTCGTTTGAGGAACTGCAGTCCATAATGAAAGGTGTCAATGGTGACAACCAGTTCGCCCAGGGGCAGGTTGGCGAGCTGCCGGACCTCGAGTTCCGAGCTGAAGGCGCGGCTGTCACCGAACAGCAGGTCACTGAGCCAGCGGTAGGGCGATACGGGGCTGCTCTGGCTGGCCGCGGCCATGGTATGGCCTTCGTTGTCGATGATACGGGCATCGATGGTGGCCGGGTGGCGCAGCAGGCCATCAAGCAATTCCTCGGCGAGGCGGACGTCGATGTTGTACGCAATCTGGGATGCCGGGCTGTGACTGATCTCGATCAGCGCGTTGATTTCCGCTTCCATGCCGTCCCGGGCGCTGAAATAGTCCAGGGTGATCTGGACCAGATTCAGCACAAGCCCCAGCGCCATGGCGACGAGGAGGGTGTCTCGGGTCAGCCTGTAGGAAAGCCGCTTTTTGAAAGTGTTGGTCACGGGTAGTTGCTGTCTCTGTTCCCGGCAGGTTAAGCATCGGAACCCGGCGCGGTGGCTGAGGGTCGCCGATAGTATTCAACACGCGAGGGCAAGGGTAGCAGAAAAGGCGAATGGAATCCGTGTTTTGGATGACGTGGCCCAATCGGTCTATAGATTTTGTGAATTTTTCGACACAACTGTATCATTGTGGTGAATGTTGCGCCTGCTTGCGGGCCAACACTATCCGATTTTCCCCTGATGCAACGCCGGAGCGCCCGATGGATCTTTCCCGTGTCGACCTGAACCTGCTGGTATATCTCGATGTGCTGTTGCGGGAACGCAACGTGACCAAGGCGGCCAACCATCTCGGGATTACCCAGCCTGCCATGAGTAACGGCCTGCGGCGATTGCGGGACCTGTTCGCCGATCCGTTGCTGGTCAGAACCAGTGAGGGGATGACGGCCACGGAACGGGCCAGGGAACTGCAGCCGCTGGTTCGTGGCATCCTGTCGGATATCGAGCAGGCGGTGCAGGAGAAAACGCCTTTCTCGGCCATGGAGAGCCAACGGGTGTTCCGGATCATGGCCAGTGACTACGCCGAGTCCTGCCTGATGCCCCGGGTCCTGCGCCGGATCCGCCAGGAGGCGCCCCATGTCACCCTGGATGTGCTGACCCCCAGTGACGTGAGCTTCCTGGACGTTGAGCAGGGGCGGCTGGACATGGCCATTAACCGCTTCGACAAGATTCCCCAGTCATTCCACCAGAAGACACTCTGGACCGAGTATTTTGCCTGCCTGATGAATGCCCGGAACCCGATTCTCAAGGAACCGTTCACCCTGGATACCTATCTGGCGGCGAGCCATATCTGGGTCAGCAAGACCGGGTTTGGCGTTGGCGTGGGGGTTAATCCGAAAGATGTGCAGCGGCTTGGTTGGGTGGATGAGGCACTTGGGCGAATGGGGGCCAAGCGGCAGATTTCCGTGTTTACCCGCCATTACCAGGTGGCCATGCTGCTGGCCGAACAGCACGATCTGATCGCCACCCTGCCGTCACGGGCGGCCTGGCTCCAGAAGGACAATCCCAACCTGGTGGTCAAGGTGCCGCCGTTCGAAATACCGCCGTTCGAGCTGAAAATGGCCTGGAGTCCGCTGCTGCAGCACAACATGGATCACCAGTGGCTGAGGAAACTGATCGCCGAGGTGGCGGAGGAAGTGGATGCGGAGTTCGCGCCGTTCGGCGCCCGCTTCGAGTCCGCGGACCTGCCTCAGGTCCGCCATTCAGAGCGGTAGCTGACGCAGTTCCAGGGAGCTTCGCCCGGCGTCCCACATACGCTGGAAAGCCTCTGACAGCAGCTTCACCCGGCCACTGTCGGAGAAGTTGCAGAAGCCGGCAGGCTTGGAGAAATCGTGGCGGTACAGCACGCCCTCCCGATCGATCAGCATGAACGGCTGGTCCTCCACCGGGTAGTCGTCGTTTACCAGCTTCAGTTCAATCCGGCTGGGTAACCGGCGCATCAGCTCCACCAGCTGGTGGCGGCGCTTGACCAGCGGTTTGTCATCGTGGATCAGCAACCGGACTTCGCTCAGGCGGTGGCGGCGGGCCAGTGCGGAAATCAGTTCCCGGAACCGGAACCGGTCGTACAGGTCGTGTTCCAGCAGGCGGTCATACAACCAGATCCGTTGCCCCGCCTGGCCGGCGAGGGAGTCCATCAGGGCCAGCATGCGGGTCTCGTTTTCAAACAGCCAGCTTTGCCGATCCGCTTCCAGCAGCAGCGGATGGTCGCGCTCCTCCAGTGCGGCTACGGCGAGCTCCGGTGCAAGGCAGCGCATGTCGTAGTGAGGAATACCGGCATCGTCGTAGACGTCCGAGCACACATGGAACCCGGATCGCTGGTAGAAAGGAATCGCGTGTTCCTGGGCGGACAGCCGGACCTCATCGTACTGGCCCGCAGCCTCGGCCAGCAGATGGCGGAGCAACGTCTCTCCGATGCCTTTGCCCCGATGTTCCGGCAGGATTGCCATACGGCCAACGTGGGCGGTTTCATTCAGGCTGGAGAACAGCCGGGCGACGCCCACCGGGGTGTTGTCAGGCAGTACCGCCAGGAAATGATCCGCAATCTCGTCGGTATCGTCCCATTCCAGTTCCGGCGGTACCTGTTGTTCCTCGATAAACACGCGTTGGCGAATATCCCGGATATGACCGGGAGCCAGTTGCCAACTGTATTTGCGAATCCGGACCGTCATGGCACTCCTATTCGAAATAGACCGAGCCCTGGTTGTACAGGGTCGTCAGCAGTCCGAGCAGGGCGGGGTCCGCAGCAAATCCGGAGAGTGCTTTCATATCCACACGGGCCGCGGCGCACAGCAGCGGCGCCAGTGGGCGGGCATCGCCCTTGAGCAGGTATTGCTCACCATCCACAAACAGGGCGGTGTCGTCGCCGAGTTCATAGAAGGCAAACCTGGAGCCCTCGTTCCAGCGAAGCTGTTCGCCGGCGCTGATGGCCTCTGCCAGGTCCTCTTCGGACGCCGGCTCCTCGGCGGGAACCACGATATCCAGACTCTTCGGCGCGGTGGCGTACTGGCCAAACCACAGGGCAAGCTGCCGGCGGTTGCCGACTTTCTCCTGGATGATGCCGTTGAGCCGGTCAATCACTTCCGGGGCAATGGTGCCGGGGTTGTCCTGAACCTTGAGGTCGGGGTCGTTGATGTGCTCGGCGGCATCTGACTGACTGCACAGGAAGTCGGTAAAACCGGTCAGGATGTCGTCGATGGTGGGCGCCCGGAAGCCGACTGACAGGGTAATGCAGTCGTCCTCGGCGACACCGTGATGTCCGATGCCCGGCGGCAGGTAGAGCATATCGCCCAGAGCCAGGGTGACGGTTTCCTCGCCTTCCCAGCTGCTCAGAATCCGCAGGGGCGTGCCTTCCACTCTGGGCGAGGTATGGTCGCACTGACCGCCGAAGGTCCAGCGGCGATGGCCCTGGGCCTGGAGCAGAAACACATCGTACTGATCGTAATGGGGGCCGACGCTGCCACCTTTCGGGGCGTAACTGGCCATGATGTCATCAAGGCGCCAGTTGGGAATGAACCGGAAGTGTTCGAGCAGGTCGGCAATTTCCGGAACCCAGTGGTCCAGCCCTTGTACCAGAAGCGTCCAGTCCTGCTCCGGCAGGTCGCTGAACCGGTCGGGAGTGAAGGGACCGTTGTGCAGCTGCCAGGGCTTGCCGTCGTCATTCTCGATGACGATCCGGGATTCCACGCCCTCCTCGCAGGCCAGGCCAGCCAGCTCATCCGGGCTGACCGGGCAGTGGAAGCCAGGGAACGCCTGGCGGATCACCAAGGGTTTTTTCTGCCAGTAGTCCCGCAGAAATTCGGAAGGTGTCAGTCCGCCAAGCATGTCCATGGTGTGCTCCCGCTATCAGATGTTGCGCGCCTGCTCTCTGGCATTACCAATGTAGTTGCCCGGTGTGAGGGCCATCAACTCTGCCTTGGCGGCGTCCGGAATGTCGAGGGTTTCCACGAAATTCTTGATCACTTCCGGAGTCATCGCCTTGCCCCGGGTCAAAGCCTTGAGCTTTTCGTAGGGCTTTTCGATGTTGTAGCGGCGCATGACCGTCTGGATCGGCTCGGCCAGGACCTCCCAGGCGTGGTCCAGATCCTCGTCCAGGCGGGCCGGGTTGATTTCCAGTTTGCCCAGACCCTTGAGGGTCGCTTCGTAGGCAATCAGGCTGTGGCCGAAGCCGACGCCCAGGTTGCGCAGCACGGTTGAATCGGTCAGATCCCGCTGCCAGCGGGAGATCGGCAGCTTGGCCGCCAGGTGATCAAACAGGGCGTTGGCAATGCCCAGGTTACCCTCGGAGTTTTCGAAATCGATGGGGTTGACCTTGTGCGGCATGGTGGAGGAGCCCACTTCGCCTTCCACCGTCTTCTGCTTGAAGTAACCCAGGGAGATATAGCCCCAGACATCCCGGTCGAGATCGATCAGGATGGTGTTGAACCGGGCGATGGCATCGTACAGCTCGGCAATGTAGTCGTGGGGCTCGATCTGGGTGGTGTACGGGTTCCAGTCCAGGCCCAGGCTCTCGACGAACTCTTCGGCGTTGGCGGCCCAGTCCACGTTCGGGTAGGCGGACATGTGGGCGTTGTAGTTACCCACGGCGCCGTTGATCTTGCCCATGATTTCCACTTCGCGGATCTGCATCAGCTGGCGGCGCAGTCGGTACACCACATTGGCCAGTTCCTTGCCCACGGTGGTGGGGGAGGCGGTCTGGCCGTGGGTCCGGGACAGCATGGGCTGGTCCGCGTGTTCCTTCGCCAGTTCCGCCAGTTTGTCGACGACCCGGTCCATCGTCGGCAACAGGCCGTGGTCCAGGCCCTCACGCAGCATCAGGGCGTGGGACAGGTTGTTGATGTCCTCGGAGGTGCAGGCAAAGTGCACAAACTCGGTGACCGCATGCAGCTCGGGAACCCCGGCAATCTTTTCCTTGATGAAGTACTCGACCGCCTTGACGTCGTGGTTCGTGGTACGTTCGATTTCCTTGATGCGCTCGGCGTCTTCCAGACTGAATTCGCTGACCAGCTTGTCGAGGAAGCTGGTGGCTTCGGCGGAGAACGCGGGCACTTCGGTGATCTCCGGGTGCGCGGCCAGCTTCTGAAGCCAGCGGATTTCGACGGTTACCCGGTTACGGATCAGACCATACTCGCTGAAGATGCTGCGGAATACGCTGACTTTGCTGCCATAGCGTCCATCGACCGGGGAAATGGCGGTCAGGGCGGTGAGTTCCATCGAAAACCTCTCAAGTGATCAAAGAATCGAAACAAACTGGGAAACAGGGGTGCCAATGATACACCAGCGGGCACTCTGAATCAGCGTTAATCCCGGCTTTGCCGTTACAGTGGCTGGCGTGCCTTCTCGGCCAGTTCCCGGGCGTGGTGGATAACCTTGCGACGGGAGAAGATCAGCTGCCAGCGGCGCCCGCCGCACTGGCGCCAGAGCACGGCCGAGCGGATACCGGCCAGCAGGAGCGCCCGTACCTTGTCAGCATTCTCTTCACGCTGCAGTACCGCGGGGTCACCGGTGACCTGGATGCGCTGCCGGAAGGTACTGATGGTGTCGGCGTAGATGGAGGCCAGGTTGCCGATCAGGTTGGCGTGGGTATAGCCGAAATGGCTGGCAGTATGGCGAGCCTGATCAATGCGGCTGCCGATCACGTCCAGCATGTCGGAACGGCGGTTCAGCTTGGACTCCAGGTGGATCAGGTTGAGCACGTACTTGAGCACCTCGATATCACGCTGCTTGCTTTGCTGGCTCATGACCGTGGAAAGAGTAACCAGACCTTCCCGGATGTCGGACAGCTCACCGCCATAGACGTCCAGGGTTGAGGCCGGATCGGTGGCAAACAGCGAGCGGATGCAGGTCTCCAGGGATGCCGGGTTGCACTGGCCGTTATGGGCGATCTGCTGCACCAGGTTGGCCGCCTGGAACACACCGGCAAGCGCAAGGGTCTGATCATGCAGGGACCGGCTCATGCGCTGGCTTCCTTCTGTTCCGTGCTCTGGAGGCGCGCAGGCAGGGGCTCGCCATCACGCCAGGTTTCCTCGATCACGCCACCACCGAGGCAGATTTCGCCATCGTAGAAAACCACGGACTGGCCCGGGGTAACCGCACGCTGGGCATCGTCAAAGACAACCTTCACGCCGCTGTCGAGCACCGTCACCTCACAATCCTGGTCCGGCTGGCGATAACGGGTCTTGGCCTTGCAGCGGAACTGCCCGGCCGGTGGCTCGCCGGCCACCCAGTCGATCGGCCCCGAAACCAGGCCCCGGGAAAAGAGCAGTGGGTGGTGTTTCCCCTGGACGGCAATCAATACGTTGCGGGTCAGATCCTTGTCGGCCACGTACCAGGGTTCGTCTCCGAACTCGCTGAGACCGCCGATTCCCAAACCCTGGCGCTGGCCGATGGTGTGATACATCAGGCCCTGGTGCCGGCCTATGACCTGGCCGTCCGGGGTTTCGATATCGCCCGGCTGGGCCGGCAGATACTGTTTCAGGAAGTCCCGGAACTTGCGCTCGCCGATGAAGCAGATGCCGGTGGAATCCTTCTTGTCATGGGTGACGAAGCCCTGTTCCTCGGCAATCCGCCGAACCTCGGGTTTTTCCAGTTCGCCGACCGGGAACAGGGTGCGGGCGATACGCTCACCGGAAACCGCATGGAGAAAATAGCTCTGGTCCTTGTTGGGATCCAGACCTTTCAGAAGCAGGGCCTTGCCGGAGCCGTCTTCGAGCGGGCGCTGGCGGGCATAGTGCCCGGTGGCAATGTAATCCGCGCCAAGGGTGATGGCATAGTCGAGGAAGGCCCGGAACTTCACTTCCTTGTTGCACAGGATGTCCGGGTTGGGGGTGCGTCCGGCCTTGTACTCGGAAAGGAAGTGTTCGAACACGCGATCCCAGTATTCTGCCGCGAAGCTTGCGGTGTGCAGCTTGATTCCGATGTCATCGGCCACGGCCTGAGCGTCCGCCAGGTCGGTCATGGCGGTACAGTATTCGGTGCCGTCGTCTTCGTCCCAGTTCTTCATGAACAGGCCCTCGACCTGGTACCCCTGCTGTTTCAGAAGCCAGGCAGCCACGGAAGAATCGACGCCGCCGGACATGCCGACGATGACACGGGTGGATTCCGGAGACTTGGTATGGGGTGTTGTGCTCATGTCAGCCCTGTTAACGCTAAAACGTCGGATTCTAACATTTTTGCGGAATCACGTCTGCGCATCGACGATGACGTCAAGCGGGTAACGGCGGCCATTTCGGTAATCTTCTATGCACTGGAGGACCAGGGGGCTGCGCAGCTTGTCCCCGAGTTGGCGAATGTCGTCAAGGTCAAGCCAGTGGGCGGCGATGATGCCATCGTCGAGCTCGTAAGAGTGATGGCGAACCGCCTCTGCAGCGTAGCAGAAGCGGTAATAGGTAACGCCGTTGGCGGGCGCCTTGTAGGTGTACACCCCGAGAAAATGCCGTGGTTCGACCTGCCAGCCCGTTTCCTCGAGGGTTTCCCTGCGTACGGCATCGAGGATGGCTTCATCCTCTTCGACGTGCCCGGCGGGCTGGTTGAAGACCACCTGGCCGCCGCTGACTTCCTCCACCATGAGAAAGCGACCGCGGTCATCTTCGACAATAACGGCAACGGTTGCGTGGGGTGTCCAGGTCATGATCGGGAACGTCTCCTGCTGGGTCGATGTTTGGCCGGCTGCTTTGTGGCCGGCATGTGCACGGCCAGGGTGCGGTATTCGCCGGGGGCCAGCTTGTCCAGTGTCCAGTCCCCGATACGGTAGCGGATCAGGCGCAGTGTCGGGAAGCCGACGGCAGCGGTCATGCGCCTGACCTGGCGATTCTTTCCCTCGGTAATGGTCAGCTCGATCCAGCTGGTGGGGACGGACTCCCGGTGCCGGACCGGCGGCACGCGGGGCCACACCTGAGGATCCTTCATGCGCCTCGCCCTGGCGGGGCGGGTCTTGCCGTCCTTGAGTTCGACCCCGGCGGCAAGCTGAGACAGGGCTTCGTCGGTGATGTCGCCTTCCACCTGGATCCAATAGGTTTTGGGCATTTTCAGGGAAGGGGAGGCGATCCGGTTCTGCAGGGAACCATCACCGGTGAGCAGCAAGAGGCCCTCGGAATCAAAATCGAGTCGACCGGCCGGATAGACGTTCTCAAGCGGAATCCAGTCAGCCAGGGTCTGGCGGGGAGGCTGGTCCGGGTCATTGCGTCGGTCGGTGAACTGGCAGAGAACCTGGAAAGGTTTGTTGAACAGAACGAGTTCGGCCATGCCTGCGGTGCGTATCGTGGGTTCCTGATTGGAAGGGATGGAGGTTTGCAGGGTACCCGAATCCGGGAATTTGGCAACAGGGGGTTGGACAATAAAAACCAGTGCGGGCCAGGGCGCGAGCCGCCCGCTGTATCGATCCCGGTTATTCAACAGCCCGGCTGGCGCCGGCGCCAGCCATCCGGTTCACACCTGTCTGTCAGGCAGGTATGGGGAAACAGGTTGCCGCTTCAGGCGTTTACTGCCCGCGGGGGGTAGTCTCCACGGCCCTCGTCGCGGGGGGCGGACTTCTTTTCGCTGCTACCGGAAGGTGCCTGGGACTGCCGGGAAGGCATTTCCTCGGGCACGATATTGACTGCATGAATTCCCTTGTCACTGGGCTTCTTGTCAAAGGTGACGGCCTGACCGGCTTTCAGTGTCTTGTAGCCGTCCATCTGAACCGAGGAAAAGTGGGCAAACAGGTCGTCACTGCAGCCATCCTCGATGATGAATCCGTAGCCCTTGGCATTGTTGAACCACTTGACCTTGCCTCTTGGCATGATGAACTCCCCTGTTCTTTTGCTGTCAGTTCTTATTATTGGGTACACCCGGAATCCCGGAACTCCGCCGGGGTCCTGTTGCTCGGTTGCGTACTTGTTTGCGCGCTTGGTTACGTTTGCATCGTATACATTTACATTATTTTACAATGCCTCTTAACTGTCGACCAATCAGCGCCTGGAGTCAATAGTTTCTATCGAGGTTATGTGTGTTTTACCCGGTCCGGAAGCGGTATCATCCGCGTATTGATAAATATCTCACGTCCGGGCACCCGGGCCGCTTGAAAACCCGGCCCCGGACAACCACATTTAACCCGAGGACACCGAGTAAACCGGTAAAGAAACATGCGGACTATCGACAATTCTCTACTAGTATTGAATCAGGGGGAGGACGATCAGCCAGGCAGACAGGACGACCTCAGTGTTGCGCCCGAAAAGCCTGCTCTGAAGCGCCCGGCGCGTTACCGGGTCGTGCTTCTGAACGATGACTACACCCCCATGGACTTCGTGGTGGATGTATTGATGAAGTTCTTCGGAATGAACGAGGAGAAGGCGACGCAGGTGATGCTGCTCGTCCATACGCAGGGAAAAGCCGTATGTGGGGTATATACCCGAGACATCGCAGAAACAAAGGCAGCACAGGTGAACCAGTATTCTTCGGAATGCGAGCATCCGCTCCTTTGCGAGATTGAACGTGCGGACTGACAGACGTTGGGGTGGCCCATGCTGAGCAAAGATCTTGAAATTACGCTGAATACGGCCTTCAAAAATGCCCGGGACAAGCGTCATGAATTCATGACCGTCGAGCATTTACTGTTGGCTCTGCTCGATAATGAATCGGCGGTGGGCGTCCTCAAAGCCTGTGGTGCTGACCTCAAGCGCCTCGAGGAAGAACTGGTGGAATTCGTCGACTCCACCACACCACTGATTCCCAGTAACGACAGTGAACGCGAAACCCAGCCGACGCTGGGCTTCCAGCGCGTGCTCCAGCGGGCTGTTTTCCATGTCCAGTCCTCTGGCAAGAAGGAGGTTACCGGTGCCAATGTTCTGGTAGCCATCTTCAGCGAGCAGGAGAGCCAGGCGGTGTATGTGCTTAAGAAGCAGAGCATCGCCCGGATTGACGTGGTCAACTTTGTCTCCCACGGCATATCCCGGGTTCAGGGTGCCGAGGATCAGGAAGGCCACGACCAGGCCTCCCACGAGGAGGCAGGTGAAGAGGGCTCCCAGTCCAAGCCTCTGGAAAGCTACGCCACGAACCTGAACGAGCAGGCTCGTCAGGGGCGTATCGACCCGCTGATCGGCCGTGAACACGAAGTCGAGCGCGTGGTCCAGATTCTCGCGCGCCGGCGCAAGAACAACCCGCTGCTGGTGGGTGAGGCCGGCGTGGGCAAGACCGCCATCGCCGAAGGCCTGGCCAAGCGGATCGTGGACGGTCAGGTGCCGGACATCATCTCTGATGCGGTGGTTTACTCCCTGGACATGGGCGCCTTGCTGGCCGGTACCAAGTACCGGGGTGACTTCGAGAAGCGGCTGAAAGGTCTGCTGAGCGATCTGAAGAAGCAGCAGCATGCGATCCTGTTCATCGACGAGATCCATACCATCATCGGTGCGGGTTCTGCGTCCGGCGGGGTAATGGATGCGTCCAACCTGCTCAAGCCGATGCTCAGCTCCGGTGAAATCCGCTGTATCGGTTCCACCACTTTCCAGGAGTTCCGGGGCATCTTCGAGAAGGACAGTGCGCTGGCTCGCCGCTTCCAGAAGATCGATGTCAACGAGCCGAGCGTCGAGGATACCTACCAGATCCTGAAAGGCCTCAAGCCCAACTTCGAGAAGCATCATGACCTGAAGTACACGGACAAGGCGCTGCGGGTAGCGGCGGAACTGGCGGATCGCTACATTACCGATCGCCACTTGCCGGACAAGGCCATCGATGTGATCGACGAGGCGGGTGCCCGCCAGCGTATGCTGCCGGAAAACAAGCGCAAGAAGACCGTCGACGTCTCGGAAATCGAGGACGTGGTGGCCAACATTGCGCGGATTCCGCCGAAGAATGTATCCACCAGCGACAAGGATCTGCTCCGTAACCTGGAGCGGGATCTGAAGATGGTGGTGTTCGGGCAGGATCCGGCCATCGAATCCCTGGCCACGGCCATCAAGCTTGCCCGTGCGGGCCTGAAGGCGCCGGAGAAACCTGAAGGCGCGTTCCTCTTTGCCGGCCCCACCGGGGTGGGCAAGACCGAGGTAACCAAGCAGTTGGCCAAGGTGCTGGGCATCGAGCTGGTGCGCTTCGACATGTCCGAGTACATGGAGCGGCACACCGTGTCCCGTCTGATTGGCGCACCCCCGGGCTACGTGGGGTACGACCAGGGTGGTCTGCTGACCGAGGCCGTCAACAAGCATCCGCACTGCGTGTTGCTGCTTGACGAGATCGAGAAGGCGCATCCGGAGGTCTTCAACCTGCTGTTGCAGGTCATGGACCACGGTACCCTGACGGACAACAACGGCCGCAAGGCGGATTTCCGCCACGTGATTCTGGTGATGACCACCAACGCCGGTGCCGAGAGCATGGCCCGTCGTTCCATCGGCTTCAGCGAGCAGGATCACAGCACCGATGGCATGGAGGTAATCACCAAGACCTTCACACCGGAATTCCGTAACCGGCTCGATGGCATCATCCAGTTCCGTGATCTCCAGAAGGAGACCATCACCCACGTGGTCGACAAGTTCCTCACCGAGCTGCAGGCGCAGCTGGACGAGAAGCATGTGGTTCTGCATGTGGATGAGGACGCAAAGGTCTGGCTCGCGGAACGCGGTTACGACGTCACCATGGGTGCGCGCCCGATGTCCCGCCTGATCCAGGACAAGATCAAGCGGCCGCTGGCGGAGCAGATCCTGTTCGGGCGTCTGTCCGAGCATGGCGGAGACGTCTATATCCACCTCAAGGGGGACGAACTCGAGTTCGAGTACGAGGACGAACCTGCAGAAGCCGTCTGATTCCGGTCCATCCGGCAAAGCCGCTGCCTTGTGCAGCGGCTTTTTTATATCGCAGGCAACAAAAAACCCCGCCGTGGCGGGGTTTTTCAGATGTCACTGAGGCATATTAACGGGCGCGGTAAACAATGCGGCCCTTGCTCAGGTCATAGGGGGTCAGCTCAACCTTGACCTTGTCGCCGGTCAGGATGCGGATGTAGTTCTTGCGCATCTTGCCGGAAATGTGAGCAGTCACAACGTGACCGTTGCTCAGCTCAACGCGGAACATGGTGTTGGGAAGGGTGTCGATGATGACGCCTTCCATTTCAATGACATCTGATTTCGCCATTCAGTAGAAACCTCTCTTTGAATATGCTTCTCGTGATTTTAAATTGCGCAATTCTGCCTGATTTGTCGTCATTTGGCAAAGTCAGTTGTCATCCATCGTCCGCCAGTGGCCATCGCGCAGAGCCTCAATAGGCTGGAAACGGGTCTTGTAGTTCATTTTTCGGCATTCCTTGATCCAGTAACCCAGGTACAGATGAGGCAGGCCCTGGCGTCTGGCCTCTTCGATCTGCCAGAGGATGGCAAAGGTTCCCGGGCTGCGGTGCTCCAGTTCCGGGGCAAACACCGTATAGATGGCCGACAGGCCGTCATCGAGCACATCCACGGCCGCAAGCCCCACCAATTTGCCCTCCAGGCGCATCTCCAGGAACCAGGAATCCGTGGCGCCTTCCACCAGGAATGAGCTGAACTGCTCCCGGGACGGGGGATACATATCGCCGTCGCTATGCCGCTCATTGATATACCGGGCGTAGAGCGTGTAGTACTCCTCGGTGAACCGGGCGGGCACCATGTCACAGTCAAGGTCCGCGTTCTTTTTCATCACCCGGCGCTGGCTCCGGTCTGGCTGGAATTCGTCCGTCTTCAGACGAACGGGGATACAGGCGTTGCAGTGCTCGCAATGGGGCCGGTAGTAATGGGAGCCGCTGCGACGGAACCCAAGGGCGGTCAGCTGACTGTACAGTTTCTTGTCGATGTTGGCCCTCGGGTCCACAAACATCGTGGTTGCCTCCCGATCGGGCAGGTAGCTGCAGTCATGGGGTGGAGTTGCAAAAAATACCAGGGTTCTGAGGTTACTCATTCATACCTCCGGCCCACGCCATTCCCAGGTGAAGGTCCAGTCGGACTGGTCCGGTTTCTGATCCACACATGCCCTGAGTATAGATAAAAACTCCGCCCTGGGAATGCTCCGGGCACCCATCGTCAGCAGGTGGTCGCTCTCCACCTGGCAATCCATCATCCGGTAGCCCCACAGCCGCAGCTGGTTCGCCAGGTGAACCATCAGGACCTTGGAGGCGTTGGTCTCCAGGGAAAACATGGATTCGCCAAAAAAGCAGCGACCGAGTGCAACTCCATACATCCCGCCGGCCAGCTCGTTGTTGCGGTTCCAGAGTTCAATGGAATGGGCAATGCCTTGCCGATGCAGCTCGGTATAGGCTGCCACCATGTCGTCGGTAATCCAGGTGCCTTCGGCGCGGGTGGAACCACACAGCCGGATGATCCGACTGAAAGCCCGGTCGGCAGTGACGCGGAATCGTCCCTGGTTCAGCGTTCGCCGCAGGCTCCGGGAGATATGGATGTCAGGTGGGAACAGCACGCAGCGGGGGTCCGGGGACCACCACAGGATCGGCTGATCGTCGCTGTACCAGGGAAAAATACCGTTCCGGTAGGCGAGTACCAGCCGGTCGGTGGAAAGATCACCGCCGAGGGCCAGGAGACCATCCGGGTCATCCAGGGCCTCCTCGGCGGGTGGGAACCACAGGTGGTCCGGTTCCAGCCAGGGGAGAGTGGTCATCCTGCTCCAGTCACTCCGGCCCGGCTCAGTCCTGTTGGTCCAGGAACTTCTCGGCGTCCAGTGCTGCCATGCAGCCAAAACCAGCAGAGGTTACCGCCTGGCGGTAGACGTGGTCGGCCACATCGCCGGCGGCAAATACGCCCGGAATGCTGGACTGGGTCGCCATGCCTTCGAGGCCGGAACGGATGCGGATGTAGCCGTTATCCATGTCCAGCTGGCCTTCGAACAGGCTGGTGTTGGGTTTGTGGCCGATGGCGATGAATACACCGGCAAGTTCGATGTCCTGCGTCGAGTCGTCCTTGGTGCTCTTGATGCGCATGCCGGTTACACCGGTGGCGTCACCGAGCACCTCGTCAAGAGTGTGGTCCCAGATGATGTTGACGTTGCCGTTCTCCGCCTTCTCGAACAGTTTGTCCTGCAGGATCTTCTCCGCCCGCAGGCTGTCGCGACGGTGCACCAGGGTCACTTCGTCAGCAATGTTGGACAGATAGAGGGCTTCCTCGACTGCGGTATTGCCGCCGCCAATCACCGCAACTTTCTGCTTGCGGTAGAAAAAGCCGTCACAGGTGGCGCAGGCGGAAACACCCTGGCCCTTGAACTTCTCTTCGGATTCCAGCCCCAGGTACATGGCGGAGGCCCCGGTGGCGATGATCAACGCATCACAGGTGTATTCGCCGCCGTCGCCCTTGAGCCGGAACGGACGGTTGCGCAGGTCAGCCTCGTTGATGGTGTCGTACACGATGCTGGTCTCGAACCGCTCGGCATGCTTCTGCATGCGCTGCATGAGCTCAGGACCCTGAACCCCGTCGTTGTCCCCGGGCCAGTTGTCGACGTCGGTCGTGGTGGTGAGCTGGCCGCCGACTTCAATGCCGGTAATCAGGGTCGGGTTCAGGTTGGCGCGGGCCGCGTAGACCGCTGCGGTATAGCCGGCAGGACCTGAGCCGAGAATGATCAGTCGGGAGTGTTGGGTGTCGCTCATGAATGTCTCTCACTGATGTTTGAAAATGAATACTATGAGGTCAGACGGTTTTTATTCAAGTACCGAGACCGTCGCCAGCAATTGCCGGACCCGCTCGGCACTCTTGCCCGATTCGCCTTGCTCGAGCCGGTGTTCCGCGACGGTGGGGAAGACGGCCTGGATATCGTCGGGCAGGACATGGTGGCGTCCCTCCATCATGGCCCAGGCCTTGGATGCCCGGAGCAGGCCAAGGCCGGCCCGGGGTGAGAGACCGTAGAGAAGGCCCGGCATGCGCCGGCTTTGCTCCAGCAGTCGTTGCACGTAATCCAGCAGCGCCGGGCTGGCGGTGACCCGGGTGACACCGTCCTGCAGGGTCCGGAGGTTCTCGGCAGACAGCAGTGTGCCCAGGCGCTCGGTCATGGCGCGACGGTCCTCACCCTCAAGTAATTCCCGCTCGGCCCGCGGGTCCGGATAGCCCAGTCTCAGGCGCATCAGGAACCGGTCCAGCTGGGATTCGGGCAGCGGAAAGGTGCCGCCCTGTTCGATGGGGTTCTGGGTGGCAATCACGAAGAACGGCTCCGGCAGGGGGCGGGTCTCGCCCTCGATGGATACCTGCCGCTCTTCCATTGCTTCGAGCAGGGCGCTCTGGGTTCGCGGAGAGGCCCGATTGATTTCATCCGCCAGGACCACCTGGGCGAAGATCGGGCCGGGGTGGAACACCAGGGTGCCCGCGGCCTTGTCATACAGGGAGTAGCCGAGCACATCGGCGGGCAACAGGTCGTTGGTGAACTGGATACGCTGGTAACTCAGCCCCATCACCTTCGCCAGGGCATGAGAAAGGGTGGTTTTGCCCATGCCGGGAATGTCTTCGATCAGCAGATGGCCCCGGGCCAGCAGGCCGCACAGGGCAAGCCGTACCTGCCGGTCTTTGCCCAGAAGAATGCTGTTCAGTTCATCAACAACGCTGTCTACCAGTTTTTTCATCCTGTCCTCAGTCCCTCACCCGCTTCAGAATGTCGCCATAGGCATCGATACGACGGTCCCTGAGATACGGCCAGATCCGTCGAACCGATTCAGTGCGGGTTCGGTCGAGAGTGACAGAGAGGATGCATTCGTTTTCGTCATCGGCGCGGGCGAGAAATTCTCCCTGGGGCCCACAAATGAAGCTGTTGCCCCAGAAGCGGATGCCGTCCGATTGACCGGAAGGATCCGGCTCGGTGCCCACCCGGTTCGGCGCCACCACCGGGAGGTTGTTGGCGACGGCGTGCCCCCGCTGAACCGTCACCCAGGCTTCCAGTTGGCGGGCCTGTTCGTCCGGATCGTCGGTGACATCCCAGCCGATGGCTGTGGGGTAGATGAGGATCTCGGCGCCGGCCAGGGCCATGAGTCGGGCGGCCTCGGGATACCACTGGTCCCAGCACACCAGCACGCCGAGCCTGCCGACCGATGTGTCGATGGGCGTGAAGCCATTGCGGCCGTCGTTGAACTGGGCATCGCCGGGAGTGAAAAAGAATTTCTCGTAGAAACCGGGATCATCAGGGATATGCATCTTCCGGTAGATGCCGGCAATCTCGCCATCCCGTTCAAACACCACGGCGGTGTTGTGGTAGACACCGTTCATGCGCCGCTCGAAAATCGAACCCACAAGCACCACGCCCAGTTCCCGTGCCAGTGCGGACAACCGGTCGCTGGTCGGGCCGGGGATTGGTTCGGCGAGTTCAAACACCGAGGTATCTTCGGTCTGGCAGAAATACAGGGTGGCGTGGAGTTCCTGCAGGACAATCAGCTCCGCACCCTGGCTCGCCGCTTCACGAATCAGTTTTTCGCTGGTGGCCAGGCTGGCCGCCTTATCCTCACTGCAGGCTTGCTGGATTGCTGCGATGCGAAGTTCGTGACTGTCGCGGGCCTTGCTCATGTATTAACCACTCCTGCGGGAATTTGCATGGTGACGCAATGCAGACTGCCGTGCTGGTAGACCAGTGGCCGGCAGTCAATGGGGATGATCTCCCGGTCCGGGAAAATGCCCTGCATGACTTCGATTGCCTCGTCGTCCTGGGCGACCCCATATATTGGCAGCAGGACAGCACCGTTGATGATCAGGAAATTCGCGTAGGTGGCCGGCAGGCGCTCGCCCTCCTCATCATGGATCGGATCAGGCCAGGGCAGAGCCGTAAGTCGGTAGGGCTGGCCATTTTCCTGCCGGAACTCCTTCAGTTCCTCTTCCATGGCGGCCAGGGCGCTGTAGTGCTCGTCCGCCACGTCGGGGCAGGTGACGTAACAGATGTGGTCGGGGGCACAGAACCGGGCCAGGGTATCAATATGGCTGTCGGTATCATCGCCCGCCAGGTAGCCATGGTTCAGCCACAGGACCCGGTTACTTCCCAGGACCTCGGCCAGCAGATGTTCAATGGCGGTGCGGTCGAGGCTCGGGTTGCGGCTGGGGGTGAGCAGGCATTCGCTGGTGGTGAGCAGCGTACCCTGGCCATCGGATTCGATGGAGCCGCCCTCCAGCACGAAATCCACGGGTTTAAGCGGTGCCGTGCCAAACACGCCGGCGTTGGCCAGGTGGCGGTTCAGGGCGTCGTCTTTCTCCCAGGGGAATTTGCCACCCCAGGCATTGAAGCGGAAATCGAGCAGCTCGGGACCGTCCCCGGTCTCGACCGTGATCGGGCCATGATCCCGGGCCCAGGTGTCGTTGGCTGGTGCCGGAACGGTGATAACGCGTCCCGGCAGGGAGTTTTCCTCGGCATAGCGGTTCAGATCGCGGCCCAGATCCTGCACCCGGAAAACGTGCTCGCAGCTGATCACCAGATGTTCGAAGCGCAGCACCGCCCGGGCGATGGCTTCAAAGACCGGCTCCACCTCTTCCAGGCGGGAAGCCCAGTCAGTACCGGGGTGGGGCCAGGTCAGCATTACGGCACTTTGAGGTGCCCACTCGGCGGGCAACACGCGTCTTGAAGTCACTGTTGAAGCTACCTTAACTCGCAAAAGCCGCCATTCTAACCAAGGACCGGCCCGGCGTCAGGACAGCAGCCGTGAAAACAGGCCGGTTGGCGGTGTATTTTTGTTATCGACCGGTCTGGCGTTTCAGTACCGTGTGGAGCACAAGATCCTTTTCGAAATAAACGACGAAATCCTGGTAATGCCACTGCGTAATGGGAGGCTCGCCCACGGGGCCACGAACTTCCTGGGGATTGCCCCACTTGGCGCGGACCGAGGACTGGGACAGCCCGGTTTTGGGATAGTTTCCCTGGTTCCGGTCTGCCTGGCTTCCTATCGGAGTCCGAAGCTCTTCAGCCAGGACACCGCTGGCCGGTGCAAACGACAGGGCGGCAGCCAGGGCCAGTACACCGAACAGGGTTTTGTTGTTTCTCATTGATGGCTCTCCATTGACGCTACAGCTCGGGTCCTTACGGGGTGCTCCGGAAGGACATGGATAAAACGTAATATCCGAAAAAGACTAGCAAAAGTCACCCGCTTTCCCCCAGTTTATACTGTTTGGGCCCGAAATTTTTGCCAAGGCTTTCACAAGCAGGGTGAGGGAAGTCCGGTTGCAACCGATTTTGGACAAGGGCCATAATGCGCTCGACCACGCCGAGCTTGCCATTCAGGGATTCTAACAGAGCAGCACTCCTACATGTTCCGACCCTTATCGTTCTATATCGGTTTGCGGTACACCGCAGCCAAGCGCCGCAATCATTTCATCTCGTTTATCTCGTTGACCTCCATGATCGGGCTGATGCTTGGTGTCGCGGTTCTGATCATCGTGCTGTCTGTGATGAACGGCTTTGATCGCGAACTCAAGCAACGGATCCTGGGCATGGTGCCCCACGCGGTGATCCAGGGGACGGGCCCCCTCGAGGACTGGGAAGCCGTCGATGCCCGGGTCGAGGAGCATCCCAGGGTGCTCGCTGCTGCCCCGTTTATCCAGGGGCAGGGCATGGTGACCGGTGGTGGTGATGTCCGGGGCGTGATGCTCAATGGCATCCTGCCGGAACAGGAACGTTCCGTTTCCATCATCGAAAACCACATGATCGAGGGCGAGCTGGAAGACCTGGTGTCCGGTGAGTTTGGCATCATCGTGGGCCGGACCATGGCCCGAAGCCTCCGTCTCGAAGTGGGTGACAGGCTGACCGTTGTGCTGCCCGAGGCTTCCGTGACCCCGGCGGGCGTTCTGCCGAGGCTGAAACGTTTTACCGTCAAGGGTATTTTCAGCGTGGGCGCAGAACTTGATGGCAATTACACTCTGGTCCACATGGACGATGCCGCCAAACTGATGAGGACCGGTGGCAAGGCCGAGGGCGTGCGCCTGCTGGTAGATGACCTGTTCGCCGCACCCAGGGTGGCGGAAGAGGCCGCACGCCAGTTGGATGGGCGTTACTTCATTTCCGACTGGACCCGGACCCACGGCAACCTGTTCCAGGCTATCCGCATGGAGAAAACCATGATCGGCCTGTTGCTCATGTTCATCGTGGCGGTGGCGGCATTCAACATTGTCTCGACCCTGGTCATGGTGGTGACCGACAAGACCGCGGATATCGCCATTCTCCGGACCATGGGAGCGACGCCCGGCCGTATCATGCGGATCTTTATCGTTCAGGGTGCAGTCATCGGCGTGTTCGGAACCCTGGTGGGGACCACGTTGGGGGTTCTCGGGGCCCTGAACATCAGCGCGTTTATTTCCTGGCTGGAAAAGGCCCTGGGGCACCAGTTCCTGAGTGCCGATGTCTATTTCATCAGCTATCTGCCGTCGCAGCTCCAGATGCAGGATGTCATGATCATCAGCGGTGCCGGGCTGGCGATGAGTCTGCTGGCAACCATCTATCCTGCCTGGCGTGCATCCCGGATCGATCCGGCGGAGGCACTGCGGTATGAGTGAGACAAGAGCTCCCATGAAAGAAAAAACACCGGTCATTGACTGCCGCGCCGTTACCCGAACCTACAACGAGGGTCCGGAAAAGCTCACGATTTTCTCCGATATCTCCCTGCAGGTCGGGGCCAGTGAGACGGTCGCCATTGTTGGTAGCAGCGGTGCCGGCAAGACCACGCTGCTGAACCTGCTCGGTGGACTGGACAAGCCATCCTCGGGGCAGATCCACATCTGCGGTGAGGATATTCATCGCATGTCTGAGGCGGGCAGGGCACGTTTCCGGAACCGGCATCTGGGGTTCGTATACCAGTTCCACCACCTGCTTCCGGAGTTCACCGCCCTCGAGAACGTCATGATGCCCTGCGCCCTTGGTGGGCTGCCCGTGAAGGCTGCCCGTGATAAGGCAGCCTCTCTGCTGGAGAAGGTCGGCCTTGGCGCCCGTCTGACCCACAAGCCTGGCGAGTTGTCCGGGGGCGAGCGCCAGCGCGTCGCCATTGCCCGCGCCCTGGTGAACGAGCCGGAATGCGTGCTGATGGACGAGCCCACCGGTAACCTGGACGAACAAACGGGTGAGGGGGTGCAGGCGCTGATCGAAACCCTGCGTGACCAGTCCGGCATTGCCTTTGTCATGGTGACCCACGACATGCGTATGGCCCGGAGCCTGGGCCGGGTTTTACGGTTGGAACAGGGGCGTCTGCTTCAGGAAGCCTGATTGGCGGTGCGGCGGCGTTTGCGCCGTTCCAGCCGTCTTTCCCGCCAGTCCGAGCGTATTTTCCGGCGCCAGAGATACTGGATGATCAGGTAGGAGAGGCAGGCAAAGACGGTGGCGCAGATCAGGGAGCCCAGATACAGGGGGATCCCGATATCCACAAGCCGTTCGCTGATCCAGGGCCAGGAGAGTTCGAACTCGAATGCCAGCACAGGCCGGTTCAGGATCCACGCCCCTACCTTGTAGTTGAAGTAGAACATGGGTGGCATGGTGACCGGGTTGCTGATCCACACCAGCGCCACGGACAGGGGCAGATTGGCGTTGAACCAGATGGCAAACAGTGCTGCGGCCAGCATCTGGAAGGGCATTGGGATAAAACAGAACCAGATGCCGATCAGGAAGGCCCTGGCCACGCTGTGGCGATTGATGTGCCACAGGTTGGGTTCATGAAGGATATCGCCCAGAAAGTGCAGTGATCTCATGGACTGCACCCGTTCCGGTGACGGCAGATATCGTTTCATGAACTTCTTTGGCATAGGAAGTTCTGCCTGTAAGCGTGTGATTGCACCGGCAAAGGGATGTTGCCGGAGAATAAATATCAGGAGGACAAGGATTGTCCGCGAGTCATACCGGCTCTGAACAGCCGTATAAGCCGCAATCGCACGGCGTGGCGTTTCTCTGCGCCATAGCTTTCTCGTGCGGCGTTATCTTACTGTATCGCTTGTCGGTGTTACCAGTGTCGTGGTGGCTGGTAGCGGCCCTTGTGACAGCTTTTTACAGTGTGCTGGCGGCGAAGTCTCCGGCGCTACGAAACCTGGCTCTGGTGGTTGCTGCCCTGATAGCCGGTCTGGCATGGGGCACGTGGCAGGCCGGGCATCAGTTGAGTCAGCGCCTGCCGCCAGATCTGGAGCGTATTCCGGTGACAGTCGAGGGCTATGTCTGCGACATCCCGGCGGCTGGCAGTTTCAACAGCCAGCGCTTCAGTTTCTGCATCACCGGCTGGCCCGGGAGGGCTGAATCGGGGTTGCCAGAGCAGCTGCGGTTGAGCTGGTATGACGGTGAGGCGCAAACGCTGGCACACCATCGCCTGACCCTGACAGTGGTGTTGAGACGACCCCACGGAACACTCAACCCCTCGGGATTCAGGTACGAGGACTGGCTGTTTCGTAAAGGCTTCCGCGCGACCGGTAGCGTCCGGTCGGCAGAGCCCACTCCAACCCTGCCTTGCAACCTGCACTGCCGTTATACCGCTGCCCACCAGTCCCTTGCGCGCTGGGTGGAAGGCCGATTTTCCGGAGCCAGTCAGTACCCGTTGATCGCATCCCTGATGATCGGCAACCGCGGCGCCATGGAGTCGTCTCACTGGGAAGTGCTCAAGGCAACCGGGACCATCCATCTGGTGGCCATATCCGGTCTGCACCTGGGTTTGGTGGCCCTTGGCGCGGGTTTTGTCGCCCGTCGGACCTTGTTGGGCTTCCCCGTTCACTGTTTCTCCGAAGAATCTTTGCGCCGGGGTGTTTTTGTCATGGTTGGCGTCAGCTGTCTCGCTTATGCACTGGCCTCCGGGTTCACGGTGCCGACACGCAGGGCCCTGATCATGGTGATGATTGCCACCTGGGCGCTGACAGGTGGCAGGGAGACCTCGCCCTGGCAGTCGCTGGCTCTGGCGTTCGCGACGGTTCTGCTTCTGGATCCTTTTGCCCCGCTGGATCAGGGCTTCTGGCTTTCATTCTCGGCGGTTGCCATCCTGCTCGTGACTTTCTCCGGGCGCCTGGGGGCCGTTGGTTGGCTGGCAGGGCTGTTTCTGGCCCAGATGGCCGTTTTTGTCGGGCTCTGGCCCGTGCTTGCACAATTCGGTCAGGGGCAGCCGGTTGCCGGCCTGGTAGCCAATCTGATGGCCATTCCCTGGGTTTCGGTGATTGTCATGCCGGTCATCATCGTTGGTGGCATGGTGGTCGCCCTGGTGCCGGCGCTGGCGGAATGGGTGATTCCGTTGATGGATGCTGTGCTGGCGGGGCTCTGGTGGTTGTTGCTCCGCCTGTCGGAGTGGCAGGTGCCGGTTCTGACATCGGCCAGCCTGCCACTGTTGCTGGTGGCCGCATCGGGATTGCTGGTCCTGCGTCTTCCCCTGCCGTGGATTCCCGCCCTGGTCTTCAGTGTGGTCGTTTCGTGGTTGTGGCCCGGGACGGGCTCCGGCAGCGGTGGGCCGGTGAATCGGTATGTGCCTGTGCCGGAAGTGCGTATCCTGGATGTCGGGCAGGGGCTTTCGGTGCTGGTGCGCCATCGCCGGGAAGTTCTGCTCTACGATACCGGCCCGGCGGTACCTGGGGTGTTTTCAGCGATGGAATCAACGGTCCTGCCGAACCTGAAGGACCTCGGTGTCCGGCGGATAGACCAGCTGGTAATAAGCCACAGTGACAGTGATCATGCCGGTGGGGTGGGCCTGTTGTTTGGCAGCCTGCCGGTGGGGCGGGTGATTGCGGGCGAACCTGAGGCGCTTGAAGAGGTGGGGGTGCCCGCCAACGTGCCGGTTCAGAGGTGCCGGGGAAAGCCGGAAACGCTGGGTGCTCTGGAGTTGGCTTTCTGGCGGAATCCCGGTGATGTGTCCGGTAATGATGCGTCCTGTGTGCTGGTGGTCCGGCACAAGGGGACGGAGTGGATTCTGCCGGGAGATATTACCGATGCGGTCGAGGTGGGATTCCTCAAAGCCCTCGAGTCGGCTTTAGATCCTTCTCTGCATCGGGTTGTGCTGGCGCCTCATCACGGCAGCAAAACCTCGTCTTCTTCAGCCTGGGTCAATACCCTGGCGCCGGATCATGTTATTTATACCGCCGGTTACCGGCACCGTTATGGCCACCCGCACCCCGACGTTGTTGCCCGCTACCGTCAGAGCGGGGCGATTGCGCTGAATACCGCGTGCTCCGGTGGCATTACGCTCAAGGCAACTGCCGAGGGGCTGGAAGTCCATGAAATGAGACACGATTCACCGTTCTGGATCGGCGGAGCGGGGCTGACCCGTGACCAATGTAAAATACCGTGACACAACGGGTGTGGCCTGAAACGGCAGCTATGCTAAAGTAGCGCGGCTTGTAACTAACCAGGGAGACCAAGCGTGTTCGAGTTGTTGAAAGCCGGTGGCATTCTGATGGTGCCCATTGTTGCCTGTTCCATCCTGGCTCTGGCCATCGTCCTGGAGCGTTTCTGGACCCTTCGTGCCTCCAGGGTTGCTCCCCCCCAGACCATCAACGAACTCTGGCGCTGGATCAAGAAGAAGGATCTGAATGGCCGGAAGCTCAAGGCCCTGCAGGGTTCCTCTCCGCTCGGCCGAATCCTTGCCGGCGGTCTGCTCAACGCCAAGCATGGCCGGGAAATCATGAAGGAAAGCATCGAGCACGAAGCCAGCCAGGTGATCCACGAACTGGAGCGTTTCCTGAATCCCCTCGGTACCGTGGCCACCATCGCCCCCTTGCTTGGCCTGCTGGGTACGGTAATCGGCATGATCAAGGTTTTTGCCGAGATCCAGCTCGCCGGTGTCGGCAATGCCGGCAACCTCGCGGGGGGCATTTCTGAAGCCCTGATCACCACGGCGGCCGGTCTGAGCGTGGCGATCCCGGCGCTGATCTGTCACCGCTATTTCATCCGTCGTGTTGATGAGCTGGTGGTCAACATGGAGCAGGAAGCCATCAAGCTGGTTGAGGTTGTGCACGGAGACCGCGAAATCGACGTGGAAGGAGCCTGAACACCGTGAAGTTCAAGCGCCAGAGAAGCCAGGAAGTCGGCGTCGACCTGACCCCGTTGATCGATGTGGTCTTCCTGCTGCTGATTTTCTTTATGGTATCCACCACCTTTACCCGGGAAAGTCATTTGCAGGTCGAGTTGCCCGAGGCCAGCGGCGAGCCAGCCAGCCCGGCCGACGTGAAGCAGATTGACGTGGTGATCAACGCTGAGGGGCAGTACATCCTCAACGACCGTACCCTGGTCAACAACCGGCGGGAGACCCTTGAGAAGGGGGTGCGTGAGTTGGCCGAAGGTGATAGTTCCCTGCCATTCATCATTACCGCTGATGCCCGCACGCCACACGAATTTGTGGTTCGCGCCATGGATGTTGCCGGCCGCCTGGGTTTTGCCAAGTTGAGCATAACCACGGAGCGGGAGTCTGATGCTGGTGAATAACCCGGAACCTGCGGCCCCGGCCGCCCTGGACAAGGGCAGCTGGGAGACCTACAAGCGCCTGCTGTCCTATGCCAAACCGTTCTGGATTGCCTTTTCCCTGGCAGTGATTGGCAACGTCATCTATGCCGCGGCTTCCACCGGCATGGCGGCGGCCATGGAATACGTCATCACGGCCATCGAAAACCCCACCGACCAGAACCGGTTGCAGCTGACACTGCTGATTGTGGGAGTGTTCGCCTCCAGGGGTCTGGGCACCTACATGAGTACCTACTTCATCGGTTACGTCGGCCGCCATGTGATCAACTCCCTGCGCCGGGACCTGTTCGAACGGCTCATGGCATTGCCATCACGGTATTTTGATGACAACGCGTCCGGGCGGCTGGTTTCCAAGCTGACCTTCAACGTCGAGCAGGTGGCCGAGGCAACAACCAATGCGGTCACCACCGCCTTGCGCGAGGGCCTGACGGTTGTCGGCCTGCTCGGTTTCATGCTGTACACCAACTGGAAGCTGACCCTGCTGTTCCTTACTGTGGGTCCGATCATCGGGGTGGTGGTGAGCTACGCCAGCAAGCGTTTTCGCAAGATCAGCAAGCGTATCCAGGGCTCCATGGGCGATATCACCCACGTAGCCTCGGAATCGATCACCGGCTACCGCGTCGTCCGTACCTTTGGCGGTGAGGACTATGAAAAGGAACGGTTCCGGACCGTCAACGACCAGAACCTGAAGCAGAGCCTTAAAATGGCCGCAACCCAGGCGATCAGTGTGCCGGTGATCCAGGTGCTGGTGGCGATCGCGATAGCGGCACTGGTCTGGATGATGCTTGCTCCGGAAATCCGGGGTGAAATGACCACCGGCCAGCTGGTGGCCTTCCTGACGGCGGCAACCACCATGGCCAAGCCGATCCGTCAGATCACCAACATCCACGCCAAGATCCAGAAGGGTGTGGCGGCTGCCCATGATGTGTTCGAAACCATCGATGAGCATCCTGAGGACGACCCCGGAACCTACGCGCCGGATCGGGTTGCCGGGGATATCCGTTTCGACGATGTCTCCTTCCGGTACCGGGACCAGCTAGATAACGTCCTCGAGGGTATTTCCCTCACCATTCCGGCAGGGCAGAGCGTTGCCCTTGTGGGCCGTTCGGGCAGTGGCAAGTCGACCCTGGTCAGCCTGCTGCCCAGGTTCTACGAGTTTACCGGTGGCGATATCCGCATCGATGACCATTCCCTGCGGGAGTATTCGCTCCCGGCCCTGCGTGCACAGATCGCGCTGGTGACCCAGAACGTGGTGCTGTTCAATGACTCCATCGCCGCCAACATCGCCTATGGCGCCCTCAGGCACTGCAGCCGTGAGGAGATCCGGGCGGCGGCAGAGAAAGCCCACGCCCTGGAGTTTATCGACCGGATGCCGGAAGGGCTCGATACCATGATCGGGGACAATGGCGTGATGCTGTCCGGCGGCCAGCGTCAGCGGCTCGCCATCGCCCGGGCCTTGCTGAAGGATGCGCCGGTGCTGATCCTGGACGAGGCGACTTCGGCACTGGATACCGAATCCGAACGCCACATCCAGGAGGCCCTGGAAACCGTGATGCAGGGCCGGACAACCCTGGTGATCGCGCACCGTCTGTCCACCATCGAGAAGGCAGACCGGATTCTGGTGATGGAGAAGGGCCGGATTGTCGAATCCGGTCGCCACGAGGAGTTGCTGGCGGCTGGTGGCGCCTATGCCCAGTTGCACCAGATGCAGTTCAGTGAGCATTCATGACTTCCCTGGTGGACCGGGTCTGGTATGGCAAGGGCCGCCCGCTCGGCTGGCTGGCGCCGCTGGCCTGGCTCTACCGTTCCATCAGTGACTCCCGTCGGCGCAAGGCTTGGGAGCTTCGCGACGAACCGCTTCCGGTTCCGGTGGTGGTGGTTGGCAACATTACCGCCGGGGGCACCGGCAAATCCCCGCTGACGGCCCGCCTGGTCAAGGAGATGTCGTCGGCCGGCTGGCGGCCTGTGATTCTCAGTCGGGGCTACGGTGGCAAGTCTGACCATTATCCGCTTGTGGTGGACGGTGACAGTGACCCGTCAGTGGCCGGCGATGAGCCGGTGATGCTGGCACAGGCGACGGGTGTCCCGGTGGTAGTGGATCCCCAGCGTCGGCGAGGAGCTGCCCTTGCCATTTCCCGGTTTCTGGGCAATGTCCTGATTTGTGACGATGGTCTCCAGCATTATGCCTTGCCCCGGGATATCGAGCTGGCCGTGTTCGATGCCAGCCGTGGCATCGGTAATGGCAGCCTGATTCCTGTCGGCCCGCTACGGGAACCGGTTTCCAGGCTTTCGAGTGTCGACTTTGTGGTGGTCAATGGTGCCAGAGCTGACGAGGCCAAGGACCGGCTCGAGAGCTTCGAGGGAGTCGAGCATCCGGAGATCTTTCCCATGCGACTGCTCCCTTCCTCCCTGGTCCAGGTGACAACAGGTCATCAGGCGCCGCTGGCCGAGATTGCCGGGCGCAAGGTTCATGGTGTTGCCGGAATCGGCAATCCCGCGCGGTTTTTCGATACGCTCAGACAGCTTGGTGCCCAGGTCCGGGAAACGCCTTTTCCCGATCATCACCGTTTCAGGGCTCGCGATCTGTCGGCGGAGCCGGGCGAGTGGCTGGTGATGACCGCCAAGGACGCCGTAAAATGCCGGAAGTTTGCACCGGATAATGCCTGGTACCTTGCGGTGGAGGCAGAGTTGCCGGACAGTTTTATCGACGCGTTTCTCCAGCGGCTCGAGGAATGCTCGCAACAGTTGAATGAATCAAACCAGAAGAGAACGGACCATGGATAAAAAGCTGATTGCCATGCTGGCCTGCCCGGTCTGCAAGGGTGACCTGAAGCTCAACAAGGAGAAAACCGAGCTGATCTGTTACCAGGATGCCATGGCTTTCCCGATCCGGGAGGGGATCCCGGTCATGCTGGCCAGCGAGGCCCGGACCCTGAGCACTGACGAACGTCTCGAAAAGCACTGACCTGATCTGGCAAGGGAGAGAGCATGTCCTTCACCGTTGTGATTCCGGCCCGCTATGCCTCCAGCCGCCTGCCGGGCAAGCCGCTGGCGTATATTGCCGGCAAGCCAATGATTCGCCATGTGTGTGAGCGTGCGGCCGAAAGCCGTGCTTCCCGGGTGGTGGTGGCCACCGACGACCGGCGCATTCAGGAAGCCTGTGAAAGTTTCGGGGCGGAAGTGGTGATGACCTCGCCCGACCACGCCAGTGGCACCGACCGGCTGGAAGAGGTGGCACGCAAGCTGGCACTTGATCCGGATCATCGGGTGGTGAACGTCCAGGGCGATGAGCCCCTGATCCCGCCAGCCCTGATCAACCAGGTAGCTGAGAACCTGGAGCGCTACCCGGAAGCCTCCATTGCCACCCTCTGCGAGCGCATTCACGACATCGGGCCAGTGTTCAATCCCAATGTGGTGAAGGTGGTCTTCGATCATCAGGGAATGGCCCATTATTTCAGTCGGGCACCGATCCCCTGGGCCCGGGATCAGTGGCCCTCCGGTATGGATTCGGCCAGGGGCCTGGTGTCGTTGCCGGATGGTGTCGGGTATTTCCGGCACATTGGCATCTATGGCTACCGCGCCAGTGTACTGAGCGAATTTGTTTCCTGGGCGCCGGCGCCGACCGAGAGAGTGGAATCCCTCGAGCAACTGCGAGCCCTCTACAACGGTGCCCGGATTCACGTAGACATTGCGGCACAGAATCCGCCTGCCGGCGTGGATACCGAAGCGGACCTCGAGCGTGTCCGTGCGTGGCTGACAACGAAACAGGAGAGTTGAACATGAGCAATGGCGTTCGGGTGCTGTTTGTCTGCCTGGGAAACATCTGCCGTTCCCCCAGCGCCGAGGGCGTTTTCCGCTCCCTGGTGGAGGAGGTCGGTCTGTCCGATCGGATCCATATCGATTCCTGCGGTACCGGCAGCTGGCATGTCGGCAAGTCACCCGATGCCAGGGCCATGGAGGCCGCCTGCAAACGGGGCATTGATATCAGCGACCTCAGGGCACGCCAGATTATCGAGACTGATCTGGATGAGTTCGACTATGTGCTGGTGATGGACCGCCAGAACCTGGCGGATGTGAAGGACATCTGGCACCAGAATGGTGGTACCGCCCCGGAGCTGTTCCTCTCCTATGGTAAGTCCCACCACGAGGAAGTGCCGGACCCCTATTACGGTGGCGAGGACGGCTTCGAGTTCGTGCTGGACCTCATCCACGAAGCCGGTCAGGGGCTCCTTGATGAGATCCGGGGACGCTTGCGTTGAAGAATCGGGTGTCGGTTCAGGAGCAGGTTGATCTGCAGGCGTTCAATACCCTGCAGGTCCCGGCCACGGCCAGGTATTTCCTTGAGTTGCGGGACTCGGAGCTGCTGGAGGATGCCCTGACGTGGGCACGGGAGCGCGGTCTCGACACCCTGTTTATCGGCGGTGGCAGCAACCTCGTGTTCGCCGGTGATTTCCCGGGACTGGTGATTCACATGGCAATTCAGGGGCGCCACTGGGAGCAGATCGAGGGTGACGAGGCCACCCTGGTCCTTGGTGCCGGGGAGAACTGGCATGACGCCGTGCTCTACGCGACAAAGTCCGGCTACCGGGGCATCGAGAACCTGGCCCTGATCCCGGGCACGGCAGGCGCCGCCCCGGTCCAGAATATCGGTGCCTATGGGGTGGAACTTTGCGACACCCTGGTATCGGTAACCGCTTTTGATCGCGAGACCGGCAAGTGGCTTCGTCTGGCCAACGATCAGTGCGGCTTTGGTTATCGCGAGAGTCTGTTCAAGCGCAAGTCCGGCCGTTATGTGATCACCGAGATTCGGTTGCGGCTGTCACGCAGCAAACCCCTCCAGTTGGGCTATCGTGACCTGGAGGAGTACCTTGCCAGTCTTCCCGACAGGGAACCTGACGCTCTCTCGGTAGCCGAAGCGGTGATGGCCATTCGCCGACGAAAACTCCCCGATCCCCGGCAGCTTCCCAATGCCGGCAGTTTTTTCAAGAACCCGGTGGTTACCGAGGCGGACTATGGCCGGCTGAAAGAGCTGTATCCGGATATCCCGGCGTACCCGCAGGCCCAGGGGGTCAAGGTTGCCGCGGCCTGGCTGATAGACCAGTGCGGCTGGAAAGGTTACCGGGATTCGCGGGTAGGCGTGCACAACCGTCAGGCTCTGGTTCTGATCAACCATGCCGGGGGCACAGGCCGCAATATTCTGGAGCTTGCAGACCGGATAAGGGAGTCGGTCCGGAAACGATTTGGTGTGATTCTGGAGATGGAGCCCGGCGTGGTCGGTGGTGCCGGGCTCTCTCCAATAGTCTGAGTCCGCGTGGGACAGCCGCGCTCAGAGTCCCTTGCGCGGCGATGCGTTGATCAGGAAGGGCAGGGCTTCGGCCACCGGGATATCCTGCTTCTCTTCATCCCTGCGACCCTTGTATTCCAGGGTACCCGCAGCCAGACCCCGATCGGAAACCACGAAACGGTGGGGAATACCGATCAGTTCCATATCCGCGAACTTCACTCCCGGGCGCTCGTTACGGTCATCCAGCAGGACATCGAAGCCCGCCTGGCGCAACTGCTCGTAGAGTTTCTCCCCTGCCTCGGCCACGGTCGGTGACTTGTGGGCGTTCAGGGTCACGATGGCGACCTGGAAAGGCGCAATGGCGTCCGGCCAGATGATGCCCTTGTCGTCATGGTTCTGCTCGATGGACGCGGCCACGATCCGGGAAACGCCAACGCCGTAGCAGCCCATTTCCATGACCACGCTCTTGCCGTGTTCGTCCAGGACGGTGGCGTTCATGGACTTGCTGTACTTGTTGCCCAGCTTGAAGATGTGGCCCACCTCGATACCGCGGCGGATCTCCAGGGTGCCCTTGCCATCCGGGCTCGGGTCTCCCTCGACCACATTGCGAAGGTCTTCAACACGGCCCAGCGGGACATCACGCTCCCAGTTGACGCCGGTCAGGTGATAGTCGTCCCGGTTGGCGCCGCAGACAAAGTCCGCCAGGTGAGCGGCACTGCGGTCGACAATCACCGGCACAGGCAGGTTGACGGGGCCGATGGAGCCGGGCTCGCAGCCAGTCGCGCTCTTGATTTCCTCGTCGGTGGCCATGGTCAGCGGCTCGGCAATGCCGGCAAGGTTTTCAGCCTTGATCTCGTTCAGGGTGTGGTCGCCACGGAGGATGAGTGCCACCAGACCGGACTGGCCGTTTTCGTCCTCCTCGCCCTTCACCAGAAGCGTCTTGACGGTGCGGGTGGCGTCGATTCCGAGGAATTCGGCAATGGCCTCGATGGTGCGCTGGCCGGGAGTGTGGACCTCTTTCATTTCTTCAGCCGGCGCGGGACGCTCGCCGGCAGGCGCAAGGGCCACCGCCTTCTCGATATTGGCGGCGTAATCGCTCTCGGTGCTGAACACGATGTCGTCCTCACCGGAGGAGGCCAGTACGTGGAATTCGTGGGAGTCGCTGCCACCGATGGCGCCGGAGTCCGCCTCTACCGGACGATAGTCCAGCCCTACACGGTCGAAGATGTTGCAATAGGTCCGGTGCATTACCTGGTAGGTCTCGTTCAGAGACTCCGCGTCGACGTGGAAGGAGTAGGCGTCCTTCATGATGAATTCCCGGGCGCGCATCACGCCAAACCGCGGGCGGCGCTCATCCCGGAACTTGGTCTGGATCTGGTAGAAGTTGGCCGGCAATTCCTTGTAGCTCTTCACCTCGTTCCGGATCAGGTCGGTGATGACTTCCTCGTGGGTCGGACCGAAGCAGAAATCCCGGCCATGGCGGTCGTTCATACGCAGCAGCTCGCCACCGTACTCGGTCCAGCGGCCTGACTCCTGCCAGAGTTCCGCCGGCTGTACCGCGGGCATCAGGACTTCCTGGGCTCCGCTCTTGTCCATTTCTTCACGAACAATCCGCTCAACTTTGCGCAGACTGCGCAGCCCCATCGGTAGCCAGGTGTACAGGCCGGCTGCGAGCTTGCGGATCATGCCGGCACGTAACATCAACTGGTGGCTGATAATTTCCGCGTCAGCGGGGGTCTCTTTCTGGGTCGCTATCAGGTAACGGCTTGCTCGCATTGTCTCTTCCGTTTGGCTTGGATCAGAATGGTTAGACTAATGGACAGGCGGATCCTCGCCGCCAGCGTCTTATTATGTCGTAAAGTGGTGGTTATTGTACGGAGCCAGCCTGACAAGGTACAGATGATGACTGATGAAACTGTTGATGTTGCCCCCCGCCGCCAGCCTGTTCAGGCCCGGAGCCGCGAGCGGGTAAACACCATCCTGTCGCATGCCGCGGCCATTTTTGATGAAGTCGGTGTGGATGCTACCAGCATGTCCGCCATCGCCCGGCAATCGGGTATGTCCCTTGCCTCGCTCTACCGCTACTTTCCCAACAAGGCCGCGATCGTTCACGCCATCGCCGAGCAGCACGTGGAGAAGATGGAAAAGGCCCTGCGCAAGCATCTGCCGGAGCTGGGTCTGATCGAAGCCGTGGATATTCTGATTGACCAGTTCTACGAGTTCTACCGGACCGAGCCGGCCTATTCGGCGATATGGAGTGGTGTCGAGGCAATGCCCGAGTTGCGTGAGCTGGACCTGCGGGAACTCTACAGCAACGCCCAGGATCTGGACGCCCGCCTGAAGGAGGAGTGCCCCCATATCCCGGAGGCCCGTCGCTGGACGGCTAGCCTTCTGTTGCCGCGTTCTGCCGGCAACATTCTTCGCCTGGCGGTTACTTTGCCCGAAGACCAGGGTCGTCAGCTGGTCGAGGAACTCAAATGTATGGCGGGCGCCTATGTCCGCGAGCTGATTCGCTGATTCAGGACAGATACCCCAGAGGCAGGGCGGTGCTGTCTATGACCCGCCTGAGAACGAAGCTGGAATGGACGCCACTGACTCCCTGGATCCGCGTAATGTGGTTCAGCAGGAAATGGTGGTAGTGGTCCATGTCCGGGACCACCACCTTGAGCATGTAGTCGGCGTCCTGCCCGGTGATCAGGTAGCACTCCTGGACTTCCGGGTAACCGGCGACCTTTTCTTCAAAGGCTGCAAAGCGTTCGGGGGTGTGACGGTCCATGCCGATCAGGATGATGGCCGTTAAGGATAGCCCGAGCTTCTTGTGGTCCAGGACCGTGGCCCGGCCAAGGATGACGCCGGCGTCCTCAAGTGCCTTTACCCGCCTCAGGCAGGGGGAGGGGGAAAGTCCTACCTTTTCTGCCAGTTCCTGATTGGTCAGTGAGCCGTCTTTCTGGAGTTCTTCCAGGATCCGCCGGTCGGTTTTGTCAATTTTTACGAGTTCCTTGGGTTGTTTGAGCATTATGTTGCGACCTTCGCGTCAATTTCGGTGGGATATGCTCAAATTTACCCATTCCAAGCCTGAAATAGCAATCAAATTTCCGTTCGACTGAGTTAGCATAGTAACTAAATCAAGTACTCCACCGGCAATCGAAAGGAATCCTTCCATGGCTTTTGATCATCGCAAATATATGGCATTCAAGCCGATCGCCAAGACCGACCGTCGCTGGCCGGACAAGGTGATCGAAAAGGCTCCCACCTGGTGCGCTGTAGACCTGCGAGACGGTAACCAGGCACTGGTCAAGCCCATGTCTGTTGCCCAGAAGCAGCGAATGTTCGATTTACTGGTCAAGCTCGGCTTCAAGGAAATAGAGATTGGTTTTCCGGCGGCCAGTCAGCCGGACTTTGATTTCTGCCGCAAGCTGATTGAGGAAAACCGGATTCCAGACGACGTCAGGATCCAGGTTCTGACCCAGGCGCGCCCGGAACTGATTGAGCGCACCTACCAGGCCTTGGAGGGCGCGAAGCGCGCCATCGTGCATGTCTACAACTCCACCTCCACGGTCCAGCGCGAGCAGGTGTTTGGTCTGGACCGGGACGGTATCCGGGACATCGCCGTCAATGGCGCGAAGCTGGTGAAGGAGATCGCAACCCGCTATCCGGACACGGACTGGACGTTCCAGTATTCCCCGGAAAGCTTTACCGGAACCGAGCTGGACTTTGCTGCGGAGGTCATCGATGCGGTCACCGAGGTGTGGCGCCCCGATCAGGGCCAGCCGGTGATCATCAACCTGCCCGCGACCGTGGAAATGGCAACCCCGAATGTCTTTGCCGACCAGATCGAGTGGATCTGTGACAACATCCAGCGCCGGGAGCACATCAGTATCAGCGTGCACACCCACAATGACCGGGGTTGTGCTGTGGCCGCTGCCGAGCTGGCGGTGATGGCGGGTGCCGATCGTGTCGAGGGCACCCTGATGGGCAACGGTGAGCGGACCGGAAATATGGACCTGGTCACCATGGCCATGAACCTGTATTCCCAGGGTATCGACCCGACCCTGGATCTGTCCGGCATGGCCGAGATCACGGAAGTGGTCGAGGCCTGTACGGAAATTTCCACGCACCCGCGCCATCCCTATGCCGGCGAACTGGTATTCACCGCCTTCTCCGGCAGTCACCAGGACGCGATTCGCAAATGCCTGGCCCGCCGCAAGGACGGCGATGTCTGGAACGTTGCCTACCTGCCCATCGATCCGTTCGATGTGGGCCGGCGCTATGAGGAAGTGGTTCGAATCAACAGCCAGTCCGGCAAGGGCGGCGTTGCCTACGTGCTGGAGCGGGACTACGACATCAGTCTGCCCCGGTGGTTGCAGATCGAGTTCAGCAAGGTGGTACAGCGCGAGGCGGAAACCGAAGGCGGCGAAATCGACTCGCACACCATCCATCGCCTGTTCGAGGACCGGTACCTGAAAGTGCATTCCGACTGGGAACTGCGTTCCTACGATCTGCATCGGGATGACGAAGGCGTGCGCGCCGATGTGGTCGTTGGCACCGATGCCTCGCCGGTCCGACTGGAAGGTCGTGGTCTGGGCGCCGTAGAGGCGGTTTCCGAGGCTCTCGAGAACCGCTTCGGTATCACTATCGCGGTCGAGGCCTATGACGAGTTCGCACTGGGTGAGGGGACCAACGCCAACGCTCTGGCGTGCATCCGCCTGACGGTGAACGGCCAGCACTGCAGCGCCGCGGCTCTTGCCGAGGACACCACCTCAGCCACTCTGCAGGCGCTGTTCTCCGCCGTCGCCCAGGCTGTGGGAACCGAGATGCCCTCTGCTAAAAAGGCCGCCGAGCTGGCTGACGCCTGAGGAATGAAATCGAAGGTAAAAAATAAGCCGGCATTATGCCGGCTTATTACGTTTCCAATGCCCGTGAGGGGCAAGGAACGGTCCACTTAACCCGGTTACACCGGCGTTACGTTTTCCGCCTGCGGGCCTTTCGGGCCCTGAGTTACGGTGAACTGTACCTGCTGACCTTCGGTCAGGGTACGGAAACCGGAAGCGTTGATTGCACTGTAGTGAACAAATACGTCACTGCCACCGTCCTGAGCGATAAAGCCAAAGCCCTTGGACTCGTTGAACCACTTCACGTGGCCGGTTTTTGTATCGGACATTGATCTTTCCTGTCTTTCTAAAATTTGCCCTCACGGGACCTTCGAATTCCTTATGGAACTGTGCTGAGAAATCCAGAGAGTACTGAGAGAAGGGGCAACGAAAAGCACGGAGGCACGACGTTGTAACGCATTCACTAAATACCGCTGTTTTTTCACAGCAATTTCAGTATAGACCGAGTTTCGGGAGCGTCAACGCTTTTTTTGAAGCTTTTATTTGTTTTAAAAACAAGGATTTGACAGGAAAGTGACAGATGGAGAGGCATCGTGGCCGGCCACTTTCAGGTGGCCGGCCACGATGTTTGCCAGCAGGATGCTCAGGAGCGGAACTGCTGGCTGATCTCTTCCAGGATGGCCGGATCATCAATGGTGCTGGGTACGGTGTACTCCTCACCATCGGCGATCTGGCGGATCACCCGGCGCAGAATCTTGCCGGACCGGGTCTTGGGCAGTCGCTCGACCACCATGGCCCGGCGAAAGCATGCAATGGCACCGATCTTGTCGCGCACCATTTCAACCAGTTCTTCTTCCAGCTCATCGTGATCGATGGTGGCGCCGTCCTTGATCAGCACCAGGCCGATCGGAACCTGGCCCTTCAGCTCGTCGTGGGCGCCCACAACACAGCACTCGGCAATGGCCGGATGGGATGCCACCACTTCTTCCATTTCGCCGGTGGAGAGACGGTGGCCTGCAACGTTGATGACGTCGTCGGTCCGGCCCATGATGAACACGTAGCCGTCGTCATCAATGAAGCCACCGTCACCGGAGCTGTAGTAGCCCGGGATCGGATCAAGGTAGGTCTTGCGGAAACGTTCATCATCACCCCAGACCGTCATCATGCAGCCTGGCGGCAGCGGCAGCTTGACCGCGACCTGACCCTGCTCACCGGAGGCAACCTGGCTGCCATTCATGTCGACAACCTGAACGTCGTAACCGGGGGAGGGCACGGTAGCGGAGCCGGGCTTGGTTTCCATCATCTCGATGCCCACCGGGTTACAGCAGATGGCCCAGCCGGTCTCGGTCTGCCACCAGTGATCGAGGATGGGCAGGCCGGTGTGCTCCTTCAGCCACTCGTAGGTAGGCGGGTCCAGTCGCTCGCCGGCCAGGAAGATCCGCTTGAGGGAGCTGACATCATACTTGTTCAGCTCGTCCGCTTCGGGGTCTTCCTTGCGCACGGCGCGGAATGCCGTGGGGGCGGTGAACAGCAGGTTCACGCCATGGTCCTGTACCACCCGCCAGAAGGCGCCGGCATCCGGAGTTTTGACTGGTTTGCCTTCGTACAGGATGGTGGTGCAGCCGGCAAACAGCGGGCCATACACGATATAGCTGTGACCCACGACCCAGCCCACGTCTGAGGCGGCCCAGTAAACATCGCCGGGGTTGGCGTCGTACACCAGTTTCATGCTGTATTTGAGGGCCACGGCGTGGCCTCCGTTGTCCCGTACCACACCCTTGGGTTTGCCCGTGGTGCCGGAGGTGTAGAGGATGTAAAGCGGATCCGTTGATTTGACGGGGACCGGATCGGCCGGTTCAGCGCCTTCCATGACCGCTTCCCAGTCAAGATCGCGGCCATCCTGCATTTCAGCCCGCGCCTGCGGGCGCTGATACACCACGCACAGATCCGGCTTGTGGCTGGACTGCTCGATAGCCTTGTCCACCAGTGGCTTGTATTCGATAACCCGGCTGACTTCGATGCCGCAGGACGCGGTGATCAGGGCCTTGGGTTCTGCGTCTTCAATGCGCACCGCCAGCTCGTGGGCGGCAAAGCCGCCGAAGACCACAGAGTGAATGGCGCCGATGCGGGCACAGCCCAGCATGGCCACCACGGCCTGGGGAATCATCGGCATGTAGATGATGACCCGGTCACCCTTGGAGATGCCGTTGGCCTTCAGGGCGCCGGCAAAACGGGCAACCTCGGCGGTGAGTTCGTTGTAGGTATAGGACTGCTGGGTGTTGGTAACCGGGGAGTCGTAAATCAGGGCCTTCTGGTCACCCCGGCCGGCACGAATGTTCGCATCCAGTGCGACGTCGCTGGTGTTGAGGACGCCATCGGGAAACCATTCGCCATGGCCATTGTCCTTTGGCTGCCAGATGGTCTTCGGCGCCTCGATCCAGTCAATCTGGTTGGCATGCTCTTGCCAGAATTCGTCACGCTGGTCGATCGAGCGCCGGAATTCGGAATTGTAGTCCATAGATTCCACCTCTTGGTGCCTGTTGTTTTTGTGTTGTTTGTACGTATTGACACAACTTTAGGCACTTTGAGTTTATGGACTAGTAGACCATAGGCTTAGTAAGGGCTTTTCAGCGTGTTATTCCGGGCCTGATTTGACGGAAGTCACTTCGGCCTCGATTTCGCCTATCGCTACCCGGGCCGAAACCCGGTCACCGGGGGAGAGGTTGCCTGCATCCCGGATGATGGCGCCGGTTGGGCCCCGGACAATGGCGTAGCCCCGGCCCAGAGTGGCGAGTGGGCTGACCACATTCAGGGTCTGGGCGAGGTGCTCCATGCGGTCGCGCTGCTGGCGGATGGTCAGCCGGGTTGCTGCAAACAGCCGCTCCTCGATGCGACCGAGGGCTTCACGGCTGGTGGTCAGCTGTTTCTGCGGTGACTGCATGGCCAGCCTCTGGGCGAGGTGTCCGGTACGCACATCCCAACGCTCCAGTTTCTGCTTCATCGCCTTGCCCAGGCGTAGCTCCAGATCATCCATACGCTGGGCTTTTTCCTGTAACTCCCGACGGGGATCCCGCAGCCGTGCGGCCAGGTGTTCCAGTTGCACTGAGAGGCGTTTCAGACTCCGCCGTGCGGCGTTGGCAAGCCGAAGCTCCTGCTCGGCGAGTTGCCTCAGCCATTGGCTCTGGTCCGGTGAGATTTTTTCCGCCGCGGCCGATGGGGTCGGGGCCCGGAGATCCGCCACGAAATCGGCAATGGTGACATCCACTTCATGGCCGACGGCGCTCACGGTCGGAATCCGGCAGGCCGCAATGGCCCGGGCGACCGCCTCCTCGTTAAAGCACCAGAGATCCTCGAGGGAGCCGCCACCCCGACCGATGATCAGGACATCGGCAACGCCATGACTCTGGGCCTGCTCGATGGCCCGGACGATATCGCTGGTCGCGGCCTTGCCCTGGACGGTGGTCGGATAGACGGTGACCGGGATGGCCGGGCACCGGCGCGAAAGCACCGTCAGGATGTCATGGATGGCGGCGCCGGTCGGGGAGGTGATCACTCCGATATGTCGGGGCAGGGCCGGAATCGGCTTCTTGCGGGCTGCGTCGAACAATCCCTCGGCCTGAAGCTTGCGCTTGAGTTCCTCGAATGCCTGCTGCAGTGCGCCCAGTCCCGCCGGCTCGATGTGCTCGACAATGATCTGGAAGTCGCCCCGGCTTTCGTAAAGCGTCACCTTCCCGCGTATGCGAACCTGATCGCCTTCCTTCGGAATGGCCCGGACCCGCTGGTTGAAGCTCCGGAACATGGCGCACCGGACCTGGCTCTTGCGGTCTTTCAGGGAGAAATACCAGTGGCCCGAGGAGGGGCGGGAGAAGCTGGACAGTTCGCCTTCCACCCAGACCTGCATGAAGCTGGATTCCAGCAAATGCCGGGCCTGGTGATTGAGTTCGCTGACACTCAGGGCCCGTGTCGGGCGCAGATTGCCCGCATCACCGGAAAGAGGCTGGGAATCCTGGAAGGAGGGGGTCAAGGCCGTACTCCGTGGTTGGTTATACGCAATAGCCGAAAATTTCGAAGTAAAAATATCGGAAATTCAAAAAGATGCAACCGGACCTTCAAAATGGTGCGGTTTACTGTCCCGGGCCACCACTTTATAATAGATCGATTAAGGATTTTGCTTTGTCGCGCCGCTCAGGGCGCGGTACAGGATTTCCAAACTTAGCACGTTCAAAAGGCGGATCCCAATGCTGCGAATTGCTGAAGAAGCCCTCACGTTTGATGATGTTCTGCTTGTTCCCGGATTCTCGGAAGTTCTCCCCCATCAGGTCAGTCTCCAGACCCAGCTGACCCGCAATATCACCCTGAACATTCCGCTGGTCTCGTCAGCCATGGATACGGTCACCGAAGCCGAGCTGGCCATCGCCATGGCCCAGGAAGGCGGCATCGGTATCATGCACAAGAACATGACTGTGGAGCAGCAGGCGGCTGCGGTTCGCAAGGTCAAGAAATTCGAGAGTGGCGTGGTGAAGGATCCGATCACCGTGTCACCGGGCACCACCGTGCGCGAACTGGTCGACATCACCATGGCCAACAACATTTCCGGCCTGCCGGTGGTCGATGGCCACGATCTGGTGGGCATCGTTACCGGTCGTGATATCCGCTTCGAGAGCCGCATGGACACCCTGGTGCGTGACATCATGACGCCGAAGGAGAAGCTGGTGACCGTCAAGGAGGGCGCCAGCCTCGAGGACGTGAAGGAGCTGCTGCACCGCCATCGCATCGAGAAGGTGCTGGTGGTGAATGACGAGTTTGAGCTGCGCGGCCTGATCACCGTCAAGGACATCCAGAAAGCCAAGGATTATCCCCTGGCGTGCAAGGACGAGCAGGGTCGCCTGCGTGTCGGTGCCGCCGTCAGCACCGGTGGCGACACCGAAGCACGAATCACCTCTCTGGCCGAGGCCGGCGTGGATGTGATTGTGGTCGATACCGCTCATGGCCATTCCAAAGGCGTTATCGAGCGTGTCCGTTGGGTGAAGCAGAACTTCCCCGAGGTGCAGGTCATCGGTGGCAACATCGCCACCTCCGATGCAGCGATTGCCCTGGCGGATGCCGGCGCGGACGCCGTGAAGGTCGGTATCGGTCCCGGTTCCATCTGTACCACTCGCATTGTTGCCGGTATCGGCGTGCCCCAGATTTCTGCGGTATCCAACGTTGCGGCCGCGCTGAAAGATCGTGGCGTCCCGCTGATCGCAGACGGCGGTGTGCGTTTCTCCGGCGATATCGCCAAGGCCATCGCAGCCGGCGCCCACAGCGTCATGATCGGCAGCCTGCTGGCGGGTACCGACGAGGCGCCGGGTGAGGTTGAGTTGTACCAGGGTCGGAGCTACAAGGCTTACCGTGGCATGGGTTCCCTCGGTGCTATGGGGCAGGGCTCCAGCGACCGTTACTTCCAGGATGCCAGCAAGGGTATCGAGAAGCTGGTGCCAGAGGGTATCGAAGGTCGTGTGGCGTGCAAGGGCCCGATGCGTAACATCGTCCACCAGCTGATGGGCGGTCTGCGTGCTTCCATGGGCTATACCGGCAGTGCAACCATGGAAGAAATGCGCACCAAGCCGGAATTCGTGCGCATCACCAATGCCGGCATGCGTGAGAGCCACGTCCACGACGTGACCATCACCAAGGAAGCGCCCAACTACCGTATCGGTTAAGAATGACCCCAATAAACGCGGCCCCGGAACGGGCCGCGTTGTTTATTTGTGATCCGAGGACTCCATGGCCCAGAACATCCACGACCACCGTATCCTGATTCTTGATTTCGGTTCCCAGTACACCCAGCTGATTGCCCGTCGTATCCGGGAAATCGGCGTGTACTGTGAGATCAAGGCTTTTGACATCACCGATGAAGAACTCAGGGAGTTCAATCCCAAGGGCATCATTCTCGCGGGCGGCCCGGAATCCGTAACCCAGCTGGGTGGCCCCCGGGCTCCGGAAGACCTGTTCGATCGTGGTATCCCTGTGCTGGGCATCTGCTACGGCATGCAGACCATGGCTGAACAGCTCGGTGGTCGTGTGGCCAGTTCCGAAAAGCGGGAATTCGGCTATGCCCAGGTGAAAGTGCGCGCCAAGGGCCCCCTGCTGGCGGATATTACCGACCACCTGACGCCAGCGGGCGAATCGTTGCTGGACGTGTGGATGAGTCACGGTGACAAGGTTGTGGCCATGCCGGAGGGCTTCGAGCTGCTGGCATCCACCGAAAGCGCACCGATTGCGGCCATGCAGGATACCAGCCGGAATCTTTACGGCGTGCAGTTCCATCCGGAGGTAACCCATACCCTCCAGGGCAAGCGCATTCTTGAGCATTTTGCCTTGGGTATCTGTGGTTGTGAGGCGCTGTGGACGCCGGCCAAGATCGTGGACGATGCGGTGCGCCAGATCCGCGAGCAGGTCGGGAGCGATAAGGTGCTTCTCGGTCTCTCCGGCGGTGTGGACTCCTCGGTAACCGCAGCGCTGCTGCACAAGGCTATCGGGGAGCAGCTGACCTGCGTGTTTGTGGATAACGGCCTGCTGCGTCTGCACGAGGGCGATCAGGTCATGGACATGTTCGCCAGCAACATGGGCGTAAAGGTCATTCGCGTGGATGCCGAGGACCTGTTCCTGTCCAAGCTGAAAGGCGTGGATGACCCGGAGCAGAAGCGCAAGATCATCGGCAACACCTTTATCGACGTGTTCGATGATGAGGCAGCCAATATCAAAGACGTGAACTGGCTGGCCCAGGGCACCATCTATCCGGACGTGATCGAGTCTGCCGCGTCCAAGACCGGCAAGGCACACGTGATCAAGTCCCACCACAACGTGGGTGGCCTGCCGGAAACCATGAAAATGAAGCTGGTGGAGCCGCTCCGGGAGCTGTTCAAGGACGAAGTACGCCGGATTGGCCTCGAGCTGGGTCTGCCGTACGACATGGTCTACCGTCACCCGTTCCCGGGACCGGGCCTGGGTGTCCGCATCCTGGGTGAGGTCAAGAAGGAATACGCGGATATCCTCCGCCGTGCCGATGCCATCTTCCTGGAAGAGCTGCACCGTGCCGACCTGTATCACAAGACCAGCCAGGCCTTCGCCGTATTCCTCCCGGTCAAGTCCGTTGGCGTGGTTGGCGACGCCCGCCGCTACGAGTACGTGGTGGCCCTGCGCGCCGTCGAGACCATCGATTTCATGACCGCCCGCTGGGCTCACCTGCCGTATGACCTGTTGGAGAAGGTCTCCAACCGGATCATCAATGAGATCAGCGGTGTATCCCGGGTGACCTACGACGTCTCGTCCAAGCCGCCGGCGACCATTGAGTGGGAGTGATCCCACCTCTGGAACCAGGTGGCTCCACAAAGCAGTGCATCAATTAAAAACCCATTGAGATCAATGGGTTTTTTTGTGCCCGAAAAGACGGGGCGCTGCGCTCACGAGTGGTTCTCGCGGTAACGCAGTGGCCGTCGTGGCAGGGTTGTTGTCTACACTACATCATGGGGATGGCTACAGAGAACGAGGCAACGTGATGCTTGAAATCATCGGTGCGGAATCCTTGGGAGTCCGCAGTCTGTGTTGTCGGGTGACACTACCGGAGCAGCCGGTTGGCCACCACTCTATCTCGATCGCTCAAGCAGCACCCTGCGGGAAACAGCCTGGAATAATGCGGTGCGATTGGCGCAACACATCGATGTGGTCATCCTCGATCACCATTTGATGAGAAGCCGGGAAGGCGCGGAGTGGCTGGATGCGCTATCAAACACCATTGGCAGGCAGGTCTATTGCGCCGCCGATTACATGGGCCAGCCGCGGCGACTACTGGAGGCGGAGCGGGAACAGTGGTACCAGAAGATACCTGTGCCAGAGGGGTGGCATGAAGACTATGCCCAGGACAAAACGGGGAAATAGCACATGCCAGCTCGTCGATTGAAAACCAGCCTCAGGAAGACTGCGCGGACATTCGTGAATCTGCTGCCGATCGTCGTAGGCATGCTGTTACTGACAAGTCTGGGAGTAACCCTGTTTCCGGAGAGCCTTTCGGCTGGCCTGTTCGGTCACAGCGATATGCTGGATAGCCTGATTGGCGCTTCGGTTGGCAGCATTGCGGCAGGTCATCCGTTAACCAGTTATGTTCTGGGTGGGGAGTTGCTCAGAAGTGGCGTGAGCCTGATTGCCGTGACCGCCCTGATTGTAAGTTGGGTCAGCGTAGGCATCGTTCAACTTCCGGCCGAGATGTTAATGCTTGGTCCGCGCTTCGCAATTTACCGCAATGTGATCTGTTTCGTCAGCGCGATCACGATTGCGTTTCTTTGCGTCTACACGCTGAGAGTTATCGGGTAGGTCGCCAATGGTACGTTCCAAAAAGAAAACGGGGCTCGGTGGCTGGTTGTTCTTGGCGCTGGTGCTCGCAGCTTACGGAGTAACTGCAGCCATCGATGCGGAGGCAGCCAGCCAGGCGCTTCATTTTTTCGCAAAAGTGATGGGCAATGTGGTACCAGCTCTGGTGATTGTGTTTTTTCTGCTGCTGGCGGCGGACCTTTTGCTTCAGCCAAAATGGATCAGGCGCAATCTTGGCAAGGAGGCGGGCATAAGAGCCTGGCTGCTGGCTGCTGTTGGTGGGGTGTTTGCCTCTGGTCCCGTTTATGCCTGGTATGCCCTGGTGCTTTTTCTTTACCTGATCGCATTCTCTATAGTGAATGGAGTATTGATGGCGAAACTGGAAGATAGTACTGCTCTCTGAAGCTTTTCCAGGTGAGCGATGGAAGAGGATTCTCAATACTGTCTTTTGTCCGACTGTTACAGAATTGCCTGTAGATAGACGTCCTTTGAAGAGGGGCACTGCTGATGGAACTGCCAATCAAGGATCGGATCACGGCCGGTCGGGCCCTGGCGAAAGCTATGGCAAATTATCGCGATCGCCAGGACTTACTTGTTCTGGCCCTGCCGCGCGGTGGCGTGCCGGTAGCGTACGAGCTGGCCGAAGCACTGCATGCACCGCTGGATCTTATGCTTGTTCGTAAACTGGGTTCGCCGGGCCAGCAGGAATTGGCCATGGGTGCAATAGCCAGCGGCGGAGTTCGCGTGCTTAACGAGGAACTCGTGTCTTATCTGCATGTGTCTGAAGAGACCCTTGAAAAGGTCGCGGTTCGGGAGCAGAAGGAACTGGAGCGCCGGGAGCGGGCCTACCGGGGTGACCGGCCCTGGCCGGAAATCCTGGGAAAGTGCGTAATTCTGGTTGACGATGGTGTTGCCACCGGAGCCACCATGCGCGTTGCTATCAAGGCCCTGCGGAAGCAGAACCCGAAGGAGGTGGTCGTCGCTGTGCCGGTAGCCCCTCCAGATACCATCGAGGTACTGCGCAGGGAAGCCGATGACGTGGTCTGCCTTGCCATGCCGGAACCCTTCACGGCCATAGGTCTTTGGTATGTGAATTTCAGTCAGGTGTCGGATGAGGAAGTGACCGAACAGTTGGAGAGGGCCTGGAAGCCATGAACAAAAAGGACCACTCGGGCGAAATCAAGCTGCGTACCGAAGGTGTTGAGCTGGAAGGGAACCTGAACGTTCCCGGGCAGGCACGGGGCATTGTTGTCTTTGCCCATGGTAGCGGCAGCAGTCGCTTCAGCCCCCGTAATCGTGCGGTGGCACAGTTCCTGAATGAGGGTGGGCTGGCCACTCTGCTTTTCGATCTTTTGACGGCGGAGGAAAATGAGATCGACTTGCGCACCCGGGAGTTGCGGTTCGATATCGAATTGCTGAGTCGCCGCCTGATCGGCGCGGTCGATTGGCTGGGTGAACAGCCGCATCTCCGCGATTTGCAAATCGGGCTGTTCGGGGCCAGTACGGGCGCTGCTGCAGCACTCATCGCGGCCGCCCGACGTCCCGAATCCGTGGCTGCGGTGGTATCTCGCGGAGGGCGGGCGGATCTGGCCGGTGACGATTTGCCCCGAGTCAGGGCGCCGACGCTTCTGATCGTGGGAGGGCTCGATCAGGCGGTAATCGGGATGAACCGTTGGGCAGCGCAGCAAATGACAATAAAACCACAACTGGAAATTGTGACCGGCGCCACCCATCTGTTCGAGGAGCCGGGGACAATGGACCAGGTTGCCCGTCTGACCCGGGACTGGTTTGTCCAGCATCTGACAACCGGGCGTGACCAATAGCTGCGGGTAACCGTTGTGCGCGTGGTTTCGGGTTATCAGCTATGGTATTTTCCTCACCCCGAGCTCAAACCGACCGAATCTGACGACAATGCCCGAGATCTCAAACGACCGATACTGGATGGCCCGCGCTCTGCAGTTGGCGCAACAGGCGGCAGCGGCAGGTGAGGTCCCTGTGGGTGCCATTGTGGTCCTGGACGATAAAGAAATCGGCGCCGGCTTCAACACCCCGATTTCCGGTTGTGATCCAACCGCCCACGCGGAGATCCGGGCGCTTCGGGATGCTGCAGCACGGGTAGGCAATTACCGCTTGTCAGGGGCGACTCTTTACGTAACGCTGGAGCCATGTACCATGTGCGTCGGAGCGATTGTGCACGGGCGCATCAGCCGTCTGGTTTACGGTGCCACGGAGCCTAAAGCCGGGGCTGTGGAATCCGCTCGCCGAACCCTGGATGAACCTCATCTGAATTGGGCAGTGGAAGCCACCGGTGGCGTCCTTGAACAGCAGTGCAGCGAAATCATCAGCGAATTTTTCAGTCGGCGCCGGGCGGAAATCCGGCGTCAGCGCCAGTCATCATCCTCAGGGAAGGAGTAGCCTTTACCCATGAAAGTGCTTGTCACCGGCGGAGCCGGATACATTGGTAGTCACGTGGTCCGTCAGCTGGGTGAGGCCGGTCACGATATCGTGGTTTTCGACAACCTCTCCACAGGCTACCGCTGGGCGGTGACAGCCGGCGAACTGGTGGTGGGAGATCTGGCAGACGAGGCGGCGATTGACCGGCTGTTCTCCGAACACCGGTTCGAGGCTGTGCTGCATTTTGCCGCCAACATTGTCGTGCCCGAATCCGTGGCCAATCCCCTCAAGTATTACAGCAACAACACCCGTAACACCCTGAACCTGCTGAAGGCTGTCGAGCGATACCAGGTTCCTTACATGGTGTTCTCGTCCACGGCTGCAGTTTATGGCATGCCGGAGCAGCAGGTCCTGACCGAGGATCTGCCGCTGGCTCCGATCAATCCCTACGGTGCGTCCAAGATGATGAGCGAGCGGATGATCATGGATCTGGCGGCTGCTTCAAGCCTGAATTACGTCATCCTGCGCTATTTCAACGTCGCTGGCGCCAATCCTGACGGCCTGCTGGGCCAGGCGACTCCCGAGGCCACCCACCTGATCAAGGTGGCCAGCGAATGTGTCACCGGGCAGAGGGAAGGCATGAGCGTGTTCGGTACGGACTATGACACCCGAGATGGCACCTGTATTCGTGATTACATCCACGTAGAGGATCTCGCCAAGGCCCACGTCATGGCGCTGGATCACATGGCGAACGGCGGCGACTCCAAGGTCCTGAACTGCGGTTACGGGCGCGGCTTCACTGTTCGTGAGGTGATCGATGTGGTCAAACGGGTGTCCGGTGTGGATTTCCCGGTGACCGAGACCGACCGGCGCGCAGGCGATCCTGCGGCATTGATGGCCGATAACACCCTGATCCGCGACACCCTGGGCTGGGCGCCGGACTACGACGACCTGGAAACCATTGTCCGGACGGCGCTGGCCTGGGAAGCGATCTGGCAGAAGAAAAAGGCCTCAGGCGAACACTGATTTCTGATTCTTTTACCCCTTTGGAAACGTTTGGAAAGTAACCCATGAAGATCACAATTTTCGGTACCGGATATGTCGGACTGGTAACGGGCGCCTGCCTGGCAGACGTGGGCCATCATGTCCTGTGTATGGATGTGGACCAGGCCAAGATCGACAAATTGCGCAACGGCCAGATTCCCATCTACGAGCCGGGCCTGGACTCGATTGTACGGCATACCGTAGAGGCGGGCCGCCTGGCTTTCACCACCGATACCGAAGAGGCGGTAAAACATGGCGCCTTGCAGTTCATCGCCGTGGGAACTCCGCCCGATGAGGACGGCTCGGCCGATCTGCAGTACGTGACGGCCGTTGCCAAATCCATCGGTCAGTACATGGACGACTACAAGGTGGTGGTGGACAAATCCACTGTTCCGGTCGGTACCGGTGACAAGGTCCGAGCCGCCGTGCAGGCTCAGCTGGACCATCGTGGCCTGGAGCTGGAATTCGACGTGGTCTCCAATCCCGAGTTCCTGAAAGAAGGCGCGGCCATCAACGATTTCATGAAGCCGGACCGGATCATTGTCGGCACCGACAGTGAGAAGGCGACGGATCTGCTACGGGAAGTCTATTACCCGTTCAACCGCAGCCACGACCGGATGATATTCATGGATATCCGTTCGGCGGAACTGACCAAGTACGCCGCCAACTCCATGCTGGCAACCAAGATCAGTTTCATGAACGAAATCGCCAACCTGGCCGAGCGCCTTGGCGCCGATATCGAAGCGGTACGCCGGGGTATCGGTTCTGATCCCCGTATCGGTTACCACTTCATCTACCCAGGTTGCGGTTACGGTGGCTCCTGCTTCCCGAAGGACGTGCAGGCACTGGCCCGCACCGCTCGCGACTGCGGCTACGACGCCCGGTTGCTGAACGCGGTGGAAGACGTCAACTATGCCCAGAAGCACGTGCTGTTCGACAAGATCAGCCACCACTTCCAGGGCAACCTCGAGGGCAAGGTTGTTGCCATTTGGGGGCTGGCGTTCAAACCGAATACAGATGACATGCGCGAGGCCTCCTCTCGCACGCTGATGGAAGATCTCTGGAAGGCAGGTGCCTCGGTACAGGCCTTCGACCCCGAAGCCATGGAAGAGACCCAGCGAATCTACGGCGACCAGCCTGGCCTGACCCTGTGCGGCACCAAGGAACAGGCGCTCAAGGGTGCTGACGTACTGGCCATCTGCACCGAATGGAAAGAGTTCCGTTCCCCGGATTTCGACGTGGTGGCGGCAAATCTGCGGGATCCCGTGGTCTTCGACGGCCGTAACCTGTACGAGCCGGAAATGCTCGACCGCTACGGTCTGATATACTACGCCATCGGCCGCGGCCGTAACCAGTTCCACTCGGTGGTGTAATCGATGAGCCGGGAATTCGAGTTACATGAGCGGCTGGCAGCAGACACCATCCTGCTGGGCAGGACCCGTCTGTGTGAAGTGCGGTTGATGAACGAGAAAACCTGGCCCTGGGTTATCCTGGTGCCGGCGATCGCCGGTATCCGGGAGATCTATGAGCTTTCCGAAACCCAGCAGCAGCGGCTGATGACAGAGTCGTCCGAGTTGAGCCGTGCCATGATGGAAGCGTTCGGAGGCGACAAGATGAACGTGGCGGCACTGGGGAACATGGTGCCGCAGCTTCATGTCCACCACATCGTGCGCTTTAAAGGGGATCCGGCCTGGCCGGGACCGGTGTGGGGCACCCAGGCTCCGGTACCCTACGAAGAAAATGAGCTTGCCCGCATGAAACAGGCACTGGAACCGGTTCTGGCAAGCCTGGCCTGAGCCGGTATCAGCGCCTCCGGGCGAGGGTCTGTGAACCCACCAGGATCATCCGAAGCTCCGTTTTCAGCTTAACCTTCAGCTCTTCTTTTTCTTTCGGGGTGGCATCAAGTGCCTCTGCACCCTGGTTGAATACCAGCGTCACCATCGCCTCGGCCACCACGCGCGCGTCCGACAGGGGTTTGCCTTGTTCCTCGGCAAAGCGCCGCAGGTCGTCGGCCAGTTCCGTCACGAAATGATCGATCTCTGCCTTCACCGCCGTGCGGAAGGGCTTTGAAACACCGGTGCGCTCCCGCAGCATCAGCCGGAACAGGTTGGCGTTGTTGCCCAGATACTCCATGAACGTATCCACCGAGGTGGAAATGGCGCTGCCGTCCCGGGCGATACGTTTGCGGGCCTGACGCATTAACTGGCGCAGGGCGACACCGCCTTCGTCCACCAGGGCGAGTCCGAGTTCGTCCAGTTCCGAGAAGTGGCGGTAAAAGGAGGTAGGGGCAATGCCGGCTTCGCGGGCAACTTCTCTGAGACTCAAACTGCCAAACCCTCGGTCTGCACTCAGCTGAGAGAGTGCGGCGTCCATCAATGCACGTCGGGTTTTCAGTTTTTGCTCCGCTCTGGTGGCCAACGTCAGACTCCGTTTACTAATAAGAAGAGGGGCATTCTAGCCGGCTGGAACCATACAGTCATCCGGGCGTCGGATTTGCATACCAGCACGCCTGATTTTCGGCCCCATTGTGTTTATAATGGGCGGCTTTTCCAGTAAGGTCGCAAAAATTTTAGCGGCCACGAATCAAGTAGCCTCAGGTGGGGTGACCCTTTCCGAAACCTTGCGGAGCCATGGATGGCGGAGCAGAGCGTACAGGGACGTATCCACAGCGTGTTTCGGAAAGGGTCACCCCACCTGAGGCGGCAAGACACGAAAAAGTTTCGAATACATCTAACGTAACGGGAACCGGTATGCGCAGTCATTATTGCGGTGGGATCAACGAATCCCACATCGATCAGGAAGTCACACTTTGCGGATGGGTACACCGCCGTCGTGACCACGGTGGGGTTATCTTCCTGGATCTGCGGGATCGGGATGGTATGTCCCAGGTGGTTGTCGATCCAGACACCCCTGAGAGCTTCGCCCTGGCGGAAAAAGTCCGCAGCGAGTTCGTTATCCAGGTAACCGGCCGCGTGCGTCGTCGCCCGGCGGGTACCGAGAACAACAACATGCCCACCGGCCAGGTGGAGTTGTTGGGCAAGGAACTGACCATCCTGAATGCTGCCGCCACGCCGCCGTTCCCGCTCGATGAGCACGTGGACGTGGGCGAGGACGTGCGTCTGCGCTACCGTTTCGTGGACCTGCGCCGTCCGGAGATGATCAACCGCCTGCGGTTCCGCTCCCGGGTCACCAGCTACATCCGGAATTTCCTGGACAGCCGCGGCTTCATGGATGTGGAAACCCCGATCCTGACCCGTGCAACCCCGGAAGGTGCCCGTGACTACCTGGTGCCGAGCCGTACCCACGAAGGTTCCTTCTTCGCGCTGCCGCAGTCCCCGCAGCTGTTCAAGCAACTGCTGATGGTTTCCGGTGTCGACCGTTACTACCAGATCGCCAAGTGCTTCCGGGACGAGGACCTGCGCGCCGACCGTCAGCCGGAATTCACCCAGGTGGACATCGAGGCGTCTTTCATCGATGAGCAGATCCTGATGGAGCTGAACGAGGACATGATTCGCTCCCTGTTCAAGGATGTGCTCGACGTCAGTCTGCCGGAGTTCCCGCGCATGCCGCACTCCGAAGCCATGCAGCGCTTCGGCTCCGACAAGCCGGACCTGCGTATTCCGCTGGAGCTGGTGGACGTCAATGACCTGGTCGAAAACGTGGACTTCAAGGTATTCGCCGGTCCGGCCAAGGATCCGAAGGGCCGTGTTGCCGCCCTGCGTGTACCGAAGGGTGGCGAGCTGACCCGTAAGCAGATCGACGACTACACCAAGTTTGTCGGCATCTACGGCGCCAAGGGTCTGGCCTACATCAAGGTCAACGAGCTGGCCAAGGGTGTGGAGGGGCTGCAGTCTCCGATTATCAAGTTCCTCGGTGACGACGTGGCCCAGGCCATCATGGAGCGCGTGGCTGCGGAAGACGGGGATATCGTGTTCTTCGGTGCCGACAAGACCATGGTCGTGAACGAAGCCCTGGGTGCGCTGCGGGTAAAACTGGGTCACGACCTGAACATGCTGACCTGCGAATGGGCGCCGCTGTGGGTTGTGGACTTCCCGATGTTCGAAGAAACCCCGGATGGTGGCCTGACCGCGATTCACCACCCGTTCACCGCACCGTCCTGCTCACCGGAAGATCTGGCTGCGGATCCGGCCAATGCGCTGTCCCGCGCCTACGACATGGTGCTGAACGGCACCGAGCTTGGTGGCGGTTCCATCCGTATCCACGACGAGAAAATGCAGGAAGCGGTATTCCGCATCCTGGGTATCGGCGAGGAAGAGGCCCGCGCCAAGTTCGGCTTCCTGCTGGATGCACTGAAGTTCGGCTGCCCACCCCATGGCGGTCTGGCGTTCGGTCTCGATCGTCTGGTCATGCTGATGACCGGTTCTTCCTCGATCCGGGACGTGATTGCATTCCCGAAAACCCAGAGCGCAACCTGCCTGATGACCCAGGCGCCGGGCGAGGTGGACGAGAAGCAGCTGCGTGAGCTGCACATCCGTCTGCGCCGTTCCGCCAAGCCGGTTGAGGGCAACAAGGCCGAGGGTAGCGAGTAAATTCTGACAAGTCGGGGGCGGGCCTGCGGCCCGCTCCCCGGACGATGGACGGAGGTTAGGCATGGCTGGTCACAGTAAATGGGCCAACATCAAGCATCGCAAGGCGGCACAGGACGCCAAACGGGGCAAGATCTTCACCAAAATCATCCGGGAACTGACCGTTGCCGCCCGCCTTGGCGGCGGCGACCCCAACGATAACCCCCGGCTTCGGGCGGTTGTCGACAAGGCCCTGACGGCCAACATGAAAAAAGACACCATCGAACGGGCCATTGAACGTGGCGCCGGTGGTGGCGATGACAGCAACTACGAAGAACTGACCTACGAAGGCTACGGCCCGGGCGGTGTGGCCATTTTTGTCGAGGTCATGACCGACAACAAGAACCGGACCGTTGCCGAGGTGCGCCACGCCTTCAACAAGTTTGGCGGTAATCTTGGGACCGATGGCTCCGTGGCCTACCTGTTCACCAAGCAGGGCATCATCAGCTACAGCCCGGACGTGGACGGCGACCGCTTGATGGAAGCGGCACTGGAAGCCGGGGCCGAGGACCTGCAGGAACAGGAAGACGGTTCCTACGAGATTGTGACCACCCCGGAAGAGTACCTTGACGTCAAGGAATCCCTGGTCGAGGCGGGGCTGAAGCCGGACAACTCGGAGGTCACCATGGTTCCGTCAACCCGGGTCGAACTGGACCGGGACGGGGCCGAAACCATTCTCAAGCTGATCGACATGCTTGAGGATCTGGATGACGTGCAGAACGTCTATCACAACGCGGACATCTCCGCAGAAATCATGGAATCCCTGTGACCATGGCGGGAGCCTGAGCGTGCCGATCATTCTCGGAGTGGATCCCGGTTCAAGGATTACCGGATACGGGGTCATTCGTGCCGAGGGTCGGGTGATCGAGTACATCGACAGCGGCTGTATCCGGGTCGGGGAAAAGCCCATGGCCGAGCGGCTCCAGACCATCTTTCACAGCCTGGCCACGCTGATCGGAGAGTATCGCCCCGAGGAGTTCGCCATCGAGCAGGTGTTCATGGCCCGCAACCCGGATTCCGCCCTCAAACTGGGCCAGGCCCGGGGTGCCGCCATCGTCAGTGCCGCCAACAGTGGGCTGGCAGTGCACGAATATTCTGCCCGGCAGGTCAAGCAGGCGGTGGTCGGCAAGGGTGGGGCGGACAAGTCCCAGGTCCAGCACATGGTGCAGGCCCTGCTGTCATTGTCCCGCAAACCCCAGGCCGATGCGGCCGATGCCCTGGCCATTGCCCTGTGCCACGCCCATATGAGCCAGAGTGTGCTGCGTCTGGCGGGGAGCGGAGGCAAGGTCCGCAGCGGTCGGGTCAGACAACAATAACCGGCTCCCAGGAGCCACAGGAGCAACCCCCTTGATAGGTCGTATCCGAGGCATTCTGGTCGAAAAGACCCCCGGGCAGGCGCTGGTGGAGTGCGCCGGGCTGGGTTACGAAATCGACATTCCCTACACCACCTTCTTCCACCTGCCTGAGTCCGGGCAGGAAGTTACCCTCCATACCCATTTTGCCGTACGTGAGGATGCCCAGAGCCTGTATGGGTTCGCGGCGAAGCTGGATCGGGATCTGTTCCGCCTGCTGATCAAGGTCAATGGCGTCGGCCCCAAGCTGGCGGTCGGAATCCTGTCCGGTCTCGACGCCCAGCAGTTCATCCGCTGTGTCGAGGCGAAGGATGCCAATTCCCTGGTCAAGCTGCCGGGTGTGGGCAAGAAAACGGCAGAGCGCCTGCTTATTGAAATGGCTGACCGGATCGGGCAACTTGAAGGTCAGTTTGTGCCGATGTCGCCGGGAGCGACAGTTGCTGGCGGGCCTAGTTCAGGCCAGGCAGCGACCGGTCCGGATCCGCGGGAAGAAGCCGAGGCGGCCTTGATAGCCCTTGGCTACAAGCCGCAGGAGGCTGCGAAGGCGATCAGCAAGGTGGCCGAGGAAGGCGCGACCAGTGAGACCCTGATCCGCCTGGCCCTGCGCAGCATGATCCCCGCCGGATGACCTGACGGTAATATGTCGCCTGAGTGGCGCCAAACCTGTAGAGAGCGTAACGTGACAGTCAGGGACCCGTTTGTACAATTGGGTCAACGTTGAATTGCAGGGCAAGGCGCACAGGCACGATGTTGATTCCCATAGAACGGGTGATGCCATGATTGAATCCGACCGACTGATTTCAGCCGGAGCCGGTGACTATGAGGAGGTCCAGGATCGGGCCATCCGTCCGACGCTGCTGTCCGAATACGTGGGCCAACCCTCGGTCCGGGAGCAGATGGAGATTTTCATCTCCGCCGCCCGTGGCCGGCAGGAGGCGCTGGACCACGTGCTGATTTTCGGTCCGCCCGGTCTGGGCAAGACCACCCTCGCCAACATCATCGCCAACGAGATGGGGGTGGCCATCAAGACCACCTCCGGTCCGGTGCTCGAGAAAGCCGGTGACCTGGCCGCGATGCTCACCAACCTTGAAGAAGGCGATGTTCTCTTTATTGACGAGATCCACCGTCTGAGCGCCGCCGTTGAGGAAGTACTGTATCCGGCGATGGAGGACTATCAGCTGGATATCATGATCGGGGAAGGGCCGGCTGCCCGGTCGATCAAGCTGGACCTGCCGCCGTTCACCCTGGTCGGGGCAACCACCCGTGCCGGCCTGCTGACCTCGCCGCTGCGGGACCGCTTCGGCATCGTTCAGCGGCTCGAGTTCTATAATACCGAGGATCTGACCAACATCATCATCCGTTCGGCCCGGCTGTCCACCGTGGCGATTGATGAAGCCGGAGCCTTCGAGATTGCCCGCCGTTCCCGGGGAACGCCCCGGATTGCCAACCGGTTGCTACGCCGGGTCAGGGACTTTGCCGAAGTGCGCTCCAATGGCCGGATTACCGCTGATATTGCGGACCAGGCCCTGAACATGCTCAAGGTGGATAATCAGGGTTTTGATCACATGGATCGCCGGCTGTTGCTGGCCATGATTGAAAAGTTTGACGGTGGTCCGGTGGGTGTTGAAAGCCTGGCGGCCGCCATCAGCGAGGAGCGGGGAACCATCGAGGATGTGCTGGAGCCTTTCCTGATCCAGCAGGGTTTCATGGTTCGCACACCACGGGGACGAATGGTTACCTCCAACGCCTATCAGCACTTCGGGGTGGTGCCTCGTCGATCGGATGCCGAGGGGGACCTCTTTGACTGATACAGCCAACGCCCAGGTCTTTGAACTACCCATCAGGGTGTATATAGAAGATACGGATGCTGGTGGTATTGTCTTCCACGCCAAGTATCTGCACTACATGGAGCGCGCCCGTACCGAATGGGTGCGCAGCTGCGGAGTCGGCCTTCGGGCCGGTCTGGCGGATAACATCAGCTACGTGGTGCAGCGGATGAACATTCATTATGCGGTGCCGGCCCGACTGGATGACCAGTTGCTGGTCACTGCCGAGCCCGTGGCCTACGGACGGGTGTGGATGAACTTCAGGCAGCGTGTGCTGCGGGCCAGTGATCGTACGTTACTGTGCGAGGCGGATGTTCGCGTGGCCTGTGTGGCACTGGACACCGGCAGGCCCCGGCGCCTGCCCGAGAATATGCAGGACCTGCTGAAGCGCAACGTTCAGCACCCGGACCCAACTAACGGAACCAGCCAGGAGTAAAAGGTGGAGTCAGAACTTTCTGTATGGCATCTCATTTCAAATGCCGGGTTACTGGTACAGCTGGTCATGCTGTTGCTGGCACTGGCCTCGGTGATTTCCTGGGCCCTGATTTTTCAGCGTCTGCAGGTCTTCCGGAAGGCCAAGCGCGCCCAGCTGGAGTTTGAAGAGCGATTCTGGTCCGGTATGGACCTCGGCCAGCTTTACCGGGAAGTCAATGCCGAGCCGACGCCATTTTCCGGGGTAGAATCGGTCTTCCGTGCCGGATTCAAGGAGTTCTCGCGGCTTCGGCAACAGAGCCGGGATGCCGACGCCGTCATGGAAGGCGCCCAACGTGCCATGCGTGTCGCTTTCTCCCGGGAACAGGAGCGGCTTGAGACCCATCTGCCATTTCTGGCCACGGTCGGTTCCACCAGTCCCTATGTCGGTCTGTTTGGCACCGTCTGGGGGATCATGAACTCGTTCCGGGGTCTTGCCCAGGTCCAGCAGGCAACCCTGGCGACGGTCGCCCCGGGTATTTCGGAAGCCCTGATTGCCACGGCCATGGGCCTGTTTGCGGCCATTCCGGCGGTCATTGCCTATAACCGCTTCTCGGCCATGTCCGATGCCTTGCTCAAGAACTATGAGACCTTTGCCGAGGAGTTCTCCAGCATCCTGCACCGTCGCGTGCATGCCAGTGAGCAGAGCGCCGCCTGATGAATGAACGCAACGATCGGAGCCTGGTGATATGAAAGGCATGGGAATGATGCCGCAGCAGCGGAAAAAACCGATGTCGGAAATCAACGTCGTTCCCTACATCGACGTGATGCTGGTGTTGCTGGTCATTTTCATGGTGACCGCGCCCATGCTGACCCAGGGCGTGAAAGTGGATTTGCCGGAAACCACATCCGATCCCATCCAGTCTGACAAGGATGTGGAGTCGATTGTGGTTTCGGTGGACACCAACGGTGCCTACTACATGGAAATCGGCGATGAGAGCAGTGATCCCATGTCTCTCGGGGAAGTGAGTGAACAGGTGGCCAAGATCCTGTCACAGCGTCCCAATGGTGAGGTCCTGGTGCGCGGTGACGAGCATGTGGAATACGGCACGGTGGTGCGGCTGATGGCGGAGTTACAGGGTGCCGGTGCCACCAGCATCGGATTGATAACCGAACCATCTCCGGATGAGAAGTGAGCCAGAGACGCGCGGAGCTGTTGTGACGAATCAGGATCGCAGGGTAATCAGTACCGGTACGGCGCCGTGGAAATCGCCAGTCGCCTTGTCGGTGTTTCTGCACCTGCTCATCGTGGTGGTCGCTCTGGCAGGCTGGTCCTGGACCAGTCCGGTGGATGAGCAGCCACCTCGCAGTATTTCGGCGCGTCTGGTCACCCAGCAGCAACCGGAGCCCAGCCCGGTGGTGGAGCCGGACGATCAGCCGGATCGGGACCAGCAGCGCCGGGCTGAAGAGGAAGAACGGAAAAAGGCTGAGGCCGAACGCCGTCGTCAGGAAGAAGAGGCGCGCAGGATAGCCGAGCAGAAGGCCCAGGAAGAGGAGGCCCGTCGCAAGGCTGAGGAAGAGCGCAAGAAACAGGAAGCCCTGGCGAAGGAGCGGGAAGAGGCGAAAGCCCGCGAAGCCGCCCGCCAGAAGGCAGAGGCGGAAGCCAAGGAGCGTGAACGGCAGAAAGCCGAGGAAGAGCGCAAGCGCCAGGAAGCGGAGCGCAAGAAGGCCGAGGAGGAGCAGCGGCGGCTGGAAGAACAGCGTAAGCAGGAAGAAGCCGAGCGTCGCCGTCAGGAAGAAGAGGCCCGCAAGGAGGCCGAACGCAAGCGCCTCGAGGCCGAACGGCGCCTGAAAGAGCAGCAGCTTGAGGCTCTGGCCGAGGAATCTCGCAAGGCGAAGGAGGCCGAAGCCCGCCGTCAGCAGCAAGCCGCCGCGGCCCGGGCGAAGGAAGCGCAGATGCTGTCCGAAAGTGAGAAATATCAGGCGCTGATCCGGGAACGGTTGAGCCAGGCATGGTACCCGCCATCGTCGGCCACGGAAGAAATGACTGCCAGGCTGCAGATAACGTTGTTGCCGACGGGCGAACTGGCCAGTGTCAAACTTGTCAGCAGTAGTGGCAACACCGCGTTCGATAACTCGGCCCTGAGTGCTGTACGCTCACTGAACCGTTATCCGATACCGGATGACAGGGAAACCTTCGAGCGTTATTTCCGTCAGTTTACTATTGAATTCAACCCGCGCCGGTTGAGATAAGGAAACAGGAAAGATCATGACAAAGCGGATCTGGACGACCTCACACAAAGCCGTGGCCGCCGCGCTGGCTGCCCTGATCATGCTGGCCACCGGGGCGCGTGCCGAGCTGCTCATTCGAATCACCGAAGGCGCTGATGCCGCGCTTCCCATCTCCGTGGTGCCATTTGCGGAGAACGGTTCGATTCCGCCCGGGGACAAGGTGGCGAACATAGTTCGGGACGACCTTGCCATGAGCGGTGAGTTCCGGCCTCTGTCTCCGGAAAAGATGCTGAGCCTGCCCTCCCGTCGGGAAGAAGTGTACTTCCGGGACTGGCGTATGCTCGGCCAGCGCTACGTTCTGGTGGGCGAACTGAGCCGGAACGGCGATCGGGTGGTTGCCCGTTATGAGCTGTTCGACGTTAACCAGGAAAAACGCATTCTCGGTGAAACTGCGGCAGCATCTGTAAACAGTATGCGCACCCTCGGTCACCATATCAGCGACAAAGTGTATGAGGCGATTACCGGTGTTCCAGGGGCATTTTCCACCAAACTGGCGTACATCACCCTCGACACTTTCAATGGCAAGCCTCGCTACCGTCTGCAGGTAAGCGATGTTGATGGCAAGCGTGCAAAGATCCGGCTTGAGAGTCAGGAGCCCATCCTGTCACCAGCCTGGTCTCCGGATGGAAAGCGGCTGGCCTACGTCTCCTTTGAAACCGGCAAGCCGGCAATCTACATTCACGAGCTGTCTTCCGGCCAACGCACCAAGGTGGCCGATTTCAAAGGTCTCAATTCTGCGCCGGCATGGTCAGAAGACGGTCGCTCGCTGCTGATGACACTGTCCAAGGACGGCAACGCCGAGATCTACCGGATGGAACTGGCGAGCCGGCAGCTGACCAAGCTCACCAATCACTGGGCAATCGATACCGAGGCAACCTACGACCACTCTGGTGACGGTATTTTCTTCACCTCGGATCGCTCCGGCGGACCTCAGATCTATCATATGAAATCGCCCGGTGCAGAACCCCGCCGTATTACCTTCGGCAGTCGCTATAACGCGCGGCCGCGGCCGGATAATACCGGGGACTACGTTTATTACGTGCATCAGCGAAACAGCGCGTTCCACATCGCCCGTACCAATCTCAATAACGGTGAAGAGACGGTCCTGACCCGGACCGAGTCAGATGAATCACCGAGTGTGTCACCCAACGGTCGGATGCTGATCTATGCCACTAAACAGGGTGGAGACAGTGTGCTGACCGTGATCTCGGCCGATGGCGGTGCGGCATACAGCCTGCCGGCTTCGGAAGGGGATGTCCGTGAACCGGCCTGGGGGCCAATCGTTAACTGAACGCCCCGGGCGCTCGCAAGCAGTCAATAAACTCAAGCCACTGAAAAGGAAATGAACATGAAACTGTCTATGCACTCCAAGGTCCTCGCCATGCTGCTTTCTGCCGGTCTTTTTGCCGGTTGTAGCTCCACAGGTGAAACTGTGGGCGACGGTAGCTACGATTCCGATGTTGCTCCAGTAGACGACGGTTCCACTGTTTACGGCGGTGATGACGAAGGCGGCGTGTCCTCGTCCGCGCTGACTGAAGAAGAGCGGATGGCCGCCGAAGAGCGCGCCAAGATGGAAGCGCTGCGTGACATCACCACCTTCTACTTCGATTTCGACACCGCAGAGATCAAGCCCGAAGCCCGTGACGTGCTGGTGGCCCATGCCCAGTACCTGGCCAACAACCCGGGCCAGAACGTTCGCCTGGAAGGTCATGCGGATGAGCGCGGTACCAAGGAATACAACCTTGCCCTGGGTGAGCGTCGCGCCAATGCCGTGCAGCGGTTCCTGATCGTCAACGGTGCTTCACGTGGCCAGATCGAAACCGTAAGCTATGGTGAAGAAAAGCCGGCGGTTATGGGCTCCTCTGAAAGTGCCTGGGCACAGAACCGTCGGGTAGAACTGGTTTTCGACTGAACCGCTAACTGACAGATCGGGTGTATCCATGAGAAAACGGCTCGTGGCGTTAATGCTGGTTCCACTTGCGCTTGCGCAGGTGGGGCCGGTTCAGGCGCAATCTTCCGCACCGGCCCAGAGAAGCTCCTCTGGCAACCAGGCAACCTCAGAATTGTTCTATATGATTCAGCAGCTCCAGCAGGAGGTGCGCAGGTTGCAGGGGCAGGTGGAAGAGCAGCAGCACATGATCACCCGGTTGCAGGAGCAGGGTCGTGATCGTTACATAGATCTGGACCAGCGCATTCTCGATCTGTCCGAGAAGATGGCGAGCCAGCCGGAACCGGCGCCGGCTTCGCCATCTGCTTCCGGCAGTGGCGACGTGCAGGCGGTGGAAACCCGTGAGTATCGTCAGCCCGATGCCGAGGAGCGCAAGGCCTATAACGAGATCCAGGACCTGATCCGGAACCAGAAGGACTACGACCAGGCCATTACCCGGTTGTATGAGTTCATCGACAAATACCCAGAAGGGGACCTTACGGTGAATGCGTATTACTGGCTGGGTGAGGTGTACCTGGTCAAGCCGCAGCTGGAGCAGGCAAAACAGGCCTTCACCATCGTGGCGACCCGTTTTCCTGACCATCGCAAGGCGCCGGATGCGGTATACAAGCTGGGTGTGACTCTGGATCGTCTGGGCGAAACTGACGAGGCTCGCCGGCGCATGCAGAGCGTCGTTGATGATTATCCGGACAGCGGTGCGGCGGAGCTTGCGAAGAAGTTCCTTTCCTCTGCAAACGGTTAATCCGGCTCAGGAAAAAAATCCGGGGATTACTCCAAAAAAGGGTTGATCACCGGGAAAATATCAGTACTATATGCGCCTCGTTTGGGTCGTTAGCTCAGTTGGTAGAGCAGTTGGCTTTTAACCAATTGGTCGAAGGTTCGAATCCTTCACGACCCACCAAATTCCGGGTACTGTTCGTTTGAGCTTGAGCAGTATCGATCAGATAAATTATCTGATCACCAGTCAAGGGTCGTTAGCTCAGTTGGTAGAGCAGTTGGCTTTTAACCAATTGGTCGAAGGTTCGAATCCTTCACGACCCACCAAATAGCAGGATCTCCCGGGATCCTGGGAAAAAAAGAGCCTTCGGGCTCTTTTTTTTTGCCTGTAAGATCCCACTTATAGTCCGAGAGTGGTCAAAGATTGTTTTCAGGCGTGTGACATCGACGTTGCAGGTCCATGAAAACAGTGGCCGAGGTGATATACTTCGGTGGTTAACGCAACACAGAGATGCAGGAATGACACGAGCAGAAGATCGTATCCTTGTTCAGGAGCACCTGGCCCACGAAGCGGAGCCCAAGCCTTTGAGTGAGAGCGAGAAAGCGGAACTCGAGGCCCGAATCAAGGAGGAACTCAAGGCCAGGGATGCTGTGCTCGTTGCTCATTACTACACCGACCCGGACATCCAGCGCCTGGCGGAAGAGACCGGCGGCTGCGTGGCGGACTCCCTGGAGATGGCCCGCTTTGGCAATCAGCATCCGGCCTCCACGGTGGTTGTGGCGGGCGTCCGTTTCATGGGCGAGACCGCCAAGATTCTCAACCCCGAGAAGAAAGTCCTGATGCCGACTCTGGAAGCCACCTGCTCACTGGACGTGGGCTGTCCGGCCGATGAGTTTGCTGAATACTGTGACCAGCACCCCGACCGGACCGTCGTTGTCTATGCCAACACCTCGGCGGCCGTCAAGGCGAGGGCGGATTGGGTGGTGACCTCAAGCTGTGCCCAGGCCATTGTCGAGGATCTGGACGCCCGGGGCGAAAAGATCCTCTGGGCTCCGGACAAGCACCTGGGGCACTATGTTCAGAAAACCACCGGGGCTGACATGCTGCTCTGGGACGGCTCGTGCATCGTCCACGAAGAGTTCAAGTTCCGTGGTCTCGAGGATCTCAAGGCACTCTATCCGAATGCGGCCGTCCTGGTGCATCCGGAGTCACCGGACGCGGTGGTGGAAATGGCCGATGTGGTGGGTTCCACCTCCCAGCTGATCCATGCGGTGCAGACTCTGCCCAACCAGGAGTTCATCGTCGCCACGGACAATGGCATCTTCTACAAGATGCAGCAGTTGGCGCCCAACAAGACGCTCATCGAGGCGCCCACCGCTGGTAATGGCGCCACCTGCCGAAGCTGTGCCCATTGTCCCTGGATGGCGATGAATGGTCTTGAAAACCTGCTGAGCGTGCTGCAGACCGGCAGCCAGGAAGTGCTAGTGGATCCTGCATTGCGGGAGCGAGCGCTGAAGCCGCTGCAGCGCATGCTGGACTTCACTGCCAACATGAACCTCAAGGCCGCAGGTAACGCCTGATCGGTCGGAATTCTGTGCCCGGTCAGCTGTTGCGCTGAGCCTGCAGCTGGCGGGTTACTTCAGCCAATCTTTCGGTAACCGCCTGGCGCTGGGGCGAGCCGGCCGGGAGTTTTTCCTGGGCCTGGCGCAGCTGGCGCTGGGCTGACTCCAGATCCCCCATCAGCGCGTCGTATTCGGCCCGTGCGCGGTGCACGCCAACGATATTGCGGGCCATACCTTCCGCTTCTGCCAGTCGTGACCAGAGATGTTCCTGGCCCGGCATCTGGCGAGTGAGTTCCTTCAGAAGTTCCGCTGCGGCGGCACCGTTACCCGCGGCAATTTCGGTTTGCGCAAGGGTATAGGAAATAGGGTAGTTGCCGGGGTTGCGGGCGAGTGCATCCTCAAGCAGGGTTCGGGCTTCTCCGGTCTTGTCGCGGGCATTGAGGACCTCGGCCAGGGTAACCTGCAGGGTGATCCGGCCCGGGTTCTGCTTGAGAAGGTCCTGGAGTTCCTGCTCCGCCTTGTCCAGCTGATTGTTGGCCTGGTAAGCCACGGCGAGTCCGTACCGGATCGCATGGTTTCTCCTGGCATCCGGGCGCTCGAGGTAGGATTCGAACGTATCCACCGCCACATCCGGAGACGGGGCGTAATGGACCTGAAGGCGACTGCGCATCAGGTGGTATTCCTGGCCGTCCTTTATCTCCAGGTGCGGGTATTGCTCGGCGCGGTTGCGGGTATCGGCCACCCGGCTCTGGGTCAGCGGGTGAGTGGACAGGTATTCCGGGACCTGGTTTCCCTGCAGACGGTTCTGCCGCATCATGATCTCGAACATTTCCGGCATTCCCCGGGGATCCATGCCGGCACTGGCAAGGATGTCCATGCCGACCCGGTCTGCTTCCTGCTCGTGGGATCGGCTATACGCCAGCATGTTCTGCACTGACAAAGCCTGGGTGCCGGCAATGGCCGCAAGGCCGATGTCGGACTGGGTAACCGCGGAAAGCACAATCCCGGCAATCATGCCTGCGAGGGTCAGTGGTGCGCTGGTTTCCTGCTGTTCGACGCGGCGGGCAAAGTGGCGTTGGCTCAGGTGCGCCAGTTCGTGGGCAAGTACCGAGGCAAACTGTTGTTCCGTGGCGGCGTTAAGAAACAGCCCGCCGTTGACGCCGACAATGCCGCCAGGAACGGCGAAGGCGTTGAGTTGGGAGCTGTCGATCAGTGCCAGCGTCAGTTCCCGGTTCTGCAGCGGGGCCGAGGGCACCAGGCGATAAATGATGGCGCTGAGATAGTCATAGACCAGGGGGTCGGTGATACGGGGGGCCGACCGCCGGATAGAGACCATGACCTGGCGGCCGATCTCGGATTCCTGCTGGCCGGAAATCAATCCCCCGCCGGTGCCGCCAATCGTTGGCAGCGATGACTCCTGGGCGGACGCCGGAGAAGTTGTCAGTAATGCCGCCAGTGCAAATACGGCTGCTTTAAAGAACCCCCGGGGGGAGGTTGTTAGGCCATGATCAAGTTTCATGTACTGCAAGTTGCCTCTGGTTCGGACTGCCGCTTGGACAGTGTCTTACCATGAAAAGTTCTGAAAACGAGATTACCAGCTATTGAGATGCAATACCCGGCATCTCGCGGCATAATGCCGCGTTGTCAATTCCACTGATTGTGATGGTGCGTCTACATTATGGTTGACCGTACACTGGATGCTTCCGGGCTGCGCTGTCCGATGCCTCTCCTGAAAACCAAGCTCGAACTCAACGGGATGTCCCCTGGAGAGGAGCTGGAGGTTATTGCGACCGATTCCGGCTCGGCCCGGGATATCCCGGCGTTCCTCGCGTTGTCCAGCCACACCCTGGTGAGTTCCATCGAGGCCAATGGCGAATACCGGTTTGTGATAAAGTGCGGCGGTTAACCTTTCGGAGACGTTGATGGTCAGGATTTTACGCGGTCTCGCGCACAAATACTTTTCAGATGAAGAAGCTGTCATCCTTTCCCTGATCCTGCTGACGGGAACGGTGTTCGTCATCTGGTTCGGTGCCATGCTGGCGCCGGCCATTGCGTCCCTGATCATTGCCTTTATCCTCCAGGGTCTGGTGACCAAGCTCAACAAGCTGGGCATGCCGGAGATCGTCGCGATCATTGGGGTGTTCGTGGTGTTTCTTGGTGTACTGGTGGGTTTCCTGTTCGGTCTCCTGCCACTGGTCTGGACCCAGGTCACCAACCTGGCCGGTGAAGCACCGCGCATCATCCGGGAGATGCAGTCCTACCTCGAACTGCTGCCTGAGCAGTATCCTCAGCTGATTTCCGTAGAAGCGGTCAATACCGTGTACCAGCAGGTCTCCACGGAAGTGGGGCAGCTGACCCAGTGGCTGGTTTCCTTCTCGCTGTCCAGTATCCCGGATCTGGTGGCACTGCTGATCTACATGGTGCTAGTGCCGATTCTCGTGTTCTTCTTCCTTAAGGACAAAGAGGTGCTGCTGGGGTCGATCGCCCGTCTGCTGCCTCCGCAGCGGCCGTTGATGCTGAAGATCTGGCATGAGGTCAATCTCCAGTGCGCAAACTACGTGCGCGGCAAGGCGGTGGAGATTCTGATCGTCGGCGGGGCGACCTACGTTGCTTTCAAGCTGCTGGGGATGCCCTATGCGGCGTTGCTGTCGCTGCTTGTGGGCCTGAGCGTGGTGATTCCCTATATCGGTGCCGCTGTGGTGACCATACCGGTAGCCATGATCGGGCTGTTTGCCTTCGGTTGGGGCACTCATTTTATCTGGGTGATGGTGGTTTACGGCGTGATTCAGGCACTCGACGGCAACGTACTGGTGCCGGTCCTGTTTTCCGAGGTCAACAACCTGCACCCGGTGGCCATCATCGTTGCAGTGCTGTTCTTTGGCGGTATCTGGGGTCTGTGGGGTGTCTTTTTCGCCATTCCGCTGGCGACCCTGCTCAAGGCCGTGTTCTCCGCCTGGCCGGTGAAGGAGGTAGAACCTTCACCGACCGATGAGCTGGCCTGAGCTCCTGTCAGAGGGCCTTGGCTGCTTCCAGCACTTCGTCGGCGTGGCCCTTGACCTTGACGCCGCGCCACTCGTTACGGAGCACACCGTCCTTGTCGATCAGGAAGGTGCTGCGCTCGATCCCCAGGTGCTCCTTGCCATACAGCTTCTTGAGCTTGATAACGTCAAACAGCTTGCACAGGGTTTCATCCTTGTCTGAAATCAGATGGAAGGGGAACTCGTGCTTGGCCCGGAAATTTTCGTGGGCTTTCAGGCCGTCCCTGGACACGCCGAAAATCTCGGTATCCAGCTCCGCAAACTGCTTCATCCGGTCGCGAAAATCCTGGCCTTCGGTGGTGCAACCGGGAGTGTTGTCCTTGGGATAGAAATAGATCACAACATTCTTGCCGCGAAGGTCAGCAAGCCGCACGGTTTGCTCTCCGGTCGCCGGCGCTTCAAAATCAGGGACGGGCTTGTTCAATTCGACGGATGGCATGACATCTCCTTTAATTCCCTTGTGTCAGTTCGAGCCCAACATTACCATATCGGTTTTATTCGGACGGAGCTTTTATGATTACGGGTAGCCTTGTCGCACTGGTCACGCCCATGCATCCAAACGGTGACATTCACTGGGAGGAGCTGGACAAACTGGTGGACTTTCACATTGAAAACGGCACGCACGGCATCGTCGCCGTGGGCACTACCGGTGAATCCGCAACCCTGGACCCGGAAGAGCACTGCCAGACCATCGGCCGGATCATAAAACGCGTTGACGGACGGATCCCTGTTATCGCCGGTACCGGCGGCAACAGCACCCGTGAAGCCATCGAGCTGACCACCGAAGCCCACAAGCTGGGTGCGGACGCCTGCCTGCTGGTGGTTCCGTACTACAACAAGCCGACCCAGGAAGGCCTGTACCAGCACTTCAAGGCCATTGCCGAGGCGGTGCCGGGCATGAACCAGATGCTGTACAACGTACCCGGCCGGACAGCCTGTGACATGCTGAACGAGACCGTTCTGCGCCTTGCGGATATTCCGAACATCGTCGCGATCAAGGATGCCACCGGTAACATTCCCCGTGGCGCCGAACTGATCAAGGCGCTGGATGGCCGTCTTGCGGTCTATTCCGGTGACGATGCCACCGCAGCCGAGCTGATGCTGGCCGGCGGCAAGGGCAATGTCTCGGTAACCGCGAACGTGGCACCGAAATCCATGGCCCAGCTGTGCGAAGCGGCTATTGCCGGCAACCGGGAAGAAACCGAGCGTTTGAACGAACTGCTGATGCCGCTGAACCGCAAGCTGTTCCTGGAAGCCAATCCGATTCCGGTGAAATGGGCACTGCATCGCATGGGGATGATCAGTGAGGGCATCCGTCTGCCGCTGACCCCGCTGAGCGAGAAGTTCCACGCGGAAGTGGAAGAAGCCCTGAAAGCCTCAGGCGTGCTTTGAGCTTGCTGAAAACGTCCCTGAACCGGAGTACCCCGATGCAGGTTCTTTCAGGAACCCGTTCCCCCCGTTTTTACAGAACGATATGTGCTGCGTCCGGGCTGTTGCTGCTGGCAACGGCCTCGGGCTGCAGCCTGTTGGAAGACCGTTCCGAGCGGTATGTCGATGCCAGAGAAGGCACGCCGCTGGAACTCCCTGAAAGCGCGGATGAGTCCCGCTTCAGCCAGGTCATGCCTATCCGCGAGATCAATACCTCCGAGTCCGGGAAGATGTATCCGTCCGATATTCCCCGGCCGCCGGACATGACCTCCGAGATTCTCCAGGAGAACTATGTGATCGAGGAGCTGGATGGTCGCATCTGGCTGCTGGTGAACGACGTTCCCGGCCGGCTCTGGCCCCAGGCAACCGCTTACATGAACGAGCGGGGCCTGGGTGTCGCCTATGACAGCCCCCAGCTGGGATTGCTCCAGAGCGAGCTGGCCAATTTCAGCAAGCAGGCGCGGGAACTGGTGGGCCTGACCAATCAGGCATCGGCGGATGAACCCATGACGGTCATCCAGATGCGCATGTCACCGGGTATCCGCCGCAAGACGACTGAAATCCAGGTGCGCCGGGTAGAGCGGTCCGAGCGTCCGGGTGAGCTCATGCCCTGGCAGGACATCGCCAACCCCCCGGCGGACGCTATGGCCCTGCAAAAGGAGCTGCTCGCGGACCTCGGGGAGTTTCTGAAAACCCGGGAAGAGAGTAAGTCCTTCTCCAGAGCAGCTTCGGGCATGACCAGTGAACCCTTGGTGCGTCTGGAATCCGAGAACGAGGAGGCCGTCGCCATCCGGATGGATCTGGATTATGGCCGCTCCTGGGCGGAAGCCAATCGTGCTCTTGAAGAAGCCGAAATCCCGGTTGTCGACCTGAATCGCAGTGCGGGCTGGCTCTATGTCGACTTCCGTACAGCGGATGAGAAGGAATCCGGCTGGTTCGACTGGTTCAGCGACAAGGAAAAACCACGGCATACCCATACCGTGACTCTGGAAGAGCGCAACGGCGCGGTGTTTATTGAGGCCGAGCGGCTCGAGAGCTATGACGGCGAGCACACCACATCCGATCTGCTCAACCGACTCTTTGAATACCTTTACTGATTAGATGGGGGTGCCCCGGCGCACCTCCTCCGGAGATTTCAATGGAAAAGCGCGAAGAACTCTACGCAGGCAAGGCCAAATCCGTATACCGCACCGACGACCCGGAGCGTTTCGTGATGGTCTTCCGGGACGATACCTCGGCGTTCGACGGCCAGAAAAAAGAGCAGCTCAACCGCAAGGGCATGGTGAACAACAAGTTTAACGCCTTCATCATGGAGAAGCTGGAAGCGGCGGGCATCCCCACCCACTTCGAGGGCCTGCTTTCGGATACCGAGTCCCTGGTCAAGAAGCTGGACATGATTCCGGTGGAGTGTGTGGTCCGGAACATCTCTGCGGGTAGCCTGTGCCGTCGGCTCGGCGTGGAAGAAGGTCAGGAGCTGAATCCGCCCACCTTCGAGCTGTTCCTGAAGAATGACGAGCTGCACGATCCCATGGTCAACGAATCCCTCGCCGAGAGCTTCGGCTGGGCGACTGCAGATGAGCTCGCACGCATGAAGGAGTTGACCTACAAGGTCAATGACGTGCTCAAGAAGCTGTTCGATGACGCCGGCATGCTGCTGGTGGATTACAAGCTGGAATTCGGCCGCAGCGGCGGCGAGATAGTCCTCGGTGACGAATTCAGCCCGGACGGCTGCCGCATCTGGGACAAGGAAACCCGCAAGAAGATGGACAAGGACCGGTTCCGCCAGGGACTCGGGGACGTGATCGAGGCCTACGAAGAAGTCGGTCGCCGTCTCGGCATCCAGTTCGACTGAATCGCAATCCATACAAAAACCATCAGAAGGGTATCTTATGCGTAAACTGATCCTTGCAGTAGGTGGCACCGTGGCCCTTGCCACGCCTCTGGCCAATGCGGATGTTCTCGGTGTTGGTGCCAATGTCAGCTACTGGGACTCCGACCTGTCCGGTGACGTAGTCAACAAGGGTTCCGCTGTCGATATCGAGAACGACCTGAGCCTCGACAGCGACAGCAACGCTAACTTCACCGCCTACTTCGAGCATCCGGTGCCGGTATTGCCGAACGTGCGGGTAAACTACACCACCATTTCCCAGACCGGCAGTGGCCGGATCGGACTGGAAGAGTTCGATGGCATCCTTCCGGGCGCGTCCGTCGATTCCGAGCTGGATCTGGACCAGCTGGACGCCACCTTCTACTACGAAGTCCTGGATAACTGGGTCAACCTGGATCTGGGTCTGACTGCGCGGAAACTGGACGGTGAGCTGATTGTCCGTGACACCACCGGCACTGGCCGCGTGAGCGAAACCACCATCGATGGCGTAATCCCCATGGGCTATGCTGCCGCCCGCTTTGACCTTCCGCTCACCGGCGTTTCCGTAGGCGGTGAGGGCAACCTGATCAGCTTCGACGGCGACTCCCTGCACGACTTCAACGTCTACGGCCAGTACGAGCTGTCACTGCTTCAACTGCGTGCCGGCTACCGCCAGATGTCCATCGACTATGAAGATGACGATGACAAGATGGACGTGGAACTGTCCGGTCCTTTCGCCAGTGTCGGTCTGACGTTCTGATCGAATACCGGCTGAATGGCTGAAAAAGAGCGCTGCGGCGCTCTTTTTTTGTGTCTGACATGTTCCGTGGTGTTGCCGGGAGGGCCGATTCGGTAAACTTGGCAGCTCAGGACACGAACGTTTTATGGAGACTAGACCTTGAAAATTCTCGTTACGGGAACCGCCGGATTTATTGGCTCACACCTGGCACACCGCCTGCTGGATCGCGGTGATGAGGTAATCGGCGTTGATAACGTCAATGACTACTACGATGTGAACCTCAAGGAAGCGCGCCTGGAGCGGCTGACCTGCAAGCCCGGCTTCACCGAGATCCGCGAGGACGTTGCCGACCGCGCTGCCATGGAGGCCCTGTTCCGTGAGCACAAACCCGAACGAGTGGTGCACCTCGCTGCCCAGGCCGGGGTTCGTTACTCCATCGAGAATCCCCACGCCTACGTGGATGCCAACCTGGTTGGTTTCATGAACATCCTCGAGGGCTGTCGTCATAACGATGTAAAGCACCTGGTCTATGCCTCCAGCAGTTCGGTATACGGCGCCAACGAGACCATGCCGTTCTCGGTACACGACAACGTCGACCATCCCCTGAGTCTTTACGCCGCCTCCAAGAAGGCCAACGAGCTGATGGCCCATACCTACAGCCATCTGTACAACCTGCCGACCACCGGACTGCGGTTCTTCACCGTGTATGGCCCCTGGGGCCGGCCTGATATGGCGCTGTTCATCTTCACCAAAAAGATTCTCGCTGGCGAGCCGATCGACGTATTCAACCATGGCCACCACCGCCGGGACTTCACCTACATCGATGACATCGTCGAGGGCGTGATCCGCACCCTGGACCACGTCGCCGAGCCCAACGCCGACTGGAGTGGCGAGCGGCCGGATCCGGGCACCAGCAAGGCGCCTTACCGGCTCTACAACATCGGCAGCAACAACCCGGTGGAACTTTCCCGCTTTATCGAAATCATCGAGGAACGCATCGGCAAGAAGGCGGAGAAGAACCTTTTGCCCCTGCAGCCGGGTGATGTGCCCGCCACCTACGCCAATGTCGACGACCTTATCGAGGACGTAGGCTATAAGCCCTCGACCTCCGTGGAGGAGGGCATTGCCAATTTCGTGGACTGGTATCGGGATTTTTACAAGGTCTGATTCCAGAGCGTTCTCTTTGTTCAAAAAGACTCAAAGGTTCCTGGAGAAAAATCCAGGAACCTTTGCACCCTGCCTCTTTCTCCTGAAGCCTGGTCCCCGGGCACCTGAATAGCTCCCCACCGCTCTGCTGCAATAACCCGCAATCTCGACGATACGATTTTCAGATTTTGTATTCTGCCGTTTGGCAGTTCTATCAAAATTGATTTTTGAAAACAAAATATCGACAAAATGAAGATAAAAAGGTGGTAAAGTACGTATTGTTTTGGGGCAAAAAGTTTGACAGCGCTCAGAGTGGCGACTAACTTGGCTAAATCAAGCACAGGCACATGTGCCACGTCGTGCGATGTGTGTCCTTTACGCTGTCACAACAACAACCACGAATAGCCCGAATGTGACCGGGCCAAGAGGAGGCAAAGATGAAAATAAAAGCGAAATACCTTGCCGCAGTCGCGCTGACTGCTTCTATCGGAACCGCACAGGCGGAAACAAACTGGGATATGCCAACTCCCTATGGCGATTCCAATTTCCACACTGTCAATATCCGCGAGTTTGCAGAGGATGTTCGTGAGGCCACCGATGGTGAGCTGAACATCACCGTTCACAGCGGTGGTTCTCTCATCAAACACCCCGAAATCAAGAATTCCGTTCGCCGTGGCCTCGTTCCCATTGGTGAACTGATCATGTCCCGCCTGGCCAACGAAGACCCGTTGTTCGAGGCAGATTCCGTTCCCTATCTGGCAAGTGACTACGATGAAGCGTGGGAGCTTTGGCAGGCGTCCAAAGATATGCTGGCAGAGCGCCTTGAGCGCCAGCGACTGACATTGTTGTTTGCGGTGCCCTGGCCGCCCCAGGGTATTTACACCAAGTTCGCGGTTGAAACCGGTGAAGAGCTCCAGGGTGTGAAAATGCGCGCCTACAACAAATCGAGTGAGCGCCTTGCCGAACTGTTCGGTGCCGTTCCGACCCAGGTCGAGGTTCCGGATATCCCGACCGCTTTTGGAACCGGTCGGGTCGACGCGATGATCACATCTCCCTCAACCGGCGCAAACACCCGGGCCTGGGATTACCTGAGTCACTTCAATCACGCGCAGCTGTGGTTGCCCAAGAACATGGTAATCATCAATACCCGGACCTTCGAGGGTCTCCCGGAGTCCACGCAAGAAGCCATCAAGACCGCCGCAGCTGAAGCGGAAAAGCGGGGCTGGGAGGCCAGCAAGGCCGAAACCGCTGCCAAGATCGAGATTATGGAAGATAACGGCATCGTGGTGTCCGAGCCGAGTGAAGCGCTGGTCGAGCGGCTGCAGGAAGTTGGCGCTACCATGGAGCAGGAGTGGCTGGAGCGTGCCGGCGAAGACGGCAAAGCTCTCATCGAAGCCTACCGCGCTCGCTGATTCCTGATACGCCTGAAAAGAACCATCCGGGAGCATTTACATGCGCAGGTTTCTGGACACTCTGTACCGCCTTGGCGGATACATCTCGGCGCTGCAGCTTTTCATCATCATGGTAATGGTGGTGTTGCAGGTGTCCGGACGAATTCTCGACAAGGCCCTGCTGACCCTGGGGATGAAATCCCTGGGCCTGCAGGTTCCCGGATTGGCGGAACTGGCGGGGTTTCTGTTGCTGGGGGCCACGTTTACCGGTCTGGCCTACACACTCACGGTGGGTGGCCACATCCGGGTGGACCTCTTGCACAGAGCCCTGCCGGGGAAGGTCCAGCGAGCGTTGGACATTCTGGTAACGGTGATCGCGTCGGCGATCACCGGTTACGGTATCTGGTTCAGCGTATTGCTGGCCTATGACAGCTATGACTTCGGAGATCTGTCTATCGGCATGGTGCCGGTGCCGCTCTGGATTCCTCAAGCTGTCATGGTTGTCGGACTGGTCTGGCTGCTGATTGCGCTGATCGATGCGCTGGTCGGGCTGATCACCGGCCGTATCACCCGCATCAAAGACGAAGCCCCGCAGGAGTAACACCATGGACATGATCTGGATGAGCCTGGTGCTCCTGGCAGGACTCCTGGTAGTGCTCGGTGCCGGGCTCTGGGTCGCCTTTGCGCTCACGGCTACCGGCCTGGCCGCGTTATATTTCTTCAGTAACATCCCGGTGGGCGACAGCCTGGCGACATCGTTTTACGGCGCCAGTGCCTCCTGGGAACTGGCCGCCCTGCCTATGTTTATCTGGATGGGAGAGGTACTGTTCCGTTCCCGTCTCTCCGAGGAAATGTTCACAGGTATTGCCCCGTGGGTAGGTCGCATCCCCGGGCGTCTGCTGCACACCAACATCATTGGCTGTGGTATTTTCGCCGCGATTTCCGGCTCGTCGGCAGCAACAGCGGCGACGATCGGGAAAATGTCGGTGCCGGAACTCACCCAGCGTGGCTATGACCGCAAGCAGATCCTGGGCACTCTGGCCGGATCGGCAACCCTGGGCCTTTTGATTCCGCCGTCCATCATCCTGATCGTTTACGGCGTCGCTACCGAACAGTCCATTGCCCGGTTGTTCGTGGCGGGTATTCTTCCCGGTCTGCTGCTGATGGTGCTGTTCGCCGGCTACGTTGCCATCTGGTCCAAGCTGAATCCCTCTGGCGTGCCCGCTGACGAGGAGGAGGCTCTGCCGCTGGCGGAGAAGATTCGGCGCAGCAAGCCCCTGATCCCTGTTGTTTTGCTGATCGTTGGTGTTATCGGCTCGATCTATGCCGGCCTGGCCTCACCGACCGAATCGGCCGCAGTGGGTGTGGCACTGGCGCATCTGCTGTCCTGGCGCGGTGGTTCTCTCACTCGGGAGACTTTCGGTCAGGCGCTGATGGGGACAGTGAAAACGTCTACCATGATCGCCTTCATTCTGGTCGGCGCCCACTTTCTGACTGTATCCATGGGCTTCACCGGTATTCCGAGGGACCTGGCTTCCTGGATCAACACCCTGGAGCTGTCCCCCTACATGCTGCTGCTGGCACTGACCGTGTTTTTTATTCTGCTCGGCTGCTTCCTCGATGGTATTTCGGTTGTGGTTCTGACCACTTCCGTGATTTTGCCCATGGTCCAGGCCGCCGGAATCGACCCCATGTGGTTCGGGATTTATCTGGTCATCGTGGTGGAGATGAGCCAGATCACGCCGCCTGTGGGATTCAATCTGTTCGTGATTCAGGGGCTTACTGGTGAAAACATCATCCGGGTGGCGTTGGCTGCTTTGCCATACTTCCTGCTACTGCTGGCAGGGGTGCTGCTGATCACGATCTTCCCGGACATCGTTACCTACCTACCCAGTCAGATGGGGAATTGATAGACTCACGGCCTGCTTCGAGTGGCGGGGCAGGCTATTTGGAGTATCGAACAGGATTGTCGTGGTGGGCCTATGAAGAAAAGCGCAGACAAGGAATTGACCGAACAGGGCAGGGAAGAGCAGCCAGGCGCAAGAGGCGTAGGGCCGATTGTGTCCTCGGCACACCTGTCGGGCCGTGCAGCCGAACTCTCGGAGCTTGAATTCGGGCTGATTGTTGCGGGAAATGCCTTCGACCGTTGGATGGTGCGCTGTATGAACGCAGCGGGTCTTCCTGATATGAGCCCCCTTGATATCCTCGTGTTGCATAGCGTGAACCATCGCGGCCGGTCCAAAAAATCGGCGGATATCTGCCTGGTGCTGAACGTGGAGGATACCCACACTGTCACCTACGCACTCAAGAAGCTCTTGAAGCATGAGGTGGTGATTTCGGAGCGCCGTGGCAAGGAAACGTTCTATTCCATCACCGACAAGGGTGAGGCAATCTGTCAGGCTTACGCAGAGATTCGGGAAAACTGCCTGGTGGACTCGCTACGGACGCTTGGCTTCTCCAATACCGACCTTGGCTCCATTGCCAGCTTCCTCCGGGGCATCTCGGGGCTGTATGACCAGGCCGCACGGTCGGCCGCATCACTGTAGCTGATGTGCTTCAGGAAGGCGGAATGATACCTGGCGACGGAATATGGGGCAGTCGAATTCCAGAAGCCAGGCAAGCAGCTGCAGGGGAACCGGGGCGGCGTTGCCATAGAGCCGATCACCCACGATAGGGTGGCCGATGCCGGCCAGGTGGCGGCGAATCTGGTGCTTGCGGCCGGTTTCGATCCGGACCCTCAGCAGCGTCGTCTGCTGTTGCTCATCCAGTGCCAGAGTGGTGATGTGGCTGAGGGCGGCTTTTCCTTCCACGGGTGCGTCAATGACCCGGTCCTTGGCCTCCAGTAATCCGGTTACCCGTGCCTGATAGACCTTGGTAACCGATCTTCCCGAGAATAACTGCGATAATGCTCCGGCGGCCTTGGCGTCATGGGCGATCAGCATTAAGCCCGCAGCGTCGGCATCCAGGCGGTGAATCAAAAAGCAGGGCTTTTTCAGTGAAACCTCCGCCCATCGCAAGAGGCTGCAATGGTCTCCCCACTGGGACCCCTGGGCCAGCATGCCGTGGGGTTTGAACCACACTGAATAACGGCCCAGATCTTCCAGAAGCTCCGCCGGCTCCGGCTTTCTCGCAAGTACCGTGTCGTCGTAGAACAGTTGCAGACGGGTGCCTGCCTTCACGTCGCGCTTGGCCTTGCGCAGGCGCACCTGCTTGCCCTTGACCATCCACCAGCAGGCGCCCTTCGCCATGGCATCCTTGATGCGCTGTTTGGGCAACCCCGAGGCTTCCGCAAGGGCATCTACAGCGGTCTGATCCTGAGCGAGGGTAAGGTCGACGGTGGTTCGCATAGTGTAAGGTTGGACTCTGAAAGAGGCTGATAATCCGGGGGATTATAATGGAAATTGCATACCATCCCGAGAAAACTCCACGACACTTCGAGCGTACCTCTTTGTAAATCCACGAAACAGGCTGGTCATCATGAGAACACTCCTGGCAGGAATCACGGCTTTGGCACTGGCTGGTTGCACCGGTGTGCCCGAAGGTATTGAGCCGGTTACCGGATTTGATACCGAGCGTTACCTGGGTACCTGGTACGAAATCGCCCGTCTGGATCACTCATTCGAGGAGGGCCTGAGTAACGTCAGTGCCGAATACAGCCTCAATGACGATGGCAGTATCAAGGTTATCAACCGCGGTTACGATGCCGAGGCCGACAAGTGGAAGGAAGCCGATGGCCGGGCGGCGTTTGTAGAAGGGGAAAACACCGGTCATCTCAAGGTGTCTTTCTTCGGACCCTTCTATGCCTCCTACGTGGTCTTTGAGCTGGATAGGGAGGACTATTCCTATGTCTTTGTCACGGGGTATGACCGGGATTATCTGTGGTTCCTGTCACGTACTCCGGAGGTAAGCGATGAGGCACTGGAGGCATTCAGGGATCGCGCGAAGGCGGAAGGGTTCGATCTGAGCGAATTGATCGTGGTAGAGCAGCAGAAGCATTCGGGCGACCAGAAGTAAGAATTCATGGCGCCTGGTGATTAAAACAGGACTTCCGCCCGTGCAAATCCCAACGCATCCAGTTCCGAGACTGCGGTATCGAGGGATGCATAGCTGCATACCTCGTCAAGGTCAGAAATCAGGAAAAAGCTTTGCCCGCCGAGTATTTTGATGAGCACGACCCACTCGGTTGCATCCGACGGCGATCTGACGATCTTGACGGAGTCGACCTGGCTTTTTTCCCGAAGGGTTTTTATTTCGTGTTTTTTCATCAGCTACAGAATGGGGTGGTCTCGAGCACAAGGCAAGAATAAACAAGAAAAAAGCCGTGCTGGTTTCCCGGCACGGCTTTTGGAATCTTTGGCAGGATTGGTAGGACCACCCAGATTCGAACTGGGGACCTCTACCATGTCAAAATTGCATTTCAACGCCTGCAACCTGTTGAAAGCAAAGTAATTAAGCCGCTAAATTACCCGCCTTCCGTGCACACTTTGCAGCTATTGTAAATCAACGCATTACGTACTGTATATCTCGAATCATTTCCCGCCGGCTTTCAGGTCTAATCCTGCCTCCACCATCACCCACTGCCGCTCATGCCCCTGCTGGTAATGCTCCGTCATTTTCTGATCAGCGTGAGCCATGAGCGGCTGGATGTAGGTCTCGTTATCGTACCCTTGCTTTTTGTACAACCATGAGCCCAGGGCGCGGATTTCGTGGAATGTGGGGCGGTTCTGCCTGGGCATGGCTTCGAAGCATTTGCACTTGTCCCGGGTTTTGCGGAACTCGGCGGTGAAGGTGTTGGGTGTGAGCTTGGTCCAGTGGTCGCGGCCTTCGGCTTCCACCTTGCGCTCTGGCCTTCGGTGGATGATGTAGGGGCTGGCGATGCCGGATTGCCTGGCCCGGGTGATGATGTCTTCCAGCTGGGGGCAGTGGATCTTCAAGTGTGAGTGTTCGTGCTTGCTGGATTTTTGGCGGACTACCTGGAGGGTTTTGTCCTGGTAGTCTGAGAACTTCATGTTGATGACTTCCGCGCGGCCCTGGAGGGTGATCAGTGCGATCTCCATGGCGAGCTGCATCCAGGGTTCGGCCTTTTCGTGGATCTCCCAGAACTGGGGCAGAGTGAGGCGCCGCCGGGCCTTTTCATATTCGGACTTGGCGTAGGTGATTTCTGCCGGGTTGCCGGCTTCGGCTGGGTACAGGCCTTTCATGATGGCGAACCGGAACAGGTCGATCAGGGTGGCGCGGTGTTTGATGTAGGCGTCCCGCTGGAAGTTCTTGTCCAGGTAGTTGGCGATGTAGGGCACGTCGACTTCATCGATCGGTTGGGTGCCGATATCCCGGGCGATCCTGTTGAGGCGGTACTCGAGTATTTTCAGGGTGCCGGCGGCCAGCTTTTTGCCGGGTACGAATTCTTCCCGGTACCGCTTGATCAGGTGGGCTACGTCCTTGTTTGCGGTGCCCATTACCTGGCTCACCAGGTCTGACTCTTTGATCAGTATGCTGTTGAGCTGGCGAGCGGCGGCGTTGGCTTCCTGCCTGTTGCTCCCCATGGGGTGGTACTTCCCGGTCTTGGGATGCTTGTAGCTGAAATAGGTGACGCCGTTTTTGGTGTAGGCGTACAGGTTCAGCGCCAGATCCTTGTTCTTCCTGAGCCGTTTTCTCGGTGCCATCAGCCTGCCAGTACCTTATCCACCAGTGGGTTGCCGGTGGTCTGTTTTTCCTTGTCCGGATCTACGAACCACATGCCGCCGTATTTTCGGGCGCCAACGATGTGACCCTCGTTCGCCCATTTGTAGCACACACGCATGGATGGGCGGGGTTCGGCGAAGGTCTGCTTTCGCCATTCTTCCAGGGGAATGAGTTTTGCCATAGTGGTTACCTCACTACTTCATCTCTGCTGGGTCCTGGGGGAGCGATTTGAGGCAGAAGAATTCGGGGCCTCGATCAAAGGGGCATTGGCAGTCCGGGTAATTGCAGTACTGCTCTTTCCGAGCGCGCTCCTTTGATTTCGCTTTTCCATCGTGCGGGCAGTAGGCGCAATAGCCGTAGCGGCCGCACGGGTTGCTGCCATCCGGGCAGAGAAAGGGCGGGGTGGTTACTGGCATTGGTTGCCTCCCGCCTGCTTGGCGTCCAGTTCCCGAGCTTCCATATCCAGTCGATCCGCTTCCCTCAGAAGGTGGGGGCTGGCCATCCTCGCATAGGGGTTCTTGTGCAGCAGATCTACAGACGCCCGCAAGACCTCAGCTTTCTGCCTCAGGATCATGGCATCGAAGGACTTGCTGGCGCTGTCATCGTACTTCCCGATGACCCGGTTCAGTTCGTCCCAGAAGCCGGCACTCAGGTTGACGACTTGTCGCCCACTCCCATCCCAGTCAGGTTCCGCCCGCAATAGGAGATCCCGCTGAATAGACTGGCAGATGGTGAGAAGCTCCACTTCTCGCGCCTGAGCCTGTTCGAGTTGCTGACGGAGTTCTTCGTTCTGATCTCGCTGTTTCAGAATTAGATCAGCCAAGTTTTCTTTTTGATCTTGCGGAGTTGGTCGGTTGCGCCCGTAATCACGCTCTAGGTTTGCTTGCATTTGTTCTCGCTCAAGAGCGTCACCCTCCTTGCGCCTTTTATCTGTTATTCTGTTTTTCATGACTCCTCTCCATGCTCGACTGGCGGCCCTGCCTCAAAGTCCACGTCAAAGTGAGTGCCCCGAAGAATCGAGCCTTTTTGTCCGCAGTGCATACACTGTATTGGAGTAACGTCACCGTGAGGCGGATAATCTTTCACCACACCGCTTTTGTGGGGATTTTCCGGGCAGTTGATATGCCAAATGCAGCGCGGGCACTTTTGGATAACGATCTGCATCACCCACCTCCCTGTGCTGTTGGTTGTGGGCGCTTGAGGCCGGTGCGAGCCCACATGAAAGAGTCTTTCGGGTCGGCCAGGTATCTCCATGACGTGGTTCTGAATAACACCCTTTCAGTCTCGCCCTTGGGCCAGCGCAGCCAAATCCTTCCCTCGCAATCGGCATCTGAGTCGGTCGGCAAGCGCTCGTCACATCTCACCCACTCATGGCTCTCTGCGCTGTTTTTTAGCGCTGGGCGCTCGAATTCGTTAACCGGAAGTGCGCCTTCCTCCATCACTTCAATACAGCTGATATTAAGGCCATAGGTTTCGTTGCCATCATCATCTTTGAGGTTGCCGACCCAAAGGACGCCTTCACCGAAATCATCGCGGCCTTCATTCCAGCCGGTCATAGTCATGATATTTTCAATGTCTTCGTAACTTAGAAGCATCGACTGTGGAACCAGGGCGAACCCCTCCGGCACACTCCCTTGCTGGGCGGGCTGGGGCTGGGTGTCGGCGTAGATGAGAGGGCGGCAATACCAGTCATCCGCATAATCTTCCCAGCCTTCAGGAGGCTCAGGCTTTTGAAATGTCAGTTTTGACCCGTAAAGTGCTGGCGACACCCACGCCACCGGCTCCACCTCCCCACTTGCGAGCGCTTGGGCGGGCTGTGGCTGGGTGTAGATCACGGGCAGCCGCACAGCCTTGCACTTATTCGGCAGCATTCGCTCCGCTTCTTTTGCCTCAGCTTCTGAATACCGGCCCGCCTCGTGAATGTCGTTGGTGTAGCCCCGATGGTCTGGTCGCTCCCACACGCCGCGAGTCGTGAGGTAATCTCCGCGCATCTGGATCAGCCACTGGCTGTCGGCTGGCTCCGCACCCTGACCACCCTGAGCGCGGGCGACGTCATACGCAGATTCATAGCCCCGGAAAAAGTTGCGCCATGCGGTTTGCAGGCCTTCCTGAACATACAGGCCGTTTTCGTTTCTCTCGCTGCTGTAGCCTTTGGGAATGATCACTTCGGCCTCGAAGTATTTCCTGGCTTGCTCCTTGAGTTGACTTTTGTTCATGGCATTACCCACCAAATCTGCATCGAAAAGTAGGCCACCAGAAGGCCGGTTAGCTGGCTGACAATGGCCAGGGTGCTGGGCGTGCGGTGGCAGTGGTAGGCCAGTACCAGGTACAGGCCCATTGCTAAGTAGAAGGGGATCAGGTTGTACAGCGTGGTTGAGATGATCCCCATCGGGTCAGGCCTCCAGCTTGAAATCCGGGTTCATGGCGTAGCGGTCCATTCCGATCTCCCGGATGACACCTTCTTTGGCCAGGCGCTTGCAGCGGCTGGCGCTGATGGTGCGGCCGTTGCGAGCGTCTTTGTCCGGGAGGCCTTCGATGGCGGCGCGGCGTACCTTGGCGTGGATCTTGAGGTGCGCGCCTTCCTGGAGGGCGCTGATGATGTCTCTCATGGCCCTGTCGTCTGTGCGGCGGCTGATGTGGGTGGCGCTTTCACCGGTGTCGCTGGTTTGGTGTGGCATGGCTGCCTCCTGTTGTTGATGTTTTTGGGCCCGGGCCTTGTTGATGCGGCGTGCAACGCGCTCGATCTCTGCCCAGACAACGCGGCGGATTTTGTGGCACATGCGGAAGGCCGGGCCGGGTAGGGCGCGGCCACGGTTGGCATCGCCAATGAGGGCTTTGCTGTGGCGGTAGGCCTGGATCAGGAAGTTGAGGCGGGTGGTGATCATTGGTCTACTCCTGGGTACTGATTCCAGGTTTCACCATCCAGCAACCGCCCGGCTCGCTTCTTACCGAATCGCCAAGTTTTCCCGGGCGGATGGGGAGGATCGAAGTAGTAGCCAGCCGAATCCGGCAAGTCATCAGGCAGCCCACCGTCAGGGGACGGCGCGAACTCACCCCACTGCTTGAACAGAAACGGAACGCCAGCTTCCTGGCATTGATCACGCAGGGTCCTTGCCCAATCTGGATGCATGGGGCGGGCGTTGGTTCCGGATTCTCCTCCAACAACCACCCAATCAATCGCCGGCCTGACCCATGCACTCCCTTCCTGCTCTCCCTGAGAAAGCATCGCAGCGGCCATCGGGTCCATTTCCCGTAGTTCGTGATCTCCACGTTTCAGAAAGGGGCGCAACATTACTGAGCCAAGTAATGGCTCGGCGCTGATCCATCGAACAGCTGCCGGCGCGCTCAGCAAAAGCGGGATTCGCTCGTTTGCTGTTGCCTGATCCTCAACGCTCACGCCAAGCCAAACGTTCTTCAGTGGCCAGCCATCCCGCAGTTCAACCCGTAGGCTCTCGCCCTTGCTTGGCAAGATCTGAGACGCTTTATCTGCGAGGAAGAATGGTCGCCAGTCGTGGTCTGGAAACTTTTGCTGTAACTGCTTGCTATCGAAGAGCGGGCGCTCAGGGTGATCGTCAATCCATTGGAAGAATTCCAGCATCCTTTCTGGCCGCTTGGTGAGCACCTGGAACGTGTGCCAGGACGCGGCCGCCATGATTCCGAAGATGCCGGCGATCTCTTCGAAGGATACGTCTGGATGAAACAGATCACTCATGCTATTCACGAAGATCCGGCGGGGCTTAGTCCAGCGACAGGGCTCATCAAGCTTGTGCTCCACCAGGCTGACCTGCCCGTTCCACTGTCCGCCTTTGGCGATCAGCCCTTCGTATGGCTGGCCGGGGCTGGAAAATCGCTTTGCTACGGTCTCTGCGTAGCAGTTTCGGCACCCTTCGCTCACTCGGGAGCAACCTCGGATCGGGTTCCATGTGGATTCGGTCCACTCAATTCCGGTTTTAAGACCCATGGCTTATTTCTCCCCGTGTGGTGACGTTTTTGGTGGTGATCATGCGGTGGCCTCCAGTTTCTTCTCGTGGGCGAAGTTGGCCTCAACCAAGGCTCGCGGCCATACCGGCGGCACGCTGTTTCCGCACATCCGGACCTGGGCATACCCTGGTATTGGCTTGCCGTTGAATTCGGGTGATATCACGTAGTCCGCTGGGAAACCCTGAGCCATGAACAGCTCGTGAGGCTTGAGCATCCGCATGCCGATATCCGTGATTACATAGGTGGCCCCGTCGATCTGGACGGTGATCAGCTGCAGCCGATCTTTGGTTGTGGCAGTAGGGGCTGGCTGGCGCAGGTCTCGTCCTGTCTCTCCCGATCCGCTTCCGTAGTACGGGGCCATAAAGGCAGCCACGAGAGAGTGGTGGTCAACAGTGGTAACTGTGCTGAGCGGTTTTCTCAGATCGGTACCAACCACACCGGTGTAGTGCTTGGCCAGGAATGCGGTTACCAGGGCATGTCGGTTCTCTGTTGTGATGGTGGTTAGCGGTTCCTGTGCACTCCAGCTGCAGCCGCTCCTGGCGCTGCCATGATCTATGGCGATCAGTGTGTGCACGATGATCGAGGCATCCGCATTAACAATGAACGGCTCTTCAGCATCGATGACAAACCGCTTCATGCCCTGGGCAATCCGCCGCAGGGTATTCTCAGCCAGCGGCCGCTTTCTCGTGAAAATAGACGGGCACGGAATTGACCAATCAATGCACTCTGCAGCGGTCCGGTAGGGCTTGGCTCGACCGCGTTTGACTGGCAGGGAGTCGACTGGCCCATGGCTGGGCTTTGGCCAAATGATCTTGCGGCCGTCCCGGCGGGCGATCATGAACAGGCGCTTTCGGATGGTTGGGGCGCCGTAGTCGCAGGCACGAAGCTGGCGCCATTCCACCTGGTAACCGAGACGCTCAAGCTGGGCAACGAACTTCCTGAACTCTTGGCCTTTCCGCTCCGGGCAGGGGATCAGGTGGGGCTTTCCATCCGGGAATGTGACCACCTCGCCATCGGGGCCACGTTTCGGTATGACTGGCCCCCAGTCCTGAAACTCTTCCACGTTCTCCAGCATAATCACCCGGGGCCTGGTGCGGCGTGCCCATTTCACGACGACCCACGCAAGCCCACGGCGTTTGGCCGAGACAGGCTTGCCGCCTTTGGCTTTGCTGTGGTGAGTGCAATCCGGGCTGGCCCAGAGCAGGCCCACGGGCTGGTTCCCCGTGACCTCTACGGGGTTAACCTTGAACACGCTCTCACAGAAGTGGCGTGTTTGTGGGTGGTTTGCCTGGTGCATGGTGATGGCCATGGGGTCGTGGTTTACGCCGATATCCACCGGCCGGCCGATGCCCTGCTCAATGCCGCAGGATGCACCACCGCCACCGGCGAATAGATCCACCACCAGTTCATGGCCCAGGTCCAGCCCTGCCTGCTTCACGCTTCTGCCCTCCGCTTCTCATGCATGTCACCCCACACATCGATAATTTCGATGATCTGCTCTTGGGTGAGGTAGCGTTCAAGGTGATGGCCCGGGCCAAGTGTGGACAGTAATGCGATGGCGGCCTCGGTGTTGTCGATGTCCAGGCTGCATATTACGTCGCGCAGGTTGGCCACGTAGTTGTTGTTCCAAAGGGACAGAAGCAGGGCACTGGCTGCACGGCCTCCGCCGGTGTCGCCCCGGGCGATCTGGTAAAGTTTGGTGGCGGCGGCCTGTGGATCGTTCTGGTAGCGCTCTCGGGATTCGGCTTCCTTTTTGCGCTGCATGGCTTCCCATTCTTCCGGGGTGCGGTAGAGGGTGGCGTTGCCGTTGAATTTTGGATCTTGAACGTATTCCATCGTGCTTTCTCCTGCGTTTTATGCGGCGACTGGGCGAAAAGCGGCCATGGCCTGGATGAGTGCGAGGGTGGTTCGGCAGTCGGTGAGGGCGCGGTGGGCGTTGCCGTCTACCTGTACGCCCATCTGGGCGGCGGCTTTTTCGAGAGATTGCCACCGGTACCGGTCCCGCTGGTGGTCCCATTCGCCGTGAAATCTGGCGTAGTTGACCATGGCGCAATGGGGGCTGATGCGTGGGCCGGGAAAGCCGTGGATACGGGCGCTCTGCATGATCAGGCGGGCATCGAAGGCGGAGTTGAACATCACCACGGTGCGGTTGTGGGTGATGCCCTGCAGATCGGGCAGCACGTGATTAAAGTAGGGCGCGTCTGCCAGCTGGTCCTCGGTGATGTGGTGGACGGCCTGGGCCTCGGGGCTGATTTCGCCCACGGGGTGCACCAGGGTGTCCAGCAGTACGTTGCCTTCGCAATCGATGGCGCTGATTTCCACGATCTCATCGGTGGGGCCGAGGCCGGTGGTTTCGGTGTCGATGATAACGGCGTTGTCCTGCAGCCAGAACCTGGCCATGTCTGCTGCGAGTTGTTTGATGGTCATGCTGGTCTCCTCTGTTGGCATCTGGCAGGGCTCTCAGCGAAAGCTCTCTCAGATGCGCCCCGTGGGGCGCGGTTGGTTACTTGGGATCAAAGATGCCCACGAAGGTGCGCACTTCGGTGTCTTCAAAGCCTTTGCGCAGGCGCTCTTCCAGTTCTTTGGCCATTTCCTCCCGGGCGGTTTCCAGGCGCACGATGCGGGCGCTGAACTGGGGCTTGTCTCCGGTGATGAGGCTCAGGCGGATCAGGAAGGTGCGTTCGCTCAGGCCCTGGTAGGGCTCGCAGGTGAAGTGCAGGAAAGCCGGGAGCTGGTCTTTGTGCTTGGCTTCCACCTCAGCCATGGCACTCCTGCGGCTGCTGAAGGTTTGTTCTTCGCTGGTGGCCTCGGCGCTGGTGCCGATGGTGACTCGGCGGATGGCGCTGACGGCGGCGGCCAGTGGCAGCACGGTTTCCAGGTCTTCGGCGAAAGTTTTGAGGTGGTCCCGCCAGTCTTCCAGCCATTCGGCCAGGGTGCGCTGGTCGAGGCGGGCGCCGTTGATTTTCATGAGCTCACGGAAGGATTCGGTTTCCTGAAGGTCGAGGTAGGCGCGGTGATCGCCGTGGCCGGGGGCGTCCACTTCTCCCAGGTTGAAGAAGGCGACGGCTTTCATTACCTCCGGACTGACAAAGCACGGGAAGTGATCGGCTGCAAACTCGCCGTACTGGTCGACGGTGGTGGTCACGAATTCCACGAACTCGTCAATCAGGCTGGTTTTCATGGAGCCCCGGTACCGGCGGCGGTTTTCCAGGTAGTTCTCCAGATCGGCAACTTTCACCCCTTCCGGGATGGCTACGGCTGTGCCGTCGGTCTGTTCCTGGATGAACTTCTGGATCTGGTCTGCCTGCACAACTTTCGTGTATTCGTGCAGGGCGCCGTTGTCTTTGAGTGCGTCGGTGGTCATCGGTTATTCCCTGTCCTCGGGGTGGGTTTGCGGATCACCGGTGCGGGTGAACAGCTGGTTCTGGTTTTCGGGGAACATGCTCATGCGGCCACCGCTGTTCACGTGCATCACGCTTTCGGTGGTGTTCTCCTGGCTGTAGCTCCCGTTGGCTTCGGGCACTTTGTAGGTGAGTGCGTGCTTGATGCCGACTCGGTAGCTGTTGCCGATGCGGGCGAACTTGAGCTTGATGGTCAGCTCGCCTTTGTCATCGAAATCGATCACGCCGGCGGCTACATCGCTGAGCGCTCGGGAGACCTTTTCGGCGAATACGCCGCCGTCCAGGTCGTTGATGAATTGGGGCAGGTCTGTACCCCGGTTGCTTGTGCTCACGGGTTCATCTCCGGTTGGTTGGTGAGTTGTTTGCCAATCTTCTCTACCTCCCGGCCCACCAGTCGGCAGAGGCCCTGGCGGGTGGGGTAGTACTTCTCTGCATCCAGCAGTTCATGGCACAGGTGCAGGCCTTGCAGGGGGTCAGCCGCGGCTGCGTTCTGTATCTCGATGCGCAATTCCAGGTCTGACAGGCGCATGAGCGCTGCCAGGTTGTGGGTTTTGGTCATGCAGGCGTGGGCCATCAGTTGCGCTCCTTGGTGGCTTCGGCTCGGTAGTGGCGGATCATCAGGCACAGTTCGCGGTGGCTGGTGCCGGTACCTGTGGCGCCGGCGGCCTCGCGGATTTCAGCCAGGGCCCTGAGCAACCGGGCGTTCTGGCTGCCCAGATCGGCCAAGTTCCGGGTGGCGTGTTCCAGGTGGCCAGCTGCCCGGGCGAAGTGCACCACGAGTTCGTCGTAGGCCACGTGCAGCTCTTCCGGGCTGAGTGCTGGTTGCTGATCCGCCGGGCTCATGCCTCTTCTTCTCCCCAGGCGGCCATCACGGGCGCCATTTCGCTGTGTGTGAGGATCATCCGGATGTTCACCTGGCCTGCGATGATGAAGTTGAGCAGGTGGCGCACGGCGTAGTTGAGTTCGCGCTCGAAGAAGCCCAGTTCATTCAGGTCCAGGGGGTACCGGCCGGGGCTCCATAGGGACAACAGAAAGAGGCCGGCGCGCTTGGCATCGCTGGTGCCTTTCATGGCCTCGTTGAGCAGGGTGGTGACGGCCTGCCGTACGTTGGCCGGGCGTGTGTGCAGGTCCAGCCAGGTGAGGCGGCTTTCCGGGGCCTGCTGGTTCGATGAACTGGCGCTCTGTGAGTGGAATGCGGAGCTTACGTCCCGGGAGGGGAACAGTGAGCTGGGAGCGCCATGTTCGTATGCGGGATTTTTCTCTGATTTCATCGGTGTGAGTCCTTTCAATGGTTGCGTGTTTGGTCAGCCAGACCAGGTACAAGCTGCAGATGAGCAGTACGGCGGTTGTGGCCATGGGGGATGTCCTCCTGTTTCGGCGGCTGGCCCGGGCGGGCGGTGTACTGCAGGTGCTTGCCGACCACTGCCAGGGCTTTCTGGAGCTCGCCTACGGATGTGGTGTCCGGGATGTTGATGGTTGCCATGGGGCTCTCCTTACACTCGGCGGAGGGTGGCTTTGCCGCGGGCCAGCAGGCCCTTGACGGTATGCGGGCTGCTCTGGTGGCCGTTAACCAACCGTTCCACCCGGCTGCGCACTTCGCTCTGGTTGCCCTTGGGGAACAGCTGCACGTGGCTGGCGATGGCCTCTTTGATCGGGGCCGGTTTGCCTGCCAGGACTCGTGTCCAGATCAGCTGCCAGCTGGCGAGGAGTTGGTTGGCCGTGGGCTTATGTTCCTGGTTCATGCATCCGTTCCTGTCTTCTGTGTGTTGGCTTTGGTGATCTCGATTTCGAATTCCCGGGCTAGCCACTGGATGCCCTTATCGGTGGCATGCGGGGTGGCGTAGGTTCTCGGGCCCAGGGTTGGGTGTTCGTAGGATTTGAGCTCGCTGGTGAACAGGCCCTGCTCGACGTAACGGCGGTACGGGAGGTTGTTTTTGTCCAGCACCTGACGGTGGCGCAAAGCGCGGTACAGTTTCTGCGGCCCAAGGTTGAGCATGCGGGCGGCTTCGTAGAGTGGGGTGGTCTGGCTCATGCTTCGGCCTCCCCCAGTGCGGCATCTGCCTTTTTGCACAGCGCCAGCAATTCACCAACGGTCAGGTCGCGGGCGGTTTTGCCGGTGGCCTGAATCTGTTTGGCCAGCTCTTGCTGGAACCAGGCGTTGTCTCCGGATTCCCGCTCCAGATCCCAGATGGGTTGCAGTACCCGGCATACGGTTTGGATATCCATCACGCAGCGCTCCCATGGTTGGCCGGCAGCACTTCTTCCCAGCGCACGCGGTAAACGCCTGGGCTGCGGCTGCTGGCTGTTCTCAGGAATGCATCACCGGTACCGGTGACGGAGGTAACGCCGCTGAGCACAATCAGGCCGGCGGCGATGAGCTGGGTGGAGCTGGCCTTGGCCATGAGGTAGCCCTTGGCAAACGCGCGGGCAATGGCCAGGCAACGGTTGTTGCAGTCAAGCTTGTGGAGCACCGCAGACACCAACTTTTTGGCGCCAGGCTCACCGTGGCCGCGTAGCAGGCCGATGGCGAAGTTCTCTTTGCCCTCTGCCATCCACGCCAGTGTTTCAAGCTCGGCGTTGGTGAACTTGCGGTTCTTGTTGCAGGCTGTGAATTCGGTGGCGGTGAAGGTGTCCATTAAGTTTCCCTCAATTCAATTAAGAATTAAGGCAAACTTAACCCCGCTTTAGCGGGGAGTCAAGGAAATTTAGAAAAACTTAATCTGGTTATTCTTTAGGGTGCGGCGAGGACTGCGACTCCAAAGTTAGGAACCTGTCTGCAGCTTTATGGAAGTGCTTGAATGCCGAGAAGATTTTACGTCGTGCGGAAACGCTCCATGGTTTCTCCCGCTCTACGCAGGCAAAGTCTGAGTCTTCTTCTCCGTCCCAATACAGCTCGGATGTGTATTTTTCGTAGAATAGGGAGAGCGCAGGTGTCTTTCTGGGCTTACCATTTTTGAAATGATCAAATAGCAGCAAACTTTCCTCAGAAACATCAACCGTCCACCCCTTTTTCTTAAAGTTCTCAAGATGGTGTGCAACCAGGTCTTCAATGTCCTTAAATTTTGGGGATGGAGTAGGGGCCGTGTAACTTTCGGCGGCGTCGCCCTCAAGAATCTCTATCTTGTCAATTCGAAAAACTTTAACCGATTCTGAGCTAAAGCAACGAGCGCGAAGCTTGTCGTCTTTCACTTTAATTGGAGCAATCTGCCTTTTTGCCCCTGGCTGGGATCCTCCATGATAAGCGATTGTCAAAACCTCTCCGTTCTGAGCTGCCTCTTGCAAGACTTCGCTGATGTCCATATCGGTGGCCTCCAGATTATCGATTGGCTGTAATAGTCCTGATGAAGTTGGTTAGGTGGCTTATGGCCTGATCAGACAGAATTTTATTTGAGTGGGCTCTCCTGATGACCTCGATAAGCTGCTCTAACTCTGGATGTTGTTCGGCAGTGTCACGGGCGTAATAGACCTTGGCATTTTCAGCCTGCATATACTCTTTTCTGTTTTCGCTTATGGAGGCTATCCGCTTTGGCTCTTGGCCCTCTTTAATCCACAAGTATCTGAACCCGCTGATTTCGCTCAGTGAAAAAAGGTTGTCTTTGCTGATCTGGCCTGTTTTTTTCCATCGCGCCACGGCTTGTTCTGAAACGTCGCAGTACTCAGCAATACGAACCTGCTTCGCATCGCCGTGTTTGATGGCTTCGTTCAGCCGATTAAGAAATTCTTCATGTTTGTCCATGGCGCAAAAGTAAATTCTTACCTTGTCAATGCACAGCAACGGGGTTAAGCTCGACTTAATTAAATTAAGTTTGCGAGATCGGAGCGATGCACCTGGACGATATTTTCGAGAAGCTGAAGGCTCACCCGAACATCAAAACAAAGCGCAAAGTCGCTCAAATCTGCGGCATCAGCCCGCCTGCTCTCAATTGTTGGAAGCGTGTTCCATCAGAGCACTGTATTGAGTTGGAGCGGGCCTCTGACGGTGCGGTAACACGCTACGAAATGCGACCAGATGTCTTTGGTTCTGGTCCCGATGATGACTCCGGCCAATCCGCCGCATAAGTACCCGTGTAGACACTGACCAGACAGATACTGGATAGAGGGCTCTTTCCATGTCACTTTCCACGAATTGCGGAGGCCGCAATGGACGTTAATGCGGTGCTCACCCAGATGCGCGAACTCGGCCTGGAGGCTGATTCGCTGGATACCTCAGGCCAGCTGGTCCGGGTTCCTGTTTCCCTTCCCCGGCCCGACAAGGGCAGAAAGAAATCCGGATGGTATGTGGTGCATGAGTTTCGCCTGAGCTCTGGTGGCTTTGGCCTGGCTGGCGCATTCGGTAACTACAAGCTGGATGAAAAGCGGAAGGTCGGCATGCCTGAGGGTTCGCTGAGCGAGGCGGACCGGGCGGAATACGAGCGCCGGCGAAAGCAGGCTCAGGAAAAGGCTGCTGAGGAAGCCCGGCGAACGGCTGAGGACTGCCGAAAGCGTGCGAAGAAGATCTGGGCCGGCTTGCCGGAGGAGGGCAAAAGCCCTTACCTGGACAAAAAGGGCATTCGCGCCTATGGGCTGCGGTTCAGCCGGGGCAGTGTTGTTGTGCCCCTGTATCGCCTTGGCGATCCGGTGGAAGGCCAGGCGTTCACGCTGTCTCTTGTTGGCCTGCAGTTCATCGATCCGGAGGGCACAAAGAAGTTCCTGACCGGCACGCCTAAGAAGGGCGCTTTTCACTGGCTGGGCAATATTCCTGAGGTGGATTGCCCGCTGGTGGTGGTTGAGGGGTATGCCACGGGTGCCAGCGTGCACATGGCCACGGGCCTGCCGGTGGCGGTGGCCTTCGATGCCGGCAACCTGGATCCGGTTTGCAGGGCGCTGCGCGGTGCATTGCCGGATGCGCTGATCTGTGTGGCCGGTGATAACGATTCGGAAACCGAAGGCAATCCGGGCGCGAGCAAGGCCCGGGCGGCTGCCAGTGCGGTCGGCGGTGTGTGGGTGGTCCCGGATTTCGCGGAGGGCACCCATGGCGTTGACTGACTTCAATGATCTTCACAAGGCCATGGGCCTGGATGCTGTTCGAAAACAGGTGATGGCCGCCATTGAAGCCGGCCCGGTTAACTCGGAAATACCGGAGGATCAATCTCCCCTGGCCCCCTCTGATTCAGGGGGTGCGGGGGGGGGTGATCCCCTGGAGAATGCCCTGAAGCGCTATGCGCTGATCCATGGGGAAACCAAGGTTTACGATCAGCACGGGAAGAAGGTCTACAAGCAATCGGGCATGAAGGCCACGTTGGGCGCCAAGGTGTTCAATGCGTGGCTGAATCATGAGAGGCGCAAGACCACGACGTGGTTCGAGGTGAACGGCCAGGCGCATGCCCAGCCTGAAAACGATGCAATGGCCCGCATCCTGAACCGGTTCGTGTACATCTACCCGACGAAAAACGTCTGGGACAGCGTGTACCAGGATGTGGTGACGCTGGAAGCGCTGAAGGCGCTGATGCCGACTGAGTACACGCGCTGGATGGAGCATCCCAAGCGGAGGTGGTGCAACCAGGAAGACATTGTTTTTGACCCTACCCAGACATCAGACCCTGAAAAGCAGATCAATACCTTCACCGGCATCCCCCTGGCGCCGGATGAAGCCGCCAAAGACGATTCCTATGTTCGCTGCAATTCGATCCGCCTGCTGTTGCTGCACCTTTGTAATCACGATGAGGAGATTTACGACTGGGTGCTGAAGTGGCTGGCTTACCCGCTGCAGCACGTTGGCGCAAAGCTGGACACTGCCTTGCTGTTTCACTCGGACGTGCAGGGGAGTGGTAAGTCGCTCTTCTTTGGCCGGGTGATGACGGCGATTTACGGGCGATATGCGAGTGTGCTTGGCCAGCACCAGCTGGAATCCCAGTACACGGACTGGCGCAGCCGGTTGTTATATGCAGTGTTCGAGGAGGTGCTTTCCCGGACCGAGAAGCACAACCAGATGGGCACGATTAAGCACATGATTACGGGCACCACCCAGCGGATCGAGCGGAAGTTTGTGTCTGGCTGGGAGGAGGCGAACCATATGAACGGGGTGTTTCTCAGTAACGAGATTCAGCCGTTCCCGCTGGAGCCTTCGGACCGGCGCTTCCTGGTTGTCTGGCCTCGGACAACCCTCAGCGAAAACCTGCAGCATGGCGTTTCCAGGGAGCTGGATAATGGCGGGCCTTCCGCTTTTTACCAGTACCTGCTGGATTATCCCCTGGGCAACTTTAATCCCCACACGAAACCGATTCAGACAACGGCCAGGCAACGGATTGTGGAGTTCAGCCTGCCTAACTTCGAGGTGTTCTATCGGGACTGGAAAGCCGGGGAGCTGGATATTCCATTCCACAGCTGCACAACGCGGGACCTGTACCTTTATTACCGGCGGTGGTGCTCTGAGACGGGTAACCGGCCGCTCACGGAAACCAAGTTGCTGACGATCTTATCGAGCCGGGTGACAAAGTCCCGGGAGCGGTTCCGGGTTCGTGGCGTTGAGCAGCAGGCGATGATGTTTGTGTTGGAGGATCCGCCCCAGGGTAAGTCGAAGATCGATCACCTGGGCGGTTGCGTTGCGGAATTCCGGCTGAAGGCCGGCAATACGGAGCCGGAATGATGGGTATTAACCGTGGTTTGTGCAGGGACGTGCAGGGTACGTGCAGGGTTCAGAAACAACCCTGCACGTGTTCAGGCCTTGGCGCAGAAGGGATGTGCAGGGTGTGCAGGGTGTGCAGGGTTGTTACGCGCGTACGCGTGCGTATGTATTGCACCCGTTATTGAAGGCCTTGTTTTTATTTTTTTCTCACGCGCGAGGATATAACCATGCACACCCTGCACACCCTGCACAAACGTTGGGACAGTAAGGCTGAATACGTGCAGGGTTTAAAAACAACCCTGCACATGGGGTGCACATCGATAAAAACGGAGAATGGGAGAACGTGATGCTTGAGAATACCCGTGGACGGCTTCAGCAGTGGGGTGAGTGGGTACGCAGTGGCGGGCCCAGCCTGGGTTATTCGTCCGTGAGGCTGTCAGCGGCCTCTGGTGGCTGCAATGTGCCGGATGATGAGGCAATGGCTGTGGACCAGGCGGTGGCCTGCCTGAAAACCCGTGAGCCGGATATGCGCAAAGTGCTGGTGGGCTACTACGTGCAGCGGTGGGATTACTCGCAGATCGGCCTGACGGTGAAAATGAGCCGCGAGAAGGTGCGGGTGCTGTTGCGCAGTGCGGAGGCCTGGGTGGATGGACGGCTCTTCGAATAGCGAATTTAGTAAAACTAAATTAGCTTGACTTCGTGCATGCACGGATATAGCCTGAATCACGTACAGTCGCAGAAGTATGGCTGGACACCAAAGAGCCCTGAGGAACCCGGTCAGCGATGGCCGGGTTTTTCTTTTGGGCTTTTGCATTGTTGCGTCATTCGTTTCTCACGTTTGGTCTTGTTGGATTTGCCCGCGGTGGTTGCCGGCGGGCTTTTTTATTTTTGGGGGTTGGCATGGGCTTCAGGTTGAGCAGCAGATCTCTGGCTAGGCTCTCTGGGGTTCATGACGATCTCTTTTCGGTTGTTGAGCGCGCCATCCAGATCACGGATGTGGATTTCACGGTGCTTGAAGGCGTTCGTTCGAAGTCCCGGCAGAAAGAGCTGTTTGAATCTGGTGCGTCTTCCACTATGAACAGCCGGCACTTGACCGGCCATGCGGTTGACCTTGGCGCTTGGGTTACCGGCGGCGTTCGCTGGGACTGGCCGCTGTATTACAAAATCGCCGATGCAATGAAACAGGCCGCCAGTGAGCTAGGCGTGCCAATTGAGTGGGGCGGCGACTGGGTGACTTTCAAGGACGGCCCCCATTTCCAGCTGCCTTGGAATCAATACCCCTCATCCTGATCGCGAACCCCAAACCGTTATGGACAAGAAGATGCTTGAGAAAGCCATCCTAACGCTGTTCCACAAGGTGGCCGAATTCTGGGACACAATCTGGGCCGTGCTGCTCGCCGTGTTCGGTGGCGGTGTAGCCTTCCTCATGGACGTGAAGAACGGGAGCCGGAAGTGGGACTGGAGCGCCTTCGTACTGGCGATCGTGTCCTCTGGCTTCTTCGGCCTGATCACGTACACGGTGTTCTCCGAGATGTTTGCCTGGTCGCCCAGCATGAGCGCCGCCGGTTGCGCCATCGTTGGCCATCTTGGTGCTGAGAAGGTCAAGAAGCTGCTGACGGACTTCTTCACCAGGAAGCTTTCGTGATCTCCGAGGCGATCAAGGCAAAGCTGGCCCCCTGGGTGATTGGTGGTGCGCTGGTGCTGCTTGGCATCCTAGCCGGGACCATTGCCTGGTTGATGGCTGAACGCGACCAGCTGCTGGCCGATGTGGCGAAGATGGGCCAGGCCCTGAACCAAGCGAAGGTAACCAACGCCGAGAACCAGAACCGGATTGATGAGCTTCAGGCGGACATCCAGTGGCGAGACCAGAAAGCCCTGGAACGCCAGCAACGCCAACGGCAACAGGCCCGGCAGCTGGCTGCGGTTCAGTCTGAACTTGAGGAGGCGCTGAAAGATGCCCCGTGTAGCGGCCCTGATTATCTGTGGCCTGACGCTGTTTTTGAGCGGATGCGTGAAGACACAGTATCTGACGAGGACGGAAGTGGTCCGGCAGGAAGTGCCAGCCCAGTACCTGGAACCAACACCGATCCCGGCACCGCAAAGCCAGCGAATTGACCATTGCCCGATCTGGGGCGAGGCGCTAAAGGCGGCTATTACCCAGTGCAATGCCGATAAGTCTGATGCCCGTGAGTGGCAATCCAAAGGTGAATCAAAGTGAGCGTAGCAAGTCCCATCGTCAGACCGTTATTCCGGCCGCTGTTTCGCTCTGTGTTCCGTGGATCTGCGTTTGACCCTCTGAGCCTGTTTGCCAATGGCGAGCAAGGGGCTTTCTATCTGCCTGAGCCGCAGTATTTGTATCAGGATAGCGCAGAGACGATTCCGGTTACGGCTGACGGCGATCCGGTTGGGTTGATGCTAGATAAGTCTCAAGGTTTGAGGCTTGGAACTGAGCAGGTGGCAAACGGCGGTTTTGATGCCGACACCGACTGGACGAAAGAGTCCGTTTGGACGATTGCTGGAGGCGTTGCTCAAGCAGATGGTTCAACTGCCGGGAATATATACCAACCCGGAATTTTAACTATTGGAAAGCGGTACAAGATTAAATTCGGCGTAACATTTGGCGGCACGGAAGGAGAGGCTTTGACCTTGCGCTTCAACCCCGATGGGGCCAACGTTTGGGCAAGGGAGTACACCGAGGGCGACGGCACTGTTGAGCTGAACATTGAGGCAACTGGCGTTGACTTTGTGATTAGAGCTGGATGGCTAGGTACAGGTTCGTTCTTTAGCGGCACCATTGACAATGTCTCAGTAAAAGAGCTCGCAGGCAATCACGCCGCACAATCCGCATCCGCAAGCAAACGCTTATATCGCACAGATGGAACGCTGAATTGGCTGGAAGACGACCTGTTCGATGACGCCATCACTGCAAACCTCCCTGATCTTGGCACTAATGCAACTTTGGCTTACGCCGATGGCTCTGGCGTAACCATCCTGACAGGCCAGACCATAAGCGGTGATACCAATCTGCCTACTGTTGCCGAGACCTACAGCGTTATTTATCTGGATCGACCGCTCACTGCCGATGAGACGGCAGCGGTGACGAAATATCTCAACAAGCTGAGGGGCGCATGATGAACTGGACTGGCCGTTACTGTTTAGTAGTCAGCAACGGGGTTCTGAAGAACAGCTCAGATGTGTTCAGCATCCTTGATCCGGATGTCGGAGGAACAAATACATTCACTGTTCCGTTGTCTGCCGATGGCACAGGTGATCCGACGCATTGGGCGGCCTATACGCCGCTTCAGGTGGAAACCCGTGATGCGCTGCTCAATATGACCACAACGGAATTCAAGACTTACGTCGACCAGTTGGCCCAAGAGCGTGGCCGTGAGCCCGCAGGTTCGATCACTGCTTTCAAAAACGACCTCCAAATGAGCGCAGAAGACGCCAACCCATGGGACTTTATTGCAAGCCTGGGGCTTCAGCGAATTGTGCCCGATACCATTTAAGCCCTAACTCCCTCTCCCAATAACTATTGATACAGGTGACGACATGAGCGCCAAATACCTTGCGCCTGATGTAGGCGACAGACAGTTCCTGGATAACAACGCGATTGCTCGTCAGCGTTTCAATCACAAGGAGACGGTGAACGGCACGAGTGACTGGATTGTGATCCCACCAGGTCCTGATGAGTTCACCGTGAGTGTTGATCCTTCAGCCGGTACTGCCCGGGTTGAATACACCCAGGATACGATCCAAGAAGCTGAGGCTGGGACTGCTACTTCACAGCCCTGGCCGGATGGAGATGTGAGCACTTATGCCGATGGCGTCATGGCAAATTCTGTAACAGCCGTCCGCTGTGTGAGCACGGCAGACACGAACTTCCGGGTAACCATGTGATCCGGGACCCAACGGGTCCTTCCAGAGAGGTGCGGCCAACGAGGGCAGCGCAGACGCGGAATTTTTGCACACCTCAGGCGGCCTTGGCCTTCCTTCCTCACTTTAAGAACAAGCACTTACGGGATAGCTGAACTGCTGAATTCGAACATTAACGGATTCAGAGGGCGATTTCGTATCAAAAAACGGGCGTTCTGATGGGTAAGCGAGTGAACAAGCGAGAGCTGGCAGAGATCTTTGGTATCTCTGAGCGCTCCTTCACGACCTACCAGAAGGACCCATCGTTCCCCGTTGCCAAAGCCGGCCAGCGTGGCCAGGCAAATGAGTACGACACCCAGGACGTTCATGAATGGCTGGTGGAGCGCGCGGTCAGTGGGGCCAAACACGAGAACTCACGTGAGCGGCTGGACCGGATCAAGGGCGATCGTGAAGAGCTGGCCCTGGCGAAAGATCTTGAAGAACTGGTGCCCGCGGCACTGGTAGGGGCTCGATTGGAACAGGTGGTGCTGGCGATCAGAACGGGTGTTCTGACTGGCAACCCGAAACTCAAGACAGAGATCGACACGCTGTATGACGTTGATCTCGATATCGAGCTATTGAATGAGCATTCTCGATCCATCCTCAGACAACTGGCAGGCCTTGGCGGCCAACCTGGAGCGGGTGATCGCCCAGACTCTTCTGAAGTTCGAGCCGCCACAGAAGATCAGCTCGACTGAGTGGGCCAACGAATACCGGTACCTTGCCCAGGAGAGCAGCCCCATGCCGGGCAAGTACTCAACGGATCTCACTCCGTGGGTGCCGGGCATGCTGGATGCCATGGACGATCCGAAGGCCAAAGAGGTTGTCTGCATGAAGTCCGCCCAGGTGGCATGGACGGATGGTGTCTGGAACAACTACCTCGGGCGCCGGATCCATAACGATCCGTGCCCGATCGTCCTGCTGTTCCCGAAGGACAAGACGATCCGCAAGTACCTGGACCAGAAGTTTGTCCCCATGGTTGAGGCCACTGAGGTGCTCCGGCCGCTGGTGGATGTGTCCACGTCCAGGAGCACCGGCAACCGAACCGACTTCAAGAAGTTCCCGGGCGGGTTCCTGGCACTGGTGGCCAGTAACGCGCCGGATAACGTGAAGTCGCTTTCCGCGCCGGTGGTGTGTGTCGAGGAACCCGACGACTGCAACACCAACGTCAAAGGGCAGGGCGACTCGGTCAAGCTCCTCGAGGAGCGGGCGAAAACCTACGAATACCGGAAGGTCATCTTCGGCGGCACACCAACGGTTAAGGGCTTGTCCCGGGTTGAAAAGGCCTATCTGGCCAGCGACCAACGCAAGTTCTACGTGCCTTGCCATGAGTGTGGCGATAGCCACGTGCTCAGCTGGGACAACGTGATATGGGATGAGGAAGCGGAACTGATCGATGAGATCTACGGCAAAGCCCAGCCGGAAACCGCGCGCTATGTGTGCCCCCATTGCGGAGTGCCCTGGCGGGATGTCGACAAGAACCGAAACGTCCGCAAAGGGAAGTGGCAAGCCGAAAGACCTTTCCGTGGCGTAGCCGGCTTCTACATCAACGAGCTTTACAGCCCGTTCCCTGGCTCCAAGCTGGCCATGCTGGTGGAGCGATACCTCAAGGCCAAGCATGCCCAGGAGCAGGGCGACGAAGCCGATATGATCGTCTTCGAGAACAGCTGCCTTGGGCTGGCCTATGAGTACCGGACCGACGCGCCCTCGACCGATGCCCTTGCAGAGCGGGCCCTGAATTACCAGGAGGGTACCGTGCCGGCCGGCGGGCTGTTGCTCACCGTTGGGGTAGACGTACAGCACGACCGCCTGGCGGTGATTGTCCGGGCCTGGGGCCGGGGAGAGGAAAGCTGGTTGGTGTACTGGGGCGAAATTGCAGCCCAGGGCAGCTGCACTGATAAGACGGATCCGGTCTGGGACGAACTCGACCGGTTCATCTTCGGTGTCTACCAGCATGAGCTCGGCTTTGGCCTGCATGTATCGGCAGCCAGCATTGACTCCTCCGATGGCCAGACCAACGACGCAGTTTACAGCTACGTGCGAAGCCGCCGTGGCCGGGGCGTCAAGATCATGGCCATCAAAGGTGAATCGACCAACATCAACCGGGAGATCGTAACCCCGGCCAAGAAGGTCGACGTGAACAACAAGGCTACCAAGGCCTCCCGCTATGGTCTTCCGGTCCACATCATCGGCACGCATAAGGCCAAAGACCTGATCGATGCCCGGCTGAAACTCACCGGCAACGGCCCGGGCCGGATGCATTGGTACGAGAACGTCCGCTCCGATTACTACGACCAGATCACCAGCGAAATCAAAGCGCCTTCTCGCCAACGTGGCGGCCGAAAAGTCTGGCAGCCAAAAGCAGGCGTCCGGAACGAGGTTTTGGATTGCGAGGTGTACGCACTGCACGCGGCACGCACCCTGAAGGCCCACATCAAGAAAGCCGCCGATTGGGATGCCCTGGAAGCCAAGCACAAGCAGGGCGACTTGCTGGCGCCATCGGCACCTGAGATCCCCCGGGAGATACCCGCAGCCGATAAACAGGCCAAGCCTGCCAAAGAGCGCAGAAGCTTTGCCGACATAGCCCGGAGAATGAAATGACCATCGAGACCCAACTGGCAGAAGCCCGAGAGGCTTACCACAAGCTGATTACCGGCCAGTCTGTGGTGCGTATCCAGCGTGACGGCAAAACCGTGGAATACTCCCAGGCCAGCAAGAAAGACCTGGCCGCCTACATAGCAGACCTGGAAAGCCAGCTTGGCGGTGCTGGGCGCCGCCGCCGGCCCGCGAGGTTCATCCTGTGAAAGCACCTGATATCAAACTGCTGGATGCCCGCGGGCGTCCGCTGCCGAGCGCGGAATCCTATACCGGCACCGGTACCGGGTTTGGCGGCCAGCTGCAGCGCTGGAACCCACGGCCGAAAACCGCCGATGCTGCCTTGCTACCGGAACTGAAGCGCGGCAACGCCAGGGCAGAAGACCTGGTGCGCAACCACGGCCTGGCCAGCAACGGCGTGCAGCTGCACGTGGATAACATCGTTGGCCACCTGTTCCGCCTGAGTTACAAGCCGCGTTGGCGGGCCCTGGGCATGAGCGAAGAGGATGCCCGGGATTTCGCGCGTGACGTTGAGGCTGCATTCACCGAGTGGGCCGAAGACCCCATCAACTGCTGGGTCGACGCAGAGCGCAAGCGCACCCTTACCATGATGGTGCGTGAAGTCGTTGCTACCCATAGCACCGTGGGCGAAGCCATGGGCTCAGCCGAATGGATCGAGCGCCGGCCCGGGGCCTTGTACGCAACTGCGATCAAGATGGTGAACACCCATCGGGTCAGCAACCCGAACTTCAGCGGTGACACTGCCCGCCGCCGCTCCGGTGTTGAGATCGACCGCTTCGGGGCCGCTCGTGCCTTCTGGGTACGGAACCACGATACCACCGGCTACGGCTTCTCCGATGGCTTCGGCACCGAGTGGCGCCGCGTACCCAGGGAAACCAGCTGGGGGCGCCAGCAGTTCCTGCACGTGTTCGAGCCGCGTGGCGATGGCCAGACCCGGGGCGCCAACCAGTTCCTGAGCGTGATGGAACAGCTGCCTCAGCTGGGCAAGCTGCAACAGACCAAGCTTCAGAACGCCATCGTGAACGCCATGTATGCGGCGGTTATCGAGAGTGAGCTGGGCAGCGAAGCAGCTATGGAAATCATCGGTGGCGAGATCGGCACCGACAAGCTCGAGGACTACATGACCGCCCTGGCGGACTACCACGAGGGCGCGGATATTCGCCTCAATGGCGTCAAGATCCCGCATCTGATGCCTGGCGAAGAACTGAAGCTGATGACTAGCAGCAATGCGGACAACGGTTTCAGTGAGCTGGAGTCTTCCATCATCCGCTGGATCGCCGCCGGCCTGAATGTGCCATATGAGGCGCTGGCCAAGGACTACAGCAAGACCACCTACAGCAGCGCTCGTGCCTCCATGATGGAAGGCTGGCGCTACTACATGGGCCGCCGCAAGATCATCGCCAGCCGGTGGGCCTCCATGGTCTTCGCCCTTTGGCTCGAAGAAGCGCTGGATCGTGGCGTGATCAGGATGCCTCGCAGCGCCAGCCGGGGCTTCTACGAAGCGAAGGCCTCCTGGTGCAACGCGGAATGGATCGGCTCAGGCCGCCTGGCCATTGATGGCCTGAAGGAAGTGAAGGAATCCATCCTGCTGATCGAATCCGGCCTGTCCACCTACGAGAAAGAGCTGGCCAAGATGGGTGAGGATTACCAGGAGATCTTCGCCCAGCAAGTCCGGGAAATGGAAGAACGTCGCAACGCCGGCCTGCCGCCGCCCAGCTGGGTGAAGGCGCTGGCGCTGGCTCCTGAAGAGCAGCCACAAGAAGAGGTTGCGAACTAAATCAACTGTGCTTGACTGAAGGTGTGCCGCATAAAGCGGCATCTTCAATTCACGTTTACCTCAAGGAACTGGAGGTTGAATGAGCACGGTTAAAATAGGGACCGATGAGCGTCCTTTGGAGAATGCGACCCCGCAGTGGATTAACCAGCAGATCAACAACAGGCGAAATGATGGCGAGTCAGTCTGCGTGATTGTTCGCCTGAGAGATCCATACCCCGAGTTGAACCTTGCCACTCCAACATGTGGAGGGGGAGGGGCTGGACAGACAAAACAATACTCGGACAGAGAATCGGCAATCCTCGCATTGTGGCGCGAAGGAGTGGGCCAAACCGAATTCACCGGTGGTGATTTGGTCTCATTCTTGGCGAGGCTCAAAACCGTATAGCACTGCCTTCATCATTCGTTACATGCAAACCAAACCCCGCTCCGGCGGGGTTTTTTTATGCCCGGAGAAAACCATGCGAAACCAGAACATTGCAGCCCGCGTGCTGAATCAGCCATTGCTGCTGGAACCTGGCTATGCCCGGGTGTTCATTGGCGCGTTGGCGCCCCGGCTTGGTATCGCCTCGCTGCAGGATGAATTCGGCCTGATCGAGTCCCAGGAAAAGCTCCGCCTGCGGGCAGACAGCTTTGATCCGGACCGCCCCCGGCACCGGCCTTATGAGGTGTTGAACGGAGTGGCTGTGATCCCGGTTGCCGGTACGCTGGTCCACAAGTTTGGTCACCTGCAGCCGTACTCCGGCATGACCGGTTATGACGGAATCATTGCCCGCGTTGAAGAAGCCCTGTCGGATAGCACCGTTGAAGGGATCCTCCTGGACATCGACTCCCCGGGTGGAGAAGTCTCCGGCTGCTTCGACACCGCTCGCCGGCTCCATGAGTTGCGGGGCGTGAAGCCCATCGGCTCCATTGCCTACGACACTGCTTGCAGCGCCGCCATGGCCCTGCACAGCGCCACCGATTACCGCTACACCACAACCACGGCGCGCAGTGGCTCGGTTGGTGTGGTGATGATGCACGCCAGCTTTGAACAGCAGCTGGCTGAGAACGGCATCGAAGTCACCCTGATTCACTCCGGGGCGTTCAAGGTAGACGGCAATCCCTATGAGAACTTGCCGGAGCGGGTACTTGCCAATTTCCAGAGCCAGTCGGACCGGATCCGGAACGAATTCGCCGAAATGGTCGCTGCCCAGATCGGGCTTTCAGTATCGGATGTGCTTGCCACTGAGGCGGCCATCTACACCGGGCAGGACGCAATCGATGTTGGATTTGCGGACGAGCTCATCAACGGCCACGACATGCTGGCCGCCTTCTCTGACTACATCCAAACCACGACAACCACCGGAGTCAGCACCATGACGATTGGAAACCAGAACAAGCCGGCGGCTGCCGCCCCGGCCTCTACTGCAGCACCTGCACAAACCCCGGCACCGGAAGCGACCCAGCCCGAACCGGTTGATACCGCCAAGCTGGCTGCCGAAGCCCAGGCCGCTGAACAGGAACGCATTGCCGGAATCCTCCAGGCGGAAGAAGCCGAAGGCAAAACCAAGCTCGCTCAACACCTGGCATTCAAAACCAAGATGTCGGTTGACGAAGCCAAGGCCGCACTGGCTGCTGCCGATACCGCTCAGCCGAAGGCTGGCAGCGAAAGCCTGCTGGAAGCCGCCATGGGCAAAACCAAACAGCCCGAAATTTCCGCTGAAGCTGAAGCCGAGGCAGATCAGGGCGGCGAGCTGAAGGGCGGGGCCCGCCTAGCCGCGGCGCACGCTGCTGCTACTGGCAACGGCAAGAAGACCACCCACTGATCGGGCCACGCCGGCCCGACCACTGAACTGATTTAACCAAGAGGAAAACACCATGTCTGACCTGTATGCAGGCTCCTCCTACGAGGCCTATACACCCTCTCCGTTCGTGCTCGGTGGGTTGGTCGCCTTTGAAGGCGGCACCCTGGCCAGCGGCCAGAACCTGACGAAGGGCACCGTCATCGGCCGTGTAACTGCTACCGGCAAGCTGATCCAGTCCGTTGAAACCGCCACCGATGGCTCTGAGAGCCCCGTTGGCATCCTGAACCACGACTGCGACGCCAGCGGTGGCGACGCCCCTTGCGTTTTCGTGAAGGGTGGTGACATCGACAAGAACCAGCTCACCTGGGATGCCAGCTGGACCGCAACGCTGCAGCTGAGCGCGTTCGACCGTACCCCGATCACCCTGGTAACCCCGGAGTGATCTCCGGGCAGTGAACCACCACTGACCACAACCGCTAACTGATCGACAGGAGATCACCCATGACCTATAGCACCGTTGAACTGCTGGATGGTGTCCGCCGCCTGGACCCGTTCATGCCATTCCTGCTGAACCTGGTATGCCCGGGTTCCGTGACCTTCGGCACTCAGGAAATCGCCTTTGATGCCTGGGAAGCCGATATGAAACTGGCTCCGTTCGTGAGCCCCTACGTTCCTGGCCAGATCTCGCAGCAGCCAGGCGGTGAAGTGCGCAAGTTCAAGGCGCCGTACCTCAAGCCGAAAGACGTGGTTGATCCGGCCCGCGTACTGGTTCGCCGCCCGGGCGAATCCTTCAGCGCACCGCTCAGCCCCGTGCAACGGGCCGATGCGATCCGCATGGACATCATGGATACCCACCGCCAGAAGATCCGCCGCCGGGAAGAGTGGATGATTGCCCAGATCCTCCGCACTGGTCAGGTCACCGTTTCCGGCCCGAAGTATCCCACCAGCCTGCTGGACTTCCGCCGTGACGCCAACCTCACCATCGACATCTCCGGTGGTGCAGCTGCCTGGGACCAGACCACTGCCAAGCCGGTAGAGGACCTGGAGGACTGGTTCGCCATGCTGGAATCCCCGGCCACGCACGTGATCTTTGGCCGCGGTGCCTTCCGCCGGGCCCTGGAAAGCGCAGCGTTCAAGGAGCTGGTTGATTCCCGCCGCGGTTCCGATACCCAGCTGGAAATGGCACCGGCTGAAACCGATGCCTTCTACCGTGGCCGTCTCGGAGGTTCCGGCCCTGAGCTGTGGACCTACAGCGGCTGGTACCACGACGCCAACGGCACCAAGCAGTTCTTCGTGCCGGACAACGAGATCATCATCGTCAGCGCCGCTGGCTCTCGTGGTGTTCGTGCCTACGGCGCCATCCTGGATGCCAACGCGCAGTATCAGGAAGCAGAACTGTGGCCGAAGAACTTCACCACCGATGACCCCGGCCAGGAATACATCATGACCCAGTCCGGCCCGCTGCCGGTGGTGCGTCGGATCGACGCCACCATGGGCGTCACTGTGTACTGATTCGCCACGGGAACTTGAGCCGGCCATGTGCCGGCTCCTTTTTACAGCCGATAAACAGCTAGAAGGTGACTCACAATGAGCAGCAAAAAAGTGAAAGTGGTTTACATCAAGCGGGTTGAAGACCGTGATAAGCAGGGCCGGAAGACGGTGATCGAAGCTGGTACCAAAGCGGAGATGACGCCCCCCCAGGCGAAGAAAGCCCAGCACGTAGTGCGCGTACTCAAGGAAGACCAGCCAGCCTCACAGCCCGCCAAGGTCAGCGGCCAGCCGCCTGCAGTTGGTGGTGACGGTGATGGCACCGGCGATGGTGACGAAGGCGGTGAAGGAGACGGCACCGGCGCGGGTGAAGAAGGCGACGGCGCAACCGGGGACTAACCCGTGTCGCTTTTTGATTCGGCGGAGGACGCACTGTCCTCCGCTCAGTTCAAACACTTCGCCGATGACGGGTATTACGATGGATCGGCAGAGCCGAACTGTCGAGTGATTGTAGACACCGAAACCTTGTGGCTTCAGGGAGAGGAGTCCACCTCTGCCCGGGAACAGGTCTCCCTTTCGTTCTTGTTATCCGAGGTGAATCCACAACGAGGCAAAATTGTGATCGTTGGTGGTAAGTCCTACAAACTCGGGCAACGGGTAAAGACCACGGCCAACGAAGCGGTCCACCTGGTGAGTAAATGAGAGTAGAAGCGGACATCGCTGGTGATAAAAGAGCGCTTACGTTCTTGCGGAGACTGGGGAAAGAGGGCCAGAAAGCAATCACCAGGGCGACGAACAATGCCGGCCGGAAAGCCCGTACTTTGGCGAGTACCGAGATCCGCAAGGATGTGCGGCTGAAAGCGGGCTATGTCCGGAAGAAGCTTAAAATCAGAAGGGCCACCAACAAGAACCAAGTTTTTGCGATTCGAGCCAAAAGACGCGGCGTGCTGATGACCCGTTACCCATACCGGGAGCTGAAGCGCGGTGGCGTCAGTGTTGGCATTAAGAAAGGCGGTCCTCGAAAAGTGCTCAAGGGAGCATTTGTTACCACCGTTAGCGCAGACGGTAAGCGGGTGCCTGTGATTGCCGTCCCGGTGCGGAGGGGGCCTGACGGAAAGCGCCCGAAGTACAAGACAGGTAATACCAAAATCCAGGTTCTTTATTCGCCTTCGGTTTCCCAGGTGTTTAACACAGTACGCACGCGGATCACTCCGGAGGTTATGCGCTACTTCGAGATCCAGGTTGATAAAGAGGTCAACCAGGCAATCAAGAGGATCACGGCACGATGAAATCAAAAGTCAGTGCAATCATTGAAAGCGTTATCCAGAAGGTTTCCGGCATTACTGCTGGCAGCGGGTATGTGAACACCGTGTCCAAGGTAGAGGGTGGCCAGCGGAACTTTGATGAAAATGAATTGGAAGCCGGCGTGTGCCTGTGTGTGGCATACGCGGGTACTGAATTGGCATCGAAAAGCAACGGGGCGCCGCAGCAAGTTTCAAGCCTCTCACTGGTGATTGAGGCGCACAAGCTAAACAGCGCGAACACCGATATCCAGGCGGAGGGCCTGGATCTTCTGGCAGATATTGAAAAAGCCGTTCTTGGAAAGACCGATTACCTGAACCAAAGCTACGTGATGCCGCGCGGCATCCTGAATGAATCTGAAACGGTGGAGATCAGCGAGGACGGCAACGCGATCGTGGCCACCAGCATCGTCACTATCCCTTTCATAAAGCAGTACGCCAACCCCCATGAGGAGTGAGCACAATGGCATATCGTGAAGAATCTTATATCGGCAATGGCAAGATCTGGGAGCGTACCCGGGGCAGCACAGACCCCTTCCGGGAGGTTGGAAACTGCTCGGCGCTAACGCTGGGGGTTACCACTGAAGAAGCCTCCTTGCCCAATTACCGTGGCGGTGGTGGCGAAGCGAACAAGCGGGAACGGATCACGGCAGTGGCCCTCACGGTGACGGCACATGACTTTAACGCCGAAAACATTGCCGCCGGTCTGCGGGGTGATGTGAGCGCAAACGTGGCATCTTCCGTGGCTTCTGAAGTTCAGCCTGGCGCGGATTCCGGCCTGGTTCGCACTAACTTCCTGATCGATACCAGTCAGCCGGTAACGGTGACAGGCCCAAGCGGTACCCCCTCCTACATCCAGGGCACGGATTTCAACATCAGTGCCGCTGGTATTGAAGTAATCGATGGCGGATCCATTGCCTCCGGCGCGGACATTGAAATTAGCTACGAATCTCTGGGTACTGACATTGTTGATGCCCTGATGAACTCAGGGGTTGAAAAGGAAATCGTGTTTGACGGCTTGAACGAGGCTCAGAGTGGTTCTCCTGTGGTGGTTGATATCTGGCGTGCGAAGCCGGGTGCGGCTGAGGAGTTGGGGCTGATCAGTGATGAATACGGCGCGCTGACCCTTCCTTATGCTGTGTTGCTGGATACCGCCAAGGAGGCTGCCGGTGAATCTGGCTACTTCCGGGTTCACAAGAAGGTGCTTGCCTGATGGATCGCGCGGTAACACTCGAGCGACATAACCTCACAGTGACGGTCAAGGAGTTGACCGTTGCTGATGTTCGGGATTGGCTGCGCTCGTTGCAGGACCTTCAGGAATTTGATGCGGTGAATGCGGCACTGTTCCAGGAAGAGGGGGCCAGTATCGATGATGTGCTTCGGATGACAGACCTGGATAAAGCGGAATTGGATCAGCTGCCCCCTGCGGATGTGGTCAAGGTGATCGACAAGTGCAAGCAGGTCAACCCGCATTTTTTCAGGTTCCGGGCGGCGATGATCGAAATTGGAAGCCCGTCGCAACCAACCGACACGCCGTCCGCGCCCAGCTCAGAGCCTCCTGTAAGACCCTAGATCACAACATCCTTGCCCTTTCGAGAATCGGGCATAGCGCAGTTCTGAGCTATCCCTGGTCCCTCTATGAACAAGCTGTGAAAGAAGCCAGCAAGAAGTGACCGCCCGGAGGTCCCCATGGTCGAAAAGAATGTGACGTACCGCCTTCGAGGTGATGCGGCGGACTTCAACCGTGTAGTCAATCGCGCCGAAGCGACTCTCTCGGGTTCCTTCAAGAAAATGAGGCAGTCCTCTGGCCGTGGGGGCAAGGCAATAGCCTCAGACTACAATGCTATCTCCAGGGCTGCCGGCGGCGCTGAGCTAAAAGTGAAGGGGCTGGTGACGGCCATTGGCGGTATTGCCCTTGGCGGTGGCGGTTTGACTGCGCTGGCAAATCAAGCCGTAACGCTCTCCGATGAGATTGCCAAAACAGCGGACCGGCTGGGCATTACCACTGACGAGCTTCAGCGGTACCGGTTCGCTGCGGAACTTTCCGGTATTGAGACGAATACCCTGGAGATGGGTCTGCAGCGGTTTGGTCGCCGTCTCGGTGAGGCCGCTCAGGGCACCGGTGAAGCGAGGCCTGCGATTGAGGCATTGAACCTGAGCCTGCGCGGTGTTGATGGAACGCTCCGGCCGGTAAACGAGGTGTTCGATGAGGCCATCCAGAAGCTGTCTCAGATCGAGGATGTCACACTCCGGAATGCACTGGCCGCGAAGCTCTTCGATTCCGAAGCTCTCAAGTTGGTGCAGATCGGAGACAACCTCGAGCGCCTGAAGCGCCAGGCCGACGAGCTTGGGCTCATTATTCCGGAAGACTTGCTACGCAATGCCGAGGAGCTCAATGATCAGCTGAGCATTGTGCAGCGCACTTTGTCCGTGAAGCTCACGGCAGCACTGCTGAAATTTGCTCCTCAGTTGGACGCCGTTGCTGAAGGGTTCCTGGCGATTGCGGACAACTCAGAAGCCATCGTTTCAGCGCTTGGCACGTTCGCGAAGATTCTGGTGGCAATCAAGCTGGGATCTTACATCCAGGGGCTTTACGGATTTGCCACGGCATCGATCGCTGCTGCCCGTGGCGTGAATGCGCTGCGTATCTCTATTCAAGGCCTGAAGGCAGCAACCTTCGTTGGCCTTGGATTGATCGCGTTGGAGATCGCTATTCAGAAGTTTCTTGGGTCTCTGGACGATAGCAGTGAAGCTATTGAGCAGAGCCTGGCTGAGAGCGAACAGGCGATCAAGGATTATGCGAAGGAGACCACCGAGACCTACGATGATGTGTCCTCTGAGCTGATTCAGCAACGCCAGGAATATAACGAGAACATCGACAAGCTGGTAAAGCAGGAAATCAAGAGCCTAGAGGATGCACTCAAAGCTCAGGAGTCGGTGGTCCGTGAACAGAAGAGCCTCCTGCAGGAAGCAACCCGAGATGCGAAACAGGCCGCAGACGACTTCAAGGAAGCCTTTGAGAAAATCCGCGCGGGCACTCAGGAGGACACGGACCTCGATCTGATCGACTTCAGTGCGCAAATCACTGAGGCGCGCAGACTGCTAAACCAGGGCGACAACGAGGGTGCAGTAGAGGCCGCACTGGCCGCAAAGGATATTGTGCTGGCGCTCCAGCAAACAGGGCAATACACAGAATCCCAGCTCACGGGTACGCTCAAGAAAGCCAAACAGGTCCAGGAAGCTGCATCAGGTGCGCTGGTGGATGAGCAGAAGAGCGCCGTTCAGGAAGCTGAGACCGCGCTCGGCAAGATCCAGAGCCAGATCAATATGATCGAGTCGATCTCCTTCAAGTTCGATGAGACCAAATCATTAGAAGAGGCAAGCCGGGTAATCAACCAGATCAAAACCCTGATCCAGAACCAGCCGATTGTTGTGCCCGTGGAGCTCCGTCCAACCAATGGTATTAATCCTGGCTCTGTTTCAGCCCCTGGTTACGCAACTGGCGGTTATATCACGGGGCCGGGAACCTCCACCTCCGATAGCATCCTGGCTCGCCTCTCTCGCGGGGAGTATGTACTGAAAGCGGACGCTGTGCGCAAGTATGGCCTGGATTTCCTCAACCAGCTTAATGCCGGCCGGCTACCAGGCTTCGCAGCCGGCGGCCTGGTGCAGACCAGCGGCGGAAGCATGAGCACACCGGTCAACCTCAACCTTGGCGGCCGCTCCTACCCGATGAGCGCCAGCCCGCAAGTTGCGGCCCAGCTGCGCCGTGAAACCCACATGGAACAGCTCAAGAAGGGGCGCAAAGTATGAGCTACATCAGCATCGGCGGCCTCTCCGTTCCCCTGGATTCGGTGCTGACGTTCTCACAGAGCTATCAGCCCATTGAGCGCTCGACCATCCACCGACTGGGCACCTCCGGGACCGGTGTGAAGCAGACCCTCTATGGCGGCAAGTTACGCACCACTATCAGCGCCACCGGCTGGACCCTACCAGGCCTGAGCGCCCTTGACCGGACCGCGCAGCACGTACTGCTTTGCGGCGCCACCTTGAGCAATTCAGGCGGAGCCAACGATATCAAGATTGGTGACATCAGCCGGCGACGCACGGACTCCGGGTTTGAGCCGGTGGCCTATGCGATCTTTGCGGACAACCAGGTGAAAACGCCAGTTTCGGTCGATGTGAATGGTAACTGTACGATCACCGAAGTGTCCGGGTCGCTTTATTACAAGGTTGATTGGTATCCCCGCCTCACTGTTTTGATTGCCGATTTCACTGAAGACACCCAGGCCGACTCTGCCACGTTTGCGTGGGAGCTGGTGGCTGAAGAAGTTTGACCGAGAGGATTCACTGATGAAGATTAAGACCCTTGACCGCACAGAATTCGCACAGATCATACTGGACGCGATGGCCGCAGGCACAACCAGCAGCCCGACCATTGAACTGTACACCGGCACAATTCCTTCATCCATGGGCGGAGCCATCGGCGACACGCTTCTGGCAACGCTGACTCTAACTAATACGGTAGGCACAGTATCAAATGGTGTTTTGACGCTGGATGCTATTACCGAGGACGCCTCTGCTGATGCAGCCGGAATTATTGGCTGGGCTCGGGCGCTGGATCGAGACGGTGTAGAAGCGGCTTATTTTACTGTCGCCGATAATGGAACCGGAGATATCAACTTTGCCTCTGTGGACATATCTGCTGGACAACCGGTCGGCATTTCCAGCTTTACGATCACGGTTGGTGGAGCCTGATAAGTGGCAACCTATACCGGCACAAGCACTGATACGCCGCTCGCAATTGATAATGGTGCCCCTTACGACACCTACAGCTATATCACAATAAGCGGCCAAGGAACGGTGCAAAACGCCAATGTTCAGATCCAGATTACGCATACGAATCTGGGCGACATTCGGCTTTATTTGTCCGATGGCAACACCGGTGTTCAGTTGGAGCAATACTCGTATGAGAGTCAGTCTGGCGACACTTACTATTACGACTTTGACCTGAGCGACTTCAATGGGGTCAGTAGCGACCGAGATTGGGAATTGTTCGTGCTTGACACCACTGACAACCAGTATTCCGGCACGCTGGACGAATGGACGATCACTCTTGAAACCGGAGCAACCGGAAATGGCGACTCAATCCTGCCGCTATTGGCTAAAGCCGAAGGCGTTAACTTCTCTCAAAATATTGGCTCACCGACGCTGAGTCTGGCGGCAAGCGGAGACGGCCAGCTCACCGAGGATTATGGAGCCGCAACGCTGAGCCTGATGGCTTCCGCTAACGGCCATCTGGCTGACGGTCTCATTCTTCTGCCGCTGGAAATTTCGGTCGATTCTGTCACCGGGACACTGAGCCTCCCGATTGAAATAGACGTTGCGACGCCTGAAACGCTGACTCTTCCGCTATCCGTGACCGTCTATGATGCATCCAATTTCCCGGGGCATAATGGCACGGCTTCTGGCGGTACTTTCGCGGTGCGCGTTGAGGTTGGCGGCCAGGATTATACCAGCCGGCTCATCGGTTCGATTGAAGTGGATGCAGAGGAAGGCTCGGCGAGAGTTGCCAATTTTGCCCTGGTGTTATACCCCGGCATCTTTGAGCCAGACGAATGGATAAATCTTCCCGTTACTATTGACTACCTACAGAATGATTCATCATTCCGCATTTTTACGGGAATCGTCGATTTGCCTGAGTTGTCTCTGGAGGATAACAGCATCGTTCTAAGCTGTACCGACAACAGGCAAGGCTGGTTCGAAAACAAACCGCGTAGCGCAATCGAGGAACTGTTTAAGGATACCGAGGCAAAATGGAGTCCTGCCGTATTCGGTGATTACGAAACCTCCGATCAGTTTGCCGAAGATTTGCTTCGAACCATGCCGGCCAGTGCCGATCTGGACAGAAATGGCCAGTTGGTATTCGGACAATGGTACGCCCCAGGCTTTGATTTCCTGTTTTCTGATGCCGAAACATTCCCTGATTCAATATCTGTGGAATGGGGAAGTCGCCGTGACATAGTGACTCAAGTCAACATCGACGCTGAGTACTCTTATCAGTTCTTTAGGGAACGGAAGCGCCGATACTGGTGGGAATACCCAAGGTCATTTGGTGAGTACCTTGAGGAAAACACCAGCCTACCAACGACCTCGATGATTGAGAGCGCTGCAAGCGCTGATGGATGGTCGATTCTTGGCAAGGTGGCCTATGAGCGCCTGCCCGAATCTGGCGAATACGACCTTCCTGGCGGTGGCTCAACAAACTGGTCAATCTCAGACGATGTTCGCCTTTCTCTAGCTATTGCTGCAGATTTCACTATCAGAAAGCGCTGGGTCCAGGATGTCCAAGAATCCTACGCTATCACGGTGAAAAGTCAGGCGAATATCGAACGATTCGGCCTGATTTCTGAGGATATGCGTGTATCGCTCGACACCTCGGCTGACGAAACGGGGTTCGAAGGCTTCGACTATGAGCCGGACGTGAATCCGACGAGCATCGGGTCTGACACAGTTTGGCCAACCTTCGATCAGTCATCTATTGATCTCGCCCTGCAAACAGCAGTAGCTCAAGCCGAAGTGATTATCCAAGAAAGCACAAGGCAGAACGCTGTTGCGTTCACAACGCTAATACAGCCCGAGCTTGAGCTGTACCACTTTGTTAGATTGGAATCTAGCAGCGTCACCGCTCAAGGCAAATGCAGCCGAATCCGGCACGTCATTGATTTTGAAAATGGATCTGCAGTCACAGACGTTGAGCTTGCCATTTTCCGTGGCGACGTAGCTGTTGGTACATCGCTGGCCTATGACGGTCTGGACTACACTGAAACCGCGCTTGGAACCTTTACCACGCTGTATACAAAGCTGCAGGATTATACCGGCGCTGTTGAGCCTCCCAGCGAAGCATTTCAAGGCTATGTCGGCAACTACCTCAGCCAGCTTAACAACGTTCCCAACCCGTTCGATGAGCGCTTTGCCATTCTGACGCCTGAAATTTCCGACCAATCGCGGGATGCAGTCGAGCATTTCGAGGAGATAGAGGTTGAAGCGAAAACGTACAATCAAACCATGACAGTTAACCTATAGGTGAGCCATGGCTATTAGCCTAAAAGTTTATAATGATGCCGCTCTCTCTTCGCTGCTCACAAAGCTAAGTGCTCTGCAGCGATCTGACGGAGCAACCGGCCCGGTTGACTCGGTGATTTACCTGGGGTCAACAGAATCCGGCAAGAAGTTCGAGGCGGCCTCCAACCCAGGCGCAGATGACATCGTGTTGAGTGTGGCGGATTCGGACACCGGCTCCGGGCAATCTGCCTCTGCGGTAAAGCTCTCTGCTACAGCATCCGGGCTCGACTCGGCCGTTGCAGGAGACCCGCTCACTATCGGCCCTGAGATACTTTCTGGTGCGGCCAATTCGGTAGAGGTACATATTCGAATCGAGGCCACGGACTTGAGTGAAGGCACGTACACGGATTTGTCGGTACGCACCAACGGACTGGTTGAATCCTATGCGTAACAGGTATAAGCGGGACATTAATAGGCTGGTTCAACACCCGAGGCGCCTTCCTGCCTCTAGGGCCATGAGAAATCCCGGCGGCATAGATCCAGTTTATTCGGAAGGCATTGGGCTAACCAGGGGCGGCGGACTTGAGCCTGTTGACATTTTGTGGAGATCCTATCGGAGAGAAAGCGAAAGCCTCGGATACCCGGAACGATGGGTTTGTAGCATTAGCTTTGGCGGCGATGTTGATCTTGCCAGCCAGGGCACAAACCGTTCGGCCTATGCTCTTTTCGATGGCGATTACTACTTTACCGTTCCTGATGGCGATGTTGGCAAAAACGGGGCCGAGATTATAGATACTCCGAGCACCTGGTCTGTCAACGACATTCGCGTAGTCAAAAATAATGATTCTGGCCTGTCAGAAATATGGCTGTCGGTCATGGATGAAGTTGACGCAGCGACAGTCCAGGTTTATGACCTTGGCGGAAACTTCCTGAGAAGCATTGTTCTGGCTAGCGCCGCCTCCTATGCAGGCGGTTACATTTTCATGTCTTGCTCGCCGAACTATTACGCCTGGGCCGACAACGGAGGAATCGTGGTTAAAAAAATTGCGGATGACTCAGTTGTCACTACCTTCTCTTGGTGTGACAGTAATCCGCATGAGCAGTCCGGGCTGCTCGATATAACTGACGAGCTTGTTGTTTTTGCCTGCTATGGCTCGGTTAGCCTGACGCGCATTGCAGATAGTACCTCAATTTCCGTGCCGGTCGATATGACTTACCTGGAATTCGATTCGGCTGTCACTAGCGGGCTAACTCGCGGGATACTTGGTGTCCAGCTCAGCAACGACACGCTTACGGTGTTTGGCTCCATCCGCCTTATCCACTACAAAATACTGCGCGATGAGGCGGGCATCCCAATTGATGTTTCAGAGATAACCAGACACGAATACGACACCTTCGAGAACCTTAATCTCAACATTTCTACTGACCGCTCAAAGCTCAAATCGATAGTGCCGGCTTAATCCTGCGGGAAATATCCGTTCCAATTTGTGACGCAGCCATTGCGGAAATAAACATATCTGGAGGAGTAATCGTCAAAGTGATAAGCCCATTGAGTGGTGCGCCCGGTGCTGATACTGGAAGGAGTGCCCCAGGCTTTCCTTACGTCAGCAGGCTTCATTCCTTTGACTAGCGTTTTCTTGATGATGTAACGCCTGAGATCGGTGGAGTTGATGTATGGACAATCTTCGTTTGATTTCGCTCTGCGCTCCGGTTTTGTCTGGCCCGATCTGCCGAGATCGACATCCGTGCCGCTATCAAGACGGCCGCCAATGGTTACAGGATTCACCTCTACAGACTTTGCATCATTCCCGCAGGGCTGATCAGAAAACACTTTCTGGCCGTTTGACTCGCATTGGTATATTGCAGAGGCCGCGGGGAATGAAGCGGTGGCCAGCAGAAAAACACAAATCCTTTTTAACATCGTCGCCTCCATTTACTTCGGTTCCTTATCATGCCATGAGGCGAGGCGGTAATTCATCCCAAAAATGGGCGTATATATGAAAATCTGGTTCTGCAAAACCACCGACCTCGGCGGCTGGCTGATCCGCCTGCTCACCTTCAGCCAATGGAATCACGTTGCGATCGAGATCGACGGCGTGGTGTATGACGCCATGGCCGGCAAAGGTGTTCGACGGATGAGCGCCTGGGGCTTTGAGCATCGCTGGGATAAGGCGGTTTCCATCCGTGCACGGGTAAAAGACAAACAGGCCGCCATAGACTTCCTGGAGTCCCAGATCGGCAAGCCCTATGACTGGGTGGCGCTGTTGGCGATGCCTTTCCGCACAACCTGGCAGAGCCCCCATCGGTGGTTCTGTTCGGAGCTGGCCGCCAAGGCGATGATCATGGCAGGTCACCGCCGTTTTAATATTGAGGCCTTCAGAGTCACGCCAAGGGATTTGTGGGTTGCACTGCCCGGCGCAGAGGAGGCCTTGCAAGCCATAGAAAAAATGTGACCTGCCTCACAAAACGAATAAAAAGCGTGCGCTGTATAGCATTGTTGTTTGTTGGTCGCTACGAAGTTGATTCAGTGGAAAAGCAGCGGATCAAATATGTGGATAAATCTTTTATATGTCGGATTACCCTACGTAGATCAAGGTTTTTAGAGTTTTCCACATTATATTGAGCGCATAATTGTATATATAAAACAATATATTAAGAGCGGAACTTGGCGAGAATTTCAGGGGGTTGCGGCTGCGCTGAGGAAGCAGTAAAAAGAAACAGCAGGCCACGGAGGACCTGCTGTAAGAGCGGTTAAAACTTTGGCGAGTACCAACCGCATTCCAGACTATAAAATAATTCCTGGTGAATTTCAGTAGTCCTCCTGTGCCTGCTTTCACAAAACCAAAGTAAGGAGTAAGTCCATGGAAATGCGTTTTTTGAAAGCGGCAATCACCCTTCTGAACTACTACTTCGATAGCGTGGCAGAGGTGGACCGAAAACTGGTCCTCACCTTCCTGAAGGGGCTAGTCTCGCGCTTCGATCGGTAAAGCAAAATGAGGGGCCGGAAGGCCCCTCCGCAAGACCCGTTACCCGGTCTCTCCCTGGCGTCACACCACTGTGCAGGTGTCGCGCTTGCCTGGCATCCCTGCCGGCTCTGGTAGGAGAGACGTCCGCGAATTCCCACCACAGCCGATCCTACCTTCACGATATCAGCTTTCTGCAGGCCATGGCTTCTTCTGGCGTGCGAGATCTCTTACGCTGGAGTGGATGTGACTTTGATTGGCCTGGAGAGATAAAAAGGGGGCGTTATGGCAGGCGCCCCATAGAGGTCGGGTGAGCGATTGCCCAGCTCGGCGCGAGCAATGCTCAGTACAAAAAGTACGGTGCGCAGAGTACTGGTAATAGGTGCAAGAAGAAACGGCAAACAGGAAAGCTTTGCAGGGTTTTACATTCCACCCCTGGAGATTTGAAAGCGCTGCCTGAGAGTACTGTATACGGGAGGGATTTCTCGAAAATATCTCGAATTTATCTCGAAATAAAAAAAGCCAGTTCTCACGGGGCTCGTAAGTAACTGACTTTCTTTGCAGAATTGGTAGGACCACCCAGATTCGAACTGGGGACCTCTACCATGTCAAGGTAGCGCTCTAACCAACTGAGCTATGGTCCTGTGTCCTGCAACGGGGACGTAAGATACGGATTTTGAGGGTGGTGGTCAACCACTTTTATGCGGATTTTTCACCGGATCGGCGCTGGCGCATCCAGTCCTTCAAGGCCCGGCTCAGGGCGGTCCAGCGGTTGACGATCAGTGCCGCGAAGATCAGCCCGCAGCCGGCCAGCTGCAGGGGTTCCATGGTCTCGCCGAACCATCCCGCGGCAAACAGGGCCACCCACACGGGCTCCAGAACCAGGATCACCACACCATGGCTGTGGGCCGACATACTCTGGGCAAAGGTTTGTACCAGGAAGCGGCCGGCGGTGCCGATGATGGCGCTGGCCAGCACCCACCAGATCAGTAGCGGCGCCGGTTCGGAAAGCGTGGGTTGCCACGTTTCCATAAGTGCGGACTCAATCAGGGTCACTACACCCACGGTAAGCAGCGCCAGGGCGGTCAGGGGGAGGGCCGGAACCCGGTGCTTTTCCACCGTTTCGCCCCGACGGTTGATGACGGTTCGCTGATTGGCAGCCCGGGTGTTAAGGGTGAAGTACAGGGCGAAAATGGTGGCCGCCACCACGAAAAAGAGTTGCCCCGCCTCGGGCCGGAATCCGTTTTTCAGGGACAGCAGGGCCAGGCCGGCCACGGCAATTGGAATGGCCAGCCAGGTGCTGGCAGGCTGGGGCTCACGGAACACCAGCCGGGCAATAATGGGCACGATGACCACGCCGAGGCTGGTGAGGAAGGCGCCTTCGCCCATGCTCTCAATATTGACCAGGCCCATGATCCAGAAGCTCATGGCAATACCGAAGACCAGGCCCACGCCCACGGCCCGGCGGATCTGATCGCCGTTCAGCGCGAGTATGGCCTTGTGCGCGAAAAGGGCGAGGAAAATCCCGGCAATCAGGAAGCGCGCTGCCATGAACATCAGCGGCGGCATCAGCAGGATGGCTTCTTTTGAGAAGATCCAGCTGACCGCGGCAAGGAGGGTGACAACCACCAGGAGTAGGTCTGATTTATGGGCGTCGGTCATTGGGTACCCGGTTAATTCAACGAGGAAAACGGCCCAATGTATAGTTTGCGAACTAAAAAAGGAAGTGGCGTTTAGTCGAGGGTAGGTTGGCTCGTCCCTGAGCCGGGAGGTTTCCCTCTATCCTTTCCGAACATCGCCGACTCAGTAGTTCAGAGTTGTGTAAATCAGGCTCGACATGTCGGTCTGGTCCGACCCGGGTACCTCGATATACTTGTCGCCATCGCCCCAGAGTTGCCACCAGGCGCGCTGGTAATAGGTCCGGCTGGCGAAATCGACCTGTACATCACGCAGGCTGAAGTTGTTGACCACGGGCACCGAGATGTTGCCGGTTTCGGTACCCTTCACACCACCGTGGGACACCCCTTCGCTCATAAGCACCGGGTAGTGGTTGTAGTACAGGCCGCCTGGGCCGTTGGTGCCCGTAACCTTTCCGGCCAGGGTGATGCTGCCGGAGCAGGAATCAATCCCGGTGGCACTGGTGGCGCCACAGGCAGAGTGGGTGGGTACCACGCCGTCATCCGTACCGGCAATAAAGGGTTTGGTAATGCCGCCGTAGGAGGATCCGCCACCGACGAAGCGCAGGCGAGGAATGCTGTTGGGGCTGACGGCGAGATTGCGGGCGGTGTTGGTCTGAAGATCGTTGACCACGCCCATTTTACCCGGTTCCGGATCAATCCCGGTGAAGGCTTTTACCGCCTGTTTGGTCGCCCAGTTGTACCAGCTGTCGTTGTAGGCAATGCTCATGGCCAGATCCGCCAGTTCCGTGCCGCCACCGGCACCGGCCAGGTCGATGCTGGTGAGAATTTTCAGTGGAGCCAATCCCTCGGACTGCAGCCAGCGGGCCTGATTCTCGAGCAGGTACCGGGTGACCAGATCACCGGTGGAGTGGGTCACCAGGATGCAGTAGTTGTTGCACAGACCCTGCTGGCTGATTTCGCGCAACTGCTGGTAGGCCTGTTGGGCAATGGTTCCTTCCACCCGGCCGTTGCTGGCCCAGTCGATGCGGGCTTCTGCGCGGCTGAGCCAGAAATCCCGCCAGTTATCCGCACCGGCCTGCTGGACTTCCTCGAAGCTGGCAGGCGGGTCGGAGAGATCGTCCATCATGAAGCCGTGGACGAGAATGACGTTGTGGCCGCCCAGCTGGGCTTGGGCGGAACCGGCGAACAGACTCCCGGCCATGGCGATGGCCAGCCCGGTCTTGTAGGCACTTCGTTGCGTTCTTGTTGTCATGGTTGCTCCGTCTTTGCTGAATTATTGTTGTCACAAGACGTTTATCCGCTGTTTCCGGCGGTACAGCCCGGCGTCAGCCGGTGCAGGGTCCGTGGCCCTGCGGTCAGAACTTGTCGGCCAGCTTCCTGAGCAGGGCTGCCCGTTGTTCTGATTCGGGGTTCGCCGCCGGTGTGTCGGTGAGATCATCAAGGTCCGGCGGCGAGAAGCGGTAGCCGTCTTCCGGCCCGAAGCCGTAGTGGGTCCGGTCACCAGGCTTGGCGGGTAATTGGCGTATCTGGATGTGGCGCAGCTGGAGTTGTCCGGAGATTGAACGGTTGGCCAGGACGGTTCCGTGGGCCCGGAATTCGATCGTCTGATTGCCGGTACTCAGCCGCTTCTCTGCCTGCAGTTGCGCAATGGGCGCACTGCCGTTGAACAGTTGTGCGGAAAAGGCATAGAAGCCTTCATGTTCCGGTGAGAATTTCAGCGGCAGGACCAGGTTGTTGTTGCTGACATAGGCACTGTCCAGCCCGTTCAGTTCGCCCAGAAACGGTTCGATAGTCAGGCTGCTGGCATGGCGTACCGGTCTGCCGTCCACACTGGCCTCCACGATCAGGCGGTACTCACCGGGATCCTGCTCCGCCGCCAGGGTGCCTTCGTAGTAACCCTCGCCCTCTGCCTGCAGTTGCGTGGAGGCAACGGTTTTGCGTTGATCGGCAGGTTCCAGGGTGGCGCTGAGCTGATCGCCGAACACCTGCGGGCCACGCAGGGAGGCCGCGATGACAATGGTGTCGCCCTCGGTAAACCGGTACTTGTCGAGGCTGACGGTAAACTGCCCGTCGCCGTCCAGGGGCAGGGAGACCGGCTCATAGTGATTGCCGTTGTAGGCCTCGGCCTGTTCCCTGGTCAGGGGAACCGACCAGGGCGGATAGCGGACGGTCTGGCCGTATTGCTCGGCGGCACTGGCAAAGGCGACGCCAAGCACGGATGCGGCGGGCGCTTTGACGTCAGAGGTCGGTTTTACTGCCGCATTCTCAACCCGGCCGGTGGGTTTTGGCGGTTTGGCGGAGGTGACTACCGGTCCGGGAGACCAGAGGAAACTCCCCCGGTTGTCGGCGGACAGCAGCGCCGCCGTGCCCGCCACCGACGCCGATACGACAGCCACGATAAGAAGTGCCTTTCCGGCCATGCCCGGATTCCCTGTTCTTGTTGTTTGGATGCAATTCTGTTGGACAATAAACATACCGGCCCGCAGTGCGGACCGGCAAAGGATTGGTCAGAAAATGTAACGAAATGTGTCTGATTTGTGCAGAAGTTCACAAAGTGCCTTGATCAGAGTCACTTGGCGTCGGTGTAGGCCTCAAAGCCGAATCGCAGGGTAACTTCATCGCCTACCATGGCCTGATCAAGGCCATAGGTCATGCCCCAGTCGCTGCGCTTGAGTGTGGTCATTGCGCTGATACCGAGGGTGTATTTCTCGTGGCCGAAAGGGTACACCGCCGCCTTGTTCAGGGTTACATCCAGCGTAACGGGATTGGTCTTGCCGAGCATGGTCAGATCACCGGTCACCTTGCCGGTATTCTCCCCGGTCGTTTCGAAGTCTGTGACGTTGAACGTGATATTGGGGTATTCGGAGGAATTCAGGAAATCATCATCCCGCAGGTGATTGTCCCGTTTCTTGTGGTTGGTAAAGACGCTGTCACTCTTGAACACCAGTTTGCCGGATGACAGCTCGCGGGCCTCCTCGTCATAGATGAACTGGCCTTCAACTTCTCGGAACATGCCCATTACCGGCGCATAGCCGACATGCATGATCTCGAAGGCCATGGAGAAGTGCTCGTCATCCACGGTAAAGGTTGTTGGCTCCGCCTGTGCCAGTGGTGGGACCAGAAGCGTGGTAATAATCGATGCACCGAGTGCGGTGCCAGTCAGGTAACGGGGGTTACTCATAGCTGTATCTCCTTTGATAAAGCCCGCGGATATCCACCAGAAACGACCAGCCAAGCAGCACCAATGCCGTGGCCAGTGTCAGGTTTGCGAAACCATCCGGAACCGGGGGGAGCAGGGCGACCATTAAGGTGACGATCTGCCACACACACACGGTTTTCCGGCGAAAACTCTCCGGCAGGGGGCCGTTGAGCCAGGGCCAGAACCACGAGGCAGCCACAAAGGCGTACCGCATCAGGCCAAGGGCAAGTACCCAGGGACCGGCCTTGCCGAGCACAAGAACGGCAAGACTCAGCCCCAGGATGAACAGGGCATCCAGTTCCATATCGAAACGGGCGCCGAAGACGGTGTTGTTGCCGGTAACACGGGCAAGCTTGCCATCGACGCCATCCAGGACAAGCGCCAGTAACGCCAGAGCGGTATAGCCCCAGAGCCAGCTCTCAAGCTGGTCAAGCCAGGGAATCAGGGCCAGAAGCACCACCACCAGTGTTGCCCGCAGAAGCGTGGCCCGGTTGGCCCAGCCAAAATCTGCCTGTGTGGCCCAGAAGCGCACGACCAGAGCAGTAATGCCGCCCTGCAGCACCACTGCGATGGCCACCGCTGATCCGGGCAGATGAAGCAGTGAGGTGGCGGCCATGGCGAGGACCAGAGTGACCGCCATGCCAAAAGTGAGGTCCAGCCAGAGCGGAATCGGGCTTTGCCGGGATTGTGGACAGGAATCCATAACCGGTCTCCAGCGTATAGGTTTCTAGGTTAGTCCGGTCAACTATGACTATAGTTTGCATGGCCTGTTCTTGCTTACGATGGAGCTGACAGATCGGACTGTTCAAGCCCTGTGGCCGGGAGAATTCCGATTGGAATGGAGGAAACTAATTGCCTGATATAAAAGCATTCTGGAGTGTTGCGCCCGGACTCGGGGAGTTGCGTCCTGCCCAGGACGACCCGACTGAGGAAAAAACTTCCGGTATGGTCACGGTACGGGCGCTCTATTCGGGTGTGAGCCGCGGTACCGAATCCCTGGTTTTCAACGGCCGTGTTCCCGAGAGCGAATACCAGAGGATGCGGGCCCCATTCCAGGAGGGCGATTTTCCGTTTCCGGTAAAGTACGGCTATGCCAGTGTCGGCGAGGTTGTCGACGGCCCTGAAGAATTGTTGGGCAGGCGGGTGTTCTGCCTGTATCCCCACCAGTCTCGCTACACCGTGCCAGTCTCAGCAGTGACGCCGTTGCCCGATGAACTGCCGGCGGAGCGTGCGGTCCTGGCGGCAAACATGGAAACGGCAATCAACGGCCTGTGGGATGCCAGCCCGGGAATCGGGGACCGGATTGCTGTTATCGGGCTTGGCGTGGTGGGATTGCTCGTTGGTTGCTTGGCAAACCAGATCCCGGGCACCCGCGTGACGGTGATTGACACCAATCCCGGCCGGGAAACCGTCGCAAAGACCTTGGGGCTGGACTTCGGTGTGGCCCTGGAACGGGACGACCACGATGTGGTGTTTCACACCAGCGGCCACCCGTCTGGCCTGGAAACGGCGCTTGCAGCAGCCGGAACCGAGGGGCGGATTATCGAGATGAGCTGGTACGGGGACCAGCCGGTGCCCGTTCCGCTGGGTGGCCAGTTCCACTCCCGACGATTGCAGTTACGATCCAGCCAGGTGGGGCGGATACCCCCGCATCGGCAACCCCGCTGGAATTATCGCCAGCGTTTGTCGCTGGCTCTGTCGTTACTATCTGATCCGCGTCTGGATGCGCTGATTTCCGGAGAATCTCCGTTTGATGCCATGCCGGAAACCATGGCCCGAATCCTTTCTGACGGCAGGGATACCCTCTGCCACCGTATCGTCTACTGACTGACCCAACCAATAAGGAGCTCCCATGTTCAGCCTCACTGTCCGGGACCATATGATGATTGCCCACAGCTTCCACGGTGAAATATTCGGACCGGCGCAGAAGCTGCACGGTGCTACCTACGTGGTGGACGTCACCTTCGAGCGCCGGCAGCTCGATCAGGACGATCTGGTTGTGGATATCGGTCTGGCTTCGCAGTTACTGAAGGACGTGCTGGCCGAATTCAACATGCAGAATCTCGATGAGATCGAGGCGTTCCGGGGGCGTAACACCACCACCGAATTCATGGCCGGCGTGGTCTTTGACCGCATGGCCTCTGCTATCCAAGCCGGGAAGCTCGGGGAGGGCGCCAGGGAGATATCCGGCATGAAGGTGACCCTGTCCGAGTCCCACGTGGCCCACGCGAGCTACCATGCCGGCCTTTGATATCCGTGAAGTCCGCTTCCTGGTCCCGGGAGACCCTGCCCAGAACACCGGTGGCTACCGGTATGTTCGCCAGCTTGTTCAGGCCCTGAATGAGCAGGGCGTTTCCGCCAGGGTTTCCGGGCTGCCAGGACAGTTCCCGAAACCCGACCGCGAAGCGGCCACTTCGCTGGATCGGGCCCTTGCCGACTGCCCCGATAACCAGTTGGTCGTTCTCGATGGTCTGGCCATGGGCGGTTTGCCGGAGGTTGTGGCGGGCCACGCAAACCGCCTGAAGCTGGTGGCGCTGGTGCATCATCCGCTGGCGGACGAGACCGGTCTGGCAGAGGCTGACCGGGAATGGTTTTTCAACAGTGAGCGTGACGCGCTGGGGCACGTTCATGCCGTGATTACCACCAGTCCCTACACCCGGACAAGACTGGCGGACTTCGGGGTGCCGGCTGCCCGGATTGGCAGTGCTGAACCGGGGGTCGATGATCTTTTTATCGACGTGCTGGCCAATCGTCGTCACAGGGCCACCATTGCTCAGAAACCCACGCTCCTGTGCGTGGCCCAGTTGTCTCCCCGCAAGGCTCAGCATCAATTGGTAGAGGCACTCGCCGAACTTGCGGATGTGCCCTGGCGTTGCGTTCTGGTGGGCTCGACAGAGCGGGATAGGGACTACGCCACCCGAGTCCGGAACGCGATCGCGTCCCATGGCCTTGAGGATCGGTTCGAGCTGACCGGTGAACTGCATGAAGACGCGCTGGCGCACTGGTACAGCCAGGCAGACGCCTTCGTTTTTCCTTCGCTGTACGAAGGCTATGGCATGGCGGTGGATGAAGCCCTGGCGGCGGGACTGCCGGTGATCTGTTCCGATGGCGGAGCCCTGTCCCGAATGGCCGGGCGGGAGGGCGTAGCTCTCTATCCGGCGGGAGATATCAGGGCATTAACAGAACAGCTGCAACGTTGGCTGGCGTCTCCACAAACACTGCAGGAAGACCGAAGGTGCGCCGAGTCGGCTGCCGGAGGTGCCCGGCGTTGGCGGGATACCGCGGCCGACTTCCAGGCGGCTCTGCAGCGCCTGCTGGGTCCGGCCCCTGACAGCCTGTTCGATAAGGAATGGCTTGAGGCGAGGGAGCCGGCGGACCACCGCGCCCGCTCCGAAGCGCTGACCGATCGTCTGAATCAGTGGCTTCAGCGGCAAATCCCAAATCCTGTGGGGTCCACTGAAGCCGAACCCCTGGTGATGGCCGATATCGGCTCCGGCCGAGCGTCCAATTCACTGTATCTTTCTTCGAGGCTATCGGTACCCAGGGTTTGGCACCTGATCGAGCAGGACGCCGGGTTGCTGGCTTTGGGTGAGGCCCGGCTCAGGCAAATCGGTCAGACGGTTGTTTGCCATAACCTCATGGTGACCTCTGAAGAAATGGAACAGCAGTTGCCCACGCCAATGCATCTGCTGACTGCCTCGGCACTTATCGACCTGGTCTCTGAAGACTGGCTGAGGTCGCTCACAACGGCCGTGGTCCGGCGACAGGCGGCTGTCCTGATGGTCTTGAGCTATGCGGGTGATTTCGAGCTGTCGCCGCCTGATGCCGATGACGCCAGACTGAAAGAACTGGTCAACAGCCATCAGCACCGGGATAAGGGCAGCGGCAGCGCGCTGGGACCGGATGCCACAAACCGGTTCTGTCAGCTGCTTCAGGACGCGGGCTACGCCGTCGACATCGACGACAGTCCCTGGCACCTCGACCGGAATGATGCCGTTGCGGTTGAATCCCTCCTGCGTGGCTGGGTGGGGGCGGCACTCGAGCAGGCGCCGGACGCATCGGTCTGGCTGGGTGCCTGGCTTGAACGTCGCCTCGGCCAGCTTTCCGCGGGCGAGTTGCGGGTGACAGTTACCCACCAGGACCTCCTGGCATTACCCGGCGAAAGGCGTGATGGCCAGGATGACTGACCGTTTGCGCCTGATGTTGCGTTGGGTGGTGACCCTGGCGCTGATTGGTGTGGTGTTCTGGCACCTGGATCAGGCCCGGATCTGGGCCGTTCTGCGAACCATCTCGCCATTGATTCTGATTCCCGTGTTCCTGCTGACCGTCGTGCAGGTGGTGGTGTCTGCGTGGCGGTGGCGCTTTACCTTGTCGCGGTTGCGCCTGTCGCTGCCGCTGGGACAGGCCGTTCGCGAATATTACCTGGCGACCTTCCTCAACCAGATTCTGCCCGGTGGCGTGGCTGGCGATATAAACCGCGCCTGGCGCAGCAGCCTGGAAACGGATCAGCGGCTGGCGGCGGTCCACGGGGTGGCCATCGAGCGATTGTCCGGGCAGGTGACGCTGGCGCTGGTGGTGGCGGTTTCCCTGGCTGGCTTGGTCGTCTCCGGTTCTCTGCAAGTCCCCGCTACCGGGGCGGGCAGCGGGAATGTCCTGCTATGGGTAGCGGTGAGCCTGGTGATTCTTGCGCCGGCCGTCTGGCTGATCCGTTCGGGAGGCAAGGTGGCGGCCTATCTGCGTCGCCTGGCCGAGCACCTTCGGCTGGCCCTGTGGCAATGGCCTGCATTGCCAGTGCAGGTGCTGAGTTCGTGCCTGGTGCTCGCCAGCTACCTGGCGGTATTCCTCGTGCTGGCGGTCAGTCCCGGGTTTGTCACCGGAGTCGTGGATTTGTTGCTCTGGGCTGCCCTGGGGAGTTTCCTGCTGCTGAGCATGGTCATCCCGCTGACGGTCGCGGGCTGGGGTGTCCGGGAGGGGGCCGCGGCGGTGCTCTGGCCCATGGCCGGTCTGCCGGCGGAGCAGGGCGTTGCCATTAGTGTGGGGTACGGTGTGGTGGTGCTGATCTCAAGCTTCCCCGGATTGCTGGTATTGGCGACGAGCTCAGACATCAATCGCTGAAATCGAGATCGAACAGCATGTCAGTCCCGAGGTTCACCAGCTTGGCTCTGGGCCGAAGCGCATCGTCGAGCAGGTCAATCTCGGGCAGGGAAAACGCGGGCCGGCCGCTGCCGATGATCATGGGTGCAACCATCACATGCAGCCGGTCCAGCAATCCGGCCTTGAGAAACCCGGATACAGTCACGCCTCCGCCTTCAATGAAAACCTTGCGTAACCCAAAATCATTCAGCACCGAGAGAATCAGTCGCGGATCCACGGGCTGGTTGCTGTCGGCGTCGCCGAGACAGGGGATTTCCAGGACGCCTTTGACGGGAATCTCGCCGGCGCCCTTGTGGTAATCGCCGGCAACCAGTCGGAGTGTGGGAGCCTGGCCGTCGGTAAACAGGTGATGACTGTCTGGTACCCGTCGGCGACGGTCGATCACCACCCGCACCGGATTCCGTCCGGCTACCCGGCGGACCGTCAGGCGGGGATTGTCGGTAACCGCGGTGCCTGCACCGACGACCACGGCATCCGAGACCGCCCGGATTCGGTGCAGATGGGTAATCCCGTCATCACCATTGATAAACCGTGAGCAACCCGTGACAGTGGCAATTCGGCCATCCAGGCTCTGGCCAAGCTGGCCAATCACTCGCGGACCTGCTCCTTCACTTACCGGCCGGCACAGGGGCAGGAACAGCTCGAACAGATCCCGGGCATCACGGGTGGCGTCGTTCAGCAATTGCCAGCCCCGACCATTGAGTTTGATCGCCGGTTCCTGGCTACCGGGCAGGGGCAGGGTGACGTTGCTGCGGTTTACCGCATCCAGTACCAGTTGCCAGGCAAGGTCTGTATCGAGGTGCTGCTCAGCCATAATCTTCCCGTCACTTTTGTCGTTTATCCAGTATAGGCTCATTGTGCGTATAGCTATTTGTACGATACATTTTTGAATTGATTCACTGTGCGGTCTGCAGAATCGGATCGGATGCTGCGGTAAGGGTGAGAGGAAATAACTATGCGGTACCTTCAATCGTTCAACCGTCGGCTGCGACAGCTCCGGGATCAGGGCCGGCTGTCCTGCTGGGATGTGGCCGAAATGTGTGGCGTGGACGAGGCGAGGGTCATCAGCTGGGAAGCCACGGATACCCGCCAACGCGGTTACCCGGGCGTGGTTGAGTTGCTGGACCTGTGCCTGAAGACCGAGACGCCGCTGGAACACCTGCTGGATCTGGAAGTACAGGGTGAGGGTGGCCAGCTGGAGCTGCCGGGCCTGGCGTTCAGCAACAGTGATGATCTGTCGGTGGCTTTGAAGGAGCTGGAGCAGGAACTCGAGCGCATCCAGCTGACGGACGAGGAAAGCGAACTGCTGCGCCGGTTCCGCAGGACTTCCACGGAAAACCGGCGCATGGTGTTTCAGTTGCTGGGCCGCTGAGGGCCCGCACCCGCCTTATTTTTTCTTCTTGTAGATGTTCTCGTAGACGTAGTTGGTGGCCTCGACAAAACCGTCGATGCTGCCGCAGTCAAAGCGCCGGCCCTTGAACTGGTAGGCGAGAACGCAGCCATTCTTGGCCTGCTCGAGCAGGGCATCGGTGATCTGAACCTCGCCATTCTTGCCCGCCGGGGTGCGTTCGAGGATGTCGAAGATATCCGGGGTCAGGATGTAGCGGCCGATGATGGCCAGGTTACTCGGCGCGTCCTCGGGGGCGGGCTTTTCAACCATATCGGTAATCCGGAACAGCCCGTCCTTCATTGATTCACCGGCGATCACCCCGTATTTGTGAGTCTCATCCTCGGGGACTTCCTCGATCGCCACAATGGAACACCGGAACTGGTTATACAGTTTCACCATCTGTTCGAGCACGCCTTCACCGTCCTCGGGGCCGATGCAGAAGTCATCCGCCAGAACCACGGCAAAGGGGTTGTCGCCCACCAGGTTGCGGCCGGTCAGGATGGCGTGGCCCAGGCCTTTCATCTCGTTCTGCCGGGTAAAGGCAAAGCTGTTGTGGTCAATCAGGTCGCGGATGGAGGTCAGCAGGTCTTCCTTGCCGGAGCCGGCAATCTGATGCTCCAGCTCGTAGCTGATATCGAAATGGTCTTCGATAGCGCGCTTGCCCCGTCCGGTGACGAATCCGAATTCATGGATCCCTGCTTCGGCGGCTTCCTCAACCCCGTATTGCACCAGGGGCTTGTTGACTACCGGGAGAATCTCCTTGGGCATGGCCTTGGTGGCCGGCAGGAAGCGGGTGCCGTAGCCGGCTACGGGGAACAGGCATTTCTTGATCATTCCAGTCGTCCTTAAGAGTTGGGGGTGATCCAGTACAAACACAAAGTGTGCCGAGTTTAACCCAATTCAGGGGGCAAAATGCAGGTATACAGGCTTTGGATATGGAAATCCGCAGGTTACAGTCGAGTAAGCGACAGAATTGTTAACACCATGTGTGAGGTTCTGTTTATATCGTTCTGATTGCAGGATTAAAATTGTAAAGATTGGCAACATCCGCTGTAAGAATATCCGTCTCTCTTATATAACGGAACCGTAATTTTTCGGGTTATTGAAGAGGGCTGGAGTTTGCGAGCGCTGAACATTGCTGCACTGTTTTTGTGCGCGTTTGTGCCCACTGTTGCGCTGGCGGCCCAGGACCGAGGAATGGCTGGCGCCTGGATGTTCCAGGCTGCCAGCATGCTCGACTCGGTGACAGATTATCTCTCCAACCGGATCGATGTGTCCGGCAGCTCCACTCAGAATAACGATCGCTCCGCCGGTCATCTGGCACTGGCTGGTAACGGGATCATCTGGTCCCGGCACGAGCTGGGTCTCCGCTTCCGGGATACGGCGTCTCGCAAGGAAGGCGATGGCGAGCAGTCCCTCGCCCTTCGCTATGCGATGCCTCTGATGGGAAATCACATGGAACTGGAAGTCGAGGAAAGCGAGTTCCGGGGCGTGGTGAAAGAACCGGGCCAGCAACTTGATACCAGTGGCAACCGGAGTTTTTACCGGCTCACGGCGACCCGGTCACTGGGATCGTTCCTCGGTGTGGATCTGCACCAGGTTATCCGGCACACCGGCAGCACCAGGAGCGTCTTCGAGGAGTCCGAGTGGGTTCACGATTCCTCGCACCAGTTATCCAGTATCGGCCTGAAATCTTCCAGTGAGCGAGAGCTCATCGGTGGCCTCCGGGCCTCGACCCACATGACGGCCGTCGGCGGGATGGAATACCACAGCACGGAATATGTCGATGGTGAAACGGAAGACCGGGCCCAGTTTCATCGGATCGAGCTTGCCGCGTTGTTGCAGAGGCAGGTGCTGAACTGGGACCTGAATCTGGGCGGTCGTTATCAATTCGCGCCAGAAGACCTGCCCGGATCGGAGCGGATTACGGTCGGTGGGTCAGCCCTGATCTCCGGTTTCAACGGTCAGGCAGTCACCGGCACCGAAGGGGGATGGCTCAGGTTCAACGCGGCGAGCCCGGCCTGGCACGTGCCTTTCGCTTCCCGTTTCCAGTCTTCCCTTTCCCTGTCCGTGATGCGTGGTTGGGCGCCTGATGACACGGATAACGACCAGAGGCTCTCGGCCGTCAGCGCCGGAGAGATCTCCCTGAACATCAATTCAGACAGATTCCGGGCCAATATGACCGTTGGCCGCTTGCTCAATTCCGACCGCTCCGATGTGGTGGTTCCGTCAGCCCCGGATGTTGCGCTGTCCCTGCAGATGGGCATCTGAAAACCCTTAAATAGCCGTTACGAAGATGTCACTTGTGGCCGTTTATGCCACAAGTGTTACATTCAAAAGACGGAAAACAGGGAGTTTTCAGAATGGTCCGCAACGGAAACCTCAAGTTTGCATTGGTCGCTTTTGTACTGTTTGCCTTTGTGGGGCAGGCGGCTGCATTCGGGTTTGATGATGTTACTTCCAGGGCCAAGGAGCTGGCGACCGAAGAATACATGGCCCCCGAGCCAGTGCCCGATTTCCTGCAAAACCTAAGCTATGAGCGATACCAGTCCATCCGTTTCAGGCCCGAGACAAGTCTCTGGCGTGGTGGCCGTTCGCAATTCCGGGTGATGATGATGCCTACCGGAAGTTTCTACCGACACCCGGTGGCCCTGAATGTGATCGATCGTGAGGGTGTTCATCCGCTGGAATTTGATAAAACCCTGTTCGATTATCCGTCAACGGAACTGGCCAAGCGGGTGCCGGCCGATCTGGGCTACGCCGGTTTCAAGCTCACCTATCCACTGGCCGACCCGGAAATCCATAACCAGTTCCTGGTTTTTGGCGGCGCCAGCTATTTTCGCGGTGTCGGGGAGGGGCAGCGTTTTGGATTGTCCGCTCGTGGCATTGCGGTGGATACCGGGCTGGCCTCGGGGGAGGAATTCCCCGTGTTCCGGGAGTTCTGGCTGGAGCGCCCGAAAGCCGGCAGCGATTCTATGGTGGTGTACGGGCTGCTTGATGGTCCCAGTCTCACCGGCGCGTATCGATTCATGGTTCACCCCGGGAAGACGTTGAAGCTTGAGGTCAGCGCCCGGCTCTTCTTCCGGCAAGAAGTGGAACAGCTGGGGCTGGCACCGCTTACCTCCATGTTCTACTACGGTGAAAACACTTTGCGCCCCCGGGGGCATTGGCGGCCTCAGGTCCACGATTCCGACGGGCTGCTGGTCCATGATCAGGAATCCGGAGAGTGGCTTTGGCGCCCCTTGCTGAATCCGGCGGAACTTGAACTGGGGTTTCATCAGGTCCGCAATCTCGGCGGCTTTGGCCTGATCCAGCGTGACCGGGAGTTCTCCCGGTTCGAGGACAGCGAGGCCAGGTATGATCTCAGGCCCAGCGCCTGGATCGAGCCGGGAGAAGACTGGGGTAACGGCGAGGTGGTGCTGGTGGAAATCCCGACCGATTCGGAAGTGAACGACAACATCGTGGCATTCTGGAAACCCCGTCAGCAGGTTACTGCGGGCGACAGCCGGTACCTGACTTACTCGCTGACGTTCGGGCCACCAGACATCACCGGGAACCCGTTGGGGCATGCTGTCAGGACCTTTGTCGGCGACGGCGCGCAGCCCGGCGGAGGTGAGGTCGAAGGAGCCTATCGCTTCATAGTCGATTTCCAGGGCGGAGCCATGGATCAGCTGGATCGTGATGCAGCCGTGGTGAGCGAAGTCAGTGTCAGTGGCAAGGGCGAGATCATCGAGCACTTTGCCGAATACATTGAGGCCCGGCATGGCTGGCGACTGTCGGTACTGGTCAGGCCGGAAGAGGGAGAGAGCCTCGGACTGCGGGGTTCCCTCCTGACTGACGGAAAACCTGTCAGTGAAACCTGGACCTATCAGCTTGGCCCCGCCACCGGGCTGAGGAAACAGCGGCAGTAGTCAATCTCAGGGAGGAAGCCTGTCATGGCAGACATTTCCTTACAGGTGGTCTTTAACCGGGCTTTCATGTATCTCCGGGCGTGCGGAGTGGAAATGACAGTGGAGAGATACCGCACCCTCCTGCATCTGATCGAAGAGTCCGTTGCTCTGGCAGGTGAGGACGGGCAGGGAGACGAGCTCCTCGCGTCAGTCATGGAGCGTCTCCCCGGCTATTTTGATTTGCCGGAGACGATTCCTCCAAAGGCCACCCCTGAACTGTGCCGGGGCAGTATCGGGTATGGCCGTGATGTCTGATCTCTGTGAGGCCCCGGCCGCAGCCGGCTTTACTCGCTGGCGCCTGGTTGCAGCCTTTCGCCGGGCACTTCTGATTGTTTTTGTTTTTGGCCAGACCCTGGTGGCCTGCTATTACCTGCTGTGGGTGCTTCCCTACCACGGTGGCACCTGGTTGGAACTGGCGATACTCGGCCTGTTTGCCGTGCTCTACGCCTGGATTGCCGTAGGCTTCTGGGTTGCGGCTTTCGGGTTTCTCTTCAGGCTCATGGGAGGCGACCGATACTCGTTGCTACGGCGCCACCGGGATCGAGACCTCCAATCAGTCCCGCTTGCCCGCACCGCCATCGTGATGCCGGTCTACCATGAGCCGGTGCACTGGACATTCAGCGGCCTGAAAGCGGTTTACCGTGATCTCGAGCGTAGTGGGCACCTCGAGCATTTCGAGTTCTTCATTCTCTCGGACAGCCGCGAGCCCGATACCTGGCTCGCGGAGCAGGCGGCGTGGCACGAGCTGGTTCGGGAATTGGGGGCTGAGGGCAGGCTGTTCTATCGCCGCCGCCCGGTGAACCTGAACTACAAAAGCGGGAATGTGGCCGATCTTCTGCGCCGGTGGGGGCGACGCTACAAGTATATGGTGGTGCTTGATGCCGACAGCCTGATCAGTGCCCGCACACTGGTCAAGATGGTGCGGCTCATGGAGCTTGAGCCCCGGGTTGGCATCCTGCAGACCAATCCGAACATCATAAACGGCCAGTCCCTGTTTGCCCGACTCCAGCAATTCGCCAACCGTTTCTATTCTCCCTTGTTTGCGACCGGACTGGCCGCAATCCAGATGGGAGACGCAGCCTTCTGGGGACACAACGCCATTCTCAGGGTCCGGCCCTTCATGCGTCATTGCGGCCTGAGAAAGCTGCGCGGGCCCGGAATCTTCGGCGGCCCGATCATGAGCCATGATTTTGTCGAAGCCGCCTATATGGGCCGCGCCGGGTATGAGGTGTGGCTGGAGCCGGGGCTGGGTGAGAGCTTCGAGGAATCACCGCCGACACTGTCCGATGAGCTGGTCCGGGACAATCGCTGGGCCAAGGGCAATCTCCAGCATCTGTGGATCATGCTGACGGCACCCGGGCTCCGGTTTGCCCATCGGATGGCCTTCCTCAACGGCGTCATGGCCTATGTCGCGTCCCCGTTGTGGCTGCTGTTCCTGATCTGCACCACGATCGAGGCGGCGCGGATGACCCTGGCGCCCATTGATTACTTCCCCGACGGGCATCAGGGGCTCTTCCCGCTCTGGCCCGAATGGCGACCGGAGTGGGCCCTGGCGCTGGCGTTGAGCACAGTGGTTCTGTTGTTCCTGCCCAAAATTCTGGCTCTCGTTGATGCCATTTTTCATCGCCTGGTAAAGGGCTTTGGCGGGTTGGGGCGTTTGACGGTCAGCGTGCTGATCGAAATCGCAGTGTCCGTCCTGCTGGCACCCCTGCGCATGCTCGCTCACAGTCGTTTTGTGCTGGCAGCACTGTTCAATGTTTCCCTCAAATGGGCAGGGCAAAACCGGACGGAAGAAACGACCTGGTCCGAGGCGCTCCGGACTCAGTTGCCGGGCATGATGATCGGGATCGGCTGGTCGGCCTTTGCCTGGTCCCTGGATCGGCTGTTCTTTCTCTGGTCCCTTCCCGTTGCCTTGCCACTGGTGCTGGCGGTACCCACCTCCGTTCTGCTTAGCCGGGTATCCATTGGTCGGAGCCTGAAGGCCCGGCACCTGTTGGTCATTCCCGAAGAGCAGGCGCCGCTGGCGATCCTGGAGGATGCCCGAGCCGCCCGTGCGCAACCACAGCCATGCACCGGACTTCGGCCGGTAGATCGCGCTGTTCTGATTCCGGATCTGAACCGACTTCATTGGTCACTGGCCAGGGATCATCGGAAGGCTGTGCGTGAGGACAATCTCAAGGCGGCCGTCACTCGCTGCCTTAAGAGCGGGCCGGATACGCTGTCTGCGTCCGAACTCAGTCAGGTCCTGCAGGATCAAAGTTCCCTTGCGGAGCTGCATCGTAAGGCCTGGTGTGCACCGCCGTCAGGCTACTGGGGGAGGCGCATTCAACGACTGACCCGGGAGAACGATTCCTGAACTCTGGCGTAAAACTCTTCAATCGCACGGGAGGAGAATGTTGTGGACAGGAGAACCTTGCTCAAGGTGTTGCTGGCAACTGCGGGAAGCTACAGCCTGCCGCCGCTGGTGTTCGCGGCGTCCGAGGAGGCGGGCGTATCCGGCGGGGCTGAAGGAACACCGTTCAGCTATGCCTGGCTCAAGGGGCAGGCACGAAATCTGGCCAATCAACCCTACCAGGATCACGAAGGGGAGATCCCCGACGTTCTGAAGAACCTCTCCTGGGATGACTATCAGGCGATCCGGTTCCGGGAAGACCATGCCTTGTGGAATGGGACGGAGTCTTCCTTCCAGGTCCAGTTATTTCACCTGGGCCTGTTTTTCCTGGCGCCGGTCAGCATCCATGAAGTGCGGGACGGCAAGGCCAGGGAGCTGGCCTACAACCCGGATTACTTTGACTATGAAGGCGAACGGCCGCTCGGGGATCTTCCCCCGGACCTGGGATTCGCCGGCTTCCGTGTTCACTACCATACGAATTTCCAGCTGGATGTGGCCTCCTTCCTTGGTGCGAGCTATTTCCGGGCAGTCGGTGCGGAAATGCAGTACGGCATCTCGGCCCGGGGCCTGGCCATCGACACGGGGACTGGTAAAGAAGAGGAATTCCCGAGGTTCACCGCTTTCTGGCTGGAGCGGCCGGCCGAAGGTCAACGGGTGCTGAGGGTGTGGGCGCTGCTGGATTCGCCGAGTACGACAGGAGCCTATGCCTTCACGATCGACCCGGGGCGTAACCTGGTCATGGATGTGGATGTTGCGTTGTACCCCCGCAAACAGATGGACCGGGTCGGGATAGCGCCTTTGACCAGCATGTACCAGGTCGGCGAGAACAGTAAGCGGATGGACTACGACTGGCGGCCGGAGATTCATGACTCTGACGGTCTGGCCATGCTGACCGGAGCCGGAGAGTGGCTATGGCGCCCGTTGAGGAATCCCCGGCGGCTGGGGTTCAGCAGTTTCGCCGATCAGGACCCCCGGGGCTTTGGCTTGCTCCAGCGCGATCGGAACTTCGACCACTACCAGGACGATGGGGTGTTTTACGATCGCAGGCCCAGTGTCTGGGTCGAACCCCGGGAGAGCTGGGGTAAAGGCAGCATTGACCTGGTGGAGATTCCCACCGTCGATGAAACCTTCGACAACATCGTGGCCTTCTGGCACCCCGAGCGGCCTCTGGAGGCGGGTCGGGAATATCTGTTTTCCTACCGGCTTCATTGGGGGGAGCAGGCACCGGTTCGGCCCTACGAACTTGCTTCGGTCGCAGCAACCCGGACCGGCCTGGGCGGCGTGGTCGGGCAGGAGCGGAAGTATTTCTCCTGGCGATTTGTGGTCGATTTTGCCGGTGGCCCGCTGCGGATGCTGGCGGAGGAAGCCGAGGTCATTCCGGAAATCTCTGTCAGCCGGGGCAGGGTGGAGATCACCTCGGCACGGCCCTTGTCAGCAATCGACGGTTATCGGGCCATGTTTGATCTGGTGCCGGATGAATCCGAGGATCCGATCGAGGTGCGGCTATATCTGAGCCTGAAGGGCGAGCCTATCACCGAAACCTGGTTTTACCAGTATTTCCCGCCTGCCCCTGGAGACCGGAAACTTTATTAGAATTCATGGATATGTTAACAATCGAGCTTCGGTCTCGGGTATTTTGTTGACAATAAATGGATCTGGGCGTAAATTTGTGCTCATTCCAGTAACTATTGTTGACAAGCCATGGCTGAAGCTACTCTCCAATCCCAGACCCGAGCCGACGAAGCGTTTGATTGTTTACAAACGGCCATCGTCACGGGCGAGCTTGCTCCCGGCGAGAAGATCGGTGAAGTCGAGCTCTGTTCCCGGTTCAATCTGACCCGTGGGCCGTTGCGGGAAGCCCTTGGCCGCCTGGAATCCCGCGGCCTTCTGGTACGTCGCCCCCATGCGGGCGTGAAGGTGGTTTCGGTCAGTGCCGCCGAATTGCTGGAGCTGTACCGTATTCGTGAGGTAATGGAGGGGCTCGCGGCTCGCCAGGCTGCCGAACGGATGACCGACGAGGAAATCGCCGAACTGCAGGCGACCCTGGACAGCCACGAGAAGATGATCGAGCAAGCCCAGGGCCAGGCCTATTACCAGGCCGAAGGGGATTACGATTTTCACCACAGAATTGCTACCGGCAGCCGCAACGCCAAGCTTGCCCAGATGCTGCTGGGTGACCTTTACTACATGGTCCGGATGTACCGGTACCGACTGAGCACTTCCGCCGGGCGCCCGCACCTGGCGCTCCGCGAACACCGCCGTATCGTCGAGGCCATCGCCCAGAGGGATGGAGAGCTCGCCGAATTCCTGATGAAACGACACATTAATGCTGCTCGCATAAACATCGAGAAGAAGATCGAGGAAGGCGTCCTGACGATTTAAAGGGGTCTGACCCCGAACGGGGTCAGACCCCACCTTCACGAACCCAACAGAAAATTTGTGAACCAGACGAGGCCAACACCATGTCCAACAAACTCTCCCCGGGAGCCCGCTTCCGCAAGGCCCTGAAAGACAACCAGCCCCTGCAGATTGTGGGTACCATCAATGCCTACGCCGCGATGATGGCGGAGAAAGTCGGCCACCAGGCCATCTACCTGTCCGGTGGTGGTGTGGCTAACGCTTCCTATGGTCTGCCGGACCTGGGCATGACCACCATGAATGACGTGGTCGAGGATGTGCGCCGGATTACCGCCGCCACCGAGCTGCCGCTGCTGGTGGATATCGACACCGGTTGGGGGGGTGCGTTCAACATCGCCCGCACCATCCGCGAGATGGAACGTGCCGGGGCCGCCGCGGTCCATATTGAGGACCAGGTTGCCCAGAAACGCTGTGGCCACCGCCCGAACAAGGAAATCGTGTCCAAGGAAGAAATGGTCGACCGCATCAAGGCCGCCGTTGACGCGCGCCAGGACGACGATTTCTTCATCATGGCCCGTACCGATGCCTTCCAGAAGGAAGGTCTGGAAGCGGCGATCGATCGCGCCAAGGCCTGCATCGAAGCCGGTGCCGACGGCATTTTCGCCGAAGCGGTACACGAGCTGGACGACTACAAGGCCTTCGCCGAGGCGCTGGATGTGCCCATCCTGGCCAACATCACCGAATTCGGCGCAACCCCGCTCTACAACAAGAAAGAGCTGGCTGACGCTGGTGCCGGCATGGTCCTGTACCCGCTCAGCGCCTTCCGCGCCATGAACAAGGCCGCCCTGACCGTTTACCAGAACATTCTGGAGAAGGGCGACCAGAAAGACGTGGTTGACCTGATGCAGACCCGGATGGAACTGTACGATTTCCTGAACTACCACGACTTCGAGCAGAAGCTGGACCAGCTGTTTAAACAGACCAAGGGCTGAAGACGAAGTCGGGGTCATGAACTCGGGGTCTGATGAAAGCCTTCATCTGACCCCATCTTCAAGATCAAGATGAGAACGAGGGAGAACAACAATGGCTGAAGCAAAGAAACTCGGTGGCGCCGGCCTGCGTGGCCAGGTTGCCGGTGAAACTGCCCTGTGTACCGTAGGCAAGTCCGGTACCGGCCTGACCTACCGTGGTTACGACATTACCGATCTGGCCAACAACGCCCAGTTCGAGGAAGTGGCCTACCTGCTGCTGCGCGGCAAGCTGCCGAACCAGCAGGAGCTGGATGCCTACAAGAAGAAGCTCGTGAGCCTGCGCGAATTGCCTGAAGCGCTGAAAACCGTACTCGAGCAGATCCCCAAGGACGCACACCCGATGGACGTGATGCGTACCGGCTGTTCCATGCTGGGTAACCTGGAGACCGAGCAGGACTTCAGCGAGCAGGACGACAAGATCGACCGCATGCTGGCGGTGTTCCCGGCCATCATCACCTACTGGTACCGCTTCGTTCACGAAGGCGTCCGCATCGAGACCGCCAACACCGAAAGTGACTCCATCGGTGGTGTCTTCCTGGAGTTGCTGCACGGCAAGAAGCCGAGCGAGCTGCATGAGCGCGTGATGAATGTCTCCCTGATCCTGTATGCGGAGCACGAGTTCAACGCCTCCACCTTCACCGCCCGCGTCTGTGCGTCAACGCTGTCCGACATCCACAGCTGCGTGACCGGTGCCATCGGTTCCCTGCGTGGCCCGCTGCACGGTGGTGCCAACGAGGCGGCCATGGCACTGATCCAGAAGTTCCAGACTCCGGACGAGGCAGAGAAGGGCCTGATGGGCATGCTGGAGCGCAAGGAAAAGATCATGGGCTTCGGCCACGCGGTCTACAGCGAATCCGATCCGCGCAACGCCATCATCAAGAAGTGGTCCGAGAAGCTGGCCGAGGAAGTGGGCGACACCGTGCTGTACCCGGTTTCCGTCCGCTGCGAGGAAGTCATGTGGCGCGAGAAGAAGCTGTTCTGTAACGCCGACTTCTTCCACGCCTCCGCCTATCACTTCATGGGCATCCCGACTGAACTGTTCACCCCGATCTTCGTGATGTCCCGGGTGTCCGGCTGGACCGCTCACGTGAAAGAGCAGCGCGCCAACAACCGGATCATTCGCCCGAGCGCGGACTACACCGGTCCGGAGCATGCTGAGTGGCTGCCGATTGATCAGCGCGATTAAGAGGTGAAAATGGGGTCTGACCCCATTCGGGGTCAGACCCCGACTTCAGACCCCAGCACCAATATTCTGGTTAAGGGGTCTGACCCCCGAACGGGGTCAGACCCCACCTTCACAAATTTGAGCCGCCGACCATGAACACTGAATACCGCAAACAACTTCCGGGCTCCGATCTGGACTACTTCGACACCCGCCAGGCGGTCGAAGACATCCAGCCCGGCGCCTATGACAAACTCCCGTACACCTCCCGCATCCTGGCCGAGCAGCTGGTTCGCCGCTGCGATCCGGCGGTGCTGACCGACTCCCTGAAGCAGCTGATCGAGCGCAAGCGGGACCTGGACTTCCCGTGGTATCCCGCCCGCGTGGTGTGCCATGACATCCTGGGCCAGACCGCCCTGGTGGACCTGGCCGGTCTGCGTGATGCCATCGCCGAGAAGGGCGGGGATCCCGCCAAGGTCAACCCGGTGGTTCCCACCCAGCTGATCGTGGACCACTCCCTGGCCGTTGAGCACGCCGGTTTCGAGAAGGATGCCTTCGAGAAGAACCGTCAGATCGAAGACCGCCGCAACGACGACCGTTTCCACTTCATCAACTGGACCAAGACCGCGTTCAAGAACGTGGACGTGATCCCGCCGGGCAACGGCATCATGCACCAGATCAACCTGGAGAAGATGTCTCCGGTGGTTCAGGCACGTGATGGTGTTGCGTTCCCGGATACCTGTGTCGGTACCGACAGCCACACCCCGATGGTTGATGCCCTGGGGGTAATCTCCGTTGGCGTGGGCGGCCTGGAAGCCGAAAGCGTCATGCTCGGCCGCGCTTCCATGATGCGCCTGCCGGACATCGTGGGTGTCGAACTCGCGGGCAAGCTCCAGCCTGGCATTACCAGTACCGACATGGTGCTGGCCCTGACCGAGTTCCTGCGCAAGGAGCGGGTGGTTGGCGCTTACCTGGAATTCTACGGCGAGGGCGCCGACAGCCTGACCGTGGGTGATCGCGCCACCATCTCTAACATGACGCCGGAATACGGCGCCACCGCCGCCATGTTTTACATTGACGGCCAGACCATCGACTACCTGAAGCTGACCGGCCGCGAAGACGACCAGATTGCCCTGGTGGAGAAATACGCCAGGGAAACCGGTCTGTGGGCCGACAGCCTGAAGAATGCAGAGTATGAGCGGGTGCTGAAGTTCGACCTGTCCAAGGTCACCCGCACCCTGGCTGGCCCGTCCAACCCGCACGCGCACCTGCCGACTTCCGAGCTGGCCAAGCGCGGCATCGCCGGCGACTGGGAACTGGAAGAGGGCAAAATGCCGGATGGCGCGGTCATCATCGCGGCCATCACCAGCTGTACCAACACCTCCAACCCGCGCAACATGGTGGCGGCCGGCCTGATTGCCCGTAACGCCAACAAGCTGGGCCTGACCCGTAAGCCCTGGGTGAAGACCTCCCTGGCACCGGGTTCCAAGACGGTGAAAATGTATCTGGAAGACGCTCACCTGCTGCCCGAGCTGGAAAACCTCGGTTTCGGCGTGGTGGCCTTTGCCTGTACCACCTGTAACGGCATGAGTGGGGCCCTGGATCCGAAGATCCAGCAGGAAATCATCGATCGGGACCTGTATTCCACTGCGGTACTGTCCGGCAACCGTAACTTTGATGGCCGGATTCACCCTTACGCCAAGCAGGCGTTCCTGGCGTCACCGCCGCTGGTGGTTGCCTACGCCATTGCCGGCACCATCCGTTTCGACATCGAGAAGGATGCCTTGGGTTACGACAAGGATGGCAACCCCATCACCCTGAAGGACATCTGGCCGAGCGACGAGGAAATCGACGCCATCGTGAAGCAGTCGGTCAAGCCGGAGCAGTTCCGCCAGACCTACATTCCTATGTTCGACGTCACCAAGGAAGCCCAGGCTGCCAGCAGCCCGCTGTACGAGTGGCGCCCGCAGAGCACCTATATCCGCCGCCCGCCATACTGGGAAGGTGCCCTGGCTGGTGAGAAGTCCCTCAAGGGCATGCGCCCGCTGGCGATCCTGCCGGACAACATCACTACCGACCACCTGTCGCCGTCCAACGCGATCCTGGCGAACAGCGCAGCGGGTGAATACCTGGCGAAGATGGGCCTGCCGGAGGAGGACTTCAACTCCTACGCGACTCACCGTGGTGACCACCTGACCGCCCAGCGAGCCACTTTCGCGAACCCGAAACTGTTCAACGAGATGGTGACGGATGAAAATGGCAACGTGAAGCAGGGCTCCCTGGCCCGGATCGAGCCGGAAGGCAAAGATACGCGCATGTGGGAAGCCATCGAAACCTACATGGAACGCAAGCAGCCACTGATCATCATCGCTGGCGCCGACTACGGGCAGGGTTCCTCCCGTGACTGGGCCGCCAAGGGCGTTGCCCTGGCTGGCGTGGAAGCGATCGTGGCCGAAGGTTTCGAGCGGATTCACCGCACCAACCTGGTGGGCATGGGTGTAATGCCTCTGCAGTTCGAGGAAGGCACCACCCGCAAGACACTGGCCCTGGATGGCACCGAAACCTACGACGTGGAAGGCACCCCGGCCCCGCGCGCCGAGCTGACCCTGGTCATCCACCGCAAGAACGGCAGCACCGAACACGTGCCCGTGATCTGCCGACTGGATACCGCGGAAGAGGTCTCCATCTACAAGGCCGGTGGCGTGCTGCAGCGCTTCGCCCAGGACTTCCTGGAGTCTGAAGGGGCGGCGTGAGTGAGTGAACACGGGGTCTGACCCCGAGGGGTCAGACCCCAACTTTGAAATAGGGGTCAGATGAAGGCTTTCATCTGACCCCGGGTTCACAGACTCCGAGTTCAGCGCCCAAGAAAGGGGTCAGAAGAAAGCGTTCTTCTGACCCCATGTTCATGACCAGCCCCCACCTTCACGGATACAGAGAGCAAAACCATGACCCATGCTCCCCAGATCAAAGTCCCCGCCACCTACATGCGTGGCGGCACCAGCAAAGGCGTGTTCTTCCGCCTGCAGGACCTGCCCGAAGCCGCCCAGGTTCCCGGTGAAGCCCGGGACAAGCTGCTGCTGCGGGTAATCGGCAGTCCCGATCCCTACCAGAAACAGACCGACGGTATGGGCGGCGCCACCTCCAGCACCAGCAAGACCGTCATCCTGGCCGCGCCCACCCAGCCGGATCACGATGTAGACTACCTGTTCGGTCAGGTCTCCATCGACAAGCCGTTCGTGGACTGGAGCGGCAACTGCGGCAACCTGACTGCAGCCGTAGGCGCGTTTGCCATCAACGGCGGTTTCGTGGCCAAAGAGCGGATCCCGGAGAACGGTATCTGCACCGTCCGTATCTGGCAGGCCAACATCAAAAAGACCATCGTTGCCCACATACCCATCACCAACGGTGAAGTACAGGAAACCGGTGATTTCGAGCTGGACGGCGTCACCTTCCCGGCGGCGGAAGTCCAGATCGAATTCATGGACCCGGCCGATGGCGAAGGCGCCATGTTCCCCACCGGCAATGTGGTGGATGACCTGGACGTGCCTGGTGTGGGCACCCTGAAAGCCACCATGATCAACGCCGGCATCCCGACCATCTTCATCAACGCTGAAGACATCGGCTACAAGGGCACCGAGCTGCAGGACGATATCAACAGCGATCCGAAGGCGCTGGAGATGTTCGAAACCATCCGTGCCCACGGCGCGGTGAAGATGGGCCTGATCCAGGACGTGAGCGAGGCGGCCAACCGTCAGCACACCCCCAAGGTGGCCTTCGTCGCCAAACCGGTGGACTACGTGGCTTCCAGCGGCAAGAAAATCACCGCCAGTGATATCGACGTACTGGTACGCGCCCTGTCCATGGGCAAGCTCCATCACGCCATGATGGGTACTGCAGCAGTGGCGATTGCGACTGCATCGGCAGTCCCGGGCACACTGGTCAATCTGGCCGCAGGCGGCGGTGATCGCACCCACGTAACCTTCGGCCACCCCTCCGGAACTCTGCGTGTGGGCGCTGAGGCGAAGGAAGTGAATGGTCAGTGGACCGCGACGAAAGCCATCATGAGCCGCAGTGCGCGGATTCTGATGGAAGGTTGGGTGAGGGTGCCGGGTGTTGAGTAAATTTACATGTTGCTTCTGGTAGCGGTTTTAAGGGGATAATAAGCATCTGAAAAACATCTGATTCTGAGTGGCTGGCAAGGATTTCGCTTCAGCCTGGGTGGAAGGAAGAGTTTCTTGTCGTGTTTCTCTTCCTTCGGCACCTAAAACTTCAGGACGTCGGAAGCCGCCTCACACGGTTATTCCGAGATGACAAGGAGAACACCAGATGTTTGCCAGAATGAAAAAAACAGTACGCGTGGCCCTCGGGGTCTGCGTTGCCTCTGCGGGAATCTGGACTGCGTCAGCCTCCGCTGATTCCATTGATCCTCTCTCTTATGAAGATACGCTGGCACCGGGAGAGAGTGTAACTATCCGAAAAACAGTGACGGTCGATGAAGGCGCACCATCGAGCGGCATTGTGGATGTGATGTTCCTCATCGACACCTCAGGCAGTATGGGGGCGCAAATTAACCAGGCAAAAGCGGCGGCAGGCGATATCCTTAATGGCCTCGCAAGCTTTGGTGATCTGGCCACTGGTTTTGGCTACTACAGTGAGCCTGGGTCTGTGGGTGTCAAACATGACCTGACGACTGACACAGCGACCGCTATCTCAAATCTGAATGGCATTAACCTCTATGACGGCGGTGGCGGTGGAGACTTCCCTGAGGAGGGTATCCATGCAACGAAAGAAGCTGCCCTTGGCGCAAGCTGGCGTCCTGGTTCATCCCGCTTCATCATTGCTCTGGGTGATGCCACCTTCAAGGAATCAGACGGCTCGACCCTCGCCGATGCCAAGGACGCCCTTGATACCTCCGGTGCGACCTTCATTGGAATTGACTACGGTGGTATGACTAGCTTGTCAGGAATAAGTGTTCAAGAATTGTCTGACCACTCTGGAGGTAGCATTGTCAGCAGCTCCGGTCTCGACACTGACGACCTGGTAAATGACATCCTGGCTGGCGTTGGCGATGCCTTCTTGAACTACAGTGAGGTCACTGTTGACGATCTTGGCACTTCCGGGCCTGGCGTCGGTGTCAGTGTGGAGTGCGTTTCCGCAGACACAGGTTCCTGTTCAGGTGCTACCGCAACCGGCAGCTATGACCGCAGTGTTGCCCGTATTTTCGAGTTTGACGTGACCTTTACAGGGATTAACTCTGGCGTTCATGATTTCACCATGGATGGGTTGGTAGATGGCGCATCAATTGCCCGGGAAACCGATCGTATTACGGTTACGGGCGAAGTATCCAAAGTTCCCGAGCCGGGGACCCTGGGCCTGATGGGCCTTGGTTTGCTGAGCATGGGCGCGTTCCGTCGCCGCAAGCAATGAGCTCTATACCATGAGTTGTTGATAACAAAAGCCAGGGGTACTCTGTACCCCTGGCTTTTGTCGATTGAAGGAGTCAATCGTGAGTCTTTCCCGCCGTTTTTATCTATCCGCGTTGTTACCTTTTCTCCTCGCACCCTACGGTATCGTGCAAGGTATACCCATATCACCAGAGTCCATGGCTGATTCGAAGACTGATAATGGCGCAGTCTATAGTCAGGTACGGCTGGAGTCTGAACAGTTTCCCGGACTGAAAAAAATGCTCCGGGAGGGGCGTTTTGAGGAGCTGAAAGCCCGTGCCAGAAAAGTGCTTGGGCAGAATCCGAATTCTGTTTTGGCCTACGAAGTATTGGGTACGGTTCATCTCTACCAGGAAGAGCCCGGCAAAGCCGCTGAAGCGTTTCGTAAAGGTGTCGACCTGAACGAAAACCTCCCGGAACTCTGGGCCAAACTGGGCATCGCTCTGATGGAAGCCGAGCAGCTTGAGGACGCCGAGAGTGCGTTGAATCGAGCGGTGGAGTTGGACAACAACAACAACCGAATAGCACACCAGCGGCTTGGCCTGCTCAATGAATATCGTGGAAACAACGATCAGGCTATATTCCACCTGCGCCGAGGGCTGGAGGGCACACCGGAGTCCTATCTTGGTGTGGCCGTAAACCTTGGCCGGCTCCTCAATGAGCGGAATGCCTACCAGGAGACCATAAGAGTACTGCAGCCAAGAATTGAAGCCGCAGACACTGTGCCAGCGGAAGCCTGGCTGATTCTTGCCACCGCCCAGTTGCAGAGTAACGCTCCGGAGCGTGCAGAAAAAAGTTACCGGAGATGGCTGCAGGATAATCCGAATTCACGGGAAGGCCTTCTTGGCCTTGCTATGGCCCAGCGGGAGGCAGGCAAGCTGGATACGGCTCTGGAAACTGCGACAGGAGTACTGAAAGAGCACCCTGATTGGCTGGCAGCGTTGAATGAAATGGCGGAAGTTCATCTTGACCGTGGCGAACTCGAGCGGGCGCTGCCTTACCTGCGACAGTCAGCGGAACTGGGTACCAGCAAAGTGACGATTCAGAAACGCATTGCTACTTACCACCGCGATGGGGGAGACCCTGGCAAGGCCATCAAAATTCTGCAGCAACTGACTGAAAATAATACCGCGGATCAATCGGTTTACACATTTCTTTCCGAACTCCAGGTGGCCCAGGGTGATGTGGAAAAGGGTATATCGACCCTCGAAGAGGCGAGCGAACGTTTCCCGGAGTCCCCCTATATTCATTTCCGTCTGGGTAATCTGCTGGCCGCGTCAGGCCAGTATCGGCAAGCGGTTGCCTGGCTGAAGTCCGCAGACAACCTAAACGCCAGAGACCCGCGAATTCTCAGGAGCCTGCTGGCTTCCCAGGCCCGCGCTGGTCAGGCGGATGATGCGGTTGAGACTGCAAAAAGGTTGCTGGCGTTAAATCCCGACGATCCCCATTTCAATTTTCTTTACGCTTCCCGGCTGGAAGTAGCGGAGAGCACGGAAGAGGCTATTGCTGCTTATGAGCAATTACTGGACATTGCTCCCCAACACGCCGCCGGACTGAACAACCTGGCGACCCTGCGAATGCAGTTGGGTGACTATGAAGCCGCCGTTGGATTGGCCAGAAGGGCTGTGGAGGCCAGTGGAGAGAACGCCAGGTATCTGGACACCCTTGGTTGGGCTCTCCACCTGTCGGGGGATGCCCGGGCCGCGCTCATGAATCTTGGTAAGGCTGCGGAGCTGGAGCCGGGTAACGCAACAATAAGGTACCACCTTGGCGCGGCGTTGATTGCTTCTGGTGAGCAAGGCCTGGGAAGAGAGGAAGTGAAACGCGCGATTGCAATGGATAACAAGGGTCAGTGGGTGGAGGACGCGAAACAGCTTCTGAACTGAAAGATGGAACAAGGGTTTGATGTCAGCCTGATTTACGAATCCAGAGGGCGGACTAGTGTTGCATGGCTTTCTTATTTTGGAACGCTATAAAGGGTTCCCTTCAAATAGTGTTGTTCGCCCTTATTTGCTCCGCAAAAAAATACATGGCGCGCAAGGCGATGCATTTGCTTGCCCTCAATGTCGAAGATTCTTACACCTACCCCTCTGCAACAAATAAATGTCGGCTTTAACCAATTGAAATATGTCGATATCGGGTAAACGGCATGGATGATGCAATACCAAGTACACCGTTGATGCGCTTGCTGAAGTTCTGGCCTTCAACGTCGATACTCAAGGAGGAATAAACCATGAAAATCTCTCTTAAACGTGCACTTTTACCATCTCTGATTTTGCCCTGTGTACTTGGCGCGCAATCCGCCAGCGCGGTGCTGATCACCGAATGGGGTTATAAGGTGGAAAGCGAATTTTCCAACTGGACTCAGACGGAAGGACTTGGCACTGTGGATGCGTCTGACTCGAACCGTACCCTGTCTTGGGGTATAACTGACCCCCAGTCGTCAATCTCCATCACTGATGTCGATGATACCGGTGGTCTGTTCACCAATGGGGACGCAGTGGATGGCGGGGTATTCAGCCACACCAACAATGTTTTGGATTATCGTGGCGCCGCACTGGCCAGCTTTGATCTCACTTCAACGCTGACCTTGACTCCCGCAGCACCTCCGGGCCCTGGACTCCCTCCAACATCTACGACATTTTTGAGTTTCTTTAATGAGTCGCTGAACAGAAGTGGAACCTGTGTGGATGATTCAGTGTCCACCTGCGACGATATTTTCACTATTGATAATTTCGACGCTCTGGGTGCTGTCCCGAATGGTTCAGGCGGCTTCGAGTTCGCTTCTTCATTCGTTCTCGATGACTATAAATATACGGTGCTCCTTGAAGTGATAGGCCTTTCCGTTCTGGCGGATGACGCCTGTAAGGCAGCAGGGGCTGACCCCGGATGCGTGGGACTCTTGACCCTCGAAGATCAGACGAACAATTTCAATACCAAGTTCCGCATCACGGCTACGGAGGTCCCCGAACCTGGCACTTTGGCACTGCTGGGACTCGGACTTGCCGGACTTGGCCTGTCACGCAGGAAAAAAGCTGTAAGGTCATAACGGTTGACCAGTAATGCAAGTTCGCAACAGCGTAGAAAAAAAGAGCCCCCGCCGAAAGGCGGGGGCTCTTTTAATATGTATTCGGTTTTTCTGGCAGATACTTGCCACCTTCGGTAATCAGTGACCACACATCCGGACGACGCCTTTTTATTCCCTCAATCAACGACGCGGCCTCAGTGAAGGCAGGGCGGCGGAGGCCGTGATACTCCAGCACGGGCCCAACGTGATCAAACTCCACACCAAATCGTTTCAACAGGCGCAGCTGCGCCGGTTCCATCACAGCCATCCAATGGGTGATTCGATGTTTGACCGACATCCGGAGAATGGCAGCGAAGAGCCCCAGGCTTATATAGGGTACGGCGCGTTTCCCATTTTCCGTATCCGCGTAACAAGCAAGATCGCTGACGCCGGCTGGGAACTTGCCCTCATTCAGGCGCCGTCGAAATTCCCGGCTTACCGCCATACGTGATATTTCTGCAATCTGTTTGCGGGGTGCCCGGGCAATTGCGTCCCGTGCACGCTGGTCCATTCTATCCACGCATGGACCTTCCATGGGGAAGTCTGCCTGGTCAGGGGTGTCACCCGCCATAACAAGACGAACGGCGGCAATCCCGTGTCCTGTCAGGCGGTGTCGGATCAGGGCGTGAGCAGATCTTGGGTCGTAGGCATCGTGTTCACGTTTATCTGCGAAGCAATTGGGGTCTTCGAAAGGCCGGTCGATGCAGTAAACCTGGTATCGAATTTCATAGACTTCGTTGATGGCTTCGGTAGATGTTGCCAACTCGACCTTGAAGACCGAGTTGAAAATCGTACTCAGATTTTCAGGAGTTTTCTGGTTCTTTGTGTTCCCTGATTCATGCTGGAGGTTAAAGCCTGTCTGCATTATAAGGTCCTCATTGTTCCCGTTCAGGGAGCTGAGATGCCGGACGTCGCGGGGAGCTGACGCTCTACCCTGATCCTTGACCGGCGGCATCTTACGGGTGTATCGAGGTTACATCTCATCAGACCTCGGAACGCTTGAACCTGGGCACGTAACGTCCGGGTGCCAGGATGGAATTTGGGTCAACTGAAGCTTTCAGTTGACTGGCAAACCTGAAGAAAGCAGAGCCATCGGTCTGCAGGGAATCCATTGCATCAATGTTGAGACGGTAGGGAAGAAAACCCTCCTTTTGACCCGCTTCAAACAAGGCCCGATAACAGGCCTTGGCCTGCTCTGTGGCATTTTTATCCTTGCGATCAAAGAGCAGCGGGACGGTAGAGTCGAAGCAGCGATCATTCAGGGTCGTCAGTGTGATCAGAGGATTGACTCCATACTGCGGACAGATCCGTTCAATCATGTCGACATATCGACGGGCATCTTTTCCTCTCATTGGAACCAGCGGCGCGAACCAGATCAGCCCACAGCCATCCCGTGCCGGGTTTTTCGGTTGCCCGGGCCCGGGCAGATCGCCCGAGCGCCAATAAGCCAGCGCGAGCGCGACTTCATTGGGGGTGCCATGCATGATCTCCAGTGCTCCCGAGAGCGTATCCGCCATCCCCTTGATTCGTGTGCCCAGTTTGCCCGGTAGCACGCGGGCAATGCTCCGGGCTGTATTGACTCTGCTCTGATTGATAAAGATGAGGCGGTCGGTCACTGGGCCGAGTAGCCGCCGGAGCGTGCGTCGGGCTGCCCGGCTCACTTCCTTTGACGCATAAATTGCGCCAACCCCGCTCCAGGCGGGGACTCCGTGAGTTTGCGCGAGGTGTTCAACTTCTTGAGCGGGTAGAACGCCGTCAATAGCCTTGTCTTCGGGAAAGGGCGTCATCATCGAGAGCATGCGCTGGCTGTTAAGCAGGTTAATTGCCACAACGGAGCCGCCAAGGGCTCGCAACACCGCCTTGACAGTGGGCACCAGCGCTTCCAGTTTGGCGTCGTCTTTTGTGGAAAAGAAAAATGCAGTGGTTGTTTCGGGCGCCGGTGCGAGGGCGATGGTCATCTTCACTACCACCCCAAAATTCCCCTGGCTGAAAAGCCCGTCGAGATAGGGTCCAACGCCCCATTTGAAAAGGCCGTCTACTTCGCCCCCACCAAGTTCACTGAGCGCTGTCCGGTAAAGGGTTCCGTCGGGCAGGATCGCTTCAATTTTTGTTACCGCTGCAAAATGGTCAGTGATTGGCGTGATGCCATAACCCCGTTCGAGCGCATTACCAAGAATGCTGCAGGTGGGGCCAGCGCCGGTTACCGGAACAAGATAATTGCCACCATGATCATCCAGAAAGCTTCGAAGGGCACTCTGGGTTACACCGGGCTCGATAGTGACAACGCCCATGTCAGGATCGAAATCGGAAATACGGTCAAGGCCGCCGAGATCAAGAATGACGCAATTGTCTTCGACAGGGTTAGCGCTGCCGTACCCCCAATTATTGCCTGTGCTTACGGGATAAACGGCGACTTTGTATTGTTGCGCGACCTTGAGAATCTCCGCGACCTGCTCCGGACTTTGTGGCTGCAGCACGGCGGGAATAGAGCGTTTTGCGCCTATGGTTGATACACCAACATCTGCTATATCTTCCGAACGTACTCCTGACTTACCCAGGATCGCTGTCCATTCGGCGATTGCAGATTCAAGAGAGGTGCTATTCACTGGCGCTTCCACAGTTTATCGATGACTTTAATGAACTCTTCATTAAAGTTTGCTGACAAGTTATTTATCGATGGCGCGAAGATTATAGGCGAGATAACCCCCGTAAAACCATTTCACAGTATTACGGCTGTGAAAACGGTTTGTATGAAAGAATTGAAAAGCAAACAGTCAGTTGGAGTGAAAAGGAAGAAATATTGCGGGGGACTATTAATGAAATAAAATTAATCTATTTAGAGTTATAACTTGCTCAAAGTTAGTAAGGTAATTCTTTTGATTTATGATATAGATCCATAAATATATGAAAAATGGAAAGTTGTATAAGTGTCAGGCCACAGTGACAATTGCTTGCATGGCACTTTCAGCTAGGCTTGGAGTATCACTGATAGCGCTACTTTGGAGTTCTTGCCATGTCAGCCACATTCGACCTCAACGAACGCCCCGATTACGACCAGGTCATCCAGACCATTGCCGACTACACGCTCAGCTACCGTATAAAAAGCGAAGAAGCCTGGAACACGGCCCGGAACTGCCTGATGGACACATTGGGCTGCGGTTTGCTCGCGCTGCGGTTTCCGGAATGCACCAAGCACCTGGGTCCGATTGTTGAAGGCACGGTGGTTCCTCACGGTGCTCGCGTTCCCGGAACGTCCTTCCGGCTTGATCCGGTAAAAGCTGCCTGGGATATCGGCTGCATCATCCGCTGGCTGGACTATAACGACACCTGGCTGGCAGCAGAATGGGGCCATCCGTCTGACAACCTGGGAGGGATTCTTGCGGTGGCTGACCACCTTTCCCAGAAAAAAGTCGCAGACGGCAAAGACCCCCTGACCATGAAAGATGTGCTGGAAGCCATGATCATGGCCCATGAAATACAGGGTGTGCTGGCGCTCGAGAACTCTTTCAACCGGGTAGGGCTGGACCACGTCGTGTTGGTCAAAGTGGCATCCACTGCCGTTACGGCCAAGCTGATGGGCGCCAGCCGGGAGCAGTTGCTGTCAGCTCTTTCCCACGCCTGGGTCGACGGTCAGTCATTGAGAACCTATCGCCACGCGCCCAATGCCGGCTCAAGGAAATCCTGGGCAGCAGGGGATGCAACCTCTCGCGCGGTGCGATTGGCGGATATTGCCATGCGCGGGGAAATGGGCATCCCGAGCGCACTGACAGCCCCTCAATGGGGCTTCTATGACGTGCTGTTCAGCAAAACCAACAAGGACCAGAAACTGAAGCCCGAGGACAAGCGTCAGTTTTCTTTACCCCAGGCGTTCGGTTCTTACGTGATGGAGAACATCTTGTTCAAGATCTCTTTCCCGGCGGAGTTCCACGCCCAGACAGCGGCAGAGGCGGCAGTCATCCTGCATCCGCAAGTCAGGGATCGCCTTGATGAGATCGATCGCATCGTCATTACTACCCACGAGTCCGCCATCCGTATCATCTCCAAGCAGGGCAAGCTGGCTAACGCGGCGGACAGGGACCACTGCCTCCAGTATATGGCGGCCGTCCCCCTGATTTTTGGCCGCCTGACTGCGGAACATTACGAAGACAGTTTCCACGCGTCGAATCCGATCATCGACCGTATTCGCGAAAAAATGGAGGTGGTGGAGGACGAAAGGTATAGCCGCGAATACCTGGAAGAAGACAAACGTTCGATCGCCAATGCCATCCAGGTTTTCTTCAAGGATGGAAGCTGCACTGACAAAGTCGAGGTTGAATATCCCATTGGCCACCGCCGCCGTAGAAAGGAAGGCATTCCATTATTAGAGGAAAAGTTCCGTCAAAACCTTGCGACAAGGTTTCCGGGCCAGACCTGCGACCGAATATTCCGGCTTTGTGAGGATCAGCAAATGCTGGAGCGCACCCCTGTACACGAATTTGTTGGCCTTTTCGTCATTTAAATGTGATACACCCGGGTTACAGTAAGTGTCAGTTTAATTTACACCGTTTGTGAGGTGGATTTATAAGTGGCGGAAAAATAAATAAATATTATTTTGGCACGAGCCATGCATCACTTAGTTTTGCCAAAGGCATTTACGTCAGGTAAATGGAGTACTGATATGAAAAGGCTAAAAACTATAATCACAGTCGGGCTTTTGCCTGGCTCATGCTCCTCGGCTCCCGCGTCAACGACTTCGTTACTCTGCGCTAAAGAAAACCGGAAACTTCATCAGAATTCGTATGTCAGTTTTCTTTACACTTGGATAGGTGCATTTTGTTTGCCGGTAATTGCAGGGGCAGGAATATACATTACACTTAAATTCAAGTGACGCTGCAAAAAACGCATTGGATGCGTTTTATTGTTGTGAGCAGCAAAAGGAGTTGACGTGGCCCACGTCAGATTGTTCAAGCACTATTTACATGTTCCGTACGTCATACTTGGCCTCATTGATTTTGTGGTGCTGGGGTTTGCGTTCGCGCTTGCCGTTTTCTTTGTTTACTTCGGCGATCTCCACCTCTTTCTGGAAAACCTGAACCTCCTGCTGCCATCGATCATTGCGTTTTCGGCACTGAACCTTCTGGTGATGGTGGCTATCGGGGTGCAGCAGTCCCGCACGGAAGAGGGCATGTCCGGCATGATGCTTCGTACCATCATGGCGTTGATTGTGAGTATTCCTTTCTGTGGCTTCGTGTACCTGCTTTCGGAGGATTGGCTGTGGTACATCGGCTCCAGCAGTGTCTTGACGACCGGTCCTGTTTTCGGGCTTTTCCTGCTGGGGATTGCGCGCCCGGTATTCTTTGCCGCCGTTGGCAAAGAAGCCTTCAAGCGCAAAGTGCTTGTGCTCGGAGCGGGTTATCGGGCGAGGCAGATCCAGGAAGATCTCAGGACGCCCTTCAACCGGAAGGGATTCATGCTCACCGGTTTTGTCCCAATGCCGGATGAACCTATCGAAATCAGCCAAGAGTATCTGCTGAACATCGCCACCACATTGCACCAGTACATTATCCAGAACCCGGTACATGAGATTGTGGTGGCGGTTGATGATCGCCGTAAGGGCCTGCCTATGGAAGACCTGCTGGAATGCAAAATGGAAGGTGTGCGCATTGTTGATGGCGCAAGCTTCTACGAACGGGAGTCCCGGAAAGTGGCTCTGGAAATGGTTACCCGGGGCTGGCTCGTTTTCTCCGATGGATTTACCGTCTCTTCCGTTTATGGGGTTGGGAAACGTTCACTGGATATTCTGGCGGCAAGCGCCTTGATGGTGGCAACCTCTCCACTGATGCTGCTCACCGCCATCGCCATAAAAATCGAAGACGGTCTATCGGCTCCCGTTTTCTACAGCCAGGAGCGAGTGGGGCTTAACGGCAGCGTGTTCAAGGTGCACAAGTTTCGCTCAATGGTTACCGACGCCGAAAAAAATGGTGCCGTCTGGGCACGCCAGAACGACGCCCGGGTGACCAAAGTGGGAGAGTTTATCCGCAAGGTGCGAATTGACGAGCTGCCCCAGATACTAAATGTACTGAACGGCACCATGGCCTTCGTTGGTCCCCGACCCGAGCGACCGGTGTTCGTGGAGCAGCTTACGGAGAAGATTCCCTTTTACAGTGAACGCCACCGTGTGAAACCGGGTTTGACTGGCTGGGCTCAGCTATGCTTTGCCTACGCAGACAACGAAGAGGACACGAGGGAGAAACTTCGTTATGACCTTTACTACATCAAGAACCAAAGCCTGTTTCTGGATTTGTTGATTATAATTCAGACAGTAGAGGTGGTATTGTTCAAGAAAGGATCAAGATAGTTTCGGGATCAGCTCTCCCCGAGACATGGACAAAAACACGGAATGAGAGAGGTTTGACAATGTCATTGAAGTATTCTTTGCAGGGATTGGTGTTATCCCTGTCTGCGGTAGCGTTTGTTACGGGTTGTGCTGGCCCCCAGCCATCTTCCCAGGAAGCCATCAACGAAGCCCTCAGCCTTCAGACTTCAACCAGCGTAGACGAGTACATACTCGGACCTACCGACGCAATCCAGATCTCTGTCTGGCGTAACGCCGACCTGAGCATCAATGTTCCCGTCAGGCCTGACGGCAGGGTTTCCATGCCCTTGATAGGCGATATCAAAGCCACCGGGAAAACTCCGGAACAGCTTGCCGATGAGATTGAACGGGGCCTGGCAGCTTATATTCGTGAGCCCCAGGTGACCGTAGTCGTGACCTCCATGGGTAGCCATGAATTCAGCGACCGGGTACGGGTAACGGGTGCCGTCAATCAATCCATTTCTGTGCCTCACAGGTCCGGAATGACAGTACTGGACATGGTACTGAGTGCTGGCGGTGCGAATCCGTTTGCGAACCTCAATGATTCCATGCTTTACCGACTGGTTGGCGACAAGGTGGTAGCCATTCCAGTCCGTCTGGACGACATCCTTAACAAGGGTGACGTCTCTACCAACTACCGTATGCGGCCCGGAGATATCCTGACCGTTCCGGAAAGACGTTTTTGAGCTCAACTACACTGTTGTTGAATGCAAATAGCGGAACCGGTTAGCAGGTAAAAGAGATGGCACTTCCGTTCGATAAGATTCCGTCAGAAATGTTCAGGGAGCTGAGGTCACGCAAGTGGCTGGCCTTCCTACTGTTCGTGATTGTCAGTTTTTCTGTACTGGGGGCTGGTTTTATATGGCCTTACAAGTACCAGTCCCAGGTTGTCATTTTTGTAGATGACCAGAACATAATTCGTCCACTGATGGAAGGCAGTGCCGTAACCACGGAGATCAGTGAGCGCACTTCCGCAGCGCGAGAGATGCTCTGGTCCAGGGATGTCATGTCGCGGGTTGCTGATGACACAAACATATTCAGCGAGGGGGCAGACCAACTCTCCGACGAGGCAAGAGAGGAGAGAATCGCGATGCTGCGCGCCAATATGTTCGTGCGCCCACGAGGCGATCGCTATTTCAGTATTGGCTATACCTCCGAGTCACCCATGCAGGCATATCGTATTGCACAGCGACTGGGTCAGGCGTTTATTGCAGAGAATTCGGCAAACAAACGCGAAGAAAGCCGGAACGCCTACAATTTCATCGATAAACAGGTCAAAAACTACGAATCGATCCTCGCCGATGTAGAACAGAAGCTGAAGAATTTTCTCTCGGAGAACGTCGACGGCACGGAAAGCGAAGCGAATTCTCGCATGGCCAGTCTCCGCAGACAGCTGGAATTGGCAGAGCTCGAGCGCACAGAGCTGATGGCGCGAGCACAGTCATTGGCGTCAGACCTGCAGAGTGTGGAACCCATGTTCAGCCAGGGACGTACGGTGGACGCTTACACCCGCAGAATCCGCGAGAAAGAGGCACTCCTCGATGAAATGCGCCTGCAATACCATGACACCTACCCGGACATTGTCATTCTCAAGGAGCAGATTGCAGAGCTGAAAAATCAGAGGGACAGCGCTGCTCAAAGCGGGGAGCTGGCTCAGGCTCCCAGCGGAGGTGAGCAGCTGGTGAATCCTCTTTACCAGGACATCAGTGCAGAAGTCGCCAAAACCCGCGCCAGCATCCGCACCCAGGAATCACGTATCGAGTCGCTCAAGCAGCTGATTGCGGAGCAGGAAAAGCGCATGGAGCGCATCCAGGAGAACAAGGCACAGTACTCCGAACTCACGCGGGATATGGAAGTGAACGAACAGATCTACAATGACCTGCTCAAGCGCCGTGAAAAGGCAAGGGTGTCCATGCATCTGGATATCGAAGGTCAGGGTTTGAATTTCCGCATCATTGAAACTGCGCAATACCCCCTGGCTCCGAGTGGTCCCAAGTTTCCGATGTTTGCCTCAGCGGGCCTGATTCTCGGTGCATTGGCTCCGTTCGGGCTGGCGGCCGGTGCATTGCAGATTGACCCTCGGGTACGGGTCCGGAAACAGCTTGAAGATGGTATTGGTCTGCCGATATTGGAAGAAATTCCAAAGGTACGAACACCTTACGAGAAACGCAAAGACCGCCGTTTGACCGTTTTAGTCGGTATATGCATTGCGCTGGTAATAGCTGCTTATGGTGGTGTCGCCGGTGCTGCTCTGATGGGAGTTATCTGATGACAGAGCATAAACAGGACAGGGAAGAGATGGAGTCTGATACCCGCCCCCGTGATAGTGCATCCCGTGCCGGGGATATCAACGGAAAAGAACGGACAGGTGACCTGCAAAAAAGGGGCGCCGTTCGGGATAGCGGAGACGACCGCGACTTTCCCCAGTGGGATGATTCCCGCATGCTGGTACCGAGCTCGCTGGAGCTGGGTCCCGGCGCTGTCGACAGGTATGTGATCAGCAAACAGATCGTCAAGATGCAGGAGCCTCGTCGTCTCACTCGTGACGACATGGACGAACGGCGAATTATTTATCCGGAGTCACGGGATCGGGAATTGGTCAATCGGTTCCGCCACCTGCGGACAAAACTGCTGGAACTATCCGGTGGCAATAACTTTACGTTGGTGGTCAGCGGGGCCTGTGAAGGAGCCGGAACATCCTTTATGGCCCTCAATCTGGCAGCAGCATTTGCTTTTGACCAATCCAAAACCGCTCTCATAATTGACTGCAATCTGCGTAATCCCACGTTGCACTCCCAGCTCGAACTGGCTTCGGATACAGGACTGACCGATTTCCTTGAAGACTCGGATTACGACATAGGGGGCATCATATACCCCACCGGTATTCCGCGTCTGAGGCTGATCCCGGCCGGTAGCCGGCGTGAAAATCCGGCGGAGTTCTTCACTTCTTTCCGGATGAGGCAGTTTCTGCATGCCATTCGGCGCCGCTATCCGGATCGTTTTATCGTTCTGGACACGGCGCCCATCGCTGATTCGCCCGATGCGCGCATCCTTGGTGAGTTGTGTGACTACTCAATGCTGGTGGTACCGCACGGCAAGATTACTGCGAGCGCCGCGGAAAATGCAGCTCAGGCGTTTGATCCCGAAAAGTTTGTAGGAGCTGTCATCAATGGATGATGTTTACGGATCAGGCAGGAGGCGATGGATTACCGCCATCGCCACTGGATTACTGGTAACAGTAACGGCGCCCACAATGGCAGCGACCAATAGCCTGTCGGGAGGAATCGATAACCGGTTTTCGGACAACGCGCGTCGAGACTCAAGCAATGAAGAGAGTGACCTGGAAACAAGGGTGAATCTGAATTTCCAACACCTGAGCGACCCCGGACAATGCACGTCATTGGTGGACATGGGACTGGGTTACGGCTACTGGCATGACGACGCTTTTGACTCTGAGGTCTACACCCGTGGCATGCTGCGAGGACAGTGCGAGCTGGCCAAAGGTCTGAGCTGGGAGGCCTCCGATACGATCAGTCAGGTCACGAGGGATACCCGAGCGGCGGACACACAAGACAACCTGACTCGCAAAAACGTGTTCCGTACCGGCCCGGTGTACACGCTGGAGTTGACACCGGTCGACCAGATCCAGTTCTCTGCGGCGTACGAAAATACCGAGTTTGAAGAACCGGAAGAAGAAGATAGCGAACGGCTGACAGGAACGGTTGCCTACAACCACAGTTTCAGCCAGACCCTCCAACTTGGTGTTTCCACCAGTGCAGAGCGCACGGAGCTGGACACTGGAGAAGAGCTCGATCGTGAATCCGTCGTTGGCACTTTCAACAAGGTCTGGGCGACAACCCGAGTCAGTGGTTCCCTTGGCGTAAACCGTCTGGAAACAAGGCTGGGCACCCAGGAACTCTCCACCGATGGTGTCACAGGCACCTTAAACCTGGTTCGAGAAATCAGTCCGAACAGCGAATTCACTCTGAATGCCAATCGCAGGTTGACGGATCAGACGTCTACCCTGGGCGTGCAATTCGGGGACTTCAACTTCAATCTCACTCAATCCACCGCTGTGGAAGTGACAGCTGTAAGGATGGGTTACAACAACCGATTCAGTGACGGCTCCACTTTCCTGGGAACGGTATCAGCCAGTCGCAGTGATTATCTGCAAACCGGCGACCGGGAAGAGCTGACCGGGATTGGCGCTCGGTATTCCCGGCCCATATCCGAGTTGCTTTCCTGGTTTCTGGATACCGCATACCAACATCAGCGGTTCGAGGATGAGAGTGCAGAAGATGATCTGGCTTCATTGTCTATGGGACTGGATTACTTGCTGACCAGCCGAATGGACATTCGTGCCGCCATCGGACATCGCCAAAAGAACAGCGATATTGCATCCAGAGAGTACCAGGAGAACTGGGTTGCGGTTTCCCTTAACTACCAATTCTTCTGAGTAGGAGGGCGCACCAATGGACAATGATTCCGGCACCAAGCGGATAGCAAACGCACTCACGATAGATGTAGAGGATTACTTCCAGGTAGCCGCTCTGGCCGAGGCTGTGAACCGCGACGACTGGCACTCCATGGAATACCGGGTGGAGGCCAATACCCATCGGTTGCTGGAACTGCTCGAGCGACATAATACACGGGCCACCTTCTTCACCCTGGGTTGGGTGGCGGAAAAATCGCCCGGGCTGGTCCGCGATATCCAGAAAGCCGGACATGAGATTGCCAGCCACGGCTATAGCCATCAGTTAATCTACAACCAGACTCCAGAAGTATTCAGGGAAGAAACTCGGCGATCAAAGCGGATTCTCGAGGACATAACCGGCGAGCCGGTTACCGGCTATCGCGCTGCCAGCTACTCGATTACCAACCAGTCCCGTTGGGCTCTGGACATACTGGCCGAGGAGGGATTCTTGTGGGACTCATCGATATTTCCGGTACACCACGATCGGTACGGTATGCCGGGAACACCGCGCTGGCCTCACCGGCTCACTACCGATAACGGCTGTGAACTGGCCGAATTCCCTTTGAGTACGCTGAAATTCCCCGGTTACACCCTTCCGATTGCTGGCGGGGGATACTTCCGGCTGTTTCCATACTGGTTCAGTCGCTGGGGGTTGGGCAGCATCAATCGCCAGGGCCGGCCCTTCGTGTTTTATCTCCATCCCTGGGAAGTGGATCCGGGCCAGCCACGTCTGGACGTAAAATGGTTCTCGCGGTTCCGGCACTACAACAACCTAGACGTGTGCGAACAGAGGCTGGAACAGCTGCTGGAACATTTCAGCTTTACCGCCATGGGCGATGTACTAAAAAAACAGCAACTGCTTGAAATGGAATCACCGGCAACCACCGGGTACGAACGAATGGAATCCACATCGCCATGCTAGCCGCACTGTTCTGGCTGTCTTTGTTACTGCTTTTCTATATCTACTTTGGTTACCCGCTCCTGGTGAAAGCGATGGCTTCTTTGTGCTCCATGGCCATAAGGGTCGGCGCTGATCATCAGCCCAGGGTGTCTATCCTGATTGCCGCTTACAACGAGGCAAAGGACATCGAAGCGACGCTTCGGAATAAGGTGGACCTGGATTACCCGGCGGACAAACTGGAAGTCCTCGTTATCTCGGATGAATCTGACGATGGAACAGATGACATCGTACAACGTGTGGCAGCCGAATCCCGTATTCCGATCCGTCTGTTCCGCCAGGAGCCAAGGCAGGGCAAAACCTCAGGACTGAACACGCTGGTGCCAGAAGCCGCTGGCGACATCATCCTGTTCTCGGACGCCAACTCCCAGTGGGACATCCGGGCCGTTAGTAAATTGTGCAGGAATTTCGCGGACGCCGATGTCGGGTACGTTACCGGGAAGATGGTTTATGTAAATAAAGACGGTTCCCTGGTGGGCGATGGTTGCAGCGCCTATATGAAATACGAGAATTGGCTGCGTAAACAGGAAACCCGCATCGGATCCGTGGTTGGCGTGGACGGCGGCATAGACGCCATGCGTAAGTCACTATACCAACTGCTCAAGGCTGACCAGTTGCCCGACTTTGTGCAACCTCTGAAAGTGGTAGAGCAGGGTTATCGGGTCGTATACGAGCCCGAAGCCCTGCTGAAAGAAGAAGCCCTGAGCGACAGCAACAGCGAATTCAGCATGCGGGTACGTGTGAGTCTTCGTGCCCTGTGGGCGCTGAAAGATATGAAGCACCTGATGAATCCGTTGCGGGATCCGGTGTTTGCCTGGCAGCTTGTTTCCCACAAGCTGTTGCGTTACATCGCTTTCGTACCCCTGGTCACTCTCGCCCTGAGTACGTTGTTGCTGGCTCGGTCCCACGGCATTTACATGCTGGCATTTCTCAGCCTGATTGTCTTCGTGGGTCTGGCCTGGACAGGCCATAAGCGGGAAGGACAAGGCCAACCGCTTTCTGTGATCTATTCAATTCCCTATTACTTTCTACTGCTGAATATTGCCTCCTACAAGGCAGTAGGTGCCTTCCTGAAGGGGGAGAAGAAGGTTATCTGGAATCCAAGGAAAGGATAGGTTGTAGATGGGAATCAAGGTATTGCACCTGATTGATAGCGGTGGTCTCTATGGTGCTGAGAAGATGCTGTTGAGTCTAGTTAAGCATCAGATGGAGCAAGGTCTTGAGCCAATGATACTGAGTGCTGGAGCTCCGAATGTTGGTGAGAAGCCTCTTGAGAGAGAGGCTTCTCAAATGGGCTTACCGTTAATCGCTTGGAGAATGAAACCAGGCTTAAACATTGCTGAGAGCGGTGAAATTTTGCAATGGGCTCGAGCGAATGGCTATGACATTCTTCATTCCCATGGTTTTAAATTCAACGTGTTACTTGGTGCTCGTCCGTTGATTGTCCGCCGTATTCCGATGATTGCAACACTGCATGGCTACGTACATGCGAAAAGATTTAGCAAGATGTGGCTTTACGAGCTTTTGGATCGGCTTGCTATAAACTGCCTGCAATTTGTTGTTCTGGTTGGGGAGGCGATGAGGAAAGAGTTGCCCCCTCGGCTTAGAAAGAGCAAAAAAGTCAAAGTCATAGCCAATGGACTCGATTCTGAGACCATCGAACATCATTCGACAATGCGAGTTGATCTAGAAATTCGGGGTTTTGTGGCACGTCATTCCCCTATAGTTCTTGGTGTGGGTCGATTATCAGAAGAAAAAGGCTTTGATCGCCTCATTGATGCGTTTCCGGCTGTCTGTAATGAGTTTGAGAATGCTGGACTAATCTTGGTCGGCGAGGGTAAGCAAAGGGAGGCTCTAGAGATGCGGAAAGGTAAACTGGGGCTCGGGCATCGAGTGTTGATGCCTGGATACTCCAACAACGTTCCCGCTATTCAAAATATCGCTGATTTGATAGTCGTGCCTTCGCGCACTGAGGGCTTGCCAATCACTCTATTAGAGGCGATGGCTTTAGGCTTGCCGGTACTAGCGTCTCCGGTTGGTGAGATTCCGTTCGTTCTTGGTAACGGTGAGGGTGGGTATCTGTTGCCGGAAGACTGCGACTACAGTGAACTTGGCTCGTGCATTGTAAATTCCTTACGTGACAGTCAGCAAAAATCGAAGGTCAATTGGTCTTTGAGAAGGGTCTCGAACCATTACTCAGTCAAGGCTATGGAGAAAAGCTATCGGGAGCTCTATCAGTCTGCGCTTGGAGATCAAGCGTGATGGGAAAGTTGAGATATTTGCTGACCCGTATGTTTTTCTTCTCTATGGGACTAAGAGTTGAAAAATGGCGAAGAGAAGTAGGCTATCTCTGGAGCCTGGGAATTGAAGAGAGAAACTCGGTGCTGGAGCGAATACTTCAGGCCAACAAACCTATTAACGCCGAAGGTGCCGAAGTTACTTCCCTTTCAGAGCTAAAGGGTCCTCCTTCTCTCAATAAAAAACAGTATCAAAGGCTCAACTGCGGTGCAAAGACTACTGCTGCTTTCAAACGAAAAACATCTGGAACCACTGGAGAACCAACGTCGGTTACCTTGTCTCGAGAGGAGCTATCACGAATGCTTGGCGTGCGTGATTACTGCTTCAGGCAGTATGGAGTGCGGGTAGGCGACCGTGAAGCCAGGTTCTGGGGTAGGCCCGAATACAGCTTCAAGAGCAATCTCAAGAACTTTGTCTTGAATCGGAAAGTATGTTTTCCATCAGGAGAACAAGACACCGACTCTTTAGTCAAGACGCTCAATTCGGCACCCGATTATCTCTACGGTTATGCATCGCTTCTTCTTGAAGCTGCTGCGTTGATAGAAAAAAATTCCATCAGTTTCAAACCCCCTAAATGTGTGATCTGTACGGCTGAAACAATACTTCCGGCGCAAAAGGAGTACTTGGAAAGGGTTTTCAATGCACCTGTTGTTGAAGAATACGGAGCTACAGAGTTCGATATCGTTGCTTTCGAGTGTAAGGAAGGGCACCGCCATTTTGTGAACCCGTGGCTCATCATAAGGGAAAGTGAAGACTCGCTTCTTATCACCGATGTCTCAAGGAAATCATCCAGTATAGTGAATTATGAACTAGGGGATACCGGATACATGGATAGCACCGATTGCGGTCTACTAGGCGATTCAATTTACTTGAGAAATCTTACTGGACGGTCAGTAAACCGATTTGTTTATATCGACTCCGAGACAAAATTCCATTCCGTAAATATATCCTATGCTATAAACGATTTTCAAAAGAAAGAGCAAAAAATATTCAGTTTCAAAATTATTCAGGATGAGTACGGTGTAGTCGATTTGTATGTAAGCGTAGAACTTTCCTATTTAAAAGATATATTGAAGAGATATATCGAAGAATATATTAAGGATAGAACGGGTAATAAAGTCGTTATTAATATTTTTGATAACAAGCAACTAAACGGTTATACAGGTAAATCCTATTTTATTCAGAATATATGTATGTCTAACGGGGCTACGGCATCATAATGAAGATTGATCTCGAACTCATCTCTGACAAGCTAAAGCGGCAAACAACATACGGCGTAGAAAGTGCAATTCCTTATATTCGTCGCTTCCTCCGGTTCTTGGCTTTGCCTTATTGTTTCTCAAAGGTTAACTGGAACGAATGCACCAAAAGCAAAACTCAGGTTGCTTGTGATTTCCTATATATCTTTTTTCAACTGAAGTACTACCCTGACAATTACTCCCCTTGTCGTTTGTGGGAGAAGTCCAGGTCAGAGTGGTCGTACTATTATGGATCTAACTATGACCCCTACCAGCGTAGGCAGCTAAAAAAAAGTGTGCAGCCGACTGTCTACGAGATCGTGTTTCGGGATAAAGTTATCGCTGAAATGCTTTGTAAGGCAAGGAATATCAGGACGCCTGAAATAATTAGGATCTTAAAAGAAGGCGAGATCTTGGAGAAAGCTGTTAAAGAATTTGACGAACAGAACATGAAGTATCTGATCTTCAAGCCAAGGTCAGGTAAGGGTGGAGGGGGGATAACCTGCACGCAAATTAAGGACGGAACAGTTGATGCCATTCAGAAAGGAATTCTAGTTCCGCTTAGCGGAGTAAGAGCCGAGAGTGAGTTGATTGTACAAGAGTTTATTATTCAACACAGAGATTTGAGCAGAATCTCAAAATCGACGAACACAATTAGAGTTGTAACTATCCTCAGAAAAAATGGCGATATTATAATAGTCGGTACCTATGCACGGTTTGGTGTTGGAGATAGCAAGGTTGATAACTTGAGCCAGGGAGGCATATGCGTGTCAGTGGATATGGACAGTGGAAAGCTTGTGGAAACGGGATTTGACCGTATGAGCCAGGTATTTACACACCACCCAACTTCTAGAGTACCGTTCCATGGCTACCAGATACCAAAGTGGGAAGACGTTATTTCCTTAGCCAAAAAGGTCCAGAGTGCCTTCGATTTCTATCCACTTCTTGGTATGGACATTGCTATAACCGAAGAAGGGCCGGCCGTAATCGAGATCAATTCGGGGTATGACAACGTAGATCTTGAGCAAGCAACGGGGCCCATTCTAAAAAATCCTGATGTATATGCGACGTTTAAAGAGTATGACCTACTGATAAATCGGCATCAAAAGAATCTCCATTTCAAGGAACAAGGTTATTAACGTGAGTCAAAAGATATGCTGGGTTAGTTGGGAAAATCATCGCCGATCCATCGAACTGTCCAGAGAACTGGGTGCTGACTACCGGTTTATAAAATCGAATGAGACCTTCATTCTGAGGCATTTGCTTAAGACACTGAAAACAGTATCGGTGATCTATAAATATAGGAATGGACTGGTAGTGGTTCAGAACCCAAGCCGTATTCTTGCCGCAGTGGCTGCATTGATGAAGTTAATTTTTGGTTTTCCACTGATTGTAGACAGGCATACTAACTTCCGGTTAGGGAAGGGGATCAGCCTGAATCCGGCAACCTGGTTCGTGATGCTGTGCAGTGAATTCAGTCTAAGAGTGGCGGACCTGACAATTGTGACTAATGATTTTCTCAAAGAACTCGTTGAGAGTAAGGGAGGAAGAGCTCTTGTTTTGCATGACAAGATCCCAAACGTTAACGGCTGCCAAGAGAAACTTGATTTGCCAGTAGGTACTAATGTGCTTTATGTTTGCACCTATGCTCGAGATGAGCCGTTCAATGAGGTGATCTCCGCAGCGAAACAGCTACCTCTCGATTGTCATATTCACATCACAGGTGATTATCGCAAAGTTGGTCTCAAGCCCGAATCACCGGATTTACCAAAGAATATTCATTTGCTTGGATTTGTTTCAAGCGAGGACTACGATGCTTACCTCTTTTCTTGCGACGTTGTTCTCGTTCTCACCACATCTGAGTGGGTAATCCTTTGCGGTGGCTATGAGGCTGTTGCCGCCAGGAAACCCCTGATTACCTCTAATACAAAAGCACTCCGGGAATTTTTCAAAGGCAAAGCATGTCATACTAATCCGAATGCACAAGCAATCTCGGACGCAGTAAAAACCGTCAGTGAAAATATGAATGCTCACACTCAGAAAATCCGGGATTTTTCACAACTGGAGAACAAAATATGGGAGAAACAATGGTCAGAATTTGTTTCAAAACTGACTGTATTATATAACTCTTGCCCAAGTGTTGAATAGGGAGGTTCATATGCAGGAAATCACTGTGAGTGTTCATGAAAATGAAATACTTCCAAAGTTATGCTGGGTGTTGGAATATAAACCGGGCTCTCAAACGGCAGAAATAAATGTGGGAAGTTGTGTAGAAATCTTCCGAGACTCAATGGTCGAGGGATGCTGGGACGGAGAATTTAGTGAGCATGAGTTTGAGAATGCGAATCTGTTTGGGTCTGCAATACGTTGGCGAAAAAATAAGATACAGATTTGGGGCTCCATTAGTCTCACCGACCGAATATGTTATGCCATTGATTCTGGTACGCTAATTTTCAGTAATAGCCTATTTGCTGTTATGGCTAAAATTGATGCTCGGTTTGATAGTTCGGTTAATTATTATAGAGTAAGTTATGCGCCTCTTGCAGGGATCGCTACATATCCCACTCGGATTCCGGTAGATCACAAAACGATAAGAGAGGTACACCAGTTATTTCATCAGGACGTTGAGGTTGGAATAGGCGGGGAACTGCGAATATTATGTAAAACTGAAGCGGAAAACTTCTCAAGCTTTAAAGACTATGAAAAGCGTGTTAGTAATGTGGTATCTAAAATCGTTAAAAATATTGGAAGCGAAGAGCGCCAATATCCTGTTATACCTTATGTAACATTATCCTCTGGATACGATTCTACTGCAGTTGCAGCACTTGCAAAGGATGCAGGCGTATCTCGAGCTCTTTTGTGCACCAAACCGAGGTCGATTTTTTTTGACCTATTTGGAGACCGTTTTGTTGACGATGGGACTAAAGCAGGGGAAGCTTTAAATCTCAGTATTGAATATGTGAATGCGCGTGATTATGAGGTTGATGAGGACGAGATTTTATATGTCGCGCCATCCTCTTCAACGCCTGAAGTCTCGTTTTTACCAATGGCAAAATATCTTGAGCAACAAAACACACTTTCAGCAGTGTTCACCGGTAATTATGGTGGAATTGTATGGGATAAAAATATCGGCGAAAAATACGTCAATGACTCGTTGATTCGAAGCGATATGGCAGGAATTAATGTTTCAGAGGCTAGGTTAAAAACTGGGTTTTTCAATGTTTCGATACCTTTCTGTTTTGCCCGTTCCATGGAATCTATTATTGCTATTGGTCGAAGTGAAGAGATGTCTGATTGGTCAATTGGTGGGAATTATGATCGTCCAATAGCGAGACGGATTGCTGAGGAAAGGGGCATTCCAAGGGAGGCATTTGGGCTAAGAAAAAGAGCCATTATAGATAGGTACGCTGAGCCAAGAAATAGTATCTTAGCTGATGACTTCCGATCTTTCATGAAGTTACAACGAGGTAGCGCGCTTCCTCCTTTCTTCTTTTTGAAGTGGCGGTATTTTCTTTCGTCAACAGTTGGCAGAAGAATAAAACTCCTGACTGTTGCGAGCAGATCTTATAACGATTTGTCATACTGGATGTGGTTTTGGGCGGCTTCAAGGTGTATTGATTGCTATAAAAAAATGATTGGCAACAGTAAGAGATACGGTGATTAAAGTCTTGGTGTGAGTATGTTATTTGTTAAGTTGGATGTTATAATGAACCGGTAATGGTTGGCTACATAGTGGAGGGAAGTATAGAAGCAGTCAAAGGCTACGCTTTGGTCTCTCCTTATAGATGATAGTGTTTACGGTCGTTTCTTTTCCTGAATTGGATTGGGAAAAGTTGCTTCGGAATTTGTAATCAATGCATCTGGTATTTTCAAATAAGTGCGGTCGCGTTTTGTGTCTTTTTGTAATAGCAATTAAGCGTTAGAGAGATTGTTTTCGCCACCGGCATAAATTTCGACAGGTATTATAGAATTCGGAGCCCCTACTTTTGAAAGGCGTACGGACGCTCGAGAATAGATTGTTTATGCATGTTTAATCATAAGTTCGGCGTAGATATCACAATTTTTTCGGTCTACCTGTTCTATTGACTTCCAGCGGCCTTTATGTTTCGCCTTGAGAGAATATCCCAAGTTCTCGAGCCGGGATATCAACTCTTCAGAGGATGTTCCAAAGCGAATCAGGTGCGAATCGACGCATTCTACAAAGAGACAGCGCGGTGGCCGAGTTCGAAAAATCTCTGAGAGACCATTGATAACCTCTAACTCCGCACCTTCGACATCGATTTTTATGATGTCGAAGTAATCAAGCCCAGTTGTTTTTCTAACGAAGTCAAATGTTTTGACCTCAACGTGCTCAAATTTATCGTGTTTTGAAGGGTCGTCTGGCTTCAATGTTGCGGCCCCGTCGTTGTTTCGTGCAACATCATATATCGTGGCGGTGCATTCTTCGCTCCCCAGAGCACAGCCCAGAACGCATATATTGCTAACCTGGTTGCTATCTATGTTATGCATCAGTCTTTTGCGAACCTTCGACTGCGGTTCGATCGCAACAACCTGTCCTTCTTCTTGCACGAGTGTGCTAAACACAAGTGAGTGGACCCCAATATTTGCGCCTACGTCCAGGACTCGATCACCCGGTCTTGTCACTTCCGTGATTTTTCTAAGAATCTGTTCTTCGAAACTGCCTCGATAGAAAAGGTATCGGCCGATTTCACTGTTGGGATCATAGGTAATCCATAGTGGGAAACCCCTCAAGCGGGTTGTGGCTATGTTTCGGTCTAGCTCGGTTGGTTTTAATGAATACAGTAAGCGGACGTGGCCAAATGGGAACGGCCAAGTACGCATCACTACCCATGTGAAAAAGTTTCTCATATTTGTCCCCTTGAAATGATGAAAAATATAGGAATTTCAGACTATTAAGTTTATTTTGAAGGGCAAGTCAGTGGCCGATGGGTTTCGATTAACGTACCCAAATTTCGAACAAGCTGTCACCATGCTGATAATTTCCCAATGAAACTTCTGAGTCGGAACGCTTCGAATTGTAAACATCAAGTTATCCACCTCTTCGACGCCTCTTGAATAATAGTCTAAATTCTTTGTACAGAGGCGGGACGTCAAAAAAATTCAACCTTTAAGTTTTAGTATGTTGCTGTATGCACTCCTAAAATCGGTGCATAGGAAACTAGGACTCTCCGGCCTAAAATAAGGTGAACTTGCATCGGTTTGAAACCGAGCGTCACGGATAGTTGGGGGGCTCAGGGTTAGAACCCGGTGTCTTCATAGCCTTAAGGGTCTTTAACTGGCAAACACCTGGTGCCGAAGCTAGAGTTGTGATTCAGTATTTCGTAATGTTTTATTTTGCAAAATGTGAATCCACTGCTCGTTGTTACAACATTGCTTAGTCGAGAATGGGCTGAGCTGTCCCATTCGCATAGAGGTTGTCTCATGTTCCCTGTTCGTCTGAAAAAAAATCGTCACTTATCGTACCTTTCGCTCACTCTCATTTTTTCAACTTTTCAGGCCGTTGCTGCGCCGAACATAAATAATATCAGTAAATTAGAAGTATCTGACGGTGAGAAAGGGGATTTAATCCGTGTTCAAGGCACTGGTTTCAACGAAAAGCCAAACGGGCCGGCGGTCCTCTATGACCACGGAGATATCGCTTGGGAGCACGGTAAGCTTAATAATCACCATGAAAGTTTCGAGGATATGCAGTTGATTCAGCGTGGTGATGTGGATCCCGAAACCCTTTGGGCTAAGCCCAGTTTGCCTGATGAGAGAAACACTGGGGTTTTGCTTGTAAAAAGCAGGAGCAGTAGGTTCGGAGCTGGGGGTTCGCACTACTATGCGAGCGGGAACAGTAATTTCCTTGGTTGGCCGACGGCTCACGGTGGAAAGGAGGTAAACTCGAACTCCAGATCAATGTATGCCGCATTCTGGATGAAAATTCCTTTTGATCCGAACTATTTTTATGCCATACCCGCAGACGCCAATTCCTCCAGGTTCATTGAGGGGATGGATGGGGAATACGGTGAACGAATTCAGGTTGAGGGTGAGTCCGGGTATGGCCGGATCATTTCCTATGAACCGGATCTGGGTTCGTTACCCTATGGGTGGATTTTTCTGGAGCCGCCAAGAGGGCTTGAAGGTAGTTTGAAAGGTAAGAGAATTACAGGCGTGACATCTGATGCTGTGATTGTGTTCCCGGAGGCGCCCTCGCTGGCTAAGTTTGATGAGGTGGGGTACATAACGCCTGGCGGTAAATATGCGAGGTTTTGGTCGGATGAGGGAGGGGAGGGATATCGCTTCTCTATGGGAACTGCTGGAGTTCCAGGGACAGGAGGGTCGCTCTGGGCGAATAACTTTGGAAGTCTTTCACCTACTCCAGGGAAATGGAACTTTTTTGAGGTAGCGCTTAATGTCGGCGATGCGGCGCGCGGAATTAAGCCGTCATTGCGTGCAAGTATTAACGGCAAAACCTTTGTTGAAAGTACTGATGAGTGGGTCGACCAGATGATCGCTCGCACGGAAGAGAGAGGGCTTGGCGAGGAGAGTGCTGTAACGATTGCTCTGCTAGGCATCGGTGATTTCCGTACAGTCCCCTTCAGCTTCGATTTGGATGACATCTACCTGGACGATTCGTTACAGCGGGTGATGGTTTGCTCTGCAGCTTCAATCAGAGCCGTCTACTATGGCGAAGGTACCTGTGAAGTTCAGCACATTGAGTCCTGGGACGGAACCTCAATTGAGTTTAATCTTTATCGCGGGGCTCTGACGGAACCTGCAGAGGAGCTCTATCTTTACGTCTTTGATGAGAGGGGCGTTCCCAATAGCAATGGATTTTCACTTTCTGGTATCGCGGGGAACGTTCCTAGCCCTCCCTCATCAATCGACGTTGACTGATAATGGTGAATGAGTGAGTTCTTTTTCCTCTTTTGTAAAGCTGGGATTTAACTATGGAGGAGCCTGGTTGGCTCAAAGACTCACAACGGATTATCCGCGGATTTTGATGTACCACCGTTTTTATCGGAGTGATGATAATGGTGGGGTGTCTGCGGATTTGTTTGAGCGCCAGGTCGCCACTCTTAGTCGATCATGCGAATGCTTAACTGTCACGGAGCTGGTAGAGCGGCGATTGAACGGCTCCAGGGCGTCAAAGGGGCGGCCAGTGGCTTGCATCACCGTCGATGACGGTTACTCGGATTTTTACGAAGTTGCTTTTCCGATACTGCGTAAGTATCAGGTACCTGCTACCTTTTATGTAAGCACTGGATTCGTTGATGGGAGTTGTTGGCTTTGGTATGACCGCTTGAAATGGATTGTTGCTCAGAACGTCAGTGTGCCGGTCGATTTTGGCGATTATCATTTCGAGGTTGATCAGTGGAACCGCGATAAATCCGGGACCTGGGGCACGCTTGTTAGCAAACTGTTGAGAGTTGATGGGAAAAGCATCGAGCTGCAGTTGGCTGAATTGGCGCGGAAAGTTGGTGTCGTTGTCCCGGAGGGTGCTCCATCCGGTTTTAAGGCGGTTTCCTGGCCGCAGCTTCGTGAATTACACAAAGCGGGCATTGAAATCGGTGCGCACACCGTAAACCACTACAGCCTGGGTCGTTTGGATCAAAGCGACGCCGAAGAGGAAGTTCGGCGCTGTCGTGAACGGCTTAAAGAGGAAATAGGAGCAGAGCCAAAGGCGTTTTGTTACCCCAATGGTCAGCCTGCCGATGTTCCTGAGAACTACGTGGATCTGCTCAGGAACACGGGCTTCAGTTCAAGCGTCGTTGCCTACTATGATCGCAAGGGCCCTGCAGACACTTTTGCCTTAAGGAGGCATGGAGTTGGAAATAGCTGGTATGAATTCCAGAAGACTGTAGCAGGTATCGACCGCTTGGGAGCGGTGTTATTAAATCGGAACAATGTGTTCGATTGGGGAAGTAATTGATGCCAGAGCCAAGGATTGCAGGTGTGATGCAAGGACTCGCATTCCAACAGCGCAAGGGGTCCGCTTTCTATAATCTTTTTCAGCAGTTGGACGAATCGGATAACCTGAGCGGTATTGTTGATGTCGGAATTCCTCGGTGGCTGAGGCGCGCACTGAGACTAAAAAATGGAGCGCTTGACCGGGTGAGGTGGAATGCAAAGGACCAGTTGGACCCGGTCCGATTTAATCTGATGAGCCGGAGAGCTGTTAGGGGACTCGAGTGTTTTGAGGGTGATTTCAATGCTCTTCTTCAAATCGGGTCCAACCTGGATCTGAACAGTTTCCATCAGCCAAGAGCAATCCCGGCATTTTCCTTCCACGATAATAATGTTTATGCGTATGTGCGCTCACTTCCGAAAGGCCTCTTACCAGCCGAGCGCATCCAAAGAGCCATAGACTTCGAGAAAAGAGTCTATGACGGTCTCTCAGGTATTTTTACAATGAGCCGGACCTTGGCTCGTTCTTTCGTAGAGGATTTTGGTCTCTCGGAAGACAAGGTTCATTACGCGGGTTTTGGTAGCCCATTCGCGGCCAAGTCTCTAGAGGGAAAAGATTACGACCAGCAGCGCATTCTTTTTGTCGCTTCCCACTCCTTTGAGCGAAAGGGAGGGGTGGTACTACTGGAAGCCTTCCGCCAGGTCAAAAAACAATTTCCGCGGGCACGCTTGGTTATGGTTGGCAAGGAATGGAACATTGATGAAAACGGTGTAGAGGTTCATGGTTTTCTGAATAAAGGAGACCCCGATGATTTAGAAAAGTATCGAGAGTTATTCAAAAATGCATCGTTGTTTGTGATGCCCTCTTATACCGAGGCATTCGGTGAGGTGTTTATAGAGGCAATGTCCCATGGGGTGCCTTGCATTGGTGCCAATAGTGGTGTGATGCCGGAAATCGTCCGTGACAATCATGCGGGGACTGTCGTGGGTGCCGGAAATCACACTGAACTCGCTGAAACCATACTTAGTTATCTGTCCAATCCCACAGCTTTGCGTGAGATGGGAGAAGCAGGCCAGCGTGCGGTAGAGAATGAATATAACTGGCAAAATGTTACGGGTCGCATTAATGGTGTCATAGAGAGATATATCTGATCTAATGATGGAATTGTGTACTAGCATATTTTATAGATAATCTAATTTGTAAAGAAACCTAAAGAATGTTTTTGCATTAACAGGGATGGTTGAATAAGGTGTTGAATCGAAAGGCCAAGGTTTCAGTTCTGATACCGGCGTTTAACCGGAAGAATTATATTGGGGAAACAATAGAATCAGTTCTTAGCCAATCTTACCCGAATATCGAGCTAATAGTTGTAGATGACGGTTCAACAGATGGGACTTTTGAGATTCTCGAAGAATATTCGGATCAGAAAAAACTAACCTTATTGACTCATCCGGGGCGAGAGAACCGTGGGCAATCTGCAGCACTTAACCTTGGCTTGGAGGAAGCCTCAGGGGAATTTGTTGCAATATTAGACAGTGATGATCTTTTTATGCCTGATAAAATCGCTCTTCAGGTCGACTATTTACAGAACAATCCTGACGTCGGTCTCGTTTACGGGATGGGGGAGGCTATTGATGAAAAAGGGAACTGGCTGTACGACATTCACTCCCCGGAACATGTTGAGCGTAATGATCCTAACGAGGTATTGCTGGACTGCTACTTTTTGTTGCCGCAGAACGCTTTGGTTCGTCGTGAGGTTTTTGACCGGGTTGGTTTTTTTGAAGAGGGTTTCCGGGCCGCTCAGGATCATGACATGCTCATCAGGATCAGTGAGCAAACAAAAATGGCGTTTCTGCCTATCAAAGTTTTTCGGTACCGGCGCCACCAGGAGTCTATTAGTAGCAGGGGGCAGCGTAGGCGATGGGAAAACGGCTTTGAAATTTTGCATCGGGCGCGAGCCAGGTATCCGTACAGGCGCTCGACTATTCGTAAGCGACGGGCAGTCCTGCATTACAGAATGGGGCAAGTCTGTCGGCGCGAGAAGCGTTATGCCCTGGCCACATTTAATCTGATTGTATCGGGAGTACTTGACCCTGCAAGGTCTTTCAGGGTGTTGACTGGTCGTGAACGTATCGATTGATGATAAGGATAGCCATGCAAGTCAGGGATGTAGAGCCGGTCCTCTTTATCAGTAACAAACTGTCTAACCCCAACGCTGGCACCGAAAGCCAACTCCTTAATTTAATAAATCATTTGCCGAGGGACCGGTTCAAGCCGAAACTGCTCGTTCTACAGCGTTCGGCATTTACCGATTCCGGAGCCTTGTCTTGTGACGTCGACGCGCTGGGGTACTCCAGCCTACAGGACCCCAGAACCTGGCTTGCATTCTGGCGCTATGCCAGACGTGCCTATTCAGAGGGTTACCGTTTAGCCCACATTTTTTTTCATGATCCCTCCATAATCGCTCCGCCACTGCTTCACGCAGCAGGGATTCGATCCATTATTTCCAGACGTGACATGGGATACTGGTATAACAAGTGGTACCTGTTTGTTCTCAGAATTACAGGCAGGTTCGCGAGCAAAGTGGTCGTGAATAGTCGCGCTGTTGGTGAGATTGCTGTGAGTGAGGAGCATATAAGGGGGGATAAAGTCGAGCTTATTTACAACGGTTATGACCTTCCGGAAAACGCCCAACAATCGCTGGTGCAGGATATTCGGGAGATTAAGGATAATGGTTTGGGGCCTATCATTTTTCTGGTTGCTAATTTCCGCCCCCTCAAAAGAATTGAAGATGCAATTCAGGCCTTGAGTCTGCTAAGTAAAGAAAGCGTTGATGCCCAACTGGTAGTCATTGGTAGTGGCGACTGGCTACCACTCGAGTCCCTTGCAGAAGGTCTGGGTATCAGTGACAGGGTTCATTTTCTTGGCGGGCGCAAGGATGTAAAAGCATATCTTCCCTTTGGTGATATAGGAATTCTTTGTTCTGAATCAGAAGGATACTCTAACTCTGTTGTCGAGTATATGCAGGCCGGCCTGCCAGCTGTCGTTTCGGATGTCGGGGGGAACAGGGAGGCCGTCATTCATGGAGAAACGGGTTTCCGGTATCCGGTAAAAAATGTGGATCAGCTTTCAAAGCATCTCTTGTTCCTCCTCAATCATCCGGAGATCGCACGAGAGATGGGGAGTTCAGGAAAAGTGCTTGCTGTCGAGCGTCACAATTTACAAAAGATGATTGGTGCTCATGTGGAACTTTATGACATGGTTCTGGGGAACACGGATTGTTCCCATATATCAGGAGAGTATTGAAACATGCATCAGTCCATCACACGAAGGCTCGGGGAAACTGCAGCGGCGAGTCACGTTGAGCAGGTGAGCGCGTTTACGTTCGCTCTTTATATGTATTTCTTGATCGGCTTCTTTTTACACATTTCGTCTCGTGTACCGATCTACGGCAGTATTCGGCCCACACTGGTTTTGGTAATTGCGCTGGTAACTCTGCTTTTTTTGCAACGAGACCGCCTCAAAGGCTGGACTCAAGAGCCTATAATGCAAGCGATGTTGGCATTTCTGCTATATCTGGCTGTTTCTTTGCCGTTTGTCGAGTGGCAAGGCAGTGTGATCAGGTACAACCTTTCAGAGTTCGTCAAGGCTGTAGTGTTCCTTTTCTTTACAGTCTTGATTGTGGACAGTGAAAAACGGCTTAAAATATTCTTGGTGGTATTTATCGGTTGTCAGATTATACGGGTTCTGGAACCGCTTTATCTCCACCTGACAACTGGTTACTGGGGCAGTAGAACCTATTTGGGAGGCGGTGAGTTTTCTGCTCGCCTTGCCGGTGCCCCTTCTGATGTGATCAATCCAAATGAGCTTGGATTTGTAATCGCGACGGTTATTCCGTTTCTGCATTACCTTGTTTGGCCGGGCCGCTTCTGGGCGAAGCTTTTTTATCTGGCTGTTTTGCCAGCTTTACTGTATGCGTTAATTCTCACCCAGTCTCGTGGTGCCTTTTTAGCTCTTCTGGTTGTAGCCTGGATGATATTCAGAAAGTCTAATAGAAAAGTTATGCTGATTGTCGCGGCAATTGCGATCGCTATTGCCGGCTGGAATGTGATGTCACCTCAACAGAAGGATCGCTACTTGTCTCTGGTTGGCGAGTCCCAGACAAGTAATACTGATTCAGCAGAGGGGCGTCTCAGGGGGATGGTTCTAGAGTTTGAGCTTGCGATGAACCGCCCTTTAGTCGGCCACGGCCTGGGCACCACTCCGGAGGCCAAGACCCACATGTTCGGCAAGAAGCGCGCCGCGCATAATTTCTACGCGGAGATCCTGATTGAAACAGGCCTGATCGGCTTTGTATTTTTTATGCGATTTCTTTTCAGAGTGTATCGAAAGTTGAAGGATAACAGTCGTAGTTTTCGAGAATCGGAACACGACGTTTCATTGACGTTTTACGATAATCTGAATAAGGCCCTTATAGCTGTTTTTTGGATGTATGTTGTTTACAGTACGAATTATTGGGGCCTTTCTCAATATTATTGGTACCTTTTTGCGGGCCTGGTCATTGTCTTTTCCGTACGACTAAAAGAAAAACGCCAAGTTTCTTCTGGCTCTGAGGAACGAGAGGGAGCGGGGGTATTCACCCACAAGTTTGCGCTTGCCAGACGGGTAGCAAGTGGTAGAAGGTTATGAACATACTGATGGGTGCTTTGCAACCGGGTGGCGGTATCAGAACCTTCTTCAGATACATATACGGTCAGCCTGACTTCGATCGTTGTACGTTTACCCTTGTTGCGCCGGACCATGGTTTGGGTGAATACCTCGATGAATTTTTACCACCAGAACGTATAAAACTAATACCCACGCAGCCAGATTCGGTTAAATATATCTCTCGAATTCGAAATATTGTGCGGAAAGAGAGGTTTGACCTGGTCCATTCTCATGGATTTACAGCCGGAGCTCTGACTGAAGTCGCGATCATAGGTAGGAAAATACCTCACCTGATGACTGGGCACGACATGTTCACCGATCCTTTGTTCTCGGGTGCACGGGGAAAGCTGAAGCATTTTCTTTTAGCAGTTTTACTTCAACGGATTACAGCCATCCATACGGTCACGGAAGATGCTAAAAGTAATATGTTGGAGTTCTTTCCAGGTATTTCTGAGCAAAGTATATTTCCAATACTGCATGGTATTGATACCGAATTTTTTGGATCTGGTGAATCCTATGATCTTAAAGCTCAAATTGGATTATCGCCAGATGTACCTTTGATTGGTTTTTTTGGACGCTTCATGAGTCCGAAGGGGTTCAGGTCAGTAGTGGAGGCACTGGATTATATTCGGAGACAATTTGGAGTTCAGGCACTCCCTCATGTTGCTACTTTTGGTTGGGGAGGCTTTATCCGGGAAGATTATGCGTATCTTCAGGATCTGGGTTTGGCGGATTATTTTCATCAACTGCCCCAAACAAATAACATGCCCAGCGCGCTTAGGAGTGTCGACTTGGTGGTCATGCCTTCGCGCTGGGAGGCATGCGGTCTTCTAGCGATGGAGTGTTTAACGGCAGGTGTGCCGATTATTGGCAGTGACTGTATTGGTCTCAGGGAGGTGCTCGATGGTAGCCCCGCCGTAACGGTTCCAGTCGGCGATGCAGAAAAACTTGGGGTAGCAATTCTAAAAGATTTGGCGGATCTGAAAAGGCGCAGAGAGCAGTTCACAGAATATCAACCGATTGCGGCCGAACGTTTCGAAGTAAAGCGCCCAGCAAGGGAGCTTCTCCAACTTTATAAAAAAATCAATAATTCGAGATAATCCATTGTTTCGCATAATTCTCGTCAATACAGGATCCAATGTCCTGGTCATGCTCGTCAAGCTTGCCTTGACTTTCATCATGACGCCCATTTTTGTCTCCTATTTGGGTAATCACGACTACGGCCTTTGGGCAATGGTTGGCGGCATAATTGGGTATATGGGGATGCTGGATCTCGGTATCAAACCAGCAATTAGTCGGTTTGCGGCCAAGCATAGAGCGGAAAAGGACCGTGTCGCTCTTCAGCAAGTATATGCTTCTACCCTGATTTTCACCTTTTGCATCGGCGTTCTTGTTTCTCTGATTTTGACTTGCTGGGCTCTATGGTTTACTGGCTGGATGACGCCTGATGGTGAGGAGAGTCTGAAATATACTCTGTTTTTGCTTATTTTGGCGGGCCAGATGATTATAACCTTTCCTGGCTATGTCACCGTGAGTTTCCTGGAAGGATTTCAAAAGTACTATATAAAGAATAACATCACTATTGTGAATAGCTTGATTGGAGCGGGTTTGTTTATCACGTTTGCTAATCCGGATAATGCATTATTGGTGTTAGCTGGTGTCTCTGCTCTTGGCTTATCTATCAAGTATATTATATTTATGATTTTATTGTCTCGTCCTTCATTCGGAGCTATTTCCTTTAAGGGCAGTAATTTTAGCCCCAGTAAACTGTCGGAAATGCTTAGATTCAGTCTCAAGTCTTTTGTTCAGGGGCTTGCGACTCGAATGGAAAGTGCGACAGACACCATCGTTATTGGGGCCTTTCTGGGGCCGGCTTCAGTGCCCTTCTATGCAATCCCGATGAATCTTGTGAGAAATATACAAGGGCTTGGTTGGACTCTGACGCACGCTTTTATGCCGCTGTTTAGTGATATGGCCGCAAGATCTCAGCAGGCCGAAATTCAAAAGATCTATCTTGTTTCAAGTAAAGTTGTCGCTGGTCTGGTGGTGGCAATAGGTATAGGTGTGACGCTTGTTGGCACACCATTTCTGGCTTTGTGGATTGGTCCCGAATATACCAAGCAATCTGATGTCATTATATTGTTGCTTGTGATGTTTGTTACCCTTCCTATGTTGAATCCCTTCAGTAGTCGGTATTTGACGGCAATTAATGAACATGGAATTTTCGCCAAACTGATGCCGGTTTCTGCATTGGTAAACGTTGGCTTGAGTATTGCGCTAGTTAAATCCTATGGCATTGTCGGGGTGGCCGCTGCGTCGGTTCTGCCCGCACTGGTACTGCATCCCGTATTGCTCACTTACAGTTGCCGTCATCTCAAACTTTCGGTGAGCCGATATCTGAAAACAAGCCTTTTGCCCCTTTTGACTCCCTGGGTTTCCATGGGCTTGTTCGTTGCGTGGGTTCGGTGGCATCTGGGTATTGAGGGGTATGTCTCGTTGGTAGCAACTGTGATCTCGGGTGGAGCAATCTATTTTGTCATGTTTTGGTTCGTCTCTCTGACGTCCGACGAGCGTCGTTTCGTTGCCGGACGGCTTCGAAGATAGTCGCGCAATCGAATTTTATTTTCCGGAACAGGTAGGTTCATGTGTGGATTCGCGGGTCTGATTGGCACTAATGGTGGCTTCAGTGACAGTATTTCCGAGCAAAGCCTGAGGGCTATGGGCAACGCCATTGAGCATAGAGGGCCGGACGGGGAGGGTATCTGGAAAGAGGACACCGTCGGTATGGTCCATCGCCGGCTCGCCATCCAGGATCTTTCTCCTGCCGGCGCCCAACCGATGCTTTCCAATAGCGGCCGATTTGTCATTGCGTTCAATGGCGAAATATACAATTTCCGGGAGCTTCGAAGGGAACTAGAGCTGGGAGACGCCAACTTTAGAGGTCACTCCGACACAGAAGTGATGTTGGCGGCGTTTGAAGCTTGGGGGGTAGAGAACTCGCTGCAGCGCTTCAATGGAATGTTCGCATTCGCCTTGGTGGACCGTCATGAGAAGAGGCTAACCTTGGCCCGCGATCGAATGGGGGAGAAGCCACTGTACTATGGTTGGCAGGGGCGAACTCTTTTGTTTGGTTCAGAACTCAAAGCCCTTGCATGCAATCCTTCCTGGAAAGGGGACATTAACCGTGGCGCCCTACCGCTTTTGTTACGTCACAACCTGATTCCCGCGCCTCATTCCATTTATTCCGGAATCTATAAACTGCTCCCCGCGTCGTTCATTAGTCTGGACCTGGACCGGCTGGTGCCCGGAGAACTGCCTGAGCCCTCTCGCTACTGGCGTCTGGAAGATCAATTTGTTGAGGATTCAGGCTGGACCTTGAATGGTGCCTCTTCCCACCTCGAAACCCTCCTCGAGGGAGTGGTCGGCGATCAGATGGTTTCGGACGTTCCATTGGGTGCGTTTTTGTCAGGTGGTGTGGATTCCTCCACTGTTGTTGCGTTGATGCAGAAGCAGGCCAGCCAACCGGTGCGCACCTTCAGCATAGGCTTCAATGAAGAGGGTTTTAATGAAGCGGTGCATGCGGCCGCCGTGGCAAGACACCTTGGTACGGACCATACTGAGTTATATGTTACAGAGCAGGACGCTAGGGATCTGGTGCCCCGTTTGCCGCAACTTTACGATGAGCCGTTTGCGGATTCGTCTCAACTGCCTACCTATCTGGTCAGCGAGATGACGCGGAAATACGTTACCGTGGCTTTGTCCGGCGACGGCGGTGACGAGCTGTTCTGCGGGTACCCACGTTATCCTTCGATGCTTCGCGGCTGGCAACGGCGTGGTTCCCTTGGCTCCCGTTTGAAAGGACTTTCAGGTCGTCTGCCGCCCGGGATTACGGCACAGGCCATTCGGGCGTTGGTACCGTCCCAGAAGGGGCGCAGTGTGGACGCACTTCGGTCACGACTGGCGCGGGCCAGAATTATTGCGTCTGCTCGGAGCCTGTCAGATTACTACCGACGGTCTGTTTCTTACTGGCCAGATCCGTCTGCGGCTTTGCTGGAATCGGGCGAGGGTGATTATGGACTGACAGGTCCGCTCCCGGACCCTGTACCTGATAATGATTTGAAAACCCTGATGTGGCGGGACCTGAACTGGTACCTGCCGGACGACATCCTGACCAAGGTGGATCGTGCCGCTATGGCCTGCAGTCTGGAAACCCGTATTCCTTTGCTGGATCACCGGGTAGTGTCCTTTGCGATGGGCTTGCCTGCGTCTATTAATATGCAGGGCAACGTGGGCAAACAGGTGCTTCGGTCGGTGTTATACCGTCATGTGCCACGGGAGTTGATTGATCGGCCCAAACAGGGGTTTGCGGTGCCTGTTGCCGCCTGGCTGAGAGGAACTTTAAGGGAGTGGGCAGAGGATCTTCTGGATCCTGCAAAGTTGAAACAACAAGGTTACTGGAAACCGGATATGGTCCGACATGTATGGGATGAACATATTTCAGGTCGGGAAGATTACAGTTTTCAGTTGTGGGGTATTTTGATGTTTCAGGCCTGGTTACTAGAGCAGGAACATGGAGTGGTTCAGGAATGAAAATGGATACGTCAACCAGTCCCCTGGTGAGTATTGTAACCCCAACCTATAACCGGGCCGACTATATAGGTCAGGCGGTCAACAGTGTACTTGCCCAGACCTACACGAATTTCGAATTCCTGATTGTAGATGACGGTTCAACGGACAATACCCGTGAGTTGCTGGAACCCGTGTTGGCGGATGCGCGGATCCGATATTTCTACCAGGAGAATCAGGGGCAGAGTGTTGCCCGAAACTGTGCGTTATCTGAAGCCAAGGGTGATTTCGTGTGCTTTCTGGACTCGGACAATTACTGGCCCGCTGAGAAGCTGAAACAGCAGGTCGACCTGTTCAGAAATCATCCGGATTACGATGTTGTCTATGGAGACATAATTACCATTGATGAAAAGGGACAGGAAGTCAGCCGAAAGAACATGAAGCGCTATTCGGGCATTATCGCCAAATACATGATTCGTGATAACTGCGTGAGTATGAATACTGCAATGGCTCGGCGCCGGTGTTTTGAGACGCTTGGCGCAATGAGTGGTAAACGCCGTGTAGCAGATGATTATGATTTATGGCTTCGTTTCTCGGCCAGGTTCCGATTTCTGTATGTTCCTGAGTTTCTTGCCTATTATCGGGTAATGGATGATCAGATCTCCTCGGATAAGACCCGGCGTTTTGATTCCAACTGGGAGATTATTCGTGATTTCAGGCGGGAATTCCCGAACGCGATGTCTGAGCGCGAGTTCAACTCAGGATTTGCTGCATTCCACTCCAGGAAAGCCCGCTACCTGGCTAGCAAAGGGGCCAGACGTGAGGCATTCGCGGAGATGACAAAAGCGCTTCGACTGCAACCTCTGACGCGCTCTTCCTGGCGCAACTTTGCTGCTGTTCTTCTCAAATAGGCGAGATCGAGGGGGGTTGCAATGACGAGCGTCAGTGTAGTGACTCCAACCTACAACAGGGCCCGTTTCCTGCCGGAGGCGGTTGCCAGTGTCTTGTCTCAAACATACTCTGATCTTGAGTTGATCATCGTGGATGATGGTTCCGTCGACGATACCGGTCAGGTGTTGGAGCCATTTCTGGACGACAGCCGCGTTCGTTACTTCTATCAGGAAAACCGGGGCCAGAGTCATGCCCGTAACCTTGCTCTCGAGCAGTCGAAGGGAGGATTCATCGCGTTTCTCGATTCGGACGATAGCTGGAATCTCGATAAACTGGAAAAACAACTGGCTGTTTTTGAAGCAAACCCGGATGTTGATGTTGTCCATGGTGACGAGGCAATGATTGATGAGCTGGGTGGACTGATAAGCTGCCAGAACATGAAGCGCTATTCTGGCCGGATTACACCATATCTTTTGGCTGACAACAGTGTGAGCATTACCACGGCGTTGGTCAGGAGGCGATGTTTTGAAGAGATGGGCGGTTTCGATACTTCGGTTGGTGTTGCCGATGACTATGAGCTTTGGTTGAGGTTTTCCACCCGTTACCGCTTCCATTATGAGCCTGGCATAGTTGCATCATACCGGGTGATGCCAGATCAGATTTCCTCGGACAAGCGGAAGCGGTTTGCGGCGAACGAGGCGATTATCCAAAAGTTCCTGGAAAAGCATGGCGGGGCTCTGTCTACGGGGGAGCTTCGCTGGGGACTTGCCCGTTTCTATTGTCGCAAGGCGAGGTACTTTGCCAGTGTGGGTGAGCGTGGCGAAGCTGTCGGGGCCCTGGCCAGAGCTCTCAGCAAAGCACCACTTGATGCCGTGGTCTGGAGAGCGCTGTTTCGCGTCATGGTGCCGCGAAAATGACCCAGGATACGATAGTAAATGTTAGGCCTTGTCGGGAAGGTTTACCGAGATGTGTCCCGTGGCAGGCAAAATACCGGGAAGGGGTGATCAAGCTTTTCAGGGCGGTGCCTTACAAGGCAAAGTTGTGGGATTGGCAGTTTGAGTCCAATCCTTTCGGATTGCCCTTTACCCCTGTTGTGCTGGTCGACAACGACGACAGGGTCGTAGGCTTCAATGGCGTGATGCCGGTTCGCGCAACGGACCGGGGCGAAGACATAAGTGTTTTATGGAGCTGTGATTTTTACCTCGCCGAGCAGTGGCGTGGGCAGGGGCAGGGTAGTGTTATCAAGCATGAGTTGCACAGGAGGGCGCCTGTTATCATGGCCTTTGGCATCAGTGACCGGGCAAGTCACGTTCTCAGTCATCTGGGGTGGGTGCCCGATGACTCGGTAAGAATTTTCAGGATGCTGCGAAAGCGCAAGGGGCTTCGAAGTTGGTTACTGAGTTGTCTCCAGTTGTTGAATCGACTGCGACTGGCTTTTTCGATTCCCCCGGGTCCAGCTGATGCGAGAATCTGTGTGCGTTCAAGCCTTCCGGAGAGAGCTGACGTTGACGCGTTATGGAACCGCTGCGTTCCTGACTACGGGCGAGTTGTGCGAAGAGACTTCGCTTACCTCGACTGGCGTTACCAGCGCCACCCATTGAGCCGTTACGGATATGTTTGTGCGTGGAAAAACGAAGAACTCGCCGCAATTCTGGTAACCCGCTTCAGCCGGGGCACCCTGCGTATCGTTGATTATTGTGGTCCGGCCCACAATCAATCCCTGAAACGTACTCTCGTAGGGGCTGCGATCCACCATTGGCCTCATGCCAACCAGGTAGTTTCGGTCACTTCTGATTCCGAGCTGGCCAAGGTGTTTCTGGCTGAAGGGTTCGTTCAACTGAGGGGGCGGCCCCGTTTCTATGTCTATGAGCCAGGTTCAGATGAAACGGCCAAGCCGTCTGCCTGGTTCATTATGGCTGGAGATTCCGATGGAGAGTTCCTGCAGGCTGCCAGTGATTTTTGCACTACGGAAACCGTGCCGGGTGCGTCCTCTATGGAGCAGGTGCCATGCTGAGTGTCAGGCTCGTTTCCGAGGCTGGTTTTGCTGAAATGGCTCAGGAATGGCAGGCATGCCTTGAAGAGTCTGCTGCCAATCCTCTGTTCATGAGCTGGCCCTGGCTTTATAGCTGGTGGGAAACCTGGTCTCAGGTCCTCGGTATGGAGCTGGTGCTTCTGGGTGTATTTGATCATCAGGGGCGGCTTGTCGGAATCGGCCCTTTCTGCCGGCGGGTGCTGGTGACGCCCGCCGGGGCCAGGGTTGCCCGCCTTTATATGATTGGAAATGCCTGGCGGCTTGCGCCAACCATACGGACAGAGTATTGCGGGATTATTGCGCGCCGGGGGTATGAGCAGTCGGTGAGGGTAGCACTTGATTCGGCGCTGGGCCGGTTGGAATGGGATGAAGTGATTTGCACGGACGTGCCTGTTGATCAACTGGCGAATCTGCAAATCGGAGCCTTTGATGGAAAAGGGGGAAACCGGATCATCTGCCGTACTGAGGATAGGGGGATCCGTATCGAAACCTCTGGCTGCTTCGATGACTGGCTAAGCGGGCTAGGGAAGAACACGCGTCTCAAAACCTATAACCGAAGGACCTACCTGAGAAAACAGGGTGAACTCGTTTTTCGGCAGCACGATGAGGGCCGTGACGGGGATTTTTTTGAGCGCCTCAATGCTTTTCACGTAACTCGCTGGGGAAAACCGGCATTTGACAGGGAGGCACTGCGGTTTCATCGGCTACTTTTAAAGCGGCTGCATTTGTGCGCGGGGAAACCTGCCATGACTTTGATTCTGTATAACGGCCGATGTGTTTCTGTTTCGTATGATCTGGTGGTTCGAGGGTGCCGATATAATCTTCAAGCGGGGTACGAAGAAGATTTCAGCGCGAAAGTCTCCCTGGGTTATCTTCACCTCGGGTTCGCCATTGAAGCTGCTTTCAAAGAGGAAACTACAACTGCCTATGATTTACTGGCCGGTGCCGGGAAAAAGCAATTTTATAAATCGTACTTGAACGGTGACACGGTTCGTTTTTCCACATTCCAGGTAGTTCGCAGCCCTGTGCTCAAGGCGCTGTATCATATCCAGCGGGTCAGTCCGCCGTTTATCGCGAGAGCTTTCAGTCGTAAGGTAGGGTTGTGATGATAGAGCGTGGCAAACAGTGCTGCCGGCAGGCACAATGAGTCAAGGATTGCTCTCTACGTAAGGGATTTGGACGCATGACGATTGAAAGGATTCATTCTCGTAGCTTTTTTCGTGCGGTTTTCCCGTTCCTGATCGCATTCACAGCTCTATTTCTGCTTATCTGGCCTACCGTCGAAGGCATCGTCAGCCGCTGGTTCAAGTTTGACGAGTCCTACTCCCACGGTTTGTTGCTTCTGCTGGTTTCCGTTGTCCTGGTTGTTCGGACGGTTAAAAGGGAATCGCCCGTTACGGGATTCTACCCCTTGTGGCTGTTTCCATTCGCACTGGCATTGCTGGCGTATGGCCTTGGCGACATTTTGCGCTTGCAGGCACTTCGGGAGATAACGGTTGTTCCCCTTTTGCTGGGTATCCTTGCGATCTTTTTGGGCTGGCGGCAGGTTAAAGCATTCATTATCCCCGTTGGTGTGCTTTTCTTTGCGGTGCCTGTATGGGATTACCTGTCCTGGACTCTGCAGTTGATTACCGTTGAGATAAATCGATTGTTACTCGGTTTTCTGGGTATTGATTTCAAGGTTGAAGGGGTATTTGTTTTCCTGATCGGCGTTGGCACTTTTGAAGTGGCACATGGTTGCTCCGGTCTTCGCTATCTGTTGGTTGGTCAGTCGCTGGCTGCGCTGTATGGCGAACTGAACTTCAGTCGTCTGCGCTCAAGGATCGGTTTGTTCCTGATAGCGGTGGTTTTGTCATTGATGGCCAACTGGATCCGGGTGTTCGTGATCATTTATATGGGCTACGAAACCGACATGGAAACGAGCCTGATCAGGGACCACGATAATTTTGGTTGGTGGGTGTTTGCGGCCACTCTCGTGCCCCTGTTCTATATAGGGCGCAAGCTGGAATCGAACACAATAGAGAAGAAGGCTGTAGACGAAGGCGCTACGGTTGCTACCAATGTACAAAGCCAGCGTCGACTCTGGACCGGAGTTCTGGTGGTTTCTGTGTTGCCTTTTGTGGTGGGCGCCGTCCTGCCGTCTTCGGCCGGACAAATAAAACCGTCACCAGATGCTTTTGACTTCAATCTTGACGAAGATCGCTATGCACCACTGTTTGGAAATCGGCTCAATGGGTGGCGTCCCCAAATCCGGAATCCCGATCTTGTTTTTACCCGGACCATGTTTTATCGCGAGGCTGCCAGTGGAGATGAAGGGCCGGACCAGCAGTTGTTTGTGGGAGTCTACAGTTATGAGCACCAGCGCCACAGGGCAGAGCTTGTACAGTACTGGAACCACATTTACGATCGCAGTGAGTGGGTGCCGGATGGGTTTTTCAAAGTGAAATCTCCCTCGGGTATCCCTCTGCAAGGTCTGACACTACGTAATCTTGAATCCGGCCAGATAATTCATCTGGCCTATGGTTACTATGTCGCCGGTTTCTGGGAGACGGATCAGTTGCGCGCGAAGCTGGCGCAGGTGGCAAGTTTTTTCAGTTCTCGTACAGACGCGTCTGCGGTTATTTTCGGTGTCGCGTGTGATTCCTGTGACGGCGAAGCCGCATTGGGGGAGCTGGTGGGAAATATCATGCCGACCGTCGTCGGTCAGGTGGATCAGTACTTTCTGCAGTGATTTCCCTGCGCCGGGGTTCCGGTCGGTTACGGCCCGCGGCTTTAGCCGGGGCCGCTGAATTTTTCCAGTACCCGCTTTGCGTCGGCACCGCGACCCGATGCACGATAGGCCTCAGCCAGATGCATCGCAATCTCTTCTGAATCCGGCTGCAGTTCGTGAGCTCTCTCCAGTACCGGCAGACTCTCTGCGTGTTGGCCTGCTTCAAACATGATCCAGCCGTAGGTGTCTGCAATAGCGGCACTATCAGAATTCAATTCATAAGCCTGTTTTGCCAGGTCCAGCGCTCGCTCATCGCCTTGTTGGTAATAAATCCAGGCAAGGTTGTTGAGGGCGACTACGTTTTGAGGCGTTAGCTCGAGTAATTGCTCGTAAGGACCGATTGCCTCCTCAGGTGCGTCGGTTTCCTGGTGAAGCACGGCCAGGTTCATCAGAATCTGGGGGCTGCGAGGATAGGCCTGGCTGGCACGGCCAAGGGATTCGATGGCTCTGTCACGCTGACCGGAGCGGGCGAGCGCGCGAGCGTGGGCCAGCTCAATCTCGACGTTTCGCTCTTTCTCAAGGGCTAGCTGATAGAGATCGGCGGCCTCCTGATATTCTCCGCGTCTTTCAAAGTATTGGGCCTCAAGCAGGAAAGGATTTCCGGATTGAGGGTGTTGCTTTTTAACGTCCCTGAGAATTTCGCGGGCTTCTTTGGCATTCTCCTTTGTGAATTGGACGGCGGCTGCCTGAATGCCGATTTCTTCGTTGTTCGGGAACAGCACACGCCCTCGCTGCAGTACCTCGGCGGCCTGATCCAGTCGCTCCCGTTTGGCCAGCTGGGTGGCAATGCCATGATAGATGGAAGCCACGAGCGATTCGGCCGGAGCAGGGTTGGATACGTCCTCACGCTCCATGAGGCTTGCGGTCAGTTCGTCGGCTTGCTCAGTGTTGCCATCAAACAGTGCCGATTCGAGGAGCAAGAGCCTTGGTCCGTAGGCGTCCGGGTGCTTCTCACGGACTTGCATCATCAGCGCCACCAAGTCTTCACGTTCCATCACCGAGGAGATTCCCTGTAACGCCTGGCGGTTGTCAGGTGCCAGCATTATGGCCCGGCGATAGTAGCCCTGCGCCTCGGCGATCTGGTCCCGGGTTTTGGCCAGGTTGCCAAGTGCAGCCAGGGGAGCCGGGTCCTCGGTGTCCAGTGCCAGGGCTTGCTCGTAGTATTGCCTGGCCTCGTCGTAATCACCGGCACTGCCAGCAACATTTCCGCGAGTCACAAGTGCTCTGACACTTTGGGGCTGATTTTCGATCCAGGCCGAGGCTACGGCTTTGGCAGCCTCATAATCGTTGGCAGATACGTTTGCCTGGACCACCAACAATCTTGCCCGCTCGGAATCCGGGGCATTTTCAAGCACTCGATTCGCTTGCTCAATGGCTCTGTCGGTATGGCCGAGACGCAGAAGGTAGGTTGCGTAACGTAATCTGAGGCTGTTGTTGTCCGGTGCCAGTGCCAGTGATTTTTCTATGAACTGGGTGCCGCTTTCGGTATCTCCGCTGAGCAGCGAAGCGAATCCAACGAGGGCCAGGGTTTCGGGATCCGACTCCTGGTCTTCAAGGCTGGCAAGAACTTCCCGGGCACCTTCGGGGTTGCGCATTTGCAGGCGAGTAGCGGCAAGCAGTTTTGTCGCCTGCTCGGAATCGCCCATATTCACAACCGGCGTAAGCAAAGCTTCGGCTTCTTCGGGGCGCCCTTGACGGTAGCGAACGAGGCCTAACATCAGGGCCGCCGGTTCATGGCTTGGCGCCTGTGCGAGCACCTCCTCAAGATAGCGGGATGCGTTATTCAGGTCGCCATTGTTGAAGGCTTCCTGTGCGGCTTCCAGGTTGCTCTTGATGGTGCCTGGCGCTGATTTTGCGAGAATTTCCTCGTAAACAAAGGCTTCAGAGGATTTGCCCTGTTCCCGCAGGACATTAATCAGGGCTGACATGCTTTCAAACTTTTGGTGCGTCATTATGTCGTACTGACCAATAGTCTCCAGCGCATTAATCAAGGCCTGTTCCGCGTTTGCCCAATCTTCCTCGTGTTGGGCGATTTGTGCTTTCAGAAGCCAGAGATCGACGTGGTTCGCATCCAATTCCCCTGCTTGGGCAATATAGCTATCAGCCTCCTCACGATTGTTCTGGCTGTAGGCTACTTTTGCCAGACCAATCAATGGCGGCACCGCACTGGTGTCAATACTTCTGGCATCAGAGTACGCGTCCTCAGCTTGATCAAGGCGGCCGGCAGCCAGATGGATATCCCCCCTGAGCATGGCACCTTTCAGTTGTTGAGCCCGGTCCGCATCCTTCAGCTTCTCAAGGGCAGCCAGTGCTTCTTCGTGCTCACCTTGCTTCAGCCTGGCTTCAGCTCGAATCAGTGATGCATCATTGAGGTTCTGTTGGCTTATGGATTCTTCGCCAACATCCGAAAACAGTTGATCGAGCAAGCGTTCGGCACTACGTGCGTCACCCGCGGTAATCAGATTGTTGACGATGATGAGGTAGGGTTCGACGCGTTCGGGCTGGAGTTCACTCGCACTACGAGCCTCCAGCGTACTGGCCTTGAGTTCACCTTGGCGCTGGAAAAAACGGGACTGATCCAGATGACTGATATACTGGATTTCTTCCTGGCTCATTTCATTGTTGTCGCCACTGCATCCGGTGATGGTCAGCGATATGGCAACTGAAAGAAGGATGGTGCGCGCTGCTGACACTAATCTCATGGCCCTGTTCCTTTCCTTATTCAAGTCTTCCTTTGGATTCCCTGCCTGCTATTCAGGCATTCGTCGATTCAGGCGAAGTTTTTATCCGGTATTTGTCGGTGAGGTTGTACAGCGTTGGCCGGGTGATTCCCAGCAGGCGAGAGGCCTGCGCCATATTGAAATTACAGGACTGAAGCGCCTGTAGAATTGCTGCTCGCTCGGCGTTTTCACGCACTTGCCGCAGATTAAGTTGATGGTCCTGGCCTTCGTTATCTTCAGTGAGTTCAAGGTCCGAGGCGGTCACTCGTTTGCCCTCTGCCATAATGCTGGCTCGTTTTACCTTGTTAATCATCTCTCGAACGTTGCCGGGCCAGGCATAACTGTTGATCGCCCTGATGGCATCCTCGGTTAAGGTGAGGTTGGGGCGGTCCATCTGCTTCCCCAGTGATTTCAGGAGATACTGGGCTATGACGAGGGTGTCACCTTCGCGATCGCGAAGGGCAGGTACATCAATGGTGATCTCACTGATTCGGTAGTAAAGGTCTTCTCTGAAATCACCACTATCAATCAGCTCTCTTACATTCCTGTGGGTGGCACAGACCACCCGAACGTCCACTGGAATCGTATTTACAGAGCCTACCCGGTCTATTACCCGCTCTTGCAGGAAGCGCAATAGCTTTACCTGCAGTGCCATGGGCATGTCGCCAATTTCGTCCAGGAACAGCGTGCCCCCGTTAGCGCTCTCTATCTTGCCTTTTTTACTCTGCGTTGCACCGGTAAAGGAGCCTTTCTCAAAGCCGAATAACTCGCTCTCAAGCAGATTCTCGGGAATGGCTGCACAGTTGATTGCCGCGAAGGGTTTGTCTGCCCTTTGGCTCAGATCATGCAAACCTCGGGCAAGAAGTTCCTTGCCGGTGCCGGTTTCGCCGGTGATTAATGTTGTGGCATCGGTTGGTGCGATCTTTTCGATGGTCCGGCAAATCGACATCATTTGCGGGCTGGCCGCCACGATGCCTTTGATGCTGCTGCCGTTCTTGTGCTCTCCGAGGTGGCGGTTTTCTTTTTCAAGTTCCGCCAACCGGAAAGCGCGATTGACCACGAAAGTAAGAATGTCTGCATCCAGCGGCTTCTGATAGAAATCGGCAGCGCCCATTCCGATGGCGCGAACAGCATTCTCCTTGTCTTCACGACCGGTAACCACGATGACTTTGGTCAGGGGCGAGAGGCGGAGAATATCTTCGAGTAGTTGAAAACCTTCAGAAGCCCCCCCTGGGTCAGGCGGTAGCCCGAGGTCAAGGGTAACGACTTCCGGCTCCATGCGGCGCAACGTGGCAAGAGCCGATTCGCGATCGGATGCGACCGACACTTCCAGCTCATCACTAAAACACCAGCGCATCTGGCTTTGGAGGCCCGGATCATCCTCTACGATCAGGAGTCGCTTGCTTACAACCACAACACGTTCCTTGTCATGCTTACTGTTAATTTCCTGAAACAGGGCGTTTCGTACGTCCTTTACATTGATTGTTAACCGAAGGTTGACACTTTGCAATCCTCCGTTTCAAGAACCCGATGAATCGTCAATTATTTGGCGCTATTCACGCGAATTGCGTTGTCAGATTCCGGTAGATCCGTGTTCTGAGGAGCTGTTTCATCCGAGTCAGCGGCCAATGGAATCCGCACCGAGAAACAAGAACCGACCCCTGGCTCACTGGTCACATCAATATTCCCGCCAAGCTGCTTGATGTACTCGCGCGCCTGGTACGCGCCAATCCCCATTCCGGTAAGCCCCTTGGTGCTCTCGAACGGCTTGAACAGGGAGGTGTTGATAAACTCCTCGGTCATGCCGCTGCCGCTGTCCTGGATAAACAATACGACGTTGCCCCGGGCAATCTTCAGGTTCAGGGTGATTTCCCCATCCGGTGGTGTTGCATCCTGGGCGTTCTGGATCAGGTGGCTCAGGACACTGCGCAGCTGCTCGTAGTCCCCCTGGATCCAGGCGCTTGGCAGATTGCCTGTCAGCCTCGGAACGGGGCGCTGATGACTGTGATGGTTGACCAGGCTGCGAGCCAGTTCGGCCAGGTCGATATCCTGCAACTGTGGATCGGCGATGCTGTCGGGCCTGCGGATATGGTCCACCAGATTCGACATTTTCCGCACGGCGTGCTCGGTGGTGTTGATCATGTCATCGATAAACGCGGGGTTGTGCTTGTGTTTCGGCGCGTTTTTGACAAGCAACGAGAGCTGGGCGATCACGGTCTTCAGGTCATGCACCATGAAGGAGGACGCCTTGCTCACCGCCTCGAACTGCATGGCCCGGGACAGCCGATGTTGGGCATCTGCCTGGGCCAGCAGGTTACAGGACTGCCGCGCCACCACCTTGATCAGGTCGAAGTTTTCCCAGTTAAGTTCAACCCGGGCGAAGGGGTTGCCCACCATGGCGATGCCGTAGAGATCGTTGTCCAGATACAGGGGGATGACCAGCCACGCGTCCGGTGTCCGGGCGATGGCGTCGGGTATTTCCAGAAGGTCATAGCTGACCGGATCATTCCGGTACTCGTGCAGGTCGACAATCCATTCCCGTTGCCGGAACAGGCGAACCAGGTCCGAATCCGCGTCGATCATGGTGTATCTGGGCATGGCCATGTTGACCGAGCCTTTGAGTGTATAGGCTCCCTGTTCATCCCGGAGCCAGATGGCGCCCGCATTGCTTTCCACCAGTCCGGAAAGGATGTGGATGACGCGAATCGGCAGGGGTGGATCATCACCGAGATTTGCCATTTCCCGGGTCATTTTCAGCCATTCTTCCCGGTAGTCGTACTTGTAATCGAAGAAGTTCTGGCTGATCCGAACCATCAGCCTTGCCCGGATCCGGCGGGACAGCAACAGGGTGACGAGGAAGGTGAGGGAAATGGTGAGAAACAGGACCCTCAGGGCATCGCCCCAGTCACCTCCGAGAATTTTGACGTAGTAGCCGCCGAGTGCGAGGAATAACAGGTAGCCGCCGCCCAGGACGAGCGTGCCGGCATGGAATACCGCGGACCGGGACAACTGGAAGTCCACCGGTTGCCTGCGGGTGTTCAGTACGTTGACGGCAAACAGGGGCACCAGAAGCGCATTGACCAGTCCACGGGCATTCCAGAAAGATTCGGAGACCTGGCCGAACAACAGGGCATCGGCGTACATGAAGAAGTCGAAGGCGAAGATCGTGGCAATGCCGATGCAGATGTATTTGATGCTGGAACGGCCGAAATTCGGGGAATTGCGCCAGATTTGCTCGACCAGGGACAACCCCATGAGGGAGAGGGCGATCTGCCCGAGTACCTTGGTCTTGCCGTTCAGGACTTCCCAGCCCAGGGTGAATTCAAGGATGCCGAAAGCGAGCAGGACAAAGATCAGGGTGAAGGTTGAGGCACCCAGAATCTTTTTCATCTGCCCGTGAATGGTGCCTTGACGGGAGGCGTTGCGAAGCAGGGCGAATAACAGGGTGATCCAGGCGCCATCCCGGAGTAGTTCAATAATATAGCGGGGGATAAACCCGGGGGTGCCCCACAGCGATTGCGACACCAGGGCGCCGGCCCAGAGGGTGGTCGCCAGAGCAGCGACAAACAATACCCTGTCCACGTCCCGCCTGAGATAGCGGGTTGCGACGAGAATGGTCAGCAGGCCAAAGGCAATGGCCGCTGCTCCATGGCTAATCAGGCTGAGATCACTTAGCATCCCTCGCTTCCTGCGTTGCTGCCTTGTTCCGTGACAGCAGGCCGATGGTTACACCGGTCGCTTGTTCTCCCGATAAAACCGGAAGATTTCCTTCAGGGGCCGTTTCGGCTTGAAATCGAACTCCCTGGCAAACGCTCTGCCGTCGATAACGACAGGATACTTGAAAAAGGCGGTCAGATACGAAGGGAAACTTTTCAGCTTCAGGGTTTTCAGGATCAGGTTCGGGACCACCGGTGGAATGGACGGAATCGGAATGCGCCGGCAGCCGCAGAGTTTGAGTGCGTGCTGGTAGGCCACCCAGTCCTCCGGAGCCACGTTGAAGACCCCGCGAACCGGCTTCTTGTAGGCCCTGACGATGGCATCCGCCATGTCGTCGATATGGATGAACTGCATCATCGGCGAGAAGCCTGCGAGCACGGGCGCATTCTCGCTGGATAACAGGGAACTCATGGTGTTCCGCACGCCGGGCCCGACAATGTTGCAGGGGCGCAGGATGGTGATGTTCAGCTCCGGATACCGCCACAGGTAGATGTTGGCCAGGTTCTCCAGCTCCACCGAATCCACCAGATCCGCACTCAGGCCGGCGGCTTTCAGCGGGGCGGATTCATCGATCAAGGCCGGGTTGTAGGCCACCGCGCCATAGACATGATAGGTGGAGAGCACCACAACCCGTTTGATGCCGTATTTGTGGCTCAGATCCAGCAGTTTCTGGGTGCCCAGCACGTTGGCGTTGTACCGGCGCATCCGGGTCAGCTGGCTGGACTGGATCCGGCCGAGGTGGATGACTCCGTCGAATTCGTAGCGGCGGAAAAGGTCCTCGAACACCCGCTTGGTAAAGTCGATGCAGTAGCTGGGAATGTCATCGCCCAGGTAGACCTGCTCCCGGAAATCCACCGCGACCAGATCGCAATGATCCCGCAGCTGGTTGATGACCCGTTGGGCCAGGGCGCCGGCAGCACCGGTAACGAGGATGTGGGGTCTGCGTTGCTTGGTCATCAGAACAGCTTTTTCCTTTCGCTCAATCCCTTGTCGATGAGGCGGCTGATTTCCGCTTTCACTTGCTCCACCCGTTCGGTCACCAGCTCTTCCGGAATCTCCAGGTCATCAAAGTACATGGGCGGGCCGAAATTCAGGTGCACCTTGGCGGGCAGCACCACCGGCATGGCAACGGGTGCGTAGGGAATTCCTAGCGCCTTGGCCAGTGGCTTGATGTTGGCGATGGCGGGAATGGTCTCCTCGCAGCCAACCACGCCCACGGGCACGATCGGTGCCTTGTACTTCATTGCCAGGTGCATAAAGCCGTTGCCGAAGCGCTTGAGCTGGTAGCGGTCACGGTAGAGCTTGCCCGAGCCACGGACGCCCTCGGGGAACACGATGACGGCCTCGTTATTGGCGAGCATCTTGGCGCAGTTGACCGGGTCGCCGAGCACCGCGCCGAATTCGTTCAGCAGGTTGCCCAGCCAGGGTACAGTGGGAAAGAAACGCTCGATCATGGCCCGGGGAATGCGGGGTTCTTGTTCGCGGGAGGCCAGGGCATAGCCAACCAGGAGCCCGTCAATCGGGAGCTGCCCGCTGTGATTGGCGATGATCAGCACGGGGCCCTCGGCGGGCACGTTCTCCACCCCGTGGGCCTCGACCCGAAAATACTTCTCGTAGATCTGCCGGGTGAGGCTGAAGCCGTATTTCATGACTTCATTGTTGTAGCCCCAGGGATCATACCCCAGCGAGCCGATGGGCTTACGAATTCGATTGATATGCTCGTTGATATCTGCGGGTATCAGTTTGGATTTCAGGTAACTCGCCAGGCTCATCCGTTCTCCCCGGTTATTTGCGTCCGATCAGCACACCCAGGGTGTGGCTCTGGCCGGTATTAAGCACTCTGTAGTCACTGGCTGCATTGGCGGTTTCGACACACAGCATGGTCTTCCAGGCCTCATCGGGAAAATCCGACAGCCGCGCCGCCTTTTCCGGGCCCGGGTTCCAGACCACGGTGGAATCACTGCCCACGGAGGTAAGCTTCCGGCTTCCTGACGGCGTAACGATGGTCAGGGGCTCTCCGCTCTCGTAGATGCGGTCGGTTTCACCTTCGAAATACACCGGGCCTTCCTGGTTCTTGTACTCCCAGTCATCGAGGGTGTCGATGTACTGGCTATAGCCCAGGCCCAGTACCCTCGAGCGGGTCACGTCGGAGGTTGGCAGATAGGTGTGCAGTGCCTGGCTGAAGGCCATCGGCTCTTCGCCCAGATTAGTCGTGGTCAATGCCAGCTGGCAGCCCCGTACCGAGAAGTGGAAAGTGATCAGTGCCAACGCATGGCCGCTCCATACGTTGGCAAAATCCTCGTTGGCGTCCAGGGAAAGGCTGATCTCCACTTCGTGGGCATTCTCCCGAACATCCTCGAGTTTCCAGAGCGCCGTACGGGCGAAACCGTGGGCGCTATTGGTATGGATGCGCTTGCGCACGGCCGGCGCATTCTTGCCGGGATCGCCGAACCAGGGCCAGCATACCGGGATACCGCCGCGAATCGCCCGGCCTGGCTCAAACCGGGCGTCCTTGCTGAGCCAGAGCCAGTCCGGCTCGTCGCTTGGCATGAATTGGGTCAGGTGTGCCCCCTGGAGAAACAGGGTGGCGCGAAACAGCGGGTGATGGACCTCCAGGGCTTCCAATTGGCCGATTGTTTTCCAGCGGGTGAAGGACCACTGGCCCGGAGAAAGGGATCGGGACGGTCTGTGACTGCTTTCTGACATAGACGTATCGGATCAGGTGGCGGTTAAGTGTATCTGCTTATCATCAGAGTAAATTAAAACTGACCGACCGGCGAGATTTGTGCCTAAAATAGCGCCGATTTCCCGAAGAGGCCTGCCCATGGACAATCCGACAGTTACCCCGATCAGAGACCCTCTCTCATTTACAGCAAGCCCTGAACTGGATGTTGTCGCCGGCAGTGACATTCTGGTCGTTGACGCAGGGCAGGCGGGTGCTTCAGATGTCTCTGACGACTGGCTGGATCAGCTGGCGGACGGCCTGAGTGAACACGGCTGGATGTCCCTGGATGTCCGTGACCGGCTGGGGCCTGTTCTGCTGGAAGCGCTGCGTGACGAAGTGGCGATTCTCGATCGCACCGATGCCATGAAAACGGCCGGCATAGGTCGTGGCTCGGACCTGGTCCGGGATCGCGCCGTGCGCCGTGACCGCATTGCCTGGCTGCAGGGAATTACGCCGCCGCAGGCAGAGCTTTTCCGTTTTCTGGATGCCATCCGCTGTGGTTTGAACCAGCGCCTGTTCCTGGGCCTGAAACGATTCGAGACCCACTATGCCACCTATCATCCAGGGGATTTTTACAAGAGGCATCTGGACAGCTTCCGAGGCCGTGCTTCCCGGGTGGTCAGCCTGGTTCTGTATCTGAATGAGGGGTGGGCCCCGGAGGATGGCGGTGCCTTGCAGGTATTTAACCGGGATAACGAGAACGAGGTGTGCGGAATGATCGTTCCCGAGGCCGGCCGGATGGCCCTGTTCCTGAGCGAGGAAATTCCCCACGAAGTACTGCCGGCAAATCGCACCCGGTACAGTCTGGCCTGCTGGTTCCGGCAGGATGAGGTACCGCTGCCGCTGTGAATTTCCCGGCCGGCAGATTTCCCGTTGTAGTCTGCAGGTCCATTTGCTAATATGCGCGCCGCTTTCGAGGGAAACCCCGGAGCGTCGTTATGGTGGCCCCATTGGTGCCTCCGCAACATGAAACCGTGAACCCGGTCAGGCCCGGAAGGGAGCAGCCGAAGCGGTGGATTTGTGTGCCGGAGATCTGCTGGTGGGGTCACCCCCAGTTTTCCCCCTCCCGATTTGTTAATCCCCTGATTCTTCGCCCGTAATTGTGCTTCAGTCCCCGTGACCGAGTGCCAACTTTGCTTCTTATCAAAGCGGGTCCATGCTATGGTTAATCGCATTTTCACAGCAGTTGACGGAACATGAGCTACCAGGTACTTGCCCGAAAATGGCGCCCCCGCACCTTCCAGGACATGGTGGGCCAGGAACACGTGCTTCAGGCGTTGATCCATGCCCTGGAAAACCAGCGTCTGCACCATGCCTACCTGTTTACCGGCACCCGCGGTGTGGGCAAGACCACCATTGGCCGTCTGCTGGCCCGTTGCCTTAACTGTGAAACCGGTGTCACCCCGAACCCGTGCGGGGAGTGCACCAGTTGCCAGGAAATTCAGGAAGGCCGGTTTGTTGACCTGATCGAGATCGATGCGGCCTCCCGCACCGGCGTCGATGACATGCGGGAACTCACCGATAATGTCCAGTACGCGCCGACCCGTGGCCGCTACAAGGTGTACCTCATTGACGAGGTGCACATGCTTACCAACCAGTCCTTCAACGCGTTCCTGAAAACCCTGGAAGAGCCGCCGGAGCATGTAAAGTTCCTGCTGGCCACCACTGATCCCCAGAAGCTTCCGGTTACCGTCCTGTCCCGGTGTCTGCAGTTCAACCTCAAGCGCATGACCCCGGAACACATTGCCGGCCACCTCAAGCATGTACTGACTGAAGAGGGAATTCCCTTCGAGGAACCGGCACTGTGGCTGCTGGCCCGCGCCGCCGACGGCAGTATGCGGGATGCCCTGAGCCTGACCGATCAGGCCATTGCCTTTGGGAACCAGAAGCTCGCCGCCAGTGATGTCAGCAACATGCTGGGCACCATTGACCAGCGGGACATCGAACGCATCGTTAATGCCCTGGTGGAACGTGATGGCCCGGGACTGCTCTCGGAAATCGCAAGGATCTCGGAGTTCGCCCCGGATTACAGTGTGATCCTGGCGGATCTGCTGTCCTTGTTCCATCGGGTCACCATGGAACAGGTGGTGCCGGGCAGTGCCGATAATGCCCTGGGCGATGCCAATCAGGTCCAGGAACTGGCCCGGAAACTCAGCGCCGAGGATGCCCAGCTGTTCTACCAGGCCGCCCTGATGGGCCGTAAGGACCTGGATATCACCCCGGATGCCCGCATGGGCTTTGAAATGACCCTGCTGAGGATGCTGGCGTTCCGCCCGGGTACTGACCGGAGGGAACCGCCGACGGTGCGTTCCGGTGGTGACTCGGCCGCGGGCGAAGCCCGGGATGAGCCCGGGCCTGCCGCTGCGCCGAAGGTAGCGGAGACTGCGCCTCAGGAGCCGGCAGCAGTCACACCCGCGCCCGAAGTAACTCGGGTCGCAGCTCCGGAGCCGGAGCCGATTCCTCAACCAGAGCCGGCGCCAGAACCGGCACCTGTTTATGAGGAGCCACCACTACCCGAAGAGCCACCCGAGGTGGAACCCGATTTCGGATACGAGCCGGAACCACCTGAGGCTGGCCCCGGGCCAGAGGCAGAAGTGGAAGCAAAGCCGGAACCCGAGCCGGAACCTGAATCTGAGCCTGCGCCCGCGCCGGTCGTTGAAGAACCGAGCGGCGACTTCGTCTGGGAGCGGGATTTCCGGGATCTTGGCATCGTGGGTATGCCCGGTAACCTGGCCAGCCAGACCGCCATGGTTCGGGACGGCGATACCATCGTACTCACTATCGACGATGGCCATGCCCGCCTGCTCAATGCCCGGCACGAGGAAAAAATCGCCACTGCCTTGAGAAACCGCTTTGGCGACTCCATCGAGTTACGCATAGAGCAGGGCGAACCCGGGCCGCATACGCCAGCCGCGTATGAGGAACGGCAGCGCCAGGCACGCCAGCAAGCGGCGGAGGACGCCATCCGTAAGGATCCGGTGGTCCAGTCCATCGTTGAACGATTTGAGGCGCGGATAGTCGAAGACAGTATCCGGCCCATAGAGACCAGCAGGAGATAGAACATGTTTAACGACATGGGCGATCTGATGAAAAAAGCCCAGCAAATGCAGGAAGAGATGAAGAAGGCTCAGGAAGAGATCGCCAAGGCCGAAGTGACTGGCGAGGCCGGAGCGGGCCTGGTGAAAGTCACCATGAACGGCCGTCATGATGTGAGCCGGGTCGAGATTGATCCTTCGCTCATGTCCGAAGAGAAAGAGATTCTCGAGGACCTTCTTGCCGCCGCGGTGAACGACGCTGTTCGCCGGGTTGAGGCCAACCAGAAAGAAAAGATGTCCGGAATGATGTCGGGAATGGGCATGCCCCCCGGTTTCAAGATGCCGTTCTGATCCGTTCGTCTGTTGTATTCCGAGGATAGTTGATGGCTTTCAGTCCACTGGTTGATGAACTGGTCGAATCCCTGCGCTGCCTTCCGGGCGTTGGTCAGAAAACGGCCCAGCGCATGGCTTTCCATCTGCTGGAGCGTGGCCGGTCGGGGGGCACCCGTTTGTCCGAGGCCCTGCGCACGGCGATGGACGGCGTGCGCCGCTGCGAATCCTGCCAGAACTTCGCCGATACCGAGATCTGCGGGATCTGTGAGAACCCGACCCGCAAGAACGGCACCCTGTGCGTGGTGGAAAGCCCCTCCGATCTGCTGGCCATTGAGCAGGCTGGCGACTACAAGGGTGGTTACTTTGTGCTGATGGGCCATCTTTCGCCCATCGATGGCGTCGGCCCCGAAGAAATTGGTATCGAACGCCTGCTGAGACGCGTCCAGGACGAAGGGGTGACCGAGCTGATTCTCGCCACCAACCCCACCGTCGAGGGCGAGGCGACGGCCCATTACATTGCCGACCGACTCGATGGCCGGAACATCCTCATCACCCGTCTGGCCCATGGCATCCCGGTGGGTGGAGAGCTGGGCTATGTTGACGGCTTCACTCTGACCCACGCCTTCCGCGGTCGAAAACCACTCTCCGAATAGGCTAACCAGGCTTCCCTATGGCATCTTCTTCACCGGCCGTGGCCGTTCCCCCGGCCCCCGAGATCATTCACTGGATCGAGACTCCCCAGGAACTGGACAGTTGGCTGGCACCGGCATCACCGGACCAGCCCCTTGCCCTTGACACCGAGTTTGAACGGGTCAACACCTTCTATCCCATCCCCGGGTTGGTTCAGCTGGGCCTGGGCGATCAGTACTGCCTGGTTGATCCGGACGTAGCCGAGGCCTCTGCGGTGTTCCGGGAGGTATTGGCAAACCCCGAGGTTGCCAAGCTCCTGTATGCCATGAGCGAGGACCTGGAGCTGTTCCGCCATTGGCTGGGGATCGAGCTAAAAGGGGTGGTGGATCTCCAGATTGGTGCGGCCATGGCCGGCGCCGGTTTTTCCCTGGGGTATGCCCGCCTGGTGGAAACCTTGTTCGGGGAAACCCTGGACAAATCCGCTACCCGTTCCGACTGGCTGGCCCGTCCCCTGAGCGAAGCACAGCAGCGATATGCCGTGGACGACATCCGCTTTCTCGAGCCCATGTGCCATTGGGTAATGGATTCCCTCAGGCCCCGCGGCCTGGTCGAGGCTCTGTTCGAGGAGTCACAGCGGTTTGCCTCCGAGCTTGCCGCCCAGGACGATCCGGAGCAGCATTACCTCAAGTTGCGGGGTGGCTGGACCCTGAACCCCGAGCAACAGGCCGTTCTGAAGGAACTGGTGCGTTGGCGGGAGGGGGAGTGCCAGCGTCGGGACATGCCCCGTAACCGGGTGTTTGCCGATGCCCTGTTGATACTGGTTGCCGAACGGTTGCCGGAGTCGATGCATGCGCTGGGGGATATCCAGGGCATACCCTCGGGAGCAGTTCGCCGTTACGGTGAAACCATACTCAAACTTGTCCGCGAGGCCCGTGGTGCCGATAATTCCGGGCTTGAGCGGATTGCACCACCATTGAGTCGTGACCAGCAGGCGGATTTCAAGCAGTTGAAGCGTACTGTCAAAAAGGTTGCGGAAGCTGCTGATATTCCGATGGAACTGGTTGCCCCGAGGAAGCGTCTTGAGAAACTGATGCAGGATCGGACGTTGCAAGGCAACCCGTTTTTCCAGGGCTGGCGCGGAGAGTTGCTGGCGCCGGTACGAAGCCAGATCGAGGACATACTGAAGCAATGAAAGAGCGGGAATTTATCTCCGTATTCAAAAGCAGCCGTAAGGCGGATACCTACGTATTCGTGCGCCGGGGGCAGGACTGGGATGAGCTCCCCGAGGGCCTTCGCGGCATCTTCGGTGCGCCGATCCATTCCATGGACCTGCTGCTGACTCCGGACCGCAAGCTCGCCAGGACCACCGGCCAGCAGGTTCTGGAAGCCATCAGGGAAAAGGAGTTTTACCTGCAGATGCCCGAAGAGCAGGAGGGCTACGTGGTCGAGTTCAAGCGCAAGCTGGAGCAAAACGAAAAATGATTGCCCAGATCCCGTTCTGGCAGCGTAAACGCCTGGACGAGATGACTCCTCAGGAGTGGGAATCCCTGTGCGATGGCTGTGGCAAATGCTGCCTGGCGAAGCTCGAGGATGAAGATACCGGCGAGGTCTACCATACCGATCTTGTGTGCCGGTATATGGATCAGGATACCTGCCGGTGCACAGTGTATTCCGAACGACTGCAGAAAGTCCCCGGCTGCACCGTGATCACGCCCGAGACCGTCGGGGATTACTACTGGCTACCCTATACCTGCGCCTATCGCTCACTGGCCGAAGGCCGTGGGCTGGCGGCCTGGCACCCGCTAAGGAGCGGGGATCCGGAGTCCGTGCACGAGGCCGGCATTTCGGTGCGCCACAGGGTGATTTCCGAAGAACAGGTGCCTGAAGAAGACTGGGAAGAACACATCATTCACTGGGTATTGTAATGTTAGACGCGGATACACAAATGGCCTACGGGATTTTCTGGGCCGCATATGCCATTGCCTTCGTAATATTCTTCTACATGATGAAGCGGCTGTTCCGCTTCATTCCCCTGTATGGCGCTCGCACCCTGCTGTTGTCGGCGTTGATGGTGCTCCTGCTGACACCGGTCGAGTCGCCGGATGTGGCAGGCTGGTGGATGCCCGCCTGGCTCTATGGGGGGTACGAGTTGATCCTGGGCCACGTGGAGACCGCCAGCATGGCGTGGTTCAACTTCGGCCTCGCGGGCCTGGTGATGTTGTTGGTATGGATCCTGGACCTGGTACGCTATCGCCTCGTTAAACGATGAGCGCTGCCTGACCCGCTATTGATCAGAAACTTGAAAAGTAATCGACAGGAATTGAGAGCATGAAGTTTACCGGTACCGAGAAGTATGTAGCCACCGATGACCTGCAAATGGCCGTCAACGCCGCGATTGCGCTCCAGCGCCCGCTGCTGATCAAGGGCGAGCCCGGCACCGGCAAAACACTGCTGGCGGAGGAGATGGCATCGGCCCTGGGCATGAGGCTGATTCCCTGGCACATCAAATCCACCACCAAGGCCCAGCAGGGCCTCTATGAATATGATGCGGTCTCCCGCCTGCGTGATTCCCAGCTGGGCGATGAGAAGGTCAAGGACATCAGCAACTACATCGTCAAGGGCAAGCTCTGGGAAGCCTTCGAATCCGAAGAGCAGGTGGTACTGCTGATCGACGAGATCGACAAGGCCGATATCGAGTTCCCGAACGACCTGTTGCTCGAACTCGATCGCATGGAGTTCTTCGTTTACGAGACCCAGCAGTTCGTCAAGGCAAAGCACCGCCCGATCGTGGTCATCACCAGTAACAACGAGAAGGAACTGCCGGACGCTTTCCTGCGCCGCTGTTTCTTCCATTACATCAGCTTCCCGGACCACGAGACCATGCAGAACATCGTGGACGTACACTTCCCGAACCTGCAGCAGGAGATTGTCCGGGATGCCCTGGAAGTCTTCTTCGATGTGCGCAAGGTGCCGGGGCTGAAGAAAAAGCCGTCCACCTCCGAGCTGATCGACTGGCTGAAGCTGCTGATGGCCGATGAACTGACCGCCAAGGCCCTGCAGGAGAAGGATACGGGAACGGCGTTGCCGCCGCTGTATGGCGCCCTGGTGAAGAACGAGCAGGACGTGCACCTGTTGCAGAAGCTGGCTTTCATGGCACGCCGTCGCAACTGATTTCCGGCAAGAGTTCCGCTTTATGTTGATTGATTTCTTTCTCGAAGTGCGGCGGGCCAAGGTGCCCGCCAGCCTGCGCGAATTCCTCGATCTGCTGGAGGCCCTGCAGAACCGCCTGGCCTTCGCCGACATGGAGGAGTTCTACTACCTGGCGCGCCTGTGCCTGGTGAAGGACGAGCGCCACTTCGACAAGTTCGATCGTGCCTTCCAGGCTTATTTCGAAGGCATCCAGAACCTGGATGACCTGCTGGAAGCCCTGATCCCCGACGATTGGCTCCGGGCCGAGTTCGAGAAGCACCTCAGCGATGAGGAAAAGGCGAAGATCGACTCCCTGGGTGGTCTGGAGGAGCTGATCGAAACCTTCAAGAAGCGCATGGAAGAGCAGAAGGAGCGGCACGCCGGCGGCAACAAATGGATCGGTACCGGCGGTACCTCACCTTTCGGCGCCAACGGCTACAACCCCGAAGGCTTCCGCATCGGCCAGAAGAACGGTCGTCAGGGAAGGGCGGTCAAGGTCTGGGAGAAACGGGAATTCCGTGACCTGGACGACAGCATCACCCTGGGGATCCGCAACATCAAGGTGGCCCTCCGTCGGTTGCGCAAGTTTGCGCGCCAGGGCGCGGCCGACCAGCTGGACATGGATGACACCATCCGTTCCACCGCCCGCAATGCCGGTTACCTCGATCTCAAGATGGTTCCCGAGCGCCACAATGCGGTGAAGGTGCTGATCTTTTTTGACGTGGGCGGCTCCATGGACCCGCACATCCGTGTCTGTGAAGAGCTGTTTTCGGCGGCCCGGCTCGAGTTCAAGCACATGGAGTATTTCTACTTCCACAACTTCATTTATGAAAATGTGTGGAAGAACAATGTCCGGCGCATGAACGAGACCACCAGCACCTGGGACATCCTCCACAAGTACACGCCGGACTACAAAGTCATCTTTGTCGGCGATGCCACCATGGCGCCCTATGAAATCTCCCACCCCGGCGGTTCCATCGAACACTGGAACGAAGAAGCCGGCGCCACCTGGTTCCAGCGCGTGACCGATCACTTCCGCAAGGTGGTCTGGCTCAACCCGCTGCCGGAGAGTTACTGGGGCACCGGTGGCTCGCTGGGCATGACCCGGCAGCTGGTGAATGATCATATGTATCCGCTGACTATCGATGGGCTTGAATCGGCGATGAGGCAGCTCAGCAAGTGAGAACGGGGCCGGGTGTGAAAATGAGGTCCGGTGTGAAAAGGGGGCCGGTGTGAAAATGGGGTCAGATGAAAGCTTTCATCTGACCCCGTCTTGGACTTAAACAAAAAAAAGCCGATGCGGTTGAGGGCATCGGCAAAAGCTCGGCATATTTAGCGGGTTTGCCTTGCCGGCACTCCCGCCGCGGTAGCTAATGCAACTGCCAGGCCATCTAAAAAAACTATCGTAAAATCAGACCGGTATTAATGCCTGAAGGCTCATGCCCTACAGTCCCACCGGTCCCTTCCCCCCGCTCCTGTCAAAAAAACCGACATTTCCTGTTTCTCATTTGGTGATCTGGATACCGTTCTTGGTGGTAACCAGGTGTTACGCTTCCTCTCACTTTGTAACGGAATATTGCCGGAATTATACGGGGCAGGAGAGGTATGTTCGGCTCACCAAAACCACAAGGACGCCGACGGAATAACTGGTTGACCGACGTCTTCATCAGGCTGCTGGCCGTGCTGTTCTTCTGTTCCGCAGCCGCTGCTTCAACCCTGGACGACGACATTGCCGCCTTCACGGAAGATGCTGGCCGACACTCCGCAAGCATCCAGTCCCTTGAAAGCAATCAACTTCGACCACTCGGTACCCGACTGACAGTTTTCCTGACACTTGATTCCGGCGGCGGGCTCGATCTGGATTCGCTTGACCTGTTTATCGACAGCCGGCCGGTTGTCTCCAAGGTTTACGCCCTGCAGGAACAACCCGTTCTGAACGCTGATGGGGCCGAACAGCTGTATGTCGGCCATGTGGCTAGGGGTGACCATGAACTGAAGGTGGTGGTTACCGCCCGTTCGGCCGACGGAGATTTCGTTCGGCGGGAGGCTACCCACCTGTTCACCAAGCACTCCAGGGCCCTCGCCGTTCGCCTGAACCTGAGCGCCAGTGCACCGGATTTCGAACCACGGGTTTCCTTTGACGTAAAGCAGGTCTCCGAGGAAGAAATTGCCTTTGATGATCCAGACGTCAACCGCGCCCCCGATCACGATAGCCCGTCCTCCCATGCCGAGGCGCATCGCAAAGCCAGGTTCGATCTGGCGGAGAGTCACCGAAACGCAGGCAGACTCCAGAAAGCCGGAGAAATCCTGGCGGCCATGCCGGAGGGCTATTGGGCGGCAGCGGGTTATTTGAACCTCGCCAGTGATTTCGCAAGAGAGGATCTTGACCCGTCCCGGGCGCTTGTGGCCCTGAGAGTGGCGATGGCTATGGCGAAGGCCGAGGATGGCAACGAGCGCAGCCGGCACCTGCATGATGAGGCACTGCTTCGGGCGGGATACCTGGCCTATCGAAACGGCGAACTCGAAAAGGCGATCGGCTTCCTTGAATCGGTTTCCCTGGATAGCCCCAGCACGCCCCGGGCCCTTTATGTTCACGGACTCGCCCTGACCGAACGGGGCAACCACCGCGCGGCCATGCAGAGCTGGCACAGGGCCCGGAAGTTTCCGCTGGCCTATCCCGGCGCGGCCGAAGCCTGGATCGGAATGGGACGGGGCTACGACCTTGCCGGCTATCTCGGCCAGGCCGGGGAAGCCTATCTTGCGGCCAATGCCGCCTGTGAGAGTGAGCGGGTTGTATTGCGGACCCTCAAGGATCAGGTTCGCAATGAAGGGGCCTACCAAGCCCTGGTTGCCGATGTCAAAGCCTCCGACCTGGAATGGTTCCTGGCAGACAGCCGTTCCATGCAGCAACCCAGATTGGCTTATCTGCTGGAATTCCTGAAAAAGCCGCAGGCACAGCGAGCGGTTGGCCGGGTTGCGGCGCTGGCTGCCCTGGAGAAGCGACTGACGACCCATTCCCACGATCTGGAAGTGTTTGCCGGTGCACTTAAGTCATCTCAGGCTTCGGTTCCAGAGACGGCCGTTACCAAGGTGACCCAGCTCCAGGGGTCGAATGATCGCTACCTCAAGCGTCTGGCGGATTTGCGAAACGCCGCCGAGGAAGAGCTCGACAAACAGGTGCTGGCGTTCCTGGATCACCAGGACCAGCGGATGGTTTTCGCACTGAACAAGACTGAACAGCAGATTGCCCACCTCTATGAGTATCTGGCCCTGGAAAGCCTGGGAGGGAGGGGCCAATGAACCTGTCTTACCGTTTTCTGTTCCTGGCCGTTGTGCTGGCAGCGCCTGTCGCTGCCCAGGAAAGCTTCCGCGTGGAACTGGGCCGTGATGGCAAAACCATCGGTGACATGCGGCCGGTGTTCCTGAAGTTTGAAAGCCGACCACTGCCTGCCATATCGCCCGCGGAAGTGGCCAGGCGTTACCAGCGCTTGTTCGAAAACTCCGACGAGCCGGAAGTCCGAGTGGATGCCCTGAACCGGCTGACCAATATCCGGGATCGCTCGGGCCAGGACGTGGGCTATTCGCCCGAGCAGGAACCGGAAATCTATGAGGAAGTCCTGGGCAGCTACGAGTCCATTCTCGCCCGTGGTTCTTTCTCCGGCCGCCTCGATGAACTGCTTTACCAGATGGCCAAGGCCCATGCGCTGACCGGAGAGGCGGGAGCATCCATTCAGCGTTTGAAACAGCTGGTAGGCCTTTATCCGAACTCACCACTGGTACCGGAAGCAAGGTTCCGCATCGCCGAGTCTGCCTTTGCCAACGGACAGTTCGCCGAAGCCGAGACCGGCTACCGCGCATTGCTGGAAGGCGAGGGCGGTGAGGCTCTGAAAGCCAAGGCCCGATACATGCTTGGCTGGAGCCAGTTCAAACAGGGGGAACATGCCTGGGAGCGCGCCGCGGCTACTTTCCAGGCCGTGCTCGACGGCTTCTTGCCGACCGCCGAGAGCATCCGGCAGGTACCCGAATCCTCGGTGGAGACAATTGATGACACCTTGAGGGTTTTGGCACTGATGGCCTCCCGCACCCGGGGATTGGCCACTCTTGACCAGTGGTTTGATTCGGGCTCGGTGCGCCCCTGGGAACCATTGGTCTTTGACCGGCTGGCAGATCTGTACGCGATTACCGGGAAGTATGAGGCCAGCGTGGCCGTGAACGAGGCGTTTCATCGTCGATACCCGCAACACGCCAGCACCCCCCGCTTCCTTGCACAGATAGTGGAGGTCTGGCAGATGGCGGGTGACGACCGGAAAGTGCGACAGGCCAGGGCCGGCTATGTTGCTGCCTACAGTCCTGACACTGCATTCTCTCTGCTGGAACCGAGGGGACAGTCACGCTGGCGTGAATACGCCCGCTGGCTGGCGGACACCAGCTACGAGGCAGCAACCGGGCTTTCCGACAGGGGCGAGCTTGAATCGTCGCTCCCGTTGTTTGCCGAGGCTGCGGGTTATTACGAAACGCTGGCGCCAAGGGCAGCGAATGCCGGGCCGATATGGCGCCTGGCGGGTGATGCGCGCCTTCAGGCCCGGCAGCGCCGCGAGGCACTGGAGAATTTCAGAACGGCAGCCTATGAAGCCGGTAACTACAGTGAAGCCGCCGATGCCGGCTGGGCAGCGGTCGTTCTGCAACGGGATCGGGTGATAAACGAGGCTCGCACGGAATTGGAGCTACTGGCAGCGGAAGTGGACCAGTTTGCCTCCACCTTTGAGACGGATGCGAGAGTGCCTGGTGCCCAGGCTGACCTTGCCACCCGATGGCTGGAGATCGAAAACTATAACCAGGCTGCAGCCTATGCCGGTGCCGTTCTGATGCGCGGCGATGCCGCCACCAAAGAGCAGTACGCAGCATGGCTGATCACAGCACGAGTGCGCCAGGCCCAACAGGAATTCGGTCTGGCGGAGCGGGCCTGGAGGCAGGCCCTGAGGCTGATTGATTCAAGTGAACCGGAGGTTCTGGCCTCGGATGATCGCGATCTGATTCTGAAGCAGCTGGCGACCTCGGTCTATCGTCAGGGCGAGCGCGCGGCCGAAACCGGCAAGGTGGCAGAAGCGGTGGCCCACTTTCGGCGGGTGGGACAGGTCCTGCCGGAGGCGGAAATTGCCATTCGGGGCCGGTTTGATGCCGCCAACACGCTGTTGAAGGCATCCGAGTGGCAGCCGGCGGTGAATGAGTTGCAGTGGTTCCGGCGTAGTTACCCAAACCATCACCTGGCCCGGGATATTGGCGAGAAACTGGTGTATGCCTACAGCCAATCCGGCCAGCCGGGCCGGGCGGCGGATGAGCTGCTCGCACTGGCTTCTGGCCAGGCCAACCCCTGGCCGGACAAATTGCGCGCGGCCGCTCTTTATCACGAGGCCGGTGACACCGGGCAGAGGGATGATCTTTACATTGAATACCTGGCCACCGGGCCGTCCCCAGCCAGTGCCGAGGATCACATCCTACTCCAGACCATGCGCCACCATCTGCTGGTCTCGGCCCGCGATCCGGGCAAGATTCGGGCCGCGATCGTGGAAGCAGAGCTGGCCAGCGAGTGGCACTCGGCGGACACACTGCAGTGGAGTGCTGCCAGCGCAATCGTTCTGGGCAGCCATGCGGCTGCGGTCTTCGCCGACATTCCCCTGAACCATCCCCTTGCCGAGTCCCTTGATCGCAAACAGTCTGCGCTTGAAGCCGCTCGGGCCCGGTTTGCCCAGGCGGAGCGATTCGGTGGTGAAGCGGTGCGCTCGGAAATCCTTTACCGACGGGCCGAGCTATACCGCGAGCTGGCCCAGGACCTGATGGCCTCTGAGGTGCCAGCAGAGCTAAATGAGATGGAAGCGATGCAGTACCAGATGCTTTTGGAGGAGGAAGCCTATCCCTTTGAGGAGAAAGCCCTGAACCTGCATGCCGAAAACCATGGGCGAATTGCCGAAACCGGCTATGACGACTGGATCGGTCGAAGCCTCGAGGCGCTGGCCCGGCTGCACCCGGGGCGCTACGAACGCTCGATACGCTGGATGAGCGGGAATGCCCCGGAAGTAAATAGGGAGGAGGGTGATGATGCCTGATTTCCGCCTGTGCCGGTTGTTGGGTTTGCTTGGAGCTCTCTGGCTGGCCGGCTGTGCCGGTCCCGCCGTGGAGCAGCAAGCCGCAGAGCCCGAAACCGATCCTGCACTGGCTGCCGAGCATGCCAGGCGAGCCATGAGCGCATGGGAACAGGGTGCCCGGGAGGCGGCCATTGAAATCTGGCGTCAGGCCGTAGCACTCAATCCGGAAGACCCGGTGGCGATCAACAATCTGGCCCTGGCCCTGAAAGAACAGTACCGGTTCGCGGAGGCGGCGGACTTGCTGGAGCAGGGTGTGACCAGGTCCCCCGGGGTAGCCGAGTTGCATTACAACCTGGCGGTGATCTCGGAACTCTATCTGCTGGAGCTGGACAAGGCGCTGACCCATTACCGGGCATACCAGAACCTGGTCAATGAGGAAGACGCTGAAGTGGACGGGTGGATTGCGGATCTTGAAAGGAGGCTCCAGTGATGAAACGGATTGCCGACCTGGCCAAACCGCTGGCTTTGCTGATCGTGTTCGCTACCACTGCTATTGCCGGGGAAAACACAACGCCGGAGAAAGAGCGCGCAAACCTGGAGATTGCCGGGATATCCGCCACCAACGGCGAGGATGAACCGCGAATTCTTTTCATTTTGCCCTGGCAACCCCCAAGCCTGCCTCGCAGGCCCCGGGCAGAACTTGAAGACCAGGCCCCGGAGCTGGAGCAGCCCATTGATCCCATGGTGGTGGAACGTCATCGCAGGTTCCGGAACACCCTGGATCCCATGACCCTGGACCCACAAGGCATTCAGCCTTAACCGAGCAGTAGAAACGGGAGAATAACAATGCTGGAAACAATCGTTCGTTTTTTTCAGGAAGGTGGCCCCTTCATGTACCCGATTGCCGTGGTACTGGCCCTCGGGCTGGCCATCGCCCTTGAGCGCTTTATCTTTCTGGCCTCGGTGGGCCGGAAAAACCGTGTCACGTTCGAAAAGGGCATCCTGCCACTGTTACAGAAACGGGATTACCAGCGGGCGATGAAAGCTGCCAGCCACTCCAACAGTGCGATCGGCTCGATCATGGGGGCAGGCCTTGGTCGCCTGGTCAGCAACAGTCGACGGGAGGATATTGAGTACGCCATGGAAGAAGGGCTGATGGAAGTCCTGCCCAGGCTGGAAAAACGCACCCAATATCTGGCGACCCTGGCCAATATCGCGACCCTGCTGGGGCTGTTGGGCACCATTATCGGTCTGATCTCTGCATTCACGGCGGTTGCTGCCGCCGATCCCGCCCAGAAGGCCAGCCTGCTCTCCGAGAGTATCTCCGTTGCCATGAACACCACGGCTTTCGGCCTGATGTCGGCGATTCCACTGCTGATGTTTCATGCCCTGCTGCAGACCCGCACCAATGAAATCGTGGACAGCTTCGAGATGGCCGGGGTCAAGTTGTTGAACCTGGTCTCCGAGCCAACACCGTCCGGCGCCAGCGGCGCGGCAGCGTGAAGCTGGCAGCGGTCCCGCAACAGCACTGCGGAGGGAATGGACCATGAGACGTCGACATCGTCGGATGACGAATTCTCCGGAACTGGATATCACCGCGTTCCTGAACCTTATGATCGTGCTCGTGCCCGTGCTGCTGCTGGGCATGGTGTTCAGCCAGGTACGCATGATCGAGCTGAATTTTCCCGGGCTGCAGGAGGGCGAACCGCTTGAGTCGGAGCAACTCGATCTGGTGGTCACCCTGATTCCTGGAGGCATCGAAGTAGCGGATTCCGAGCGGGGTCTGCTCCGGGTCTTGCCCGCGACTGACGGCAAGCAAGACTTTGAGAGTCTGAGAAACCTGCTTCGGGGGATCAAAGCCCGGGTACCGGACAAGACCGACGTGATTCTTGAGGTGGGCCCCGACATCGACTACCAGACCCTGGTTACCACCATGGACACCGTCCGCTCCTATCCCGCCGTGGTGGCCGCAAGTGTCGTGGAGGGAGAACTGTTTCCCGATATTTCCCTGATGGATGCGCCGGAGGACCGGGCGCTGGCTGACCTGGCGGCACCTGCGGCCGGGGAGGGTGCATGAAAAGCTCCCATCGTTCCCGGCGGCTGCGCCGTCACTATGGCCGGATGCACAAGGCCGGTGGCCTGAATCTGGTGTCGCTCATGGATATCTTCACCATTCTGGTGTTCTTCCTGATGGTGAACTCGTCCGATGTGAAAGTGATGCAGAACTCCACCGACGTGCCGCTGCCAGTTTCCAGCGCGGAGCAGCAGGCAGTGGAAAACCTGACGGTCCAGGTCAGCGGCCGGTCGATTCTGGTGCAGGGTCGGGAAGTGGCGCGGCTGGACGGCATTGAGAAGGGGGATCGTCACATCTCCGGTTTGTCGGAGGAGCTGGCCTATCGCCGTGACCGCCTGCAGGAAATTCCGGAACAGGGTCTGCCAATCACCATCATGGCTGCCCGGGATACCGATTACCGGCTGCTGCGCAGGATCATGCAGACCTGCGTTGACCAGCAATTCCGGCAGGTAAGGCTGGCGGTCGAGCCGGAGGTGCGCAATGGCTGAGGCCCAGGTGCAGCAGGATTGGCAGAGTCCGCGCCTGCCCTGGTCCCGGGCGCCGGGTGAGCGCGGGCGGTTTGTGGGGATTCTGGTACTGACCGTGCTGGTGTTCTTGCCACCGGCGCTGTGGATTCCGTCCATGGAGTTGCCGGAGCGGGAGCGGGCCGAAGTGGAGGAGGTGCCGGCTCGGCTTGCCAGGTTGGTTGCGGCGCCGGAGGTGAAGAAGGGGTCAGAAGAACAAGTTCTTCAGACCCCGGAGCTGGCAAAGGGGTCTGATGAAAACCTTCATCTGACCCCAACTTCACCTTCAACCCCCGAGGCCGCCGACGTAGAAACGGGGTCTGATGAACTTGTTCATCTGACCCCAAGTTCACCCCCCGAGGTCGCTGAATTGAAAAAGGGGTCAGATGAACAAGTTCATCAGACCCCGCCCACGCCCCTGGCGCGCCGAACCGCCGAGCAAGCCCGCGAAACCGCCTCCCGCTCAGGCCTGCTGGCCATGAAGGACCGGCTGGCGTCGCTCCGGGAGTCTTCGTCGGAGCAGGCTACGGCTATGGCCGCCAATGTGGGATCGGAACCCCGACCAGTCTCCCCGGAACCTGAGCGCCCGGAAGTTCTGAAGGGCAGCGGGGGCGTCGAAGACGGAGAAAACCCGGCAGCAGACGTCGCAGTAGCCGACCACCAGGTCAAGAAAGTCGAGCCCACGAACGAACCGGAGCAGCAAACCGTAGCCCGTGCCAACACCGCCGCCGCGGAACCCTCCGCGGGAGAACGGGCGATGAGCAATATCCGCAAGGTGTTCGATGCCCAGAAAACCGCGCTCTATTCTCTCTACAAGCGGGAACTGCGCCAGGATCCGACGTTGGAAGGCAAGGTTCTGCTTGAGCTGGTGATCGAGCCGGATGGATCGGTGTCCGCCTGCGAGGTGGTGAGTTCGGAGCTGGAAAATCCGACCCTGGAGCAGCGTATCGCCATGCGAGTGCGCATGTTCAACTTTGGCGCAGACAGTGTCGAGCGGCGGAAGGTACGATTCCCGGTGGATTTCCTGCCGGGCTGAGTCCCGGCAGGAAACTTAATATGCTGCAGCGGGCAGGGCGCCCGTTCAGCGGTCGATGGTGATCTCGGGCAGGTTCGGCTTGTTCAGCTTCACCTTGTCCTTCGGGGCAATCACCTTGGCTTCGCCAACTACCACCTGCTGGTCGTTCTGGTTCCGCACATCGCATTCCACAACAACCCGGTTTTTCGGCTCCTTTCTCAGAACTTTCAGCTTCACCGTGATAGTGTCATCCAGCTTTACCGGCCGTTTGAAGGAGAGGTTCTGTTCCAGATAGATGGTTCCCGGCCCCGGCATCACGGTCGCCAGTGCGGCCGAGACCAGGGAGCCGCTCCACATGCCGTGGGCGATGCGTTCCTTGAACATGGTATTGGCCGCAAATTCGGCGTCCAGGTGTACCGGATTCACATCACCGGAAACCGCCGCGAACAGGTAAAGGTCATCCTCGGTGAGAGTCCGGGTGAACGTGGCGGTATCGCCCTCATTGAGTTCGTCATAGGTGACATTTTCCAGCGTATCCAGGGTATCGTTCATCGTGTGCTCCGCACGTTATTGAAAGCAAAACAGTTGTTCGGTGTGATGCCTGAAACCTACCTCATCGATTACAAAACTGCTATTCTCTCTCCACTTTTTTTCGGCTGATACTTTTGTCGGGTTGATTTTTTGATCAGCCTGACATTGGTCGACCATTACAATCAGAAGCGCCAAACAGGAGATGGTGATGGATTTTGAGCAGTTTTATCAGGACAAATACCCCGCCGGCGTGCCCCGCGAGGTAGACCTGGATAAATACCAGAGCATGGTGGATGTGTTCGAGCAGGCCGTGAAGAAATACGCGGACCGCCCCGCATTCAGTGCTGTTGGCGCAACTCTCACTTACCGTGACCTCGACACCCAAAGCCGTAACTTTGCCGCCTGGCTGCAGAACAAGACTGACCTCAAGCCCGGGGACCGCATCGCTGTCCAGATGCCGAACCTTCCCCAGTACCCTGTGGTGGTTTTCGGCGCGATGCGTGCCGGCATGATTGTCGTCAATACCAACCCGCTCTACACCCAGCGGGAAATGGAACATCAGTTCAACGACTCCGGCGCCAAGGCCCTGGTGGTGCTGGCTAACATGGCAGACAACGCCGAAAAGGTGGTGCCCCAGACCGGCATAGAGCATGTCATCATTACCGAAATCGCCGACATGAACTCGCCGATTAAGCGCACCCTGATGAATGCCGCAGTCAAGCATCTCAAGAAGATGGTGCCGGCGTTCAACATTCCCGGTGCCCACAAGCTCCCGGCGGTTCTGGGTGCCGGCGCCCGTGAAAAGTTCACCCCGGTAGAGACCAAGAACGACGATGTCGCGGTTCTGCAGTACACCGGCGGTACTACCGGTGTGGCCAAAGGTGCCATGCTGACCCACAGCAATCTGGTGGCGAACCTGCTTCAGGTCCGGCCGATGATGGAAGACACCGTGGAAGAGGGCAAGGAAGTGGTCATCGCGCCCCTGCCGCTGTACCACATTTATTCCTTCACCCTGAACTGCGGCATCATGCTGGAAGCCGGCGCGCACAACGTGCTGATCCCGAATCCGCGGGACATTCCGGGCTTTGTGAAAGAACTGAAGAACCACAAGTTCACCGCTTTCCTCGGTCTGAACACCCTTTTCGTTGCCCTGTGCAACAACGAAGAGTTCCAGGATCTGGACTTCAGCTCCCTGAAGCTCACATCCTCCGGTGGTATGGCCCTGACCAGTGACACCGCCAAGATGTGGCAACGGGTGACCGGTTGCGAGATCTCCGAGGGTTACGGGATGACCGAAACCTCCCCGGTGGTTACATTCAACCCCCACAGCGCCATTCAGATCGGTACCATCGGCCTGCCGATTCCCTCGACCATCGTCAAGACCATCGATGATGACGGTAACGAGACCCCGCTGGGCGAGCCTGGCGAGCTGTGTGTCAAAGGGCCCCAGGTGATGCGCGGCTACTGGCAGCGCCCGGAGGATACCCAGAAGTCCTTCACCGAGGATGGTTTCCTGAAGACCGGGGATATTGCCCTGATCCAGGAAGACGGCTACATCCGGATCGTTGACCGTAAGAAGGACATGATCATCGTGTCCGGCTTCAATGTGTTCCCGAACGAAGTGGAAGACGTGGTGAGCGCACACCCGAAAGTGGTGGAGTGTGCGGCCGTCGGCATTCCGGATGCCAAGAGCGGCGAGGCAGTCAAGGTCTATCTTGTACCGACCCCCGAGGGCGTCAGCGAGAACGAACTGAAAGAGTTCTGCCGTGAACGCCTGACCGCCTACAAGGTGCCCAAGCACTTCGAGTTCCGTGACGAACTGCCCAAGACCAACGTGGGCAAGATCCTGCGTCGCGAACTGCGGGATGAAGCCAGCAAGTAATCCCGTTGGTATCCTGAAGACCCCGCTCCGGCGGGGTTTTTCTTTTTTAAGCCAGTAACTTTCCGCTAGACTGTGCTGCTCGAATCCACCCCACTGAGCTTTACACCGGTTCCTCTTTTCAATGCCAAAGACCACATCAGACAGTCCCGCAACGTCCTCTCCGCGCCCGGATTCCCAGGCGGCCGTCAAGGCCATGATGGAGCAACTGGACGCCTGCAATCAGCAGGAGGCCGCCCGCATCGTCAAGACTGTGGCCCGAACCAAGGGCAAGCCGGGCCAGAAGGATCTGGAGAAAATGGCGGGCTGGCTGGAGCGGGGCCTTGAGAAAGTCCGTCAGCGCCAGGCCCTGCACAAACCGGCAAGCTTCCCCGAATCCCTGCCGGTGTCCGATCGGGTCGATGACATCCGCGAGGCCATTGAACAGAACCAGGTGGTGATCATCGCCGGTGAGACCGGTTCCGGCAAAACCACGCAGATTCCGAAGATCTGCATGAACAGTGGTCGCGGCATCCGGGGCCTGGTGGGCCACACGCAGCCTCGCAGGATTGCCGCCCGGAGTGTGGCGGCCCGGATTGCCGAGGAGCTGGGCGAGCAGGTCGGGCAGCAGATCGGTTACCAGGTCCGGTTCACGGACCAGACTTCGGAGCAATCCCGGGTCAAGGTGATGACCGACGGCATCCTGCTGGCGGAGATCCAGCACGATCGGTTCCTGGATCGCTACGACACCCTGATTATCGACGAGGCCCACGAGCGCAGCCTCAACATCGATTTCCTGCTCGGATACCTGAAGCAGCTGCTGCCCAAACGGCCGGACCTCAAGGTCATCATTACCTCCGCCACTATAGAAGTGGAGCGATTCAGCGAATTCTTCGACCAGGCCCCGGTAATCGAGGTCAGCGGTCGCACCTATCCGGTGGATATCCGCTACCGGCCCCTGACCGGCGATGAGGATGACCGTGACCAGAGCTGGACCGATGGCGTGCTGGATGCCCTGGGGGAAATCGAGGATCACGAACGCAGCGAGAAACAGCCTCCGGGTGATGTTCTGGTGTTCCTGCCCGGGGAGCGGGAGATCCGAAGCCTGAGCAAGGTGCTCCGCCACGTCGATCTCAAGCACACCGAGGTGCTGCCGCTGTATTCCCGTCTCAGCAACCAGGAACAGAACCGGGTATTCCAGTCCCACCGGGGCCGGCGCATCGTGTTGTCCACCAACGTGGCGGAAACATCGCTCACCGTGCCCGGCATCCGCTATGTGATCGATACCGGGGTGGCCCGGATCAGCCGGTACAGCGTGCGTTCGAAGATCCAGCGCCTGCCCATCGAGCCGGTGTCCCAGGCCAGTGCCAACCAGCGTGCCGGTCGTTGCGGCCGGGTGGCGCCGGGTATTTGCTTCCGGCTCTACGATGAGACCGATTTCATCAACCGGCCGGAATATACCGATCCGGAAATCCTGCGCACCAACCTGGCCTCGGTCATCCTGCAGATGGCCACGTCGGGCCTGGGCGAGATTCGCAACTTCCCGTTCCTGGAGGCGCCCGACAAGCGGCAGATCAACGACGGTTACAAGCTGCTGGAAGAGCTGGGTGCGGTTGATGACAAGCGGAAACTGACTGGCCTGGGCCGGACCATGTCCAAGCTGCCCCTGGACCCGCGCCTGGCCCGGATGCTGGTGACTGCGGCAGAGCAGGGCAGTCTGGCGGAGACCCTGGTGGTGATCGCCGGGCTCAGTATCCAGGATCCCCGTGAACGACCGCAGGACAAACAGCAGGCAGCGGACCAGGCCCATGCGCCGTTCAACGACAAGGAATCCGATTTTGCCACCCTGCTCAATATCTGGAACTGGTATGAAGAGCAGCGGCAGGAACTGTCCCAGAACCAGCTCAAGAAGCTGTGCCAGAAGACCTTCCTGAGCTGGATGCGTATGCGGGAATGGCGGGACATACATCGCCAGCTCACCCTGATCTGTCGTGAGCAGAAGCTGGCGTTCAACAAGGAGCCGGCCAGTTACGATCCGATTCACAAGGCCATCCTGGCCGGCCTGCTGGGGCAGGTGGCGGTGAAGCTGGAGAAAAAAGAGTATCTGGCCACCCGTAACCGCAAGGTCTGGATCTTTCCCGGTTCCAAGGTCGCCAAGTCCGCCCCCAAGTGGATCGTGGCGGCGGAAATTGTCGAAACCAGCCGGGTCTTCGCCCGCATGGTGGCCGCCATCCAGCCCGAGTGGATCGAGCCGCTGGCCGGTCATGTGGTCAAGCACAATTACTTCGAGCCCCACTGGGAGCAGAAGCGCGCCCAGGTGATGGGCTACGAGAAAGTGACCCTGTACGGGCTCGACGTGGTGCCCAAACGTCGCATTCCCTACGCCAAGGTGGACCCGGTTGAAAGCCGAAACCTGTTCATCCGCCGCGCCCTGGTGGAAGGGGATTACCGGTCAAAGGCTCCGTTCATCGCCCGCAACCGGGAGATGCTCGATACCGTCGAGAACCTGGAGAAGAAAACCCGGCGCCGGGACCTGCTGGTAGACGACGAGGTACTGTTCGCGTTCTATGACGAGCGACTGCCCAACGATATCGTCAGTGGCCGCCATTTCGAATCCTGGTGGAAGAATCTTTCCGCTGAGGAACTCCGGAACCTGGAGCTCACCGAGGAAGATGTTCTGCAGCGCCCCCTGGATGCCGGAGCGGCCGAGCTATATCCGGATTATCTGGAGTGGGAGGGCGTCAAATACCCCCTCAGCTATGAATTCGAGCCCACCAGCGAGCGGGATGGCGTCACCATGCAGGTGCCCCTGATGGCACTGAAGCAGATCCCGTCCCGGCGCCTGGAGTGGCTGGTGCCGGGCCTGCTCCGGGAGAAGTGCATTGCCCTGGTGAAGGGGCTGCCCAAGGCTCTGCGCCGGAATTTCGTGCCGGTACCGGATTTTGTTGATGCCGCCCTGGCCAATATGCAGCCCTCCAATGCGCCGCTTACCCAGCAACTGGGGGACGAGCTGCGCCGCATGACCGGTGTGCGTATTGATCCGGAAGCCTGGTCCGAGGCCGAGTTACCGAGGCATCTGAGGATGAACCTTCGGGTCATGGGCGACAAGGGCAAGGTACTGGCAGAGAGCCGGGAAACCGGTGAAATCCAGTCCCAGCTGGAAGGCAAGGCGGAAGAGGCGCTGGCATCGGTCAGCCGGGACAGCAAGCAGGATCAGCCCTCGGGGGAACACGCCGACTGGCAGTTCGGCACTCTGCCCCGCCAGGTCCAGACCGAGAAGGGCGGTATGCAGGTGACGGTATACCCCGCGCTGGAGGATCTGGGCAAGACCGTACGTCAGATCCGCTGCCTGGACCGCCTGACGGCGGAAGACACCACCAGGAAAGGCGTTGCGCGCCTCATTGTTAACCGTTTCGGCAGCACCCTGAACGACCTGGAGCGGAAACTGCCCCGGTTCAAGCAGTCTGCCCTGATGTTCGCGCCGGTCGGACAAGCCCGGGTGTTGCTGGATGACCTGCTGCTCTCCACCGTGATCCAGCATTTTCTGTCCGACGAGCTACCCCGCTCACCGGCGGACTTTGACCGCATTTTTGATGCCCGGCGGGGGGACTTTATTCCGGCCCTCGAGGAAGCGGATCAGCGCCTGTACGAGGCCATGAGTGGTTACCAGAAGGTTGCCAAGCAGCTGAAAGGCAAGATCAACCTGGCGCTGGCCAACAGCATGGCCGACCTGAAGTTCCAGCTGGAGAACCTGGTGTATCCCGGCTTCCTGGTGGCAACCCCGCCGGAATGGCTGGCACGGTTCGGCGTCTACTTCGAGGCCTGCCTGGTGCGGCTCGAGAAGATGCCCCGGGAAATGGGCCGGGAGCGGGAGTTTCTGCACACCATCGAGCCCCTGTGGGCCCGATATGCCGCCAAGCGCGACGAGCAGCAGCGCCAGGGTATCCGTGATCCGGAGCTGGTTCTGTACCGATGGATGCTGGAAGAGTTCCGGGTGTCGTTTTTCGCCCAGCAACTGGGCACCGCGATGACGGTTTCGGTAAAACGCCTGGACAAACAGTGGGAGCAAACAAGGGTCTGAGCCTGGTAACGAAGGCTAACGGGAAAATCCGGATGACTGTGTTAGTATTTCCGACAGTGCATCATTCTGTCATCAAGTTTTCACTGTCTTGACGTGGGGTTAGCGTGATTAAAGCCGTCATTAGCGGAACTGGTCTGTACACACCGCCTGCAACAATTGATAACGATGAGCTGGTCGAAGCGTTCAACCAGTTCGTTGACCTGTATAACGACGAGCATGCCGGGGAAATCGAGCGCGGTGACATCGCCGCGCTGCAGCATTCCTCTTCTGCATTTATCGAGAAGGCGTCTGGTATCAAGCGCCGGCATGTGATCGACAAGGAAGGCATTCTCGACCCGCGTCGGATGACGCCCTACATCCCGGAGCGCAGCAACGACGAACACTCGGTTCAGTGTGACATGGCGGTGGCCGCCTGCAATGAGGCACTGGAACAGGCCGGTAAAACCCCGGCGGATGTGGATGCGGTCATCGTAGCCTGCTCGAACTTGCAGCGCGCCTACCCGGCGATCTCCATCGAAGTGCAGGATGCCCTGGGTATCGACGGTTTCGCCTACGACATGAACGTGGCCTGCAGCTCCGCCACCTTTGGTCTGCAGGCTGCGGTCAATTCCGTGGAGAACGGCGCCGCCCGTTCCGTACTGGTAGTGAGCCCGGAAATCTGCTCCGGACACCTGAACTTCCGGGACCGGGACAGCCATTTCATCTTCGGTGACGCCTGTACCGCCATTCTGGTAGAGCGCGAAGAAAACACCAAAGAAGGGCAGGGTTTCGAGATCCTCGGTACCAGCCTGAAGACCAAGTTTTCCAACAACATCCGCAACAACTTCGGTTTCCTGAACCGCGCGGATGAATCGGGCATTGGCAAGCCGGATAAGCTCTTTGTCCAGGAAGGCCGCAAGGTGTTCAAGGAAGTCTCTCCGATGGTGGCCCAGACTATCCAAAGCCACCTGGAAGCGCTGGCGCTGTCTCCGGAGAACCTGCGCCGGATGTGGCTGCACCAGGCCAACCTGAACATGAATCAGCTGATTGCCCGGAAGGTTCTGGGCCGGGACGCGACCGAAGAGGAAGCGCCGGTGATCCTGGATGAATACGCCAACACCAGTTCCGCCGGCTCGATCATCGCCTTCCACAAGCACAAGGACGACCTGGAATCCGGCGACCTGGGGGTAATCTGCTCCTTCGGTGCCGGTTATTCCATCGGCAGCGTGGTGGTTCGCCGCCGTTGATCTGAAGCCTTAACGGGCTGCCAGTTGCCTCAGGGTATCTGGCAGCGCCGTTGAGGTTCGGGCGGTCCGGTCAAACCACACTACTTTTGCGTAACCTTCCGAATAGACCTCTCCGGTTTTTGCATCTTTTAACAAATAGTAAGTGTCCAGACTGGTGTTTCCGGCCCTGTCGGCGTAGGTTTCCACTATTACCGAAGCAGGATGGGTCAGTTCTTTCAGAAAGGTGGCACTGGTCTTTATAATGACGGGTCCGGTGGGCTCTTCCGGGCCTCCGACATTCAGGGACGAAAACCAGGTAATCCGGGCCTCCTCGAAGAAGCGGAAATAAACTGTATTGTTGGCATGGCCGTATGCATCCATGTCGCCCCAGCGCAGGGGCGTTTCCAGGGTGCTGACAAGATTACCTGGTACTGACATCGGACTCCTCCGGAAGATAAAAATTATAATGACAAGCGGATAGCGCCGGTATTTTCGACGAAGCGAAACAAGATTCACAACCCGAGAGTGTATGATGAGACAACTTTTTTCCGGGCGCTTTCCCATGGTTATGCTGATCCTGACCATGTTGATGGCGGGTCAGGTGCAGGCCCAGGCGATGCAGGAGCCCGCGCCGGAAGGCTCTGTGCCGGTTGATCCGAAAGATCCTTACGAGTCCTGGAATCGCAGCGTTTTTACCTTCAATGAAACCATTGACCGCTGGTTCCTGAAGCCGGTAGCCCAGACCTATCGTACATTCACGCCACGGGTTGTCGACCGGGGTGTCACCAACTTCTTCAATAATCTCACGGAAGTCCGGAACTTCATTAACAGCCTCCTGCAACTGAAGGGTGAATCCGCTGTGGTTGCCGCAGGGCGCTTTACCTATAACACGGTGTTCGGGCTGGGTGGCCTGTTCGATGTGGCCACGGCATTTGATCTGCCGGAGCGGCCGGAGGATTTCGGCCAGACCCTGGGGTACTGGGGTGCCGGCTCCGGGCCTTATCTGATGCTGCCTTTCCTTGGGCCATCAACGCCACGGCATTTCAGTGGCCTCGCAACAGATGGTTTTGTGTTCCCGTCGCTGTGGGATGCCGCCGAAAGTCCTGAGGTCTACTACGCCCGGGCCTTGCAGGTCGTGGACAAGCGGGCGGATCTGATTCCGGCCGAAGGGTTTATCTCCGGCGATAGCTACACCTTCGTGCGCAATGCCTTCCTGCAACGCCGTGAATTCCTCATCAATGATGGTAAGGTGACTGAAGATCCGTTTGCCAGTGGCGACGACGAAGACCTGATGCTTGAGGATTTCTGACCGGCGCGACACGTGAGGAGGCCAGGGTGATCAAGGATGCGAGGATTGCGAAGTACCGGAAGATGCTGGCGGAGGCTCCGAATTACGAGGTCTGGAAAGCCGCAGCCTTGGAGCTGGATTTCCTGGAGGGCAACGCCGAGTGGAAGGAGGAGTTTGTCTCCGACCTCTATCACTACGAGCTCATCTACGATCGCCTGAGCAACCTCAAGCAGTATCGCCAGCAGAATGACTTCGAGCGCCTCAAGCGTGCGCTTCGCGAGGGCCTGCACCATGACCTCGGTAACATGGGTAATGCGGCCCTCTACACCCGCTCAAGGGTGGGTACCAAACACCTGATCGAGGAATACATCACCCAGGTCTGTGAATCCCTCGATTTTCTCTGTGACAATCCGGTGCCGGGCTTCCCCGTGGCCGACAAGCTCCAGTTCTTCCGGGACACCCTGACCAGTTACGGCCGGCCCACGTTGTTGCTCAGTGGCGGTGCCACCCTGGGGATGTTCCATTTCGGGGTGATCAAGGCCCTCTGGGAGAAGGGGTTGCTGCCCCAGGTGGTGGCCGGATCCAGCAGCGGCGCCATTATCGCGGCCATTCTGGGTGTGCACACCGACGCCGAAATCCCGGAAATGCTGGTTCCGGAAAACCATAATCTCAAGGCCTGGAAATGGCGAGGCCTGCTCAGTGCCATGCGTGGCGACGGCCTCATGGACCAGGAACAGCTGCGCTCCTGTCTGCGCGCCAATATCGGTGAGTACTCCTTCGAAGAGGCCTATCAGCGCACCGGCCGGTCGATCAACATCAGCGTATCGCCCGTCCAGGCAAATCAGAAAGCCCGGCTGCTGTGTGGCTACACGTCGCCCTATCTGCTGGTCTGGAGCGCGGCCCTGGCCAGCGCGGCGGTCCCCGGGATTTTCCCGCCGGTCACCCTGATGAAGAAGGACCTCCACGGTAACGCGCTGCCTTACATGCCCAAGGTGAAGTTCGTGGATGGCTCCGTGGTCAGTGATCTGCCCATTGAGCGCCTGATGCACCTGTACGATGTGAACTTCACCATCGTCAGCCAGACCAACCCGCACGTTGTGCCGTTCCTGAGTGGCCGGGGCGAGGACGAAAAGCTGTCCCTGGCCAGGCTGCCGATGCACCTGCTCAAGTCCGAGATCCAGTTCCACGGCCAGGGGGTGTTCGATTACCTGCGCAAACGCTTGCGGCCGGAACTACTCCGGCAGGTATCCGGGCAGATGTACACCATCATGGCCCAGCGGTATTCCGGCGATGTCACCATCGCACCGTCCTACTCGGTGCGGGATTTCAGCCGGATGCTGGCCAATCCCGATCCGGCCTATGTCCGGGAGATGATCCTGGCCGGAGAACGTGCCACCTGGCCGAAAATCTCGATGATCCGCTCCCATGCCCGGATCTCCAAGACCCTGGAGCGATGCGTAAGGCGCCTGAAACAGCAGAATCGACGAACCGCCGAACTCCGGCTGATAAGCAATTCCGATTCCAGTGCATCCTGAGATGACACGCCGCTGAAACGGGCGCTATCATACCGCCATAACAAACCGGGCAGGTGAAGCCCATGCCCGGTGCCTGAGCATCTGACTGGACGTCCATGTACTACGATTTCTTCGGTTTCCGGGAACCGCCGTTCTCCATCGCGCCAGACCCCCGCTATCTGTACCTGAGCGAGCGCCACAAGGAAGCGCTGGCTCACCTGATGTATGGGGTGAAGGGGCAGGGTGGCTTCATCGTGATCACCGGCGAGGTAGGGACCGGTAAGACCACGGTGAGCCGCTGCTTTATCGAGAATGCCCCGGACAACGTGGACATTGCCCTGATCCTCAATCCCCGGCTGTCTGCCCAGGAACTGCTGTCCGCCATCTGCGACGAGCTGCGGATTGCCCACGAGCCGGGCGCCACCATCAAGCAGTTGGTTGACCTGATCAACCGGGATCTGCTCGATGCCCACGCCGCCGGCCGTCACAAGGTGCTGTTGATTGACGAGGCGCAGAATCTTTCTGCCGATGTGCTGGAGCAGCTGCGGCTGCTGACCAATCTCGAGACCGCCGAGAAGAAACTGCTGCAGATTGTGTTGCTCGGGCAGCCGGAGCTGCAGCAGATTCTGTCCCTGCCCGAACTTCGCCAGCTCAACCAGAGGGTCACGGCCCGCTACCATCTGGATGCCATCAACCGGAATGAGCTGCCGGCTTACCTGAAGTACCGCCTCGGAGTGGCCGGAATGCGCGGGGATATCTTCTCCCAGGGCGCCATCAACCGGCTTTACAAGGAAAGCCAGGGCATTCCCCGCCTGATCAACCTGATCAGCGACCGGGCACTACTGGGCGCCTACGCCGAAGGCGAACACGAGATTACGACCGGCCATATCAAACAGGCGGCCAGGGAAGTTCGCGGCGGCAACGCGGCTCCGGTTACCGCCAAAAATGGTTCCGGGCGCGGATCACAGTACCTGCTCGTGGCTGCGTCCATTCTGGTCGCTGTTATGGGTACGGTCTGGCTGGTTGACCGCTGGCCCCTGGCCAACACGCTCGAACGAGCTCTGGAAACCGAAACTGAACAGGCGGGTGTGGTTGACCGGGAAGCCGAATCCGAAGACGTGGCCGACGAAACAACCGCTGAGATTGCCACAGAGGGACCCCCGATCCTGGAGCCTGTCCGGGAGCCATTGGCCAGTTTCCGGTTCGCGGAAGACCGGGTCAGCAGGCCAGGGGCTTTCCGTTTACTCTTCGGTCTGTGGGACAAGAGTTATCGGCCCGAGGATCATCCCGTTGCCTGTGACTATGCCCGCACCATCGGCCTGAGATGTCTGGAGCGGCAGGGAACGCGCCGGAGTCTCGAGTTCCTGAACCGACCGGCCATGCTCCAGCTTCGCAACGAGGCTGGTGAGACCGGCTATGCCGTGCTCAAGACTCTTGATGGAGACATGGCGGAAGTCATGCTCCCCGGAGGCCAGTCTCGGGAAATGTCCTTCGCCAGCCTGGAGCGATACTGGTTTGGGGAGTACCGCGTGCTATGGCGTTTACCCGAATACATGACAGGTGACAATTTCTACGCCTCCGGTAACGGCCAGCAGTTGTGGATTGGCGCCAGGATGATGGAGCTGGCCGACCGGTATGCCACCTCTGCCACCGAGAATGGTCGGGTTAAACGCATGTCAGCGGAACAACAGGTGCGCTGGTACCAGGAAATCAAGGGTCTGGCAGTGGATGGCATCGCCGGTGCCATGACGGTTATCCAGATCAATAACGACCTGGATACCCCGGGGCCCCGACTGGTTCCCCGTATTTCGAGCAGTAAGGGGTAAGCCGTGTCCTATATCCTCGATGCACTCCGGAAATCCGAAACCGAGCGGCGCCAGGGCAAGGTTCCTGACCTGGGCCAGCAAGTCCAATTGATTCATCGGCCCAAGAAGAAACGGGCCAGTTCGGCTGTGGTTTGGATTGCCCTGGCACTACTGGTCAATGCGGCAGTTCTGGCTGTGGTGTTCTGGCCGGACAAGGGCTTGATCGTGACTCCCGTAGAGCAGGAGGCCCCGTCGCGCGTCAATGGAGAGGCTGTTGCAGAAGCCAGCCGGGAACCGCCCGCTGAAGTTCCGGAACCGGTCAACCAGGCGTCGGCAGACGAGAGAGTGGCGGAGACCGGCGAGGCGGAAGACCTGGAGAGGCCGGAGCCCCAGGCTGTCCCGGCACCACAGGTTTCGGAGAAGCCTACCATCATTGTGCCTTCCGTCAGTGCCAGCGATGGCAATCCGGTATTGCCCGCAGCCGAAAGCTCAGGCAGGGTACCGCATCTTGTCGAGTTACCCCTGTCATTCCAGAAGAGCATTCCCGATTTGACCTTTAACAGCCATCTGTACTCATCCGACCCGTCCTCAAGCCGGGTGATGATCAATGACAACTACCTGCGCGCCGGAGACACTTTCTCGGGCCTGACGGTAGAGCGGATCACCGAAGACGGCGTGATCCTGAGCAGGCAGGGGCAGTCGTTCAGGGTCGGCACCGTCCGTGACTGGGTGAGCCCGCGCTGATGGCACTGACGGAAGAGATCAAGCAACAGATCCAGCAAGGCTACCGGGATGTGCTGGCGGGCAAGGACATCCGGGCCCGCTATGGTCAACGGCTGATGATCGCCGAAATCGCCCGTTACATGGGTGAGATCACCGATAACGATGGCCAGCGCACCTCGCCGCCCGCCACCTGTGTGGTGGAAGCAGGAACCGGTACCGGCAAGACCCTGGCCTACCTGATTGCCGCGATTCCGGTTGCAAAAGCTTTGGGCAAGACCCTGGTGATTTCCACGGCTACCGTGGCGCTCCAGGACCAGATTGTCCTGAAGGATCTGCCGGACCTGAAAAAACACAGCAAGATGGATTTTTCCTGGACCCTGGCCAAGGGCCGGGGCCGCTACTTGTGCATGTCCCGCCTGGAGGCACGACTTCACGACGAGGGCAACGGTGACAGCGACACCATGCCCCTGTTCCTGCTGGACAGCCCGTCCGGCGATGAACCGGGTACCCGCGCCTTTTTCGAGGAAATGCTGGCCAGTTACGGGTCCAGAAAGTGGGACGGGGATCGGGACCACTGGCCTGAGCAGATTCCCGATGACGTCTGGCGCCAGGTCACCACCGACCACCGGCAGTGCACCAACCGCCACTGCAGCTATTTTGACAGCTGCGCCTTCTTTGACGCCCGCAAGGACCTGGACGACGCCGATATTGTCGTTGCCAACCATGACCTTGTGCTTGCCGACCTGGCCCTGGGAGGCGGCGCGATCCTGCCTGAGCCGGAAAATGCCCTGTTCATTTTTGACGAGGCCCACCACCTGCCGGACAAGGCCCTGAACCATTTCGCCGCCTCGGTTCCCCTGAACGCCACCCGGCAGTGGCTCAAGCAATTGTCCCAGGCGCTGGTGAAGATGCAGCCGTTCCTGGCTCCCGGTACCCAGGCGGTCAAGACCCTGGACAAGATCAGCACAGCGGCCCGCGATGTGGACCAGATGCTTACGCGGGTCTATGAGGAAGCCGAACAGAACACCGGCTGGGAGTTCAACGAGGAGCGTCGCACCGCCCAGTGGCGTTACCCGGAGGGCGAGTTGCCGGAACAGCTGGCGGAACTTGCCGGGGAGGCACGTATTGCTACCGCGGGACTGGTCCGTCATCTTGGCTCTCTGGCCGATGAACTCCAGGCGGCCTTTGACGACCGCAAGGAACACGACATCGACAGGGATACTGCCGAGGCGTGGTACCCGGTGATCGGTTCCTTCCACAGTCGCTCCGAGGAACAACTGAGGCTCTGGGCGGCGTGGTGCGACCAGGCTGGTTCCGGCAGCCAGGAAAAGCAGGGTGATGAAGAACAGGGCGCCCCGGCACCAAAACCCAAGAGTCCGCCACCGGCCCGCTGGGCGGTGCGGCAGCGCTGGGACCACGCCGAGGACATCACCCTCTACAGCTCGCCGGTGCTGGCGGATAACCTGCTGTATTCACGGCTCTGGTCACGGGCCTACGGCGCGGTGCTGACCAGCGCCACGCTGACTGCCCTGGGCCGGTTTGATCGTCTGAGATCCCGGGCGGGCCTGCCGGAAGCCAGCAAGTACCTGGTGGTACCGAGCTCGTTCCGCTATGGCGAGATGGCGACCGTGGAGGTGCCCGCCATGAAAGCCATGCCCACCGATGATGCCTTTACCGATGCCCTGGTCGAGCGCTTGCCGGGTCTGTGGGCCGGCGAAAAGGCCACCCTGGTGTTGTTCACCTCGCGCCGACAGATGCAGCAGGTGCGCGATGCCCTGGCTCCGGAATATCCCGACCTGATCCTGACCCAGGACGACATGGCAAAGGGGGAAGTCCTGCGCCAGCACTGCAGCCGGGTGGATGAGGGTCGCCCGAGCGTGCTGTTCGGGGTGGCCAGCTTTGCCGAGGGTATTGATTTGCCGGGCAAGTACCTCCACCACGTGGTAATCACCCGATTGCCGTTCTCGGTTCCGGACGATCCCATCGAAGCGAGCCTCGCGGAATGGGTGACCCAGCGCGGTGGTAATCCGTTCATGGAAATCACTGTTCCGGATGCCTCGGTGAAGCTGGTGCAGGCGGTCGGCCGGCTGCTGCGCACCGAGCAGGACACCGGCAGGGTCACCATTCTGGATCGCCGCATCATTGCCCGCCGCTATGGCCAGTTGTTGCTGGATGCCTTGCCACCGTTCCGTCGGATAATCGAGCACTGATAAAAAAAGAGCCGTCCCATTGGGCGGCTCCTGGCGAAGGGGTTCTTTTCGAACCCGGGCGTCGAAACAACGCGGTACAAGAGAAGTCTGAAGGCCTGAAGTTTCAGAATTCTTTGGTGGGGCTTTGCCTCACCGTCGGAAGAATAATAGGGGAGTAGAGGGCGTAGACGGATCGTCCAAAGGGCGTAGTGGCCAGGGAAAGGTTCTGCAAAATGTGATGGGATTCACAATTTGAGGCTTATTCGCGGTCAGGATTCAAGCAGCCCCAGCTCGCGGGCCCTGGCCAGGGCTTCGGTCCGGCGCCCAACGGCAAGCTTGCCGTAGAGGTTACGGATATGGGCCTTGACCGTGGCCGGCGCCACTTCCATCTTGCTGGCGATGTCCTTGTTGGCCAGACCCTCATTGATCAGGGCAAGCACTTCCATTTCCCGTTGGCTCAATGGTTCCACAAGGCTCCCGTGATCCTCCGACACAGAAGATCGTTGGTCAGCGGAAGAGCTGGCGGCCTGCTTTTCATGTGCGACCCGTGTGCTCTCCAGCTCCCGGAGCATGTGCAGGACTAGCCGGTTCCAGCTACCCGGTGTCCGCAACGCCGGCAGATCCAGCAGCATTTCCCGAATCCGCGGGCTTTCCTCACCGAAGAGCCGGACAAATCCGGAGCCCGACGCAAGCTCCAGCGCCTCGTTTAGCAGGGCGTTCGCTTTTCCGGCCTGTCCCAGAAGATCCTCCGCTTCCGCAGATACCAGCAAAATCTCCACCAGATGGCGGTTGTGGGCATGGCGTGACGCGGATTCACGTAGTCCGACCAGGCACTCCAACGCGTCCTCCGGCTTGCCCCGGGCGTTCGACACCCGGGCCTGGCTGATGCGTAACTGTTCCCGGTTCAGGGGATTGGTGGCCTCCTCGCCTTCCGTGGCCGACATGATGCCCGCGGCCTTTTCCGGGTGACCTTCAGCCAGGAAACAGCGAGCGAGCAGGGCGGCACTGGCCGGCGGTTCAAAGACGATGTGGTCCCGCCGTTTTCTGCTGGTTTGCCAGGCATCCTCAAGGGTTTCGATAGCGTCCCGGAACCGGCCTTCGCTGAAGGCCAGGTGCCCGCGAACGTACTGGATCACCACATGCTGACCAGGTTCGGTTCCGTTACTGACGTGCTCAAGGAGGGGCGCAAGGTGGCTCCGGGCCAACTCCGGCTCGTTGCGTTCCCGGTAGATCTCGGTCAGGGCACTGTTCTGCCAGCAGGAGATCAGCCGTGGCTGGCTTGGATCGGCGTAATGTTTGTCTACCCATTGCCGAACTTCGGTGCAGGTTTCCAGGGCCAGGTCGATATCGCCCCGGTTGTACTGGATCCAGGCCAGCAGTCCACCGCTGGAAAGCACCGTGCTGGGTTTACGTTCCACCTGGCCATAGTGGACGGCGGAGCGCAGGGCATCCTCGGCCTCGGGCAATTCACCGCGTCCGAAACAGTCCAGGCCAATCCCGTAGTAGGTGACGGATTTCAGGGGGATGCGGGTGTGATCTATCTCTTCCAGCACGCGACGGGTGAGGTCGCTGGCCGCCTTGTCGTCGCTCCGGGAGCGGGCAAGATAGGAACGAATCAGGGAGATCTCGCTGTGCAATCCGAGTGCGCCTTCGGCATCCGGATGGGAATCGGCTACCCGCCGGTCCAGCAGATCCTCGAGTGCCACGAGCAGGGGTTCCAGGCTGTCCACACGATTGGCAAAGAACAAGCCCCAGATCTTCAGCATCTGTAGTTGCGGGCTTTCGGCCAACAGATGCTCTGGGAGCGCACCCAGCCAGTCCAGTACCGGCAGGTGAAAGCCACCGTGGATCAGGTTATTGCCATGCTCCGACAGTACCCTGGCCAGCCAGGGCCAGTCCTGGTGGCGCACAATCTGGGCAATGGCCTCCTGTACGTGGCCGTGAGCCAGCAGCCAGTCGACGGTTTTGCGCCAGAGCGATTCGGCCAGTTCCGGCTGAGCGTGTTGTATCCGCCGGGAAAGGGCATCCCGGAACAGATCATGGTAACGAAACCAGCCGTTGTGATTGTCCAGTGGAATCAGGAACAGATTCTGCCGGAGAAGTTCTTCCAGAATTTCCTGGCTGTCGTCCCGTCCCCGGATGCTGTTGCACAGGGAGGCATTCAGGCGAGGGCAGCAGGCAGTTTCCAGGAGGAAGTCAGCCAGGTGGGAGGGCTGCTTATCGAGCACCTCGGTCAGCACGTAATCGCTGATATGGCGCTCGTCCACTTCCAGATTTCCGACTGGTTTCGCCAGTCCCTCCCGGGAAATGCTGCTGTCACCGGAAAGTGCGGACAACTGCATGGCCGCAACCCAGCCCTCGGTTTTGCGGCAGATCCTGCGGGCATCCTCGTCGGTGATATCCAGCCCCATGGTGTCCCGGAAAAATTGCCGGCACTCCTGTTCGGAGAATGCGAGCAATCCGGGGTGAATATCCTCTACCCAGCGGCGAACCCGCCAGCGGGCAAGCGGGAGAGGCGGCTCAGTGCGTGAAGCCAAACAAACCAGCACGCCCGGTGGAAGGTAATCAATGAACCAGGCCAACTGGCGGTGGATGGTGTCATCCTGGATAAAGTGGTAGTCATCCAGGACCAGGGCCCATGCACCGCCGTCCCGAGCCAGCTCGTTGATCAGTGCCGTGATGACGGCCGTGGGATCTCCGTCGTCCTCCTGCGCCAGCAGTTTGTGGCACTGGGCCATACCTGGCAGTCCTGCATATTCGAAAGCGCCGATCACGTACTGCCAGAATCGTCGGGGCTGGTCATCGTGCTCGTCCAGGGACAGCCAGGCGGTAGGAGAGGAGGTTCGGGCACACCACTGGCTGGCCAGGGTCGTCTTGCCGAATCCGGCCGGGGCTATGACCAGATCCAGTCGTTTCGGCCCTGCAGGATCCAGCAAGGCACGCAGCCGATCGCGGGGAACCGCTCTCGGATCGGAACTGGGCCGTAGGAATTTCGTGGTCAGCAGCATTGGTTCCCTGAATGCCGGAATTTAAAGACGTAAAGCGGATTGTGTGCTTTGCGTCAGACAAGTCAAGGTTTCTAATGACTCAGATCGCAGCCAAATGATGCGTAAATGCAATTTTGGTCTAAACTTTGGAAAAGGTTTTATCTATAATAAAAAAGAATGAAAGCTAAAGTTTTTATGCGGGAGTGCAGCAATCGATGAAATTACAACAATTGCGCTATATCTGGGAAGTTGCCCATCACGATCTGAATGTGTCCGCGACCGCCCAAAGCCTCTTCACCTCGCAGCCCGGGATATCGAAACAGATCCGTCTGCTGGAAGACGAACTGGGCCTGGAGGTGTTTGCCCGCAGTGGTAAGCATCTTACCCGTATCACGCCGGGCGGCGAGATCATCATCCGGGAGGCGGGCGAGATCCTGCGCCGGGTGGAAGGCATCAAGAAAATCGCCCAGGAATTCAGTAACCAGCGTAAGGGTGATCTGAGTATTGCCACCACCCACACCCAGGCCCGCTATGCCTTGCCGCCGATTATCAGCGGCTTCATCGAAGAGTACCCCGATGTGTCCCTGCACATGCACCAGGGTACCCCGATGCAGATTTCCGAGATGGCAGCTAACGGTGCGGTGGATTTCGCTATCGCCACCGAAGCCATGGAGCTGTTCAACGACCTGATCATGATGCCCTGCTATAAATGGAACCGTAGCGTCATCGTGCCCAAAGATCATCCGCTGGCCCAGAAGCCGGAGCTGACTCTGCCGGAGCTGGCCGAATTCCCGCTGGTGACCTACGTGTTCGGTTTCACCGGTCGCTCCAAGCTGGACGAAGCCTTCCAGTCACAGGGTCTGACCCCAAAGGTGGTGTTTACCGCCGCCGATGCGGACGTCATCAAGACCTATGTGCGCCTGGGGCTCGGCGTTGGCATTATCGCCAGCATGGCCTTTGATCCGAAGACCGATACCGACCTGGTCGCCCTGGATGCCCGCAAACTGTTCCGGCCCAGTGTCACCCGGCTCGGCTTCCGCAAGGGCACCTTCCTGCGTGGCTATATGTATGACTTCATGCACAGGTTTGCACCGCACCTCACCAAGGAGAGGATTGATGCGGCGGTCGCGCATCAGGGCAGTCGGTCAGAGATCGAGGAGTTGTTCAAGGACGTGGAGCTGCCCACGTACTAAGCGGGCAGCCCGAAAGGTTCGGGGCCTGGTCAGTCTTTGGCGATCAGGTTCCCGGCGTGCAGACCACATTCCTTCTTGGTGGCTTCTTCCCACCACCAGCGGCCTTCCCGCTCATGCTGGCCCGGCAGCACTGGCCGCGTGCATGGCTGGCAGCCAATACTGACAAAACCTTTCTCATGCAGCTTGTTGTAGGGCGCTTCCGACATCCGGATGTAGTCCCAGACCTCTTTTGACGTCCAGTTGGCCAGGGGATTGAACTTCACCAGGGTTCTGTCTTCGGTTGAGAATGCCGAATCTTCCTGCACCACCGGCACATCGTTGCGGGTACCGGGGCTCTGGTCCTTGCGCTGGCCGGTAATCCAGGCATCCACCGTCGCCAGTTTGCGTTTCAGCGGATTGACCTTGCGAATGCCGCAACACTCCGAATGTCCGTCCTCGTAAAAACTGAACAAGCCCTTACGATCGACCAGATCCTGCACTTCCGCTGCGTCGGGGAACAGCACCTCGATTTCGATGCCGTAATGCTTGCGGACCTTCTCCACAAACTCATAGGTCTCCGGGTGCAACCGGCCAGTATCCAGTGTGAACACCTGCAGGTTGTCGGTGAGCTTGTGGGCCATTTCGATCAGGACCACATCCTCGGCACCGCTGAACGAGATAGCGATGTTGTCGTAATGCTGGAGCGCCGCCTTGAGGATGGCCCTTGGGCTTTGGCCCTCGAGTTCCGTGCGAAGGGTGTCGATATCCGTCATGGAGAAAACATACCTTTAATCAGTGTTCAGGCAGGTTAACATTCAATCCTTCATAGCCGGAAGGAATGACAATCTATATATTTATACCTTAATGCCCTGTTTTCGAAAGCCAGAATCACGATGCATTCCGCACCGGATTTCCTTATCATACGCTCCTGATCAATCACGAGCGGCAGCTCAGCCACCGAACCACGTAATCAGGAGACCATTGTGGAACTCGCATGTCTTGACCTTGAGGGAGTACTGATCCCGGAAATCTGGATCGCATTCGCCGAGAAAACCGGCATTGAAGAACTCAAGGCCACCACCCGTGACATTCCCGATTACGACGTGCTGATGAAGCAGCGCCTGCGCATTCTCGATCAGTACGGCTATGGCCTGCCGCAGATTCAGGAAGTCATTGGCGAACTGGACCCGCTGCCCGGCGCCCGGGAATTCCTCGACTGGCTGCGCGAACGCTTTCAGGTGGTGATCCTGTCAGACACCTTCTACGAGTTCGCCATGCCCCTGATGAAAAAACTGGGCTACCCGACACTCCTGTGCCACAAACTCGAAGTGGCCGAAGACGGCCAGATCACCAACTACCTCCTGCGCCAGCGCGACCCCAAACGCCAGTCAGTCCGCGCCTTCCAGCTGCTGAACTACCGCGTGATCGCTGCAGGCGATTCCTACAATGACACCACCATGCTGGGCCAGGCAGAGCAGGGCATCCTCATCCACGCCCCGCAAAACGTCATCGACGAATTCCCCCACTTCCCGGCCGTCCACAACTTCGACGAGCTCAAACAGGAATTCCTCAAAGCCAGCACCGTCCACGACTGCTGATTACAGCCTAAGCCGGCCGGGGTCTGAAGAACGCTTTCTTCTGACCCCTTTTTCGTTTTCTTGCCGCCTGACTCGAGAGCCGAATCTACCCCCGGGGTCAGAAGAAAGCCTTCTTCTGACCCCACCTTCACCCTGAACCCTTCCCCCCAGGCCCAACCTCCAACTCCTCCAAAAACCCCATCAAGGACCCAACCTTAGCCAACGTCTCCTGATACTCCGCCTCAGGGTCCGAATCCGCCACAATACCCCCACCACCCCAACACCGAATGGTCCCTTCGCCATCACAGAGCAAGGTGCGAATCGCGATATTGCTATCCAGCCGCCCATCCAGCCCATAATAAAACACCGACCCACAGTAAGGCCCCCGCCAATGCGGCTCCAGCTCCCGAATGATCTCCATCGCGCGAATCTTCGGCGCACCGGTAATCGACCCCCCGGAAAACGCATCAAACAGCGCTTTCAGCGGTGAAACCCCCTCAGCCAGCTGCGCCCGAATATGACTGACCAGATGATGCACATTCCGATAGGACTCCAGCGCAAACAGCTGGTCCACTGAAACGGAACCGGTGACAGCATTCACACTCAGATCATTACGCAAGAGGTCCACAATCATCAGATTCTCAGCCCGATCCTTCTCGGACGCGTGAAGCTCCGCCGCAAGCGCCGCATCCTCCTCCGGAGTCTTCCCCCGCGGCCGGGTCCCCTTGATAGGACTTGTCTTTACCGTCCGCCCCTCGATCTCGAGAAACCGCTCCGGAGAAATCGAAAGAACCGAATACTCACCTGCCCGGATAAAAGCACTGTAAGGAGTAGGATTGGCCTCCGCCAGTGCCTGGAACGCACACCAGGGATCACCGCTAAACTTGCCAACGAACTCCTGCGACAGGTTGGCCTGATAGCAGTCACCCGCCTGGATGTAATCCCGGACAGCCTGGACACCGGTTTTAAAGGATTCCGGAGACTGCCGGGGTTTGAAAGGCTCGGTGATCTCCCAGCTACAAGGCTCATCGCCATTCGGATCGGCAAGCCACTCGCCTATCTCGCCAACCAGACTCTCCGGGCATTCCGGATGCATCCAGAGGTAATAGTCACCGGTCTGACGGTTATGGCTGGCCATCCAGAGATACAAACCGGCAGAAAACAAAGGCACCGGCAGAGTGGGGCAGATGGGCGCAAGCCGCGGCTCGCGGATGTAGCCGAGCTCGTAACTCAGAAAGCCAATCCAGCCACCGACCAGGCATTCGATGCCAGCGGAGTAGCCTGCGTATTTGCCAACCTCCGCTTCCATTTCCCCGGCCAATTGAACGAGCCCTTCATTGTCCGCCTCACCAAGGTGCAAAACACGAGTTTCGACCGCACCGCACGAAAACCCGCGCCAGATCCCCCGGCCAGCGCCTTCGCCAACAGTGCCCACATGGACAAAATCGTCCTGCGTCGAGGCGTGTTGCAGCAAGCGAGAGAACTCCTCCCGGGAAAGCTGGCGGGTCGTAGCCGGGCTCAAGGTACCTCCGAACAATTTTGGAAGAATGATAAACAGGGCACAAAACGGGCGTTGTCGGTTCTGCGGAACCGCTGATCTAATGAAAACAGGTTCACACAGCAGATCCTGCCTGTGGAAGGTTATTTTAACCGAGTTCCCCAGTGAACGTATTCAAATCAGCAGAATAACAAGGGAAAGAACGATGCCTCACTCTCTCAAAACCCTCATAGCCTCGATGTCTATGTCGCTACTGCTCACTACCGGTGTAGCCCAGGCCCAGGACAAGGACACCGTCGAGATAAAGATTCCCGAAAACAGCGTGCTTTCCGACGGTGTCATCGACAAAAAAGAGATGGCGCGTTACCTCGTCATCGCTAACAGACAGCTCGCCTATCTGGCTGAACAGGCGACTGAAGAATATCAGGACAGAATCAAGCCGGAGGGGACTCCTATGCCTTCCGGTTGGATGCTAATGAAGGATGGCGTCACGGTGAAGGAGTTGAAACTCGATGAGTCTGCAAAGGGGGCGCCGGCGAACGTACGCGTTGTCATGTTTCGGGCAGCTCTCAAATCCATAGCGCGCAGGGGCCAGATCAATGCGGCTGGGATCCTCTATGCGGGGCAAATGAGTGAAGAGAATCCTCAGAAGGTCCTGGTGATGGAGCATGAACACCGCTTGGGGATTTCAGGAAATAAGTTTGTGCCCTATGAGGCTGATGGAGGAAAAGTCAAATATTCTCAGTCTGTTACCAAGGAAAAACCCTTCCAGATGTTCTATGACAGCAAGACCGATGCCCCCGAAGTTTCGGGGTGAGTGAGAAGTAGTCGTGGTTTGTTTCAGGTTGTAAATGGAACGTGACGAAGTGTGAGGGTAATCACGGATTAGGACTGTAAAACAATCTTAAATGGACGCGTGGGGTTACTGCCCCCACACCAAATCAAAAACTCAGATAACAAAAAAATGAGTTTATAAGGAGATAAGAATGAAAGGCCTGAAAAAAATTGCACTTGCTACTGCGGTAGCTGCTGCGCCCTTCGCTGCCCAGGCAGAACTGAAGGCTCTGAATGATTCCGCGATGGGTAACGTAACCGGTCAGGCCGGTGTAACCATCGAACTGGAAACCAAGGTGAGCATTGGTCAGTTCAAGTACACTGACGAAGGTTCCTTTGCAGTGAACGACATTGTTCTTGGTGGTGCCGGTGTTACTGCGGATGGTGCCGTAACGGATGGCGCCGGCAATGTCACTAATGGACTGCTTGATCAGCTCAAGATAGATATCGACGTGGCAGATGACGGTGACGCGGTGATCCACGTAGGTACCCTTGACGGTAATCCGATTGACTGGGGTATGACTGTTGGGTCTATGGAACTGCTCGCTGGAAGCACTGGTACTTCTAGCACGACGCTGATTTCCAATATGAGTGGTTGGGGTAATCTGGCACAGCTGGATATGCGAGTTGATACCGCAACCGATCACCTGAATATCGTAGCCGCCTTTGATGTCCAGGACATGGATTTCGATGTTGACTTCCTGGGTATTGGCATTCGCGACATGGTAGTTACTGGTGCTGGCATGAACTTTGACTACGACGGAAATAACCAAACAGCTGAAGAGGAACTAGCTGCTGGTACTGGCGTAGTTGAAGGTATTGATATGACACAGACCGGTGCGGACCTCCTTCTGGGCAAACTCACTACTTATGCGAACGTGAACCTTGATGTATACAAAGGCGCTGGCCTGGGCGCTTCCACAGCGACCAACGTCCTGCGCGTTGATGTCAACAATGTATACATGGACGTGAACATCGCTGATATCCAGATTGGTGGCGATATCGCTGGTGGTAATGGCCAATCCATTGGTTCTGTAAATCTGGATAACCTCGCCATCACCGATACCAAGCTGGCGATCTATGGCCACGATATCTCACCGGTAACCACTCCGTAATCAGATATCGCTGAAGACACTCTGGGCGATCCAGAGTGTTCTTCCCAGAACAAACAAACCCCGGTTTTCCGGGGTTTGTTTATTGTAGCGAATAAACTTTAGTCAAAGAGTGCAATGTTAGGGCCCGCTATTCCGGTACCTGGATAGAAAGATCAAACCCACCCCCAGCCCTCGGCGTCAAACTAATCGGCCCCTCATTAATAGCCTCCGGAATCCGGATCTGATCAATCCCCGGCGGGTTCCCGATCGAGAAATTCACATTCTGCCCATCAAACCCGACGCTCAGTTGGCCATTGAGAAACGTCTGGGTAAAAGGCTCATCCGGAATCTCCATCTGCTGCCCAAAAATCAGTGGCGGGATGGTAGGCGTGAACTCGCCAATAGGCTGGGCCGCTGCCAGTTGGTCAGTGGGCAGCAGTAGGGCGCGGCGGATGAATTCCTCTTCCGCGGCGGACAGGGCGTCTTCCCGGTCATCTTCCATGTATTTCTGCAGCAGGTCCCGATAGGCCTCTTCTTCGGATTCCGTCAGCACCGGCTCCCCGGGGGAGATGGTCAGCGAGCGGATGATGCGCCGGCGGTCGGCCTCGGATTTCCGCTTTTCCTTGGGTACGATGATGACCGCTGAATCCTTGACGTAGGTTTCCACCATTTCGTCGGAGGTCAGGGCTTCCACGCCCGCGTTTGCGGCCAGGCTGGCGGTCAGGCCTGCGATGGCGGCTGCGAGCAGATGTGTGCCTTTCATGATATGGCCTCGTCCTTTGATCTGCTTCTCAGTATTCGGTTTGTTGGACAGTTTTTCAACCGAGTGCGATCGGGATTGTGATCAGTCTCTTTGAATTGTCAGTATCTTTATAAAAAGCCGCAGTTTCATTGCTATAGTCGTGGAACTTTTCCGTTCGTACAGGGCCAGAAGGGCAGAATGATCAAAGTATTTCGCGAACGCTGGCAGCGCTGGGTGAATCGTCGGGTCCCCCGATCGGACAGTCAGTCCTTCAATCAGAAGAACATCTTTATTCTCCCGACCGGGGCCGGTGTGGTCTTCGGTATCCTGCTGTTGGTGATGCTGATTACCGGCATCAACTATCAGAACAGCCTGATTTATCTCACCACGTTTCTTCTTGGCGCGCTGTTTGTCGGTGCCATGCACCAGACCCATCGCAACCTTTCAGGCCTGCAGCTGACGTTGACGCAACCGGGTGAGGGGTTTGCCGGTGACGAGGTTCCGTATCGGTTCCGGGCTTCGGCCGGGAAAGGTCCGGCCATTGCGATCCGTCTTTCCTGTGAGGATTCCAACCTCGCGCCTTTCCATATCCCCGCCGGTCAGGCGATGGATGTGACCTTGCCCGTTCCCTCCGCCCATCGGGGTTACCTGCGCCCGGACATGGTTCGGATCGAAACCCGTTTTCCTTTTGGTTTGCTGAAGGCCTGGTCCTGGGTTCGTCCGGTATCGCCGGCGATTATCTTTCCCCGGCCCGTGGCTGCGCCGGATGCGGGCAGTACAGTTGAGGACGGTGACGAGGACAGTGCCCGGCGCCCAACCATCGGCAACGACAACGCGGACCTTCGCCCCTGGCGCGAGGGCGATCTGAGCCAGCGTGTCATGTGGAAGCGTTACGCCCGCACCGGGCAGATGGTGGTTGCGGACTGGGAAGGCGAGCAGGGGAACCCCCAGTGGCTGGACTTCTACGCGTTTGCCGGCGCGGACAACGAACTGAGGCTGAGCTATCTCGCCTGGCAGGTGCTGGAACGGGCGAAGGGCACCACGCCATTCGGTCTGAACCTGCCGGGGCAGGTGATCGAGCCTGATCAGGGGCAGGCCCACGTCACCCGCTGCCTGCGCGCCCTGGCAGTGTGGGGCGAGGAACCTCCGAGAGATGCGATATCAGCGCAGCATGGCACCCGCTGGCATGAGGCTCCCAGGGAGAAGGAGGCGGCTGCATGAAGCTGACACAGGCCTTCTCTCTCGGTCGTGAGGCTGTTGAGCCGGCGAACGCTCTGCCTTCGAATGCCTTGCTCTGGCTGATCGGCAGTTTCGCCATCCTGTTGGCACCCCAGTGGGACCGGCTGCCGATATGGCTGGTGGCCGCCTGCGGAATACTGGCAGTGTGGCGCTGGCTTGCCCAGGAAGGTAGGGTCCGGCTGCCGGGGCGCTGGTTGCGCACCGGTATTATGCTGGTTCTGATCGCTGTGTATGTTGCTACCGTCCAGGGCCGTTTTACCGTGGATACCGCGGCGTCGTTCTTCGTGCTGGCGGTGGGGCTGAAGTGGCTGGAAACCCGCTCCACGCGGGACTTCTACGTGCTGTTTTTCATCCTGGTATACCTGGCCGGGGTCAATTTCCTGTTCCAGCAGAACATTCTCTGGGCATTGGTGAATTTTATGGCCGTGGCTCTGCTGTTAGTGGGGTTGCAGGTGCTCAATGCCCCGGACCTGCCCAGCGATATGCCTTCCGGCTGGCGCCGTCTGGGCGGGCTGCTGCTGAAAACCCTGCCGGTCGTGGTGCTACTGTTCGTATTCTTCCCTCGCATGGCACCGCTCTGGAGTGTGCCGCTGGTTTCCGGCGAGGCCCGTTCGGGTATCAGCGATACCATGCGGCCGGGAGATATTTCCAACCTGGCGCAGAGCAGTGAGCGGGCTTTTCGGGCAACGTTCGGGGGTGAGATGCCCGCATACCGCGATCGGTACTGGCGCGGCCTGGTGCTGGATTACCTGGATGGCGAAACCTGGCGCCAGGGGCGTGAGGAAGGTTTCCGGCGTCCGGGCCGGATTGCCATGGATGGGGGCGTCGGTCCGCTGGATGGCCGTGAATATGATGTGCTGATGGAGCCGACCGACCAGCGCTGGGCTTTCGCCCTGGAGGGCTCGTCGGCGGTTTCCGACAACGTGGTGGAAGAGGGCGATGACCTGTTCCGCTTCCGCCGGCCCGCAGACAGCACCATGCGTTACCGCCTCGCCCTTGATGAATCCCGGAGCCCTGGAAATGCTGAGCTGAGTCCGGCGGAGCGGCGCCGGTTTCTGCAGTTGCCCGCGTCCGGCAACCCGAGGGCCCGTGAGCTGGCGCGGGAGCTGGACCAACGTTTTTCTGACGAAGGTGTTGTTGACTCGCTGCTGAGCCGGTTCCGTGAGCAGGAATACTTCTACACGCTGCGCCCGCCGGCCATGCCGGAGGAGGGCATCGATGCCCTGTTGTTCGATCAGAAACGGGGCTTTTGTGCTCATTATGCCGGAGCTACCACCTTTGTGCTGAGGGCCGCGGGTATCCCGGCCCGGGTGGTCGTCGGTTACCAGGGTGGCGATTCCGGGGCGGGGGATGAATACCTGATCGTGCGCCAGTACGACGCCCACGCCTGGGTCGAGGTCTGGCTGGAAGGTCAGGGCTGGGTACGGATCGATCCCACGGCGGCGATTTCTCCGGCACGGATCGAATCGGGCCTCCGGGACGCGGTGGCGGAGGAAGGCTCGTTCCTGGAGGACGAGGTCCTCTCGGCCCAGAAGTATGGTGATATGGCAATGGTGCAATGGGCCAGCCTCCAGCTGGATCGAATCAACTACCAGTGGCAGCGCTGGGTGGTTGGTTACCAGGGCCAGAGCCAGATGGATCTGATGTCTCGCCTGCCCGGAGGTATCGGCATGCGGGAACTGGGCTATCTGACTGCCGGTATTGTAGGAGCCGGTTTGTTGATTGCCGGCCTGTTTTCAGCGTTGCAGTTGCGACGGGGTGAGCGCCGGGACGACTTCCAGAAAGTGCTGCTGTCCTGGCATCGCGCTTGCGAAAGCGCCGGTGTACCGGTCCGGCAGGGTGAAACGCCCAGTACCCTGGCAGACCGGCTGGCGCAGGCGCGACCTTCAGTCACCGAAACGGCACGCCGTTTTGCCCGGATGGTGAACAGTCATTACTATAAGGCCTCATCCGAATCGGACGGCCAGGAACTGCGGCGCATGCGGCGGTTACTTGGCACCATGAAGCGCCAGTTACGGGAAGCCTCAAAAGGGCGCCAACCACACAGCGAATCCGGAACAACATCGTGACCGATATTGCCCAAGACATGCCCTGGCTCCAGCGAGCCTGGCAACAGATCCAGGCCCGGCTTGCCGAGGATCGGTTGCCCCATGCCCTGATCATCAATGGCGAGCGGGGTGTCGGAAAGCGGGTCTGGGCAGAAGCTGTGGCAGGGTTACTGCTTTGCGACCGGCCAGTGAAAAACGAAGCGGATCTTCCGGTTGCCTGTGGTCACTGCAAGCAATGTGAACTGGTTGCCGCCGGCAGCCATCCGGATGTGCGGATCTATGCGCCGGAAAAATCCCGGATGGTGAAGGTGGATCAGATCCGGGCGCTTTCGTCATTTGCCGTGGGCTCGCCCCAGGTCGCCCATCACAAGGTGGCGATCATTGATCGGGCCGACCAGCTCAACATCAACGCCGCGAACGCCTTGCTCAAAACCCTGGAAGAACCACTGCCTGACGTCACCCTGCTGCTACTCCAGGAAAGCGGTCGCCCGGTGCTGCCTACCATTCGTTCCCGTTGTCAGACCCTGAGCATTCCGGTGCCCGCAAGGGACCAGGCGGAACGCTGGCTGGTGGCGAAGGTAACCGAGCTGGATGAAGATCAGCGACCTGCTGCAGAGGTGCTTGCCAAGGCTTTGATGCTGGCGGGCAATGCACCGCGACTTGCCCTTGAATACGTCAATGGCGAGTTTCTCAAGCTTCGCGATGAGGCTTTCGAAAGCTTCCGGCAGTTCATGAAGGGGCAGATGCCCGTGGCCGAGGCCGCCAAGGCGTTCAAGGCCATGGGGCTGGAAGATGCTCTGTTCCTGTTCGAAGGCTGGGCAGCGGATCTCGCACGCATGGCGGCTGGTGGCCAGGCTAATGACGCGGAGGCAGCGGACATGCTCGGATTCCTGGCAAAGCGGAACCCCGCGTGGCGGGCCCATGAGCTGCTGGACATGATCCGGGAGTCCAGGGCGGCCGGCGTCTACAACGCCAACCCGGAGCTTGAAGCCAGCCGGTTGTTGCTGGCCTGGCAGGCCCTGATGCCCAGGAGACGTAAGGCCGGTTGACCGCAATCCCGGCAAGGGCTACGCCTATGCGGGCCCAAGCTGCTATGATTGCGAAATGACAGGGATTTTCTTATCCCGGTATGAACGAGTTACCGTGACAACACAATAAAAGGTGTCAGATATGGGCCCAGGTTTTGGCGCGCGCAGTGGCATTCTCACCCTGACCATCAAGGACAAGGCAGTGCTGTATGCCGCCTACATGCCCTACATCCGTCAGGGCGGAATGTTTATCCCGACGCAGAAACAGTACCAGCTCGGTGATGAGGTTTTTCTCCTGCTCAATCTGATGGATGAGCCGGAAAAGATCCCCGTGGCCGGCAAGGTGATCTGGATAACACCGAAGGGTGCCCAGGGGAACCGCGCCGCCGGTATCGGCGTACAGTTCAACGGCGATGATGAAACGGCTCGTACCAAGATTGAATCCTACCTGGCCGGCTCCCTGAGTTCCGATCGCCCCACACACACCATGTGAGGCGTTCTGCTTCATGAACGATATGTCTGAAACTGCACGATCTGCCGGAAAACCGTTGTGTTGGTCGGAAACCGTCTGGCAGCTCGAGAACATCGATCTTGCCGGCTTTTCCTGGTCAGCGAATCCCGGCGTTAGCGGGCAACCACCGGTCCTGATGCTTCATGGCTGGCTGGATAACAGCCTGACCTTCTCGAAACTTGCCCCGGAACTTGCAAAGCTGACCGATGTCCATGCCATCGATATGGCCGGGCACGGAAAATCGGGGCATCGGTCACCGGGCCAGTCCTACCTGTTGATGGATTATGTGGCGGATCTGGCCGAACTGATTGAGCGCCATTTCAGCGAATCGGATGAAAGCCGGGTCGATCTGGTGGGCCACTCGCTCGGCGGCATCGTCAGCGCGCTGTACGCCGCGGCTTTTCCGGAGAAGGTCCGGCACCTGGTGATGATCGATAGTCTTGGTGCCATTAGCCGCCCCGTTGAAGAAACGATTCCCCAGTTGAGAAGGGCCATAAAGAAACGCCTCAATGGCTCGGGCAAGTCGGTGGTCTACCCGGATCTGACGACCGCGGCAAAGGCCCGCGAGGGCGGTGTCAGCCCGCTGAGCCATGAGGCGGCATTGACGCTGGTACCGCGGAATATGAAACCATTCGGCGACGGTTACGTATGGTGTACTGATCCGCGTCTTCGTCACCCATCCCCGCTGATGATGACAGAGGAGCAGGTTCTGGCTTCCCTGGAAGCCATCGAGACGCCGACGTTGTTCGTGCGCGCCGACGAAGGCCTGCTCTCGCATCGCAAAGGCCTGGACGACAGGGCAGAGCGGATCAGGAATCTCACAATGGCGCGTGTTCCGGGCGGCCACCACTGCCATCTCGATGGCGATACCGCACCGGTAGCAGAGGCGGTAAGGGCATTTCTGACCAATGGTTAAAAACTTGAGCGTAAAATGGTTCGTTAAATCCCTTGGCGGGATGCTGGTCCTGTTGGCTACACTTTCGAATGGGGCTTTGGCATCCGGTTTTCCGGAACCATTCCCCCAGTCGCAGCTGGAAACCAGTACCCGGATTCAGTCCAACGGCCATCTGGTGTTGTTCAGCCCGGTTCGGGAAGTGAATAGTGAAATCCGTTCCGACACCATGGCGCGGTTGCCGGTCTCGGGCGACGGCCGAATGTACCAGCTGAACCGGGATGCCAGCCGGAGTGATGCTCGCGGGCATTATCGCCAGTTGTTGCAGGCCCGGGGCGCGAGCATTCTGTATGAATGTTCCGGGGTCAGCTGCGGCCGGAGTGTGATCTGGGCCAACCGCATTTTTGGTCAGGCGATCCTTAATGGTCGGGATTCTGATCAGGATTACCTGATTGCAGGGTCACTGGATGAGGATGGAACCCGTTGGCTGACGCTTGTTTACACCGTAACCCGCGGCAATTTACGTGAATACGTCTGGGTGGAACACCTCAGGCTCGGTGACGGTGCCGTTGTGCCGGGATTTGATACCGGTTCCGATCGGGTGTTCGGCCCGCTGATCATTCCCTATGAGGGCGGCTTTACCTACAAGTTTGATTGGGCGGCGACCGATCGACGCAACCTGAGGGAACGGGCAACGGAAGAAGGCGCTATGGTTGTTCTGGTAGGGTTTTCATCGCTGGGCGCTGAAGAATCGGTCGAGGATTCTCTCGAGCGCGCCCGGGGGGCAACCGAGTCCCTTGCCGACGTGTTGGCGCGCATCGGGATATCCCGGGAGCAGCAGAAAATACTGGTAGTTGGCCCCTTTATACCCATGGAAAACCCGGATCGTCAGGGTGATCGGGTGGAAGTGACCGTCATTTCGAGGTGAGATCATGGCCAGGGATCAGGGAAAGAATGGGGATTCCCCGGAAAAACCGGATTCAGATGTTCCGCAGGACAACATTTCCAAGGTCCTGCAAAGTTCCGATGTGTCAGCGGCGGAGGCTCCTGCCGACACCCAGAAACATCCTCCCGGCACCAAACGCAAGCAGACCGTTGCGCTAACCCTCGGTAGTGGCGGCGCACGGGGCTATGCCCATATTGGCGCCATCGAGATTCTGAATGAGCGCGGTTACGACATCGTGGCGATTTCAGGGTGTTCCATGGGCTCCCTTATCGGTGGCATGTACGCCGCCGGCAAGATGAAGGACTACAAGGACTGGGTCACCGGACTTGGCCAGTTCGATGTACTCAAGTTGCTGGATGTTACCTTCAACTCAGTGGGTGCCATTCGGGGCGAAAAGATTTTTTCCGTGGTCCGGGAAATGCTGGGTGATACCCGCATCGAGGACCTGCCGCTGGCCTACACGGCGGTTGCCACTGATCTGCTGGCCCACAAGGAAGTCTGGTTTCAGGAAGGCCCGCTGGACCAGGCGATCCGCGCCTCCGTTGCCATTCCGAGTGTTGTGACGCCCCTGGTGCTGAATGGGCGCGTGCTGGTGGATGGGGCACTGTTGAATCCGTTACCCATTATTCCGACCATCTCTGCCCACGCGGACCTGATCGTTGCAGTGAATCTCAGCGGCGAGGACGACCAGCGCCAACGGATCCCGGATGCGGCCTTTGTCCATGATCAAGAGGCCTCCGACATGGAAGAATGGGTCGACGCCATCCGGGACAAGGCATCCCGCTGGTTCGACTGGGATGCAATCAAATCCCTCGGCTCCCGGAAAGCCGACAATGGCGAAAGTCCCGAGGAGAAAATCAGTCGGGAGGTCCACAAAAAAGAAAACCACAAGGATCATGGCAAAAGGCCAACCGATAAAAAATATCAGGAAGATCACGAAACCATCGATTGGGACAAGCTGGGCATTGGCAAATTCGATGTGATGAACCTGACCATCGAGACCATGCAGAGCGCACTGGTGCAGTACAAGATCGCCGGTTATCCGCCGGATCTGCTGGTCAACGTGCCCAAAAATGCCTGCCGGACCTACGACTACCACAAGGCCCCCGAACTGATTCAGCTCGGGCGAGAGCGTATGGCCCTGGCGCTGGACCGGTACGAGGCAAACAGGAGCAGTTCCGGCCCGCTGGCCATCTGAGTAGCATCCGGGCTGGTTTAGGCTGCAGGAGCGGGGCCAAACAGCGTATAATCCGGCGCTGACATGCGCCAGAACAGGAAACGATCCTTGTGACCAGCCCCATTGACGACCTTCAGACCGTTCGCGATTACCTTCGCTATGCGTCGACGCAGTTTGCCGCGTCGCCACTGTTTTTTGGTCATGGCACCGATAACGTCTGGGACGAGGCGGTTCAGCTGGTGATGCGCAGCCTGAACCTGCCGCTGGAAAACAACACCCTGTTTCTCGACGCCCGCCTGACCCGGGACGAGCGCGCCATGATTCTCGACCGAATCGATCGGCGAGTGAACGACCGTGTGCCGCTCGCGTACCTGCTCGGCGAAGCCTGGTTCATGGGCATGCCGTTCCATGTCGACGAGCGCGTACTGGTGCCCCGGTCGCCCATCGGCGAGCTGCTGGAAAATGGCCTCCAGCCATGGCTGGGCGATGTCGAAGTTAACCGGATCCTTGATCTTTGCACGGGTAGTGGCTGCATCGGCATCGGTGCTGCCATGGTGTTCGAGGATGCCGAGGTGGATCTCTCCGATATTTCCGGGGACGCACTCGCAGTTGCCGAATCAAATATTGATCTTCATGACGTCCGCAACCGGGTACGCACCGTAAAGTCTGATGTGTTCGATAATATTACCGGCAGATACGATGTCATTCTGAGTAATCCTCCGTACGTGGATGCTGAAGACCTGGCGGACATGCCGGACGAATACCGTCACGAGCCGGAACTGGGTCTTGCCGCAGGGGCGGATGGTCTGGATATCGCCCATCGTATCCTGGCAAAGGCGGCCGACCACCTCACCGAAGATGGCCTGCTGATCGTGGAAGTAGGCAACAGCTGGGTCGCGCTGGACCAGGCCTATCCGGACCTGCCGTTCACCTGGCTGGAGTTTGAAAATGGCGGTGACGGAGTGTTTCTGCTGCGGGCGGAAGACCTGCGCGCCAGGCAGGCCCGCGGTTAAACCGAATTCTCACAAGAAATGGATAAGATACTGAATCATGTCGGGAAATAGCTTTGGAAAACTGTTCACAGTAACCACCTTTGGTGAAAGCCATGGGGCCGCCCTGGGCTGCATTATCGACGGCTGCCCTCCGGGGTTGGAGCTTTCGGAAGCCGACATGCAGCGGGACCTGGACCGCCGCAAGCCGGGCACCTCCCGACATACCACCCAGCGCCGCGAGGCAGACGAGGTGAAGATCCTGTCCGGGGTGTTCGAGGGCAAGACAACGGGCACGCCCATTGGCCTGATCATCGAGAATACCGATCAGCGCTCCAAGGACTATTCCAAGATCTCCGAGCAGTTCCGGCCGGCCCATGCCGATTACACCTACACGCACAAATACGGCGTTCGCGACTACCGGGGCGGTGGCCGCTCCTCGGCCCGCGAGACCGCCATGCGTGTTGCTGCCGGTGCCGTCGCCCGCAAATTCCTGGAACAGCGCCTTGGCATCAAGATCCGCGGCTACCTTTCCCAACTTGGCCCCATCAAGGCGGAAAAGCTGGACTGGGACCAGGTGCACCAGAACCCGTTCTTCTGCCCGGATGCCGACAAGGTGCCCGAAATGGAGGCCTACATGGATGCTCTCCGGAAAGAGGGCGATTCTATCGGTGCCAGAATCAATGTGGTGGCTGATGGCGTTCCTCCCGGCCTTGGCGAGCCGATTTTCGACCGCCTCGATGCTGATCTGGCCCATGCGCTGATGAGCATCAACGCGGTGAAAGGTGTGGAGATTGGCGCTGGTTTCGATTCGGTTGAGCAGAAAGGTACCGAGCATCGTGATGAAATGACGCCGGAAGGTTTCCTGTCGAATAATGCCGGCGGCGTTCTCGGCGGCATTTCCTCCGGTCAACCCATCGTGGCCAGCATTGCACTGAAGCCGACCTCCAGCCTTCGTTTGCCGGGGCGCAGTATTGATGTGAACGGCAATCCGGTGGAGGTGATCACCACTGGCCGTCACGACCCCTGTGTCGGGATCAGGGCCACGCCCATTGCAGAAGCGATGATGGCCATCGTTTTGATGGATCATTACCTTCGCCATCGTGGTCAGAATGGTGATGTGGAAGTTTCTACGCCTGTTCTGAAGCAGCTCTGATTCGGGAAGCCTGCAACGGTTGGTGAAGCGATTCCGGCGGGAAGGACGGTTCAAAAAACGCCCGTGAATACGTCCCTGTAGGGCTTGGTCGCGCCATCCTTGGCGCTCCACATTTTTGAACCGTCCTTCCCGCCGGAATCGCCGTAACTCACGATAAATCGTTTTTACAGGAGTCCTGGTATTTACTGGCGGCTTTCGAATCTTTATTTCTGGTTTTTCGCTCTTTTGGGCGGACTGCTTCCGTATTGGTCCCTCTATCTTGAGGGGCAGGGCTATACCTATCTTCAAATCGCCACACTGATGGCGACCATCCAGCTTACAAAGATCGTAGCCCCCAGTGTGTGGGGCTGGCTCGGGGACCGGAGTGGTCAGCGGGTCCGGCTTGTAAGGTTCGGTGCGATTACCGGTTCACTGTTCTTTGCCGGCGTTTTCCTGGAACCGGGGTTCTATGGGCTGCTGCTGGTGATGCTCGCCTTCACCTTCTTCTGGAATGCCATCCTGCCCCTGTATGAAGTGATTACGCTTCGCACTCTGGGAAAACAGAAAGAGAAATACGGACGGGTACGGCTTTGGGGTTCGGTCGGGTTTATTGCCGCGGTAGCCGGGGTCGGGGGCATCCTCGAGCTCGTCCCGATCAGCTCCCTTCCATGGCTCCTGCTGCCGGTGTTTGCGGGGATAGCGGTATCTGCCTTCCTCGTGCCGTCAGAGCGCGGAGAGGTCAAGCCAAAGGCTCCGAAGGGCAGCCTGAAGAAGATTGTCACCCATCCAGCGGTAGTCACCTTCTTCCTGATGAACTTCCTGCTACAGGTATCCCACGGGCCCTACTACACCTTCTTCAGCATCCATCTTGAGCAGCATGGCTATGGCAAGCTGCCCATCGGTCTGTTGTGGTCTCTGGGTGTGGTTGCCGAGATTGGCCTGTTTCTCATCATGCACCGCTTCACCCGTCGCTTCTCTGTCCGGCAGATCGCGATCGGGGCGCTGGTGCTAACGATGATCCGCTGGGCGTTGATAGCCGAGTTGACCGACGTGGTTGCGGTGCTGATCTTCGCCCAGCTTCTTCACGCGGCATCCTACGGCGCGCTACACGCCATTTCGGTGCAGTACATACAGGGCTTTTTCGGTAAGCACCACCACGGCCAGGGTCAGGCCTTATACAGTGGCCTGACCTTCGGCGCCGGCGGAGCGGCTGGGGCGTGGATCTCCGGCTTCCTGGTGGACGGCATCAGCACCAGCGCAGCGTTCTGGGGAGGCTCGATCGCCATGGCCATCGCAGTGGTAATTACCTGGAAAGGCCTGAGGCCGCCACCAGAGCACCACCACGGCTAGAGCTTTTCAGGGTGATCAGAGGCCTTCCTCATCCCGGACAATCTCCAGCAGCGCCCGCGCGGCGTTGCTCAACTCCCGCCCGGCAAGCCCGATGCCGCCAAGCACCCGCGTGACCGGATGACCCACCTCAAGCACTTTCAGCCCGTCATCCATCATACTGCGCGGCAACACACTCCAGCCCAGCCCTACAGTGGTCATCATCTTCAATGTTTCCAGGTAATTGGTGGGCATCTGCGGGTTCAGGTGCAGGTTTGCCTCCAGAAACAGCCGACTGACCAGCCGATACGTCGAAGTGCCCGCCGCCGGCAACAAGGCCGGGTGGTCTGACAAATCAGCCAGCGTTGGTTTCGTCAGTCCCGCCAGGGGATGGTCTGCACCGGCCACAAACACCATCGGATCGACCCACTGGGCATAGACCCGAAAGCCCGGATCCATGCTGTCGCTCAAGGTAACAAACGTGAGTTCCGCATTGCGCTTGTTCATCTGTTCATAAGCCGCGTCGGACTCCATGAACTGCAGATTCAGATCGACCTGCGGATACTCCTTTTTGAACCGCCGTAACCAACTGGGCAGGTGATGAAGGCCGACGTGGTGACTGGCAATGATGTGAAGCTCCCCCTCAACCACGGAGGATTCCGGCGAAAGAGCAACCCGGGCGTTATGGATCTCATCCAGAATCTTCCGCGCGTGGGGTAGCAGGCGAGTTCCTGCGTCCGTCAGTCGGATTTCACGGTGGCTGCGGTCGATCAATTTTGTACCCAGCTGGTTTTCCAGCGCCGCCAGGCGTTTGCTGATGGCCGGTTGAGTCAGGTGAAGAATTTCGGCAGCTTCAGAGAACGAGCCCTGGTCAACAATAGTGAGAAACGCGCGTAAAGAGTTGGAATCCATTTCCCGATATTTCCTCTTGGGTGGCACACATTGGTCCGGGGGGCGGGTTGGGCTGACTTTCCAAAACTGTGCGGAGCCATGGATGGCGGAGCTCAAGCGTCACAGGGACGTGCCGTAAGGAGCGTGTTTTGGAAAGTCAGCCCAACCCGGCCCTTCCACCAAAAATAAAATATGCCAAAAGGGAATGCAAAGAATAAAAAACATGAATTGAGGTTATGCAGCCCACGGGAGTACCATAACCAACAATGAAGTCAAAACCAGAAACCCCCAGAGAGTGAGAGAGAACCATGGTGGGCAAGACCTTATACGACAAATTGTGGGACGACCATCTCGTCAAACAGCGGGACGACGGCTCCGCACTGATCTACATCGACCGACAGTTGCTGCACGAAGTCACCTCACCGCAAGCGTTTGAAGGCCTGCGCCTGGCTGGTCGAAAGCCGTGGCGGATTGACGCCAACATCGCCACCCCGGACCACAACGTCCCGACCACCGATCGCGACAAAGGCATCGACGGCATCGTCGACCCCGTATCCCGCACCCAGGTCGAAACCCTCGACAAGAACTGCGACGAGTTTGGCATCCTCGAATTCAAGATCAAGGACCAGCGCCAGGGCATCGTCCACGTTATCGGGCCAGAGCAGGGTGCCACTTTGCCGGGCATGAGCATCGTCTGTGGTGACTCCCACACCTCCACCCACGGCGCCTTCGGCTGCCTGGCCCACGGTATCGGCACCTCCGAAGTCGAGCACGTACTGGCCACCCAGTGCCTGGTGCAGAAAAAGATGAAAAACATGCTGGTCAAGGTCAACGGTAAGCTTGGCCCCGGCGTGACCGGCAAGGACGTGGTCCTGGCCATCATCGGCAAGATCGGCACTGCCGGCGGTACCGGCTACGCCATCGAATTTGGCGGTGAAGCTATCCGAGGCCTCAGCATGGAAGCCCGGATGACTATCTGCAACATGTCCATCGAAGCCGGTGCGCGCGTCGGTATGGTGGCGGTGGATGACACCACCATCGACTACGTCAAAGGCCGCCCCTTCGCCCCGAAAGGCGAGACCTGGGACAAGGCTGTAGACTACTGGCGCACCCTGCACAGTGACGACGATGCGGTGTTCGACAAGGTGGTCGAGCTGGACGGCTCCGCCATCATGCCGCAGGTAAGCTGGGGCACCTCTCCGGAAATGGTAACCGGTGTTGACGGTGCCGTGCCGGATCCGGCAAAAGAAGAGGACCCGATCAAGCGTGAGGGCATTGTTCGGGCACTCAAGTACATGGGTCTGCAGCCAAACCAGAAGATTACTGATATCCAGCTCGACCGTGTCTTCATCGGCTCCTGCACCAACAGCCGCATCGAGGATCTGCGGGAAGCCGCTGCGGTCGTCAAGGGTCGCAAGGTTGCATCCAGCCTCAAGCAGGCCATGGTTGTGCCCGGCTCAGGCCTGGTAAAGGCACAGGCCGAGAAGGAAGGTCTGGACAAGATCTTTATCGAAGCCGGACTGGAATGGCGCGATCCGGGCTGCTCCATGTGCCTGGCCATGAACGCCGACAAACTGGGGCAGGGCGAGCATTGTGCCTCCACCTCCAACCGGAACTTCGAGGGCCGTCAGGGCTTTGGTGGTCGTACCCACCTGGTCAGCCCGGCCATGGCCGCCGCCGCTGCGGTAACCGGCCACTTCGTTGATGTCCGTGAATTGATGCACTGAGCCACAGGAGAGAGACCATGCGAGCATTTACGCAACACCAGGGTATTGTTGCCCCCATGGACCGTTCCAATGTGGACACGGACATGATCATTCCCAAGCAGTTCCTGAAATCCATCAAGCGCACCGGCTTCGGCCCGAACCTGTTTGACGAACTGCGCTACCTGGACGAGGGCAAGCCGGACCAGGATAGCTCACAGCGTCCGATCAATCCGGACTTCGTGCTGAACCAGGATCGCTACAGGAACGCCAGCGTGCTGCTGGCCCGCAGCAACTTCGGTTGCGGATCCAGCCGTGAGCACGCGCCCTGGGCGCTGGATGATTTCGGCTTCCGGGTCATTATTGCCCCGAGCTTCGCCGATATCTTCTACAACAACTGCTTCAAGAACGGGCTGTTACCCATTGTTTTGCCGGAAGAAGTGGTAGACCAACTGTTTTGCGAGACGGAAGAGAACGAAGGCTATCAGCTGACGGTGGACCTGGAGGCCAAGACCGTGACCACGCCGTCTGGTGAATCCTTCAGCTTCGAAGTGGATGATTTCCGCCGGCACTGCCTGCTGAACGGCCTGGACGATATCGGTGTCACCCTCGAGGACGCCGACCTGATCCGCGACTACGAAGAGAAACGCAGGCAGACCGCCCCCTGGCTGTTCAACAGCGGCAACTGATCACGTTCACTGACTTTAAGGAAGAACTTCATGTCCAGAAACATTCTCATGCTCCCGGGTGACGGAATCGGCCCTGAAATCGTTGCCGAGGCTGAAAAGGTCCTGAACAAGGTGAACGACCAGTTCGGCCTGGGGCTGAACTTTGAAAGCGCGCTGGTCGGTGGAGCTGCTATTGACGAGGCGGACACACCACTGCCCGAGGAAACCCTTGAGAAGGCGAAGGCGGCCGACGCCATCCTGCTCGGCGCGGTCGGTGGCCCCCGGTGGGACAGCCTGCCCATGGCCAAGCGTCCGGAGAAGGGGCTGCTGGGACTGCGCTCCAATCTCCAGCTGTTTGCAAACCTGCGCCCTGCCATTCTGTATCCGCAGCTGGCGTCTGCTTCCTCGCTCAAGCCGGAAGTGGTGTCCGGTCTGGATATCATGATCGTGCGCGAGCTGACCGGCGGTATCTACTTCGGTCAGCCCCGTGGTGTACGTGAACTCGAGAGTGGAGAGCGCCAGGGCTACAACACATACGCCTACACCGAATCGGAAATTCGTCGCATAGGCCGGGTGGCCTTCGAGGCGGCCCAGCAGCGGGGCAAGAAGTTGTGCTCAGTAGACAAGGCCAACGTGCTGGAAGTGACTGTTCTGTGGCGGGAAATCATGGAAGACCTGAAGCGCGAATACCCGGATGTGGAGCTGTCCCACATGTATGTGGACAACGCCGCCATGCAGCTGGTTCGGGCCCCCAAGCAGTTCGATGTAATTGTGACTGGCAACATGTTTGGTGATATTCTTTCGGACGAAGCGGCTATGCTCACCGGCTCTATTGGCATGTTGCCGTCCGCCTCGCTGAACTCGCAAAAGCAGGGAATGTACGAGCCCTGCCATGGTTCGGCGCCGGATATTGCCGGTCAGGGCATTGCCAATCCGCTGGCCACCATCCTCAGTGCTGCCATGATGTTGCGTTACAGCCTGGGTGAGGAAAAAGCCGCAGAAGCCATCGAAGCGGCGGTCAGCAAGGTCCTGGACCAGGGTCTGCGCACGGCTGACATCATGTCGGAAGGCGCGCAGAAAGTGTCCACCCGGGAAATGGGTGAGGCGGTGCTCGCAGCACTCTGAGCGGGCGATTCCGGTTCAGGCCAACAAAGACCCGACGGCAACAGGATGCAGTTGCCGCGGGATCATCCATCCTGTCCCTGCCAGCGATAACGGTAGAGGGCGGGCATAAATCAACGAGGTTCAAAGGTCGCACATGAAGCGAGTTGGACTTGTAGGTTGGCGTGGCATGGTGGGCTCGGTCCTCATGCAGCGCATGCGTGAAGAAAACGATTTTGCTGACATCGATCCGGTGTTTTTCTCCACCTCCCAGACCGGGAAACCGGCTCCGGATGTCGGCAAAGAAGGCGTTCCGCCGCTGCAGGACGCTTTCGATATCGATACTCTCAAATCCATGGACGTTATCGTGACCTGTCAGGGTGGCGATTACACCGGTGAGGTTTACCAGAAGCTGCGTGACGCAGGCTGGGAGGGCTACTGGATCGACGCCGCATCCACCCTGCGGATGGTCGACCATTCCGTAATCGTTCTGGATCCGGTTAACCGCAATGTGATCGATGCCGCCCTGGACAAGGGTGTGAAGGATTACGTTGGCGGTAACTGCACCGTCAGCCTGATGATGCTGGCCCTCGGCGGGCTGCTCGAGCAGGACCTGATCGAGTGGGTATCTCCCATGACCTATCAGGCGGCTTCCGGTTCCGGCGCCAAGCACATGCGGGAACTGCTGAACCAGATGGGTGCCCTCAACAGCGCCGTGAAATCCGAGCTGGACGATCCGTCCTCCGCGATCCTGGAAATCGACCGCAAGGTGACCGATACCATGCGCTCCGGCGATTTTCCCACCGAGAACTTCGGTGTGCCTCTGGCTGGCAGCCTGATTCCGTTCATCGACAAGCAGCTCGATAACGGCATGAGCAAGGAAGAGTGGAAGGCGGGCGTCGAGACCAACAAGATTCTCGGTCGCAGTGACAACCCGATTCCTATCGACGGTATCTGTGTTCGTATCGGTGCCATGCGTTCCCATAGTCAGGCATTGACCATCAAGCTCAAGAAGGACCTTTCCGTGTCCGAGATTGAGGGTATTCTGGCCAAGGCGAATGACTGGGTGAAGGTCATCCCGAACGACCGGGATGCGACCATGGAAGAACTGACGCCGGCGAAAGTGACCGGTACACTCAGCATCCCCATCGGGCGAATCCGCAAGCTGGCCATGGGTCCGGAGTATATCTCCGCGTTTACCGTTGGTGACCAGCTGCTGTGGGGCGCTGCAGAGCCGCTGCGCCGCATGCTCCGGATCCTTCAGGAGCGTTAAGAAATGTTACACAGGGGTAATTAATGCCAACTGTGTCCGGTTTCAGAAAACCGGTTGGGGGCGGAGGCTGATTTCGGCCTCCGCCCCTGTTATTTTCAGGGAAGCTAGGGGGTTCCGCCTCAAAGATGAAGAAGTGGTGCAAGGATTGCAGCTGATTGATTGATAAACGAGGCTTTATCAACAATACTTGCGAAATTGATTATTAAAATCGCGACATAATAACGAAAATTATCCAGACGGAAGTCATCCAACCTCATCCGATTCTGTTTTGAAGAAAGCAGTAACGAATAACGGAGACTGGAAAGGAAAAAGCATGAAGGTACGCAAGCTTGCGGTTGCCCTGGCTCTGGCAGGAGGGCTCGGTTCCGGCGTTGCACAGGCCCTCGGGCTGGGAGAAATCGAACTTCAGTCCTATCTGAATGAGCCCCTGGATGCGGAGATCGTTCTGCCCCAGAGCCGGGGAGTGAGCCCCGGCGATGTTCTGGTGAATATTGCTTCGGATACCGCCTATGAGCGTGTAGGGCTGGATCGCAACCAGTTTCTCAGCAAGCTCCGTTTTGAGGTTGTGACCGGTACTGACGGTAATCTCGTGGTCAATGTCTCCTCCCGGGAGCCTCTGCGCGAACCGTACCTGAACTTCCTGCTGGAGCTGAGCTGGCCGAATGGCCGCCTGATGCGTGAATATGCGGTGCTGGTTGATCCGCCCGTGTATGCCGAAGATTCCGGCGTCCGTGAACAGGTAGCTGCCCCCGGTTCCACTACGCGTACCTCCGAGCCTGCCGGTCAGCCGACCCGTAGCAGTGAATCCATCCGGCGCCAGGCCGAGGCGGAAAGCTCTCTTGGTCGGGGCTACTCCGCAGATACTTTCGGCCCCACCGGCGCCTCCGACACCCTCTGGACAATCGCCCAACGCGTTCGTCCGGATAACAGTGTGTCCATGCAGCAGGTGATGCTTGCGATCCAGGATCTGAACCCGAATGCCTTTATCGGTGGCAACATCAACCGTCTGAAGCGCGGTGAAGTGTTGCGGGTGCCCACCAAGGACCAGATCCAGAGCCGTACCCGGGCTGAAGCTACCCGCATCGTCAGTCAGCAGAATCAGGAATTCCAGTCTCCCCAGCGCACAGTGGATGCCACTCCGACTCCCCAGCAGGCCCAACCAACCGAGCAGGCTGCAGCTGGAGGCGGGGATGCCGAGCTGAAGCTCCTGGTGGCCGAGGAAAGTGACTCCCGGGATACCACCGAGGGTGGTTCCGCCGGCGGTGACAGTGATTTGCCCGGCGGTGTGGATGCCGGCGAAGCCGTTGCCATGGAAGAGCTGGAGAGTGCTCGCCGTGAAAACGCGGAACTGAACAGCCGCGTTGAAGATCTGCAGGATCAGGTTGAGACCCTCCAGCGTCTGCTTGAGCTCAAGAACAGTCAGCTTGCCGATATGCAGCAGATGGCCGGAGAGGGCGATGCTGAAGCGGTAGCAGGCGAAACCGGTGCGCCCGGTGAAGGTAAGGCGGCTACAGCTGCATCCGCCGAGGATGCCGCCGAATCCGGATCCGGAGAAGCTGGTACCGGCGAGATGGCCGAAGCTGCCGATTCTGCTACCGGGTCCGAGTCAGCCGGTGATGAAGCGGAGCAGGCCGGGGCCGTGACCGAAACCGACGTGGCAACCGAGGCAGGTGCAGCGGAAGAAGGTTCTGCCGATGCCGCCCAGGAAGGCGAGGCTGCTGCAGCGGGTGAAACCGCATCTGACGAAGCCGCAAGCGATGTCGCGGGAAACAGCGCAGAGCCTGCTGATGCGGTCGCCGCTGGAGACGACGTCGCTGGTGCCGGCCAGGAGTCTGAGCAAGACGCCGCTGCAGCCGCCCCTGCACAACAGCAGACCCAGCCTGCCCAACAGCCGCCGGCTCCGCAGAAAGCATTCCCCGGCAATATCATTGACATGATCGTCAACAACCCGATGTACCAGATCGCGCTGGGTGGTGGCCTGATTCTCCTGCTGCTGCTCCTGCTTCTGGTGGCACGCCGGAATGCCAATCGGGAGAAGGAGTTCTACGAAGAGCTCAACGCCGATTCCGAGGGCGAGTCAGATTCTTTCGAGGTCGATCTCGGTGAGGACGAAGCCAAGGCTCCTGAGGCCGGTGACGCTTTGGCCGAAGCTGACCGGTATGTTGCCTACGGTCAGACTGATCAGGCGGTACAGACCCTGGAAAGCGCGATTTCGCGGGAACCGAGCCGTACCGATCTGCGCCTGAAACTGCTGGCACTGTACGCCGACAACCAGGATCGCGAGGGCTTTGATAAGCAATTCGGCGAGATTGAAGCCTTCGAGGACGAGGGTGCGCTGGCCGAGGCCAATGCACTGCGCAATCGTCTCGAGGAAGCGGAGTCGGTCCCGAGCATTGATGATCTTGAGTCACAGCTTCGTTCCGATTCCTTCAGCACCGCTCAGGAAGAAGCGTCCGCGGAGGCTGAAGTCTCAGACGAGCTCCTGGCAGATCAGTACGACGCATCAAAGGAAGAGCAGGTCGAAAACGAGTTCGGCGATTTTGATACCGAGTTCGCCGAGTTTGACCTGAGTGATGTCGAGCAGTCCGAGAAAGAGTCTGATACTGCTGCGGAAGAGGCTGAGACCGAGGCTTCCGATACCCGGGACGACATGATCGAGTTCGATCTGTCCTCCCTCGAGACGGAAGAGGAAGCCGGGCCGGAAACCCAGGGCGAAGAGACCGACTTCTCCTCCCTTGAAATGGATCTGGAAGAGCCTGCCGAAGAGTCAAAGGAAAACCAGGGCGATGAGTTCGCTCTGGAGCTGGAGGACGAGTCCGGAAAGCCGGCAGACGCAGAGGGCGACGACGTGGAGTCCGAGCTCAGCGGCCTGGACGAGTCCTTCCTGGATGAGCTGGATGCCGAACTCGACAAGGTTGCTGATGAGGACGAGCTTGGCGGCGATGAGATGGAAGAGTCCTCTCTGGATGATCTGGAGCTGGATGTCTCTGATGAGGATCTCGCCCTGATGGAGGAGTTCTCCGATTCTGCCGACACCACCAACCACGGCGAGGAAGAACCTGCGCCCCTCGACGAGGAGCTGGGTCTGGAAGATACCCTTGGGGAAGGTGACGTGATGGGAGAGGGCGAGGAGCCCAGCCCTGAACAGGAAGTTGCCGAGACCGAGGAGTTGGAGGATCTGGGTACACTGGAGAACCTGGCGGAACAGGAAGCGCCTGCCGCCGACGAAGCTGCCGAAGAGGAGATCCCTGTGGCAAGCGATGAGGCACCTCGACCAGCACCTGTCGATCTCGACGAATCCGAGCTGGGCGAGGATGACGACTTCGACTTCCTGGCAGGCACCGATGAGGCTGCGACCAAGCTGGACCTGGCCCGCGCCTACATCGAGATGGGCGACAGCGACGGTGCCCGGGACATCCTGGAGGAAGTGGCACTGGAGGGTGATGACGCCCAGAAGGCAGAAGCGCAGGATCTCCTTAAAAATCTGTCCTGATCCGTTATAATCAAGCCTTCAGGTGACGAGCGCCGGCCCCGGTTCACGGGATAAAGCCGGCGCTTTGTTTTTACAGCAAGACCTTTTCGGACTTCCCCTTGTTCCTCGAAGCACAGCAACTGACCACAGACAACGCGATTGGTAACGGCCGGGTGGTCCTGGCCTTTGAATACGATGGCCGGAGCTTTCATGGCTGGCAGATGCAGAAATCCGGGGTACGGTCGGTCGAAGGGGAGCTTTCCAAAGCGGTGGCCAGGGTGGCTGATCACCCGGTAGACCTGGTCTGTGCCGGTCGTACCGATGCCGGTGTTCATGCCAGTTACCAGATCGTCCATTTCGAGACGCCGTCAATCCGTAATCTGCGCTCATGGGTGATGGGCATCAATACCGCGCTTCCGGAGGATATCTCCGTCCATTGGGCGGGTCAGGGCGCGGATGATTTCCACGCACGCTTCTCGGCAGTCTATCGCCGGTACCGGTATGTGATCTACAACCACGCGGTTCGACCGGGAATCCTGCGGGGACAGGTCAGCTGGACCTTTCGCCCGCTGGATGCGGAACGGATGCATCAGGCTGCCCAGGCTCTGGTTGGTGAGCATGATTTTTCATCTTTCCGGGCCGCCGGTTGCCAGTCCCGCACGCCTGTTCGCTTCCTTGAGAGTATTTCAGTAACCCGCAAGGGTGATTTTGTCGTAATAGATGTTCAGGCCAACGCTTTTCTGCACCACATGGTGCGGAACATTGCAGGAGCCCTGATGGCGGTCGGCAACGGAAAGGAATCCGTGAACTGGATTGCGGCGATCCTGAATGAGCGGGACCGGACCGTGGCCGGTGTGACTGCACCGCCGGACGGGCTTTACCTGGTGGATGTGGGGTATCCTGAAGGTTACGGAATCCCGAAAGCCGAATGTGGTCCGGGTTTTGTCCGGCCCTGGTTCGAGCGGGACGACAATCTCCCGATTGAGCCGACCCATATTCATCCCAAAAAGCCGATGCCGAAGCTATGAGCACAAGAGTCAAGATTTGTGGCCTGACCCGCCCCGAGGATGTGTCGGCAGCCATCAGTTGCGGCGCCGATGCCCTCGGGTTCGTGTTTTATGAGCCAAGTCCGCGCTCGGTTTCTCCCGGGCACGCGGCCGCCCTGATCCGTGACATCCCGCCCTTTGTGCAAGCGGTCGGATTGTTTGTGAATCCGGAGCCTGAATTTGTCGAGCAGGTTTTGTCTGCAGTGCCGCTGGATCTGCTCCAGTTTCATGGTGATGAAACACCGGAGTTCTGTCGCAGTTTCGGAAGGCGCTGGATCAAGGCCATTCGGGTCCGCGAGGAAGGGCAGATCGAGACCGCTTTTCAGGATTACCGGGACGCCGCCGGCTTGCTGGTGGATGCCTGGGATCCGGATAAATACGGGGGTACCGGGCAGTCCTTCAACTGGCAGCTGATCCCTGAAAGCCGCCCCATGCCACTTGTATTGGCCGGTGGGTTATCATCTGATAACGTATCCCGCGCCGTAACACAGGTGAAACCCTGGGCCGTGGATGTCAGTGGCGGCGTCGAACGCCGTAAAGGCATCAAGGACATCCAGAAAATTTCCGACTTCATTAAAGAGGTTCACCGTGTCTGTAAAACTGACTGAAGAAATGCTGAGCGCACTTCCCGATGCACGGGGTCACTTCGGTGCCTACGGCGGACGGTTTGTTTCTGAAACCCTGATGGATTCACTGATGGTCCTGGAGAAGGAATATCTCCGGATGAAGAAGGATCCGGAGTTCCAGGCCAAGTTCGATCAGGATCTGGCCGACTACGTCGGTCGCCCGAGCCCGCTTTACTTTGCGGAGCGTCTGACCCGGGAGACTGGGGGTGCGCAGATCTGGCTCAAGCGGGAAGACCTGAACCATACCGGCGCCCACAAGGTGAACAACACCATCGGTCAGGCTCTTTTGGCCAGTTTCCTTGGCAAGAAGCGGATTATTGCCGAGACTGGCGCTGGCCAGCACGGAGTCGCCACTGCCACCGTATGTGCGCGGCTGGGGCTGGAATGTCACGTGTTCATGGGTGCGGAGGATGTGCAGCGCCAGTCCCTGAACGTGTATCGCATGAAGCTTCTGGGCGCCCAGGTCCATGCGGTTCAAAGTGGCAGTAGGACGCTGAAAGACGCCATGAATGACGCCATGCGCGACTGGGTTTCCAATGTGGACGATACCTTCTACATCATTGGCACCGTGGCCGGCCCCCATCCTTATCCGCTTCTGGTGCGGGATTTCCAGTCAGTGATCGGTCGCGAAACCCGCCGTCAGGCGCTGGAAAAGACCGGTAAACTCCCGGATGCGCTGGTGGCCTGCGTGGGTGGTGGGTCAAACGCCATCGGCATGTTCTACCCGTTCCTCGGGGATGAGGATGTGGAGATGTATGGTGTTGAGGCCGGCGGCCTGGGTATCGAGACCGGTCAGCACGCTGCACCCTTGTGTGCGGGACGCCCCGGTGTGTTGCACGGCAACCGCACCTACCTGATGGAAGACGAGAACGGCCAGATTGCCGGCACCCATTCGGTCAGCGCGGGCCTGGACTATCCCGGAGTCGGGCCAGAGCACGCATGGCTCAAGGATATCGGTCGTGCTAACTACGTGTCGGTGACCGATAACGAGGCGCTGGACGCCTTCCGCATGCTGACCCGGGTAGAAGGCATCATGCCGGCACTGGAGACTGCCCACGCGGTTGCCTACGGCGTGAAGAAAGCCGCGGAAATGGACAAGGACCAGATGCTGGTCATCAACATTTCCGGCCGGGGTGACAAAGACATTCACACCATCGCCCAGCTTGATGGTATCGAGATCTGACGAAAGGACGGAAACTGGCATGAGCCGAATTCAAGGGGTAATGAAGGCCCTGAAGGAACAGGATCGCAAGGCGCTGATTCCATATATCACGGCCGGTGATCCCCACCCGGATGTGACGGTCGATCTGATGCACACGTTGGTCAGTGCGGGCGCGGATATTATCGAGCTTGGTGTGCCGTTCTCTGACCCGATGGCGGACGGTCCCGTCATTCAGCTGGCCTGCGAGCGTTCCCTCAAGCACGGAACGTCCTTGCGCCAGGTCATCGGCATGGTCAAGGAGTTCCGCAAGCAGGATGACAAGACCCCGGTGGTTCTCATGGGGTACCTCAACCCCATGGAAGCCATGGGTTACGAAGCTTTCGCCGAGGCGGCAGCGGATGCCGGCGTCGATGGTATTCTCACCGTTGATCTGCCGCCGGAAGAGGCGGATGACGTGGCGCCGCTGTTCACCAGCCGCAACCTGGATGCAATTTTCCTGCTGGCACCGACCACGATTGATCAGCGGATCCAGGCTATTGCCGAGCACTCATCCGGCTACGTGTACTATGTTTCATTCAAGGGTGTGACCGGTGCAGCTAAAATCAACGTCGACGAAGTGGCTGCGAAGGTTGCCCATATTCACGAGATGACGGCTTTGCCGGTCGGCGTCGGGTTTGGAATTCGTGACGCGGAAACAGCCGCTGCCGTTGGTCGGGTATCCGATGGTGTAATTGTTGGCAGTGTGCTGGTCGATACAATAGCCAGAAATCAGGCAGATACGGAAGAGCTCAAGCGGGCCCTGACGGATCTGCTCCACCCGATGCGCGAAGCACTGGACAGCCTGGCCTCCTGACCGGAGGCCGAGGGCAGGCAGGCCTCACAGGACAGGATTGAATCATGAGTAACTGGCTGGACAAAATCATGCCGAGCAAGATCCGCTCGGAATCCAAGCAGAGAACCGGGGTGCCCGAGGGACTCTGGAAGAAGTGCCCCAAGTGTGGAGCCTTTCTCTACAAGCCGGAACTTGAGAAGAATCTGGATGTTTGCCCCAAATGTAACCATCACTTACGGGTGAACGCCCGTCGTCGACTGGATATCTTCCTCGACGAAGATGGCCGTGAGGAAATTGCAGCGGATCTGGAGCCCTGGGATCGCCTCAAGTTCAAGGACAGCAAGCGTTACAAGGATCGCCTCTCCCAGGCCCAGAAGGGCACCGGTGAGAAAGACGCCCTGATCGCCATGAAGGGAACAACCCTGGGGGTACCCCTGGTGGCCTGCTCCTTCGAGTTCAACTTCCTGGGCGGCTCCATGGGCCAGGTTGTGGGTGAGAAGTTCGTGCAGGCGGCCAACGTTGCCCTGCGTGACCGCATTCCGCTGGTGTGTTTCTCTGCCAGTGGTGGCGCCCGGATGCAGGAAGCGATCCTGTCGCTGATGCAGATGTCCAAGACGGCGGCTGTGCTTGAGCGGATGAAGCAGGAAGGCATTCCCTACATTTCCGTGATGACCGATCCGGTGTTCGGTGGGGTATCTGCGAGTCTGGCCATGCTGGGTGATCTCAACATTGCCGAGCCCAATGCGCTGATCGGTTTCGCCGGCCCGCGGGTAATCGAGCAGACGGTCCGTGAAAAGCTGCCAGAAGGCTTCCAGCGCAGTGAATTCCTGCTGGAGCACGGTGCCATCGACATGATTCTTCACCGTCACCAGTTGCGTGAGCGCTGTGCACACCTGCTCGCCAAGTTCACTGCGGACGAGAAGCCCGGTACTGAAGAGCCCATCGAGTTCGAAGTGACTGAAAAGCCCGAAAACGATGCCGCCGAGCAGTAACAACTACGATAAGTCCCCGGCTGCGCCGGGGGCGAACGCCACGCCCGATCAGTGGCTTTCCTACCTGGAATCCATCCATCCCTCCGAAATAGATCTGGGTCTTGACCGGGTACTGTTGGTTTTGCGCCGGCTGTTTCCCCGCAAACCCCGGGGCCGGATCATTACCGTCGCCGGCACCAATGGCAAGGGCAGTGCTGTGGCTGCCATCGAGGCCCTGTTGCGTTCTGCCGGCCGTACAACCGGGGCTTATACCTCGCCACACCTGCATCGCTACAACGAGCGTGTCCGCATCGATGGCTCCGAGATCAGCGACGAGGCTCTGGTGCGCGCCTTCGAAGCGGTGGAGCAGGCCCGTCGCAACACCACGCTGACCTATTTCGAGTTTGGCACCCTGGCGGCGTTTGTGGCCTTTGCCGAGGCGGGTGTCGAGGATTGGGTGCTTGAGGTCGGCCTTGGTGGCCGGCTGGACGCGGTCAACGTGCTCGATGCGGACTTTGCCATCATTACCTCGGTGGATATCGATCATGTAGCCTTCCTGGGCGACGACCGTGAAGTGATCGGCTTCGAGAAGGCCGGGATCCTTCGGCCGGGCATTCCGGCGGTGTATGCCGATGAGGATGCCCCCAGATCGGTTCTGCAGCAGGTTTCAGCGCAAAAGGTATCCCTCGATCTTTTCGGCAGGGACTACCAGCTCAGACTGCCCGAGGACGGCGCTATCGGTGATGCCGCCAAGGTCCACCTGGAATACCGGGGCGAGACAATCCGTTTTCCCGCCGGTCCTCTGCCGGTGAAGAGTGTGGCAGCGGCCGTGGTGGCGATCCGGAACCTGGCGCCCCAACTGGGTATTGCCGAGATTGAAACGACCCTGATGGGGCTCTCCGTTCCCGGCCGGTTCGAGCAGCTCGCTGACAACCCCGTAACCCTGGTGGATGTCGGCCACAATCCCCATGCGGCAACCTGGCTTGCCGATCGTCTGGCATCCATGCGCCACGCCAACCAGCGGGTGGTTGCCGTCTATGGAGCGCTCGCCGATAAGGATGTAGAGGGTGTTGCGGCGGCGATGGCCTCCGTGGTGGATGAATGGTTCCTGGCGCCCCTGAATGTTCCCAGGGGACTCGATGTCGAGACCCTGACCAACCGTGTCCGGGCCGCTGGCGTTGCCGGGCTGAAGCAGTGCGAATCAGTGGCGGCGGCCATAGTCGCGGCCAGGGAATCCGCCAGTAGCGGTGGACTTGTGATCGTATTCGGATCTTTCTTCACCGTTGCCGAAGCCCGGGATGTCCTTCAGGGCGACAGATCTTAAACTTTGTCCATGGCAGGTGTTCCGGCTTTGAGTTATCGGAAACAGCCGTTTAGTATCGGCGATAGCAGTAAACTGTAAAGGAACGGTTAACGGGAGTGGCAGCGTGGACGGACTGAAACAAAGGATCATCGGGGCACTGGTTCTCGTGTCTCTGGCGGTTATCTTTGTGCCAATGATTTTCGATGAGCCTCATTCCGAGCGCACCTCCACGCCCATCCAGATTCCGGAAGAGCCGCCGTTCCCGGAAGTGAACGCCCCGTCGGAGGAGATTCCTGAGGCGCCCGTTTATGAAATCGAGGAGCCTGCACCGGCTGATGCAACCTCGCAGGTTGAAGAGCCCGCACCAACGGCGCCCGCCGAGTCCGAGCAGTCAGCAGGTTATCGGGTCATCGAGGATGAGGAAGCAGTTTCGGAGTCACAGCCGGCAACGGATGACAGTTCTACCGAGAGCGCTGCGGCCGATCAGCAGGTCCAAAACACCGCTGATACTCAGCCCGCCGCGTCCGAAGAACCGGAGAGCGCAGAATATTCCCGCTCCCTTGAAGGTGCCTGGGTGGTCCAGTTGGGCAGTTTCGGTAACCCGGACAATGCCCGCCGACTCAGGGACCAGGTCCGGGAAAAGGGTTACGGCTCCCATCTTCAGGAGCTGACCCGCGATGACACGGTGCTGACACGTGTGTTCAGTGGTCCCTTTGCCAGCAAATCGGAAGCCGAGGCTGCCAAGCGAGTGCTGGACGACGCGTTCAAGCTGAACAGTCTGGTCACCGAGGGTGATAAATAACGTGTTGACACCGGATTATGAGCGTCGTGCAGTTTGGTGGCGCTGCGATTCCTGATAGAATTCGCGCTTTCTTTTCTCTGCCGGGTTTTTCATGGAATCGCTGATCTGGATTGACTGGGTCATTATTGTCCTCATTGCGGTTTCCACGCTGATCAGTCTCAAGCGTGGATTCGTCAAGGAAGCCCTGTCACTGGTCACCTGGATTGCCGCTTTCATCCTGGCCAGGACTTTCCACCCGCAGATGCAAACCCTTTTGGAGAGCACCGTCGAGACGCCACTTGTGCGTCTGATTGCGGCGTTCGCCATCCTGTTCTTTGGTACCCTGATTGTCGGAGCCATCATCAATAACATGATCGGCCACCTGGTTCGTGTCACCGGGCTATCGGCAACGGACCGGGTACTCGGCATGGGCTTCGGCCTGCTCCGGGGCGTGGTTGTAGTGATTGTCGGGATTGCCTTCACCCGTTACACCCCGCTGGCCCAGGACACCTGGTGGCGGGAGTCTGTGATGATCGACAGACTCGCCGTGGTGGAGGACTGGTCACGGCGCACGTTCGGTGATGAATTCGCCCGTTTTCTGGAGCCAGCAGGGGAGGGCGAGGCCCGACCGGAAGCTCCGGAGGCAAGTCAGGGAAAAGAAGACGTGGAACCCAGGTCCGCGTCCCGTTAACATTCAGTATTAACACTCGGAGAAGATCCTATCCATGTGTGGCATTGTCGGCATCGTCAGTACTTCCAACGTCAATCAGTCGCTCTATGATGCGCTGACTGTACTTCAGCACCGGGGCCAGGACGCGGCGGGCATTGTTACCTTTCAGGACGAGCGGTTTTACCTGCGCAAGGACAACGGCTTGGTCCGGGATGTCTTCCACACCCGTCACATGCGCCGCCTTGTCGGTAATGTCGGGATCGGCCATGTGCGCTATCCCACCGCCGGCACCTCCAGTTCTGCCGAGGCCCAGCCGTTCTACGTCAACAGTCCTTACGGCATCACCCTGGCCCACAATGGCAACCTGACCAACGCCGATGAGCTGGCCCGGGATCTCTTCCGCACCGACCTTCGCCATATCAACACCAATTCCGATTCGGAAGTACTGCTCAACGTGTTCGCCCACGAGTTGCAGAAGCTGGGCAAGCTGACGCCGACCAAGGATGAGATCTTTTACGCGGTCAAGGCGGTGCACAAGCGTTGCCGGGGCGCCTATGCGGTGATTGCCATGATTACCGGTTACGGGATTATCGGGTTCCGTGACCCGAACGGCATTCGCCCGGCCTGTTACGGGGTGCGCGAAACCGAGGATGGTGGCAAGGAATACATGATTGCCTCCGAGAGCGTGGCGTTGAGCGCCGCAGGCTTCAAGCTGGTCCGGGACATTGCGCCGGGCGAGGCGGTCTATATCGAGACCGATGGCACCCTCTACACCCAGCAGTGCGCCGATGAGGCTCACCTTTATCCCTGCATTTTCGAGCACGTCTACTTTGCCCGCCCGGACTCGATCATCGACAAGGTCTCCGTCTACAAGGCCCGGCTGCGCATGGGTGAGACTCTGGCGGAAAAGGTTATGCGGGAGCGCCCGGATCACGACATTGACGTGGTCATCCCGATCCCGGACACCAGCCGGACCTCGGCCATGCAGATGGCCCACCGCCTTGGCGTCAAGTTCCGTGAAGGGTTCATCAAGAACCGCTATATCGGCCGGACCTTCATCATGCCGGGCCAGAAGATGCGGAAGAAATCCGTTCGCCAGAAGCTGAACCCGATCGATCTGGAGTTCCGGGGCAAGAACGTGATGCTGGTGGATGATTCCATCGTCCGCGGCACCACCTGTAAGGAAATCGTGCAGATGGCCCGGGATGCCGGCGCCAGGAACGTCTATTTTGCCTCCGCGGCGCCTCCTGTGCGTTATCCGAATGTGTACGGCATCGATATGCCGTCTGCCAGCGAGCTGATCGCCCACGATCGCACCATCGAGGAAATCCGGGAGCTGATCGGCGCCGACTGGCTGCTGTACCAGGATCTGGAAGATCTGATTACCTGCGTCAGTGATGTGAACGACCAGATTGAAGGTTGGGAATGTTCGGTCTTTACCGGCAATTACGTCACCGGTGATGTGGATCGGGCCTACCTGGACAAGCTTGAGGATCTCCGGAAGGATGAGTCGCGCAACAAGTCCGGCGGCGATTCATCCGATAACGGTATTATCGATCTTCACAACGATGACGACTGATTGTCCGGAAACCCTGGCCAGGAGACGCCCATGACCTTTCGCAGAGAAGAAACCGTTCAGATTCCGGAATCGGATCTCGAAGGTATGTCCGTGGATACCCTGGCCGTGAGGGCAGGGCAGCTTCGCACGGACCAGCTGGAGCACAGCGACGCAATTTTTCCAACCTCAAGCTTCGTCTATGGCAGTGCCGCCCAGGCGGCCGCGCGATTTGGCGGCGAGGAACCCGGTAACATCTACTCCCGGTTCACCAACCCGACTGTGCAGGCCTTCGAGGGTCGCATCGCAGCCATGGAAGGTGGCGAGCGCGCCGTGGCCACGGCGTCCGGCATGGCGGCCATCCTCAGCACCTGTATTTCACTGCTCAAGAGCGGTGACCACGTCATTTGTTCCCGGGGTGTGTTCGGAACCACGAACGTGCTATTCCAGAAGTATCTGGCCCGGTTCGGGGTGGAGACTACCTTCGTCAGCCTGACCAATTACGAGGAATGGCAGCAGGCCATTCGCCCGGAAACACGAATGCTGTTCCTGGAAACCCCGTCCAACCCCCTGTGTGAAGTGGCGGATCTGGCGGAGTTGTCCAGGCTTGCCAAGGCCAGTGATGCGCTGCTGGTGGTGGATAACTGCTTCTGCACACCGGTGCTTCAGCGGCCGCTGGAGCTCGGCGCGGACATTGTCATCCATTCCGCCACCAAGTACCTGGACGGTCAGGGCCGTTGTGTTGGCGGCGTGGTGGTTGGTTCTGAGAAGCTGATGGAAGAGGTTTACGGTTTCCTCCGGTCTGCCGGGCCGACCATGAGTCCGTTCAATGCCTGGGTTTTTCATAAGGGTCTGGAAACGTTACCAATCCGTATGCGCGCCCATTGCGACAATGCGTTAGAGTTGGCATTGTGGCTGGAGCAGCAAAATGCAGTGGAATCCGTGTATTACGCGGGTCTGCAGAGCCATCCCCAGCATGAGTTGGCAAAGAAGCAGCAAAAAGGCTTCGGCGGGGTACTTTCGTTCCGCGTCAAAGGTGGTCGCGACGAAGCCTGGCGTTTCATCGATGCCACGCGGATGATCTCCATTACTGCCAACCTTGGGGATGTGAAAACAACGATTACCCATCCGGCAACCACAACTCATGGCCGCCTGTCGCCAGAGGACAAGGATCATGCAGGTATTACCGAAAACCTGATCCGATTGTCGGTCGGCATTGAGGACGTCGAGGATCTGAAAACAGATCTGATGCGAGGCTTCGACGCCCTGGGCAGTTAAAGTAACGGACACGTCAGAGCATTCATGGCCGAAACCGCAAAAGCTAAGAAAGCATCCCCGGAACTTACGGAAAAGCAGCAGCGTTTTCGCCGTCTTGCCGCACAGGGCGCGCGCGAGGGCGCGGTAATTGCGCTGATTGCCCTGGCGATCTACCTCGCCATGGCCCTGGTTACCTTTACTTCAAGTGACCCGGGCTGGGCAAGCATCGGGCACGACACCTCCGTGCGCAACTACGCCGGCCGCACAGGTGCATGGCTGGCCAGCCTGTTCATGGATTTCTTTGGCCATATGGCCTATCTCTTCCCGGTGATGATTGCCGGCTATGCGATCATGCTGATCCGTCGCCGCAATGAGTCACTGGACCTGCACTGGCCGCTCTTCCTGATGCGTTTTGGCGGCTTCCTCCTGATTCTGTTGTCGTCGACCAGCCTGCTGTCCCTGTATTCGGTTTTCGGGCTTGGCGTGTCTTCCGGCGGTGTGCTGGGCACGGCGGTGTCCGAAGCGATGGTGCGGTTCTTCAACCTGCCGGCTACAACACTACTGCTGATCGCGATCTTCCTGTTCGCGCTCACGGTGTCCACGGGCCTGTCCTGGTTCTGGCTGATGGACCAGGTGGGCAGTCTGACCCTGCGCTCCGGACAATTCCTCAAAGGCCTGTTCACCTCCAGCGGCGACAAGCCGGCGAAGCCGAAGGCCGAGCAGAAAGCGCCGGAGGCTCCGAAGAAAGAACCACCCATCGTGAATGACCGGGTTGAAAGCAAAAGCGGGCCTGCCGGCGGCAAGAAGCGCCGTTGGTGGCACCGTTTGCCGGGCCTGGGGCCCCGCAAGCAGAAGCCCGCCGCAGCGGCCCAGCGTAAGGAACCGGGTCTCGACGGCCTGAGTGCCTCCGAACCGGCCGAGCCGGCGCGACTGGAGAATTTCAGTGCACGGGACGGAGGCGATAAGCCCGAACCCCGGGCCAAGGCGGCAAAAGCGGAGGCGCAGCCTCAGCCTCAGCCGGCCTCCCGATCCTTCAAGATCTCCCCGTTCAAGAAAGAGGACCAGTCGAAGGCGGAAAACGGCAAGAAGCCGGGGCAGGGGTCCCTGCTGGAAGATATCGAAAGCCCGATTCCTCCGCTGACTCTGCTGGACCCCCCCGAGGAGCACAAGGAGAAAGGCTACTCCGAGGAATCCCTGGAGCACATGTCCCGTCTGCTTGAAGAGAAGCTGGCAGATTTTGGTGTCTCCGTAGAGGTGGTCGAGGTCAATCCGGGCCCGGTGATCACCCGGTTTGAAATCAAGCCCGCTCCTGGCGTGAAAGTGAGCAAGATTTCCAACCTGGCCAAGGACCTTGCGCGTTCCCTCGCAGTGCTCAGCGTACGGGTGGTGGAAGTCATTCCCGGCAAGTCCGTAGTGGGTATCGAGATTCCGAACGAGGAGCGGGAAATGGTTCGCCTCTCCGAGGTGCTCGGTGCCCGTGTATTCAAGGAAAGCTCCTCGCCACTGACCCTGGCCCTGGGTAACGATATCGGTGGTAACCCGGTGGTCGCCAACCTGGCCAAGATGCCGCACCTGCTGGTGGCCGGTACCACCGGTTCCGGTAAGTCCGTGGGGGTCAACGCGATGCTCCTGAGCATGCTGCTCAAGGCGACCCCGGAGGAAGTACGGTTCATCATGGTGGATCCGAAGATGCTGGAACTCAGCATCTATGACGGGATTCCCCATCTGCTGGCCCCGGTAGTGACGGACATGAAGGAGGCGGCCAACGCCCTTCGCTGGTGCGTGGCCGAGATGGAACGCCGCTACAAGCTGATGGCCAACCTCGGGGTCCGGAACATTGCCGGTTATAACCGCAAGATCAAGGATGCCCAGGCCGCCGGTGAGCCTATCCTGGATCCGCTGTGGAAGCCGGACGAATACCTCGAAAATGACGAGGAGAACCGTCCCGACCTGGAAACCCTACCGTTCATCGTCGTCGTCATCGACGAGTTCGCCGACATGATGATGATCGTCGGCAAGAAGGTGGAGGAGCTGATTGCCCGTATCGCCCAGAAAGCCCGGGCCGCGGGTATCCACCTGATCCTTGCCACCCAGCGCCCGTCCGTGGATGTGATTACCGGTCTGATCAAGGCCAATATCCCCACCCGGATGTCGTTCCAGGTGTCGTCCAAGATCGATTCCCGGACCGTGCTGGACCAGGGCGGTGCGGAGCAGCTGCTGGGTCACGGTGACATGCTTTACCTGCCGCCGGGCTCTGGCCTGCCGGTGCGCGTTCATGGCGCCTTTGTGGATGACGACGAGGTCCACCGGGTGGTCAGCGCCTGGAAAGCCCGCGGGGAACCAGTGTACGTGGATGACGTTCTAAATGGCGCGGAAGGCGAGAGTCTGCCGGGCGTGCCGAGCCTTAGCGAAGGTGGCGGGGACAGCGAAGGCGATTCCTTGTATGACGAGGCGGTGGCGTTTGTCACGGAAGGCCGGCGGGTATCGATTTCCTCGGTACAGCGTAAATTCAAGATTGGCTATAACCGGGCCGCGAACCTGGTGGAAGCCATGGAGGCGTCGGGAGTGGTAAGCCCCGCCGGGCATAACGGTGCCCGTGAGGTGCTGGCCCCGCCGCCCCCCAGAGACTAGGAGTTAACCTAATGACGGTACGCCAGATGAAAGTCGCGTTTGGCCTGATGATCGGGCTGATGTTCAGTTCGGGCACAGTGGCGGCTGAGGAGAGCAATGCGCAGAGTCGCGAGGCTGCGACCGAGCTTGCTTCAATTCTCAAGAGTTATGAGTCCTACCAGGCAAACTTCATCCAGATTGTGGTGAACGAAAACGGTAGCCGCGTTCAGGAAACCCAGGGTGAACTCAAGGCCAAGCGTCCCGGACTGTTCTACTGGGAAACCAGTGCACCCCTGCCGCAGTTTATCGTCAGTAACGGGGAAACCGTGGAGGTCTACGATCCGGACCTCGAGCAGGTCACCATCCATAAACTGGATGACCGGGTGCAGACCACGCCGGCTCTGCTGCTCAGTGGCGAGGTGGACAACCTGGATGAAACCTACCAGGTGTCACAGCGTCGGATCGGCGAGCGTACCCGGGAGTTCACTCTGGAGCCCCGTAGTCCGGATTCCCTGTTTATTTCCCTGCGCCTGAGTTTCTTCGATGGTGAGCTGCAGGAGATGAGGATGGAGGATTCCCTTTCCCAGCTCAGCATCCTGAGCTTCGACGACATCCGGTTGAATGAAACCGTCGATGCCAGCGCCTTTACTCTGGAGTATCCCGACGGCGTGGATATTATCCGGGACGGAGCCTGATGCAGGACAGCCTTTTCGATGAGCCGGCGGGATTCCAGCCCCTGGCTGCGCGGATGCGGCCAAGGAATCTGGACGAGTATGTCGGCCAGGCCCACCTGGTAGGCCCCGGCAAACCGCTTCGGCGGGCCGTAGAGCAGGGCCAGTTGCATTCCATGATCCTCTGGGGCCCTCCCGGAGTGGGCAAGACCACCTTTGCCCAGTTGCTGGCGAACGTGGGCAACCTCAGTTTTGAAACCATTTCGGCGGTGCTGAGCGGCGTGAAGGAAATCCGCGCCGTGGTTGAGCGGGCACGGAACCGCAAGCAGAGCGAAGGGCGAGATACCCTGTTGTTTGTGGATGAGGTTCACCGTTTCAACAAGAGCCAGCAGGACGCCTTCCTGCCTCATATCGAAGATGGCACCTTCATCTTCGTGGGTGCCACCACCGAAAACCCCTCCTTCGAGCTGAACAGCGCCTTGCTGTCACGCACCCGGGTGTATGTGCTCAAGAACCTGGAAGAGCCCGATATCCTGGTTTTGCTGAAACGGGCACTGAGCTCCGAACAGGGTTTCGCCGGAAGGCTCGCGGTTCCCGACCGTGTGCTGGAGCTGATGGCCTCGGCCTCCGGTGGTGATGCCCGCCGCGCGTTGAATATCCTGGAAGTGGCTGCTGACCTGGCCGAGCCGGGAGAGAATGGCACCGATACCATCACCGAATCGGTACTCGAGCAGGTGATGCAGACCAGCCTGCGCCGCTTCGACAAGGGTGGCGATGTCTTTTACGACCAGATCTCGGCCTTGCACAAGTCCGTGCGTGGCTCGGATCCGGACGGTTCGCTGTACTGGCTGTGCCGGATGCTCGATGGGGGCTGCGACCCGCTGTATGTGGCCCGGCGACTGGTACGCATTGCCAGCGAGGATATCGGCAACGCCGATCCCAGGGCGCTTCAGCTGAGCATGGATGCCTGGGATGCCCAGGAACGGCTGGGATCCCCCGAAGGGGAACTGGCCCTGGCCCAGGCGGTCACCTACCTGGCCCTGTCGCCCAAGAGCAATGCGGTCTACAAGGCGTTCAACCAGTGCATGGCCGATATCCGGCAGGACCCGGACTACGAGGTGCCCCCGCACCTGCGCAATGCGCCAACCAAGCTGCTGAAATCCATGGGCCACGGAGACAGTTACCGTTACGCCCATGATGAGCCGGAGGCCTTTGCTGCCGGAGAGTCCTACCTGCCTGAAGCCATTCATTCCCGTCGGTACTACCAGCCGGTAAACCGCGGACTGGAGATCAAGCTGGCTGAAAAACGCCAGCGCCTGGATGCCCGCAACGCCGAAAGCCCCAACAAGCGTTATTCCTGAGGCCGTACGGTGGTCACCGCCGACTGTGCAGGTATAATGGCCTGTCATTCAACTCATCACGCAAACCGGAAGAATCAGGACTACCATGCTCGATCCCAAACGCGTCCGTACCCAGACAGAAGAGATCGCCCGCCGGCTGGCTATCAAGAATTTCGAATTCGATATCGCCACCTTCGAGCAACTGGAAGAGCGCCGTCGTGCCCTTCAGGTGCGTACGGAAACGTTGCAGAGCGAGCAGAACAAGCGGTCCAAATCCATCGGCAAGGCCAAGGCGGCCGGCGAGGATATCCAGCCGCTGCTGGAGGAAGTGGACAGCTTGAAGAAGCAGCGTTCCGAGGCCGAGGACGAGCTGCGTGGCCTGCAGGAAGAGCTCAATGCATTCCTGGCCGGAATTCCCAACCTTCCGGACGAAGATGTGCCCGCCGGCGCTTCCGAGGAAGACAACGTCGAGACGCGCACCTGGGGAGAACCCAGGAGCTTCGATTTCGAACCGAAGGACCACGTCACTCTCGGTGAAAACCTCAAGGGCCTGGACTTTGAAACCGCATCCCGGCTGGCCCATTCCCGCTTTGCAGTGATGCGCGGTCCGATTGCCCGCCTGCATCGGGCCCTGGCCCAGTTCATGCTGGACCTACACACCGGTGAGCACGGCTACACCGAGGCCTACGTGCCGTACCTGGTCAATGCGGACACCCTGTACGGAACCGGGCAGCTTCCGAAATTCGAGGAAGACCTGTTCAAGACCGAGGGTGAGAATCCGCTGTACCTGATTCCGACCGCCGAGGTGCCGGCTACCAACCTGGTATCCGATACTATCCTCGATGCAGAAGAGCTTCCGCTGCAGCTGGTTTGCCATACGCCATGTTTCCGCAGTGAGGCCGGCTCCTATGGCCGTGATACCCGGGGCATGATTCGCCAGCACCAGTTCGACAAGGTGGAGCTGGTACACGTGGTGCGCCCGTCTGAATCCGAGGCTGCCCTGGAGGCGCTTACCGGCCACGCCGAGAAGGTCCTGCAGCTGCTGGAACTGCCGTACCGTGTGGTAACCCTGTGTGGTGGCGACATGGGTTTCTCTGCCGCCAAGACCTACGATCTGGAAGTCTGGCTGCCGGGCCAGAGCAAATACCGGGAAATCTCCTCCTGTTCCAATACGCGGGATTTCCAGGCACGGCGTATGCACGCACGCTGGCGTAATCCGGAAACCGGCAAGCCTGAGCCGGTTCATACCCTGAACGGCTCCGGTCTTGCGGTTGGTCGCGCCTTGATTGCGGTGATGGAGAACTACCAGCAGGAGGACGGCAGCATTGTGGTACCGGAGGTTCTTCGGTCCTACATGGGAGGCATTGAAAGGATCCAATGAGTGATCAACCCGCACCAGCACCCGGGGAGGGCATAACCGCAAGGCCTGCACCAATTCGGTACAGGGCCAATCCGGTCACCGACAACCCGAACAATTCCGCGGGTGAGGTGGCCCTGGTCGGTGCCGGTCCGGGAGATCCGGAGTTGCTGACGCTGAAAGCCTGGCGCCTGATCAGTTCGGCGGAGGTGGTGCTCTACGATCGTCTGGTCTCGCCGGAGATCCTGTCGCTGATTCCGGACGCCGCGGAAAAGATCCACGTGGGCAAGCAGCGGTCGAACCACGCCTTGCCCCAGGAGCAGATCAACCAGCGCCTGGTGGAACTGGCGCGAAAGGGCCTCAAGGTGGTACGGCTCAAGGGCGGCGACCCGTTCATCTTCGGTCGGGGCGGAGAGGAAATCGAAACCCTGGCTGAAGCCGGGGTCCGGTTCCAGGTGGTTCCCGGTATCACCGCCGCTTCCGGGTGTGCGGCCTACGCCGGTATTCCCCTGACACACCGGGATTACGCACAGTCAGTGCGTTTTATCACCGGCCATCTGAAGAATGACAGCTGCGATCTCCCCTGGAACGACTTCGTCCAGAACAACCAGACCCTGGTATTCTATATGGGGCTGGTGGGCCTGCCCATCATATCCCGGCAGTTGATGGAGCACGGGATGGCTCCGGACATGCCGGTGGCCCTGGTGTCAAAGGGCACTACTCCGGAACAGCACGTGGTGACCGGCACACTGGAGACGATTGTCAGCCGCGTGGATGCCGAACAGGTGAGGGCGCCCACACTGGTAATCATCGGTCAGGTGGTGTCGCTTCGGGATAAACTGGACTGGGTGGCAGGCTTGCCCGGTGGCGGCCTCTGAATTCAGGGAACTCGGGCCCGGATATAAAAACGGGGAGCTGTCAGCTCCCCGTTTTTGTTGATGCCGTTTTTAACCGGCCTTGCGCTTGGGCAGCACATCCTTGAGCTTATCACGCATCTCGCGGATAGCCTTTTCGGTGGTCGGCCAGTCGATGCAGGCGTCGGTCACGGAAACGCCATACTTCAGGTCGGCGAGGTTTTCCGGGATGGACTGGTTGCCCCAGTTGATATTGCTCTCAACCATCAGGCCCTGGATAGAGGTGTTGCCTTCCAGGATCTGGTGGGTGATGTCCTGCAGCACCAGCGGCTGGATCGCGGGATCCTTGCTGGAGTTGGCATGGCTGCAATCCACCATGATGGATTTGCGCAGGCCGGCCTTCTCCAGGGCCTGCTCGCACAGCGCCACGCTTACGGAATCGTAGTTGGGCTTGCCGCCACCACCACGGAGCACCACATGGCCGTAGTTGTTGCCCTTGGTCCGGATAATGGCAACCTTGCCCTGCTGGTCAATGCCCAGGAAGCTGTGGGGATGGGAGACGGATTTCATGGCGTTCACGGCCACATCGAGGCTGCCGTCGGTGCCGTTCTTGAAACCGATCGCCATGGACAGGCCGCTGCTCATTTCCCGGTGGGTCTGGGATTCGGTGGTGCGGGCACCGATGGCCGACCAGGCGATGGTATCCTGCAGGTACTGCGGGGAGATCGGATCCAGAGCCTCGGTCGCAGCCGGCAGGCCGAGCTCGTTGATATCAAGCAGCAGCCGGCGACCGATGTGCAGGCCCTGCTCGATGTCGAAGGTGTCGTTCAGGTGCGGGTCGTTGATCAGGCCCTTCCAGCCAACGGTGGTGCGGGGCTTTTCGAAATAGACGCGCATGACGATCAGGAGGGTATCGCTGACTTCGTCTGCCAGCTTTTTCAGGCGCTGGGCATAGTCGCGGGCGGCTTCCACGTCATGGATGGAGCAGGGGCCCACAACCACAAACAGGCGGTGGTCCTTGCCGTCCATGATGTCGTAGATGGCCTGACGGCTATTGGCAACGGTTTCCGCCGCCTTGTCTGACAGTGGCATTTCGTTCTTGAGCGCTTCCGGCGTAATCAGCGTTTCGGTGCTGGCCACATTCAGATCTTCTAGTTTCTTACCCGACATGTTGTTCTGTTTCCCCGGTTCTGATCGACATATCCCTCGGAACTGAGACCGGCTCACAAGAGGAATACCTGGCTAACGTGAATATCGTCGGGAGCCTTCTACGGCAAGCCCCGGCGAGTTGTTTATACTGCGTTATTTGAGGGGCCTTTTCAACGCTTGGAGGCCCCTGCCTGTCGCGGGTTCCGGCAGCCCGGATACAAAAAAACCGGCACCATCGGCGCCGGTTTTTCGGAATTACCCGGGGATCACTCCTCGAGTTCACCCATGCCGGTAATGTTGAAACCGCCATCAACGTACATGATCTCGCCGGTGATACCACTGGCCAGGTCGGAGCTCAGGAAGGCGGCGGCGTTGCCAACTTCCTCGGTGGTCACGTTACGGCGCAGCGGGGCGCGCTTCGCGTTCTCGGCGAGCATCCGACGGAAGCTGGCGATGCCGGAGGCAGCCAGGGTCTTGATCGGACCGGCGGAGATGCCGTTCACCCGGATGCCTTCCTTGCCGAGGCTCGCGGCCATGTAACGAACGTTGGCTTCCAGCGACGCCTTGGCCAGGCCCATCACGTTGTAGTTCTGCAGCACGCGCTCGGCGCCGAGGTAGCTCAGGGTCAACAGGGAGCTGCCCTCGTGCATCATCTTGCGCGCGCCCTTGGCCAGGGCGACAAAGCTGTAGGAGCTGATGTCGTGGGCGATCTTGAAGCCTTCACGGGTGGTGACGTCGACATAGTTACCGTTCAGCTCGTGGGCCGGGGCATAACCGACAGCGTGGATGATGATGTCGATGTTGTCCCAGTGCTTGTTCAGCTCGGTGAAGACGTTCTCGATTTCTTCGTCGCTGGCGACATCGCAGGGGAAGGTCAGCTTGCTGCCCCACTGGTCCGCGAACTTCTCGACCCGGGACTGGAGCTTTTCGTTCTGGTAGGTGAAGGCCAGTTCGGCGCCTTCACGGGCGAAGGATTCAGCGATACCGTAAGCGATCGAGTGTTTGCTGGCTACGCCAACGATCAGTGCTTTCTTGCCACTGAGCATTCCCATGGGTGTGTCTCCCTGTGTTCCTGATTTTCGAGCATTATCCCCGACAGTGCTGCCGGGAGTAACGCTCAATTGGTCGTAGTGGTGGATTCATTGGTGGTCTGGTAGAACAGTGCCGCGCTGAGCAGTTCCTGGGTATACCGCTGCTTTGGCGCGTGGAATATGTCAGCAGCATCACCGTACTCCACAATCTCGCCATGCTGGAGCACCAGCAGCTTGTGGCTCAAAGCGCGGACCACCGCCAGATCATGACTGATGAAGATATAGCTTAGACCATAACGGGACTGGATATCCCGCAACAGCTGGATAACCTGTTTCTGGACTGTGCGGTCCAGGGCCGAAGTGGGTTCATCGAGAATGATCAGGTCCGGCTGCAGAACCAGGGCCCGGGCAATGGCAATGCGCTGACGCTGGCCGCCGGAGAATTCGTGCGGGTAGCGGTGCCTGGCTTCCGGATCCAGCCCCACGTCCTTGAGAGCGCGGATCACTTGCTGCTCATGGGTATCCTTGCCTTCGGGGTCGTGGATTTCCAGGCCTTCGCCCACGATCTCCGCAATGGACATTCGCGGGCTGAGACTGCCAAAGGGATCCTGGAAGACAATCTGGATACGTTTCCGGTAGGGCCGGAACTCCTTCTGGGTCAGGCCCGAGAGTTCCTCGCCACCCAGGCGGAACCGGCCGGTACTGGCGGTGAGCTTCAGCAGGGCATGGCCGATGGTGGTTTTGCCGCTACCACTTTCGCCAACGATTCCGAGAGTCTGACCTTTGGGTAGTTCGAAACTGGCCTGTTGCACAGCCTGGAAATACTCCCGGACCTTGCCGAACAGGGATTTTTTGATCGGAAAGCGGACATCCAGGTCGTTCACGCTGAGCAGGATTCCCCCTTCTTCCTGAGCCGGCAGTGGCGCTTCGGGGGGCTCGGCATCCAGAAGTTTTCGGGTATAGCCGTGCTCCGGATTCTCGAACAGCCGGGTTGTTTCCGCTTCCTCCACCAACCGACCCTGTTCCATGACGACTACCCGGTCGGCGTAGCGCCGGACAATGCTCAGATCGTGGGTGATCAGCAGGATAGCCATGCCGAGCTTTTTCTGGAGGCTCTTGAGCAGTTCCAGGACCTGTTTCTGGACCGTGACATCCAGTGCGGTCGTGGGCTCATCGGCGATCAGCAGGTCCGGCTCGTTGGCCAGGGCCATGGCGATCATCACCCGCTGTTTCTGGCCGCCCGAAAGCTGATGCGGGTAGCTCTTGAGCCGCGATTCGGGGTTCTTGATGCCGACCAGTTCCAATAATTCGATCGTCCGTTCCCGCGCCTGCGTCTCCCGCATACCCTTGTGCAACTCCAGGGTTTCACCGATCTGTTTCTCTACCGTGTGGAGCGGGTTGAGAGAGGTCATGGGTTCCTGGAAAATCATGCCGATTTCCCGCCCACGGATCTGGCGCAGCCGTTTGTCACTTGCGCGGAGCAGGTTCTCGCCCCGGAAATGGATTTCGCCCGAGGGATAACTGGCATGCCTGGCATCCAGCAGGCGCAGCACCGAGAGCGCCGAGATGGACTTGCCGGAGCCGCTTTCCCCCACCAGGGCAACGGTCTGCCCCTCGCGCACCGAGAAGGACAGGTCCTCCACCACCGGCGGCGCCTGGTCAAACGAGATGGAAAGGTTGGAAATCTGCAGCAGATCGCTCATATCAACTCTTTCTGGGGTCAAAGGCATCGCGGACCGCTTCACCCACAAACACCAGCAGGGTCAGCATCACCGAGAGGGATACGAAGGCAGAAATACCAAGCCATGGGGCGTGCAGGTTGGCCTTGCCCTGGGCAATCAGTTCACCCAGGGACGGGGAGCCGGAAGGCAGCCCGAAACCCAGGAAATCCAGCGAGGTGAGGCCGGTGATTGCGCCGGTCAGGATGAAGGGCAGGAACGTGAGCGTCGCCACCATGGCATTGGGCAGGATATGCCGGAACATGATCTTGCGGTTTTCCAGGCCCAGCGCCCGGGCGGCCCGGACATACTCGAAGTTACGGGCCCGCAGGAATTCCGCCCGCACCACGTCCACCAGTCCCATCCAGCTGAACAGCAGCATGATGCCCAGCAACCACCAGAAATTGGGCTGGACGATACTGGACAGGATGATCAGCAGGTACAGCACCGGCAGTCCTGACCACACCTCGATAAAACGCTGACCGAGCAGATCCACTTTGCCGCCGTAGTAGCCCTGAATGGCGCCGACCACCACGCCGACAACGCAGCTGGCCAGGGTCAGGGTCAGGCCGAACAGCACCGAAATCCGGAAGCCATAGATAACCCGAGCGGCCACGTCCCGGCCCTGGTCATCGGTGCCGAGCCAGTTCTCGGGGCTCGGCGGCGCCGGTGAGGGGATTTCCAGGTCGTAGTTGATGGTGTCATAGCTGAACCGGATCGGCGGCCAGACCATCCAGCCATTGTCCAGGATCTCCTCCGCAATAAAGGGATCCCGGTAATCGGCCTCGGTGGGCAGGAAGCCACCAAAGGTTTCTTCGGGCACTGACTCCACTACCGGAAAATACAGTTCCTCATTGTAGGAAACGACCAGGGGCCGGTCGTTGGCGATGACCTCGGCGACCAGCGACAACCCGAACAGCACCAGGAAAACCCACAGTGACCAGTATCCCCGGCGGTTATTCCGGAAATTGCGCAGGCGCCGTTGCTGGATCGGAGTCAGGGGTTTCATGCTCACGCGCCCTCCCGACTCTCGAAATCGATGCGCGGGTCCACCAACACGTAAGTGATGTCGCTGATCAGTTTCAGGATCAACCCCATCAGGGTGAAGATGTAGAGGGTACCGAAGATCACCGGATAATCCCGGTTGAGCGCCGCCTCGAAGCCCAGCAGGCCAAGGCCGTCCAGGGAAAAGATGACCTCGATCAGCAGCGAGCCGGTAAAGAACAGGGCGACCAGTACGCCGGGCAGGCTGGCGATCACGATCAGCATGGCGTTGCGGAACACATGGCCATACAGAACCTGCTTCTCATCCAGACCCTTGGCCCGGGCCGTCACCACATATTGTTTGCTGATCTCGTCCAGGAACGAGTTCTTGGTGAGCAGGGTCAGGGTAGCAAAACCGCCAATGACGTTGGCCGTCACCGGCAGGGCCAGGTGCCAGAAGTAGTCGCCGATCTGCTGGTACCAGGTCAGTTCATCGAAGTTGGAGGAGGTCAGTCCCCGCAGGGGAAACCAGTCAAAATAACTGCCGCCGGCGAACAGGACGATCAGCAGGATCGCAAACAGGAAGCCGGGGATGGCATATCCGATAACGATGGCCGAGCTGCTCCAGACATCGAAGCGAGATCCGTCGGTCACTGCTTTACGGATGCCCAGGGGAATGGATATGAAATAGATGATCAGGGTGGACCAGAGCCCCAGCGAGATCGACACCGGCATCTTGTCCAGAATGAGGTCGATGACGCTGCGTTCCCGGAAGAAGGAGTCTCCGAAATCAAAGGTGGCGTAGTCGCCGAGCATCTTGAAGAAACGTTCGTGGGCCGGTTTGTCGAAGCCGTACATGACTTCGATTTCCTTCAGGAGCTCTTCGGGAATGCCCCGGGAGCTGCGACTGTCACCGGAGCCAGAGGCAACTTCGCCACCGGTATCGCCGCCGGCGGCCCGGGCCAGGGCACTGCTGCCGTGGCCTTCCATTTCCGCGATGAGCTGTTCAACCGGCCCGCCCGGTGCTGCCTGAACAATCACAAAGTTGAGCAGCATGATCCCGATCAGCGTCGGAATGATCAGCGCCAGGCGTCTGAGGATGTATATACCCATCTAGCGGAGGATTCCTTCCGTTACTGCTTGGGTCATGGATACTGGATCAGGGTTTTACCCACCAGTTGTTCAGGTCGATGCCGTTCTTCGGTGTGACCTCCGGGCGCTCCAATTGGTTCCAGTAGGCCACACGGTCCTTGCGCAGATGCCAGTGGGGAATCACGTAGTGGCCGTGGAGCAGGACGCGGTCCAGGGCTCTTACCCGCTGCACCAGCTCTTCCCGGTTCGGTGCCTGGATGACCATGTTCACCAGCTCATCAACCACCGGGTCCTGAATTCCCATGTAGTTCCGGGAGCCATTGACGTTGGCGGTGGAGGAGTGCCAGTACTCCCGTTGTTCGTTACCCGGGGAATCAGACTGGGGCAAGACCTGGGTGATCATATCGTAGTCGAATTGCCGTACGCGCTGGATGTACTGGTTGCTGTCGACCAGGCGAACCGTCACCTCGATGCCCAGCTTGGCGAGGTTGTTCTTGAAAGGCAGGACTATGCGCTCGAAGCTTTTCTGGAACAGCAGAATCTCGAAGGCGAGGGGCTCTCCGGTTTCCGTGTGCACCATCTTGCCATCCTTGATGGCGTACCCGGCCGAGCGCAGCAGCTGCAATGCGGTACGGAGATTCTCGCGAAGGCCCTGCTGGCCCTCGGTCATGGGAGGTGTGTATTCCTCGGTGAAAACATCCTCACTCAACCGGTCTCGGTACCGGTTGAGGATTTCCAGCTCGCGGGCCTCGGGCAGGCCATCGGAAGCCAGATCGCTGTTCTCGAAATAGCTGGAGGTACGGGTGTATTGGCCGAAGAACAGATTCTTGTTGGCCCATTCGAAGTCAAAGCCGTAGGCAAGCGCTTCGCGCACCTTGGGATCGCTGAAGATGGATTTGCGTGTGTTGAACACGAATCCCTGCATTCCGGACGGGCGATGGTGCTCGATGGCTTCCTTGATGACCGAGCCGTTCTCGAACATCGGGCCGGTATACGCCGTTGCCCAGTTCTTGGCGGAGGATTCCAGGCGGAAATCAAAGTTACCCGCCTTGAAGGCCTCCAGGGCGACGGTATCGTCCGTGTAGTAATCGTAGCGAATTTGCTCGAAGTTGAAGCGGCCCTTGCGCACGCCGAGATCTTTCGCCCAGTAATCGTCTATGCGCTGGTAGGTGATCGAACGACCTGCCTCGAAATCGCCAATACGGTAGGGACCGCTGCCAACGGGAGGGGTAAGGCCGTTTTCTCCGAATTCGCGATCCGCCCAGTAATGGGCCGGTAGAATGGGCATCTGCCCGAGAATCAGAGGCAGCTCATGGTTCGCAGTTTCACCGAAATTGAAGCGTACCCGCCTCGGGCTCTCGACGACAACCTCCTGCACATCCGCGTAATAGTTCCGGTAGAACGGGTGACCCTTGGTGGTCAGGATTTCGAAGGAAAACTTTACGTCCTCTGCGGTGATGGGCTCACCGTCGCTGAAGCGGGCCTCCTCGCGCAGGTTGTAGACCACGTAGCTCCGGTCTTCCGGGGTCTCCAGGGATTCGGCAATCAGTCCATAGGCGGAGAAAGGCTCGTCATCGGAGGATTCGAGCAGGGTATCGTAGAGGTAGGTGCTGATGCCTGCTGCTGCGACACCCCGAATATCGAAGGGATTGAACGAGTCAAAGCCATTGGCCACTACGGCCATCTTCAGGGTCCCGCCCTTGGGCGCGTCCGGATTGACATAGTCGAAGCTGGAAAACCCCTCCGGGTACTTCGGTTCGCCGTGCATGGCAATGCCATGTTGCGGCTGGAGGCTCTCCGCTTCGTCGGCGGCCTGGGTTACCGGGGCCGCCATCAGGGTCAGTGCTGCAGTGATGGACGTAAGGTACGAGGCTTTCCGTGTTCTTGTCATAGTTCGCTTACGGACTGTTACGAATGTCCACGTAGAGTACCAGACTTTGTCCGGGTTGCAGATAACGTGATTTATTCAGATCGTTCCAGCTCGCGATGTCATTCACGTTCACGGAGAAACGGTTGGCAATGGCGTACAGAGAGTCACCCTTCCGAACCCGGTAACCCACTTTGCGGACCATGGCCTTGCCCCGGGCACTGTTGGATGCCAGTACCGTCGGCTGACTGGTCTTGGACCAGATCACCAGCTGCTTGCCCGGGATCAGCGGATCACCCGGGGCCATCCCGTTCCAGGCCGCCACTTCCCGGACAGACACCCGGTGCTCCCGGGCAATATCCCAGAAGGTGTCGCCACGGCGTACGGTGTATTGGACCCGGTTACCATCGCGCTTGCGCTCCTGTTTACGCTCCAGGCGCTGGGAGGCACTGAGTGCATAGGCATCCGAACCACGGGAAGCGGAGGGGATAAGAATGTTCTGACCAATGCGGATCAGATCCGAGTTGAGCTTGTTGACCTGCCGGATCACCGAAGTTGTGGTGTTGAACTTGCGGGCAATGGTGATCAGGCTGTCGCCGGACCGGACACTGTAGTTCTGCCAGGAAACCCGCTGGTCAACCGGGAAGTTCGCCAGTGCTGTGCGGAATTTCTCGGCGTTGTCGACCGGGACCAGCAACCGGTGTGGGCCGTCCGGATTGGTGGCCCAGCGGTTGTAGGACGGGTTCAGCAGATAGATCTCGTCAATATCAACGCCCGCGAGCTCAGCCGCCTGGGCCAGATCCAGCTGAGAGCCGGTCTCGACCACTTCAAAATAGGGGGTATCCTTCAGCGGAGGCAGCTTCACGCCATACTCCTCCGGCTTGTCGAAGATCTTGGCGAGGGCAATCAGCTTGGGAACATAGTGCCGGGTCTCCCGTGGCAGTTGCAGAGACCAGAAGTCCGTCGGCCGGTTGGCATTACGGTTGCGCCGCATGGCGCTGGAGACCGTACCGCCACCACTGTTGTAGGCGGCAAGCGCCAGAGTGTAATCGCCGTCGAATCGCTCGGTCAGACGCTCAAGGTAGCGCAGGGCTGCGTCGGTGGCGGCGACGATGTCACGACGGTCGTCATGCCACCAGCTCTGGGTCAGACCGAAGTACTTGCCTGTAGAAGGAATGAACTGCCAGATTCCCGCAGCGCGGCCGTGGGAGTATGCGAACGGGTCAAAAGCACTTTCCACCACCGGCAGCAACGCAAACTCCGACGGCAGCCCGCGCTTCTCGGTCTCGTTGAGTATGTAATGCAGGTAACGGCTGCCCCGGTCAACGACCCGGTCAATGTATTTCGGGTGGCTCGCATACCAGTTGAGCTGATCCCGGACCCGCTCATTGTCCACGTCGTGATCCAGAGCAAAGCCCTGGCGCATGCGGTTCCAGAGATCCAGTTCCTTCTTCCCGTCATCGGCTTGCTGCTCGGGGTTATCCAGCTTCTCCCGGGCATCCCGCACGGTGGCCTGAAGATCCGCTGCGATGGCGTCATCCAGGGGGTCATCGGCGGTGGCATCAGCGGCCTTGCCGGATTCCACGGCATCTTTCAGGTCTTCATCGCCGGTGGCGACGGTAACCTGATCGGATTCCAGTGGATCGCTGGTCGGGGAGAAAAAGGTGGAACAACCGGTGGTCAGTGCACCGGCCAGCAGTAAAAAGGAAAATCGGTTGACCGACATAGGCAATTCCGGATCAGGGCTTTGGTCAGATCATACCTTGGAAAATCTGACCGGATGAATGGGTTGGGTCACAAAAGTGAAACCGATTCTATGAGAGCGGTTTTCCGGGGGTCAAGAAACGGCTCGTTACGATGAGGATAGGGAATGTGAAAATGGGGTCACCCATTAGCCAGCCGTAGTCAACAGGCAATACCAATCCACCACAACCGCCGGTTGTGGTGGCTCCTCCCTTCCAATACGCACCCGTTGTTCTCAGTGGTGGTTGCGGACTGATCCGCACCAGACACCCATCAGGATCAAGACCGCTGGTCGCGAACAGCGAGGCGGCCCCTGGCCGAAGCCCCAGAAAACCGTCGGTGCCTGATCGTGTCCAAGTGGATACAGATGTCGTGGTTTGCCAACGTGTGGCACCAGTCTCTTGATGGTTCACGACCAGGGCGCATCAGTGCACCTTTGGTGCTTGGGAGAATGGGCGGGGACTCATTCAGATTTCT
>NZ_FOUR01000010.1 GCF_900114925.1 Marinobacter pelagius | reverse complement strand
CACCGCATGCGTGTTGACCAGCATGACGTGGTGACCGGCCGCTTGTAGGCCGTCCACCAGCCAGTACCAGTTGAAGGTCGACTCCACCGCAACCCCGTAGAGATCGTTCTGGAAAGGCTGCAGCGCCCGCTCGATGGTGGGCAGGTCGTTAGGTAGACGTTCCTGATAAAGCACGCTGTCATTCTCATCAAGAACGACAGCGACACTATTGTTTGAATGCAGGTCGATGGCGCAGAATAGAGTCATGTCAGCCTCCTGTAGCGGCAGTGTGTTTGCCAACTACCAGCCTACTCCGGATGACGGACTATGGGAGGCTGGCTACATGATTTTCAGATGAAAGCGTTCATCTGACCCCGTCTTGGCGGGCCCCTCCGCAGCCCAAAGCTACCGACCTAAATCGACTCAGTGAAAAAGCCTTAATGATTTAAGTCATTTCAAAAGATGCTTTTCTGATACCATAATTTACCCATAGTCCAATCGGGGTCAGAACCATGAACAGCATCTTCAGGCCAGACGTTTCCTCCGCCCCCTGCATGCTGGGCGAAAACAACTCTGACATCATTCAGCAGGACAGCGCTCCCGCCGAAGTCGCTCTGCTTAACGGCCTCAGCCGGGTGTTCGGTATTCGTCTGGGCAACGACCAGCATAGCCCGGAAGCCCGATTCCTCGGCGACCTGACCCGCCTGTTCCATCAGCGCCGGATCGATGGCGAGACGAACCTGGAAAAACACGATTCCCCCTGGGGAAACGTCTATCTCATCCAGTACGGCATCCTGAGGCTGTTCCGGGAAGCGCCCAATGGCAAAATCTCCGTACACCACTTCTTCTCCGAGGGCGACCTGGTGTGGCCGGTCTTCGGCCGCAGCCGGACGGTGCGCAATACCCTGTGCCTGACCTCCAGCACACCGGCGACTCTCTGGGTCGCGGACTTTGCCGCCTTCCGATCTGCCATCCAGTCCCACGGCGATGGCCTCTGGCCCCGCTTTGCCCTGGCATTGACCGAGGAGCTGGCGGAGCTGACCAGTATGAGGGAGTTCCGGAAACACACCATGCCGGCGAGCGAACGCTACAAGCTGTTGTTGGAAGAGTACCCGGAGCTGGTTCGACGGGTGCCGGACAACCAGCTGGCCTCCTGGCTGGGGGTGGTGCCGGCAACCTTCTCGCGGCTGAAAACCGGTGCCGCTGACCGGGCCGCTCGCTGATCCGGGCACAAAAAAAGGGCAGCCAGGAATCCTGACTGCCCAAAACCGCTCAACGCTTTGCAGAGCAATATCGATTAACCGTGAAGCTTCACCGCCAGTTCAGCCACGTGCTTGCCCTGGAACCGGGCAATGGCGATTTCCTTTTCACTCGGCTGACGTGAACCGTCTCCGCCGGCGATGGTGGTCGCGCCATAAGGGGTGCCACCATTGGTCTCCGAAATGTCGAAAAACTCCGGAATGCCATAGCCCAGCGGCACGATGACCATGCCGTGGTGGGCCAGGGTGGTCCAGAAGGAGGTAATGGTCTGTTCCTGGCCGCCGCCGGTGCCGGTGGAGGCAAATACACTTGCCACCTTGCCGTGCAGTTTGCCTTCGGCCCAGAGACCGCCGGTCTGGTCCAGGAAATTGCGCATCTGGCCGGACATGTTGCCGAAGCGGGTCGGCGTGCCGAAGATGATGGCATCGTAGTTGGCCAGTTCCTGCGGGTCGGCAACCGCGGCTTCCTGGTCCGCCTTTCCACCAGCATTCAGGAAGGCCTGCTCCGGCATGGTTTCCGGCACCCGCTTGATCACCACGTCCGCGCCTTCAACACTGCGCGCACCTTCGGCCACGGTTTCTGCCATGGTTTCAATGTGACCGTACATGGAATGGTAAAGGACAAGAACTTTCGCCATCGGTAACCTCCGGTTGTTTAAGTATGTACGGAAGGTTACTGCCAGCTGGATGACCATGAAACCGGAAGTTTTCCGATGCCTTGTTCAGATTTTCTGAACATGGTCACGGAATGTTCATCCGCCACCATTGCGTACAACTGTACGCTGAAGTACCTTAGACCTATGGCTAATCCGGAATCTCCAGCAATGACCCACACACAACAGACTGTTGACTCCATTCACCATCGAATCGAGGAGTGGCTGAACAGTGCCACCCATGGCATCGGTGCTTTGCTCAGCGTTATCGGTACGGTGGCCCTGATTGCCGGCGCGAGTCAGTCCGGCGACGCCTGGAAGATCGTCAGCTTCAGTATTTTCGGGGCTTCCCTGATCCTTCTGTACCTGGCCTCTGCGCTTTATCACGGCGCCCGACGGCCGGAGCTGAAGCGGGCCTTCAAGACTCTGGATCACTGTGCCATCTTCCTGCTGATCGCCGGTACCTACACACCGTTCCTTCTGGTAAACATGCGGGGCACCGTGGGCTGGACCCTGTTTGCGGTGATCTGGTCGCTGGCAGTGACCGGGGTAATTCTCAAAGTCATCTTCAAGAACCGATTCAAGCTGGCACGGGTAGGAATCTACATTGCCATGGGCTGGCTAATCACCTTTGCCTCATCGGACCTGGTGGCGAGCCTGAGTGAAACAGCGCTGAACCTGACCATCGCCGGCGGCGTGGTCTACACCGCCGGCGTGGCCTTCTACCTGGCAGACCGCATCCCTTACATGCATGCGATCTGGCACCTGTTTGTCATCGGCGGCAGCGCCTGCCACTTCAGCGCCATCTACTACGGCGTTCTGCCGCACGCTGCCTGATCAGAACGCCCAGACCATGGCCATCAGCACACCCCAGGCCAGCAGGGACGCGGCCATAATGGTGTAGGTAGCCGACATCATCTCGACATCGTTGTCCTTGCGATCACAGATTGAACGCAAGCCCTGATACACCAGCGCGCAGGACAGGAACAATCCGGCAAACACCGCTACCACGCTTACCGCCAGCGCCGGCACCAGCAACGCCAATGACGACAGCCACAGGGGCAGCGGCGCGATGGCGGCCAGGAGATAGGCATCCCGGTAACTGACTTCCAGCTTGTGGCTCTCAAGCACAGCGTGGATCAGCCACCCCATGACGAAGAACGTGAGCAGCTCCGCCAGGAACAGGATTGTGGTGATGAAACGCCATTCCTTACCACCGAAGCCCTGAATAAAGCTGTCCCCGTACTGGGTACCGGCGTAATAGAGCAGGACCGGCGGCAGGAACGACATGGGTACCACCACGACCCAGGCCAGAAACGGAATGGAGAGGTTCAGGCGCCGCAGTTCCGACCAGGCGCCATTGCCGGAGAATGGCAGACGAGCGAGTTGTGTAATATTCATGATGCACCTTTACAGATCGGCCTCCGATACTTTTAACTGTTAGCCCTGCACCACCTACCGGTCAAGGACAGCAGATGACCTCGGACAAGTCCGCCCGCCCCGCTAAAAATATTCATGCGTTCTGGCTGTTCTTTCCGGCTGCAGCCATTCTGGCGGCCCTGGCCGTGCCACTGTCCATCCACGGGGTATTGTCCGGCACTGGCTGGCCACCGGGACTTTTGGGAGCCGGTCACGCCCACGAACTGATCTTCGGTTTTGCCCTGGCGTTGATTGCCGGCTATACGCTTGGCCCCCAGCCCCGCCGGATACTGACCACCCTGTTCATCCTGTGGCTGCTGGCACGAATCACCTGGCTGCTGGCGCCGGACAGCTGGCCCGCCCAACTGCTGAGTCCCGCCTTTGCCCTGCTCCTGGCCCGTTACGTGGTGCCCCGGTTCAACGCCGCCAAGAAATGGCGCAACAAAATAGCCGGCCCCCTGATCCTGGTGCTGTGCCTGATGGTGCCGGGTTTCTGGGTCGTGGAACTGGTCGGCCCGGACGGGCTGATGCCGGACCGGACCCGACTCCTGCAATCTGCCGTCCTCGGCCTGCTGCTGTTAATGACCTTTATGGGTGGCCGGATCATCGCGCCGGCGGTCGCCGGCACTCTGGAGAAGAAAGACATTCCCCTTGAGGCCAGGGTCCAGCCGAGGATTGAGGGCGCGCTGCTTGTTCTGCTGATCCTGGCCATGGGTTTGGCGATGAGCGCAGCCACTGAGAGATTGGCCGGTGCCATGCTCCTGCCCGCCGCTGTGCTGGTTGCTGTCAGGATCCTGCGCTGGCGTCTTTGGCACTGCCCGGAGCGCCCGGATCTTCTCGTGTTTGCGGCCGGCTATCTCTGGCTTGCCGCCGGCGCCGCGATCACCGGCACCCATCTGCTCGCCGGCATCCCCGCCACTCCCGCCCTGCACCTGATAACGGTGGGAGCCCTGGGCACGCTTTCGGTCAGCGTGATGCTGCGGCTGGCGTGGCAGCGGGCCTCGCGCTGCCCGCCCCCGGGATGGCAGCCCATCAGCCTGTCGGCCTTGATCGGACTGTCCGCGATTTTCCGGTATCTCGCCGGCCCCACCCCCTTCGCCAGCCCAGGCTGGCTCTGGCTGTCTGCCGGGCTCTGGAGCGCGGCCTATCTGGGGGTCGCCCTGCAGCTTCTGATGCTCTATCGGCCCGCTCACAACCGTCGGAAATGATTGGCTACCCCTTCTGCGCCAAGGCCATAAAAGGCTACCACTTTAGAAATATAACTCTTACAACTAATTGTTTTTAAAAGCCTTTAACAAGCCCTCAAGGCAACAGAACCAGGGTGGGTTTTGGCACCACAATTCGATCAATAGATTCCTTGATCAATATCAAGAATGGTTCCGCCACTTGATTTGCACAATGACACCAAACCCAAAGAGCCACGGGATTCCGTGGTGGCAGGGCAGTAAATCAAGGAGCAGAAAATGGCTAAAACCAACGCAGACATCGAACACTGGGATGTCGAAAGTGAAGAGTTCTGGGAGCGGGAGGGCAAGCGCGTTGCCTCTCGCAACCTGTGGATATCTATCCCCAGCCTGCTGATGGGCTTCGCCATCTGGCTGATGTGGGGCATGATCACCACCCAGATGAAGAACCTGGGCTTCCCGTTCACGGTGGACCAGCTGTTTACCCTGAGTGCGATTGCAGGTCTCTCCGGCGCCACCCTGCGGATTCCGGCATCCTTCATGATCAAGATTGCCGGCGGGCGCAACACGGTCTTCCTGACCACGGCACTGCTCATGATCCCGGCCCTGGGCACCGGTATCGCCCTGATGAACCCGGAAACCCCGTTCATCGTGTTCCAGGCCCTGGCCCTGCTCTCCGGTATTGGCGGCGGTAACTTCGCCTGCTCCATGAGCAACATCAGCGCCTTCTACCCCAAGAGCAAACAGGGCTATGGCCTGGGGATGAACGCCGGGCTCGGTAACTTCGGCGTTACCACCATGCAGATCCTGATCCCGCTGGTAATGACGGTGGGCATTTTCGGTGCTGTTGCGGGCGGCCCCATGGAACTTCAAAGTCCCAGTGGCACCCTGATCGGCCGCATTGATGCCGGCACCGAGACCTGGATCCAGAATGCCGGCTTCATCTGGCTGGTGTTCCTGATTCCGCTCGCCTTCGCCGGCTGGTTCGGCATGAACAACCTGAAAGTTGTTACTCCGAACCCGGGCAACCCGATGTCCGCCTTCGGGAAGATCCTGGGACTTTATGGTGTGGGCCTAGTGACCTCCGTCATCGGCGTCTGGGCTCTGGGCATCCTGAATATGTGGATTGCCCTGCCGCTGACCATCATCCTGACCGTGGTCCTGCTGCGTCTGATTCCGGGTGATATCCAGCCCAACATCAAGAAGCAGTTTGCCATCTTCAGTAACAAGCACACCTGGTCCATGACCGTGCTTTACATCCTCACCTTCGGCTCCTTCATCGGCTTCTCCGCAGCCCTGCCACTGTCCATCAGCGTTATCTTCGGCAACATGATGGAAGTAGGTGCCGACGGCACCATGACCCGCGTGGTCAACCCGGATGCCCCAAGCGCTCTGACCTGGGCCTGGATGGGACCGTTCGTGGGTGCCCTGATACGTCCGGTGGGCGGCTGGATTTCCGACAAGATGGGCGGCTCCATCGTGACCCAGATTATCTCTGTGATCATGGTGGTCGCTTCCGTGGCAACCGGTTACGTGATGATGCTGGCCTACAACTCCACCGATCCGAACAGCTACTTCGCCCTGTTCCTGATCCTGTTCATTATCATGTTTGCCGCCAGCGGCATCGGTAACGGCTCCACCTTCCGCAGCATCGGTTTCATCTTCGACCAGCAGCAGAAGGGACCGGTCCTGGGTTGGACCTCCGCCGTCGCCGCCTACGGCGCTTTCATTGCCCCCCGGGTCATGGGCCAGGAAATCCAGGCCGGTACACCGGAGGTAGCCATGTACGGCTTCGCGGTGTTCTACTCCGTGTGCCTGGTGGTTAACTGGTGGTTCTACCTGCGCAAGAACGCGTACATCAAGAACCCATAACTTCATCTAGCCATCAAAACCAGCGGCTCCCAAGGGAGCCGCTTTTCGTTGGAGTATCCTGCAAAGAAATTGAATCAGGGGCTGCACCCAAGCACTTCCCGAATCCTCGCCACGGGCTGACTGGTATCCGCTTCCATGGCCCTGGCAAGATCTTCAACGGTTTGCCCCTTACCATTGCTAAGGGTGGTATCGGCGCCCGCCTCGACCAACAACCGAACCATCTCCGGATTACGATTTCTGACTGCCCACATCAAGGCTGACTGGCCACTCTCCGTTTCCTGCACATCCAGGTCTGCACCCCGTTCGACCAGCACACGGGCTGTCTCCAGCCGGTTATTGACGACCGCCCCCATCAGGGCTGAATAACCCGATTTCTCGAGGTGGTTTATGTCAGCCCCCTCGTCCAGCAGGAGCTCCATGATCTCGCGATGGCCGCCCGCCGCTGCACGCATCATGGCTGTCCAGTTGCAGTCATCTCCGGCATCGATCCTGACCCCCTTCTCCAGCAGTAACCGGACCCGTTTCAGATCACCTTCCTCCGCAGCAACAATGATCGGCGTGCGCCCGCGCAGATCACGAGCCTCATAATCCTCGCCATCAAAAAACAGCAACCAGAGCGCCGCCAGCACCAGCACTGCCGCCAATCCTCCCAGGACTCCGGACCAACGTTCCACCACGCTCACACTGCACCTCCTGAACCGATGACCAGCAAATCATGCGCCATGCCAGAAAAAGAATACAAAAAAACCCGCCGGCATAATGCACGGCGGGTTGTATGCGGGAACGAGTATCCGGAATCAGCCAGTCGCTCTTGCCGCCCGGAGACGCTCCTCTTCCTCAATCTCGCGGTCCACGGAAGAGACGTGGTATTCGTCGGAGAAACCGCTTTCCGGCTCCTTCAGCCACATCACGCACAGCACCCAGCTGATGAAGGCGCCGGCGGCGATGATGTAGAAGAACTGGGTCGGGGTGACGAAGGTGAAGATGGTGAGATAGACCACCGCGCCAACGTTACCGTAGGCCCCCGCCATCCCGGAGATCTGGCCGGTGAGCCGGCGCTTGATGGAGGGAATGATGCCAAAGGTGGCTCCCTCGGCACCCTGCACGAAAAAGGAAGTGAACACGGTAATACCGACGGCAATAATCAGCGGCCAGCTGGAGTTCATCAGGCCCATCATGGCGAAGCCGACTGCGATACCGAACATGTAGCTGAGCATTACGAAGCGACGATTACCCATGCGGTCGGAGACCAGGCCACCCATGGGACGGGCCACCAGGTTCACGAAGGCAAAGGAGGCGGCAATCAGGCCGGCTGCGGTGGCGCTCAGGCTCCAGGTTTCCTCGAAGAACATGGGCAGCATGGAGACCACCGCCAGCTCTGCGCCGAAGTTGGCGAAGTAGGTGCTGTTCAGGGCCGCGACACTGTTGAACGGGTACTTGTCATCCTCTGGCACACCCTTTTTCAGGATGGGCACGTTGACCCGCAGGATCTGGATGATCTGGTAGCAGACGATGGCAAAGATCACCGCGTAGCAGATGGCCGCACCGGTGGTGCTGAGGTAACCCATGTTCTGGATGCGCCAGACCAGGATAGCCAGCACGCCCACCAGGGGAATGGTCCAGAGAATCAGCTTGACCATGTCACCCCAGGTGCTCACCTCCAGGGCCACCGCCTTGCGGGGCTTGCGGTGCACGGTGCCGACCGGGCCGTCGGTGATGGCGAACCAGTAGTAAACGCCATAGGCCGCCATGACAATGGCACTCTGGGCAATGGCCCAGCGCCAGCCGTCTTCACCGCCATACATGTGCAGGGCGATGGTAGGCAGGGAGATGGCGGCGGCGGCAGAACCGAAGTTGCCCCAGCCGGCGTAGAAGCCTTCGGCGAAGCCGATGTCCTTGGGCTTGAACCACATGGCGGTCATGTGGATACCCACCACGAAGCTGGCGCCGATGGAGCTGAGCACCAAGCGGCTGACCAGCAGCTGGGTCATGGTGTCACCGAAAGCGAAGAACAGTGCCGGGATGGACATCAGCACCATCAGTACCGAGAACACCCGGCGGGGACCGAACCGGTCCAGGGCCATGCCCACCACGATCCGGGCCGGAATGGTCAGCGCCACGTTGCAGATGGCAAACAGGCGAAGGTCATCGGTGGTCAGCCAGTCCACACTCTTGAGCATGCTGGACGCCAACGGCGCCATGTTGAACCACACGTAAAAGGTAATAAAGAATGCAATCCAGGTCAGGTGCAGCGCCTTGATCTCGGCGTTCCTGAAGCGGAAGACGTCTGCGACTTTCATTTCAGCCTCCTCGGGCTATCAAACGGAATCTCGTTACTGGCCGGTTCAACGGCTGGGCAGAATCAGCAGCGGACACTGGATCCGGCGGGCGAGGAACGAGCTCACGCTGCCGAAAGTCATGTAATCCAGTTCGTCCACGAAATAGGTAAGCGAGCGGGCAATGAAACCGCCGTCCGGCTCATGGCTGTGGCGGGCGATAACCAGCATGTCCGGGTGGATCTTTTTCTCGGCGGCGTACAGCAGCATCTTGCGGGGGTCACCCTCGAGCAGCATGGTCTCGGCGGCCACGTCCTCGTTCTGGCACACCTCCATGGCCTCATTCAGGTAATCCTTCAGTTCGGTGACTTCCTGCTGGAACAGGTCTTCATTACCCGAGGTGATATCCCGAGGGTTTTCCGCCACAGCCACCAGGGTCAGCTGGGGTTTGAGGTCGCGAAACATGGTGATGGTCTGCGCCAGCGCGAGCCGCGCATTACGCGAACCATCGTAGGCAATCATGATCTTCATGGGCTTCTCCGAAGGCAGGTATCCGCGCCCCCGAAAGGGGCATCAATTGACATCTGTCAGCCATTAGCCCACTTTCCATTCCCGCCATAATTGACGTAAGTCAACGCTTCTGGCGCGTACCCCACGAGAGAAATCAAGTACCTATCCCCTTGCCGGCCAAACCTGTCGCTTTCCTACCACCACTGCATCCATGTGGAGGTACCTCCAATGCCCCGCATGAAAAAACCCTGTATTTGTTATGGTTAAAGCATCATCAAATGCTGGAATGGAGGGCAGCAATGACCACTACTCCGACACGACCACAGCAGTACCGTGCACTGGGTCTCTCGACCTTCTCGTTCACCCTGTGTTTTGCGGTGTGGACCATCTTTTCCATCATCGGGATCCGGATTGCCGAGGACCTGGGGCTATCGGATACCCAGCTCGGGCTGCTGATGGCCACCCCGATCCTCACCGGCTCCATCAGCCGGTTATTCTTGGGTATCTGGACCGACCGCTACGGCGGGCGCTGGGTATTCGGCATCCTGATGCTCACCACGGCCGCCTGCGTGTACCTGCTGACCTTCGCCACCACCTACCCGATGCTGCTGGTTGGCGCCCTTGGTGTCGGCCTGGCTGGCGGCTCCTTCATCGTCGGGGTGGCCTACACCGCTGCCTGGTTCGAGAAGGAACGCCAGGGCACCGCGCTGGGCATCTTCGGTGCGGGTAATGTCGGTTCTGCGGTGACCAACTTCGGCGCGCCCTTCCTGCTGGTGGCTTTCGGGTGGGAGCAGACCGCCCAGATCTATGCCACGGTGCTGGCCATCATGGGCGTGGTGTTCATTATCCTCGCCAAGGAAGATCCGCTCGCCGCCGAGCGCGGCGGCGAGAAAGCCAAATCCTTCATGGAGCAGATGGAGCCGCTCAGGGAACTGCGGGTGTGGCGCTTCGCCCTCTACTACTTTTTCGTGTTCGGCGCCTTCGTGGCCCTGGCCCTCTGGCTGCCGCACTACCTGATCGGCGTTTACGGGCTGGATATCAAAACCGCCGGCATGATCGCGGCGCTGTATACCATCCCCGCTTCCCTGTTCCGCATCCTCGGCGGCTGGATGTCTGACCGCTTCGGCGCCCGGCGCGTGATGTACTGGACCTTCATCGCCTCGGTCGTCTGCACTTTCCTGCTCAGCTACCCGCCCACGGATTACGTGGTCCATGGTATCGAGGGTGATATCCGGTTCACCCTGGACATGAGCCTGCCAATGTTCATCGTGCTGATCTTCACCCTCGGCTTCTTCATGTCCCTGGGCAAGGCCGCGGTGTACAAGCACATCCCGGTGTATTACCCCATGCACGTCGGCGCGGTTGGCGGAGTTGTCGGCATGATCGGGGGCCTGGGCGGCTTCATACTGCCGCTGACTTTCGGGGCCCTGAACGACATCACCGGAATCTGGCAGAGCTGTTTCATGCTGATGTTCGTGATCGTGGCCGCCGCACTGGCCTGGATGCACTACGCCATCCGCACCGCGGAACGGGAAGAGTGGGCTGCCCATGAGGAACGGACCGACCTGCCGGAACTGGCAACGCCGCATCTGTTCTACCCGCTGAACCGCCCGCACCACCAGCCTCCGGTCGGCAAGACTCCACCGAAACGGGACTGACACGGGTTCTCTCCGGCAAGCTTCGCTTGCAACGGTACGCCCCCGGCCTCCGGGGGCTTTTTTTGCTGGTATACTGGGGCAGCTAACCAAGTGAGGACATCATGGCGAAGTGGCTGGTAAAAACGGAACCTTCCGAGTGCGGTATCGAGGATTTTGCCCGGGCACCTCGGCAATCCATCCCCTGGGACGGCGTCCGGAATTACCAGGCGAGGAACTTCCTGCGGGAAATGAAAGAAGGGGATGAGGTCTTCATCTACCACTCCAGCTGCAAACACATCGGTGTTGCGGGGATAGTGGAGGTGGTCAAAAGCGCCTATCCGGACCCCACCCAGTTTGACGAACGCTCTCCCTATCACGATCCGAAGAGCGCTCCGGACAGCCCTCGCTGGGACGCCGTGGATCTGAAATATGTCCGCACACTGCCCCGCCTGATTCCGCTGGACGAACTCAAGCCCCTTCCGGGCCTCGAGAATCTGCCCCTGGTGCGCAAAGGCAATCGGCTATCGGTGATGCCGGTAAGCGAATCGGAATGGCAGATCATCCTCGGCCAGGCCTGAACCAAACGTGACATCAGGGTAAATACCCTACCCCCAACCCCCGCCAGCCATTAGAATTGGCGCCGGTTTTCTATACGCGGAGCTCCAGCATGTCCCCGGAATTGAGTCCTGTTGCCGGTTTCAACACCCTGCGCCGGATCGAATCCAGCAGAATCTTTCAGGGCGCGGTCATTGCCATCATCATCCTGTCGGCCCTGACCATCGGCGCCAAGACCTATGACCTGCCACCGCTGGTGGAGCAGAGTCTGACCGTGATGGACAACGCCATCACCGTATTCTTCCTGATCGAGATCCTGTTCCGGTTTGCCGCCTGCCCGACCAAACGCCGATTCCTGTTTGATGGCTGGAACCTGTTCGACACCATCGTGGTGATCGGCAGCCTGATCCCCCTGGACAATTCCGAGGCCGTGTTACTGGGCCGACTGCTGCGGGTGTTCCGGGTCCTGCGCCTGGTATCCGTGGTGCCGGAGCTCCGGTTCCTGATCAACTCCCTGCTCAAGGCGATCCCACGCATGGGCTACATCGCCCTGCTGATGTTCATCATCTTCTACATTTACGCGGCTATGGGCGCCCTGTTCTTCGCGGATGTGGACAAGGAGCTGTGGGGGGACGTCGCGATTGCCATGCTCACCCTGTTCCGGGTCGCGACGTTCGAGGACTGGACTGATGTGATGTACGCCACCATGGAGCAGTACCCGCTCAGCTGGCTGTACTACCTCACCTTCATCTTCCTGACGGCGTTCGTGTTCCTGAACATGATGATCGGCGCCATCCTGGAAGTCATGAGCGAGGAGCAGAATGCCAAGCAGGCCCAGAAGGCCCACGACGAACGGGATGAGATCGCCCGCCAGCTCCAGTCAGTGCAGGCGCAGTTGCAGGAGCTGACCCGGACGATCTCGGAGCGGCGCTGATCAGCTGAATACCGGCTTGGTCATGGCCAGATGGAAAATGGCGCCAATCTGTACAAACGCCAGAATGGCCGCCACTACCCGGGTCGGGGTGCCCAGGGTGGTTTTCAGGGCAAAGATGCCGGCCACGATGTAGCCGATCAGCAGGAAGATCTTGGCCGTCAGCCAGCCATGGACGAAGGGCATCCAGGGTGTCACGAACAGCAGGCTGATGGCCGCCACCAGCAGTACGGTGTCGTTGGCGTGGGGAATCCAGCGCAGCGGCGTACGCCGCCATTCCGGTCGGCCAACGGCATCCATCAGCAACCTCAGGGCAAACAGCACCACCGTGATATACGCTGTAGTCATGTGCAGGTGTTTCAAGATCAGGTAAGCACTCATAAGACTTCCATTCTGAATCAATGTGATAGAGGCATTGTACGCAAAGATACCCGGTTGGGGGTATGGTCATTTCCGGCACAAGGCAATAACATATAATATAAATATATGTATTAATGGAGGCCCGCCATGCAGGCAATCCCGACCTCGGCGACCACGAATGCAGCCAGCATCCGCCAGCTGTTCAGCTATCCGTTCCGCATCTTCTTCCTGTCCATGGCCCTGCTGGCCCTGCTGGTGGTTCCGGTGTGGGTCATGCAGTTGACCGGTGTGCTGAACCTGCCCCTGGCCATGCCCGGCCTGTTCTGGCACCAGCACGAAATGTTGTTCGGGTTCCTGAGTGCGGCCATTGCCGGCTTTTTGCTGACCGCGGTCTGCGTCTGGACCGGCACCAACCGGACCCATGGCGCCAGACTGGCGGCCCTCTGGGGCGTCTGGCTCGCCGGTCGCTTGCTGCTCGCCTTCGGTGGTGGTCTGCCGGACTGGCTGGTGCATACGGTCAACCTGGCGTTCCTGCCTTTGGTCATGATTGATGCGGGCTGGCGCGTCTGGCATGCCCGGCAGAAGCGGCAACTGATGATCCTGGTGGTTCTGGGCCTGCTCTGGCTGATGCAGATCGGGTTTGTACTGCGCCTGGACATGACGTACAGCTACGGTGCCCTGATCATGGCCATGGCGCTGATCAGTATCATCGGCGGGCGCATCACCCCGGCCTTTTCCGGTGGCTGGTTGCGCCAGCGCGGCCTCGATGCCTCCGGAATCCGCATGATACCCGCGCTGGACATGGCCACCCTGTTCTCCATGATCCTGCTGATGGCGACCCTGGTCACCGGCTGGCACACCCTGAGTGGATTGCTCGCCATCGTTGCCGCAACCCTGATGCTGGTACGACTGGCCGGCTGGAAGGGCTGGCTGGTCCGCAAGGAACCGCTGCTGTGGATCCTGCACCTGTCCATTCTCTGGGTTCCGGTGGCGCTGGCGTTGCTGGCCGGCACCCTGCTGGCCGGATGGCCGTCCAATGCCTGGAGCCACGCCGCCGGCACCGGGGCTGTCAGCTGTCTGATCCTCGGCGTGATCGCCCGGGTTTCCCTGGGCCATACCGGTCGCCCGCTGGTACTGCCCCGGGGCATGGTGCTGGCCTTCGTTGCCATTCATCTGGCGGCGCTGATCCGGGTACTCACGGCCCTGGACATCATTCCCTGGCACCCGGGCATCGGCAGCAGCACCGTGTTGTGGTTCGTGGCATTCGGGCTGTTTTTGATCCGCTACACCGGGGTACTGGCTTCACCACGGCCGGACGGAAAGGAAGGGTAAATCAGGAAGGGAGTAATAAAGCTGGCTGCCACTCAGGCAGCCAGCTTTTCTTTTGCCAACTCGGAAAAGACCGCGCGGGCTTGCCGGAACCGGTCGGCGGGAAAGTGGATGCTGATACCCTCAAGGGCGGCCATCAGCATTTCCAGGTGCGCATCCCAGCCGGCGCAGGCGATGGGCACCAGATCGTCATTGGGCAGGGACAGTGTCAGCCGGAGCCGGGTTGCCTCACCGGACTCGAGCGGATCAAGTTTCCAGGTCAGTGGCCGCTCCGGGTCGTCACCCGCACTCCAGGAATAGGCCAGCAGACGTGGTGGCTCACAGGCCCGGATGTGACAGTCGATGGGTGTTCCGCTATTGCCGAACTCCAGCTGTACCCTGCCACCGGCCCGCTGCTCGATAACGCCCGGCGCCAGCCAGCGAGCCAGGTGCACGGAATCGGTCAACATCTCCCACACCCGTACCGGCGAATGCTCAATCTGCCGTTCCAGTTGAATCTCGACCCGGTCACCCTGCAGCGCCAGATCGCCCTCGATTGCCAGTTCTTCGCCATTCATAGATACCTCCGGGGAATCCCGTTTAATGACGATTCCAGATTCAGGTTCGGATCAGGCTAGCAAAGCGCCGGCATAGGATCTTTGATGACTGTCAATTGACCCTTGCCCGGGCTTTGGCACCCCGAATTCACACAATCAACCGACAATCATCCACTAAAGGTCAATAGCACCGGCCGGAATAGGCGCTAAAGTATGAGTAAATCATTTTGTAACTGAGACACTGGCACTATGAACCCGGATCATTTTGACAAAGAAGACCTGATCAAGTGTGGCCATGGCGACCTGTTCCCCGGCAACATGCGCCTGCCCATTGACCAGATGCTGATGTTCGACCGCATCACTCACATCGCCGACGACGATGGCCTGTATGGCAAGGGCAGTGTCGTTGCCGAACTGGACATCAACCCGGACCTCTGGTTCTTCAAGGTTCACTTTGTTGATGATCCCGTCATGCCCGGCTGCCTGGGCCTCGATGCCATGTGGCAACTGGTCGGGTTCTTCCTGGCCTGGGGTGGCGGCGAAGGCAAAGGGCGCGCGCTCGGCTCCGGTGAAGTGAAATTTACCGGCCAGGTGCTGCCCACCGCCAAAAAGGTAACCTACCGTCTGGATCTCAAGCGTGTGATCCGGCGCAAGCTGACCATGGCGATTGCCGATGGCCGGATGGAAGTGGATGGCCGGGAAATCTACACCGCCAAGGACCTCCGGGTTGGCATGTTCACCTCGACCGATGATTTTTAGGAGTTAACAGGATGCGTCGCGTTGTAATCACCGGCATGGGGATTGTCTCCAGCCTGGGAACCAACCAGAAAGAAGTAGCCCAGTCCCTCCGCGACTCAAAGCCGGGGATTGGCTTCAGCCAGGAAGCGAAGGACAACGGCCTGCGCAGTCACGTGTGTGGCCAGATTGACCTGAACCTGCCCGAGCTGATCGATCGCAAGCTCTGGCGCTTCATGTGCCCGGCTTCCGGATACACCTACTTGGCCATGCGCGAAGCCATCGAGCAGGCCGGCCTCACCGACGAGCACATCAAGGCGGATACCACCGGTCTGATCTTCGGTCAGGGCGGCGCGTCCACCGTGGAACTGCTGGACTCCATCGACACCCATCGCGAAAAAGGCATCCGCCGGGTCGGTCCTTACCGGGTGCCCCGCACCATGGGCAGTGCCATCAATGCGTCCCTGGCCACCGGCTTCGGCATCCGCGGCATCAACTACGGCATCACCTCCGCCTGTGCCACCAGCGCCCACGCCATCGGCCACGCCGCCGACCTGATCGCCCTGGGCCGTCAGGATGTCATGTTTGCCGGCGGCGGCGAGGACATCCACTGGACCCTGAGCCTGCTGTTTGACGCCATGGGCGCCCTGTCCACCAAGTACAACGACACCCCGGAACTGGCCTCCCGCACCTACGATGCCGACCGCGACGGTTTCGTTATCTCCGGCGGTGGCGGTGTGCTGGCCCTGGAAGCCCTGGAACATGCCGAGGCCCGTGGCGCCAACATCCTGGCCGAACTGGTCGGCTTCGGTGCCACCTCCGACGGTGCAGACATGGTCGCCCCCAGCGGCGAAGGCGCGGTACGCTGCATGAAGCAGGCCATGAAGAATCTGGATGGCGAAATCAGCTACGTGAACACCCACGGCACCAGCACGCCGGCCGGTGACATCACCGAACTGAAAGCCCTGAAGGAAACCTTCGGCGACAAGATCCCGCCGCTGAGCTCAACCAAGCCGCTGTGCGGCCACGCCCTGGGCGCGGCCGGGGTGCACGAAGCCATCTACAGCCTGATCATGCTGCGGGAAGGTTTCATTGCACCGTCCGCCAACATCCAGAACCTGGATGAGGGTGCCGAGGGCTACCCGATTGTCCGTGAGCGCATGGACAATCAGAAGCTGGACCTGGTGATGAGCAACAGCTTCGGCTTCGGTGGCACCAATGCCACCCTGATCTTCAAGAAAGTCTGAGGGAACGGTATTCAGCCGGGGAAGTGCCCATCCAGCGCTTGAACGCCCGGCTGAATGCACTCAACTCCGAGAACCCAAGCTGCTCGGCGATTTCCACCAGCGGCTTGGTTTTATCCTGCATGTAGGTAAGCGCCTGCTTACGGCGGACCTCTTCCAGCAAGCTGGCAAAGGTCAATCCTTCGCGCTTCAGCTTCTTGTGCAGGGTGTAACGGCTCATGTGCAACTGGGAAGCCACAACCTCCACCCCGACCTTGCCACGGGCAAGCTGCACGGTGATCAGCGAACTCACACGGGCACTCAGCGACGCCCGCGCAACCTCCGGCCTCAGAGGCTCTGATGCCATGAACAATTCCTCCTGTGTTCTATCTGGCCTTATCTGCCAAGCGGCTTAGCGTACACATGTTAGCCGAAAACAATCAATAAGACCTTTGAGCGAGATCAAAGCCCGCCCTCACGTTTTCCGGCAAACTGCGCGCCCTTGTATGTCACCATGGCGGGACTGTACCCGCCCCGCACCGAGAATACCCGGAGTTTTGCCATGATCACCCCGGAACTGCTTGCCCCGGCGGGCACCCCCGAACACCTTGAAACCGCCTTTGCCTACGGCGCCGACGCGGTCTACGCGGGCCAGCCACGCTACTCCCTGAGAGTAAGAAACAACAGTTTCAAAGACGTTGCAGCCCTGGGCGCCGGCATCAACCGTGCCCACGAACTGGGAAAACAGTTCTACCTGGTCTCCAACATCGCACCCCACAACAACAAGGTGCGCAGTTACCTCAAAGACCTGGAACCGGTGATCGAACTGGGCCCGGACGCCCTGATCATGTCCGACCCCGGCCTGATCATGCTGGTCCGGGAAAAATGGCCGGACCAGCCGATCCACCTCTCGGTACAGGCCAACGCGGTGAACTGGGCCACCGTCGAATTCTGGCGCCGCCAGGGCATCAGCCGGGTCATCCTGTCCCGGGAACTGGCCCTGAACGAAATCCGCGAAATCCGCGAACGGGTTCCCGACATGGAACTGGAAGTCTTCGTCCACGGCGCCCTATGCATGGCCTACTCCGGCCGCTGCCTGCTCTCCGGCTACATGAACCACCGCGACGCCAACCAGGGCGCCTGCACCAACGCCTGCCGCTGGAACTACAAAGAAGTCCAGCACAGCCACGACCAGACCGGCGACCTGATCGCCACCTCGGCCGCCAGCGACGTGCAGGAAGTGGAACCCCGTGAAATTCTCCTGGAAGAGCCCAACCGGCCCGGCGGCTTCATCCCCGCCTACGAGGATGAACACGGCACCTACATCATGAATTCCAAGGACCTGCGCGCCGTCCAGCATGTGGCGGAACTGGTCAAAATGGGCGTCCACTCCCTGAAAATCGAAGGTCGCACCAAAAGCACCTACTACGTCGCCCGCACCACCCAGGTCTACCGCCGCGCCATCGACGACGCCGTCGCCGGCAAAGGCTTCGACATGGGCCTGATGAACGAACTCGAAGCCCTCTCCAACCGCGGCTACACCGAAGGCTTCCTCCGCCGCCACGTGCCACAGGAATACCAGACCTACGAACAGGGCTCCTCCTTCCTGGGCACCCAGCAGGTCATAGGCACTGTTGCTGATGCGGATGACCGATGGCTGACCATCGACGTCAAAAACAAGTTCGCCCCCGGCGACCAGTTGGAACTGATCACCCCGGCGGGTAACCTGCGGTTCAGTGCAGACAGCATGGAAAACCGGAATGGCGAGGCCATGGACTATGCGCCGGGCAGCGGGCATGTGGTGAGAATTCCGAAGCCGGGAAATCTACCGGAGTCACTGGACTTCACCTACCTGACTCGAATCCTGCCCGCCGGCGAATAGCAATTAGTCGAAGCCTCCGGTCGGGCTTCCCTCCCAAAACCGTGCATTGCCATGGATGGCAATGCCGAGCCCCCAGGGACGGGTTCACGGCGTGTTTTGGGAGGGAAGCCCGACCGGAGGCCACCCCCAATCAATGCAGCCCTACGGGTAAAACCTATCCCCCCGATTGCCGCTACCTTAGTGCCCCAAAGGCCGATTAAGGTATAATCCCTACACGCTCGATTTAATACCTGACTATTTTACTCTGGTATTGTATAATCGCTCGCCAGAAGCAACGGATTCGCCCACTTGAAAGCATCGGGCACCACAAATCCGTCATCCAAAAACCGATTGCGGGGCGTACTCACACCGTGAGCGACCACTGCAACACCCAACTAGACTGATGATAGCCGCCCGCCAGCCCGACCAAACGGCTGCCGGTGACACCAAGGGCCAAGAGCCCGAGATGAGAGAATTACGGAGCGACGATCATGGCGACCACCGACCAAGAGGTGAACGAGCTGATCAAACGGGAATACGAACACGGCTTTGTGACCGACATCGAAGCCGACACGTTCGAACCCGGACTGAACGAAGACGTCATTGCCCGGCTTTCCGCCATCAAGAAAGAGCCGGAGTGGATGCTGGAATGGCGCCTGAAAGCCTATCGTCGCTGGCTCGAGATGGACGAGCCGGACTGGGCTCACGTCGGTTACCCGAAAATTGACTACAACTCGATTTCCTATTATTCCGCGCCCAAGCGCAAGGAAGACATGCCCCAGAGCCTGGACGAAGTCGATCCGGAGCTTCTGAAAACCTACGAAAAACTGGGCATCCCCCTGCACGAGCGCGAAAAGCTGGCTGGCGTCGCGGTCGACGCGGTATTCGACTCCGTCTCCGTTGCCACCACCTTCAAGGAGCCGCTGGCCAAGGCCGGCGTCATCTTCTGCTCGATTTCAGAAGCCGTCCGGGACTATCCCGAACTGGTGCAGAAATACCTGGGAACTGTTGTCCCCCACGGCGACAACTTCTTTGCCGGCCTGAACTCCGCGGTCTTCTCCGACGGCACCTTCGTGTATGTACCGAAAGGTGTACGTTGCCCGATGGAGCTGTCCACCTACTTCCGCATCAACGCCGCCAACACCGGCCAGTTCGAGCGCACCCTGATCATTGCCGACGAAGGCAGCTATGTAAGCTACCTGGAAGGCTGCACCGCACCAATGCGGGATGAAAATCAGCTGCACGCCGCCGTGGTTGAGCTGGTAGCCCTGGACGACGCCCAGATCAAGTACTCCACCGTCCAGAACTGGTATCCGGGCGACGAGAACGGCAAGGGCGGCATCTACAACTTCGTTACCAAGCGCGGCGCCTGTATCGGCAAGAATTCCAAGATCTCCTGGACCCAGGTGGAGACCGGCTCCGCCGTCACCTGGAAATATCCGAGCTGTGTGCTGCGGGGCGAGAACAGCGTCGGCGAGTTCTACTCCGTAGCGCTGACCCACAATTACCAGCAGGCCGACACCGGCACCAAGATGATCCACCTGGGCAAGAACACCCGGAGCACCATCATCTCCAAGGGTATCTCTGCCGGCAAGAGCTCCAACGCCTACCGGGGCCTGGTGAAATTCGGCCCGGGCGCGGAAGGTGCGCGCAACTTTACCCAGTGTGACTCGCTGCTGATCGGCGACCGCTGCGGTGCCCACACCTTCCCGTACATCGAGAGCAAGAACAAATCCGCCATCGTCGAGCACGAGGCCACCACTTCCAAGGTCAGCGACGAGCAGATGTTCCTCTGCCGCCAGCGTGGTATCGACCCGGAACAGGCCGTCTCCATGATTGTGAACGGCTTCTGCAAGGAAGTGTTCAAGGAGCTGCCGATGGAATTTGCGGTGGAAGCCGGCAAGCTGCTGGAAGTCAGCCTCGAAGGCTCGGTGGGCTGATCCGGCCGGACACCACAGGCAACGAATTCACACAGATTCAGAGATAGAGAGACGCGAACAAATGCTTAGCATCAAGAACCTGCACGCATCCGTTGAGGGCAAAGAGATCCTCAAGGGCATCAACCTGGAGATCAAGGCCGGGGAAGTTCACGCCATCATGGGCCCGAACGGTTCGGGCAAGAGCACCCTGTCCCAGGTGCTGGCAGGCAACGAAGCATTTGAAGTCACCGAGGGTGAAGTCATCCTGAACGGCGAGAACCTGCTGGACCTGGAAACCGAGGAACGCGCCCGCGAAGGCATCTTCCTGGCTTTCCAGTACCCGGTGGAGATCCCCGGCGTCAGCAACCTGCAGTTCCTGCGCACCGCCGTCAACGCCATGCGCAAGCATCGCGGCGAGGAAGAGATGAACGCCGCCGAGTTCATGAAACTGGCGAAGGAAGTCTCCAAGCAGGTGGACCTGGACCCGTCCTTCCTCAAGCGGGGTGTCAACGAAGGCTTCTCCGGTGGTGAGAAGAAGCGTAACGAGATCATGCAGGCACTGCTGCTGCAGCCGAAACTGGCCATCCTGGATGAGACCGACTCCGGCCTCGACATCGACGCCTTGAAGGTCGTGTCCGATGGCGTCAACGCCCTGCGCTCCGAAGACCGCGCCATTCTGATGGTCACCCACTACCAGCGCCTGCTGAACCACATCGTGCCGGACTACGTTCACGTCCTGGCCGGTGGCAGAATCATCAAGTCCGGCGGCCGCGAACTGGCTCTGGAACTGGAAGAGAAAGGCTATGGCTGGCTCGGCATCAAGGACGAAGAAACTGCCGACAGTGCTGCCAACTAAGGAGGCCGCGGAATGAAACCAGCACCGACTCTTTCTGCCGCGTTCCTCGAATCCGCCGGCCAGTCCCTGCCCAAGGCGCTACTGGAGCTGCGCAAGCAGCGCGGTACCGCCCTGGTGGACATGCCGCTGCCGACGCGGAAAACCGAGAACTGGAAGTACTCCAGCAAGTATCTCAAGCTGACCGATGAAATGGCCAGCACCCTGCCCTCGCAGGGCAAGGCGCTCACTGGCCAGGAGGTACCGGGCTACCGGATCGTGTTCCTGAACGGCGTAATTCAGCCGGAAGCCAGCGAGTTTCCGAAAGCTGATGGCATTCGGGTAGCCAGCTTCCGCGACCTGGATGACCAGGAAGCCGCCGAACTGGCCGATCAACTGGACAACACCCTGGACGACAAGGCGGTACAGCTGGCCCGCCTGAACGCCGCCCGTTTCGAAGATGGCCTGCTGATCCGTCTGAAGCCGGACGCCGTGCTTGACCAGCCCCTGTTTGTAATCCACGAAGTCACGGCTGACGCCAGTGGCTCCGCCTTCCCGCGCATTTTCGTCGACGCGGGCCGCCACAGCCAGGCGACCCTGGTGGAGGAGTACCGCTCCAGTGGCTCCGAACCGGTCATGGTCAACACCGTTACCGAGTTCAAGCTGGCCGACGGCGCCAAGATCACCAACGTCCGCCTGACCATGGAAGGCGAGAACGTGCAGCACATTGGTGCTACCGGTGTCCGCCAACAGCGCAACGCCCGTTTCGAGAGCCACACCGTCGGCTTCGGTGGCCCCCTGCGCCGCCACGACCTGCACGTTCGCCTGGAAGGTGAAGGCGGCGAGTGCAAACTCAACGGCGTGGTGGTCACCCAGGGCAAACAACACTTTGACAACCACACCACCATCGAGCACGTGGCCGCCCACTGCAACAGCGAGGAGACCTACCGCAACATCGCGGCGGACCAGTCCCACGCAGTGTTCAACGGCCGGATTCATATCCACCAGGACGCCCAGAAGTCCAATGCGGATATGAACAACAAGAACCTGCTCCTGTCCAACGGTGCAGAGATCGACACCAAGCCGGAGCTGGAGATCTATGCCGACGATGTGAAGTGTGCCCATGGCGCCACCATCGGCCAGCTGGACGAGATTTCCCTGTTCTACCTGGTGTCCCGTGGCATCGCCCGGCGCGAAGCCAATGTGCTGCTGACCATGGCCTTCATCAATGAGCTGGTTGAACAGATTCCGCTGGAGACGGTGCGCGAGACCGCCCACACCCGGCTGAACCAGTTCTTTGACCAGACCTTCCAGGAGGTGTGACCGGTAATGACTGACCTGTCCGTGGCAAACAGCGCCAGCGCCGCCGCGTTCGACGTGGAAGCAGTGCGCCGTGATTTCCCGATCCTGTCCCAGCAGGTGAACGGCAAGCCCCTCGTGTACCTGGACAACGGCGCCTCGGCCCAGAAGCCGGTCGCCGTACTCGATGCCATGGACCGTTATTACCGGGAAATGCACTCCAACGTGCACCGGGGCGCCCACACCCTGGGTGACCGTGCCACCGCCGCGTTCGAAGGCGCGAGAGAGACCGTGCGTAACTTCGTGAATGCCGCCAGCACCCGGGAAATCATCTGGACCCGCGGCACCACCGAAGCCATCAACCTGGTGGCGAACGGTCTGGCTCCCCGCCTGAAATCGGGCGACGAGATCCTGGTCAGCCACATGGAGCACCACGCCAACATCGTGCCCTGGCAGATGATCGCCGAGCGTACCGGCGCGAAAGTGGTGCCGATTCAGGTCACGCCCGAGGGCGAACTGGATCTGGACTCCTTCAACAGCCTGCTAAACGACCGTACCCGGATCCTGGCCATTACCCATGTATCCAACGTACTGGGCACGGTTAACCCTGTGGCTCCGCTGATCGAACAGGCCAAGAAGCGCGGTATCCTCACCCTGATTGACGGGGCCCAGGCGGTCCCGCACTTCAAGCCGGATGTGCAGGCACTGGGCTGCGACTTCTACGTGTTTTCGTCCCACAAGCTGTTTGGCCCCACCGGTATCGGCGTGCTTTACGGCAAGGCCCAGTTGCTGGAGGAAATGCCTCCGTACCAGGGTGGCGGCGAGATGATCGAACGGGTGTCGTTCGAGCGCACCACCTGGAACGTGCTGCCCTACAAATTCGAGGCTGGCACGCCGGCGATTGCCGAGGCAGTCGGCCTTGGTGCCGCCATCGATTACCTCGACAGCCTGGACCGTGGCGCCATGGAAGCGGCCGAGAAGGCCCTGCTTGAGCGCGCAAACCAGCTGGTGGAGACGGTACCGGGCATGGAGATCATCGGCACCGCCGCCAACAAGGTTCCGGTCATGTCCTTTAAAATCGCCGGCCTGCACCCCAGTGATATAGGTACGCTGCTGGATCAGCAGGGCATCGCCATCCGCACCGGCCATCACTGTGCCATGCCGCTGATGGATTTCTACGGAGTACCCGGTACAGCCCGGGCCTCCTTTGCGTTCTACAATACGCTGGACGAGGTGGACAAACTGTTCACCGGCCTGCAGAAGATCCAGCGCCTGTTTGCCTGATGGAGGTGGAATCATGACAGCCGAAGTCTTCACCCCAAGTGACGTAACCGTGACCATGACCCCCAGTGCGGTCAGGCACGTGCGCAAGCAACTCGACAAGAAGCCGGATGCCAAGGGCATTCGTCTGGCCATCAAGAAAAGTGGCTGCTCCGGCTTCAAGTACGAGACCCAGTGGGTGGACGAAACCGCAACCGATGACCGCGTGTTCCACATCGACGGCGTAGACGTGTTCGTGAAAGAGGAGCACCTGCCGATGGTGAACGGCATCGAGATCGATTTCGTTACCGAGGGCGTGAATTCACTCTTCAAGTTCCGCAACCCGAATGCCACGGCAGAGTGCGGGTGCGGGGAGAGTTTTACCGTCGCCTGATCGGTGAAAACGGGGCAGATGAGAAGACGGGGTCAGATGAAGGCTTTCATCTGACCCCAACTTAGGTAAACCCCGCAGACATCTTAAAACGGGGTCAGAAGAAAGCTTTCTTCTGACCCCAACTTAAACAAACCAAAGCACATTACGAGACCAGGTATGCAAGAACGGGAAGTGGTCCTGACCAAACGCGAGGTGGAAGCACGCCTCGTTCCCGCCGGAACCGAGATCATGATTCCAGCGGACACCTTTGTGACCATCACTCAGTCCCTTGGCGGCACCTTCACGGTGGCCGTCAACGGCAACCTGGCCCGGATTGAAGGCCATGACGCCGATGCCCTGGGCAAGCAACCGCTGGAAAGCAGCTTCGAGACCCCGGAAGACGGCACCGTCAACGAGAACCAGGTCTGGGAAGCCCTGCGCAACTGCTACGACCCGGAAATCCCGGTGAACGTGGTGGACCTCGGACTGATCTACGAGTGCAAGATCGAAAACGACACCGGGGAAGGCAACCACGTCTACATCAAGATGACCCTCACCGCCGCCGGTTGCGGCATGGGCCCGGTGATCTGTGACGACGTCAAACGCAAGGTCGAGCACGTGCCCAACGTGGACAAGGTGACCGTCGAACTCACCTTCGATCCGCCCTGGAACAACGACATGCTGACCGACGAGGCCAAGCTCGAGCTCGGGATGCTGTGAGGCCTGAACATGGTGTCAGAAGAAGGCTTTCTTCTGACCCCGACTTCATCCTCCGGGCCTGAACCGCTAACATGGGGTCAGATGAACGCTTTCATCTGACCCCGTTTTAGAACCCGACCCCGGGGTCCGAAGCCCAACCGGGGTCTGAAGAAAGCCTTCTTCTGACCCCATCTTCAATTTCAGCGCCGAAAACAGCAGCAATCACATGACCGCCACCAAAGAAGACTTCCTGAACAACCCCCTCGGAACCAAAACCACCCTGGAAGATGTCCTGGACGCCTTCGAATTCCTGGATGACTGGGAAGAGCGCTACGCCTACATCATCGACCTGGGCAAGCAACTTCCGGCGTTCCCGGACGACGCCCGCACCGAGGAAAATTACGTGCACGGCTGCCAGAGCCAGGTGTGGCTGATCCACCATTACGACGAAGCCAGCGGCAAGCTGTACCTGCTGATTGATTCCGACGCCATGATCGTGCGCGGACTCGCGGCGATCATCCTGGTGGCCCTGAACGGCAAGAGCCCCCGGGAATTGCTGACCACCGACATCGACGAACTGTTCGAACAACTGGACCTGTTCCGCCACATCTCCCCCACCCGCGGCAACGGCCTGAGGGCCATGGTAGGCAAGATCCGCGATCTGGCCGCGGCGGAAGCCGCCGAGTCCTGATTGGGGAACCGGGGTCGCCTCCGGGGTCTGATGAACGCTTTCATCTGACCCCATTTTCGCCTCAGGGGTCTGAAGAAAACCTTCTTCTGACCCCGAGTTCGATCATGCCCCCGTGTTTGCAATCCAGGACGGGGTCAGAAGAAAGCGTTCATCAGACCCCAGAGCCAACCGCCCCCATTTTCACTCCCACCCCCAACTTACACTTCTAAAACAATCTGTTACCACTTCTGTCATGTTCGCGAAAGGCGCCTGCTCTAACCTGTCTGCTCCGTAATATTTGCCTCTTTTTACAACCCAAGACAGGTATCCGAATGAGCAGTAACCGTCTGACCAGACTCTCTGTGGCCGTCGGCCTCACCATTGCCACCAGCTCCGCCCTGGCAAGCCCCCAGCAGTTCATGTCCGCCCGTTCCTTTGGCATGGCCGGCACCGGCGTTGCCACCGCGCACCCGGCGGATGCTGCCATGACCAACCCGGCCATGATGGCGGCAGATCACCACGACTGGTCAGACGATTTCGGGCTGATGCTGCCATCGGTGAACGCCCGCGCCGCCGATGAAGCAGAGACCGTAGACCAGATCGACGATATCCAGGATGTGATCGAGGAGTTCGACCGACTGGTTACCGAATTCGAAAACACCTCCAACCGCGAGAATGCCGAGAACCTGGCCGCCAGCGCCGCGGATCTCCGGGACCGTCTGGTTGCCTTTGACGAAGACACCATGCGAGTCAATGCGGGCCTTGGACTTGGCCTGGCCGTACCGGGGCAAAGCCTATCTGTCGGCGTCTTCACCAACGCCAACCTGACCGCTACCGTGCGCGGCGAGCTGTCCGACAGAGACCGTAGCCTGCTGGACAACATCGTAACCGCGGCGGGCTCCGGCTCGCCCTCCAACGTGCAGGCCATCATCGACGGAGCAGCAGTCGATGACCAGGGCGATATCCGCTTTGATTCCAGGGGCCGCATCCTCGCCTCGGCCGTCGGTGAAGTCGGTATTGCCTTTGCCCGCGCCTTCGAGCTGCAAAGCGGTGACCGCTTCCAGCTGGGTATCTCGCCCAAGTATGTGGAGCTGAGAACCTTCCAGTACACCGAGACCGTCTCCGGGTTTGAGGACGATGAATTCGACGGCGACCAGTACGAGACCGACAAGAGCGGCTTCAACGTGGACCTCGGCGCCGCCTATGCCTTTGGCGATGAGCACCAGTGGAACGCAGGCGTTGCCGTTAAAAACCTGATCCCCATGGAGCTGGACTCTGCCGCCAGCCGGCCGGAGCTGGGCGAACAGGTTCGCACCCTGGAACTCAATCCCATGGTCACCGCCGGGATTGCCCACAAGAGCGAGCACCATGTGGTCACTGCCGAGCTGGATCTCACCAAGAAGGAAGCCTTCGGCTTTGAAGATGACACCCAGTGGCTCGCCCTGGGCGCCGAGTTTGATGCCTGGCGCTATGCCCAGCTGCGCGTCGGCGTGCGCCACAACCTGGCCAGCAACGACAACAACGATGGCATCGAAGAAGATACCCAGTTCACTGCCGGCCTCGGCCTGAACATTCTGGGGGCGCGCCTGGATCTGGGTGCGCTCTACAGCGATGCGGATGTGGGTGCGGCCATCGAGATTGGCAGCGCGTTCTGACGTTGCCATGGGGTCTGATGAAAGCCTTCATCTGACCGCTCTTGTGAACATGGGGTCAGAAGAAAGCGTTCTTCTGACCCCGTCTTAGGTTCCAACCTCGGGGCCTGATCTAACTTGGGGTCAGAAGAAGCTTTTCTTCAGACCCCTGAGCCAGCCGCCACCACCTGACTCGGACCGGGGTCTGATGAACACTTTCATCTGACCCCTCTTTCACTCCCGTCTCCTCCCCCACTATTTGCCAACCTCCCGCCCACGCCCGATAATCCCCTCAACACCCGAACCAAAACCAAAGGCATTCCCATGCAAACCTACCTGGTCGGCGGCGCTGTCCGTGACGAACTGCTGGGCATTGACGTCAAGGATCGTGACTGGGTGGTGGTCGGCGCCACCCCGGACGAGATGCTGGCCAAGGGCTTCAAGCAGGTGGGTGCGGACTTTCCGGTTTTCCTGCACCCGAAAACCCGGGAGGAATATGCCCTGGCCCGCACCGAGCGCAAGCAGGGCCGCGGCTACCACGGCTTCAGCGTCTACAGCGCTCCCGACGTCACTCTCGAAGAGGACCTAAAGCGCCGGGATCTGACCATCAACGCCATGGCAAGAGATGAGCAGGGCGAGCTGGTGGATCCCTTCCACGGGCTTGAGGACCTGCGTTCCCGGCAGCTGCGCCATGTTTCCCCGGCCTTTGCCGAAGACCCCCTGCGCATTCTCCGCACTGCCCGGTTTGCCGCCCGCTTCCAGCCCATGGGGTTCAAGGTACATCCGGACACCATGGCACTGATGCGCCAGATGGTCGCCGAGGGCGAGGTGGATCATCTGGTACCGGAGAGGGTCTGGCAGGAAGTGCAGCGCGCCCTGCACGAACAGGAGCCCGGAACCTTTTTCGAGGTTTTGCGGGACTGCGGAGCCCTGCCCGTTCTAATTCCCGAACTGGCAGATGATGACACCCTGGCCATGGCGCTGTCCGCACTTCGCAGTGTCGCGCGGCACGATACCAGTACCGGTCAGCGCTTTGCCGCCTTGCTACTGCCGCTGTCCGCCGAGCAGGCAATAACCCGCGCCGAGGCCATGAAGGCCCCGAACGACTGCCGGGATCTGGCGAGGCTGGCCTGCCATTTCAAAACGGGGCTGGCTGATTTATCCTCAAGCAAAGACGCAACCGCTTCGGCGCTTCTCGAACTGCTGGATTACGCCGATCTCTGGCGCCGCGAGACGCGCTTCGAGGCACTGCTGCAGGTGCTGGACTATGCCCTGCCCGAAGACCTCCGGGCCGGGGTTCACGCCCTGCAGATCGCCGCCCGGGCGGCCGCCGGAGTCAACCCCAGGGAACTCCTGGCCCGGGGATTCAAGGGTAAGGCCATGGGCGAGGCAATCCGGGCAGAGCGGCTCAAGCGTATAGAACAGGCATTGCCCGCATCCAACAGCTGAGGACAGACATGACTGACAATGCGCCCGTTGCACTGGTTACCGGTTCCGCCCACCGCCTGGGGGCCCGCACCGCCGAGATGCTGCACGACCGCGGCTGGAACCTGGTGGTTCATTACCGTACCCGGCAGACCCAGGCCACGGCGCTGACCGAGAAACTCAACGAGGCACGCCCCGGCTCGGCCATCTGCCTGCAGGCCGACCTGACCCGGATGGACGATGTCCACCGTCTCGGCAAGGAGGCACTCGCCCACTGGGGCAGGCTGGATGGCCTGGTCAACAACGCCTCGGTGTTCTACCCCACCCCCAATGGCGAAGCCATGTACGACGACTGGGACCGGATCATGAACACCAACCTCCGCGCCCCTTTCTTCCTGCTCCAGACCTGCCTGACTGCACTGAAGAATTCTCACGGCAGCGTCGTCAACCTGATCGACATCTACAGCGAAAAGCCCCTGAGCAACCACCCGCTGTACTGTGCCAGCAAGGCTGGACTGGCCGCTCTGACCCGCTCCTGGGCCAAGGATCTGGCACCAAACGTCCGGGTCAACGGGGTATCGCCGGGAGCGATTCTGTGGCCGGAGAACGACGGCGCGATTGACCGGAGTTACCAGAAGGCCATCGTCGAGAAGACTCCACTGGCCACCACCGGCAATCCCGACGACATCGCCAGCATGGTGATTTTTCTGATGTGTGACGCCCCGTTTGTGACCGGGCAGATCATCTCCGTGGATGGCGGCCGCAGCCTGAACATGTAAGCCCGGCCGCTCCATCTCGCCGCGGCCAGGTTTTGGCCACCCACCCCTTTCCGGATACAATGCCGGCAGTTTTCCATCCCAGAGCGCGGGGCCATCAACCCGCGCCAGTAAATACCGGAGAGATTCCATGCGTGATGTCGTCATTGTTGCCGCCAAGCGGACCGCCGTCGGAAGTTTCGGCGGTGGCCTGTCCAGCCTGAGCGCTGACCAGCTCGGTTCTGCCGTACTCAAAGCCCTGCTCGAAGAAACCGGTGTCGCCGGAGACCAGGTCAATGAAGTGGTACTTGGCCAGGTACTGACCGCTGGCTGCGGCCAGAATCCGGCCCGCCAGGCCGCAATCCATGCCGGCATTCCGGCTTCGGTACCAGCCATGACCATCAACAAGGTCTGCGGGTCTGGCCTCAAGGCCGTGCACATGGCCGTCCAGGCCATCCGCTGCGGCGATGCCGAGCTGATGATCGCCGGCGGCCAGGAAAGCATGAGCCAGGCGCCCCACGTGCTGCCCAACAGCCGTAACGGCCAGCGCATGGGCGACTGGACCATGATCGACACCATGATCAAGGACGGCCTGTGGGACGCATTCAACGATTACCACATGGGCATCACCGCAGAGAATATCGTCGAGAAATACGGCATCAGCCGCGAGGAGCAGGACGCCTTTGCCGCAGCCTCCCAGCAGAAAGCCGTGGCCGCCCAGAAGGCCGGCTACTTCGACGGCCAGATCGTGCCGATCACCATCCCCCAACGCAAGGGTGACCCGCTGGTGGTGGACAAGGACGAATGTCCCCGGGATGGCGTGACCGCCGAGAGCCTGGCCAAGCTCCGTCCGGCCTTCAAAAAGGAGGGCACCGTCAGCGCCGGCAACGCCTCCTCCCTGAATGACGGCGCCGCAGCCGTCATGGTGTGCAGCGCCGAGAAAGCGAAAGAACTGGGCCTGACCCCGATTGCCACCATCAAGGCCCACGCCAATGCCGGCGTGGACCCGACCATCATGGGCACCGGCCCGATTCCCGCCAGCCAGCGCTGCCTGAAACTGGCCGGCTGGAGCGTGGATGACCTGGACCTGGTCGAGGCCAACGAGGCCTTTGCTGCCCAGGCCATTTCCGTCAACCGGGACCTGGGCTGGGATACCGACAAGGTGAACGTGAATGGCGGCGCCATTGCCATCGGCCACCCCATCGGTGCCTCCGGCTGCCGCATCCTGGTTTCCCTGCTGCATGAGATGGTTCGCCGTGATGTCCACAAGGGCCTCGCGACCCTGTGTATCGGCGGCGGCATGGGCGTGGCCCTGGCAGTGGAACGCTGAAGCCAATGCTCCATGTGGTGCTGTACGAGCCGGAGATCCCGCCCAACACCGGCAACATCATCCGGCTCTGCGCCAATACCGGCTGCCAGCTGCATCTGATCGAGCCCCTTGGGTTCACCCTGGAAGACAAACAGATGCGGCGGGCCGGGCTGGATTACAGCGAGTACGCCACCGTCAAGGTGCATGCCAGTTACCAGGCATTTCTGGAAACCGAACAACCCTCACGACTGTTCGGACTGACCACCAAGGGCAGCCGGTTCTATCACGAAGTGAACTACCAGGATGGTGACTACCTGATGTTCGGCCCGGAAACCCGGGGGTTGCCTGAGGAGGTGAGGGAAAGCCTGTCGGAGGGCCACCGGATCAGGGTGCCCATGCGGCCGGAGAGCCGGAGCTTGAACCTGTCGAATACGGCGGCGCTGGTGGTTTACGAAGCTTGGCGGCAGCTTGGGTTTGATGGTGGGGTTTGACAGAAATGAAGATGGGGTCAGATGAAGGCTTTCATCTGACCCCGGAGTTCGGCGCTGATCTTTGGCTCAATGGTCTGAGGTAACTCAGGGGTCTGATGAAAACCTTCATCTGACCCCAATTTCGCATCCCCCCCCCCCAGGGGCCAAGTCTCAACTCAGGGGTCTGATGAACACGTTCATCTGACCCCGTTTTCACCGACCCCCTTAGTGAGCCTGCTGCTCCCCACTCCCTTCGCCAGCACCCTCTTCCTGCTTGCGCTTCAGCGCCTGGGCGTAAATGGCGTCGAAGTTGACCGGTGCCAGCATCAGGGCCGGGAAAGAACCCTTGGCAACCACGTTATCAATGGACTCGCGGGCATACGGGAACAGGATGGTCGGGCAGTAGGCACCGAGCATCTGGCCCAGTTGAGCACCTTCGATGCCCTGCACCAGGAACACACCCGCCTGCTGGATTTCCACGATGTAGGCGACTTTCTCACCGATCTTGGTGGTGACGGTCAGGGACAGGACCACTTCGTACTGGTTGTCGCTCACCTTGTTGTGGGAGGTGTTCAGGTCCAGATTCACCTGGGGCTTCCACTGCTCCTGGAATACCAGCGGCGCGTTCGGTGACTCGAACGACAGATCCTTCACATAGATACGCTGAAGGGCAAACTGGGGTTGGTTCTGGTTTTCATTGCCTGCGGCTTGCTGATTCTCAGCCATGTTCGGTCCTTTGTGCTCTTGGTGGGCTTGGGTGCCCGGTTATTGTCTTGTTTCGAAAATGGGGTCAGATGAAGGTGTTCATCAGACCCCGGAGTCTGAAAACGGGGTCAGAAGAAAGCTTTCTTCTGACCCCTTGTTAAACTCATGCCGGCTCCGGCGAAGGTCAAACAGTGCGGCAGATCGGGCCCGAGATCAAGGGCCATCTCGGCGTTACTTTTTCACCAGCGGCAGGTTGCTGGCCTTCCAGTCGCTGACACCACCATTGAGGCGCACCACGTTGGTGAAGCCCTCGGCGTTGAGCTGCTTGACCGCCATGGCCGAATGCTGGCCCATCTTGTCGGCAACGATGATCTGCTTGTCCTTGAACTTGTTCAGTTCCGAAGCACGGCTCTTGAGGCTGTTCAGGGGAATGTTGACGGAGCCGGTGATGCGGCCTTCGCCGAATTCCTTGCGGTCACGGATATCCACCACCACGGCCTCGTCCTTGTTGATCAGGTTGACCGCCGCCTGGGCGGATACCTTGGCACCACCACGGCGGGCCTCCAGGATCAGGATCGCCACCAGGAAGGCCACAAACAGCGACACCAGAATGTAGTGATTGACAACGAATTCGAACAAGCGGTCCATGAAAACACCCTGAAAATTTGTTTGGCGGGATTATACACACCCAGCCTGCTGCAAAGAAGGCGGGGACATGGCTTGCGCGAATGAAAACGGTTACAATCTGACCTTCTCTTTTATCAAGTTTTCCAACCAACCGGATGATGTGATGACCGCGACGCGCAAGCCGACTGCACTGATTATCCTGGACGGCTGGGGTTACCGTGACCCCGCCGAAGACAATGCCATCAGCAACGCCAACACCCCGTTCTGGGATCAGCTGTGGGCTAACCAGCCCAAGACCCTGATCAACACCTCGGGCATGTTCGTGGGGCTGCCCAAGGGGCAGATGGGTAATTCCGAGGTGGGACACATGAACCTCGGGGCCGGCCGCGTGGTCTACCAGAGCCTTACCCGGATCGACAAGGATCTGGAAGAAGGCACATTCCAGAAGAACGAAGTACTGTGCGCCGCCATCGACAAGGCGGTGAGCAGTGGCCGCGCCGTGCACCTGATGGGGCTGATGTCTCCGGGCGGCGTGCACAGCCACGAGGACCACATCTTGGCGGCGGCCGAGCTGGCTGCCAACCGGGGCGCAAAGGAAGTCTACATCCACGCCTTCCTGGACGGCCGCGACATGCCGCCACAAAGCGCCAAACCTTCCCTGGAGAAGGCCTCTGCCAAGCTCAAGGAACTGGGTGTCGGCCGGGTAGCCACCATCGTCGGCCGCTATTTCGCCATGGACCGGGATAACCGCTGGGATCGTATCGAGACGGCCTATAACGCCATGACTCTGGGCGAGGCCGAGTACACCGCAACCGATCCGGTTACCGCCCTGGCGCAGTCCTATGAGCGCGGCGAGAACGACGAGTTCGTCAAAGCCACCCGCATCCAGGCTCCGGGCGAACCGGACGGCACCATCAACGATGGCGACACGGTCCTGTTCATGAATTTCCGGGCCGACCGCGCCCGGGAAATGACCCGTGCCTTTGTGGACAAGGATTTCGACGGCTTCGAGCGCCGCAAGCACCCGGAGCTGGCCGATTTCGTGATGCTCACGGAGTACGCCGCGGACATCAAGACCTCCTGCGCCTACCCGCCCGAGCAGCTCACCAACGGCCTGGGCGAATACATATCCAGGCAGGGCAAAACCCAGCTGCGCATCGCCGAAACCGAGAAGTACGCCCACGTGACCTTCTTCTTTAATGGCGGCATGGAAACCCCGTTCGAGGGTGAGGACCGCATACTGGTGCCCTCTCCGAAAGTCGCCACCTACGACCTGCAGCCGGAAATGAGCGCGCCGGAGGTTACCGACAAGCTGGTTGAGGCCATCAAGAGCGGCAAGTACGACCTGGTTGTGTGCAACTACGCCAACGGCGACATGGTCGGCCACACCGGCAAGCTCGACGCCGCCATCAAGGCCGCCGAATGCATCGACCGGTGCATCAAGCGGGTCGTTGAGGCATTGGACGAGGTCGGCGGCGAAGCACTGATCACCGCCGATCACGGCAACTGCGAGCAGATGACCGACCCGAGCTCCGGCCAGCCCTACACCGCTCACACCATCGGGCCGGTGCCGCTGGTTTATACCGGCCACCGCAAGGTCCATCTCAAGAACGACGGCAGCCTCAGTGACGTGGCCCCGTCCCTGCTGACCCTGATGGGTCTGGAGCAGCCCGAGGAAATGACCGGGCACAGCCTGGTCGAGCTGGACTGATCCGGACCAGTCTTGGCCTTGAAGCCTTTACCCGTCCTGGCACTCGCCCTCAGCTTTATGCTGGGGGCGACGTCCACACAGGCGCAGCAGCAGGAAGTTACCCCTGCCCAGATCGAAGACCTCAAGGATCGCATTGAGGATATCGACGAGTGGCTGGCTGACGCCGAGGAAGATCGTTCCGACCTGGAACAGCAGCTGGCAGCGACAGAGCGTCGGATCGGCGAACTGACCCGCGAGCGCCGGAACCTGCGTGAGAAGGCCGAGCAGCAACAACAGCAGCTGCAGGAACTGGAAGAGCAGGAAGCCTCCCTCAACGAAACCCTCAGCCGCCAGCGCGAAAGCCTGAAACAACAGATCCGCTCCGCCTGGATGGAAGGCGACGCCCCCGCCGTCAAGGTATTGCTCAACGAGATCGACCCGGACCAGATGGCCCGGACCATGACCTACTACGAGTACCTGAGCCGAAATACGGTTGAGCGCCTCGAAGCCTTCCAGAAAAGCCTCCGGGAGCTGAGGCAGACCCAGGCCAGAGTCGTCGTAACCCGGGCCGAACTGACCGACACCGAAGCCACCCTCAGCAAGCGCCAGCAGGAACTGTCAGCATCCCGAAAGGAACGGGAACAGACCCTGGCAGCCCTGAAAACCGAGATCCAGAGCCGGCGGAGCGAACGGGATGACCTGGAAGCGGACCGCAAGCGCCTGGAAAAACTGCTCGAGGAAGTGCAGCAGGCCATCGCCAGCATTCCCGCCCCCAACGAATCCCGGCCCTTCCGCTCTCTGAAGGATAAGCTGCCCTGGCCGGTCAAGGGCAAGGTAGTCAGCGGCTTTGGCGATCGCTACGCCGATGGCAAGTTACGGCGCAATGGTCTGCTGATCAGCACCAATGAGGAAGCCCAGATCAAGGCAATTCATTATGGCCGCGTGGTGTTCGCCAACTGGCTTCGCGGTTTTGGCCTGATCACCATCATTGATCACGGCGATGGCTACATGACACTCTACGGCCACAGCAGCAGCCTGTTCACCAGCCCCGGCGACTGGGTAGCGGCCGGCGAGACCATTGCCGTGGCGGGCCAGACCGGCGGTACCGATACGCCCGCGCTGTATTTTGAGGTCCGCCATAACGGCAAACCGGACAACCCGAGGCGCTGGCTGGCAAACTGAAGCTCCGACGAACCCACTCAAGGGCTGACAAACGGCCCGGCTGACGCCATACTGTCGTGAATCAGGGAAATCCGTCCAACTAGTGGAAACAAAACGGGATATATCGATGAAACGGGTCAGAAGTACACTTCCGCCAAGGGTTTTATGCAAACTCACGCTCGCCACCTGTTTCATGACCGCATCGAGCCTGGCCTTTGCCCAGGATCCACAGTCCGAGGAATTGCTGGAAGGCATCCAGGACGGCGAGAAAGTGGAAATCAGCCTGCCCGATCCCGAAAAACAGCTCCCACTGGACGACCTGCGCAAATTCACCGAAGTATTCAGCCGCATCAAGGATGCCTACGTCGAGGAAGTCTCCGACCAGCAACTGCTCGAAAGCGCCATCAAGGGCATGCTGTCTGACCTCGACCCCCACTCCACTTACCTCGCTCCCAAGGACTACGAAGAACTGGAAGAAAGCACTTCCGGCGAATTCGGCGGCCTCGGCATTGAAGTGGGTATGGAAAACGGCTTTGTCAAAGTCATCTCCCCGATCGACGACACCCCGGCCCAGAAAGCCGGTGTGCAGGCCGGCGACCTGATCATCAAACTGGATGAAAAGCCGGTCAAAGGCATGTCCCTGGAAGAAGCGGTAAAGCTGATGCGGGGCAAGCCCGGCACCGTACTCACCCTGACCATCATGCGCGAAGGCGAGAGTGCGCCAATCGAGATCGACGTTACCCGGGATATCATCAAGGTTACCAGCGTGAAATCGCGCATGCTGGATAACGGCTACGGGTACGTGCGCGTTACCCAGTTCCAGGCCGATACCGGTGGCCAGTTCAAGGACACCCTGAAGAAGCTCGAAAGCGAATATGGCGCCGACCTGGATGGCCTGGTCATCGACCTGCGCAACAACCCCGGCGGCGTTCTGCAGGCCGCGGTGGAAACCGCTGACGCCCTGCTCGACGGTGGCCTGATCGTCTACACCGAAGGCCGGATCCAGAGCTCGCGGCTGCGCTTCAGCGCCAAGTCCGGAGATGTCATGGCAGGCACACCCATTGTGGTCCTGATCAACGGCGGCTCCGCCTCGGCTTCCGAAATCCTGGCCGGAGCTCTTCAGGATCACGAGCGCGCCGTCATCATGGGCACCCAGTCCTTTGGCAAGGGTAGCGTCCAGACCGTTATCCCGCTGGATGAGACCCATGCCATCAAGATGACCACTGCCCGCTACTACACGCCGGATGGCCGCTCCATCCAGGCCACCGGTATCAAGCCGGATATCGTGGTGCGCCCGGCGGAACTGACCGAACTCGAGGGCGGGCCGTTCTTCACCGAAGCCGATCTCAGCGGCCACCTGGAAGGCCAGGACGAGGGCAAGGAGCCGGACAGCTCTGATGAGCAGGCACCGGATTCCGCCTCCATGGTCGAGCGGGATTACCAACTGCGCTCAGCCCTGAACCTGCTCAAGGGCATGAACATTCTGAACCGCAGGGATGGAGCTTCCGGAGAAGGAAACGGCGAGTGAGTCTGATTCGTTACCTGGTGCTGGCAGCTGCCTGCCTGGCCGCTGCCAGCGCGAGCGCGGGTGAGTCCCCGCGGGAACTGCCGCCCACGATCGCCATCATCATTGACGATATGGGCCACAACCTTCACGAAGGCCGGCGCCTGGCCAACATGGACCAGCCCCTGACCCTGGCCTTCCTGCCCTATCGGCGCTTCACCGAACAACTGGCCAACTTGGCGCACCAGCAGAACAAGGAGATCATGCTGCACGCGCCCATGGCCAACACCCAGAACTTCAGCCTTGGCGCCGGCGGGCTTACACCGGACATGGACGAACACACCCTGAGCCAGACCCTGCGTCGCTCACTCCAGTCCATCCCCTACGTCAGTGGCGTCAACAACCACATGGGCAGTCTGCTGACCCAGCAATTGCAAGCTATGGACTGGGTCATGAAGGAGCTCGACAAGTACCCGGTGTACTTCGTGGACAGCCGCACCATCGCCTCCTCCGTCGCCGGCGATGTGGCCACCGCCTACCGGATACCGAACATGACCCGGGATGTGTTCCTGGACCACGAACAGACCGAAGAGTTCGTTGACCGCCAGTTCAAGCTGCTGATCAAACGCGCCAAGGAGAATGGCAGCGCAGTTGGTATCGGGCACCCGCACAAGGTCACTGTGGATTACCTGGAGAAGCACCTGCCGCTGCTGGATGAGCAGGGCATTGCCGTGGCGACCGTGAGCGGGCTGTGGGCCATGCGTAACGGGAACCGGGCGATGTTTGCGGAGGGGGAGAAGCAGGCGATTCGGCCGGCTTACGCGGCAAAGATCAAGTTGGGGTCAGATGAAAGCGTTCATCAGACCCCGAAGAAAGACGTGAACTAGGGGACAGGCGCCAAGTTGGGGTCAGATGAAGGTTTTCATCAGCCCCCTGGGGAATACCTGAACTCGGAGACAGGCGCTAAGTTGGGGTCAGATGAAAGCTTTCATCTGACCCCGTTTTCAGGCCTGACTCCGAGCTAGCAATAGCCAGGGGTCTGAAGAAAGCCTTCTTCTGACCCCGTTTTCATTCATGCCCGCTCAATCCCGGACTTCAATCCCCTGCGCCTTCATAAACGCCTTCGCCTCGGGAATCGTATGCTGCCCGAAGTGGAAAATGGAGGCAGCCAACACCGCATCCGCCCCACCCTTGGTCACACCATCCGCCAGATGCTGCAGTTCACCTACACCACCTGAGGCAATCACCGGCACCGCCACCGCATCGCTGATGGCGCGGGTCAGGCCCAGGTCGAAGCCGATCTTGGTGCCATCCCGGTCCATGCTGGTCAGCAGCAGTTCACCGGCGCCCATCTCGACCATCTTTCTGGCCCATTCCACGGCATCCAGCCCGGTGGGCTTGCGACCGCCGTGGGTGAAGATTTCCCAGCGCGGCTCCTCGCCTTCGGCACTGACCTGCTTGGCGTCGATGGCGACCACGATGCACTGGCTGCCAAACCGCTCGGCGGCCTCACGCACGAATTCAGGATTGAATACCGCCGCAGTGTTGATGGACACCTTGTCGGCGCCGGCATTGAGCAACTTGCGGATATCCTCAACGGTACGCACGCCGCCACCGACGGTCAGCGGGATAAAAACCTCCGCCGCCATGCGCTCCACCGTCTCATAGGTGGTGTCGCGACTCTCATGGCTGGCCGTGATATCGAGGAAGGTAATTTCGTCGGCGCCCTGCTCGTTGTATCGGCGGGCCACCTCGACCGGATCCCCGGCATCCCGGATATCCACGAAGTTCACCCCTTTGACCACGCGGCCCTTGTCCACGTCCAGGCAGGGAATGATGCGTTTTGCCAGTCCCATGCTAACTCCCTCAGCCGTTCAGGCTGTCGCAGAAGGCCTGGGCCTCGGAGACATCCAGGGTGCCCTCGTAGATGGCACGGCCGGTAATGGCGCCGAGGATGCCCTTCTCCGCCACTTCGGCCAGGCGCTTGAGGTCATCCATGTTGGTCACGCCGCCGGAGGCGATGACCGGAATGCCACCCTCTTCCGCCAGCTTGGCAGTGGCCTCAACGTTCACGCCCTGCATCATGCCGTCACGGCTGATATCGGTGTAAACGATGGCTTCAACCCCGTCGTTGGCGAAACGCTTGGCCAGATCGACGGCCATGACTTCGGAAACTTCCGCCCAGCCATCGGTGGCCACCCGGCCGTCTTTCGCATCCAGGCCCACGATGATGTGACCGGGAAAACGCTTGCACATCTCAGTCACGAACTCCGGCTCTTTCACCGCCTTGGTACCGATAATCACCCACTGAACGCCGGCCTTCAGATAGGCCTCGATGGTTTCAGCGGAGCGGATACCGCCACCGATCTGGATCGGCAGATCCGGATACTTCCTGGCAATGGCCTGGACGATCTCGCCGTTGACCGGCTCACCGGCAAAGGCGCCATTCAGATCCACCAGGTGCAGACGACGGGCGCCGGCGTCCACCCAGCGGGTTGCCATCTCGACCGGGTCGTCACCGAAGACGGTGGAATCGTCCATCCGGCCCTGACGCAGGCGTACACATTTGCCGTCTTTGAGATCAATGGCGGGGATAATCAGCATAGAGCAATGTCCGTGTAGTTCGTTCTGATGGCCGGCGTTACTTGCCGGACCAGTCCACAAAGTTTTTCAGCAGCTGCAGGCCAGCCCGGGCACTTTTCTCCGGGTGGAACTGCACCGCAAAAATGTTGTCGCGGGCAACCGCGGCCGCCAGGTCGACGCCATAATGGGCACGGCCGGCCATGTCGGCATTGCCCTTGGCCTCGGCGTAATAGCTGTGCACGAAATAGAAGCGGTCGCCGTCCGGGATGTTGTGCCAGAGCGGATGGTCGATGGTCTGGAAGACTTCGTTCCAGCCCATGTGCGGCACTTTCAGGCGCTCACCATTTTCCACCAGGTTGTCGCCGAAGTAGCGAACCTCGGAAGGGAACAGGCCGATACAGTCCACACCACCGTTCTCCTCACTGCGGGACATCAGCGCCTGCATGCCGACACAGATACCGAGGAAGGGGCGATCCCGGGACACTTCCCGGACCAGCGTATCCACTTCCAGCCGGCGAATCTCCGCCATGCAGTCGCGGATGGCTCCGACGCCGGGCAGGATGACGTGGTCCGCCTCCCGGATATGGTCGGCGTTATCGGTCACCAGGACGGTGACATCCGGGGCAACGTGCTCCACCGCCTTGCGGGCAGAATGAAGGTTCCCCATACCGTAGTCGATGATGGCAACGGTTTTCATGGTCAAATGCGATGTCCTGTTGGTGACCGGTTACAGCGAGCCCTTGGTGGACGGGGTGATCCCCGCCATGCGCTCGTCCATCTCAATCGCCATGCGCAGGGCACGGCCGAAGGCCTTGAACACCGTCTCAATCTGGTGGTGGGTGTTCTTGCCCTTCAGGTTGTCGATGTGCAGGGTCACCATGGAGTGGTTGACGAAACCGTGGAAGAATTCCTCGAACAGGTCCACGTCAAAACCGCCCACGGAGGCACGGGTATAAGGCACGTCCATGGACAGGCCCGGACGGCCGGACAGGTCGATCACGACGCGGGACAGGGCCTCATCGAGCGGCACGTAGGCATGGCCATAGCGACGGATGCCCTTCTTGTCGCCCACCGCCTGCTTGAAAGCCTGGCCCAGCGTAATGCCGATGTCTTCCACGGTGTGGTGATCGTCAATGTGCAGGTCGCCCTTGGAGACAATGTTGAGGTCGACCAGCCCGTGGCGGGCGATCTGGTCCATCATGTGCTCAAGGAACGGCACACCGGTGTCAAAGCTGGACTTGCCGGTGCCGTCGAGATCGATCTCGACCGTAATCTGTGTTTCGAGGGTGTTGCGTTCTACGCGAGCCTTACGTTCGGCCATGGAGACTCCGTCGTCATAAACCGGCTTGGTGCCGAAAACAATTTGTCTGCGGATTATACCTTTTATGCCCGCCGGAGTCCCGCAACCGCGTTAATGACCCTGATAGCTCAGAACGCCTTCTTGAGGTTGTTCATGTAGGTGTCCACGAGACTGTTGAACTCGTGCTTGATCACCGGGCTGATGGCCAGTTTCAGCAGGCTGGGCAGGGGCACGGTCAACTCCGCGCTGGTGCGGAACTTCACCTTGGTGGCATCGTCGCCGTTGGCCGCCAGGGTCCAGGAACCGCTCACCACGCCGTTACCCTCGCCCTTGATCGGCTCCCAGGTAATCTTGCCGGCCTCCTTGTCCGAGTAATACTTGCAGGCGTAGACCGACTGGATGGCGTGCTTGTCCACGCCGACTTTTTCCATTTCCCAGCGATAGCTGTTGTCACCGAGGTCGGTCAGCTTGTCGACCTTCGGGAAATGACTGGCGGAACGCGGTACGTCGGCCAGCAACTCAAAGACTTCGTCGTAACCCGCAGGGATCTCCAGATCGCGGTTCAACTCGATCGACACAGTAATTGCCACAGCCCACTCCTTCTTGTCTTTATAAACTGTCTGCGGAGGCCGAATGGCCCCTCACGGGGAAAATCAGGGGGAGTATTTTGGCCTATCACTACACCATTGTCATACTCCTGCGCTGTTAATTTGTTAACCCTGCGTTATCCTTAACTTTATTAGCCAGGGGATTCGCCCTCAAGCTCCCGACGCTCACCGGAACAAGGAAGCCCTGATCATGAAAGCTGTTCGTTACCTCCTGATTGCCATTGTTGCCATCATTATTCTGGCAGTAGTGGCCATCGCGATCGCCATGGCGGTCATCGATCCGAACGATTACAAGCCGCAGATTGAAAAGGCCGTGGAGCAACAGACCAACCTGGATCTGCAGCTGGAAGGCGATATCGGCTGGTCCTTCATTCCCCTGGGCCTCGAGCTCAACAACGTGAGTGCCAACCTCGAGGAAGAGCGTTTCGTGGCCCTCGACCAGCTGGTGGCACAGGTGGATTTCTGGTCCCTCATTGCCATGTCACCCCGGGTGAACACGTTCGTACTGGACGGCCTGGAAGCCAACCTGGAAGTCAACGAACAGGGCGAAGGCAACTGGACCCGGATCATGCGTGAGTCCCCGCAGGCTGCGGATGGAACACAGGCGTCGGAAGAGCAGCCAGCCGAACAACCGCAAGAAGAAGCCCAGACTGCCTCCGGCGGCGAGCCGCTGAACTTCAACGTGGAAAACGTGCAGATCAGCAACGCCCAGGTGCATTACACCGACAACAGCACCGGCCAGGCGGTCACCCTCGAGAACTTTGCCGTCAACGCCAGCGACATCACCCTGGGTTCCGAGTTTCCGCTGGAAGTCAGTTTCCTGGTGGACACCGCCAAGCCACAGCTCAAGGTTGATGGCAGCATCAATGCCCGTCTGGCCGCGAACGAGGCCCTCAACGACTTTGCCGTCTCCGGACTCAAGGCCGTGTTTGACATGAGCGGCGAGCCGTTCGGGGGCAAATCCGTCACGGCCGAGCTGGCCGGTTCAGCCAGGGCCAACCTGGAAAACGAGACCGCCACACTCTCCGGTTTCACCGCCAGCCTGGCCAACCTGGCCCTGTCCACCGAGCTTGAAGTGCAGGGCTTTGGTGATAAACCGGCGATGAAGGGCAACCTGGACATCCAGGAATTCTCCCTGAAAGAGTTGCTCAGCAACCTGGGGCAGCCAGCCATCGAAACCAGCGATCCTGACGTACTCAAAGCGGTCGCCTTCTCCACCGACATCGGCGGCTCCCCGGGCACGGCGGCCCTGGAGAACCTCACTTTCAAGCTCGACGACACCACCTTCAACGGCGCTGGCAGCTACACCCTGGCCGACGGCGGCATTGTCTTCAATCTGCAGGGTGATGAGCTCAATGCCGACCGTTACCTGCCGCCCAAGGCCGAAGGTGAGGAAGCTGCCGCCAGCGAGGAGCAGCAAACCGCTGAGGCCGGCTCCGCGGGAGGCTCGGGCTCCGCCCCCGAATCTGACCTGCTGCCGCTGGAAACCCTGAGGACACTGCTGCTGGATGTGGATTTCGGTCTCGGAAAGCTGATCGTCAGCAACCTGACCATCAACGAGATCAAAGCCAGCACCACCGCCAAAAACGGCGTGCTCAAGGTCGATGACTTCAGCGGCAAGATGTACGAAGGCAGCTTCGGCGCTAACGCCACCATCGATGCCCGCAGCGACAATCCGAAGTGGAACTTTGCCTCCAATGTGACCAATGTGCAGACTCTGCCCCTGCTCACCGATCTGGCGGAAGTGGACATGCTCGGCGGTGGTGCCAACCTGAAAGTGAATGCCACCACCACCGGCAATCGCATTTCCGCACTGCGTGAGAATGCCGATGGCCAGATCAGCTTCAACCTGGCCGAGGGTGAGTTCCGCCGCATGAACATGACGCGTATGGCGTGCCAGGGCATCGCCCTGGTCAACCAGGAACAGCTGACCACCACCGACTGGGGCACCACCACACCTTTCAACGACATGAGCGGCACCCTGGACATCAATGGCAACACCCTGGCCAACAAAAATCTCGTGGCCTCGCTCGCGGGCATGAAGCTGGAGGGACAGGGCACCGTGGACATGAAGCAGACCACCCTGGATTACGAGGCGGGCCTGCGCATCGTGGGTGAAGTGCACCGGGACCCCGCCTGCCGGGTGACCGAATACGTGGAGAATGTGGTGATCCCGGTGGAATGCCGTGGCAACTTCTCCGAGGACCCGGCAGGGCTATGCTCCTTTGACGGCTCCCGCTTCCGGGACACCCTGAAGACCATTGCGGAGAACGCCGCCAAGGCCAAGGTGAAAGAAGAGGTCGACAAGGCCAAGGACGAAGCCGAAGAAAAGGTGAAGGAAAAGATTGAGGAGAAACTGGGCGACAAGCTCAAGGGCCTGTTCCAGTAATGACCGACCGTTTCGCCGACAAGCTCCTCACCTGGTACGACCAGCACGGCAGGCACGACCTGCCGTGGCACCATGACCGCAACGCCTATCGGGTCTGGGTCTCGGAGATCATGCTCCAGCAGACCCAGGTGACTACCGTCATCCCCTACTTCGAGGCCTTCATGGCCCGGTTCCCGACCGTGCATGACCTCGCTAATGCTCCGGTGGATGATGTGCTCAGCCACTGGTCCGGACTCGGCTACTACGCCCGCGCCCGCAACCTGCACAAGGCAGCACAACAGGTGGTTGAGGAATTTGACGGCGAGTTTCCAAAGGATCAGGAACAGCTCGAGTCGCTCACCGGCATCGGCCGCTCCACCGCCGCCGCCATTATTGCCCAGGCCTTCGGCAAACGAGCCACCATCCTCGACGGCAACGTCAAACGGGTACTGGCCCGCTACCATGCCGTCCCCGGCTGGACCGGCCAGACCGCCGTGCTGAACCGACTCTGGGAACACGCCGAAGAGCATACGCCTGACGAACGCGTCAGAGACTACACCCAGGCCATCATGGACCTGGGTGCAACGGTGTGCACCCGCACCCGGCCCGACTGCGAAACCTGCCCGGTCAGCGGAGGCTGCCGGGCCTATGCGCTCGGCGAAACAACCCTTTACCCCGGCTCAAAACCAAAGAAAGCCAAACCGGAAAAAACCACCTGGATGGTCATCCTGGAAGACAGCGACGGCCGTATCCTGCTGGAGCGGCGACCACCCAGCGGCATCTGGGGCGGCCTCTGGAGCCTGCCGGAACTCGACCCGGCCTACGGCCCGGAAGAGCTTTCGGAAGCCTGCGAACAGCGGCTGGGGATGAGCTGTGGCGATCCGGAACTGGTCAGCGGCTTCCGCCACACGTTCAGCCACTACCACCTGCACATCCAGCCCGCCCGACTGCCCGTCACGGGCAGCACAAAGGTTGCCGACACCGCGCAACAGCGCTGGCTGCACCGGGACGAAGCCCTGGCCCTGGGCCTCCCTGCCCCCATCCGCTCACTGCTGACCGAACCGGAGCAGGCCGCCCTGCTCTGAGGCGGCGGCACCCCCGCACGATCTGTTATCATTCAGCCAGATTTCACATCGACACAGGAGCCGACATGAGCCGCACCGTATTCTGTCGCAAGTACCAGAAAGAAATGGAAGGCCTCGACTTCCCGCCCATGCCCGGCGCCAAGGGCCAGGACATCTTCGACAACATATCCAAACAGGCCTGGGAAGAATGGCAGGCCCAGCAGACCATGCTCATCAACGAAAAGCACCTGAGCCTGATGGACCCGAACACCCGGAAATACCTGCAGGCCCAGATGGAACACTTCTTCAATAACGAGCCTTTCGACCAGGCTGAAGGCTACGTTCCACCCGAGAAATAACGGCGATTGGTCAAGGCCTGAGCAACCCTGAAAAGATTCAGAAATTTTTGCCTGCCGGCCTTGACTCATCAACCCTAAACCGGTTTAATAGCGCCCCGTTGCAGCGCAGTACCGCAACACGCCCGGATAGCTCAGTTGGTAGAGCAGGGGATTGAAAATCCCCGTGTCGGTGGTTCGATTCCGCCTCCGGGCACCATTAAGAATTCTGACGAAGCCCGCCCTTGTGCGGGCTTTGTTGTCTGTGGGATTGAGATTTGTAAGCAATATGTAAGCAGTTTCGAAAAAGACCTGCCTTAAAACCTTTCCGCTTCAGGATTATTTCAGAACAGCAATCCTCTATAGCCATCAGCACATCAAGAAGCTACAGCAGTTCACGATAGAAAATTCACAAAGAATCTGCCGTCGACAATCCATTTTCAAGTTTGAGGCAAAGCGATTTGGGATATTGCGAATGGGCGACACAAATAAAGGAGTGGGGAGTGGGGGACGAAAATGACAAACAATCACCGGAAACGTAGCGCCTATTAACGTTAACGTGCCTCCATTTGGTGCTCAACCTCTCCCTCGCCATCGCCTCGAAAACACATATCATCCAAAAAGATTCTTCTATGCTTCTCCAGGTCACTCAAAGTAAGTTCGGCCGTGGACAGAATGGATACCACACCGTCATACCCATTCGAATCGATGTACTCACTCAAGCTTGCCTCCCAAGCCCCTAAAAAGTCCATTATCTCATCACGATTCTCAGAAGCCGAAACCCTTTCATCACTGAAAACAATGATCCAAGAGGCACTAAAGTCTTCATTTTCTACATCGTCTCTGGCGCCAAGAAAAACACCGGTAACTACATCTCCAAATCGGTCATATGTCCTTTTGACCTTTTCTTTAATTTTCCCTAATACCTTTTTCCAATGATCATTGAACTCATCCGAGAATGAAGGACGGTAGTACCTTGCCGCCAGCCAAGTCGTCAATTGGGTACAGACTTCACTGCTGAGCGAAAAAGGGTTGTTAGGTGAAAAACGCTCAAGCAACTTTCTGGAGAAAAGAACCCTCTCTCGAATAAAGAACCCTAAGCATTTCGTTTCACCATCAACTGGCACTTCAACATGCAACACTCTACTATTACTAGCCCTCGTCAATTCTGGCTGCACCCTATCGACAAGAGAAAAGCCTATAAACTCAACAAAGGGCTCATTACCAAAATCGCCATGAGCGAGATCACAGGATTGAGTAGCAAGCACATAAAAATCCTCTTGCAACTCAACACTATCACAATGCTCCTGCAAGAGCTCACGCTCCACTGTCGCCCACTGAAGCCAACCATTCTCAATTATCGCATCAGCTCTCGACGACACATTGACACCCATTAAATGAAAGACGAAGCCTGATTTGTCGCGATCTCCGAATCTGAATTCCGAGATATGCGCTCCTCAACCCGAATTCTCTTATCTAACTTTTCTTTCACTTCAACATAGGACGAGAAAAAGTGGTCCTTATCCCCCGTTTTTACAGCCTCACTAAACAGGTCTAGAAATTTTTTACCACCCGAATCAGGCGCAAACATTTTAAATAGCTTAGATAGCGCCAATCGATGCGAGTCATCTATTGAAGACACAAGCTCAGAAATCACGACCAACCGATCATAATTTTCGTCAGCAATCGCACCACCTTTAAGCCAGCTATATAATGTCGGCCTTGCTACCCCCAGGATCTCGGAAAGCAATTTTTTCGATAGGTTAGACTCAGATAGTAGGCGGTTTAGGACATCGGGAACGGCCACACTGGAATCACTACCACCAACAGGATGGCCGGCCAGCTCTAAAACATCCTCAGATGAAGAATGCTCTTGGTGCGCAAATGCGTCCTCAAATAGCAGAGCTACGGTCCCCCGCATAAAATCCTGAGACTGTGATGAGTGCAAGCTTTTGGAGTAAATCATGTTGTCAGAAGATGTAACAACACCAGCACCAGCAATTGCCATTAGTGTCAAAAGTCCACCAAAGCGGGCATCAGCAAATGGACTTTCACTGCTACTCTTAGTCATCATGGGCAGATTCCAGTATTTTTATATTTACTGTCTCTTCGAAAACGTTGTGACAAACTTCATGAAGCTCGTCGATATGATCAAAAACTTTAGAAACATCAAAATCTTTCAGCTTTTGCTGCTCATCATCAACGTGATCAGTATCTATCACCAAGGTATTGTCAACCGGCTGATCACCACCTATCACAGAAAAGCTATTCAATATCGACGGATGAACAGGTGGCTGCTTCTTTAAATAAGTTCCCCTGACTATTAAATTACCGAACTTTGTAGTGTTATATAACTCAATTTGACTTTGCTCGTTAGCATTAACAACTTCATTTGCACCAAAAACCTTTGGCAAAAAGCGCTCATCAGAAACTATCTGATCTATCCCAGTACCACCTATTGGCTTAACGTGATCAACGTAACGAATCCCAGTACCCCGATAATAGGAAACTTTCATAGCTCTTTTTATTTCTTCAACAATCGGCTCGAAAAATTCACGAAAATCGGCGAACCTCGAATAAACGGTGCTATGCAAAACTATTCGGTCATCTTTAACCATTACGCCTTTTTTATTATCCAAGTCAGAAAAATAAAAATTCACACTATCGTTGGTAATGGTATTAATAGTTCCATCCTGATTAATCTGGATATTCCTATCGTTGCTTTTCTGTTCATAGTAGTTTGGCAACTTATCGCGCAAAATCTCTTGGACTTCCGACATGTATCGCGCGTAGGACTTGATATCTTGTATTCTTATCATAGCGAATACGTAAATAAGAGGAGCATTCTTAACCTCCCCTCTTCGATAGTTTTCTCCCATTATATTCGCCCTCAAGATAGCTATAACCTTTTACCGGTGTCACTTTACACCGCACTTTACACCTATCATAGCGCAAAACCAATCAACTGACTCACTGCGTTGGCAGAACCCAAATCGGAAATGACCGCTGAACTCCTCCATGCGCCATTAGGAAACTGGCGTTGCCCTCGTCCTCGATCTTAACCAGTCGTCTTTGGGTCCTTACTCAAAGAATCTGCCTTCCGCGGGGATCGCTGAGCGCGGTTCGGGCTTATCTTCAAAATTTCTTTGACGCCACAACTTCAGGGTCATCACCGGACATTACTAGGGAACAGTTGGATTAAATACTGGGGACAGGTCATTGCATCAAGCTGAGAAAACGCAGATTTAGTGTAAGAACTGGCTAACGAGGTTGTCCTGAATTTCTAGCACCTGGAGTCATACGGGCTCTAGCCGCTCTATTTCTGCGAGTCCTATTTCGACGGTAATACCTCACCGCTTCGACGTGCACACCTCACTGGGACGCCCACACGATAGAACCTCTCTAGCCGCAGGAACTGCACCCCTAACAACTGTGCATCACTCGGGTATGACGAGTGTCGAGACAGTAAGTAGTGTGCTAAATTACTAGAGTTATTAGGGACTAAGTGATCCCAAGCGTAGTAAATCGCCTTACGGATTCTGCGAACCAGGAGCTACAAAGAATGGCGAAAGAAATAAATGGACACGTGAATCGCCTGCATCGATACCTTCCTTTCAGCCCTTCTCACGACCAAATCTACGAGGAGTACCAGAGCACCGACGACGCGCTCAACCTTAAAACAGAAGCACTTGATTATCTTGAGGGCGCCATCAGCTCCGGCGCAAAGTTAATCATACTGACTGGAGATGCGGGCCACGGCAAAACCCATCTCTGTCGAAGACTGCTTGAAAAACATTTTGGCTATTCCCAGGAAGATGCGAGACAGAAGATTAATGAGCTCTGCGATGGAAGCGCACTAATAGGAGAAAATACCGGCAGAATCCCGCTCAGGATTTATAAAGATTTTTCTGAGATGACAGTAGGTGTTGCCTCAGAACAAATTGAGGTGGAAGCGGGGTCTGATACTGTGAGCATAATCTGCGCCAATGAGGGCCGACTTCGAGCAGTACTTGAATATGGTAAAGAGCTCCCCGGCAGTCAAAACCTTCTGGAAAGGTTTAGAGACTCTTTCGTTGACGGACTAGCCTCAAGTGACGGCCAAGTCCATATCGTCAACCTGAACTACCAGTCTGTAGCTTCGGATCATCAGAATAGCTTAGTCAACCTAGCCATTCGTTCATGGGTGGATGGAAAGCGTTGGAGTGTTTGCCAACACTGCGATAGCCGCGATTTCTGTCCAATCCTATTCAACAGACAGCAGCTCTCAGCCAGCTCCTCAAACCAAGCTACAATTCGCCTCAGCCGCATTGACACACTTTTTGCGACAGTTGAGCGCCTCGGCTCAGTAGTAACGATTCGCGAAATACTCATGGCCATCGCCTACCTACTTACTGGTGGCTTAAGCTGTGAGAATGTTCATCAAAAGTTAAGCAATCGCAAACGAGGCTGGCAAAGCAAATACACGTTTTACAACAGTATGTTTGCCCCCCCTCCAGAATTAAATTCCGACAAGCTGAAAAAAATTCCTGTTCTTGCTGATTTCTCGAAGCTCGATCCAGGCCAGAGATCGATCAGAGAAATAGATGAGATGCTCCTGAATGATCAGGGCATTTTTGATGACCACTTACCAGACCTGCAATTTGTATACCGTGGCGCTGGCAGCTCTATCGATGTTGACGCCGCGAATGGCATCGACGAAGTAATAGGCAATCCGAGAAACCGGAAGGAACGCATCAACGAAGCAGTATTTGTGCAGGATGTAGTCCGTTCTTTGCGACGGAAATTCTTTTTCGAAGATCCCAGCGAAAACGTAATGCAAAAACTAGGCTTTGAATATGGCGACGACTTTCTAAAAGTCTTTAAGGGACAAATGCCTGCAACACAAATGAGATCACTCAAAAACCGGATTGTTGCTGGGTTACATACAATTCAAGGTTTGCAGCTAGGCGCGAGGGAAACAATGCTACAAATTGTTGACCCTTCTTTCGCAAACGCAGGCAACCACTCAGCGATAATTGCGAGGAGTATACCGACTACTTCGATCAAAATACTTCCTATGCGCGACGCATGGGACATCGATCCCGAAAAAGAACGCTGGCAGATTAGCTCAACGGTTGACTGGCTTGATAGACACATCGTCCTCAGAGTTCTAGATAAAGATAAAGGCCCAATGGACTTCCCTATCAACCTCATGGTTTTTGACTGTATTGCACGAGCTGGATCTGGTTATATTGCTGAAGAATTCTATGCACACGACCTTAGAAGAATAAAAACCTTCCTCGGAAGTCTCGCACGCCATCAAGTTTCAGAAGACGGAAACATATCTCTTTTTATTCACGGCAAACTACATTCTGTGTCGATCGATGAAGGAGTTATACAGGTTGGGGGTAGCCTCTAATGTCAGTAGATAGAAAAAGTGAAGAGGTTACTGCACCTTCACTGTCCAGAACAATATTTGGGGGCGTCCTTGACTACGATGGTGCAGGACTATACCCAGGGCTAGAACTTCTTAACTTAGTATTTGGCACTGAGGCCAAATCACTGTTACCAGATGACGACTTTATTAAGATAAGAAGAAGGTCTCACGATTTTGCAAGAAGATTAGTTTGGGATGATGGTTTTGCAAACACGATAGAGAAAAATGAAGTTCTTTATGACATTCACACTGAGGAAGCAGTACGCCACTTGCTATCGAGCCTCCAACTCCCAATACCGAGTACAAGTAAATCACCAGGCTGGGATCGCGCACACTTTTTCCCATTTACTAAGTCCTTAATTCACTGGGACGCGCGTAAAAGGGCAGGCCGGATAAAGATTGAGCGTCGCTATTTACGAGGTGGTGGAGCTCTTGCCTTTCATATTTTGAGAAGTGATCCAGACTCAGCGCGACTTGAAAAAATACGGCAGGGCTTTTCCGACTTATATTCGGATAATGATGAAAGCGCTCTGGAGAAGCTTGCGGAGACATTACTCGCAAAGGGTTATAGCGACTCAGAAGCGGTAGAAGACAGGCTGGAGTCTGAGAGTGAGCTAAAAGGTGACGAAAAAGAAGAATTATTGAGGGACGGTGTAGCGAATATCCTTGGACATGCAGAACTGTCAGCTGTAGCAAGAATCAAAGCCCTCATGAGCTGGATAGCCTTCTGGCTAATCTTAATTCAACATTCTAGGGCAAGCGACTATCTTGGCACCCCTCCATCAGCGCTTATATGTGACTGCAACTCTTGCCACGCACAGTTAAGGCGGGCCTCGCAACGCTGCCTTAAAGACATGGAAGCACTCATCCTCGGTGCTGCGGAAAAGGCCGCAGATGGCGCGGAGCTAAAGCCAAAACAGCGCACCAAACTACGAGGATTCTTCTGGGCCTCTGCAGCCACGATAAAACTGTTAAATGCATGGCGAGGTCGCCGGCACTTCATACTTGGATTGGAGCTTGCAGAAACACTGGTTTTAGCAGGGATTAAGGGCACATCCGAAATGCCCTTCGAGCAGTTTGTAGACGACTGGTTATATGACAGATGTAGACTGGTTATCGGTCGAGCAGCTGCACAAAAGCATAATTTACTAGAATCATTCGACGCCAGCGTCTTCGAAGATAATGAAAACTCCCTAGCTGTTCAGATGCGAGCCGCGGGCCTTTTGACAGAATACTCTGATACCACAAGGATGGTTGGAACTGGAGGTCTTTTGTGACATTTTTTGAGAAGTGCAACCAAGTCATCGCTGAAACTGTATTTTCTATAGTTGCCACCTCATTTGGTAAAGATATCGAAGGATCAGCTCGGAACTGCTTCCGAGTAAAAAACCTACAAAAACAGGAAATACTGAAGCTAATCGACGTTTGGTCAAAAGAATCGCCCGCTCACGACTTACAAGATGTCAAAGTCATAATTGCTGGGGACTCGGATGATGACTATCCGAGTGAGTACAAGGCAGAGAAAGACCGTTCAATAACTTGGTACAGGAATAACAATGAGAAGGGGCTCGTATACCTTGAGACAAAAACTGAGAGTGATGAGCAAGGTTTAAAGAACATCTTTACTCTTCAGGATCGAAACTTCCTAGACGGCTTTTTCGATGACTTCGAATTTAACGTTCCCGAAACAATAGTTGGCCGATGCTGGAATATCGTTTCGAGTGACGGTTCGAAAGTTCCAAGTTTTTTTAGCAACCTTTTACTAGAGGTTCTTAACCATATCCATCCAGGAAAGACGCAGGTTCCAGTTCGGAATTTTATTAAGTTTGCACTCGCGAGTTGTGAGGCATACCACTCGAGGCAAGAGAGCCTAACCGCAGAGCAACAAGAAGAATTGATTGGCGAGAATATAACACATCTGGGGCTTTTCCCAGATGCATTGTGGCGGAGGGAAGGATCTGAAATTCGCACTTCCAGACGACTTGAGTTAAATCTCTCTTACGCAGAGTTGGTCACAACGAACAGTTCTGATATTGAAGCAGATGAAGTAGCCAAAATCTGCGCCAAGATAAAATTCCGAAATGTGGAGGGCGAAGAATACTCGCCGAGCGAACAGGAAAAATGGAAGAAACTCTGTATAGAATATAGCACCCACCGATCCCCCCAAGTCAGAGCACTAATCCCATTTCAGATTTTTGAACAACTTTTCGCCAAAGATGTTAAAGGACTGGCATTGGGTGATCGTGTAGAGAAAGAGATTGAAGATGCAGACCTGGGTCGTGTTGACGAGTTCCTTGACCTAAACGTCAAGGATGGCTTGAATAAGCGGGCTCAGGAGCAGGCACAAACTCTTTTGGATGCCGACAATGCTGATTCGGGACTGCCTCTAATCGACCTCCTTTCGAAACAGACTAGGCGCATGGTGGAAAAGGATGCGTCTCCTACCCCCGAGCGTTTTTTTAACCCGCTTATCCAGCTAGCGGAAGTGGCCAGAGACTTCCACGCTTCCATAGATCACGATACTCCTTGCAGGATCGAAGTTCGATTAGGAAGAAACGGCCATGAGACATCTCCTTCTGTCGGGCTTTTTGCTTTCCTATACGGAGCAACGCTGCAATCCGTCTCGGACAATTCTTTACTCAACCCTGGTGGTTTTGAACTCCATGTCGATGATAGCTTTTTGAATCCCAAGATCCCCTCGGAATACCGAAAGGATATCCCGGAGGAAGAGGGTGAAATTTACATCGAATGGAACCCCGTCCCTGTCGAGTTCGCCTTAGTCGACATAGCTACTGGAACCGAGTTGGAGATTTCCAGCAATTATGAATGGCTGCCGGACGACTACCCTTTCTTTGCTCTGTTTTGGATAAAGGTTTCAGAGCAATCAAATCAAGACTTCTACGACAGCTTGAAGATTCCTGCGGACACAGATCAGGACGAGTGGTTATCTAATGTTTGCAATCGGACTTTATCACTCAAAGACTATTCGGTTCCCGAGGACCGACAAGAGATTCTGACCAGCGCACCATTGTCTGAGCTCGCGGATCAGAGCCAAGTATTCAGTTCATTGTCCAAATCAAAGGGTTTAGCTGTCGATTCGATCAACGAGTATCTAGACAGCTGGAATGGCACTTTGGAACGAGCAAAAGTCCAATGCGTCCCAGACGGAAAGGTTGATACGACTCTTGAGTTTTTATTGACCCGAGATTTCTTAGAAATCAATGGTCCATCCCGAGTCTTAATGCTACCAAGCCATCCGACTAGGTTGAGATGGATCGCAGATTACCTGGCGGTATCTGATAAAAATGCAACTTATGCACTAGCCAATCAACTTAAGCTCAATGAGAAAAACGATAAGTTATACCTGCGATGGCTATCAAGCCTCTCTCCCCATCAACAGCCACCCATCGCTGTCACCTCTGACCGAACACTGTTATTTGCCTCTGGAGAGCAGGGGTGGTGTGAAGAGTTTTCTCAGAGAAATAGAGAAAGAACCAGCCAAGGCGGGATACTGGATTTTCCATCAATTTCCGAAATGGGAAGCCAAGTTCGAGCCTATTTGGAAGCACATCCTTACAAACAGGACGGACTTAAACTCCTACTGATTATCCATAGAGGAGGACGACTCGCTGCAGAACTCATTAAAGAGATACGCAGGAATGAGTTCAAAAACGCCAGGATAACGATTCATGTTCTTGCTCCGCTCGATATTTGGGAAGAAGTGATCGCTCATTTCGAAAAGCTACCAACCGAAAATCGTATCAATGAGGGAGGAAAGCTATTTCCACCACTGCAGCTTCGCTTGCATGAGTTCGGCCCCGATGACGCCCTCAGCGAAAACGTGTTGAAACAGCAATTCGACATAGCGCTCGTTCCAGGTCTCCAGCGAGATGAACTGAACATTCAACATAATACTGAGCCTAGCGGTGAAAGAGAGGGTAAATTCGATTCACTACTCGACCCACCCAGCAGTGTATACGGTGGCCACAAAGGTGGCGAGATTGCAGTATCAATGATTCCACGAGCCTCTGATCAGCTTTTAAACAACTGGTCAACACTGTCTGTCAGACACGCACGTTTAGGCCCGGTCTCTAAACAGCAGCCGGACAACACTGACTTTATCGAATTAAAGATTGGGTTCCAAAACTCCGCGAAACTTTACGAGCAGCTTCATGAAGTGGCCCATTGGGTTGTCCTTCTCGAACGATATATTTCACGTGAGCAGGTAGAAAGCCTGGAACCTCAACCGGATGTTCTAACCGTGCGCGAGAATGTTGGAACCAGCGGACTATACACTCTGATCGTGTCATCCAATTCTGGGAAGAAGCTTATTATCCATCGGTTGAAGAGAAAGCTTGAGAAGATTGGGCATCATAGCGGCATGTCCACAGAGCAACTGGGCCAACTTGCCGAGAAGATTTACGATGAAACGCGGAAGATTTCCCCGCGATTGGTACTCCAAGCTATGGGGATCTCAAGGGTCACGGAAGAAATTCTAGGCCTAATGATCGCCATGCACCTAGCCGATGCGCATAATCCTGAAAAGCCCCATGATGGCGTCACTGTGTGGATTTCTTTGGATGAACATCTTGAGTGGTTTAACGGAAGCAGCTCAACTAGGGCGGACCTCTGTAAAATTACTCTGGAGCGAGTGGGCGATGAGTTACAGGTGGATGTAATGATTGTCGAAGGAAAATTCCGACTCGCCTATGACCACCACGGCATTGATCAAGTTAATTCTTCATTGGATTTGTTCAAATCGATAATCGACTTTAACGACGATCAAACAGAAGCTGTCGACGCCCGGTTGTGGCGAGAGCACTTGCTGGCGGCCATGGAAAACGTGAACCCAGAAGCAAGGGCGTACTATGGGATGGCCATAAACGAAGTTGCTGATGACAAATACCGCCTGCCGGAAAAGATGAGGAATGATTTCAGAAATGGGGATTACAGGCTTAGATCCATCTCCGGTCTCTATTCCATATGTTGTTATAGCGAGGAAGGACAGCTTCAGGGTGACTACGAGCGCGATGGGGCGATACAAGTCATCAAATCGTATAAAAACCAAGTGCATGATTTGATAGCCGGCGAAACCTCCACGTTCATTCAGACGGAGCAGCACCCAACTACCAAGGAGTCTTCAGGTCCTTTAGTACCCTCTGAATCAGATAAACCGCCAGAAAGCGTTCTTTCTTCGGTGCCCAACGAAGCTGATGAGGGCGCCCCCCCTCCCCGAGGAAAACTCAGTGAGGCAGACTTAATTAAACGATACCAAAAGGTTCTGGATAAATTTGGCGAATTCGGGGTATCTGTTCAGCAGCCTGAAGACCCGTCAATGCGCTTTATCGAGGGCCCTGCATCGATCCTTTATCGAGTTAAACCCGGCAAAGCGGTAGATCCCCGGAGGCTGTCAGAAAAAGCCGATGTTTTGAAATTGGCTTTAACACTTGATCAAGACCAGAACATCCGATTTGGGAACCATCAGGGCTATGTGACAATCGACGTACCAAAGAGCCAAGCTGATCGCTACTACGTTGACGCGACCGACATGTGGAAGAGATGGACTCGACCTAGCAATGAGCTTGCTGCTCCGCTCGGAGAGGATGGTTACGGGCAAATTGTAGATCTTAACTTTTCCTCCTCGAACTCTCCCCATCTTCTCATAGGCGGTACAACGGGAAGCGGAAAATCTGAGGCCCTAAACACTATTCTTGATGGCCTAATTCACTATTACAGTCCAGATGAATTGAGGCTCATGCTGGTCGACCCTAAAGGCACAGAGCTAAGTCAGTATGAAGAGAGCAGCTACCTTGAAGGCGCGATTGGTTGGGATGACTCAGATGCGCTTGAATTGCTAGAGAGCGCAGTAGAGGAAATGCAGCGCCGTTATGAGAAGCTCAAGGAGCAGAAAACCAGATCGCTTCCTGAATATAACGCGAAAGTTGACCCGGACCAGAGAATTCCATGGTGGGTCGTTGTGCTCGATGAGTATGCCGATCTCACTTCTGAAAAAGAAATGAAAAAGCAAATTGAGGCATACCTCAAGCGATTAGCGCAAAAAGCTCGTGCGGCGGGTATTCATGTGATTATTGCCACGCAGAAACCCAGTGCTGAGGTAATCAGCACCAACCTGCGCTCTAACCTACCAGCACAGCTTGCCTTGAGGGTTAAAAGTGCCACAGAAAGCCGGGTGATTATTGACGAGACCGGTGCGGAAACTTTAAACGGAAAAGGTGATGCCCTAATCAAAGCAGAGGGCAAGTTGACCAGAGTCCAATGTGCGAAAACTTAGTCTAAAGTGGGGGCATTTCGAACAGAATGGCGGCTCCGGCCGCCATATCGAACGTCGCGTAAAGTTTGAGGGGCTATTTTGCCAAGCTCTCAAGCCAGTTTGCGATTGCGATTTTGTCTGAAGAAATTTTTTCCTTGATCAGCCTGACAATGTCATTTGCTGCGATAATCACAATTGGATGACCATCTTCTTTTAACTCTTGATATGCCTGCTCTGAAAGGTAAGACGTGGTCACCAATATGCCAAACTGTCGGTGCCGCAATCTCGATATCAATCTAGAGAGAGCCTTTACCCCAACACCTGTATTGCTCTGGTAGCACTTTGCCTCTAGGGCAAACTCAACGTCAATTGCACTCTTTCCTGTGCCGATTTTGTACTTACCTATAGCATCTCGCCCACCGTCTCTCCATGGGCGTGTAAGGTCAATATACTCGATGTCCGGCATCATCAGCTGCGCAATCGCTACGGCACACCTCTCAAAGGCAAATGGATCGTCACAATAGTTCTCGTAGATTAGTTGAATAATATTTTTATCAACTTTCCCCGCAGGCAACTGTTGAGCTTTCGACCTTATATCCAGGCTGTGGGGGGCAACGAGAGGGCGATATTTCCTACTAAAAACCCAATCAAGCCAAGCCTTTGGAGCATGTGGGGACTCGACTGCATTTCCGTTAGCGACATCAGTAAGCCAAGCGCGACTAATCCTGGCCACATCTAAAACCGTAAACCTTGCTTTGTAGTTCTGAAATCGGGTTTCACTAGGCCCATTCGATCTCCAGAGGGCAACGAGGTCCTCGTCAGGACCGAGTGATGCAGCCCCAGGAACAGCAAGCCCCAAAAATCGGACGTCTCTATAAATCCCCGTTCCACCGAAAACAAGAATTACCGGAAAGTGAGCCGAGTGTGAGCTTGCATGTGTCGTTTCAAAGAGATTTTTTAAGATCAGGTTTCCCTGTCTCGGCGTCGAATGAAGATCGCCAACCTTTTTATTATCACCGTAGTAAGTTAAGAGACCGGTCTCATAATCGAGGTGATCTGGCCAGTCAGGGTCGTTAAAGTTGGACTTCAAAACCAGAAGCTTAAGTGTTTCAGTTCCTGGACGTTTGCCCAAGTGCCTGAAGCCTGCTCCATTGTCCACACCGAGTAATCTGGGCAGAGGGTCATCGGAAGAATTCCCGTTTCGTGAGCCTTCATATACTTGGTCTATCTCCAAATCCATTTCTTCGAGACTCATGGACTACGATGCCTCAGATATACAACAACCCTGCTCCATCTCCGAGCTTATGTGTCGGAACAAAGCCTCCATAACGGGCGAGCATACCCCATTGCCACACAGCTTCACTTTTTCCCTTCTACTCCCATGAGGCAGCAAGTGATCCTCACCACCGCTCATGGCTCTTATCAGTTCCGAAGGTTGTAGCATTCTTAACATCGGAGTATCCCGATCCCAAGTCACCAACCCAAACCGGTCGATCGTGGTTATGGTTCTGAGAGGCGCATCGAGTCTTTGCCACCCCCCCGCATAATCCGACCCATAATAGACGATAATGAAGTCTTCACCTTTTCCAAGAGCCTCAATCCCTCTCTCGGCACGGTCGAGAGTAGCTTTCGCCCGGCGGGGGTGATAAAGCGGTTTTGACTTGTATTTGCCACTGGTGTCGATAACGGAACTCGCGGGTAGTTCTTTTTTGCCAAACTTATTTAGCAGGTCTTTTTTGGTCACGTAGGTTCCCTCCCGATCGCATACTAGGAACATTCGTTTTCTTGCCTGGGAAGCACCAAAATCAGCAGCGTTCAGATAAAGATCGCTGACGGTGTAACCATATTCTTCAATCGACTCGACTAGTTCGTTGTGCCTATCCCAACGTTTCATTCGGTTTACATTTTCAACGATCAACCACCTTGGGTTCATGGCTTCTAGCCATGGGATAATGCCGATAGCTGTTTCCCGGCTTTCTTCGCGAGCCGGTTTAGCGCCTCTAGCGATTGAGTGCGACGTGCATTCGGGGGATGTCAAAAGAACATCCGGACTATATTCTTTTGCCAAATTTAGTGGCTCTATGTTTTCGATCCGATCACAGATGACATGAGCGTCGGGAAAATTAGCTTTATACGTTTCCGTCGCGCGATCCCAAGCGTCTACCCCCAATAGGGGGGTCGCGCCCGCATTTACTGCGCCTCTAGCGCCCAGACCGCCGCCACAAAATAGATCCACGAAAGTTACCATTGAAGAACACATCCAGAGCCACTGAGTAAAGAGAATATACAGCTAAAAGCGCACGGGCCAAGTCTACCAGAGTCCCCACTAAGCCCCTAATGTCCTTGCTCCCATGAGATTTTCCAATTTGGCAGTCATTCCCGAGCTTCTCAAATCCTGCGTCTTTGCTCCAATATCTCTGCTACTCGTCGAACACAGTCGTCTGGGGATTCCATGATTTCGTGTTCCCAAAATCGAAGCGCGAACCATCCCTGCGTACGGAGCATTTCCTCTACTCGCCGATCGCGCTGCACGTTACCTTCAATCTTCTCTCGCCAAAATCCTGCCCGGTTTTTCGGATATACGAAGTGATCCGGACATTTATGCCAAAAACAACCATCGACAAAGATAGCCGTCTTGCTGCCGGAGAATACTATATCGGGGCGACCTGGCAGAGAATTCTTCACTCGGTAGCGAAAGCCACAATGCCAAAGCGCCTTTCTTAGAGCGATTTCCGGCTTAGTGTTTTTGGACCGTATCTGCGACATGCAGAAGGATCTTTGGCTGCTTGTCAAAACGTCTACCATCGGCAACCCCATGATCTCAAGGATATGTGTCGAAACGAAAGTTCTATTCGTTTTGTTGATAGTCTCTAACGGTTATCTTAAGGCGCGCTACTCAGGTGAAATGACACACTGGACTTTCCCTACTCTAGTGGACACGCCTAGCCTATGGTTGGACTTACCCCGGTGCAGTAGACACTCCTAGCCTATGATTAGAGCATAGGAGGAATTGCCGTGAGCAACCAACGTTATCCCTCGGAATTCAAGGATGAAGCGGTCCGACAGGTGCTGGAGCGGGGCTATACCGTCGCCGAAGTATCGCAAGGACTGGGAGTCTCGGCTCACAGCTCGTATAAATGGGTTAAGGCCGTGAAACCGGATAAATCCGATGAACAGGCCGCTGAGTTGGTCGAAGCCAAGAGCGAGACTCTCAGGCTGCGGGCCCAAATGCGTCGGATTGAAGAAGAGCGGGATATCCTAAAAAAGGCCGCTCGGTACTTTGCCAGAGAGCCCGAGTGAAGTACCGATTCATCAACGATCACCGACACCAATTCAACCATGGCCATGTGTCGCGCGCTCCAGGTGGCCCGTAGCGGGTTTTATCAATGGCTGCATAAGCCCTTGTCTGACCGAGCTATTGATAACCAGCGGCTGCTAACGCAGATCCTGGCATCGTACCAAGGCAGCTCTGGCGTGTACGGTGCGCCGCGGGTGTTTCTGGACCTTCGAGAGGCTAGTGAAACGTGCGGCAAGAACCGGGTCGCCCGGTTAATGAAAGAACATAAAATCAAGGCGTTGCGAGCCTACAAAGCACCGCGAGTGATCGCCGGAAGACCGTCGATCCTTAACCCAAACAAGCTCCAACGTGAATTCACTGTGGGCCGCCCAGACAAAGCCTGGGCGACCAACATCACCTACATTCGTACCTGGCAAGTCTGGTTGTATCTGGCGGTGGTGGTCGACCTGTTCTCACGTCGCGTGATGGGCTGGTCGATGAAATCGACACTGCATCGCAGCTTGGTCGTGGGCGCGCTGCTAATGGCCGTCTGGCGTCGACGCCCGAACGAAAAGGTACTCATCCGTTCGGATCAATGCACCCAATACGGCAGTGATGACTGGTATCGTTTCTGTCGCGCCCACAACCTGGATCCCAGCATGAGTCGGCGAGGCAACTGTTGGGATAATGCAGTGGCGAAATCCTTCTTCAGTAGTCTGAAAAAAGAGCGTATCCGACAGCGGATCTACAAACCCCGTCATCTGGCCAAGGCGGATGTGTTCGACTACATCGAGGTGTTTTACAACCGGGCTCGACGTCACACCCACCTGGGTGGCGTCAGCCCAGAGGCCTTTGAAATGGCCTCCGTTTGAGGCTGGGGCGTGTCACGCTTAGTGGGAGAAGTCCAATTGGCCTTTTCAGTGATTCAGCCGGAACTCAACTAACCGTATCATTGTGGCCAGCCACTTCCGGATCGTTTGGACCACACACCCCATGCCCCAGCCAAATGTCCATCAGCCCGAAATACCAAAGGGAATTCTGACCACCCTCCTGGCCCTTTACGTGGCCCAGGGCCTGCCATCCGGGCTGTTCGCCCATGCCCTGCCCGTATTCTGGCGGGAAGCCGGCGTATCCCTCACCTGGATTGGCGCGCTGAAACTGCTTATTGCCCTGGGTGCTTAAGGCGTTCTGGGCGCCGTTCGTTGACCGCAGCCTGATGCATGGCCAGACGCCTTTCTCCTGGATGTTGCGGCTGCAGTTAACCGCTGCATTGCTCCTGATTGTGCTGGCATGGCTCGGACTGGTACCCGGCAGCGCTTCCGGCCTGGCAGTCGCCGCGTTACTGGTCATGACGATCAACCTGCTGATGGCGACCCAGGATATTGTCACCGACGGCCTGGCAGTGCGCCGGATTGCCCCTCACTGGCGCGGGCTGGCCAACACCATCCAGGTGGCAGGCTACAAAGTAGGCATGCTCGCGGGCGGCAGCCTGCTGTTGATTGTCACTGGTTATCTGGAAGCCGAAACCGCGCTGCTCTTACCCGCCCTGTTGCTGGTGGCACTGCTGTTTGTGGTGGGCCGATTCCGGGGCGTGCGCAAACCTCTTTCGCTGGATGCCTTACCAGACTCGGGTAATGGCAACCTGAGGACTGCCTTCATTGCCTTCTGGCGCCAGCCCGGCATGGCGTTCTGGCTGCTGATGGTCATCGGATACAAGGTGGCGGATGCAATGGGCTCGGGCATGATTCGTCCGATGCTGTCGGATGCCGGCTGGACCTCTCAGGCCATTGGTACTTTCACGCTCATCACTACTCTGGCAGGGCTTATCGGGGCGGCTCTCGGGGGATGGCTGTATACCCTGATGGGAGGTCATCGCGCCCTGATTCTGGCGGGCATTGCCCAGTCACTGACAATCATGGCGTGGGTTCTGGCCGCAGAACCAACCGTGGAGATTTCAACCGTCTACGCCGTCGGCCTGGCCGAACAACTTGCCGACGGAGCATCCACCGTAGTGCTGTTCGCCATGATGATGAATGTCTGCCGAAGGCAATGGGCGGGTACCGACTTCACCGTGCAGGCCTCCATCCAGGTGGTCGCCGCAGGTGTGTTCGGGGTACTCGGAGGTATGATTGCCGATCTCGGGGGTTACCCGGTGCTGATGATCACGGCCGGGCTCTCTGGCCTTGGCGTCGTCGGGGTCTATGCTCATCGGGTAATAGGTAGAAGTATCTGATTGCTGGTTACTCGCGAATGCCTTTAAATTCGCGCGCTTGAAACCCGGAGTTTGTCATCATGCTCATTGCCCTGCTCGCCATTGCTGTCGGCCTCATCCTGCTGGTCTGGAGTGCGGATCGTTTTGTGGAAGGCTCGGCGGTCACAGCTGGCTATTTCGGCATGCCGCCGCTGTTGATCGGCATGGTCGTGGTCGGGTTTGGCACGTCCGCACCGGAGATGGTGGTATCCGCGCTCGCTGCGTCCCAGGGCAACCCCGGTCTGGCTCTGGGCAATGCCTATGGTTCCAACATCACAAACATTGCCCTGATTCTAGGCATCACCGCACTCATGGCCCCAATCGCGGTTCATTCCCAGGTGATGCGGAAGGAGCTGCCGATCCTGACCCTGGTTACCCTGTTTGCTGTATGGCAACTACTTGATGGCACACTGAGTACGCTGGATGCGGCGGTTCTGCTCGGTGTATTTTTTGCGTTGATAGGCTGGAGCATCTGGTCCGGCATGCGTACGCCGGATGATCCGATGGCGACAGAAGTGAGCGCAGAGCTGGAGACTCACGCCATGCCGATCCGCAAGGCGTTGTTCTGGCTGGCAGCTGGCCTGGTGCTGTTGATTATCAGCTCCCGCATTCTGGTGTGGGGCGCAGTGGATCTCGCTACCGCTTTCGGCGTCGGTGACCTGATCATCGGCCTCACCATCGTGGCCGTGGGAACCTCCCTGCCGGAACTGGCCTCCTCGATCATCGCTGCCCGCAAGGGTGAACACGATCTGGCCCTGGGCAACATTCTCGGTTCAAACCTGTTCAACACCCTGGCGGTGGTTGGCATTGCCGGCCTGATCACGCCTATCAGCGTAGCCGACGAGGTGCTGATACGTGACCTGCCGGTGATGGCCGGCCTGACCCTCGCCCTGTTCGTGCTCGGGTATGGGTTCCGCGGCCCGGGCAGAATCAACCGCCTGGAAGGTGCGGCCCTGTTGGCGGTCTTCGTGGGTTACACCACGTATCTTCTGATTACCAATTTCTGACCGGGCTGGATTCAGCTGGCCGGGGGAACAACGCTTTGCCCTAGTTGAGCGATACGTCCGTTCCCGGCTTGCTGCACACCTGCCAGTCCACCACGTTGCCGTCCGGGTCGAAGTGAACAAAGCCGGCAAAGCCATCATCGTGGACCCAGGTCTTCACGTAGCCGACAACCTCGCCATCATCCTTGCACAGATCGAACATGGACTTGCTCTCGTCAGCTGGGGTTTCGGTTTCCGTTTCGTGGGGCTGTATCGTGAGCCGGGGATCGTTGAGCGGGAAGAGTTCAAGATGACGCGCGTTCATATGGGGGCACTCCCTGATTACGAACGGTTACATTTAAATCGTGCTCCAATATAACCCAGGTACATGACAGAAAAACTGCTCCCGATCAGTTTTCTAAGACCAATCCGGGATAAACCGTATCGTTTCAAGACGGTTTGTTTCTGAGGGGCCCGGCAGTTACTCGCTGGAGCGAAACAGGCATAAAAAAACCGGGAAGCAGAACTCCCCGGTTACACGAAATGACACGATAAAAGAAAACTCAACGATGCAGATCGAGCTTTTCTAGAAGTTACTTTGCCAGCACAGCGTTTCAGAATTATGACAGTTGGCCACCAACCTACCGAAGCACAAGAAAGCCAGGATCACAGGGCATCGAAATCAACCTCTAACCCGGTCTCCGTTTCCACAAATCCTGCCGGATTCCGGCCCATATCTGCCGATATACCTCAGCAGCCGGGCTATGGGGAGCCAACCGCTCCAGCGGCAGTCCCTCTTCGCCCATGCGCTCAACCACGCTGGCATAGGGTACGGCCACCCCCATACCATTCGGCAGAACCTCGCGGCCCTGCTCCACAATTTCCTTGTGCAGGTTTTTCCGGCGATCGACCATGGAGAAAAAGGGACGCAGCTTGCGGGCGCCGAGTTTCTTGTCCTTCACGAACTGCTGCAACTGGTTCCAGCTGTTCACTGCCAGCCAGGTCGGCACCACCGGTACATACACCCGGTCTGCCACTTCCAGCACTTGCTCGGTCAACCGTGACAGCGTGGGCGGGCAATCCAGGATCACCAGGCTGGTCTCTTCCGAGAGAGGCGCAAGCATGTCCCGCAGAACATTGCTGCCGGATTCCTGCTCCAGCTTGATATCAAAGTTGCGGAAGCTGGTATGGGCGGGAATGAAGTCCAGTCCGGGATAAACATCGTCATGAATGAACTTGGCGATAGGCGCCTTGCCCTCGAGCAGCTTGGATAACTTGCGCCCCTTCACCGTTTCGGCGCCTGCCAGGTAAAAACTGGAGGCGCCCTGGGGATCCAGATCCCATAGCAGGGTGCGGCAATTGTCCTGACTCGCCAGGTAGGCAATGTTGACGGCCGCCGCTGTCTTGCCAACACCACCCTTGGGACTGTAAAAAGCAATGATCCTCATTGAGGCCTGACTCCCGACTTTCCTTGTGTAACCAGAGCGTACAGGGTAGCAGCCACACCATGGCCCTTTGTGAAGCTTTTGTTACACTGAACGCTTCGCAAGCTACGTAAAACCAAAAACAACGAGGTAACCATGAATTCGCCGTCGCATGTGTTTGATCAAGCGGTGTCGCTCCGGCCAGTCATTGGTGGAGTTTTCTCGGGGCAGACCAGCCCTGCCTACCAGAACATGGTGGGCCCTTTTGGCGGCGTGACCGGCGCGACCCTGCTCAATGCCGTGCTCAGCCACGACGAGCTGCTGGGCGAGCCGGTCTCCCTGACCGTGCACTTCGCGGCTCCCATTGCCGAAGGCGAATTCGAAGCCCGGGCCAGACCAATCCGGACCAACCGCAGTAGCCAGCACTGGTTCGCTGAGCTGGTTCAGGGAGCGGAAGTGGTTGCCTTTGCCACCGCCGTGACCGCCAAGGGGCGGGACACCTGGAGCACCACGGATGCCAGTTTCCCGGAGGCGCCGGCGGCGGAAGAGGTAGAGCAAACACCCATGCGCCAGGGCGCGCCGGTATGGACCCGGTGCTACGACATGCGGTTTATCGAAGGTGCCCTGGGCGGCCAGCCGAGTGAAAACCACCCCTCGGAGAGCCTGTTGTGGATGCGGGATGAACCACCCCGGCCGCTGGACTATCTGTCACTGGCAGCCCTGTGCGACGTGTTCTTCCCGAGGATCTACATTCGCCGCCCCAAACTGGTACCGATCGGTACTGTAGCGCTGACTACCTACTTCCACGCAGATGCGGAGCAGTTACGCCAGCTTGGTACCGCCCATGTACTGGGCCATGCCCGGGGCCTGCATTTCGGTAAAGGCTTCTTCGACCAGAGTGCCGAAGTCTGGAGTGCCGATGGCCGGCTTCTGGCCACCAGCCATCAGGTGGTGTATTTCAAGGAATAAGAGGTGGAAGGTTTTCGTAAAACCACGATCACGCGGCCTTGCGAAAACCCTCCACTCGTACGGTCTTGTCCCGGCTGCGCTTGTATTTGGTTTTGTCCTCGACAACCCGCATCTGGTATTTTGGCGTTCTCAGCTCCCGCTGCACGGCACTGTGCCGGGTCGCTTTGGCGCGTTTTTTGGCCATTTCAGCTACTCCTCGTTAATGGCTGGCTTCAAACAGGCGCTATTATAACACTCCCTGAGATTTCAAGAGCGTAAGGAATGACACTCACCCTCTGGCTGACCTTTCTGGTCGCGGCGATCCTGATCAGCGTCTCCCCCGGTGCAGGCGCTGTGAATACCATGAGCAATGGCCTGCGCTACGGCGTGAAACGGTCACTGCCAGCCATTCTTGGTCTTCAGCTGGGTTATGGCGCGCAGATTGTCCTGGTGGGCGCGGGCCTTGGCGCCATCGTCGCATCTTCCACTACCGCGCTGACCGTCATCAAATGGGTGGGCGTGGCCTATCTGGTCTGGCTGGGTATCCAGAAGTGGCGGGAGCCGGTGATGGAGGCTGTCGAGGAAGATCAGAGCGCCATCAGTCACCGCCGGCAGTTCTGGAATGCCGCACTGGTTAACCTGACCAATCCCAAGGCCACGGTATTCCTGGTGGCTTTGTTTCCGCAGTTTCTGATCGCCGATGCGCCCCACGGCCCGCAGCTGATCACTATGGGCACCACACTGATTCTGGTGGATTGCCTGGTGATGCTGGGCTATGCCCTGCTGGCCAGCCAGCTGTTCCGGTTCATGACCACGCCACAACGGCAGCGGCAGATGAACCGGGTGTTCGGCGGTCTGTTCGTGACCGCCGCCATGGCGCTGGCCAGCTTCAAGCGCGCGGCCTAACGCAGGATGCACTCCCGGCTGTAGGCCTTGCTCAGGCGCCGCCGTTTTTCCCGCAGGCTGTTGCCGCGGTCGTTCTTGTAACCTGCCCGTAGCTGGGACTGGATCCGGTCGAGCTTGTTCCGGTAGCCGTCGCACGTCTTCGCCTGTTTATCATCGCTGCGGCGGCTGCTTCGGGACTTCTGAGGCCGGTCCGAGGCCGTCAGCATGGTTTGCACTTCGTCCCGGGTCGCCGAGATTTTCCGGGACTGGCGGAGGTTCTCGGACATGGGGACGGTGACCGGATTCCGGAGCTCGAGCTCCCGGTGCGGCAGGCGTTTGGGTGGCTTGTCGGAGAAATGGATGGCGCCGTTGGCGTCCGTCCAGCGGTAGACTTCAGCATGGGCCGGGGTGGTGGCTAACAGGCAAAGCAGGGCTGTGGCCTTGATCCTTGGCATGGGTTCACGTCCTGTGAAGTTGGTTTTTTTGAAGTAGGGGTTAGAAGAAGGCGTTCTTCTTACCCCGGAGGTTGGGGTCTGATGAACTCGTTCATCTGACCCCGTTTTAACCTCGGTGCCAGACTATAGCCCACTTGGTGGCTGACTTGAAATTGGGGTCAGATGAAGAGCTTCATCAGACCCCTGAGATGTAGCCAACCTGGGGGCTGGGGTGAACTTGGGGTCAGATGAAGGGCTTCATCAGACCCCTGGGGTGGGACCCCTGAATTGAAAATGGGGTCAGAAGAAAGCTTTCTTCTGACCCCGTCTTCAGGATCACTGGTCGAGCAATTCGATCCAGTGATTCACCTGCACCGGGGACTTGGTTTCCAGGTGCATCTGGCAGCCGATGTTGGCGGTCACGATGCGGTCCGGGTTGTCCACGGTCAGGGCCTTGAGCTTGTTGTCGAGTAGTTTCTGGCTCAGCTCGGGCTGCAGCACCGAGTAGGTGCCGGCGGAGCCGCAGCACAGGTGCTTGTCCTTGGTCTGCGCCAGTTCGACGCCAGCCTTGGTCAGCACTTGCTCCACCACCCCGCTCTGCTTCATGGCGTGCTGCAGGGTGCAGGGGCAATGGAAAGCCACCTTGCCCGGGCTCTGGTTGAGCTTGAGCTTTTCCAGGTCCTGCTTGAGCAGGAACGCGCCCAGGTCGGTGCACAGTTCGCTGACTTTCTTGGCCTTGGCGGCGTAGACCGGATCATCCTTCAGCAGGTGACCGTAGTCCTGCACCATGGCACCGCAACCGGACGCGGTCATGACGATCGCCTCCGCGCCGGCCTCGATGGCGGGCCACCAGGCGTCGATGTTCTGGCGCATGCGCTCCAGGCCTTTCTCATGTTCGGACAGGTGGTAGTTCACCGCGCCGCAGCAGCCGGCTTCCGGCGCTTCGACCATGGTGATACCGAGCTTGTCCAGAACACGAGCCGCAGCGGCGTTGGTGTTCGGCGTTGCCGAGGGCTGAACACAGCCGGCCAGGGCCAGCACAACCCGGTTATGACTGGCCGCAGGCCAGGGGCTCGCGCTCTTGCGCGGCGGCACCTTGGTGCGCAGCTTCTCCGGCAGCACCGGGCGGAATACCTGCCCCATACGCAGCAGCAGGCCAAACAGCTGCCGGTTCGGCAGGACCCGCGCCAGACCCCAGCGCAGCCACTTGTCCTTCGGCTCCCGGGGCACTTCCTTCTCGATCAGACCACGGCTGATATCCACCAGCCGGCCATACTGAACGCCGGAGGGACAGGTGGTCTCGCAACTGCGACAGGTCAGACAGCGGTCCAGATGATCCCGGGTCTTCTCGGTGATTTCCTCACCTTCCAGGAACATCTTCATCAGGTAGATCCGGCCACGGGGACCGTCACGCTCGTCATTCAGTTCCTGATAGGTCGGGCAGGTGGCGGTACAGAAACCACAGTGCACACAGGCCCTGAGGATGGACTCGGCCTCCTGTCCTTCGGGAGTATTGGCAAATTGTTGAACCAGATTCGTTTGCATAATTACAACCAGCTATAGAGACGGCCGGGATTGAAGATGCCGTCGGGGTCGAACGAGTTCTTCACACGGCGCTGGATGGTTTTCAGCGCCTCGGGTTGGCTGTGCATGACTTCGCCGGAACGATCGCCACCGCGGAACAGGCTCACCTGACCGCCGGCGGCCCTGGCCACTGGCTCCAGGTCACCGAGGCTGGCCTCACCACGGAACCAGCGCTGGGAGCCGGCCCAGTCGATGAACCAGTTTCCCTCAACGTTGGGGTTGGGCGCGGTGGAATCCACCGACAAGCGCCAGAGCGGCACGTCGTTGCCGGCGAAGAATTCGTGCTGCATGTCGCGCACCTGCTGCCAGAAGTCATCACCGCCTTCCATGACCTCTCCGGACCATTTCTCGGCCGTTGCCTCGACAGCGGACCGGGCACCGGACAGGCGCAGGTAAACCTTGCCATCGACCCAGCAGGCACCGGTGATGGGCTTGGGCTCACCAGCCCGGCGGTTCATGTAGTCGATGACGTCTTCGAGGGCCATCTCTTCCACCAGCGTTGCTGTGGCAGCCGGCTTCGGCATCACCTTCATGCTGATTTCGGTGATAACGCCGAGGGTACCCATGGCGCCGGCCTGCAGACGGGAGACATCGTAACCGGCCACGTTCTTCATCACCTGGCCACCAAAACGCATGTGCTCGCCCTTGCCGTTCAGCAGGCGGATGCCCAGTACCTGATCCCGGACCGAGCCGGTCCAGGGCCTGGCCGGCCCGGACAGATTGCACGCCAGGGTGCCGCCGATGGTGGAGGCATCACCGAACCGGGGCGGCTCGAAGTGTAGGCACTGCCCTTCTTCGGCCAGCGCGGCCTCGATGTCCTTGATCGGTGTACCGGCGCGCACCGTCAGCACCAGCTCCACCGGATGGTATTCCACGATGCCGGTGTGCCCGGCCAGGCTCAGGGTGTCGGCCTCCGGGTCAGCAGCGCGGCCCATGAATGCCTTGGTACCGCCACCGACGATGTTGAGTTTCTGCCCGTTGGTGCGGGCCTGGAGAACTTGCTCCTGTAACTGTTGGGTCATATCAGCCATGGGCGGCGTCCGTCTGTTCGTGCTTGTGTTGCTTGTGTTCGATGGAGCGGTATTCCTGGCAGAACTTGAGGGTGGGAACCCCCTTGCCCGGGTTCAGGATGCCGGTCGGATCAAACGCGGCTTTGACGTCGTGGAACTGCTGTAGTTCTTCATCGTTGAACTGCACCGCCATCTGGCGGATCTTCTCGACGCCGACACCATGTTCACCGGTGATACAGCCACCCACTTCCACACACAATTCGAGGATCTTGCTGCCGAATTCCTCGGTGATCTCGAATTCACCCGGAACGTTCGCATCGAACAGGATCAGGGGGTGCAGATTCCCGTCCCCGGCATGGAACACGTTGGCCACGCGCAGACCATACTTGTCGGACATCTTTTCCATTTCCAGCAGGACACGGGCGAGATGGCGACGGGGAATGGTACCGTCCATGCAGTAATAATCCGGCGAGATCCGACCGACCGCCGGGAAGGCGGACTTGCGGCCCTTCCACAACAGGGCGCGCTCTTCCTCGCTCTGGGAGGTCCGGATCGAGGTTGCCCCCAGCTTGCGGAAAACTTCCTCGGCCTCGGCGATATGTTCGTGCACCTCTTCCTCGGTACCATCGACCTCGCACAGCAGCAGCGCCTTGGCGTCGCGCGGGTAACCTGCCTGGGCAAAGTCGTCAGCGGCAATGATGGCGTGGCTGTCCATCATCTCCAGGCCACCGGGGATAATCCCGTGGGAGATGATACCGCCGACGGCATCGCCGCCCTTCTCCACACTGTCGAAGCCGGCCATGATTACCTGGGCAACTTCCGGGGTTGGCAGGAGTTTCACCTTCACTTCGGTAACCACACCCAGCAGGCCCTCGGAACCGGTAATCAGCGCCAGCAGATCCATGCCACAGCTATCCAGACCATCGCTGCCGATGGTGATCAGATCGCCCTCGGCGGTCACCATCTCGACACTCAGGATGTTGTGAACAGTCAGGCCATACTTTAGGCAGTGAACGCCCCCGGAGTTCTCCGCCACATTGCCGCCGATGGTGCAGGCGATCTGGGACGAGGGATCCGGGCCGTAATACAGGCCGTACTGGGCCGCCTCTTCACTGATGGCGAGGTTACGGACACCGGGCTGCAGCCTTGCCGTTCGACCGAGTGGATCGATCTTGATAATCCGGTTGAACTTGGCCAGCGAGAGCACCACCCCTTCCTTGTGCGGCATGGCGCCGGCGCAAAGGCCGGTTCCGGCACCGCGGGCAACCACCGGCACGTCGTTTTCATGGCAGATGCGCATCACGCGTTGCACCTGCTCCACGGTCTCCGGCAGCACCACAAGCATGGGCATTTCGCGGTACATCGCGAGGCCGTCACACTCGTAAGGTTTCAGGGTTTCGTCATCGGTGATGACGTATTCCGGATCAATGAATGACCGGAACTGCTCCGCCAGCTGCGCTTTGCTGGCTTTCGGCTTGGTATTCATAACGTTCTCTGATTCTGGATGTCGTCGAATCCGCGTGGGCGCGGATAACGTGGGCGGGCCCGATCGCCCGCCCGTTCAGGTGAGACAGCGTTTACTTGCGTTTGGTTTCGAAGTAATCGATACCGGCCTGCGCGCAGTCCATGTCCTGCTGCGGCGTGCCCGAGCTGAGACCGATACCACCGACCACCTCACCGTTGACGATCACCGGCAGGCCGCCACCGACGGAGCTGATGCGACACCCCACTTCCGTATGGATACCGAAAGCCAGACTACCCGGCGTGTTCACCTTGTTGTAGTCATGGGTGGCTTTCTTGGCTGCCGCTGCGGTGAACGCCTTGTCCTGGGCAATGGTCACACTGGTGATCTTGCCGCCGTCCATACGCTCGAACGCAATCAGGTTACCAGACTCGTCAACCACCGCGATGCACATGGGAACACCGATCTCGCGGGCCTTTTCAGCCGCGCCTTCAATCAGGATCCGTGCGTCGGCAATATCCAGCCGATTGATCGTCAACATATCGATTTACTCCTTGAATTGATTAACCGTAAACCAGCCCTGGCAGCCAGGTGACAATGCCGGGGATGAGAATACACATGAACAGTCCGAACGCCTGGATCGCCAGGAACACCAGGGACGACTTGAAGATCGTGCCCATGGAGATTTCCGGCGGGCATACGCCGCGAATGTAGAACAGCGCGTAGCCGAAAGGCGGACTCAGGAAGGACATCTGCATGTTGACCAGGTAGAGCACACCGAACCAGAGCACCACGTCCTCACCGGCCACCGGCGGGAAGCCCAGCAGACCCGGGAATTCCAGTGCTTCGACGATCGGAATGAAGATGGGCACTGCCAGCAGCAGAATCCCTACCCAGTCCAGGAACATGCCGAGGATGACCAGCAGTACCATCAGCAGGAACAGGATGCCGTAGGCCGACAGACCGGTTCCGAGGATGGCGTCGGTCACGAACTGCTGACCGCCCTGCAGAATGTAGAAGCCAACGAAGACCGAGGCACCGAACATGATCCACAGCACCATGGCGGAGGCCTTGGCGGTGGTCACGGAGGCTTCACGCAGGCCGCCGATGGAGAACTTGCCGTGCATCATGGCAACCACGATGGCACCGAAGGAACCGATACCGGCGGCCTCAACGGGCGTTGCAATACCACCGAACAGCAGGCCCAGCACCAGGAACACCAGGATCAGCGGAGCGATCAGGCTTTTCAGGAGAAGGAGCTTTTCCCTGAAGGAAATGCGCTCTTCCATCGGCACCGGCGGGCCCAGCTTCGGGTTGATCCAGCTGCGGATCAGCACATAGGCGATGTAGAAGCCGGACAACAGAAGGCCCGGAATGATGGAACCCAGGTACAATTCTCCCACCGACTGCTGTGCCACAACGGCATAGAGGATGGCCAGGATTGACGGCGGGATCAGGATCCCCAGGGTGCCACCGGCCATGATCGAACCGAGTGCGATCTTGTGGTCATAGCCACGCTTGAGCATCGCCGGCAGGGCGATAATCCCCATGGTGACCACCGCCGCGCCGATAACACCAACCATCGCAGCGAGAATGGTGGAAGCCAGGATGGTCGCCGTTGCCAGGCCACCACTGAGGCCACCCATCCACTTGTAGACCACGCTGAACATTTCCTCGATCAGGCCCGCACGCTCGAGCATGGAGGCCATGAAAATGAACAGCGGTATCGCGGCAAGGTCGGAGTTGGTCATCATCGGGAAGATGCGGCTCGGCACGATGTTCAGCATCAGCGAGTCGCCCACCAGATAGATGAACATGACCCCGAGGCCGCCGGTCACGAATGCCAGCGGCAGCCCCATCATCAGGGCCACGGCCAGGGAACCGAACATCAGATAGGTCAGAGGCCCGATCTTGACGTCCGAAAGACTGCCCGAGAGCTTGAACAGGAATTTCTCGTCACTCCAAGGGTCGTAGAACAAAATGTTGATCATCTCAACACAGATGACAAACGCCAGCCCCACAGTGGCGGCTATCATCAGCCAGGTACTCAGCTTACCGATCAGGTTGCTGCCCGGCGCAGTTGTTGTATTTGTGCTCATGCGGTGCGCTCCCGGCCAAGACGGACGAACAGGACGATATCCTTGATCAGTTTGGATATGCCTGCGAGTAAGAGAAGGACTGAACCCAGTACCATCATGCCTTTCACGGGCCAGTACTGAATGCCCCAGGTCTCAACCGTGGTTTCATTCATGGAATAGGAGTTCTGGAAAAAGGTCCAGGAGGTAATCATCAGTACCAGGGCGAACATGAAGAAGAACATGGAGGTAAAGATATCCATGCCGACCCTGCCCCGTACCGGCAACAGGTTATACATCACGTCAACCCGCACATGGGCGCCGTGAAGCATGGCGAACGCTCCGGCCAGCAGGTACTGCATGCCCAGCAACAGGAAGCTGGATTCATGCACCCAGATGGTCGGCATGTTGAAGAGGTAGCGCATGACCACTTCAAAGAAATAGAACACGACGGCGTTCACCGTCCAGAACGACACGAACAGACCGGATTTGTCACAGATCCAGTCAACCACCTTGGTAAACCAGTTACCCTCGAACTGGAGATAGATCAGCGGGTCGTCCTCTTCCGCCTGCAGTTCGCCCGGTGTCAATTCCGGTTCGGCAGTCTCGCCTCCATGGCCACTACTCCACTTGTCCCAGGCCATCATGATCAGCGGCATGACCGCAAGCCAGCCCCAGTAGAACCAGTGCGGCAATACGAATCCGAAACCTTCAAGATCAGACATGTTGTTGCATCCTCAGCCACAAAACGGGGAAGGCGGAACGTCTCCTTCGGAGCTGTCCCTGTCCTTCCCCTCGTTTCTTTTTTTATTGATTCAAGAAGGCGTTACCGGCCCGGTACACCCTCAAGGTCAGACTCGTCAACATAGCCCACAGTCTCGTTCATCATGTACTCGAGCTGCATGTCGAAAATGGCACGGGCGTCGTCATCTTTGTTGGCCCACTTGTACCAGATCGGAATGGCCGCGCGACGGAATTCCTGCAAGTCTTCCTGGCTCAAACGGGTAACGGTGTCCCCCGCTTCCTTGAACTTCTCCATCGCCTCGATGTTGCGCTGCTGAATGGTCAGGTAGTGCTTCTGGGAATAGTTCCGCACTTCGTCCTCAACCAGCTGCTGCAGTTTCGGATCCAGGGAGTTCCAGGCGCGCAGGTTGACGGTCAGGTCCATCAGGTCCACCGGCTGGTAGACAGACATGACGCCAGGAGGTCCGAACATGATGTAATCGGTCACCTGGGAGAAGCCCAGTTCCCAGTTCACTGCGGGGCCCACGTAGTCAGCCGCGTCGATGGTGCCCTTTTCCAGGGCCGGGAAGATGTCGGAACCCGGCAGGCTCACGGTGGAAACGCCGAACTGCTGGAATACCTCGGCCACCATGCCACCCGGAACACGGATCTTCATGCCCTTGAGGTCTTCAAGGCTGTTTACCGGCTTCTTGGAGTGGATGATGTTGGCGTCGTGCTGGATCGGGCCAACGTAGAACAGACCGTACTTCTTGTAGATTTCCCGGGTCTTTTCCAGCATGCCCATGGAGTAGAACATGGTATCCCACTGGTGAGGCTGGTCCGGACCGGCGGGGTAGGAAGACAGGAATACAGAGGCCGGAATCTTGCCGGACCAGTACAGGGTGAACGGGTTCATACCCTGCAGTACGCCATTACGTACGGAATCGAACAGGGCGTTATTGTCGGCAGCAACGGCCTTGGCCGGGAACGGCTTGAAGATCAGCTCGCCACCGGACTTCTCTTCCATGCTGTTGCACCATTGTTCGAACAGGTCGTAGCCCACGGTACCTGCATCCCAGACGGACTGGATCTTCCACGTGGTAGCTGCATGGGCCTGTCCGGCGCCCATCATCATTGCACCGGCAAAAGCGGCACCAACAACGGCAGTCTTGAGGAAATTGCGGCGAGGTGGGGTCTCACCGGAGTCACAGTTATTACGGATGTGCTTGTTCGAGGTCATCGAGACGTCTCCGTTAGCATTGTTTTTTTAGTAAGCGTCAGGTCTAACGCCGGCGCACACGCCGACATTACAAAGATATTCGTAGTCAAATCGCATTTAGTCCAGTCGAGACGCTACTGGTCAGACCAGTTTTTCCTGTATGGTAAATGGACGAATTCCGCTCGATCAGCCATATTTTAGGGGCTTGGGAGCACATTGGTTGACGGACCAATCACGGACAATTACAAGGGTCACTGGTCAGACCACGATTCACACAGGCAATCCCATGGCTATTTCCCAGGAAATCTCATATCGGCTGGAGCGCCTCATCCTTGATGGTGGGCTGGCTCCGGGGCAAAAGATTCCATCCGAGCGGCAGCTCGCAGCGCGCCTGCGCGTGTCCCGCGCGATCATCCGCGAAGCCCTGCACGAATTGCAGGGCCGTGGCGTGATCGAAACCCGGCACGGCAAGGGCTCCTTTGTTGCCAGCCTGGTCCCGGAGACCGGCGAGTTCGAAGAACAAAGCCCCCTGATGCAGCTTTACGAGGGGCATCCGCGCACTCTTTATGACTTACTCGAAGTTCGGGAACAGCTTGAGGGACAGGCGGCGTTCCTGGCAGCCCAACGGGCCACCAGCCTCGACAAGCACCGGATTACCAAGGCCTTCCGGGCACTGGAGGAAACCGATCCGCTGAGCAACGCCAAGCCGGACCACGGCTTCCACCAGGCGATTGTGGAAGCCTCCCACAACCCGGTACTGGTCCACCTTCTCAGCGGTCTGAAGAGCATGATGCTGTTGACGGTCCATGCGGCGGTCGCCAACCTCAATCCCCGGGAGGAGATGCGCAAGACCATCGTGCGTCAGCACCGACAGCTCTATGATGCCATCATGAATTGCAAACCCGCAGCAGCCCAGAAGGTAGCGACTGCCCACGTGCGTTTTGTCAGCGATGCACTGAAGGACATGGAACAGCAGGGAAACAAGGTGATTCGCAGCCAAGTCATACCGAACGGCCGCAATCCTCATCAATCAGGTATTGATTTCGGCCGCCACAGTCCGTAAAACATGCGCCTTTGAACTAAATCTCAGGAGTCACCCATGGCGGACCAAGCTCCCTTGATCTGCAGGGACATTCACAAGACCTTTGGCAAGCTTGAAGTACTCAAGGGAGTGTCACTGGAGACCCGCAAAGGCGATGTGGTGTCCCTGATTGGCAGCTCCGGGTCCGGCAAGAGTACCTTCCTGCGCTGCATCAACCTGCTGGAGACGCCCACCTCCGGCGACATTATCGTGCACGGTGACCCAATCCGGTTCGCCACCAATCGCAAGGGTGAGCGGATTCCGGCCGATAACAAACAGGTTGAGCAGATCCGCTCCAAGCTTTCCATGGTCTTCCAGAGCTTCAATCTCTGGTCTCACATGACGGTGCTGGAAAACATCATTGAAGCGCCGGTGAACGTGCTCAAGGTCCCCAAAAAGGAAGCCATCGAGCGCGCCGAGGCCTATCTCCAGAAAGTCGGTATCTACGAACGCAAGGATTACTACCCGGCCCAGATGTCCGGCGGCCAGCAGCAACGTGCTGCGATTGCCCGGGCACTGGCCATGGAACCGGAAGTGATGCTGTTTGACGAACCCACATCGGCACTCGACCCGGAACTGGTGGGCGAGGTGCTGAGGGTCATGCAAAGCCTGGCCGAGGAAGGCCGCACCATGATCGTGGTCACCCACGAGATGGCGTTTGCAAAGGATGTGTCAACTCAGGTCCTGTTTTTGCATCAGGGCGTGATCGAGGAACAGGGCTCGCCTCAAAAAGTGTTCGACAACCCTGACTCGGAGCGCATGAAACAGTTCCTGGCTCCCAAGTTCTGACGCTGAGTGCTATCTTGACCTGTGTCGGAATAAAAATACCTAAAAAATAGCCCACAAGGCATAAAATTGGAGAAGTGACACATGAAGAAACTGATTGTTGCAGCAAGTTGCGCCCTGGCCATGGCCGCCGGCACGGTCCAGGCCAAGGACTGGAAAGAAATCCGCCTCGCCTTCGACGTGCCCTACGAGCCGTTCGAATACCGTGATGAAAACGGCGAGCTGACCGGTTTCGAGGTCGAGCTGGCCGAAGCCATGTGCGAGGAACTCAAGGCCGAATGCGAATTCGTCATTCAGGCCTGGGATGGCATGATTCCGGGCCTGCTGGCTCGCAAGTACGACGCCATCTTCTCGTCCATGTCCATCACCGAAGAGCGGGCCGAGCGCGTTCTGTTCTCCGACCCGTACTACATCACTCCGGGTGGCTGGTTCGCCCGTGACGGTTTCTCTGCTGACGTGACCAGCAAGGAAGAGATGGAAGGCAAGACCATCGGTGTGCAGCGTGGCACCACCATGGACACCCACGCCACCGAGGAATTCGGCGGCATCGCCACCATCAAGCGTTATACCACCGCTGAAGACATGGTCCTGGACCTGGAAGGTCAGCGCCTGGACGTGGTGTTTGTGGACTACCCGGTAGGTGAGCAGACCATCCTTTCCCAGGAAGGTTTCAAGGAAGTGGGCGCGCCGGTCAAGCTTGGCCAGGGCGTGGCTGTTGCCATGCGCAAGCGTGACAAGGAGCTTGCCAACAAGGTGAACGCAGCCCTGAAGAAGCTCAAGAATGATGGCACCTATGACGCCATCATGGAGAAATACTTCAACTACGACATCAAGATCTAAACTGCCAGGGGCGGCCCTGTGGCCGCCCCTCCTCTACCGGATTTCCCAATGCTCGACCTGAAAGGCTATGGCCCGGAACTGCTTGACGGAGCAGTGGTCACCATTGAACTGGCGTTCCTCTCCCTGGTCCTGGCTCTTACTCTGGGCCTCATTGGCGCCTCCTCGAAACTGTCCGGCAACCGCCTCGCAAAAGGTATCGCAACTTTTTACACCACGGTAATCCGGGGAGTGCCCGACCTGGTGATGATGTTGCTGTTCTACTACGGTGGCCAGGTGGGCGTGAACATCCTGTCGGATTACCTCTGGGACGCGTACGAAATCGACTTTTTCTTCCAGTTCGATCCATTCATCTCCGGGGTGGTTACGATCGGGCTGATTTTTGGTGCCTACATGACGGAGACTTTCCGCGGCGCCTTCCTGGCCGTGGAAAAGGGCCAGATCGAAGCAGCAAGAGCCTACGGGTTCACGCGCTGGCATACGTTCCGGCGCATCATGTTTCCGCAGATGCTGCGCCACGCCCTGCCGGGCATTGGTAATAACTGGCAGGTACTGCTGAAAACTACGGCCCTGGTGTCCATCATCGGCCTGACCGATATGGTCCGGGTTGCCGAGGAAGCCGCCAAGGCGGAACGTATGCCGTTCCATTTCTTCATTCCGGTTGCGGCGGTTTACCTGGGGCTTACGGCGGGCTCCGAGCTGTTCATCAAGTGGCTCAACAAACGGGCCAATGTTGGCGTGGTCCAGGGGAGTTAAGGCATGCCTGATTTTATTGCCCAGTGGCTGGACCAGAACGACATTTTTACCGCCATGACCATCATGGAGTACTGGGATGGCATGGTGAATACCGTGCAGCTGGTATTCCTGTCGCTGGTGATCGGCCTGGTGTTCGCGATTCCACTGGCGATTCTGCGGACATCGAAGAATCCGCTGGTGTCCGGGCCAGTCTGGATCTACACCTATCTGTTCCGCGGCACGCCGCTGCTGATCCAGCTGTATATCATCTACTACGGTATTGCCCAGATTCCCGGTATCCAGGAAACTTTCTGGTGGGAGATTTTCCGGGAGCCGTTCTACCCTGCCCTGCTGGCGTTTGCCCTGAATACCTGTGCCTATACCACGGAGATTATTCGGGGGGCGATTGTGTCGACTCCGCACGGGGAGATTGAGGCGGCCAAGGCCTATGGCATGAACTGGTGGATGCGGATGCGGCGCATTGTGTTGCCGAGTGCGGCCCGGCGGGCAGTGCAGGCGTATTCGAATGAGGTGATTTTCATGCTGCATTCGAGTGCGATTGCGAGTGTGGTGACGATTGTGGATCTGACCGGGGCGGCGCGGAATATTTACTCGCGGTTTTATGCGCCGTTTGAGGCGTTTATTTTTGTGGCACTGCTTTATATGGCGCTGACGTTTGTTCTGGTGTTTGCTTTCCGCAAGCTTGAGAATCATCTTTTGCGGCATCAGAGGCCTGTGGGTTCTTGAGCCTTTCACGATAGAGAGGCCGCTTGGCTTTTGGTGCAAGGTCAGTCGGTCTGTTTCCTTCCGGGAACCGCTACGAGCACGTCCATGTGCGCTTGTTTCAGGCCATCCCTGGCCTTCAACATTCCCGGAAGGAAACAGACCGACTGCCCCCAGACTCATCACGGGGATTCAGCTATGTCAGGTTTCAGGATTCTCTTTGATGCCTCTTCTGATTGGCTTGCGCATAGCCTCGCCAACGCTTCGTCCGAACTGACACCAGCATTGGCCCGACTTCCCGACGGAACCGACATTGTTCGGCCCAACGTCGGCGTGCTGGAACTCACTCCGGCGGCCACTCATTCTAATCCCAACCACGAAGCCCTGATTGTTTCTGCCGGAGTGCATGGCAACGAGACAGCGCCGATTGAGGTGTTGAATCAGCTTGTAAACGAACTCCTGGCCGGCGAGTGGACGCTCACTTGCCCGCTGCTGCTGATCCTGGGTAATCCCCCGGCCATGGTTGCCGGTGAGCGGTTTATTGACGTCAACATGAACCGGCTGTTTGCCGGGGCCCATGGCCGGGACGAATACCGGGGACTGCCTGAGGCCGGCCGTGCTTCGGAGTTGGAACAGTTGTGTCGGGAGTTTGCCCGAAAGCATTCGGGGTTGGCGTTGAGTCATTACGATCTGCATACCGCGATTCGCCCTTCGCTTCGGGAGAAGTTTGCGCTGTATCCGTTTGTTGAGGGGCGGGAGGTGCCTGTCGAGCAATGTCGCTTCTTGCTGGAGGCGGAGGTGGAGACGTTGCTTTTGCAGCATAAGGCGGGTACCACGTTTTCGTCGTTCACTTCCTCGGAGCTGGGCGCGGAGAGTTTTACTGTGGAGCTTGGGAAGGTCCGACCGTTCGGGCAAAACGATCTAGGCCGGTTTGCCGGTATCCGGGATGCGCTGCGGCGTCGGTTTCGGGGGGAGCCTGCGCCTGCGGAATCCAGGGATCTTGGTCACCTCACCATTTTCGAGGTTGTCCATGAAATACTGAACACGGGCGAGAATTTCCAATTCCATGTTCCCGACGACGTGGCCAATTTCACCGAGTACGAACCAGGCACGGTGATTTGGGAAGATGGGGAGACCTGCTATCGGGTGGGTACGGTGCCGGAGGCGATTGTGTTTCCGAACCGGGAGGTGCCTGTGGGGCAGCGGGTTGGCCTGATGATCCGGGCCAGGGCTAGCGGCCTGGAAAGGTGAAGATGGGGTCAGATGAAAGCGTTCATCAGACCCCGACCGACCCTGGAGCCAGCCACCACCCCAGGGGTCTGAAGAAAGCCTTCTTCTGACCCCATCTTAATCCTCCCCCGAACTCAAATCTCCGCCCCCTCAAGCCGGCGGAAAACCTTCTTCTGACCCCAAGTTCAATCAGTCCCGAGAGCCAAACCAACCCCAGGGATCTGATGCAGACTCCGGGGTCTGAAGAAAACCTTCTTCTGACCCCATCTTAATCCTCCCCCGAGCCCAAATCTCCATCCCCTCAAGCCGGCGCATTCTCCGGCTCCGGCACTTTCTCCCGAATCACCTGCACACAAACCGAAGGCACCACCAACAGCGTGAGCACCGTCGAGGCCAGCAGGCCAGAGATAATCGCCCAGGCCATCGGCGGCCACAGCGTGCTGCTGGAGAACGCCAGCGGCAGCAGGCCGGCGACGGTGGTGGCGGTGGTTAGCAGGATGGGGCGGGTGCGTTGTTCCACCGCGCTGCGGACGGCATCGCGGATGTCGCTGCCTTTTTCCAGCTCCCGGTCCATAACGTCCAGCAGGACGATGGCGTTGTTGACCACGATGCCCACCAGGGCGATGACGCCCAGCAAGGACTGGAAGCCGAAGGGCGAGCCGGATAGCACCAGGCCGGGGAAGATACCGACGGCTGCAAGAGGGACGGTCAGCAGGATGACGCCGACCCGGCGGAAGGAGTTGAACTGCAGCAGCAGGAAGAACAACAGCAACAGCACTCCGATGGGCGCGGCTTTGAGCAGGGCGCCGTTGGCATCGCCGGAGCCTTCGGCGTCGCCGCCCATTTCCATCCGCGTACCTTCGGGTAACGGGTTGTTTTCGAGGCCGGCATAGAGGCCGTCCAGGGCCTGGCTGAAGCTGTAGTCTTTGAGCAGGTTGGCGGTGACTGTGTTCACCGGAACACCGTCCCGGAGGTACCGGGCAGCCGGTTCCCAGCTGGTTTCCACGTTAGCCACCGCCGCCAAGGGCACCGCGTCGCCATTGCTGTTGTAGATGTTGACGGACAACAGGCGCGACAGGGGCAACGCGGTTCCTTCCCGGGATCGCAGGACCAGCGGAATCGGATCGTCTTCCTGGCGGTAGCGTTCGGCGACCACACCGAAGCTCTGGCCATAAAGGCTCTGGGCCACGTCGGCACGGGTCAGGCCATAACGGGCGGCGGAGGCGTCATCGACGTCGATGGCAATGCTAGGTACGCCGATATCAAGATCATGGCGCACATCCACGGTGCCCGGCACGCGCCGCAAAGTCGCGAACACCTGCTCAACCGCTTCGGTCCTCTTGGCATCGTCGGCATGATAGATGCGGATCTCCACCGGTGCTGCGCGAGGTGGCCCCTGCCCCAGCACGCCCACGGTGAGGTCCAGCTCGGGCATCTGTTCACTGGCATGGGCCCGAACCCAGCGCACCATCTCGGTGGTATCGGCCAGGGTCGGTGTACGAATTACGAGCCGGGCCCGGTTGGGCGCCTGGGGCGCGCGCTGGAGGTTGTAATAGAAACTCGGGCCGGTAAAGCCGACGAAACGGTGAACTTCCAGGGCGTCGGGCTGGGTGCGGATGGCCTGTTCCAGGCGGGCGGCTGCCTCGGCGGTGCGGGCCTGGTCGGTGCCTTCGGGCATGTAGAGTTCAACAATCACCCGGGGACGATCGGCGTTGGGGAAGAACTGCTGGGCCGTGAACGGCGTCAGCGCGAGGCTGATCGCTACCAGCACCGTTCCGGCGGCAATCAGCCGTTTCGGGTTGTTCGCCACCAGTCCACCCAGGAACCGGGCCAGGCCGATCAGCCGGTCGCGGTGCACGTTCTTCCTTGGTTTCAGAAACCGGGCCGCCAGCAACGGCACCGCCGAGATTGCCAGCAGGTAGCTGACCGACAGCGTCAGCATGATCATCACCGGGACGCCACGGGTAAAATCCGCCGCACCGCCCTTGGACAGCAACAGGGGTGCAAACGCCGCCAGGGTGGTGCCGGTGGAGGCGCCCAGAGGCCCGGCCAGCTCAGCTACCGCCTTGCGCAGGGCATCGAGTCGACGCATGCCCTGGTCCAGATGGCCCTGGATGTTCTCCACGATGACGATGGCGTTGTCGATCAGGATTCCCAGGGAGATCACCATGCCGATAACCGCCACCTGGTGCAGCACACCGCCGCCGAGGTCGTACAGGCCGATGCTGATCATGGCCACCATGGGCAGGATGGAAGCGACCAGCAAACCCATGCGCAAACCCATGCCGGTGAACACCACGCCGACAATGATCAGGACCGACAGCACCAGGCTCCAGGCCAGGTTGTCCAGCCGTTCCTCCACCTTGTCCGGCTGGAAGAACATTTCCCGGATTTCGTAGGGGGCGAAATCCGGGCGCAATTGTTCAATCCGCTCCCGCACCTGTTCACCAAAGCGGATAGCATCGGTGGTGCCCTCCTCCATGATCAGGGAGACCAGCACCACCCGCTCACCGTCGTACCAGGTTTCGGGTTGGCGCGGTTCGGCGGGGCCCCGCCAGACGTCGGCCGCAGCCGCCAGCGGCACCTGGGAGCCATCGGGCAGTTCAATCGGCGTGGCGCGGATGGCATCAATATCGGCAAATTCACTGTTGGGCAGGACTGACAATCGCCGGCCGTCCACCACCACGAAACCGCCGGGGATGGTCTGGTTGCGCCTTGCCAGGGTATCGAGCACCCGGGAGGGAGAGATGCCCAGACGGAACAAGGCGGCATCATCCAGGGCCAGAGTAATCTGCTCGTCGGCGTCACCGTCCAGCTCAATGCGGGAAACACCGGGGATATCGGCCAGATTCTGTTTAAGCCGCTCGGCGACCTCGGAGAGTTCGGTTACCGAGGGTGAGCCCCCGACAGCCAGAACAATGGCCGGGATATCAATCAGGCGGTCGTCCAGGGCCATCTGGCCCACATCATCGGGGAAATCCAGCCTGGCCCGTTCCATGGCCTGGCGCACCCGGTCCCAGGCCGGATCGGTATCGTAAATGTGATCTTCCAGCCGCAGCCTGACCAGGGCTACCCCGGTACGGGCCGTACCCTGGCTGAATTCGACTTCCTCTACCTGGCGCAGCTCATCGGCCAGGGGCTGGAGAACCAGCCGTTCCACCGCCTCCGCACTGGCACCCGGATAGTTCACCGTAATCAGGCCAGCCCGGTAGGGAAAGGAAGGATCCTCCTGCCGGGGCATGGTGCTGTAGGCGGCAATCCCGAGCAGGCACAGCATGGTCACCACCATGCCCAGCAGGCGCTGGCCGTTCAGTAGCCGGCGAGTCATCGCCGGATCTCCACGGTATCGCCGTCCGCCAGCCGGGTCATGCCGGCATAGACCACCTGGTCACCCGGCTTCAGGGCTTCGGAGCGCACCGCCACCTGCTCGCCGACAATGCGCTGGACCTGCACCGGAATGCGATCGGCCCGGTCATCGCGCACCCGGAATACAGTGGTACCACCGGGATCCCGGAGGACTGATAACAGGGGCACTGTCATTGCCGGGACGCTGGCTGGGGTGATACCCACTTCCACCGGCTGCCCCGGCTCCAGGGACGCTTCCGGCAGGCTGACCAGTATCGGGTGGAGTTCACCCCTGATCGCACTGCCCTGGGCAATCTCGACCACCGATCCTGTCACCGCAGCCAGATTCCGGTCATGGACCGCCCACACCGGTAACGTTTGCCCGAGGCTCACGTGGTCCAGCAGATAAGCTGGCACCCGCACTTCCACTTCCCGGCCATTGGAAGAGGACAACCGCATGACCGGCTGGCCGGCCGCCACAAACTCGTCTTTCTCCACCAGTAACGCCTCGATCCGGCCGCCGAAAGGCGCCTTCAGGGTGCTCTCTTCCAGCAACCGTATTGCTTCCGCCAGGGAGGCCTCGGCCGTGGCGACACTGGCTTTCAGGCCGTCCCGCCGGGCGGCGAGCTGTTCCAGCGCCTGTTCCGAGACCACGCCCCGTTCATGCAGGCGGCTGGAACGTTCCCACTCCCGTGCCGCCTGTTGGTACTGAGTCACCAGCTCTTCCAGCCGGGCACGGGCCGAATCGGTGGCCGGTTCCAGGGCGGGATTATAGACGCGAGCCAGCACGTCCCCGGCCTTCACGCTTTCACCCAGCTCAACGGACCGTTCCCTTAGAGTACCGCTGACCTGGAAGGTCAGGGTCGCGCGCTGCGCCGCCTGAACGATACCGGAGAACCGCAGGGGCAGCTCCTCTTCGAGCCCGCCGGATACCTCTGCAACACGGACGGAAACCGCCGCGGGTTTGGCTTCCGGCGACACATCGCCGGCCTTGCAGCCCGCCAGCAACAGTGAGAACAGCGCAACGGGAACCATCGCTGCGCCAAGTCGATGCATTTTCATAAACCGATCCTTCCATCCCTGCCTTCGGATAGGAGCAATCGCATCCGTGGATTACCCCACCCAGTTTTCAGACATCATGTCATTCTTTGACAAATTGTCAATAATCGGTTTTTATCGGGTTTCAGGTATCATGACCTGCTGTTTGAACCAACCGGAACGCCCCATGAGTGAACCACTGAAATCCCGCCGCGAACGCGAAAAACAGGCCCGTTACGACGCCATTCTGGACGCCGCGGAACTGGTGTTTTCAGAGAAGGGGTATGACAAGACCTCGATGGATGACATCGCCCGTACCGCCAGCCTGAGCCGGGCCCTGCTGTATGTGTACTTCAAGGACAAGGCAGCCATTCAGCGAGGGATCATGTTGCGGGCGGGCCAGAGTCTGGTGAGCCGGTTCGAGGAAGCGCGTAAAACTCAAAGCAAGGGGCTGGCCCAGATCCGCGCCATGGGTGAGGCCTATTACCGGTTCTACCAGGACGAGCCGGATTACTTCTCGGCCCTGACCAAGGCCTCCACCGCCATGGCAGATGCCGACGAAATCCAGGCCCACGAGATGCTGTGTTCCAAGAACGAGCTGATGGAGCTGATGGTGGGCGCCATCGAGCAGGGGCTTGCCGATGGCACCATGAGCCGGGAACGGATTCGCGATCCTATCGAGACCGCGCTCTACCTGCGCGGCGCCCTGCACGGGGTGATTTTGCTGTGCCAGGCGGAGATGGCCGAGGGCACCAGCGATTTCTCCGCCGACACCCTCATCCGGCACACCATGGACATGCTGACCTCATCGATCAGCGCGTGAGACTAAAAACTCAAAGCTGGAAGTCGTAGATCGAGCCGAGCCCCAGGATACCGGTGAGCTCATCCAGCGCCTTGCGCACTTCCTCCAGCAGCATGGGATCGCCCAGATCCTCCTGGGACAGTTCATCCCGGTAGTGCGCCTCCACCCAGGTCGTCAACCGCTCGTACAACTGGTCTGTGAGGATCACGCCCCGATTGATCGCCTTGAGTTCATCGTCGGTCAGCACCACCCGCAGTCTCAGACAGGCCGGACCACCGCCATTGCGCATGGACTGTTTGACATCAAAGACCTCCACCGAGGTGATCGGGCCGCCGGAAGCTACCAGGCTATCCAGGTACCGGCTGACCGAGGGGATCTCCCGGCATTCTCCGGGGACCGCCAGCAACATGCCATCAGGCGTATTGAGCAGCTGGCTGTTGAACAGGTAGGAGGCGACCGCATCCTCGAGGGGCACCTCGGCGCTGCTGACGCGAACCGCTTCAAGCTCCGCCCCGGAGAGTCGGGAACGGACATCCGCCAGCACCCGATCCTCGTCCAGGAAAGCCAGCTCGTGGTAGAACAGGGTGTTGCCATTGCCCACAGCGATGACGTCATTGTGGAACACCCCGGCATCGATAGCCGCCGGGTTCTGCTGGGCAAATACCAGGTTCCGGTCCCTCAGACCGTGCAAACGGGCAATCGCCTGTGACGCTTCCAGAGTCTGCCGGGCCGGGTATTTCACCGGGGCCGGGGCATCTTCATTGAAGGCAATCTGGCCATACACAAACAGCTCCACGCCGGGCTCGCCATAACCGCTGCACAGCCGGGTGTGATTGGCCGCGCCTTCGTCCCCGAAATGGCTGACCGACGGCAACGCCGGGTGGTGGGCGAAGTAGCTCTCGTCGGTGAAGATGGCCTTCAGGGCGCGGCCGGTCACCTCATGTTCGATGGACCGGTGGAACTTGGCGCTCAGGTTCGCGGGCGTGAAGTGCACCCGGTGATCGGCGGTATCGGCACTGGGTGAGACCGTTGCGGCGTTTGCAGTCCACATGGGCGATGCGGAGGAAACGGCCGCCAGGAGTGCTGGCGCTTCGGCCGCGACTTTCTTGAGAATGTCCCCATCGGAGCCCGCGAACCCGAGCGCCCGCAGGGTTGGAAGGTGCGGCCGCTCGTGGGGTGGCAGGACGCCCTGCACATAGCCCCGGTCGGCCAGCCGCTTCATCTTCGCCAGACCCTGGAGTGCCGCTTCCTTCGGATTGGAGACAGATCTCACATTGGACTTGGAGGCGACATTGCCCCAGGACAACCCGGCGTAGTTGTGCGTGGGTCCCACCAGGCCATCAAAGTTTGCTTCCACCGCGTGTTGGCTCATACTTTGCTTCCGCTTCCGTCAGTCATCAGTCAAAGGTCAGGCCCGGCGCCAGGCTCTCGGGCAGCTCGCTCTTGCGGGCCTCCAGGGAGGCCATGGGCCAGGCGCAGTAGTCGGCGGCATAATAGGCGCTGGGGCGGTGGTTGCCACTGGCGCCCACACCACCGAAGGGTGCGGCACTGCTCGCTCCGGTCAACGGCCGGTTCCAGTTGACGATGCCGGCCCGAACCTCTTCCACCAGTCGGTCGTAGAGCTTGCGGTCGTCGGACAGCAGACCCGCTGACAGGCCATAGCGGGTATTGTTGGCCAGCTCCAGCGCTTCATCGAAACTCTTGTAGCGATAGACCGTGAGCAGCGGACCGAAAAATTCCTCATCGGTCAGATCCAGGCCGGTGGCGTCGACAATCCCTGGCGACAAGAGTCCGGTGTCCGGCTTCAGCTGTTTCATCTCGAGCAGCGACTTGCCGCCCTGCTCCAGCATGCTCGCCTGGGCCGCCAGCAACTTGTCCGCCGCTTCCACGGAGATCACCGAGCCCATGAACGGCTGGGGATCGGCATCGAATTCACCGACCTTGATCTTGCCGGCCACCTCAACAAGGCGGTCCAGGAACTGGTCGCCTTTCTTGCCCTTGGGCACCAGCAGGCGCCGGGCGCAGGTGCAGCGCTGCCCCGCTGACAGGAACGCAGACTGGAGGGCATGGTGGACCGCGCCGTCCACATCCGCCACATCCTGGACGATCAGCGGGTTGTTACCGCCCATCTCCAGGGCCAGGATTTTCTCCGGCTGGCCGCCGAACTGCTGGTGCAGCAGGTGGCCCACGGTTGAGCTGCCGGTAAAGAACAGGCCGTCAATCATGGGATGGCTGGCGAGAGACTTGCCGGTAGCCGCGGCGCCCTGCACCAGGTTCATCACACCATCGGGCAGGCCGGCCTTTTCCCAGAATTTGACCGTCATTTCCGCCACACCGGGTGTTAGCTCACTGGGCTTGAATACCACGGTATTTCCCGCCAGCAGGGCCGGCACAATATGACCGTTGGGCAGGTGCCCCGGGAAGTTGTAGGGGCCGAACACGGCCACCACACCATGGGGACGGTGCCGCAACACGGCATGGCCGCCGGCCACCTCGGACTCGCTGTGACCGGTACGCTCGTTATAGGCCTTGATGGAAATTGCCACCTTGCCAATCATGGCGGCCACCTCGGTGCGGGACTCCCACAGCGGCTTGCCGGTTTCCAGGCCGATCTGGTGCGCCAGGTCTTCCTTGTTCGCCTCCAGCTGGTCACGGAACGCCTCAATCACGGCCTGGCGCTCGGCGAAACTCTTGCGCTGCCACTTCACGAACGCATTGCGGGCTTCACGGACGGCGGCATCGACGTCTTCCAGGTTCGCGCCGGTACCATCCCATACGGTTTCACCGGTCACCGGTTGAACGGATTCGAAGGGAAGACCGTGGCCGGTCAGCCATAGTCCGTCGATAAAGATTTCACCTGTCAGATTGGCCATGGTCATGCACCTCCCGGTCCTGGAGTTCCTGTCATCCGCGCCTCAGTCCCACGATGAATGGCTACGGTACTTCTTGATCCTGCTCTGGGATAGTTCATCAGTATTTTCGCTTTCCCTATGGGAATGAATGGGCCAGAAACCGCCTTCTTTCAAGGGCGCCAGGCGCACCGAATCCCCGGACTGCACCTGTAACGCCTCTGCCACTTCCGGCGGCATCCGGACAGTCTCGGGGCCGATGTACTTCGCCGGCATCGTGGTCACCCGGAAGTCCCGGAAGGAACGGTTTGAAACCATTACCCGCTCCGCCGGCGGCGCCTCCAGACTCATGGGCTTACTGGTGACCAGGACATAGCGGTTCACACTCTCGCGAATGGTGCGGATATTGTGCACAAACGCTTCCACCACCGGGCCGCCATCGAAGATGTCCACCAGGCCGTTGAAGTTGAAGCCCTCGGCCTGGAGCATCTTCAGCGCCGGCACGGTATTCTCGTGCACCCGGCCGATAACCGCCCGCGCCGAGTCCGGCAACATCGGCACATAGATGGGGTACTTGGGCATCAGTTCGGCGATGAACGACTTGTTGCCGAGCCCGGAGAGCTTGTCCGCCTCGCTGAATTCCATGTCGAAGAACTTGGCCCCCAACGCATCCCAGAGCGGGCTCTGCCCGTTCCGGTCGGACACCCCGCGCATTTCGGCAAAGACCTTCTCGGAGAAGTGCTTGCGGAACTCGTCCAGGTACATGAACCGGCAACGGGACAGCAGCAGCCCGTTGCCGCCGCCCTTGTAATCATCCGACAGCAACAGCGAGCAGATCTCACTGGTGTCGGTCATGTCGTTGGACAGTTGCAGGGTGGGCGTTCGCACATGCACGCCAAGCTCTTTCGATGCGTTGACGGTGAGGCTCAGCCGGTAATTGTAGAACACCTCGTCCAACCCGACCCGGGCCTGGATTCCGCTGATGCCCACGGCCTTGCCGGTGGCAATGTCCTGCAGAGCGAACAGGTATAACCCGGCTTCCGGCGCGCAACGCTGGTTGAAAGTTTCCCGGGCATGATTGATCTTGCGTTGCAGCAACTCGCGATCGGCAGGCAGGGTGGTCAGGCCCTTACCGGCATTGAGCGCCATGGTGTAGAGATCGTCGAGGTCGTTTTCCTGCAGTGGCCGGATTACCAGCATGGCCGGGCCTCCTGTTTGCGATTCCGATTCATAGCGGCGCGATCCTTACGGTGTCGCCGGCGCTCTTGTTAAGCAGCTGCCAGGTGCGAACCGGAACCTGTACTTTTCCTTCGAGGGTGACCGCGACCGGGGTCAGGGCGCAACGGAAATCCGCGCCCTCCCCGGCGGCGATGAGGCAGTTTTCCCCGGCGTCCTCGTGGCTGGCATGCAATTCCTTGCGATCGCTGGTGACCAGTGTTCGCAGGCTGTCGGTGCGGGCCTCGAGCACCGGGCCGGCGTCGAAGATATCGAGGTAGCAGCCGGCCTGGAATCCCTCCCGTTGCAGCAGTTCCAGGTTGGGCACGGTCAGTTTATGGGCCTGGCCCATGGCGTCCTGTGCTTTGGTGCTGAGCAGGGTGACGTAGATGGGGTTCGGCGGCATCAGTTCGGCGATGAAGGTCTTGCTGAGGGTTCCCGAATACTGGTCGGCGGTCTGGAAATCCATGTTGAAGAAGTGCCGCCCGAGGCTGTCCCAGAAGGGCACGCTGCCATCGTCTTCCTGGACGCCCTGGATCTCGACGACCATTCGGTTGCTGAACCATTCGCGGTGTTCGGCGATGAACAGCAGACGGGCCCGGGAGAGCAGTTCGAAGGCGTCGGTGGTTCGCAGTTCGGGTTTGATGGCGAAGGAGCAGAGCAGGCTCTGGTCGGTCAGGCCGTGGCTGGGGTACAGAACTTCAACTCGCCGGGAGACGCCCAGTTCGTGGGAGGCGTGGATGAGGGCGTCGCGTCGGTAGTTGTAGAACGGCTGGCCGTTGCCGGCGCGGGCGTCGATGCCTGCGGTGCCGAGGATTTCGCCGGTTTCGGTGTTTTCGAGGACGAAGAGGAATCTTGGGGGTTCTTCTTCGTCGCTGGTTTTGCCGGCGAAGGAGTCCTGGGAGTGGCGGATTTTGTTGGCCAGGGCTTCCTGCTGTTTCGGGAGTGTCGAGGACAGTCTGGCGCCCTGGGTGCCTGCGATTTCCAGGATCGGTTCCAGGTCAGCTGGGGTTGCCGGACGGACTAGCCACATAGTTGCTTCCTGTTACTTACTTGTATCGGAGTTGTCCGGCCGGCCCAAGCCCGGTTCCCCACGCCGGGAACCGCTACGAGCACGTCCATGTGCGCTTGTTTCAGGCCTTCCCTGGCCTTCAACATTCCCGGCGTGGGGAACCGAGCTCCGGCCTACTTGGTCATTATGCCGTCAACTTCTCAACTGCTCTTTCGAAGCGCTCTAGCGCTTCTTCGATGTCCTGATCCGGGATGATCAGTGACGGCGCCAGGCGGACAACGTTTCCGCCGGCGACCAGTACCATCACACCTTCATCGAGACCGGCATTCAGGAAATCCTTGGCCTTGCCCTGCCATTTCTCGGTCAGTACACAGCCCAGCAACAGGCCAGCACCGCGGACTTCGCTGAAGATGCCGTAACGCTCGCCGATGTCCATCATGCCCTTGCGGAGTTTGTCGGAGCGGGCTTTGACGCCCTTGAGGATTTCCGGCTGGCTGATGGTGTCGACGACTTTCTGGGCCACGGCGCAGGCCAGAGCGTTGCCGCCGTAGGTGCTGCCGTGGGTGCCGACGCCGAGGCTGGCGGCGATTTTGGCGGTGGTGAGCATGGCCGCTACCGGGAAGCCGCCGCCGAGGCCCTTGGCGCTGGAGAGGATGTCCGGGACGACGTCGTACATTTCGTAGGCGTACAGGTGACCGGTACGGCCGACGCCGGTCTGGACTTCGTCGAAGACCAGCAGGGCGTCGTTTTCGTCGCACAACTTGCGCAAACCTTTGAGGAATTCGGGATCGGCGGGCATGACGCCGCCTTCGCCCTGGATCGGTTCAACCACGACGGCGCAGGTTTTCTCTTTGGAGATCAGGGCCTTCACGGAGTCGAGGTTGTTGTACTCGGCGTGGTGAATGCCGCCCGGAGCCGGTTCGAAGCCTTCGAGGTACTTGGGCTGGCCACCGACGCTGACGGTGAACAGGGTGCGGCCGTGGAAGGAGTTGGTGAACGAGATGATTTCGTTCTTCTCCGGACCGAAGTGTTCCCACCCATAGCGACGGGCCAGTTTGAAGGCGGCTTCGTTGGCTTCGCCGCCGGAGTTGGCGAAGAATACACGTTCGGCGAAGGTGAGGTCGCACAGGGTCTTGGCCAGGCGCAAGGCCGGTTCGTTGGTCATGACGTTGGACAGGTGCCAGATTTTCTCGGCCTGTTCCTGGAGTGCGCCGATGAGCCCGGGGTGGGAGTGGCCGAGGCAGGTTACGGCGATACCACCCTGGAGATCCACGAACTCCCGACCTTCCTGGTCCCAGATGCGAGAGCCTTCACCGCGCACCGGGATGATGCTTCCGGGGGCGTAGTTGGGCACCATGACTTCATCAAACAGTTCGCGGGAAACGGGCTCTTTGTTCATAAATCTCTCTCAGCGGGATCTAAACCTTTAACATAGCAGGCAATGTTTCAGATTCGCACTAGGTACGAATGCGGACCGTTCCATAATACGCCACTCAGGGCATAAGAACATCCGGTGTGCCGGTGGACGGCAGTTCGATCAGGCGCGGGGGCTTGCTGCCACGTCCGAGAAGTGTCTTGACCAGCAGTTTGTACGAATCGAGATCAAAGGTCACTGACTGACCGCGCAGGGAGAGGTCGTGCAGTTCGTCTTCGTGGTGAACAGTGGCGACGTGTATCCAGTTGTAGACCACCAGGATGTCCGTCCGCCCGGTTTTCTCGTTACGCTCGACAATGCCGACCGGCCCCTGCCAGGGCCAGGTTGTCAGGCGCAGGCCGTGGAAGGCGATCTGCGTCCGCAGGTTGTAGCGAACGACATCCTCTTCCCCTTCACAGGCGCCCTTGCACCGGCCGAGGGTGCGCTGGAAGCAGGCGCCTTCGTGCTCGGGCTCCAGGCCCAGCAGCTGATTGCACAGCTCGTTCTTGGCCGCGATGCCGCTGAGTGCCCGTTCCGCATCCCGCTTGCTGCGAAACAGTCCGAAATAGCCCCCAAGCCTATGTGGTTCGATCTCCCGCACCAGCCGGGCCTGCAGGTAGCCGGATTCGTTGGTTGTCAGCTCGATGCTGACCAGGTTCTTCGCCGCCCGGGAGCGACGGTTGAACATGGGTTTGAGGGCCTTGATCTGCTTCAGCTCGAGCAGTAGTGCCCCTAACTCTCCGGCGGTCTCCGTCCACTCCACACGCCGCAGGCTTTCCGACATCCGCACGCCGCGGCTGGAGTTGTGATCCCCGGAAAAGTGGGAAGCGACCCGCTGGGCAATATTGGTGCTTTTGCCCACGTAGAGCAGCACATCGTTCTCACCATAGAACCGATACACACCCGGCACACGGGGCAACTCATCCATGATGCCCGGCGGCAGGTTCGAGGGCACGCTGGGCTTTTGCAGCAACTCCCGGATGGCGTTCTCCATGGGTTCGGCGCCATGCTCGTTCCGGGCATGCTCGAAAAACGCCAGCATCGCGGACACATCTCCCATGGCCCGGTGCCGCTGCACCTGCGCGAGGCCATGACGGGCAATCAGCGCATCCATGTTGTGGCGCCGGAACTCGGGATACAGCCTTCTTGAGAGTTTCACCGTGCACAGTACCCGGGCAGAGAACATCCGGCCCAGCCGCCGGAACTCGGATTTAATGAAGCCGTAATCAAAGCGCGCGTTGTGGGCCACGAACACACAACCCTTCAACTGCGCTTCCAGCTCATCCGCCACCTCCCCGAACACCGGCGCTCCGGCCACCATCTCATTGCTGATACCGGTAAGCCGTTCAATAAATGGTGAAATCCTGGTTTCGGGGTTAAGCAGTGTCTGCCACTCTCCGACCACCTCACCGGCTCGCCAGAACCGGATGCCGATTTCCGTTATGCGGTCATGGGACGAATTGCCCCCGGTGGTTTCAATATCCAGAAACGCAAAGGTGTTGTCTGTAAGGTATGTACTTTGGGAGGTCATTGCTCACCATTACGACGAAAGGTCAACCGCAGATGTCTGTATATCAACGAAATCCGCCTATAGACATTCGTCTTAATAATCGACGAATTTATTTGAATTGTCATGGATTCGTAACTACCTTGTTTGTGGGTCCAACAACAACAAATGTGTGGAGACAACAACGATGCAAAGCAACAACAAATTGAGAATGGCAATTCGTGCGACGGCAGCAGTAGCGGTGATGGGCGTAGCTGGACAAGCAGGCGCTCTGACCCTGAACGTCGGCGATGATGTCGATGCTAGCCTGTATGGTTATGCTCGTCTGAACATGAGCTACGATATCGATGACAACCGCGCAGTATCCACTCGCGCCGGTTCTTTTACTCCAGCCAACGAAGAGATTGATGGCCACTTCGGTGCGGATGTACAACAAAGCCGTATCGGCGTGAAAGTAAACCACGCCTCTGGCGTAATGGTTAACATTGAGGGCGATTTCCGTGGTGCCGGCAACAGCGCAGGCAGCCTGCGTATGCGTCACGCCTACGGTACCTATCAGGGCTTTTTGGCTGGCCGTACATGGTCCAACACAATCAGCTTCGTAGGCTCTACCCCGACACTCGACTTTGATGGTATTGCTGGTAGCCACGGCAGCTGGGATCGTACCGAGCAGATCCGTTACACCACTGGGCCAATGTCCTTCGCCATTGAAGATCCGAGCTCTCAAGCAGTACTGGCCGCTGGCGGCAACACTCGCACCTCAGCTCCCGCCTTCACTGCACGCATCGAAGATTCGGTTGACGCTTTCTCCTATGCAGCCTCTGCTTCGGCCAGCCAGGTCACAGCCGATGATGGCGTGAACGATGACAGCGCTATCGGCTTCTCAGCTGCAGCTAGCGCCAAACTGAAACTGAGCGACATGTTCTCTGTTCAGGGTGCAATCAACTACACCGATGGAGCCACCGGCTACCTGTGGCGCTCCGGCTCTAACTACTATGGCCCAAGCGCCTACATCGATGGCGATAGCGTAGAAACCATCGAAGGCTATGGCGGTAACATCGGCGTTAGCATGGCACTGGGCGGCGGCAGCAGCATCAACGTAGCATATGGCATGACTACTCTGGACCTGGACGATGCAATTGCTGCAGGCGCAACAACTGATGCAGATCCGGAAACCAACCAGAACCTGTTCGTCAACTACATGTGGACACCGGTTCAAAACGTCATGATGGGCGTTGAATACGGTTACTTCGATCAGGAAACCGTTGCCGGCGAATCAGCTGACGCTAACCGCCTGATGTTCGCAGCACAGTACAACTTCTAATCCTTCCTTTTTAGAAGTTAACTCGGAAAGGCCCCGGCATTTGCCGGGGCTTTTTCGTTTGTGGGAGAGCAACAGGTTTTGCCTCGCTCCTCCACCTTGCCCAGCTCCGACATTCCCGAGCTAACTCTGGAGCCTGAGGCAGATCAGGGGTCTGATGAAAACCTTCATCTGACCCCGTTTTGGAGGTCAGCGCCAAAGCTTTGGGGGTTAGTCCAAGAAGGGGTCAGAAGAAAGTGTTCTTCAGACCCCTGAGCGTTCGAGCTTTGGGGATCAGTCCAAGAAGGGGTCAGAAGAAGGCGTTCTTCTGACCCCGGAGCATTCTACCCCCTGCGTATGAATAAAGCTGGGATAACTCGGAGACAAAAAAAGAGAGGCGGGTACTGCGATTCAGAACTGTTGAGGGCCAGGGACGGCCCGAAACAAGCGCACAGGGATGTGCTCGTAGCGTGTTCTGAATCGCAGTACCCGCCTCTCGACACCCCCGAACCATCAAGGCTGGGGGCGGATTCAGCGGAGATTTACAGCAGCAGCGTCCGAATATCCCCCAACAGCTGCGTCAACAGGTTGGTAAACCGCGCCGCATCAGCCCCGTTCACCGCACGGTGGTCGTAGGACAGCGACAGCGGCAGCATCAGCCGCGGCTGGAACTCGTTGCCATCCCAGACCGGCTTCATGGCCGCCTTGGAGACACCGAGGATCGCCACCTCCGGCGTGTTCACGATCGGCGTGAACGCGGTACCACCGATGCCACCCAGACTGGTGATGGTAAAGCAGGCACCCTGCATCTCGGCAGGCTTCAGCTGCTTGTCCCGTGCCTTCTGGGCCAGCTCGGCACTCTCGGCCGCCAGATCCCACAGACCCTTCTGGTCCACGTCACGGATGACCGGAACCATCAGACCGTGCGGGGTATCCACCGCGATACCGATGTGGATGTACTTCTTGCGAACCACCTCCTTGCGCTCCATGTCCAGGGACACGTTGAACTGGGGCAGTTCCGCCAGTGCAGCCGCACAAGCCTTGAGCAGGAACGGAAGTGGCGTCATCTTCACGCCCTTCTTCTCGCCCGCTGCCTTCTGGGCCTTGCGGAAGCTCTCCATCTCGGTGATGTCGGCTTCGTCAAACTGGGTCACGTGAGGCACGTTCAGCCAGCTGCGCTGCATGTTGGTGGCCGTGGCCGCCATCATGCGCGACATGGACTCGCGCTCCACCTCGCCGAACTGGCTGAAGTCCGGCAGTTTCACACCCGGAATACCGGAGCCGGTAGCCACACCGCCGCCCTGCTGGGCCTGCTGCAGCTGACCCTTCACATAGGCCTGGACGTCGTCCTTCACAATCCGGCCTTTCGGGCCACTGCCCTTCACGCGGGTCAGATCCGCACCCAGCTCTCGGGCCAACTTGCGCACGGCCGGGCCGGCATGGACCTTGGCACCCGGTGACGGCGGCTCGTAGGTGGAACCCTGGGGCTGCGGCGTAGCTTCCTGCTTCGGCTTCTCGGCAGGCTTGCTTTCCGCTTTCTCTTCCTTCGCCGGCGCGGAAGGCGCTTCCTCTTCCTCGCCACCTTCTTCGACGATGGTCATCTCCAGCAGGTCGTCACCCTCGGAGAGCTTGTCCCCCTCCTTCACCAGGATCTTTTCCACCTTGCCGGCATAGGGAGACGGCACTTCCATCGTCGCCTTGTCGGACTCCACAGTCACCAGCGGATCGTCCGCCTCGATGGTGTCGCCTTCGGAGACGTTGATCTCGATGACCGGCACGTTGTCGAAACCGTCCAGGTTCGGGACCTTGACCGTCTCCTTACGGCTGCCGCCGGATTTCTTTTTCGGCGCAGGTTTGCTCTCTTCGGATTTGGCCTCAGCTTGCTCTTCAGCCTTTTCCTCCTCCTGCTCCTCGCCGGCAGACTCGTCGGAGCCACCGGACTCACCGCTGACCTCCATCATACCGACGACATCGCCTTCGCTGACCTTGTCACCCACCTTGACGGTGATCTTGGTGATCTTGCCCTTGAGAGGCGCCGGCAGCTCGACGGAAGCCTTGTCGGACTCCACGGTCAGAATCGGATCTTCTTCCTCAACCGAATCCCCTTCGCTGGCGATGATTTCGATGATCTCGACTTCATCAGCACCGCCGAGATCGGGAACCTTGATTTCCTGTTCACTCATGGCGGTCTCCTTAGCTCAGCACCGGGTTCGTTTTGTTGCGATCGATTCCGTACTTGCGCATGGCTTCGAGAACCTGCTCTTCCTTGATCTCTCCGTCTTTGGCCAGGGCGGACAGCGCGGTGACTGTCACGTAGTAGCGATCCACCTCGAAGAAGTTACGCAGCTTCTCGCGGGTATCGCTGCGGCCGAAGCCGTCGGTGCCCAGGGTCATGAAGGTCTTGGGGATGAACGCCCGCAGCTGCTCGGAGTGCAGCTTGATGTAGTCGGTGGAGGACACCACCGGCCCCTGCTCCTTCTCCAGCATCTGGGTGACGTAGGCCTTCTTGGGCTTGTCGTCCGGGTGCAGGTGGTTCCAGCGCTCCACGTGCTGACCGTCGCGGGCCAGTTCGTTGTAGCTGGTCACGCTCCACACGTCCGAGGCCACGCCCCAGTCGTCTTTCAGCATCTGGGCGGCGGCACGAACCTCGTTGAGGATGGCGCCGGAGCCGAGCAGCTGGACCCGCGGGCTCTTCTTGCGGCCCTTGGTTTCAACAGACTCGTACTTGTACATACCCTTGATGATGCCGTCCTCGCAGTCCTTCGGCATCGCCGGCTGCTCGTACATCTCGTTTTCGATGGTCAGGTAGTAGAAGACGTTCCGGTTCTCCTCGAACATCTCCTTCATACCGTGACGGATCACCACGGCCATCTCGTAGCCGTAGGCCGGGTCGTAGGCCTTACAGTTCGGGATGGTGTTGGCCAGGATGTGGCTGTGGCCGTCCTGGTGCTGCAGGCCTTCACCGTTAAGGGTGGTACGGCCGGCAGTGCCACCGATCAGGAAGCCACGGGCCTGGATGTCACCGGAGGCCCAGGCCAGGTCACCGATCCGCTGGAAGCCGAACATGGAATAGAACACATAGAACGGGATCAGCGGGAAGTTGTTGGTGCTGTAGGAAGTAGCTGCTGCCATCCAGGCGGCCATGGAACCGTCTTCGTTGATACCTTCCTGGAGGATCTGGCCTTTCTTGTCCTCCCGGTAATACATGATCTGGTCACGGTCCTGGGGCACGTATTTCTGGCCCTCGGAGGTGTAGATACCCAGCTGACGGAACATGCCCTCCATACCAAAGGTCCGGGCTTCGTCCGGCACGATTGGTACCACGCGCTTGCCGATGCGCTTGTCCTTCACCAGGGCTGTGAGAATGCGCACGAACGCCATGGTGGTGGAGATCTCGCGGCCGTTGGAGCCTTCCAGCACCTGCTTGAAGATATCCAGCTCGGGAATCTGCAACGGCTGGCAGTCCTTACGACGCTTCGGATAGAAGCCACCCAGATCCTGGCGACGCTTCTTCATGTATACCATCTCGGGGCTGTCCGGCGCCGGACGGTAGTAAGGAATTTCTTCCAGCTCGTCGTCCTTCAGCGGCACACCGAAGCGGTCCCGGAATTCCTTCAGGGTGTCCTTGTCCAGCTTCTTCAGGGAGTGGGCGGTGTTCTGGGCTTCGCCCGCCGCGCCGAAACCATAGCCCTTGATGGTGTGGGCGAGGATCACAGTCGGCTTGCCGTTGGCCTGGTTGACGGCCTTGTGATAGGCCGCGTAGACCTTGTACGGGTCGTGACCACCGCGGTTGAGCTTGGCGATGTCCTCGTCGGACAGGTTCTCCGCCAGCTTGGCCAGCTCCGGATGCTTGCCGAAGAATTCCTTGCGGGTGTAGGCCGGCCCCTGGAACACGTAGTTCTGCAGGTCGCCATCGCAGATTTCATCCATGGTCCGCTGCATGATGCCGTCTTCGTCTTTCTCGAACAGCGGATCCCACATGCGGCCCCAGACCACCTTGATCACGTTCCAGCCGGCACCGCGGAAGACACCTTCCAGTTCCTGGATGATCTTGCCGTTACCACGGACCGGGCCGTCCAGACGCTGCAGGTTACAGTTGACCACGAAGATCAGGTTGTCCAGACCTTCACGGCCCGCCTTGGAGATGGAGCCCAGGGTTTCCGGCTCGTCGCACTCGCCGTCACCCAGGAAGCCCCATACCTTGCGGCCGTCCATGTCGATCAGCTCGCGGCTGTGCAGGTACTTCATGACGTGGGCCTGGTAAATGGCCTGAATCGGCCCAAGGCCCATGGAAACCGTGGGGAACTGCCAGTAATCCGGCATCAGCCAGGGGTGCGGGTAGGAGGACAGGCCTTCGCCATCGACCTCTTCCCGGTACTTGTCCAGCTGCGATTCGTCGAACCGACCTTCCAGGAAAGAGCGGGCGTAGATACCTGGCGCCGCGTGACCCTGGAAATACACCAGGTCGGACTCGCGCTTCTCGTCGCCACCGTGGAAGAAGTAGTTGAAGCCCACGTCGTAGAGCGTGGCAGCCGAGGAGAAGGTAGAAATATGGCCACCGAGCTCGCCCGGGCGCTTGTTGGCGCGGACCACCATGGCCATGGCGTTCCAGCGGATCAGGGAACGGATACGACGCTCCATGAAAAGGTCGCCCGGCATCTGGGCCTGCTGAATCACCGGAATGGTGTTGCGGAACGGCGTGGTAATGGAATACGGCAACTCGGTGCCATCGCGGCTGGCGCGCTCGGAGAGTCGCTCCAGAATATATTTGGCTCGCTCAACGCCTTCGTTCTCGATCAGAGATTCCAGTGCGTCAAGCCATTCACTGGTTTCAATGGGATCATCGTCCTGGTACATCAAACCCTCCCCTTGGCATCAAAAGGTGCAGCGCGGGCCACGATCAGCAGCCGCTGCGCATACAGTGTCGATAAGCTGCGTGAAAATGCAGAGTAATTGTTATGGGTGTATCAGCCTGATGGCGGTACTGCAGGACAGTACATGGAACCTCCATCAAGCATAGAACAGCTTTCAAAGTTTTCCTGCCCGGCTGGCCCTGTGGAATCAGGCTTTTGGCCCGCGGCAAGCCGGTGATTCGAGAGCGTGCTCACATTGATGCGCCCGAAGTTGTAGTGTTTTTACTACATTTTGATTGAGCAAAGCAATCAAATGGGCCCATAGGGCCCTTCGAACAACATTCCATTGCGGTTACTTACGCAAGAATGACCTTTTTCAGACCACCACACAACCAGAATCAGACCAAGGTCGTAGTTTTCCGAACACGCCCAAAATTCATAGCGTTACTAAATGATCCGGCACCGATCTGACTCTTTCTTCGATCTATTTCTCTTTTATTTTCAGATGCTTTTAAGCTCCTTCAAGCCGCGCACCCTACATCTTTGGCGACATTTTTTAATTAGACCTGAAAATAAATTCCGATTTATGTATACTTGCCTGCCCGTTTTTTAACCACCGGAAAAGTGGTCCGACCACTTTTTCTGTCATTGGCAACAACAGAGGGCGATCTATGAACTCCATCGTCACCTTTCCGAACCGGATTCCCACTACGGAGTTCGAGGAACGGCGTTTCAAGGTCTACACCGACCGCCAGCTCGACAAGATCGAAATCATCCAGAATCTCCCCGAAGAGACCCTGTTTGAAATGAAGGTGGTAGCCAGCGTGCTGCCATTCCGGGTCAACGAGTATGTGATCAACGAACTGATCAACTGGGACAATGTACCCAACGATCCGATCTACCAACTTGTCTTCCCTCAAAAAGGGATGTTGAAGGACGAACATTTCGAGCGTATGGCAGCGCTGCACCGGGATGGTGCCGACAAGAAGGAAATCCAGGCCGCCGCCAAGGAAATCCGGGACGAACTGAACCCGCACCCGGCCGGCCAGATGGAAATGAATATGCCGGAACTGGACGGTGAAGTGCTCGACGGCGTTCAGCACAAGTACCGCGAGACCGTGCTGTTCTTCCCGGCTCAGGGCCAGACCTGCCACTCCTACTGCACCTTCTGTTTCAGGTGGGCGCAGTTCGTGGGTGACAAAGACCTGAAGATGGCCAGCACCGAAGCCGAGAAGCTTCACGGCTATCTGAAAGAGCACACCGAAGTGACCGACCTGCTGGTCACCGGTGGCGACCCGATGGTGATGAAGACCAAGAACCTGGTCCAGTACCTGGAGCCGCTGCTGGAGCCGGAATTTGACCACATCCAGACCATCCGCATCGGTACCAAGGCCCTGACCTTCTGGCCGTATCGCTTCGTGACCGACAAGGATGCGGACGAGCTGATCGAGCTGTTCGCCAAGCTGGTCGACGCCGGCAAACACGTCGCCATCATGGCCCACTACAACCACTGGCAGGAAATCACCACCGAAATCGCGGAAGAGGCCATCCGCCGCATCCGTGCCACCGGTGCCGAAATCCGCGCCCAGGGCCCGCTGATCAAGCACGTCAACGACGATGCCGATGCCTGGGCCAAGCTGTGGAAGAAAGAAGTGAAGCTGGGCATCATTCCCTACTACATGTTCGTAGAGCGGGACACCGGCGCCAAGAACTACTTCGAGGTGCCGCTGGCAGAGGCCTACAACATCTACCGCGAGGCCATGAAGCAGGTCTCCGGCCTGGCCCGCACCGCCCGCGGCCCGAGCATGAGCGCCGGCCCCGGCAAGGTGGAGATCCAGGGCATCACCGAAATCAAAGGTGAGAAGGTCTTCGTCCTGCGCTTCCTCCAGGGCCGCAACCCGGACTGGGTACAGCGCCCGTTCTTCGCCAAGTACAGCGACACAGCCACCTGGCTGCACGAGCTGGAACCGGCTTTCGGAGAGGAGAAGTTCTTCTTCGAGGACGAGTATGAGCAGATGAAGAAAGGCAACGGCTAAGAACTTGTTGCCAGCCCCCAGATGGGGATAACCCCACTCGGTGTCGGGACCGAAGCCGGGGTCAAAGTCGGGGTCAGATGAAAGCCTTCATCTGACCCCTTTTTCATGCCGGACCCCTAAACCCCTGCCCCAGATCAACCAAATACCCTTTCCGCCTATTGACTTGTTAAATATCAACCAAAACAAAACTTGATATTTAACAATCATTTGCAAACCTAAAATTGTCCCTGTAACGAGAAAAACCTACTTTCTTATAGCCCTTAACAGAACACATGGGCTTCGGGAGTATTGATCAGGGACGACTCACCAATTATCCGAATCCTCCTTGCCTGATACCCCCACTGCAGTAGGTAGCATTCCAGGCAATGCTGCCATTCTCTTACTAATGACAACGGAAACAGTGATGTTCGAAAAAAAGAAACTTTTGCTCGCCATTCTCACAGCTTCACTCACTGCTGGCATGACAGCATGCGGCGGAGGATCTTCAAGCTCATCTTCCAATGACACCGCAAACATCGAAGAACAACCGCCGACAACTGATGACACCAGCACTACTATCTCCGTAGGGTCAGAAACTGGCCGGTTCGTGGACAGTGCAGTGGATGGCATCGAGTATGAGACTAGTGCCGGCTACAAGGGCATCACCAATAGCAACGGCGAGTTCAATTACAACGATGGCGAGACTGTTTCCTTCAAACTGGGCACGATCAACTTCGGTTCAGTGAACGCGAAAGGACTTGTTACTCCGGTCGACCTGGCTGCCAATGATCCCGCCAAAACAGCAAACATTGCTCGGGTTCTTCAGACTCTGGATGACGACGGGATTCCGGACAATGGTATAACGATCACACGGGAAGCCCGTGACAAAGCGGCCAATCAGAACCCGACCGATGTTGCGACAGCAGATCTTGAATCAGTCAAAAACATCATCCTTTCAGTGGCCAGCAAGAATACAGTCGCTCCAACTGATCTGGTGACTGAGGCAGCGGCTAAAAGCCACCTGGAAGAAACGCTTGCCGCTGAAAACCCAGTAACAAGCTGTGGCACGGGTACGACGCCCGTTACTTCTGAACATCTAGTTTACAAAACCTACGGATTTATCCGATCAGAGGCTAATGATAAAGAAATCAACCTGATGAGCTTCGGTGCCGCTGGCGACACCATTACCGAATTCCATAACGACATGGGATTCTCTGAGAAGAAAACCGGCAGCACTTGGAACATACCAACGGCTGGCTCTCTTCAATTCACCGACAACGGTGTTACTGAAACCTTCACCGCCTGTGCCGTAGAATCAACCGACGGTAGTCCTTATTACTTGATCCTCGAGGGCGTTGACAACAGCACTCTCAAGCTCTATTCCACCAAACCGTTCACCCAACCTGACAGCACTCAGTCCTACCTTCTGGCGACGGTAACCAAGAGCAGCGACGGGACTCTGTCGGAAACCAAGAATGACATCCTGACCATTGATTCTGAGATGAGCGCTGAGTTCTTGTCAGACGTCGGTATGACCAATGCGACCATCACTAACGGAGCACTTGAAGTGCCTGATGAGCGTGGTCAGGCCGATACCAGCACAGACGAGTTACACCTGCTCTCGGCACAAGGCAAGCGCATTGGCATCTACCTGGACTTTGACAGCCTGGGCAACTTACTTAACGTAGGCACAGCCACGAGCATCTCTCAAGCAAACCCGGTGATCACTGAGTCCTTTGCAGGCAAGGCGCTTGTTGCGAGGAATGAGGAGAAAGAGGAAACCGTCATTCTGGTCTACAAAGCCAGCGGAACTGTGTACGACTATCACAACGACGCTTACGAAAGCGACGGAACTCAAGTTGCTTCTGTATACGAGAGTCAATGGGCAGTAAACGATGCCACTGGTGAGCTGACTGAAACCGAAACTGTCGAATACCGAGATGCGGACGGGCAGGTTATTGGCACAGAGGAATTCTCTGACACCTTCCGGGTCTTTGAGTCGGCGAACTCCATGTACTTCCCAGAGCGGACAGAGTTCGGAACCGCAATTGAGGTTCGACGTGCGAGCAAGACTCAGCCAATCAGCGATGCAGATTTCGTCGGGACTTTTAATGTCAAAATCCCCACCGAAAATACTGTGGACAACGAGCTCATCATCAACAGCAGTAACGCATGCACATACTCAGGCGTAGCCTGCGACTGGAGCATCGATACCTCCGGCAAGGCAACACTGGACTTCGGGGCGGGCGAAACCGCCACTGCCCAAATCTGGCAGCTTGCCGGAAGCTTTGATGAGTTTGCTTTCCTGATCACCCACTCCGATGACTCAACCGACATTGAAGTTGGTTTCATGACCCGGAAGTAAGCCTCATGGACTGGCAAACTGAATTGCGAGCGCGCCAGTTAGCCTTATGAAAAAGGGGTCAGATGAAAGCTTTCATCTGACCCCGACCTTGCCCCCTACCGCTTCACTAACCCTCACCTTCCTCGCTTCGGCACAAACCCCGCTGGCTTCTCCCGAATCCACTCCACGAATACCCTCAATTCCTCCAGCTCCATCAGCTTGTCCCGGGTGTTGTAATGCAGCCCCAGCTCATACTCAGAGCACGCGCGATGAATGGCGCTATGGCATGGCCGGCATACCCACAGGGTTCGGGTTATGAGCTCTTCCTTGGTGAACAGTTTCTGGAAGCGCTTTTTGCGGTGCAGGTGTTTGGGGATGAGGTGGTGGCGGGTGAGTTTGGCGACGTGGCGTTGGCAGAGTTCGCAGTGGTGGGGTTGGGGTGGGAGTTTGAGCATGGCTTTGGGGTGGTTTGAAGGTGGGGTCAGATGAAGGTTTTCATCAGACCCCGAGTGGGGGCACGGCGTGAAGTTGGGGTCAGATGAAGGCTTTCATCAGACCCCGGTGTTTGGACTGTTTCCCGGGGTTAGGCAGCCCCCACGTACTGTCTCCGTCAGTGCATTAGTGTGTACAGCTTTCTACGATAGGTGCGCACGTCCGGATTGTTGTTGCCGAGTTTGTCGAACAGTTCGATCAGGGTGGTCCTGGCGATGCCGTCCTTGTAGGTGCTGTCGGCCTGCATCAGGCGAATCAGCAGGTCCATGGCTTCGGCGTTTTCGTCTTTGAGCACGTGCTGCAGGGCCAGCTGGTGGAGGGCTTCGGCGTTTTTCGGCTCGGCCTCCAGCTTTTTCTGGAGTTCGGCCACCGGGGGCAGCTCGCCGGCCTGTTTCATGAACTTGATGCGGGCCGCCAGCTGTTTCGCCTGGTGCTGCATCTTTTCTTCCGGCGGCAGGCTTTCCAGCACCTGCTCGGCGGTTTCCAGGTCTCCGGTTTCCGCTTTCAGCTGCGCCAGGTCGATCAGGACCTTCATGTTTTCGGGGTCCTGGCGGTTCAGCTCGGTGAGGATCTCCAGCGCTCCGTTAACGTCGCCGTTTTCCCACAGGCGGTGGGCGGCGTCATAGGGATCTTCCTTGGGCGCTTCCACGTGCTTGTCCAGCACCTTGCGGATTTCGCTCTCCGGCTGGGCGCCGTTGAAGCCGTCCACTGCCTGGCCATCCTTCACGAGGATCACGGTCGGCAGGCTGCGCACGCCGAGGCTTGCGGTGAGCTCCTGCTGTTCGTCGGCGTTGACCTTGGCCAACCTGAAACCACCGTCGTACTCGTTGGCCAGTTTCTCGAGAATCGGCATCAGCTGCTTGCACGGCGCACACCACTCGGCCCAGACATCGATCAGGATGGGCGTGTTGGCGGAGGCATCCATCACCTCCTGCTGAAAATTCTCCATGGTGGCGTCAAAAACGTGGGGCGAGTTGCTCATCTGGGCACCTGAACCGTTGAATGAATATATGAATCTGCCTCGATCATGGGGTCAATGGCGGGAAAATCAAGCTTCCGCAGCCACGGACTCTCCGCCACTGTCGTAAAGCCAAATCCTTGAAATAACCGTAACTGCCGCTACATACGCAAGTAGACCTGATCGCGGGCCACTGTTCACCATCGCCCGTGCGATGACAACCTTTGAGGGATGCAACGACGGCATGAATGACGACAACCGCAATGACAGCCTTGAGGAATTCGAAGAAGACGTGACCGAATACATCGGCAAGGACGAGCACAGCAAAAGCCTTGCCCTGCCCCAGCAGATCATGCCCCGGCGCATGTATGTGCTGCCGGTTTCCAATCGGCCGTTCTTCCCGGCCCAGGTTCAGCCGGTGGTGGTCAATCAGGATCCCTGGCATGAAACCCTCAAGCGCGTGGGCGAGACCGATCATCGCGTGCTCGGCATCTGCTACGTGGAGGAACACGACGCCGAACAGGGCATCCCCGCCAGCGATCAGCTGGAAACCATCGGTTGTGCGGTGCGTGTGCACCATGCCCAGAAGGAAAGCGGCAAGGTCCAGTTTATCGCCCAGGGCCTGCAGCGGTTCCGCATCGTTCAATGGTTGCGGCGCAAACCTCCCTACCTGGTGGAGGTGGAGTATCCGACTGAGCCTGAGGAAGACGCAGACGAGCTGAAGGCCTATACCCTGGCCATCATCAGCGCCATCAAGGAGCTGCTGCGAACCAACCCGCTCTATGGCGAGGAGGTGAAACAATACCTGTCCCGTTTTGGGCCAGACGACAGCTCGCCCCTGGCTGATTTCGGCGCCTCCATGACCAGTGCGCCAGGGCCCGAGCTCCAGGATGTGCTGGATACCGTGCCCCTGCTCCGGCGCATGGAAAAAGTCCTGTTGCTGATGCGCAAGGAACAGGAAGTAGCACGACTGCAGTCAGAGATCAGTGAAGAGGTCAACGAGAAGGTCCAGAAGCATCAGCGCGAGTTCTTCCTGCGGGAACAGCTCAAGGTCATCCAGCGCGAGCTGGGCATGGCCAAGGATGACAAGACCGCCGACGCGGAGCGCTTTGAGGAGCGAATGGCCAAGCTGAATCCTCCCGAGCCGGTACAGGAACGCTTCCGGGATGAACTTCAGAAACTGCAGGTGCTGGAACAGGGCTCACCGGAATACGGCGTTACCCGCAATTATCTGGACTGGCTCACCCAGGTGCCCTGGGGCCAGTATTCCGAGGACCATTTCGACCTGGCCGAGGCCCGGCGCATCCTGGACCGGGACCATGACGGCCTGGATGATGTGAAAGACCGCATCGTCGAATTCCTGGCCGAGGGCACCTTCAAGGGCGAAGTCAGCGGCTCGATCCTGCTGCTCGTGGGCCCGCCTGGCGTGGGCAAGACCTCCATCGGGCATTCCGTTGCCGATGCCCTGGGCCGCAAGTTCTACCGGTTCAGCGTTGGCGGCATGCGTGACGAGGCCGAAATCAAGGGCCACCGCCGCACCTACATCGGCGCGATGCCGGGTAAGTTCGTGCAGGCCCTGAAGGACTCGAAGGTCGCCAACCCGGTGATCATGCTGGACGAGATCGACAAGATCGGTGCGTCGTACCAGGGGGACCCGGCCTCTGCCCTGCTGGAAACCCTGGATCCGGAGCAGAACCGGGAGTTCCTCGACCATTACCTGGATGTCCGCATGGACCTGTCCAAGGTGCTGTTCATCTGCACCGCCAACCAGCTGGATACCATTCCGCGGCCGCTGCTGGACCGGATGGATGTGATTCGCCTGTCCGGCTACATCACCGAGGAGAAGCTGGCGATCGCCAAGCATCATCTGATGCCGCGGCTGCTCAAGCGCGCAGGGTTGCTGAAGAAACAGCTCAATGTCACCGACGCCGCCCTCAGGCAGGTGATCGAGGGGTATGCCCGGGAAGCCGGTGTGCGGAACCTCGAGAAGCTGCTGCACAAGATCATCCGCAAGGGCATCGTGAAGCTGCTGGATAATCCGGACCAGCCGGTGAAAGTGGGCGTGGCAGACCTGGCCGAGTACCTGGGGCAGCCCGCCTTCCGCAAGGAAAAGTCACTGAAAGGTACCGGGGTTGTCACCGGTCTGGCCTGGACCGCCATGGGTGGCGCTACGCTGAGCATCGAGGCGTCCCGCATCCACAGCAGCCAGCGGGGCTTCAAGCTGACCGGGCAGCTGGGGGATGTCATGCGGGAATCGGCGGAGATCGCGTACAGCTACGTGTCATCCAACCTGAAGCGGTACAAGGGCGATCCGACCTTTTTCGACAAGTCCTTTGTGCACCTGCATGTGCCGGAGGGCGCGACGCCGAAGGACGGCCCGAGTGCCGGGGTCACCATGGCCACCGCGCTGCTGTCCATCGCCCGGAAGGAGGCGCCCCAGCAGAACATCGCCATGACCGGGGAGCTGACCCTGACTGGCCAGGTGCTGCCCGTTGGCGGCATCCGGGAGAAGGTGATCGCGGCGCGGCGGCAGAAGATCAGTAACCTGATCCTGCCGGAGGCGAACCGGGGGGATTATGAGGAGCTGCCCGAGTATCTCAAGGAAGGGCTGACGGTGAATTTTGCGCGGCATTATAACGATGTGTTTCAGGTCTGCTTTGGGAACAAGCCGCGGAAGGGGTCTTCGGTGCATTGATTGGGACTCGGGAGCATGTGTGAAGGTGGGGTCAGAAGAAGGCGTTCTTCAGACCCCGCATACCTCGGGAACCGCGCCCACTCCGGGGGCCAGGCCGGGGTCTGATGAAAGCCTTCATCTGACCCCATTTTCACCCGGCGAACACTGCCAAGCCTTGCCAACTCCGGGGTCTGAAGAACGCCTTCTTCTGACCCCTTTTTCACACCTCAGGCCTTCTCCTTCCAGCCGTCATCCTTCAACACCGAACCCACAGTCAGCACCGGCGAGGCGTCGATCTCGTCTGCGTCCATCATGTTCGCCACGCGCTGCAACGAGGCCAGGATCATGGTCTGCTCCCACTCGTGCAGGCTCTGGAACTTCTGGATGAAGTCTTCCTGCAGGGGATTCGGGGCGCGGGAGAGGATGTCGGCGCCCTCTTCGGTCAGATGGGCGTGGACCTTACGCTTGTCCTTGGTGCTGCGGACGCGATAGACCAGCTTGCGGTGTTCCAGCCGGTCCAGAATGGTGGTCACGGTGGCCTGGCTCAGGCTGACCTTGTCGGCGATGGTGCCGATGGTCACCTCCCCCAGGTCCCGGATGGTACGCATGATCAGCAGTTGCGGGCCGGTGAGCCCGGCATGCTTGCTCAGCCGCTTGGAATGAAGATCCGTTGCCCGGATGACGCGGCGAAGCGCTACCAGCACCTGTTCGTAATTGTCCACAGAGTTGCTCCGACTACTCAACACTTGTTTATACCTCTAACTATTAGAGGTCTTTGTACCCCTAAATGCAAGTGGGCACTTCCACTTAACTTCGCCTGATCCCCCTTTAAACTGTCTGTACGGCATTTTTTCCGCCAGCCACTATGCTAAGGTCAGCTGTTTTCCAAAACCGCAAAACGGACGCAGTACCATGATCAACCGATTCATCCTCTCGCTCCTGCCATTGCTCAGGACAATGCGCACCGGCACCGTGCTGTGCCTGCTCCTCCTGGCCGGGAATGCGGCCGCCCAGGACACCGGCGAGCGGCCATCCATGGACGACGATGTCACCGCCGACGACGTGGCCGCCGCTCTGGCGGATCTGGAAGAACCCATGTACACGCCGTTTATCGAGCTCTACCTGCTGGAGGAAAGCAAGGCCCTGCGCAAGGAGATGATGGACACCCGCGCCGAGCTGATCGAGAAGGTGGTCGATAAAGAATTGTCCGTGGCCGACAAGACCATGTCCTACGCTACCGATACAGTCACCTACTTCTTCTATCTGATTGCCGGTGCCACCTCCATCCTGGTTGTGATCGGCTGGAACTCGATCCGGGACATGCGCAACCAGCTGGCCAGTGTCGCGGAAAAACGGGTTAACGAACTGGTGGTGGAGTACGAGAAGCGCCTCAAGGCCATCGAGGAACAGCTGCAGCAGAAATCCGACATCATTCACCAGAACCAGGCCGAGATCGAACGCACCAACGAGGTGCACTCGCTCTGGCTCAAGGCAAGCCAGGAAACCTCCCAGCAGAACAAGATCGCCGCCTACGACCGCATCCTCGACCTCCGGCCGGACGATGTGGAAGCCCTCAGCTACAAGGCCGATGCCGTTCTTGAAATGCAGGAGCCGCTCTGGGCCATCAGCCTGTGCCGCCGGGCCCTGAAACTGGACCCGCAGAACGGCCACGCCCATTACCAGCTGGCCTGCGCCTATGCCGAGATCGGCCGCTGGGAAGACGCCGTCAGCACGCTGGAGAAAGCCATCGATATTTCGGAAGCCTATCGGGACGATGCTTCCGTGGATCCGAGCTTCGAACAGTTGCGCGAACACGAAAGCTTCCGCACACTGGTATTCCCGGATCAGGAAGAGAACAGCACGGACGCGTGACACTTTTCTCAGTCAGGCACACGCTTTGCAGGCATTCTGCCAGGTTGGAGCTTTCTGTCTTCAACGCGGACACGTTTGGAAAAGTTGTGTTCCTGAACAAACACTGGCCGGCCCGGCTTGACAAGCGGCAGCCCGTGGTGTTTGTTTGCTCTCTGAGAACACAAGAATAACCCTGAACAAAACAGGACTGACCTAATGAGAACCTCAGTGAAAAAACTCGCAACCGCTGTAAGCACTTCTGTTGCATTGATGGCCGCCGGTCAGGCAGCCGCAGAGATCCAGATTGGTATTGCCGGCCCGATGACCGGCCCCGTAGCCCAGTACGGTGACATGCAGTTCTCCGGTGCCCGTATGGCCATCGAGCAGATCAACGCCAACGGTGGCGTGATGGGCGAAGAGCTGGTCGCCGTCGAATATGACGACGTCTGTGACCCGAAGCAGGCCGTTACCGTAGCCAACAGCCTGGTTAACGACGGTGTCGGCTTTGTCGTAGGCCACCTGTGCTCCAGCTCCACCCAGCCGGCCTCTGACATCTACGAGGATGAAGGCATCCTGATGGTCACCCCGGCTTCCACCAGCCCGGAAATCACCGAGCGCGGTTATGAGCTGGTGTTCCGCACCATCGGTCTGGACAGCATGCAGGGGCCGGTCGCCGGCAACTACATCGCCAGCCAGAACCCTGAGCGTGTTGCCATCGTTCACGACAAACAGCAGTACGGTGAAGGCATCGCCACCGCCGTGCGCGATACCCTCAAGGATCAGGGCGTTGAAATCGCCATGTTCGAAGGTATCACCGCGGGCGACAAGGACTTCTCCTCCCTGGTCACCAAGCTCAAGCAGGCGGATGTGGACTACGTCTACTACGGCGGCTACCACCCTGAGCTGGGCCTGATCCTGCGCCAAGCGCGCCAGGCTGACCTGGACGCCAAGTTCATGGGTCCTGAAGGTGTCGGCAACAAGGACATCAACACCATCGCCGGCGAGGCTGCTGAAGGCCTGCTGGTAACCCTGCCGCCGGCATTCGATCAGAAAGCCGAGAACCAGGAACTGGTCAAGGCCTTCCAGGACAAGGGCGAAGACCCCTCCGGCCCGTTCGTGCTGACCTCCTACACCGCGGTTCAGCTGATTGCCAATGGTATCGAACAGGCTGAATCCACCGATCCGTTCGAGGTTGCCCAAGCCCTGCGCAGTGGCACCTTCCAAACTCCGATCGGCACCGTTGAATACGACGAAGCCGGCGACATGAAGTCATTCGAGTTTGTTGTGTACGAATGGCATTCAGACGGCAGCAAAACTCCGGTAAACTGAGCCAAAATCGTTAACAAACGGTAATAATGAGAGCACCTTCTCACCGCGATCCGGGAGAAGGTGTTTTTCTAGGCTCCTGTTGATTCTCCCCTGCCCCCGGTGCGGATAACCCGGACCAGGGGCATGGAAGCGGAGGGAGCGGGCCTTCGGAGTTCAAAAACAATGCAAGACCTCCTTTACTTCTCTCAGCAGCTCATTAACGGGCTGACGATCGGGAGCACCTATGCCCTGATCGCCATCGGTTACACGATGGTTTACGGCATCATCGGCATGATCAACTTTGCCCATGGTGAGATCTACATGATTGGCGCCTACACCGCGCTGATTGCCATTACCGGCCTGGCCTCCCTCGGCGTTGCCTGGCTACCGGTGATCCTGATCGTGGCGCTGATCTGCGCCATGCTGGTCTCCAGCTCCATGGGCTGGGCAGTGGAACGGGTTGCCTACCGGCCGGTTCGCGGGCGCCACCGGCTGATCCCGCTAATTTCCGCCATCGGTATGTCCATCTTCCTGCAGAACTACGTGCACCTGGCACAGGGTTCCCGCAACATCGGCTTCCCGGCCCTGATCGAAGGCGGCTTCAATTTTGGTTCCGGCGATGGCTTCCAGATGTCTCTGTCCTACATGCAGATCACCATCTTCATCACCACGCTGATCTGTATGACAGCCCTGTCGCTGTTCATTGCCCGCTCCCGGACCGGTCGCGCCTGTCGTGCGGTTTCCCAGGACCTGGGCATGGCCAACCTGCTGGGTATTGATACCAACCGGATCATCTCGGCAACCTTCGTGATCGGCGCAGCCCTCGCTGCCGTGGCAGGCCTCCTGTTAGGCATGTACTACGGCTCGGTCGATCCCCTGTTCGGCTTCATTGCCGGCCTGAAAGCCTTCACAGCAGCCGTCCTCGGCGGTATCGGAAGCATCCCGGGTGCGATGCTCGGCGGTCTGATACTCGGCGTGGCAGAAAGCATGACGTCCGGCTACCTCAGCGGCGAGTACAAGGATGTCATCTCGTTCAGCCTGCTCATCCTGATTCTGCTGTTCAAACCCACCGGCCTGCTTGGCAAACCGGAGGTTGAGAAGATCTGATGGCTGCTCATAACCTTAAGCACGCACTGTTCTGTGCAATAATCACTATAATCATCGCCTACCCGATCCTGGGGCTGAACCTGGTTGCCCAGGGCACATCTGTTGCCCTGGAAGGCGCGACCACAGCCACCGTGATCAATGTATTCCTCGCTGCGGTGGCGGTTTTCCTGTTCCAGCTGTTCCGCGACAGCATCATGGGTGTGTTCGGCAAGGTTCCGAACCTCAACCCAATGGCCAAGCGCGGTCCGATCTCCCAGGAAAGGCGCCTGCTTATGGAGCGGGTATTCTTTGTGGCGATCATCCTGCTCGCCCTGGTCTGGCCGTTCATCGTGTCCCGCGGGGCAGTCGATCTGGCCACCCTGGTGCTCATCTATATCATGCTGGCCCTCGGGCTGAACGTGGTGGTGGGCCTGGCCGGCCTGCTCGACCTCGGCTATGTCGCCTTCTATGCGGTGGGTGCCTACACCTTTGCGCTGCTGTCCCAGTACTTCGGGATCTCCTTCTGGCTGGCCTTGCCGATCGGCGCCCTGCTCGCCGCCCTGTTCGGGTTTGTGCTGGGCTTTCCGGTGCTCCGGTTACGTGGTGACTATCTCGCCATTGTCACCCTGGGTTTCGGGGAGATTATCCGTATCCTGCTGAACAACTGGACTACCCTCACCGGCGGCCCCAACGGCATCGGCGGCATTCCGGATCCGACCCTGTTCGGCATGGAGTTCGGCCGCCGGGTCAAGGAGGAAGGCAATGTCTCCTTCCACGAGACTTTCGGCATCGCCTACTCCGGCGAGCACAAAGTGATCTTCCTGTACCTGATTGCCCTGGTCCTGGCCGTCTTCACCCTGCTGGTCATCCGCCGCTTCATGCGTATGCCCGTGGGTCGCGCCTGGGAAGCCCTGCGGGAAGACGAGATCGCAGCCCGCTCCCTGGGCATGAGCCGCACCGCGGTGAAGCTCTCGGCCTTCACCATTGGCGCTTTCTTTGCCGGCTTTGCCGGTACCGTGTTTGCCTCCAAGCAGGGCTTTATCAGCCCGGAATCCTTCGTATTCCTTGAGTCCGCCATCATCCTGGCCATCGTGGTCCTGGGTGGCATGGGCTCACAGGTCGGGGTGATCCTGGCTGCAATTGCCGTCACCATCCTGCCCGAGCTCGCCCGGGAGTTCTCTGAATACCGGATGCTCATCTTTGGTGCCGCCATGGTGCTGATGATGGTCTGGCGTCCGCAGGGCTTGTTGCCCATGCGCCGCATTCAAATCGAACTCAAAGAGCAGGGGTGACAGACAATGCTTGAAGTACAGAATCTGTCCATGCGCTTCGGCGGCCTGCTGGCGGTGGACCAGGTATCCGTTGATGTCCGGGAACACGAGATCGTCTCGATCATCGGCCCCAACGGCGCCGGCAAGACCACGGTGTTCAACTGTATCAGTGGCTTCTATAAACCAACCGGCGGCAAGATCCTGTTCCAGGGTCAGGAAATCCAGGGCAAGCCCGACTACAAGATTTCCCGCCTGGGCATGGTGCGCACGTTCCAGCACGTGCGCCTGTTCAGCAAGATGACGGTGGTGGAGAACCTGCTGGTCGCCCAGCACCGGCACCTGAACACCAACCTGCTGGCCGGCCTGCTGAAAACCCCGGATTACCGGGAGCGGGAGAAGAAGTCCCTGGAGCGGGCACGGTACTGGCTGGACCGGGTCGGGCTGCTCGAGATGGCCAACTGGGAAGCCGGCAACCTGGCCTATGGCCAGCAACGGCGCCTGGAGATCGCCCGCTGCATGGTGACCGAACCGCAGCTGCTGATGCTGGACGAGCCGGCAGCCGGCCTCAACCCGGCGGAAACGAAGGAACTGGATCAGCTGATTGTCAGCCTGAAAGAGGACTACAACGTTTCCGTGTTGCTGATTGAGCACGACATGAGCCTGGTAATGGGTATTTCCGACCGGATCAACGTCATTAACCAGGGTCGTCCCCTGGCCAGTGGCACGCCGGAGGAAATCCGCCAGAACGACGACGTGATCAAAGCCTATCTGGGCGAGGCCTGAGGACCAACCATGCTAGTACTTGAGAATGTTCATACCCATTACGGGAAAATCGAGGCGCTGCACGGGGTATCGGTCGAGGTCAAGAAAGGCGAGATCGTCTCCCTGATCGGTGCCAACGGTGCCGGCAAGACCACCTTGCTGATGACCGTCTGCGGCAGCCCCCAGGCAAGCTCCGGTCGGGTGATCCTGGAAGGCCGGGACATCACCAACGAGCCCACCTCCCAGATCATGCGCTCCGGCATTTCGATTGTGCCCGAGGGCCGGCGGGTTTTCTCCGGCCTGACCGTGGAAGAGAACCTGCACATGGGCGGGTTCTTCAATACCAAGGCGGAGATCCGCAAGAGCCAGGACCATGTCTATGACCTGTTCCCCCGGCTCAAGGAGCGGGAGCACCAGCGCGCCGGCACCATGTCCGGTGGTGAGCAGCAGATGCTGGCCATCGGCCGGGCCCTGATGAGCAAGCCCCGGATGATCATCCTGGACGAGCCGTCCCTGGGGCTGGCACCGATCGTGATCCAGCAGATCTTCGAGATCATCGGCCAGTTGCGGGAAGAAGGCATCACGGTGTTCCTGGTGGAGCAGAACGCCCACCAGGCCCTGAACCTGGCGGACCGTGGCTACGTGCTGGAGACCGGACGGATCCGCCTGCACGACACCGGCAAGAACCTGCTGGCCAACCCGGACGTGCGCAACGCGTATCTCGGCGGCTGACAGCCACCCCGAAGGATCGGCAGAACAGCCGGAGCGTGGCGACACGCCCCGGCTTTTTGGTCCATATGGCCTGAAAAGAGACACATCCCAGCGCCGTCAGCGTGAAAAATCCGACATAAATCAATTACTCACGAATCCTTTCACTTGCGAATCCGGAACTTGGACTATACTCAAGCCAACGGTCTACCTGTCTCCACAGGACCTGTCAGGGCCGTTCCTTCCCGGCTGTCCCCGATGGGGCCGGCCGGGAGATCAATGCGACGACTGCAAAAAACCACAGAAAGGAGTGGATAATGAAAAAACTGATCGCAGGTGCAATTCTTCTGGGTGCTTCCTCCATGGCTTTCGCCCAGCCGGGCTGTGGCGTGGGTGCCATGATCTGGAAAGGACAATCCGGTATTGCTCCCCACGTTCTGGCCGCCACCACCAACGGTACCTTCGGTAACCAGACCTTTGGTATGACCACCGGCACCCTGGGCTGTCAGACCAACCAGTCTGTTCAATCCATGGCCATGTACATGGACAGCAACATCGACAAGGTTGCCCGTGACATGTCCCGTGGCTCCGGTGAAAACCTCGATACCCTGGCGGTTCTGCTGGGCGTAGAGGAAGCCGACCGTGACGCATTCCGCAAGGTACTCCAGGACAACTTCGCAACCATCTTCCCGGACGCCGACACCACTTCCGGTGAAGCCGTGGATGCCATCGTTGCGCTGCTGGAGCAGGACCAGGCTCTGAGCAAATACGTGGCGGCATAACAACCGTTAACCGCAAGGAAGGACATGGCGCCAGGGACGGCGCCTGACCGATTTCCCAACGACCCGGATCAATCTTCTCCATGGGCCAGACCGTGCGTTTCGGGCAAGCGATTCTCTGCCTTGCCGTCAGCTTCAACCTCCACGCCAACCAACAACCAATTCCAGAAAACCTGCACCAGGACCCGGCCTGGCTGACACTGGGCCACTACCACACCGACACCTTCGGCGATGGCTACACCAGCCAGGCCGACGACCCGGCTTTCTTCCTGAGTGAGAACGGCAAGCACTCGCCCCGGGCCGAGCTTGAAGCCACCCTGGCGGGGATCCAGGAACCCGGCGGTGGCAACGATCATGCCCGCTGCCGTTTCCCGGCCAGGGATGCCTGGCTCCGGGACCGCCTGGACCTGCCGGACTCCGAAGTTTCCTGCCCGGAGTACCAGGACTGGAAAGATACCCTGAACACCGAAACCGTCACCCTGGTGTTTGCAGCCTCCTACCTGAACAGTCCTTCCTCCATGTTCGGGCACACTTTCCTGCGGCTCGACCCGCCCCAGGAAGACGAGGAAACCAACCTGCTGCTGGCCAACACCATTTCCTATGCCGCCGATGCGGCCGCCCACGACAGTGAGATCCTGTTTGCCTACAAGGGCATCTTCGGCGGCTATCCGGGCATCACCACGGTACAGCCCTATTACGAGAAGATCCGTCTGTACTCGGACATCGAACACCGGGACCTGTGGGAATACACCCTGAATCTGGACCAGAGTGAGGTCGACCTGCTGCTGGCCCACGCCTGGGAAATCCAGGACAAGAATTTCGACTACTACTTCTTCGACGAGAACTGTGCCTACCGGCTGCTGGCGCTGATTGATGTGGCGCGCCCGGGAACCGACCTGCTGGGGGAAGTGAGCACTCACGCTATTCCCTCCGATACCGTGCGCTGGGTCGTGGACAAGAACCTGGTGGAAGAGGTGTATTACCGGCCCTCGGCGGCCACTTCGGTGGCTTACCAGATCTCGGAACTGCCGGACGAGCATCAGACCCTGTCGGCAGCGATCGCCAACGGCTATGTTGAGACAGATGCACCCGAGGTCCAACAACTGAGTGACCGGGAACGGGCCAGGGTGCTCGATGCCACCTACGACTATGTGCGTTACCAGAGCGAGGCCGAAGGCTGGCCCAGGGAACATGCCGCGCCTCTGTCCCATGAGCTGCTGGTTTCCCGGAGCCGGATTGACGGTGTGGAGGCCAGCTCCCGACCACCGGAGCCCGACGTTCGCGATGACCAGGGCCATGACACCTTCCGGGTGAGCCTGGGAGCCGGTCAGCTGGCTCACCGGGAATTTACCCAGCTCACCTTCCGGCCGGCCTACCACGACGTGCTGGACCCTCCGGCGGGTTACCGGCCTGGGGCTCAGCTGCAGTTCCTGCGCCTGGATGCCCGATACTACACGGACAACGACGAGTTGCAGGTGGAACAACTGGTGGGCGTGGAAATCCGCTCCCTGAGCCCGAGGGACCAGTTCTTCTCCCCCCTGTCCTGGCAGGTCGGTTTTGGCGGAAGACGGACGGACACTGGCGGGGATCGGGTGCTGGCGCCCTACTTTGAAGGCGGTGCCGGAGGCAGCTGGGCGCTGGGGGATTCCACCCAGGCCTTTGCCATCGCCACCGCCGACCTGGAAATCGACGACGACCTGCGCCGGGGCTATGACGCCGCACCGGGCGCGGACCTCGGCGTGCTGCACCAGAACAACCGGTTCAGCCTGATGGCCGGCGCCCGGACCAAAGCCTGGATCGTCAGCAGCCAGCACCGACAGGATCAGGCCTATATCAAAGGCAACTGGCATCTCGGCCGGGAATTCAGCCTGTTTGCCGAGTTCACCCGGGAAGACCATTACGACAGGTACCAGAGCACATGGCACGCCGGACTGCACGCTTACTTCTGAGTCTCAGGAAACCGCTGCTCACCGCCTTGATCGTCGCTTTGGCGGTTGTTCAGGGCGGCTGCAGCAGTGTTTTCTTCTACCCCGATGACATCACCTATGTCACCCCGGACCGGCTCAACCTTGATTACGAGGACGTCTATCTGGATACCGCGGATGGCGAGAGGCTTCACGGCTGGTGGCTGCCGGCCCAGGCGGACGGCGATGAGCCCCGGGGGACGGTGTATTTCCTGCACGGCAATGCCCAGAACATCAGCAGCCATATCCTGAACGTCGCCTGGCTGCCTGAGCAAGGCTATAACGTGTTTACCATCGACTACCGGGGCTTCGGCCGGTCCACCGGCGATGCGGACATAGAGGGCGCCCTGCACGATGTGGAGACCGGGTTTCGCTGGCTGGTTAACCGGGATGACGTTGGCGAGAGGCCCATCCATATTCTCGGCCAGAGCCTTGGCGGTGCCCTCGGGATTGCCCTGGCCAGTGAATGGGTGCAGAGGGAGGAGCGCCCGGCACTGGACGGCGTCATCCTTGACGGCACCTTCTCCGGCTTCCGGGGTATTGCCCGGGAAAAGCTTGATGCGTTCTGGCTGACCTGGCCGTTCCAGGTGCCGTTGAGTTGGACCATTCCCTCGGAATATGAGGGGGTGGAAAGGATCGACGACATTGCACCGGTGCCGGTGATGGTGATTCACAGCGTTCGGGACGGGATCATTCCGTTTCACCATGGGGTGGCGCTGTATGAGGCGGCTGGGGAGCCGAAACGGTTTTTGCAGACCGATACGGGGCATGGGTCGACATTTGTGATTCCGGCTTATCGGGAGGCGGTTCTGGAGTTTTTGGGAGAGGGTGAAAGTGGGGTCAGATGAAAGTTTTCATCAGACCCCGGGGAGAGCTGGTTTGAAGATGGGGTCAGATGAAGGCTTTCATCTGACCCCGAGTTTAGGTCTGACTCCGGGAATGGCATTGTGAAAATGGGGTCACCCATTAGCCAGCCGTAGTCAACAGGCAATGCCAATCCACCACAACCGCCGGTTGTGGTGGCTCCTCCCTTCCAATACGCACCCGTTGTTCTCAGTGGTGGTTGCGGACTGATCCGCACCAGACACCCATCAGGATCAAGACCGCTGGTCGCGAACAGCGAGGCGGCCCCTGGCCGAAGCCCCAGAAAACCGTCGGTGCCTGATCGTGTCCAAGTGGATACAGATGTCGTGGTTTGCCAACGTGTGGCACCAGTCTCTTGATGGTTCACGACCAGGGCGCATCAGTGCACCTTTGGTGCTTGGGAGAATGGGCGGGGACTCAT
>NZ_FOUR01000004.1 GCF_900114925.1 Marinobacter pelagius | reverse complement strand
TGGGTTTAGAACGTCGTGAGACAGTTCGGTCCCTATCTGCCGTGGACGTTGGAGATTTGAGGAAAGCTGCTCCTAGTACGAGAGGACCGGAGTGGACGAACCTCTGGTGTTCGGGTTGTGTCGCCAGACGCACTGCCCGGTAGCTATGTTCGGACAGGATAACCGCTGAAAGCATCTAAGCGGGAAGCCCCTTCCAAGATGAGATCTCCCTGGACCCTCGAGGTCCCTGAAGAGCCGTTCAAGACCAGGACGTTGATAGGTCGGGTGTGTAAGCGCTGCGAGGCGTTGAGCTAACCGATACTAATTGCTCGTGCGGCTTGACTATATAACACCCAAGACAATTGCGGATGACGCAACAAAGAAATCGATTATCACTCGGAAAACACCCCGAACGTTCCATCTCGTCCCCCAGTGATCAACCGTTTTGCCTGACGACCATAGCGGTCTGGAACCACCTGATCCCATCCCGAACTCAGAAGTGAAACAGACCAGCGCCGATGGTAGTGTGGCATGGCCCATGCGAGAGTAGGTCATCGTCAGGCTCCTAATACAAAACCCCGACAGCGTTGCTGCCGGGGTTTTTTTATGGGATCAAGAACCTGACGATGACCTGGTGTCAGCTACAAATGGCCCTCATGCGACTATCCAGGTGCGGCCCAAGCCTCTCCTTTAGACAAAACAAAACCCCGGGCCCAACAGGCACCGGGGTTTTTCTATGCACACTAGAAGTCATCTGAGAAGGAAGCAGCCAATCACCCCCGCTTCTGCTTCAACTGCTTGTTCACCATCGCCCGCAAGGCCGCAGGCTTCACCGGCTTGTAGAGAATCTGGTAGCCCCTCTCGATGGCATCCTCACGCACTTCAGGCGCCATATACCCGGTAATCAGAATCCCGGGGATATCGTTGCTGATAGCCTCCCTGAGGCTGTCCATGGCGTCCAGACCATTGCGGTTATCATCCAGCTGGTAATCGGCAAGAATGATATCCGGCTGCCGGCCATCGAGCTTCTCCAGCGAATCCTCAAGACTCTCCGCTGAGGTCACGTCGCACTGCCAGTTCCCAAGCAGCGCCGCCATGCCCTGAAGAATGGCTGGATCATTGTCGATACACAGTACCTGCAGGCCTCCCAGGCTTGAGACCCGTCTGGAGCCGGAGGAGGACTTGGCGCTTTGCTGAGTCTGTTCCGGAGCAGCCACAGGCACCGTGATGCCGAACACGCTTCCCCGGCCCTGTATCGAGTGAACGCTGACGGGATGGTTGAGCATGCCGCTGATCCGGTCGACGATCGCCAGTCCCAGCCCGAGGCCCTTCTTGTCACGTCCATGCTGGAAACGGCGAAATTCCTCAAAGATGTGGGCCAGCTGGTCCTCCGGAATACCGGGGCCGGTATCCCACACCTCGATTCGCAGGTACCCCTTCAGTCGCCGGCACCCCATCAGGATCTTGCCGCTGGGCGTGTACCGGATGGCATTCGACAGGAAGTTCTGGACCACCCGACGCAGCAGTTTGGCGTCAGACCTCACCCAGGCGCTACTGGGTACCACATGCAGCTCCAGGTCCTGCTCCTTGGCGATGGCGGTGAAGTCGGTCGCAAGATGGCGCAACAGTTCGTTGACCGGGAACACGCCGATATCAGGCTCCAGAGCCCCGGCGTCCAGCTTGGAGATGTCGAGCAGGGTACTGATGATTTCTTCCGCTGCACCCAGGGAGCTGTCGATGTGCTCCACCAGCTCCCTGGTCTCGCCATCATTCGCTTTTCCGGCAAGGGCAGAGGTGAACAGACGGGCGGCATTGAGCGGTTGCAGAAGGTCGTGGCTAGCGGAGGCCAGGAACCGGGTCTTGCTCTGGTTGGCCTGCTCGGCCACGGATTTGGCCTTGAGCATCTGCTCGTTGATGACCTGGAGCTCCTGGGTACGTTCCTTGACCCGTTGTTCCAGGTAGATATTGGTCTCTTTCAGCGCCTGTTCGGTCCGGCGCATGGCGGTGATGTCCTGGAAGGTGGTCACGTAGCCGCCACCGGGGATGGGGCTGCCGTCGATCCGGAGCACCGTGCCATCGGGGCGTTGGCGTTCGTAGGACATCGGCTTGCCTTCGCGCATGCTGTTACAGCGGTCGGCAATGATCTCATCGATGCGTCGCGCGGAATGATTGGCATTGGTGAGGTTGTAGCGCATCAGGTCTTCCACCGGACGGCCAACCCGAACAAAACCCTTGGGGTAATTGAACAGCTCAAGGTAGCGGTGGTTCCAGACCACCAGTTGCTGCTGGTGATTCACCACCGAGACCCCGAGGCTTATGTTCTCGATGGCCGATTGCAGTAGCTCCCGGCTGAACGTCATCGCCTGGGACGCCTCATCGACAATGCTGACCACATCCTCGATCTGCATGTCCCGGCCGGTGAGGGTGGATTCCAGCACCACGCGGGCGGTGGAAGCGCCAATCACCGAAGCCAGTTGCCGCTCGATGTACTTCATCAGGTGCGTGGAGGCCGGCCTGTGCGGATGCAGACGAATGGCGTTGCGGCGCTCGTAGTTCCGGAAGATGGTCTCGGAGCGCTCCTCGCCCATGAAACGGTCGGCAAGTGCCTGTAGGTCGGAGATCAGGATCTCCCCCTGCCAGCTCTGGTGATGGGCGGTCTCCGCCTTGGGTTGGGGATCATGGAAGAACGAGGCGATCTGGATCTTCTCACGCACCCGCTGACGGGTCAGCATAGACAGCACGATATAGGTCACGGTGTTGATCCCGAGACTCCAGATGATGCCGTGGCTGGTCTGGTCAAGGTCGGAACCGAACAGGGCCGTGGGACGGGTCCATCCCAGGCCCCAGAGACCATGGTTGATGAGGTTGTCGGCAATCCAGCCCGTAGTGGCCAGGGCCGGCAGCAGCAGGGTGTAGCACCACATCAGGAAGCCCAGGGCCAGACCCCATACCGCCCCCATGTAGTTGCCCCTGCGCCAGATAATGCCGCCCACCAGTGCCGGGCCGAACTGGGCCGCTGCAGCGAAGGACAGCAAGCCGAAGGCAGTCAGGCTGTAGTCTTCGCCGGCCATCCGGTAAAAGCCGTAGGCGGTCAGCAGAACCACGAAGATGGCGACACGGCGAATGCTGAGCAGCAGGTAGCTGAGGTCCGTGCGCCGGTTCATGCCGGGGCGGAAGAACTTCAGCAGCGCCGGCATGATGATTTCGTTACTGACCATGGTGGCAATGGCGACAGAGCAGACAATCACCATCGCCGCCGCTGCTGAACCACCGCCAAGGAAGACCAGTATCGCCAGCCACTCTTCACCGGCAAATATGGGCAACTGAAGGATGAGGATGTCCGGATTGCCCATGATGGGATCCGGCGACAGCAGACCGGCCGCGGCGATGGGCAGGACGAACGCACTGGCAACGACCAGGTAGATCGGCATCGCCCAACGCGCCACTTCAAAGTCCCTGTGGTCGGTGTTTTCCACCACCATTACATGGAACTGCCGGGGCAGGCAGATGATCGCCAGCATTGCCACCAGGGTCTGGGTAATGAAGGCCGGCGCTTCCAGTCCGTCGGTGGTCAGCGCCCCGGCAAGATCCGCCGCCCGCACCTGGTCAAACAGGTCACCGAAACCGTTGTACAGGCCGAATCCTACAAACAGACCGACGGCAACGAACGCGATCAATTTGATCAGGGATTCGAATGCGACTGCCTGGATCATGCCCCGGTGGTGCTCGGTGGATTCCAGGTGGCGGGTACCGAACAGCACGGTAAACACCGCAAGGGCCAGGGTGATGTACCAGGCCGAATCGTTCCAGGCGGCGGAGCTGAGCTCCCGGTAGCCGGTGCCGCTCTCGGACAGCACGTTGAAGCCCATGGCGATGGCTTTCAGCTGGAGGGCAATGTAGGGCACGCTGCCGATCAGGGCAAAGGTGGCGATCATGGCCGCGAGAAGCTGGGATTTGCCGTACCGGGAGGCGATGAAGTCGGCGATCGAGGTACTGTTGTTGCGTTTGCTGATGTAAATGATACGTCGGAGCAACGGGGCTCCGAAGATGAACACCAGCAACGGGCCGAGATAGATGGGCAGGAAGCCCAGCCCCTCCTGGGTGGCGCGGCCGACAGCACCATAGAACGTCCAGGAGGTGAAGTAGACCGCGAGGGAAAGGGCGTAGATGTGCGTTCGCGCCAGACGTTTCCGGTACAGTCCCGGATGCTTGTCACCGGCCCAGGCGATGACAAACAGGATGGAAATGTAGGTAATCGAGATTAATACCAGCAGCCAGGCGCTAATCATGGAACGCTCTTCTCGCTAAAACAACTTGGACTCTCTGCGTCTAACCTCCGGTCAGTCGGCACAGACCGTCTGATACAGCGGGTTACCGGATTCAAGGACCTTCATATTGTCCACCCGGGGTGTTCCGTCAGCGCCCAGTGGGACCAGCTCACGGCTTTCGCAGTTGATGATGTGCACCCGGTGGGAGACTGCATCAGTCATCTTTTGTTCGAAACGGTACAGGGTAAAGCGCACGATGTTCGGATTGTCGGTATCGCGGCTGATGCTCTCCACATCCACGGTGGAGAACGCGGTGACGTAGGGGAACACAAACGTCCACGGGCGCCAGAGTATGCCGTCGCTTTCGGTACCGACGATCACGGCTTCTTCGGGCAGCAGGGTCTGCTTGTGATCGTACCAGGTGTACTCGCCATAAATGAGATAGCCGAGCATACCGGCGCCGGCAAATACAGGGATGAGCCAGCGGGGCGCCTTGTTGCGGGTAATGGCGCGAATACCCAGGGCAATGCCGGCAGCGCCGAGACCGCAAAAAACTGTGGCGATTAAGGTCCAGAACATAAATCTACTTCCTCAAAAAAGAACGGGCTCCCTCGATGAGGAAGCCCGTCCAGGTTCAACCTGTCAATTCATCGAATGAATCAGGTTGAGTTGCTGCTTAGTGGTCTTGAGCCTGACCGGCACCGCGTGGGTAACGGACGCTTTCAACCAGCTCCTGAATCTCAACGGGCGGTTCTTCAGTTGCGTTGGATACAACGAAGGCTACCGCAAAGTTGACGATTGCACCAACCGCACCGATGGACAGCGGGGAGATGCCCAGTACCCAGTTCTCGGGGGTATCCGGCAGGTTAGCGGTGCCCGGGATGAACAGCCAGCCCTTGTACACGAAGATGTAGATCAGGGTGAAGGCCAGACCGGACAGCATACCGGCGATAGCACCAACGTTGTTTACACGCTTGGAGAAGATACCCATCATCAGCGCCGGGAACAGGGATGCCGCGGCGATACCGAACGCCAGAGCTACTACCTGCGCCGCGAAGCCCGGTGGGTTGGCACCAAGCCAGGTGGCCACCACGATTGCCACAGCCATGGAGATCCGGGCTGCCAGCAGTTCGCCTTTCTCCGTGATGTTCGGGTTAATGGAACCCTTGATCAGGTCGTGACTCACCGCAGAGGATATCGCCAGCAACAGACCCGCCGCTGTGGACAGTGCCGCTGCCAGACCACCGGCGGCAATCAGACCGATTACCCAGCCAGGCAGGTTGGCGATTTCCGGGTTGGCCAGTACCAGGATATCCCGGTTAACGGTCAGCTCGTTGCCAGCCCAGCCACGCGCTTCAGCTTCCGGCTGGAAGGACTCGCTGGCGTTGTAGTGCTGGATACGGCCGTCGTTGTTCAGGTCCTCGAACTTGATCAGACCGGTAACTTCCCACTCCTTGACCCAGTTCGGACGCTCTTCGTACAGGATCGGAGCCGCGTCAGTGCCATCCGGGTAGATGGTGGTCATCAGGTTCAGGCGAGCCATGGAAGCAACGGCCGGAGCAGTCAGGTACAGCAGGGCGATGAAGACCAGGGCCCAGCCGGCTGACCAGCGCGCGTCAGCAACCTTGGGTACGGTGAAGAAGCGGATGATAACGTGCGGCAGACCAGCAGTACCGATCATCAGGGACAGGGTGAACAGAACCATGTTCAGCTTGTTGTCGATGTCGGCAGTGTAGGAGTTGAAGCCGAGGTCGGTGATGACCTGGTTCAGTTTCTCCAGAATCGGCAGGCCGGAGTCAGCGTGGGTCGAGAACAGACCCAGCGGCGGCAGCGGGTTGCCGGTCAGCTGCAGGGAGATGAACACAGCCGGGATGGTGTAGGCGATGATCAGTACGCAGTACTGGGCAACCTGGGTGTAGGTAATGCCCTTCATGCCACCCATAACGGCGTACATGAATACCACAACCGCGGCAATCATCAGGCCCAGGGTCGCGTCAACTTCCAGGAAGCGGGAGAAGGCAACGCCGGCACCGGCCATCTGACCGATTACGTAGGTCACAGAGGCCACGATCAGGCAGATAACCGCCACCAGACGGGCGTTCTTGCTGTAGAAGCGGTCGCCGATGAACTCCGGCACGGTGAACTTGCCGAACTTCCGCAGGTATGGAGCCAGCAGCATGGCCAGAAGTACGTAACCGCCGGTCCAGCCCATGAGGAAGGTGGAGTTGGCGTAACCACCGGCGGCAATCAGACCCGCCATGGAGATAAAGGATGCCGCTGACATCCAGTCTGCACCGATCGCCATACCGTTGGTGACCGGGTGAACGCCGCCGCCGGCAACGTAGAAGTCCTTGGTGCTACCGGCTTTCGCCCAGATAGCAATCAGGATATAGAGGAGGAAGGAGCCCCCTACGAAAATGATGTTGATTGCAAATTGGCTCATTCGTCCTTACTCCTCGTGTACGCCGAATTTTTCGTCGATCTTGTTCATGCGCCACGCGTAGTGGAAGATCAGAGCGATGAAGGCAAGGATGGAGCCCTGCTGGGCGAACCAGAAGCCCAGATCAGTCCCGCCAACGGAAATACCCGCCAGCATCGGACGAAGCAGAATGGCGCAGCCGTAAGATACTACGGCCCAGACAATCAGACTCCCGAATATCAGGCGGAGGTTCGCCTTCCAGTAGTTTTCAGCGTCGTAGCTATGACCTGACATAGGATTCACTCCTGTGTTGTTGTTGTGGAGGTTGGATGGATTTTTGGTGAGGTATTTCGGATAGAGAATTTATTATTCATATAAGTACTTCTCCGACTGTTGTCCCTAGTGACTTTACTGGTCAACCAACATATAGATATTGGCAAAAGGTCTAATTCTCAGTAATTTGCCTTGGGATTGGTCAATTTTGTGAAGCGGTTTGCCCTCCCTCAAAAACGGTGCATGTTTTGCAATCTCCGTTGATATCGGAGCTTGTCATTTAATTCTTTCAGGGTTTTTACACCTTCTTTCCGGGCTTTGTTCAGCGCCACCAGGGTGAGTTCGGCAGTGGCCAGGGCATCGGCAGCCGCATGATGGCGTTCGCTCACCTCAAGCCCGAAGAAATCTGCCCAGTTGTCCAGGCGCTTGCCACCGGTTTTGGCGTCCGGGAAAAATGCCGGTAGCAGGTCGGCTACATCGATCCACAGATGTGGCTGGGTATAGCCAAGCTGGGCCTTGAGCGTTTTTTCCAGGAATTTCTGGTCGAACGCCGAGTGGTAGGCAAGCACCGGATCCCCGTTCATCCATTCGAGCAGGTACAGCAGGGCATCTTCGGTTTCGTGGCCCTGGGTCAGGGCTTCCGGTCCGATGCCGTGGATCAGGACCGTTTCGCTGATATCCAGTTCGGGTCGCCTGAGAATCAGGTCGAACTGGTCATCCAGATGGATCACGCCGCCACTGATGGCCACCGCACCAATGGCGATCACCTCGTCCCTGGCGGCGTTAAGACCGGTGGTTTCGAGGTCGAGTACGATGAGCCGGCAGTCGGATAGCAGTTGGTCACCGGCACTTTTTGGTGTCGGAAGGTTTTCCCGGTCGTGCTCGCCGAGCTGGCCAGCCCGGCGCCGCTCCAGCCATTGTTTGATGTAGTCCAGCATCCTGTCCGGCTCTCAGAGTTGATAGGTGACTTCCAGCTTCTGCTGGAGTCGTTGGGCCTGACGGAAGGATTCGCGCAGGATTCGCCGGTCCAGAGGGTTCAGGTCATCCGGATCAATGTAGTTGGTCAGCTCTTCACCACGGGACAGCATTTCCTGGTGGGCGCGCATGCGAATGGCCTGGATGAGGCTGTAGGCTTCTTTCCAGGCATTGGCATCCTTGGGGTCGAATACACCCTTCTTCGCCAGTTCTTCCATCCGTTCCAGGGTATTGGCGGTCTCCACGCCATTGGCCAGGGCGAATACCCGCACCGATTCCACAAACGGCGCCAGCCCCTGACGTTTGAGATCCAGCGCGTGTTTCTTCTCCTCGTTCAGGTAACGGAAATTGCGGAACATCGTCAGGGGTGGTTTGCGCTGCAGCGCGTTGCCGGCCAGCATCTTCTGGAACAGGGCGTTCTTGCGGATTCGTGTCAGGACCTTTTCCAGGAGTTCATGCAGGGGCTCGGTCGGGCCGAACACCGCCCGCATGTCCAGGAAAATCGATGAGTACACCAGGTTCTGGGGTGTGGAGGCATCGATAAAGCGGATGAACCAGTCATCCCATTCCCGGTTGCTCAGGCAGAGCTTCGGGTTGCTGGCCATGATGTTGCCCTTGCACAGGGTGAAGCCGCACTCGGCCAACTCCTTGTTAACGGTCTGGGCGAAGGGCAAGAGCTTCTCCCGGACCTGCTCCTCGGTCATTCCTTCCGGTGTCCGGAACAGGATGCCGTTGTCCTGGTCGGTGAGCAGGGTCTGTTCCTGCCGGCCCTCGGAACCAAAAGTCAGCCAGGTGAAGGGGATGCCTGGATCGTTCTTCTGCAGGTTCAGTTCCAGTACGCGGCGCACGGTGACGTCGTTAAGGGTGGTGATGATCTTCACCACCTGGCCGGAATCGGCACCATGAGCCAGCATGGCGTCCACCAGCCGGGATACGTCGCTGCGCAGGCTTACCAGGGTGCGCAGATGGGTAGCGGTGCCTATGGTGCGGGCCAGGTTGACCAGATCTACCCGCTGCAGCGCGAACAGGTCCCGCTCCGAGACCACGCCAATCAGGCGTTGCTCATCATCAACCACACACAAGTGGGCGAAATGGTGCTCGGCCATCAGCATGGCAGCTTCAAAGGCGTCTGCGTCGGCGGGCAGGCGGCAGGGCTCGGCTGTCATCACCTGGCGGACCGGTGTATCCAGGGGGCCCTTTTCCTCGGCGATCATGGTGCGCAAGTCACGCAGGGTGAAAATGCCGATCGGGTGCCGGTTGTCGTCGGTAATAATGATGCTGCCGACGTTGTTCTCGTGCATGCGTGCTACGGCCTTGCGCACCGGTAGATCCGGAGAGCAGACGATCGGGTTGCGCAGGGCATAGCGCTCCAGCGGGGTATCCAGGCTGTTGCTCGACCCCATGGACGCCATGGCGTTGGACTGGATGCGCTGGTTCACCTGATCAAGCAGGCTGCTGACGCCCCTGAGGCAGAAATCGCGGAACGGGTCGCTCTCGGAGAACAGGGTGATAAAGGCGTCCTGTTCAATGCTCAGGCAAAAGGTATCGCCGTCAGCCCGGTGCAGAGTGCGGGTCGGGCGTTCGCCGATCAGTGCTGCCAGGGGAAAGCATTCGCCGCGGCTGATTTCAAAGGTGGTTTCGGTCCGGTCTTCTTTGTCATTGTGGCGTTCGCCACGGATCCGTCCCTGTTTGACCACGTAAAACCGTTTGACGATGCCGTCATCAGGGGAGAGCACCTCATCGCCATCGGCAAAGAACCTGAGGGTCGCATGCTCGGCAAAATGGGCCAGATGGGCATCGTCCATGCTGGAGAAAGGCGCATGCTCCCGCAGGAAGCTCATGATGGCGCGGGTGTTCTGGGGGCGGTTACTGTCCTGATTCGAGGCCATGTCCGGATCCGTTCGCTCGTTATTATTGTCCGCCTGAGTGTAGTGCAGGGCACGGGATCGGGCCCTACGATTTTGGTCGCAGGCGGCAGTGTGGGTGGTTGCTTTCTTTATGGTATACCGGGGCGGTGGTAAAGTTCTGACATCAATCAATCCAGATACAAACCGATCCATGACCAGTAAAGATGAGCGCCTGGCCTTCCTGGAAGAAATGAAGGACGTCCGGCGCATCCGCAAACCAAACCGGGCCGAGGTCTCCACGCCCAGGGAACTGACTCCGGGTCATCTGGAGCGTCAGCGCGCGGCCGTGGAGAAACCCCTGAAGGATGTCAATCCGTTGACTTCCGATATGGTGGAGCCGCTGACCGCGCACGATATTCTGAGTTGGCAGCGCCCGGGCATCCAGCACGGCGTTTTTCGCAAGCTCCGACTGGGTCAGTATCCCATTGAAGCCCGCCTTGACCTGCACCGGATGACCGTTGAGCAGGCCCGGCGGGAAGTGTTCACGTTTATTGGTGATTGCGTCCGTTACGGCCTTCGCTCCGTGATCATCCTTCACGGCAAGGGCGAGCGTAACCCGGACGGCATCGCCCAGCTGAAAAGCTATCTCGCCAAGTGGCTACCCGAACTTGACGATGTGCTGGCGTTTCATTCGGCCCAAAAACACCATGGTGGCACCGGGGCGGTGTATGTCATGGTACGGAAGAGTGACCGCGACAAGCAGCGCAATCGTGAAATCCACGGAAGCCGGTAAGGTTTCCATTCCTTTCCAACGTCATGTTGAAACACCGGAAGAACCGGTATTGGAGGTAAGTGTGGTTAAGCAGTTCGTTGTAATTGTGTTCTCGGTGCTGGCTCTGGCCGGCTGCAAGGATCGCGTGATCTGGAACGATAACGGCAAGGTCGAGGAAGCTACGGAGAGCCGCGAAGTCTGGAATTCCAACGGTCAGATGGAATCCGGCGAACGCAAGATCTGGGTGAACAAGGACGGCGAGGAGGTCGTCAAATAGCAAGCCCGGTGTCGACCTGCCCCCTAATAACAGAAGTGGGCTGACTGAAAGCCCCTGCACAGGAGAGAGGGAATGGCATTGCGCCTGACAGTGAATGGCGAGACTCACTCGCTGGATATCGAGGCCGATACGCCCCTGTTATGGGTGCTGCGGGACGAACTGGGGCTGCCGGGCACCAAGTTCGGGTGTGGAGCAGGGCTGTGTGGCGCCTGTACGGTGCACCTGAACGGGCAGCCAGTGCGCTCCTGTTCCACTCCGGTGGAAATGGCCGCGGATGGCGAGGTGACCACTATTGAAGGTCTGGGCAGTGGCGACCGGCTGCATGCCTTGCAGCAGGCCTGGATTGACCATGGCGTGCCCCAGTGTGGTTACTGCCAGTCCGGGCAGATCATGAGTGCCGCTCATTTGCTGGCGACCAACCCCTCTCCGGCCCGTGACGAGATCGTTGCGGCCATGACCGGCAACCTTTGCCGGTGTGGGACGTACAGCCGGATCATCGCTGCCGTGGAATCCGTCGCTGCTGGCGAGAAGCCGGCGCAGGAGGAGGCGTGACATGGCGATGAACCGAAGGGATTTCCTGAAAGTCGGTGCCGGTGCCTCCGGTAGCCTGATGCTTTCCCTGTCTCTGCCGGGCTGCTCCGGGCTGCCCACAGGCTATGAGCAAGAGACCGGCGAATGGCGCCCGGATGCCTGGCTGGAGATTACCCGGGATGACCGGATCTATTTCACCCTGGCGCGGGTGGAAATGGGGCAAGGGACCTATACCGGCCTGACCACCCTGATTGCCGAGGAACTGGAAGTGGCACCGGGGGCCATCGAGCCGCGCTTTGCCCCGGTTGCCGATGAATACAAGAATCCCTTGTACAAGCTGCAGCTCACCGGTGGTAGCACCAGTCTGGCTACCAGCTGGGAGCCCCTGAGGACGGCCGGTGCGGAAGCCCGGGAGATGCTGATTCGGGCGGCCGCCGGTGTCTGGCGGGTTGATGCGAAAGAATGCTCGGCCAGTGAAGGCCGGGTCATCCACCCCAATGGCATCGATTCCATGCGCTACGGCCAGCTGGTTGAGCTGGCTTCCAAAGAAATTCTGCGCGGGGACGTTGCGCTCAAGCCGGCGGCTGAATGGAAATACATCGGCAAACAGAACCGGCGGCTGGACGCTCGGGCCAAGTCAACCGGCAAAGCCGTGTACGGCATTGATGTCAGCCTGCCGGACATGGTGTACGCAGTGGTCACCCGCTCACCCCGCTACGGTGGCAAGGTGCAGTCGTTCAATGGCGATGAGGTCCGGGCCATGGCCGGGGTTCTGGAGGTCATGGAAATCGACCGTGGTGTGGCCATTGTCGCTGACAAGTACTGGCGTGCCCGCAAGGCCCAGGATGCCCTGAAGGTCCAGTGGAACTTTTCCGAGGCAATAGACCTGTCCACGCCCGAGGTTTTCGAGACCTACCGCAAGGCTGCCGATGAGGATGCCGGCGAATCAGAACGCAGCGAAGGCGATACCGAAAGCGTTCTGGCCAACGCTGACAAGGTGGTGGAGGCCGAGTACAGCCAGCCTTACCTGGCACACGCTACCCTGGAGCCCATGAACGCCACGGCCTGGTACCGCAACGATCACATGGAGATCTGGGCGCCGACCCAGGCACCGGATCTGGGTCGGATTGCCGTTGCCCGGGTGACCGATCTGGCCCCGAACGAGGTCACCATCAACACCACCTTTCTCGGTGGTGGCTTTGGCCGGCGCCTGACCCAGGACTACATCGAAGAAGCCGCCGCTGTCGCGTTCCGCATGGACCGGCCGGTGAAGGTGATCTGGTCCCGGGAAGAGGATGCCCGCCACGATCTGTACCGCCCGGCGATGTTGCACCGGATGAAGGCGGGCCTGAATAAGGGTGAGCTCAGTGGCTGGGATCATCAGATCGTCGGGCCGCAGATCCTGAACTGGTATGTCCGCAACGCCGGGCCTGCGCAGTTCCCGTGGACGCCCAAGTTCCTCTACAACACCCTCGGCAAGGTCGGGGTCTGGGCCGAAGGCATTGCCACCCCGAAAGATATCTCCGCCATCGAGGGTGCGATCGAATATCCCTACCAGGTCGCCAATATCGATATCCGCCACACCCACATCGATCCGGGGGTTCCCATCACCTGGTGGCGCTCGGTGGGCTATTCCCATAACGGCTTTGCCGTCGAGACCTTTATGGATGAACTGGCCCACGAGGCGGGGCAGGACCCCTACCAATTCCGTCGCCGCCTGCTGGCGAACGAGCCCCGACATCGGGAGGTACTGGATCGGGCAGCCCGACTGGGCGGCTGGGATACACCCGTGCCCGAGGGCCGGGCCCGGGGCATTGCCCTGATGCGCAGCTTCGGCACCTACGTGGCCCAGGTGGTGGAAGCCGGCCTCGAGGAAGGCTCGATCCGGGTCTATAAGGTTGCCGCGGCCGTGGATTGTGGCCAGGTGGTCAACCCGGCCATCGTGGTTGACCAGATCGAGGGCGGCATCCTGTTCGGCCTGACGGCTGCGTTATATGGGGAAATTACCCTGGAGCAGGGCGAAGTCCAGCAATCCAACTTCCACGACTACCCGCTGCTGCGGCAGTACGAGCGGCCGGAGGTCGAGGTGGAGATTGTGGACAGCACCGAGACACCGACCGGGGTCGGTGAGCCCGGTGTGCCCCCGGTGATTCCGGCCCTGGGCAATGCCCTGTTTGCGCTGACCGGTAAGCGCCAGCGCACCCTGCCTCTGAAGGCGGATGCCTGATGGCCGCGGGAGTGCGCCCGTGATCTCCGGCCAGGCCTCCGTTATGGAGAGTATCCGCCGCTGGCTGGCCGCCGGCGAGCGGGTCTGGTTGTGCACCATCGTCGAAACCTGGGGTTCGTCCCCGAGGCCGGTGGGCTCGTGGTTGGCCGTGTCGGAGACGGGTCACTGGAGTGGGTCGGTGTCCGGCGGCTGCCTGGAAGAGGATCTGCTGCAGCGAACCGCCGCCGAGGGCCCCGTCGAATCCATTCTGATTGATTACGGCATCACCGACGGGGACCGGGACCGTTTCCAGTTACCCTGTGGTGGACGGATCCGGTTGCTGGTCGAACCGCTGGTCGCGTCGGACCACTTGCCTCATATCGAGCGGGTGTCCAGGGCACTTTCTGAACGGCAACCGATCACGCGGAAAGTAAGAGTCGGCGGCGGAATGGGCCTGATAGGCGCAGACGGCAACGCCCGCAATGGTTTGGCCTTCGATGGACAGACCCTGGTGCACACACTGCAGCCGGAGTGTCGTCTGCTGCTGATCGGTGCCGTCGAGGTGGCGCGCCATGTGGCGGAGTTTGCCTCGGCTGCGGAATTCACCGTCACCCTGTGCGAGCCCCGGGATACCTTTGCTGAAGGCTGGCAGTATCCGCATATCCCCCTGAGTCGACGCCTGCCGGACGACCTCATTGCCGAAGACTATGGTGATCAATGGTGCGGGGTTCTGGCCCTGGCCCATGACCCCCGGGTGGATGACATGGGGTTGCTGGCGGCACTGCAGTCACAGGCGTTCTATATCGGCGCCATGGGGTCTCGCAAGACGTCCGAGGCCCGTCGGTCGAGACTCGCCGACCTGGGGCTGGATGCGGCGGCGCTCGCCCGGCTCAGGGCGCCAATCGGGGTCAACATTCCCAGCAAGACGCCGGCGGAAATTGCCATTTCCATCGTGGCGGATCTGATTGCTGCACGACATGATTTGCGGGCCGCCCAAGCATCCCTATAATGGCGGAAAATGAGGGTTGATAATCTCCGGGCGGCGGGGAAACCCCTGGCACCTGGTCCGTGGAGAAACACCGTGTTTGATGTCACCCGATACGCCATAGCGGCAGAATCCATCGTCGACGCCGGCCGCTTCCTGTACCAGCGGGGCTGGTCGCCGGCCACCAGCAGCAATTACTCGGCGCGGATTGACGACGAGCACATTGCGATCACGGTTTCCGGCCGGCACAAGGGCCAGTTGGGGGCCGGAGACGTGATGGTGGTGGACCTGTCCGGTCAGCCGGTCCAGAGCAACTGTCGCTCCTCGGCGGAAACCCGACTGCACACCGTCCTTTATGAGCTGTTCCCGGACGTCGGCGCGGTGCTGCACACCCATTCGGTGAAAGCCACCGTTCTGAGTCGGCTGCTGGAGCCGGGCCGGGCACTGGAACTTGAAGGCTACGAACTGCAGAAAGCCTTCTCCGGCGTGCAGACCCACGAATCCGTGCTCTCGGTTCCGGTGTTCGACAACACCCAGGATATCGATGCGCTCGCCCGGGAGACCCGGGCCTGGTTCGCGGAGCATCCGGAGCAGCCGGGCTACCTGATCCGGGGCCACGGCCTGTATACGTGGGGTAACACCATGGCCGATTGCCTGCGCCATGTGGAAGCCTTTGAATTCCTCTTTGAATGTGAACTTGAAACCATGAGGGTCCGCCCATGACCACCCTGAGCATCTTTGATCAAAGCCAGCCCGAGCACGCCCGGACCGTGACGCAAAACCCGTCGGAAATCCGCGAGCTGCTGGCCACCAAGGGCATTCGCTTCGAGCAATGGCCGACCCGTGACTTGCCCGCGGATGCCACCCAGGAGCAGATCCTGGAGGTCTACAGCGAGGAAGTGGCCCGGCTGAAAGAAGAATGCGGGTTCCAGACCGCCGATGTGGTCAGCCTGAATCCGGATAACCCGCAGAAAGAGGCGTTTCGCCAGAAGTTCCTGGATGAGCATACTCACAGTGAAGACGAAGTCCGATTCTTCGTTCGGGGCCAGGGCCTGTTCTATCTGCATTTCGGTGATCAGGTCTACGCGGTCATGTGCGAGAAGAATGACCTGATCAGCGTCCCGGACGGTACCCGGCACTGGTTTGATATGGGGCCCGAGCCGGAATTCACCTGCATTCGCCTGTTCAGCAATCCGGAAGGCTGGGTGGCGGACTTTACCGGCGAGGACATCGCCAGCCGGCTGCCCCGGTACGAAGCGCTGGCGGAGGCGGGTGGATGATCCGGGTTATCCTGACCGACATTGAGGGCACCACCAGCTCCATTTCGTTTGTACACGACGTGCTCTTCCCCTTTGCGGCCGAGCACCTGCCCGGGTTCGTGACCGAGAACCGGGATGACCCTGCCGTGGCTGAACAGCTCGATGCGGTTGCTGCAATAAGTGGCGTCGACCGCCAGGATGTCGACGGCCTCGTCGAGGTGCTCCAGCAGTGGATCAGGGAAGATCGCAAGGAAACCTCCCTGAAAGCCCTCCAGGGTATGGTCTGGGAGCAGGGCTACCAGCAGGGCGAGCTGAAGGGGCATATCTACCCGGACGCGGCCGATTACCTGCAGCGCTGGCATGATCGGGGCTTGCGTCTGTTTGTTTACTCTTCCGGTTCGGTGAAGGCCCAGAAGCTCATTTTCGGCTTTACCACCGAGGGTGATTTCACGCCGTTCTTCTCCGGGTATTTCGACACCCGCATCGGCGGTAAGAAAGAAGCTGATTCCTATCGTAATATTCTCAAAGAGCTGGGGGTCGAGCCGGAAACCGTGCTGTTTCTGTCCGATGTCGAGGCGGAACTCGAAGCGGCAGAGGCTGCCGGCATGAAGACTGCCTGGCTGGTCCGGGAGGGCGAGCTGCCTGACACTGGCCGTTTCGTCGCCCGCGATTTCTCGGAGGTGGAGACCCTGCTGCGCAAGCGCTGACACCTCCGCCCGACCCACAGGAGGATCCCATGACCGGAACACGCTGGGCCCGCCCGATGGCGCTGCTGCTGATGGTTCCGGTCCTGAGTGCCTGTAATCCCTTTTCCGAGGCCCGCCCCATGCTGGATGAATACGTGGAGCGGGTCGCCCGGGTTCTGGAGACGGAACCCGAGCTCTCTTCCCCGGAACCCGCCAAACAGATTCCCCGTCGTCGTGATCGCGTGCTGGCCATGCCGGAGCTGGACATGGGCATGCTCGATTTCCTGTCCCTCTATGGTTGTGAGCTGCAGTTCGTGGTGGGCGAGAAGAACTCAGTGATGGGCCGGGTCATGCAGCCCCTCAATCGTCTTCGTTACGAGGTACGCTTCATCGAGGCGGCGCGGGAGTGCCTGCCTGAGGTGGATGACGAGGAGCTTGAGGAAGCACTCGGGGAAGCCATCGAAAGCAAGCGGGAGTCCCTGCCTATCGCAGTATGGAATGCGACCTGGGGTGTGGAAGAGGTGGAGACCCTGTTCACCCTGGCCAAGGGTTATTACCCGGTAGCCCCGGAAGGCGATCCGGTTTCCGATCTGGCGCTGGATGCGCAACAGCTGAATGCCGCCACCACCAGGCTGCTGGATGAAAAGCTGGATGTATCACTGGCGTTTGCTGGCAACGTTCATCAGCGATGGCAGGCGGAGTATCGGGCGGGGCAGTTGATCAACAGTGCCCGCTTGCTGGCGAGCAGGCTGGACGACGCCACTGGCCTGTTGCAGGAGCGGCTGGAGGGGCGGCCGCTGTGCCTCAATGGCAAGCCGAACAACCAGTCCGACATTGTGCAGAACATGTTCTTCAGCGTGTACATCGGAGAGATCCAGCCCTACATGGGCGAGATCCGTCGGGCCCGGGATGCGTTGATCGAGCCGCTCGCCAGGCTAGCGCAGCAGCAGGAAGAGGTGATGCCGGAGCAGTTCCGGGACTGGTACCGGCACCATCTGTCTCTGTCCGCCGAAGGCAGCCTCTGGCTGGAGCTGGACCGGTCGATGGCGGACCACACCCGGGCCTGGCAGGATCTGCTGGGGCAGTGTGGTCTGCGTCCCGGAGCGTGATGGGGGCAGGTCTGCCCCCAGGGTCAGCTTGCCTGCGGGCGATTTACCTTCAGGTGGACCATCGCCACGACGAACAGCAACAGTGTTAGCACCGTCAGCAGTACCGGGCCGGGGGCTCCCTCGCTGAGCCAGGCTGACACCACCGCCTGGGTGAAGTAGAAAATCACCACGAAGGCCATCCAGATATAGCCGCGGTTATGGCCCCGGAATACCGGCACGGCAAAGGCCAGCAGCGGTACCAGTTTTACTGCCAGCATCAGGGTAATGGACACCCCTTCAACCGGTGCGGGGAAAAACGTGGTGGCAATGAGGGTCGCCAGCACCGCCAGGTACAGCAGAATGGTCAGCCGGGCAGTCTGTTTGGCTTTCGGGTTGTGGAGCATGGTTGCTTTCCGGTTCAGTCGGACAATTTAAGGGCCAGGGTGGCCAGGCGTTGGCCGAAGGCCTGGCACAGGGTCTTTTCGTGTTCGCTCAGGGGCAGCTGCTCTCCAGTACCGGCCCAGTGGGAGGGGCCGTAGGGGGTTCCCCCGGATTCGGTCTCGCTCAGTGCCTGCTCGGTGTAGGGCAGGCCGCACAACACCATGCCATGGTGAAGTAGCGGCATCATCATGGTCATCAGGGTGGTTTCCTGGCCCCCGTGGAGACTGCCGGTCGAGGTGAAAGCGCCGGCGGGTTTTCCGGCCAGGGCGCCGCTCAGCCACAGATCACCGGTGGTATCGAGAAAGTGCTTCAGGGGCGCCGCCATGTTGCCAAAGCGTGTGGGGCTGCCAATGGCCAGCCCGGAGCATCCGGCTAGGTCGGCCTTGGTGGCATAGGGCGCTCCCTCATCAGGTACCGGCGGCAGGCTCGCTTCGGTATCGGGGGATACCGATGGCACGGCCCGCAGGCGGGCCTCAATGCCGGGTACCCGGGCAACGCCCCGGCCGATCTGGCCGGCCAGCTCTGCGGTCTGGCCGTTGCGGCTGTAATAAAGAATCAGGACGTACGGTGCATGCTCTGGCATGGAACGGGTTTCCTTGCTTGGCGGCTTGTAACTGGATTCGGAGATTACATTACAGAATGGTCAGAACATTCTCCGGCGGTCTGCCAAGGGCCGCCTTCTTGTTACGAATCACAATGGGGCGCTCGATCAGTTTTGGATGCTCGGACATCGCCTGGAGCAGCTGTTCCCGGGACAGTTCAGGGTTATCCAGGCCCAGCTCCTTGTATTCGGTTTCCTTGGTACGCATGAGTTCCCGGGGCTCGCAGCCCAGCATATCCAGGATATTCCCGAGCTCTTCCGCTGTCGGAGGGGTTTCCAGGTAGCGTATAATCTCCGGCTCGATTCCCCGTTCGTTAAGCAGTTCAAGTGTTTGACGTGACTTGGAGCAGCGCGGGTTGTGGAAAATCCGGGTCGGTTCTGTCATCTTCTGGCCTGATTGTCTGGGATGGATACAGCGGGTTTGAAAGGCCCGTAGTCTAACAGGAGGAGTTGCCGTGCAGTACCCTGTGTCTGGTGGCCGTGCCCGAGGGTTGATGGTTGCAGCCGTGCTTCTGACGGTTTTTTTGTCAGGCTGCCAGAAAACCGAGTTTGAACGCGCGGAAGGACCCCGCCTGAACTGGGACAACCTGCGCGGCCAGTGGGTGCTGGTCAATTACTGGGCCGAATGGTGCAAGCCCTGCCTGGAGGAAATCCCGGAACTGAACGAACTGGACAAGGCGCCGGATATTGCGGTGCTTGGTGTCAACTTTGACGGCGTAACCGGAGCGGAACTGGCCGAACTGGGCGAACGGATGGGCATCGAGTTCACCATGCTGGCGGAAGATCCCGCCTCCCGGTTCGGCTGGCAGGTGCCGGTGGCACTGCCGGCCACGTTTGTGGTGAACCCGGACGGAGAATTACTGGAGACCCGCTTCGGCCCCCAGACAGAAGCGGATATCCGGGCGTTGATCGGCGGCTGAGCCCGCGCCCACGACTGAACACTAGCAGGAACAGCCTTTTATTATGGCGCAAACCTTCGTACACCTTCGCGTACATTCCGAATATTCCATGGTGGATGGACTGGTCCGGGTCAAACCGCTGATCAGTCGCGTCGCCGAGCTGGGCATGCCCGCTGTGGGCCTGACCGAGCAATCCAACATGTGCTCGCTGGTGCGTTTCTACAAGGCGGCCACCGGCGCCGGTGTCAAACCGATTATCGGTGCGGACCTGTGGCTGGAAAACCCGGATGAGCCGGACAACCCGTTCCGTCTGACGCTGCTGGCACGGGACAATGACGGCTACCTGAACCTTACGGAAATCATCTCCCTCGGTTACACCGATGGCCAGCGCTTCGGCAAACCCATCATCCAGCGCCGTTGGCTGGAACAGCGGGCAAAGGGGCTGATCGCGCTCTCCGGGGGCAAGCTCGGGGATGTCGGCAAGGCGCTGCTGGCGGGCAAGCCAGAGCTGGCCCGTGAGCGCGCCGAATACTGGATGAATCTCTACCCGGACAGTTATTACCTGGAGCTTCAGCGCACCGGCCGCGCCGGTGATGAAGACTGCCTGCACCTGAGTGTTGAGCTGGCGGCGGAGCTGGGCTTGCCGGTGGTGGCCACCAACGATGTCCACTTCCTGGAAGCCGATGACTTCGAGGCCCACGAGGCCCGGGTCTGCATCGGCGAAAGCCGGACCCTGGATGACCCGCGCCGCGAGCGCCGGTTCAGTGACCAGCAATACCTGCGCAGCGCCGAGGAGATGATCGAGCTGTTCTCGGATATTCCCGAGGCGGTCGAGAACACGGTGGAGATTGCCCGCCGATGCTCGGTGAAAGTGCGCATGGGCGAGTACTTCCTGCCCAACTATCCGATCCCCGACGGCATGACCATGGACGAGTATTTCCGCCATGTGTCTGAAGAAGGCCTGGAAGCGCGCCTGGCGAAAACCCTGAGCAGGGACGACCCGGAATACGATCAGAAACGGGAAGCCTACTACAAGCGCCTGAACTTCGAGCTGGATATCATCACCCAGATGGGGTTCCCGGGTTACTTCCTGATCGTGATGGACTTCATCAAATGGGCCAAGAACAACGGCGTGCCGGTGGGTCCCGGCCGGGGTTCCGGTGCCGGTTCCCTGGTGGCCTACGCGCTGCTGATCACCGATCTGGACCCGCTGGAATATGACCTGCTGTTCGAGCGGTTCCTGAACCCGGAACGGGTATCCATGCCTGACTTCGACGTCGACTTCTGCATGGAAGGCCGAGACCGGGTGATTGACTACACCGCCGAAAAATACGGCCGGGAAGCGGTCTCCCAGATCATTACCTTCGGTACCATGGCCGCCAAGGCGGTGGTGCGCGATGTGGCGCGGGTGCAGGGCAAGTCCTACGGTCTGGCGGACAAGCTGTCCAAGCTGATTCCGTTCGAAGTGGGCATGACCTTGGAAAAGGCGATCGAGCAGGAGCCCCAGCTCAAGGAATTCCTGGAACAGGACGAGGAAGCCCAGGAAATCTGGGAGATGGCCCTCAAGCTCGAGGGTGTCTGCCGGAACGCGGGCAAGCACGCCGGTGGTGTGGTGATCGCCCCCACCAAGATTACCGATTTCTCGCCTCTGTACTGCGATGATGAAGGCGGCAGCCTGGTAACCCAGTTTGACAAGGGGGACGTGGAAGACGCCGGCCTGGTGAAGTTTGACTTCCTCGGTCTGCGGACCCTCACGATCATCAAGTGGGCCCTGAACATGATCAACCCGCGCCGGGAAAAGCTTGGCGAGGGAGTGCTGGATATCAGCACCATCCCGCTGGATGACAAGCCGTCCTTCGAGATGCTGAAACGGGCCGAAACCACGGCGGTGTTCCAGCTGGAATCCCGCGGTATGAAGGATCTCATCCGCCGCCTGCAGCCGGATTCCCTGGAAGACATGATCGCCCTGGTGGCGCTGTTCCGTCCCGGCCCGCTGCAGTCCGGCATGGTGGATGACTTCATCGACCGGAAGCACGGCCGGCAGCCGATGTCCTACCCGCATCCGGATTATCAGTATGAGGGCCTGAAGCCGGTACTGGAGCCCACCTACGGGGTCATCCTGTACCAGGAGCAGGTCATGCAGATTGCCCAGGTAATGGCCGGCTATACCCTGGGTGGCGCGGACATGCTCCGCCGGGCGATGGGTAAGAAGAAACCGGAGGAGATGGCCAAGCAGAAGGCCATTTTCCTGGACGGTTGTGAAAAGAACGGTATCGACAAGACCCTGGCCGAGAATATCTTCGACCTGGTGGAAAAGTTCGCCGGTTACGGCTTCAACAAGTCGCACTCCGCCGCCTACGCCCTGGTGTCCTACCAGACCCTGTGGCTCAAGGCCCATTACCCGGCCGAGTTCATGGCCGCGGTACTCACCGCCGATATGCAGAACACCGACAAGGTGGTGACGCTGGTGGAAGAGTGCCGGAACATGAAGCTGGACCTGCTGGTGCCGGATGTCAGCCGTTCCGCCTACACCTTTACCGTTAACGATGAAGGCCAGATTGTCTACGGTCTTGGCGCCATCAAGGGCCTGGGTGAGGGCCCGATTGACAGTATCGTGGCGGCGGCCAAAGACGGTCCTTTTGAGGATATCTTCGATTTCTGCCGGCGGGTGGACCTCAAGAAGGTCAACAAGCGGGCCATGGAGGCGCTGATCCGCGCCGGTGCCATGGACAAGCTCGGCGCCGGTCGGGCCCAGCTGATGGCGAGCATCGACAAGGCGGTGCAGCAGGCAGACCAGCAGTCCCGCAATGATGCCGCGGGCATGATGGATATGTTTGGTGAAATGCTGGAGTCCGGCGGTGAGGATGGCGATGCCTACGCGGACGTGGCCCATGTCCGTGAATGGCCGAAAAAGGAACGCCTCAAGGGCGAGAAAGATACCCTCGGGCTGTACCTGACCGGACACCCCTTCGATGAGTACGAGAGGGAAGTGCGCCGGTTTGTCCGCTCATCCATCGCCGATCTGAAACCGAACAAGGCTCCCCAGCGTGTGGCAGGCTTGGTGGTTGCCCAGCGCACCATGAAAACCCGGACCGGCTCGACCATGTGTTTCATTACCCTGGACGACCGCAGCGCCCGCATCGAGGCAACCCTGTTCTCGGAGACCTTCTTCGAGAATCGGGAGCTGCTGCAATCGGATCAGGTCATTGTGGTGGAAGGGCAGGTCAGTCACGATGACTACTCCGGGCAGATGAAAATGCGGGTCAACTCCGTGATGGACGTAGCCACCGCCCGGCAACAGTTCAGCCGGGGGCTGAAACTGGAGCTGGCGGCGGATCAGCTGCAGAACGGTCTGCTGGACAAACTGGATGAAACCCTGAGACCGTTCCGTTGTGAGGGTAGTCCGGTATGGATCGAGTATCGCAGTCCCGAGGCCCGGACCCGCATCGAGCTGGGCGAGTCCTGGCGGGTGCAGCCGGACGATAACCTGTTGCTGGAGCTCCGGTACCTGGTGGGCGACCAATCGGTTGAACTGGTCTATGATTAAGACCAATGTCCGCTTTAGCCGGCCTTTATGCACTGCTATCTTTGTCCCAAATTCTGGTTTTGGCGGCCCGCCGGGTCGTCAGGCAAATCAAAATGATGGAACATCATGAACCCTAATTACCTGGATTTTGAACAGCCGATCGCCGACCTGGAAGCCAAGATTGAAGAGCTTCGCATGGTCGGCAACGACACCGACATCAACATCACCGATGAGATCAGCCGCCTCAAGAAGAAGAGCGTCAGTCTTACGGAGAGCATCTTCTCGAACCTGCAGCCCTGGGATATTGCCCGGCTGGCCAGGCACCCGCGCCGGCCGTACACGTTCGATTACATCGAGATGATTTTCGATGATTTCGACGAGCTGCACGGGGATCGCCGTTACGCGGATGACCAGGCCATTGTCGGCGGCACCGCGCGCCTGGGCGACAAGCCGGTCATGGTCATCGGCCATCAGAAGGGCCGTGAAGTCAGGGACAAGGTCAAGCGCAACTTCGGCATGCCCCGCCCGGAGGGTTACCGCAAGGCCCTGCGCCTTATGGAAATGGCCGAGCGTTTCAAGATGCCCATCCTGACCTTTATCGACACCCCGGGTGCCTATCCCGGCATCGGTGCCGAGGAGCGGGGCCAGAGTGAGGCGATTGCGTTCAACCTCGCCGTGATGTCCCGCCTGAAAACCCCGATCATCTCCACGGTGATTGGCGAGGGTGGTTCCGGTGGCGCCCTGGCAATTGGCGTCTGTGACCAGCTGAACATGCTTCAGTACTCCACCTACGCGGTTATTTCGCCGGAAGGTTGTGCCTCCATCCTCTGGAAGAGCGCGGAATACGCGGCCCAGGCAGCCGAGGCCATGGGTGTGACGGCAGACCGTCTCAAGGACCTCGGACTGGCGGATAACGTTATTCCCGAGCCGCTGGGCGGCGCGCACCGCAATCCGGAAAAGATGGCGGAATCTCTCCGCGAGACCCTGACCAAGGGCGTGACCGAACTTTGCCGTCTGCCCCTGGACGAGCTGGTGTCCCGTCGCTACGAGCGGCTGACCCGCTATGACAACGGGCGCTAAGCCCGTCCCCGGTTTTGCCTGGCCGGAGGCACTCTGCGCCCCGGTCAGGTCACTCCCCGCGCACAACAGACTCTGGATTGCCTTCAGCGGCGGTCTCGATTCCACGTTATTACTGCACCTTGCAGCCTACTGTTTTCCCGGCGGTCCCGATCTTCGCGCCGTTCACATCAATCACCAGTTACAGGCCAATTCGGCGCAATCCGAGCAGTTCTGCCGCCAGAACTGTGAGGCTCTGGGCATTGAACTGCAGGTGCGCCGGGTGGATGTCCGGGCGGGGAATGCCGAGGGCAGCGCCGGAGGCATCGAGGAAGCCGCTCGCCATGCTCGCTACGCCGTGTTTGAAGAGATTCTGCAAGCCGGTGATTTGCTGCTGATGGCCCATCACGCCGACGACCAGGCCGAGACGGTACTGTTCAGGATGCTCCGTGGCACCGGTGTCCGGGGGCTGGCGGGTATGCCCCGTGAGCGGGCACTGGGGGCAGGGCGACTGGTGCGCCCACTGCTCGGGTTCGACCGTGCACAGTTGTCCAAATGGGCCAATGAGGCCGGTCTTTCGTGGGTGGAGGATCCGAGTAATGTTGATGAGCGTTTCGACCGGAATTTCCTCAGGCATAGAATCCTGCCCGAACTCAAAGAGCGCTGGCCCGGCCTGAATGCCAGGCTCAGGCATACCGCGGCTGCCTGTGCCGCACAGGTGGCCCTGACCGACCGGCTGGCGGAGATCCAGTGGCGGGACTGTTCGCCCGATGGCCGGCATCTGTGCACCGAACGCCTGAGCCAGTTGCCGCTCCCGGAACAGAAAAACCTGCTGCGCTGGTGGATCCGGACTTCCGGTTTCGAGCTGCCGTCGATACAGGACTGGGGGCAGGTGATCTCCGATCTGATCCATGCCCGGGAAGACGGTGAGCCGGAACTGCTCGGTGCGGGCTTCGCTATCCGGCGTTTCCGGGGCCGGCTGTATCTGGTTCCCGACTGGTCAGAACCGGAAACTACAAACGTAGAACTCCGGCCCGAACAACCCCTCTGCTGGGGAAACTGGCGCATCCGGCTGCTTCCTGTTGCGGGCCAGAAACAGACACCGCCGGCAATACGGGTATCTACGAGGCAAGGGGGTGAGCGTTTCCGTCCGGTGCCGGACGGGCCCGGGAAACGGGTCAAGAAATGGTTGCAGGAGCAGGGGATTCCACCCTGGGAGAGACCACGTATTCCGCTGGTTTTCAGCCAGGATGGCGAGGAGGAAACCCTGATCGCAATTGGCGATTTATGGTGTTCTGGACAATACTCGGGAGGCGCCCCTGCCGCCGGCTGGCGGCTGATTGTGGAGCGGGATTGTGATTGAGTAGAGGGGGGCTTTCTGGTAGTCTGGCGTCCCATCTTGAGATGAACAATCTCCCTCCTTCACCGAACCAGATAATCACGGAATCTGCATGACGCGTTATATTTTCGTCACCGGCGGTGTCGTGTCCTCCTTGGGGAAAGGTATTGCGTCTGCCTCTCTGGCAGCCATCCTCGAGGCACGCGGCCTGAAGGTCACCATTCTCAAGCTGGACCCCTACATCAACGTAGACCCCGGCACCATGAGCCCGTTCCAGCACGGTGAGGTTTTTGTCACCGAAGATGGCGCGGAAACCGATCTGGACCTTGGCCACTACGAGCGCTTCATCCGTACCCGGATGAGCCGCCGTAACAACTTCACCACCGGTCGCGTCTACGAGGAAGTGATCCGCAAGGAACGCCGTGGCGACTACCTGGGCGGTACCGTGCAGGTCATCCCGCACATCACCGACGAGATCAAGCGTCGGGTGGTGGAAGGCGCCGCCGGCGTGGATGTGGCACTGATCGAGATCGGTGGCACTGTGGGTGACATCGAATCCCTGCCGTTCCTGGAAGCCTGCCGTCAGCTGAAGGTTGAGGTGGGTCCCCAGCGCGCCTTGTTCATGCACCTGACTCTGGTTCCGTATATCGCCACTGCCGGCGAGATCAAGACCAAGCCGACCCAGCACTCCGTCAAGGAAATGCGCTCCATCGGTCTGCAGCCGGACATCCTGCTGTGCCGTTCCGAGCATGAGGTCGATGCCAGCTCCCGTCGCAAGATTGCATTGTTCACCAACGTGGAAGAGCGCGCGGTCATTCCGCTCCAGGACGCCAAGTCCATCTATGCCATTCCGCGCATGCTGCACGAGCATGGCCTGGACCAGCTGGTGATCGAGCGTTTCGGTCTGGATGCGCGGGCCGCAGATCTGAGCGAGTGGGACAGTGTAGTCGAAGCACTGATGCATCCGGAGCAGGAAGTGACCATTGCCATGGTTGGCAAGTACATGGAGCTGCTGGATGCCTACAAGTCGCTGATCGAGTCCCTGCTGCACGCGGGCATCAAGACGCGCACCAAGGTAAACATCAACTACATCGATTCCGAAGACATCGAGCGGGACGGCACTCGAGTGCTGGAATCCGCCGATGCGATCCTGGTGCCCGGTGGCTTCGGCGAGCGTGGTGTTGAAGGCAAGATCCGCACCGTACAGTATGCCCGTGAGAACAAGGTTCCCTACCTGGGTATCTGCCTCGGCATGCAGGTCGCCGTGATTGAATACGCCCGCAACGTTGCCGGCCTGAAGGATGCCCACAGTACCGAATTCCGTACCCATACTCCGGAGCCGGTGGTTGGTCTTATTACCGAATGGCTGGATGCCACCGGTGAGCGCGAAGAGCGCACCGAGGAATCAGATCTGGGCGGCACCATGCGCCTGGGTGCCCAGGACTGCGTCCTGACCGAGGGCTCCACCATTATTAACTGCTACGGCAAGAAGACCATCCGTGAGCGCCATCGCCACCGTTACGAGGTGAACAACCATTTCCTGCCGGCGCTGGAAGGTGCGGGCTTGCAGGTCTCCGGCCGCTCCAGCGACGGCAAGCTGGTGGAAGTGGTGGAAGCGCCGGATCACCCGTGGTTCGTGGCCTGCCAGTTCCACCCGGAATTCACCTCCACGCCCCGGGACGGCCATCCGCTGTTCAAGGGCTTTATTGAAGCGGCTCTGGCGCACAAGAAGGAGTCCTGAGTATGGCGCAGAGCACGGTAAACGTCTCGGGCATCGAAGTCGCCAACGACAAGCCGTTCGTGCTGTTCGGCGGGATGAACGTGCTCGAGTCCCGGGGGCTGGCCTTCGAGGTGGCTGAAAAGTACGTGGATGTCTGTGGTCGCCTCGGCATCCCGTACGTGTTCAAGGCCTCTTTCGACAAGGCCAACCGCTCGTCCGTGCACTCGTTCCGTGGCCCCGGTCTTGAGAAGGGGTTGCAGATCCTGGCGGACATCAAGAGCAAGTTTGGCGTCCCGATTATTTCCGATGTTCACGAGCCTGCCCAGGCGGCCCCGGCTGCGGAAGTGTGCGATATCATCCAGCTGCCGGCATTCCTGAGTCGCCAGACCGATCTGGTGGTGGCCATGGCCGAGACCGGTGCGGTGATCAACGTCAAGAAGGCCCAGTTCCTTGCCCCCCAGGAGATGAAGCACATCATCACCAAGTGCCAGGAGGCCGGCAACGACAAGGTGATCCTGTGCGAGCGGGGCAGCAGCTTCGGGTACAACAACCTGGTGGTGGACATGCTCGGCTTCGGCATCATGAAAGCCATGAATGTGCCCGTGATGTTCGACGTGACCCATTCCCTGCAGATGCCGGGCGGCCGCGCCGATTCGGCCGGTGGCCGACGTGCCCAGGTGACGGATCTGGCACTGGCGGGTATGTCCCAGGGCCTGGCCGGTTTATTCCTGGAGGCGCATCCGGACCCCGATCAGGCCAAGTGTGATGGCCCCTGCGCCTTGCGGCTCAGCCAGCTGGAGCCGTTCCTGGCGCGGGTCAAAGCCGTGGATGACCTGGTGAAAAGTTTTAAACCTATCGACACCGCCTGATTGGCGGTGTTCGTTTTTGTCTTGCTTGGGGGGACCGAGCAGGCGGGGGATGGCTATATGAAACACGCTCCTTGCGGCACGTCCATGTGACGCTTGGGCTCCGCCATCCCTGGCTCCGCACAGTTTCATATAGCCATCCCCCGCCTGCTCTCGATCTGACAACTTGCGATAACCTTTCAGATATTGAACAAACGGAGATTCACTGGAATGACCAAGATTGCAAACATCAAAGGCCGTGAAGTCCTCGACTCCCGCGGTAACCCGACGGTAGAAGCCGACGTCATACTGGAAGACGGCACCATCGGTACCGCCTGTGCGCCGTCTGGCGCCTCCACCGGCTCCCGCGAGGCGCTGGAGCTGCGTGACGGCGACGCCTCTCGCTACCTTGGCAAGGGCGTGCTCAAGGCCGTTGATGCGGTGAACTCCAAAATCCGTTCAGCCCTGATTGGCAAAGATGCCGCCGACCAGCGCAGTCTGGACAAGGTCATGATTGATCTGGACGGCACCGAGAATAAGGCCAATCTGGGTGCCAACGCCATCTTGGCGGTGTCTCTGGCGGCCGCCAAAGCTGCTGCCGCCTCCCTCGGCAAGCCGCTGTACGAGCATATTGCCGACGTGAATGGCACTTCCGGCAAGTTCTCCATGCCGGTTCCGATGATGAATATCCTCAACGGTGGTGAGCACGCGGACAACAACGTCGACATCCAGGAGTTCATGGTTCAGCCGGTTGCCACCAAGAGCTTCGCTGAAGCCCTGCGTGTGGGCGCCGAGATTTTCCATAGCCTGAAGAAGGTCCTGAAGGCCCAGGGCCTGAACACCGCAGTGGGTGACGAGGGTGGCTTTGCCCCGAACCTACCGTCCAACGAGGCGGCGCTGGCTGCCATCAAGGAAGCGGTTGAGAAGGCTGGCTACGAGCTGGGCAAAGACGTCACCCTGGCTCTGGACTGCGCCTCTTCCGAGTTCTACAAGGATGGTCAGTACCAGCTTTCCGGCGAAGGTAAGAGCTTCGACTCTGAAGGATTCGCCGATTACCTGGCCGGTCTGTGCGAGCGTTATCCCATCGTTTCCATCGAAGACGGCATGGACGAGAGCGACTGGGACGGCTGGAAAGTGCTGACCGACAAGTTGGGTAGCAAGGTTCAACTGGTGGGCGATGATCTGTTTGTGACCAACACCAAAATCCTGAAGCAGGGCATCGAGAAGGGTGTTGGAAACTCGATCCTGATCAAGTTCAACCAGATCGGTAGCCTGACCGAGACCCTGGATGCCATCAAGATGGCCCAGGATGCGGGTTACACCGCGGTCATTTCCCATCGTTCCGGTGAGACTGAAGACACCACCATTGCGGATCTGGCGGTTGCCACCCGTGCGGGCCAGATCAAGACCGGTTCCCTGTGCCGTTCTGACCGGGTTGCCAAGTACAACCAGCTGCTGCGCATTGAAGAAGCGCTGGATGGCAAGGCGCCTTACCGTGGCCTGAGCGAGATCAAGGGTCAGGGCTGAGGTCCGGCGGTAAAAAATTGCTTGCCGGCGGCAGCCGGTAGGTAACAAAATGTTAAGGCCATCGCGTCCTGAATGAAAATTCAGACACGATGGCCTTTTTGTACAATCAGTTAGAAGAATTTGTTGTTAATCTACTCTAAGGTCTATACTCACTAGCCAGTGTTGAATTTTTGAACGGTTATTTCTCTGACGGAATTGGAATGAAGACGCTTTGGGCCATCATGGTTGTGTTGATTCTCCTGCTGCAGGTTCGCCTGTGGGTCGGGGAGGGTAGCTTTGCGCAGGTGTGGTCCCTGGAGCAGTCGATTGCCGAGCAGCGTGCGGAGAATGCCGATCTGGCGGCCCGTAATGATCGTCTCTATGCGGAGGTGAGGAACCTGCGCGGTGAGCAGGGGGCGTTGGAGGAGCGGGCCAGGATGAACCTTGGGTTGATTCGCGAGGACGAGACTTTCTTCCTGGTTGTTGAGAACTAAGGGCGGAGCACAGAGCGGCGGGGCAGTCCTTTCCAGGACACGCTACAAGCACGTCCCTGTGCGCTTGACTGTGGCCATCCATGGCCACAGACAGTCCTGGAAAGGACTACCCCGCCACTCTCCAGACCACGTGCAGACCTCTTATGACCTACCCCAGACTTTGGTTGATTGTTCCTGCTGCCGGCATTGGCAAGCGCATGAAGTCAGAAGTGCCGAAACAGTACCTGACGCTGTCGAACCGTTTCATTCTCGATATTACCCTTTCCCGCCTACTCGATAATGCCGATTTTTCTGGCTGCATGGTCCCCCTGAGCCCCCAGGACCATTGGTGGCCTGATACCGAAGCCGTCAACGATGACCGTATCCAGACCTGCACCGGTGGTGAGGAACGCGCCGATTCGGTGCTTTCGGCGCTTCATGCGTTGCAGGAGCAGGCCGATGAGAACGATTGGGTGCTGGTGCATGATGCGGCCCGGCCCTGTGTCCATCCTGATGATCTGGCAAACCTTATCGATACCCTTTCCGGGCACCCCGTTGGCGGGCTGTTGGCGGCTCCGGTGGCGGATACGCTGAAGCAGGCTGCGGAGGGACAGCCGGCGGAGGTGGAGGCGACGGTGGATCGTAGCAGGTTGTGGCGGGCGTTGACGCCGCAGATGTTTCGGTTCGGGGCGCTGACACGGGCACTGGAGGCGTGTCTGGATGCCGGGCATGGGGTGACGGATGAGTCCTCTGCGATGGAATTTTCCGGTAACATGCCGGTTCTGGTGGAAGGGCGGCCTGATAATATCAAGATTACGGTTCCGTCAGATCTGGCACTGGCCGGTTTTATCCTGAGCCGGTTGTAACCGGTTCCGCCCGAAATTCCTTTCAACGTTCCGGAGAACAGCATGCGGATTGGTCAGGGCTTTGATGTCCATGCCTTTTGCGAAGGTGATTCCGTCATTCTTGGTGGTGTCCAGATTCCCCACAGTCAGGGCCTGAAGGCGCATTCTGATGGGGATGTGTTGCTCCATGCCCTGGCGGATGCGCTGCTCGGGGCCGTTGCCCTGGGGGATATCGGCCATCTGTTTCCGGATACCAGTGACGAGTGGGCCGGCGCCGACAGCCGGGATCTGTTGCGCCGGGTGATGGCCCGGGTGCGTGACGAGGGCTACGAGGTGGTGAACGTGGACAGCACGATCATTGCCCAGGCGCCGAAAATGGCACCCCATGTCGACGCCATGCGCCTGAACATTGCCGAGGATCTGGGGATTGCCGCGAACCGGGTGAGCGTCAAGGCGACCACCACGGAGAAGCTGGGTTTTACCGGGCGCGGTGAGGGGATTGCCTGTCAGGCAATCTGTCTGCTTGAGCCGGTGAATACGTGAGTAATCAAAACACCACAGGCCACCAATGGCGCCTGGACTGGCCAACCGGCCATGACCGGGTCGCCAGGGCTCAGCTGAAGAGTGTTCCCGAGGACTTCCGGGTCGAGGAAGTCCTGGCTGTTGCTGATCTGATTCCCGGAGAAGGTGAGCACCTTTGCCTGTGCCTCGAGAAGACGGGTGATAACACCGAGTTTGTGGCCAGGCAGTTGGCACAGATGGCCGGTTGTCGCGGTTTTGATGTGGGGTTCTGTGGTCTGAAGGATCGCCACGCGGTGACGTCCCAGTGGTTCAGCCTCTACCGTCCGGGTATGGAATCCTCAGACGACGATTTTATCCGGGAAGTAGCCGGGAACTGGCGCGTGCTGGCGTCGGGTAGGGCACCCCGGAAATTGCGGCGGGGTGAGCATTCGGCTAACCGGTTTGCCATCGTGCTGAGGAACGTCGAAGGTTCGAAGGCGGAGATTGACGAGGCATTGAATCGCCTGGGCGAGCAGGGCGCGCCCAATTACTTCGGGCCGCAGCGCTTTGGCCGTGATGGTGGCAACCTTGACCGGGCCCTGAAGATGGATCCCTCGCAGCTGAATCGCCGGGCAGGTCGCGCAAAACGTGGCTCCCGAGGTGGCAGGGACGGATCGAAAAACGTATTGTACTTTTCGGCGGCGCGCTCCTGGTTGTTCAACGAGGTGCTGGCCGCACGGGTATCGGATGGTAGCTGGACCACCTGCCTGCCGGGAGAGCCGGCAGAGAGCGCTGCCGGGCCCACTGGGCCGATGTGGGGCGATGGTGGAACGACCGCAACCGATGGTCAGGAAACACTGGAGCGGAAAGTGGTCGGGCAGTGGCCGGAGCTTGAGCGGTTGTTCGCGGCCACGCGGATGCAGCCGGAACGCCGGCCACTGGTCGTTAAGCCGCAGGAGCTGGACTGGGAGTGGCGAGGCGACGATATCCTGGCAATCCGTTTTGTTTTGCCCCCCGGTCAGTACGCCACCACCGTGCTGGGCGATAGTTTCGAGCTGGAGGACATGAGCCTCGGCCGTCATAACGAATAAAAAGTGCTAGCGGAGAACACTGTGCGAATTCTGTTATCGAATGATGATGGTGTGCATTCGCCGGGGCTTGTGGCCCTCTATGAGGGGCTTCAGGGCCTGGGAGATCTTGAAGTCGTGGCCCCGGACCGGGACCACAGTGGTGCGAGTAACGCACTCACCCTGAACCGGCCTCTCACCGTGGAGGAGCACCCCAACGGTTTCCATTCCGTGGACGGCACGCCGACCGACTGCGTGCACCTGGCGGTGAACGGTGTGTTCGAGGAACCCTTCGATCGGGTGGTGTCCGGGATCAACACCCACGCCAACCTGGGCGATGACATCATCTATTCCGGCACGGTGGCTGCCGCTACCGAGGGACGTCACCTGGGATTGCCGGCGATTGCGGTGTCCCTGGTGAACGACGGGCATTTCCATTACGAGACCGCCGCGCGGGTTGTCCGCATGCTGCTGGAGCAGGACCGTCCGCTCCAGCTTGGCCCCCGCTCGATCCTGAATGTGAACGTTCCCGATCTGCCCTGGGAGCAGCTGGCTGGTATTCGTGTCACCCGTCTCGGCCATCGGGAGCGTGCCGAAGGGGCCGTGCCCATGACCTGTCCGAGGGGTAAGCAGCGATACTGGATCGGTGCCGCCGGAGAGGGTGGTGATGCCGGCCCCGGAACGGATTTCCATGCCGTCCGTGAGGGCTATGTCTCGATTACGCCGGTTCACATAGACATGACCCGCCATGAGGCCCTGGTGCCGCTGCGGGAGTGGGTTGAGGAGATGGCTTTCGACGGAGGGCTGTCGTCATGAGTGCACAGCTCCAGGGAATTGGAATGACCTCCCGACGTACCCGGATGCGCCTGGTTCAGCGGCTGCGCGAATCCGGGATCGAGTCCGACAGAGTGTTGGAGATCATTGGTGAGGTACCCCGTCATATCTTTCTGGATGAGGCCCTGGCCCATCGGGCCTACGAGGACACCTCCCTTCCCATCGGCTACGGGCAAACCCTGTCCCAGCCCTACATTGTCGCCCGTATGACAGAAGTCCTGCATCACCACGGGCCGGCCCGTATCCTGGAACTGGGCACCGGGTCCGGCTATCAGACCGCGGTGCTGTCGCGGCTGTTCGAGGAAGTGTACAGCGTGGAGCGCATCAAGCCGTTACAGGATCGTGCCCGTGACCGGTTGCGACAGCTGGGCGCACGCAATGTCCTGCTCAAGCATGCGGATGGTGGTATGGGTTGGCCGGACCGGGGACCGTTTGATGGCATCATCGTGACCGCGGCACCGGGCGACGTGCCGAAAGAATTGCTGGCCCAGCTGGCAGACAACGGGGTGTTGATCGCCCCGGTCGGAGAGGAGAAACAGGTGTTGGTGGAAGTCGTACGCCGTGGCGAGCATTTTGAGCGGCGGGAGCTGGAGCCCGTGAATTTCGTACCCCTGCTCGGGGGAGTGATCCGTTGAGCAAGTCCAGTGACGCATCGAATGACGCCACGCCCGACGTCCGGAGAGACCAGCATCCAGCCGCCATATTCCTGCGCGGCATGGCCATGGGCGCAGCCGATATCGTTCCGGGCGTGTCCGGTGGCACCATTGCATTCATCACCGGCATCTATTTCCGCCTGCTGGAAGCCATCAACGCCGTTCCGGTGGCTGTTTTTCGTGACCTTCTCAAAGGGCGGTTCCAGGCATTCTGGGTTGCCTGTGACGGTACGTTCCTGGTCTGCCTGCTGGCGGGCATCCTGTCGAGTATTGTAACCCTGGCCTCGGCCATCAGCTTCGCCCTGGCCAACTATCCGATCCTGATCTGGAGCTTTTTCTTTGGCCTGATCGTGGCGTCTGTCTGGCACGTCGGCCGACAGGTACGCCATTATCGGATTTCCTTGTTGGCGCCGTTGATCGCGGGCATCGCGGTGGCCTGGTGGATTACCACCCTGTCCGGGGGGCAACTTACACCTTCGGCCCTGGCATTTTTCGGTTCCGGCGCCCTGGCGATCTGCGCCATGATCCTGCCGGGGATTTCCGGGAGCTTTATCCTGGTGATTATTGGTATGTATGCGCCGGTTCTGGCCGCTATCAAGGCACCGGATCTGGGCGTTCTGGTTTTGTTCATGGCCGGGTGCCTGGTCGGGCTGTTGTCGATCGCCCGGCTGATAACCTGGGCCTTTCATCACTTCCATGACATGGTGTTGGCGGTGTTGACCGGTTTCATGATCGGGGCGCTGAACAAGGTCTGGCCCTGGAAGGAGGTTCTCAGCTGGCGCACCAACAGTTCGGGAGAGCAGGTGCCTCTGAACGAAGTCAGTATTGCTCCGGCGACATTTGAACAGCTGACCGGGCAGGATCCCCAGGTGCCCATGGCGCTGTTGATGGCTCTGGTCGGGTTGCTGTTGGTGCTGGCAATCGAATGGGTCGGGAATCGAAAAGTGTTACCTGACGCACAGAATGAGTGTTCCCCAAGGTAACAAAGACGACCGGCACGTAACTTGGATTGCCTCTGAAAATATGCAATAAATTAGCGAGTTACTATAAAAACTTTAGAATCTGGATTGATCCTTTGGTCTTTTTAGACGGATTTTTCATAACTGGGGCAGCTTTATTCCTGTGAGATTTTTGCGTGGGCTCGTCAATGCCGCCCGGTCGGCCTCCCCGCGGTTCCACTCAGGTGCCATGCTCCAGCCTCGTTTCCTGAAAATGCTCCTGGTCGGACTGGGCGTGGTTGCGCTCACGGCCTGCAACACCCAGGCAATCTACCAGGATGATCTCTATAACCCGCCCGTGTACTGGGGACGGCACGTGGTCAAGCCCGGCGAGAACCTTTACCGGATTGCCTGGCAATATGGCCGCGACTACCGGGAGCTCGGCAGTGCCAACGGTATCGGACCGCCCTGGACCATCAAACCCGGACAGGTCCTGCGCCTGGACCTTCGCGGAACTGTCACATCTTCCAGCCAGAATAGTCAGAAGCAGAGAGTTGCGGCTGCGCCGTCCAGGACTGCGCCTCCGGCGCCAAAACCGGCCCCCAGACCAAAGGTGACCAAGCCCGCAGCAGCGGACGAATCCCTGGACAAACGCTCGCAGACCGTGGCCAGTGTCAGCTGGCGCTGGCCACACGCTGGCACCGTAATTGCAGGATATTCAACATCCGGAAAAGTCAATAAAGGTATTGATATTGCCGGAAAAGCCGGTGATGCTGTGAAAGCGGCGGCCAGAGGAAATGTGGTCTACGCCGGTAACGGGTTGCTTGGTTACGGCAACCTCATTATCGTGAATCACAACGAGCACTATTTGAGTGCTTACGCCCACAACCGGAAGATTCTGGTGCAGGAAGGGGAGGACGTTAACGCCGGACAGGTGATCGCAGAGCTCGGGAGCAGCGGTGCGGAACGACCCATGTTGCATTTTGAAATCCGGAAGAATGGCAACCCCGTCGATCCACTCCATTACCTGCCACCCCGCTAGCCCTCACGCATACAGCCAGGATCGCTGTTGCAAACCTGAAGCCCGGCACTGACAGAAACCGCGTACGACAAAACAACAAGAATGATCCGGCCGGATTTGGCCAAACAACAAATGTCCTGAATAAAACGAAGACGAATGAAGCAGAGTCCGGGATAAGAAGAAGTATCGGACCTTCCACAGGATTATTGAGAGGCGGGGCAAGAAAGATGTCAGCAGAGCAAGAAGATATCATTGTTGATCGTGTCGAGGATCTGGATGATTCCGAGGATCAGGTGCTAGCAGAAGACAAAGTTGAAAAGGAGTCGGCGGACAGCGCCGATGAAGAGGAAATCTCCACACAGGGACGGTACTTCACCAGCCAGAAACAGCTGGACGCAACCCAGCTCTATCTCAACGAAATCGGTTTTTCACCCCTCCTGACGCCGGAAGAGGAAGTCTACTTCGCCCGTCTCGCCCGCAAAGGCGAGGAGTCAGGTCGCAAGCGCATGATTGAAAGCAACCTGCGCCTGGTGGTCAAGATCGCCCGCCGCTACGTCAATCGTGGTCTTACCCTGCTTGACCTTATCGAAGAGGGTAACCTGGGCCTGATCCGTGCGGTCGAGAAGTTCGATCCTGAGCGCGGCTTCCGGTTCTCAACCTATGCGACCTGGTGGATCCGTCAGACCATCGAACGGGCCATCATGAACCAGACCCGGACGATCCGTCTGCCGATTCATGTGGTCAAGGAACTCAACCTGTACCTGCGGGCGGCCCGGGAGCTGACCCAGAAGCTGGATCATGAGCCTTCTGCGGAAGAAATCGCCCAGATGGTCGATAAGCCAGCGTCAGACGTGAAGCGCCTGTTGGGTCTCAATGAGCGGGTTGCCTCGATGGACACCCCGATCGGTGCCGGAGGTGAGAAGTCCCTGCTGGATACCGTGGCAGACGAGGGTGCCTCGGACCCCGCGGACCTGCTGCAGGACAACAACATGTGTTCCTGCCTCGAGAAGTGGATTGACCAGCTCAGCGACAAGCAGCAGGAAGTGCTTTCCCGCCGCTTTGGTCTGCGCGGCTATCCGGTGAGTACCCTGGAGGAAGTCGGTCAGGAGATCGGGCTGACCCGGGAGCGGGTTCGTCAGATCCAGGTGGAAGCGCTTCGCCGCCTGCGGGAAATCCTGGAGAAGGAGGGCCTCTCCGGTAATTTGCTGTTCCAATAAGTTCCACTGACGCCAGTAAGAGAAAAGCCGGCCAATGACCTTGGCCGGCTTTTCTGTTTTCATGCCTCGCAAATGAGAACCAGGTGGCGCTCTGCTGCCCGGGGTCGTTGTTAGAATGCGTTGACCGGGCAGGATAGGGTGTCGAGCCCCGGTGACGAATGAAAACGCATTGAATAATAACGATGGAAAAGGAAAGGACTATGAAGAAGGCTCTCTCATCAGGATTTGCATCCCTGATCCTCACAGCAATGTTATCAGCCCCTGCCTCGGCCCTGACCGTTGAAGGCGTCGATGTTCCCGATACCTACCAGGCCATGGGCACCGAGCTGAAGCTCAATGGCGCCGGTACCCGCTCCAAGTGGTTCATGGACCTCTATGTGGGTGGTCTATACGTTCCGGAAAGCATCAGCGACGGCGAAGCGGTGATCAATGCCGACGAGCCCCAGGCCATTACCCTGCACATCATCTCGGGGATGATCACCAGTGAGCGTATGACCGAGGCGACTCTTGAGGGCTTCAAGGCCTCTACCGACGGCAACATGGCACCGGTCCAGGATGACGTCGACCAGTTCATGGCCGTATTCCAGGAAGAGATCAAGGAAGGCGATGTGTTTGATCTGGTTTACCTGCCGGGAGAGGGCGTTCGGGTCCTGAAGAACGGCGAGGTGCGGGATACCGTGGGTGATCTGGCGTTCAAGAAGGCACTGTTCGGAATCTGGCTGTCCGACAAACCAGCCCAGGAAAACCTGAAAGAGCGGATGCTGGGTCAGCGCTGATTGTCAGGCGCTGAAATGGCATTGAAAAGCCGACGTACCCGCCAGGGAGCGTCGGCTTTTTTGTTTCTGACACAGGGGATCAGAGGTAGTCCCGCTTGTCCTTGAACTCGCACAGATCCTCAATGATGCAGGCGCCACACTTGGGCTTGCGGGCTGTACAAGTGTAACGGCCGTGGAGGATGAGCCAGTGGTGGGCATCCAGGAGGAATTCCTTCGGTACCAGGCGCAACAGGCGCTTTTCCACTTCCAGGACGTTTTTCCCCGGGGCAATTCCGGTGCGGTTCGATACCCGGAAAATATGGGTATCCACGGCCATAGCCATGTGACCGAAGGCGGTGTTAAGCACCACGTTCGCGGTCTTGCGTCCGACACCAGGCAGGGCCTCGAGATCCTCACGCTTCTCCGGGACCCGGCCGCCATGCTTTTCGATCAGGATCCTGCAGGTCTTGATGACGTTTTCGGCCTTGCTGTTGAACAGGCCAATGGTCTTGATGTATTCCTTGAGCCCGTCCACGCCCAGCGCCAGGATTGCCTCCGGAGTGTTGGCCACCGGGAATAGCTTGTCGGTGGCCTTGTTGACGCCTACGTCGGTAGCCTGGGCCGAGAGAATCACGGCAATCAGTAACTCGAACGGCGACGAGTAATTCAGCTCCGTGGTCGGGTTGGGGTTGGCATCCCGCAGCCGGGTAAAGATTTCAATACGTTTCTGCTTGTTCATCCGTCAGCAATACTGCTCTGGTGTGGGTTCAGGAAACATTGCCAGTGACGCGGACACGCTTGCTGCCACTGGTCGCGGGTTCGGGCGCTGCGGCCTTGCGCCTGGCTTCCAGGTGACTGTCGATGCCGTTCTTCAGGGCAATCAGCAGTCCCAGGCCGACAAAAGCACCGGGAGGCAGCACCATGAACAGCATGTCAGGATAGTCTTCAAACGGGCGGACCACCCAGTCGGCAGCCATGGGGCCCAACAGCAGGTTCATGTCCGCAAACAGGGTGCCCTGGCCAATCAGCTCACGCATTCCCCCCAGAACAATCAGCACCGCCAGGAAACCCAGGCCCATCATGGCACCATCCAGCACTGCCGGCCCCGGGCTGTTCTTGGAGGCAAAGGCGTCTGCCCGGCCCAGGATCGTGCAGTTGGTGACAATCAGGGGAATGAATATGCCCAGAATCTGGTAAAGCTCGTAGGTGAAGGCCTGCATCAGCAACTCGGCACAGGTGACGAACGAGGCAATAATCATTACAAACGCCGGTAAGCGGACCGACTCACCTACAAAATTGCGAATCAGCGATACCGCCAGGTTCGAGCCCATCAGTACCATCAGGGTGGCCAGGCCAAGGCCGATGGCATTGACCACGGTGCTGGTTACCGCCAGCAGGGGGCACAAGCCCAGAACCTGAACCAGCGCCGGGTTGTTGTTCCAGAGCCCGTCACGGATGATTTCTGCCGAGGTCTTGCTTGCCATGATCAGGACGTCTCCTCAAGCCGGTTCAGGATTTCCCTACGATTCTGGCGGAAGTATACCAGAGACTTCTGGACCGCCTTGACCACCGCACGGGGGGTGATGGTGGCACCGGTAAACTGGTCAAACACACCGCCGTTTTTCTTCACGTTCCAGTTGCGTGGTTCGGGGTTATCGAGGGATCGGCCCTCGAAACTGTAGATCCAGTCAGACTTCTTGGTCTCGATGCGGTCGCCGAGGCCCGGCGTCTCCCGGTGACTCACCACCCGTACGCCAAGCACCGTGCCCTCAAGGTCAATGCCGACCAGCAGCCGGATGTCGCCGGAGTATCCGTCTGGGGCCACCGCCGGCATGATGAAGCCGGTAGGGGCACCGCCTTGCCGCGCGACCCAGACGGTTACCGGCCCTGGGGTGGCAAGCCGCTCACTGGCCGGCAGCTGAACCCTATCGTTCAGCAGATCGTTGTCATGCTGGGATTCCGGGATGATTTCAAACAGGGCCCGTGCTTCCGCCCTTGCCGCCTCTTCCTGGATGCGCTCTTCGGTGAGGGCCTGTGTCACGGCGATGGAGCCGCCGGTGATGATGGCAAAGAGGCCCAGGCCGATGGCGCTGCGTCGAATGGATTGTGCCAGTGCAGCCATGTCTTACCCCTGATTCTTGCCAGGCAAACCGCGGCGGGCCTTGTGGTGGCCATAGGCACGCGGTGGCGTGTAGTAATCGATAAAAGGCACGGCAAAATTCATCAGCAGAACGCTGAATGCCACTGCATCCGGGTAGTTCCCCCAGGAACGGATGACGTAGATCAGCACCCCGATGCCGGCACCATAGATCAGCTTGCCGTGGTGACTGGTTGCCGCCGAGACTGGATCCGTTGCAATAAAGAAGGCGCCCAGCATGGTGCCGCCGGCCAGCAGGTGCAGGGACAGAGGCGCATACTGGTCGGCATTGGCGCCGAAGGCCAGGCTCATGACAATCAGGGCACCGAGGAAGCCAGCGGGAATATGCCAGGTAATGATGCGCAGGAATACCAGCACCAGGCCGCCGGCCAGGAAGGCTGCATTAACCCATTCCCAGCCCCGCGCGATGCCTTCACCAAATGTAGGGTGGGTCAGAACCTCGGTGGCCGTATGGGAAGCAATCTTGTGCTTGTATTCGCCCAGCGGCGTGGCCATGGTCCAGCCATCCACGGCCGTCTGGGAGGCCGAGAAGATCCGGGCCAGGGTTTCACCGACTCCGGGCGCACCCTGGAACAGCATCGCCGCCTCGGCCCAGTTGGTGGTCATGGCAACCGGGAATGAAATCAGCACCAGCGCGTAGCCGACCATGGCAGGATTGAAGGGGTTGGAGCCGAGGCCGCCATAAAGTTGCTTGGCTATGATGATGGCGGTGATGACGGCAATGGCGGACACCCACCAGGGCGCAAACTGGGGCAGGGAGAGACCCAGTAACAAACCGGTGACGGCCGCGGTATTGTCCTTCAGGAAAAATGCCACGGGCTTGCCGCGCAGTTTCAGGAAAGCCGCCTCGGAGGCCAGGGCGACCGCAATGCACCAGACCACATTGATCAGGTTGCCCCAGCCGAAGAAGACGGTCTGGGCGACTAACCCGGGCAGCGCCGCGATGATGACCCAGAGCATGACCCGCGACGTCGGTCGGGCGTTGTGAGCGTGGGGTGATGACTGCTGAACAAGTGCCATTGAGATCGGGCCTGGGCTCGGTTAATCGGATGTCTGGGATTCGGTGGTGCTGGCCAGGGCCTTGCGGGCGTCTGCCAGGGCCTGTTCGGCGCGCTGCACGCGGTCGTGGTTCTTGGCCACGGCGCGTTCAAGCTTGTCGACGTTGTCCGCCTGCTGGGCCTTGGCGTCATCCAACATGCCCTGCATGTTATCCAGTTTGGATTTGGCCTGCTCAAGCTGTTTTTCCAGCGCTTCGATGTCGGGTTTGTCCTCGCTGGCAGTCGCCTCCGCACTGGCGGGCTGACTCGCCTTGGTGGCTGTTTTTGCCTTCTTGCGTTCCAGTGCCTGCTGGACCAGCGCGGCCTTGGCGGCGCGTTCGTCAACCGCCTCTCCGGCCTCGGCGGCTTTTTCAGCCTCCGCCTGCTTCTTCGCCTGGGCTTCGGCAGCGGCTTTCGCACGCTCTTTGCGCCGCTGCTCCTTCTCCTGTTGCTCCCGCTCCAGGCGAGCCTTCCGCGCCTCGAAACGCTCCCGGGCGCGGTCGGCCTTGATCTGTTCGGCCCGCTGGACTCGGATTTCGCCCTTGGCGTAGCGGTAATACTGCACCAGGGGAATGGAGCTGGGGCAAACGTAGGAGCAGGCGCCGCATTCGATGCAATCGAACAGGTTCAGGTGTTCCGCCTTCTCGAATTCGCCGGATTTCGAATACCAGAACAGTTGTTGGGGCAGCAGCTCCATGGGGCACACTTCGGCACATTGGCCGCAGCGGATGCAGGGCTGTTCGGGTGGTGGCGCCGGCAATTCGGCCTCGGTGGCGGCGATCACACAGTTGGTGGTCTTGGTCACCGGAACTGCGGTGGTGGTCAGGGTGTAGCCCATCATGGGGCCCCCGAGTACCAGGCGGTTAACCTTCGGCGATTCGAGGCCCGCCTGTTCCAGCAGGTAATCGATCGGTGTGCCGATCAGCACCTCGAAATTGCCGGGTTCACGGACTGCCTCACCGGTAATGGTTACGATCCGGGAAATCAGTGGGCTGTCTTCAAAGACCGCCCGGGAGACCGCAACGGCGGTGCCGATGTTCTGGCACATGACGCCAATATCGGCCGGGATCCCGGCGCTCGGAACTTCCTGGCCGGTCAGGACCCGGATCAGTTGTTTTTCGCCGCCGGACGGATACTTGGTCGGGATGACGGCAATCTCGATCTGTGTGCCTTCGCAGGCCTTTTGCATGGCCTCGATGGCCTGAGGCTTGTTGTCCTCGATACCGATCACGCAGCGCTCCGGCCGCAGGATCCAGGCCATGACCTTCAGGCCGGCAACCACCTCGGCGGCTTTCTCCCGCATGGTCATGTCATCGGCGGTGATGTAGGGCTCGCACTCGGCACCGTTGAGGATCAGGGTGTCCACCTTGCGGTCCTTGGGTGGGCGAAGCTTGATGTCGGTGGGGAAACCGGCACCGCCCATGCCGGAAATGCCAGCCTCATGGATGATTCCCAGTACGGCCTCCCGGTCCAGGCTGCGGTAATCCGACACCGGATGCCGTTCCCGCCACTGGTCCTCACCATCAGGCTTCAGGGTGATACACCAGTCATTGAGGCCCGAAGGATGCGGCACCGGCATTTCTGCAATACTCTCGATCACGCCGGAGGTGGGGGCGTGGACCGGCACGCCCATGCCAACGGTAACATCGGCGATCTTCTGTCCCTTCAGTACCCGTTCGCCGACTTGCACCAGCGGCTCTGCCGGGTCACCGATGTGCTGCTGCAGTGGCAGGACCAGCCGCTCGGGCAACCCGGCTGTCCGGATCGGTCGGGCCGTGGACTGTTGCTTGTTCTCGGCCGGGTGGATGCCGCCGGTGAAATCCCACAATTGAGTCATCAGGCACTGGCTCCCTGGCGGTCGGTGGCAATGATGCCAGAACGCGGTGGCGTCCACGTCCAGGTGCGGATGTCCGGCTCGATGGTCACCATGTCGATGCAGTCAACCGGGCAGGGCTCGACGCAGAGATCACAGCCGGTGCATTCGCTTTCGATAACGGTATGCATGTGCTTCGCCGCGCCGAGGATAGCGTCAACCGGACAGGCCTGGATGCACTTGGTGCAGCCGATACATTCATCCTCACGGATGACCGCCACGCGTCGGGCTTGTTCGACACCGTGCTCCGCATCCAGCGGCTGGGGTTCGACATCCAGCAGATCGGCGAGCGCCTTGATGGTGGCTTCGCCGCCGGGTGGGCACTTGTTGATGGCTTCGCCCTGGGCGATGGCTTCGGCGTAAGGGCGGCAGCCGGGATAGCCACACTGGCCGCACTGGGTCTGTGGCAGCAGAGCATCGATCTGGTCCACCAGAGGATTGCCCTCAACCTTGAACCGTTCGGAGGCAAAGCCCAGCAGGCCGCCAAACACCACGGCCAGGGCCAACAGCACAACAACGGCGATCAGAATGCCTGTCCACATAACAACAAACGCTCCGTCAGACAGTGACCAGGCCGGTAAAGCCCAGGAATGCCAGCGACATCAGTCCTGCGGTTACCATACCAATGGCGGCACCCCGGAAGGCAACCGGAACATCCGCCACCGCGATACGCTCGCGCATGGCGGCAAACAGCACCAGCACCATGGAGAAACCGGCCGCTGCACCGAAACCGTACAGGACAGACTCAACGAAGTTGTTGTTTTTATTAAGGTTAAGAAGTGCCACGCCGAGAACAGCGCAGTTGGTGGTGATCAGGGGCAGGAAAATGCCCAGAACCCGGTAGAGCAGCGGGCTGGTCTTGCGAACCACCATTTCAGTGAACTGGACCACCACCGCAATCACCAGGATGAAGGTGATGGTCTTCAGGAACGCCAGGTCCAGCGGCGCCAGAAGGTAGGTGTAGGCGAGGTAGCTACAGACCGATGACAGGGTCAGCACAAACGTGGTGGCCAGGGACATACCCATGGCGGTCTCCAGTTTCCCGGACACACCCATGAACGGGCACAGTCCCAGAAACTGAACCAACACAAAGTTGTTCACCAGTATGGTGCTGACCAGTATCAGCAAATACTCTGTCATCGGAGCTGCTCTTCCTCGCGCTGCCTTACATTACCCGCATGCCCGGGGTGGCGCCGGAATCCGGAGAAAGAATGAAAATGTCCTTCCCGCCCGGACCGGCTGCCAGAACCATGCCTTCGGACATGCCGAACTTCATTTTTCTCGGCTTCAGGTTGGCCACCATCACGGTCATGCGGCCTTCCAGATCTTCCGGCTTGTAGGCAGACTTGATACCAGCAAACACGTTGCGTTCGCCATGTCCTACGTCAAGAGTCAGGCGAAGGAGCTTGTCTGCACCTTCAACATGCTCGGCTTTGACAATTTTAACGACCCGAAGGTCCACTTTCGCGAAATCACCGAATTCTATCTCATCGGCGATCGGCTCAAGATTGGCAGCAGGTTCCGGCTGACCGGTCGCTGCAGGCAGTTCCTCCTTGGAGGCATCCAGCATCTTCTCGATCTGGGCCATGTCCACCCGACTCATCAGCGGCTTGAACTTGTTGATGCCGTGGTGTTCCAGCAGCTCGGCACGCTTGTTCCAGTCCAGTTTTGCATTCAGGAACGCCTCGGAGGCCTCGGCGGTTTTCGGCAGCACCGGCGCCAGGTAGGTCATCAGGATGCGGAACATGTTGATGGCATTGGTACAGATGGCCTGCAGGTTGTCGTCCTGGCCTTCCTGCTTGGCAATGACCCAGGGCTGCTCATCGTTCACGTACTGGTTGGCGATGTCCGCCAGTTCCATGATCCGGCGCATGGCGCGGCCGAATTCCCGGGCCTCGAAGAAGTCCTCGATCTCCTTGCCGGCCTCGATGAATTCCTTCAGCTTCCCATGCTCGGTCACCTTGCCCAGCTGACCGTCAAAACGCTTGGTAATGAAGCCTGCACTGCGGCTGGCGATGTTCACAACCTTGCCCACCAGGTCCGAATTTACCCGCGCAGCGAAGTCTTCAAGGTTCAGGTCCATGTCATCGACACTGCCGGTGAGCTTGGCAGCGAAGTAGTAGCGCAGGTACTCCGGATCCAGATGATCGAGATAGGTGCGCGCCATGATGAAGGTGCCACGGGACTTGGACATCTTCTTGCCATTGACGGTCACAAAACCGTGGGCCCAGACCGCGGTCGGCGTCCGGAAACCGGCATCGTGCAGCATGGACGGCCAGAACAGGGCGTGGAAATTGATGATGTCCTTGCCGATGAAGTGATAGACCTCGGCCTCGGAATCCGCCTTCCAGAAGTGCTCGAAATCAATGCCTTCGCGGTTGCACAGATTCTTGAAGCTGGCCAGGTAGCCAATGGGGGCGTCCAGCCAGACATAGAAGAACTTGCCCGGCGCATCCGGAATCTCGAAACCGAAGTAGGGCGCATCACGGCTGATATCCCACTCCTGCAGCCCGGCGTCCAGCCACTCGGCCAGCTTGTTCGCAACCTGGGGCTGCAGGGTGCCGCTGCGGGTCCACTTGGCCAGGAAATCATGGAAATCCGGCAGCTTGAAGAAATAGTGCTCGGATTCCTTCTCAACCGGCGTGGCACCGGAGACCGCAGAGCGTGGATTGATCAGCTCGGCCGGCGTGTAGGTGGCACCACAAACCTCACAGTTATCCCCGTACTGGTCTTCCGCCTTGCACTTCGGGCAGGTGCCCTTGATGAAACGGTCGGCCAGGAACATCTCCTTCTCCGGATCGAAGAACTGGGTGATCTTCCGGGTGGCGATGTGCCCGTTTTCCTGCAACTGGCGGTAGATGTACTCGGAAAAGTAACGGTTCTCCTCCGAATGGGTGGAGTAATAGTTATCGAAACGGATGTGAAAGCCGGCAAAGTCTTCCTGGTGCTCCTGACGGATCCGGTCAATCAGCTGCTCAGGAGTAATACCCTCACGCTCGGCCCGCAGCATAATCGCGGTGCCGTGGGCATCGTCGGCGCAAACGTAGTAGCAGTTGTGGCCACGCATGTTCTGGTAGCGCACCCAGATATCGGTCTGAATGTACTCCAGCAGGTGACCCAGGTGGATCGGCCCGTTGGCATAGGGCAGGGCGCTGGTAACCAGAATATCGCGCTGATGCTTGCTCGCTTGCGTCATGGTGATGTCCGAACCTTCTGTTGGTAAGGGTTGGAAAGACAAAAACAGGGCCCTGGTGCAGATCCTGAATTGATTGCTCCAGGTAAAGACCCCATATGGTCAGAAACGGGCACAGATGATACCTTCCAAGCAGCAATTTTTCACCTGAAACGCCCGTTTCCGTGTTCATGAGCTTATTCCGGAGAACCCGATGACCCAGATTTCCCAGCAGGCCCTCGAAGCCGCTGTCCGCGAATACCGGGACCCTTACCTCGAAAAGGACCTGTACGACCTCGGCGCCGTCAAAAACCTGAGTGCCGACCACAGTGGCAAAGTCACCCTCATGGTCGAGCTGCCGTACCCGTCCAGGGGCATTGCCGGAGCGCTCAAACAGATCGTCACCAACGCTTTGGAAAACGTCGACGGCGTTGACAGCGCCGACGTTCACGTCGGCCAGAAGATCCACTCCTACAAAGTCCAGAAAGACCTCCCGTCCGTCCCCGGCGTCAAAAACATCATCGCCGTGGCCTCCGGCAAAGGCGGTGTCGGCAAATCCACCACCGCCGTCAACCTCGCCCTGGCACTGCAGGCCGAGGGTGCCAGAGTCGGTATCCTCGACGCCGACATCTACGGCCCCAGCATCGGCATGATGCTCGGCGTGCCCGAAGGCAAACGCCCGGAAACGCGAGAGAACAAATACTTCGTCCCCATGGAAGCCCACGGCCTGCAAGCCAACTCCATGGCCTTCGTCGTCACCGAGAAAACCCCCATGGTCTGGCGCGGCCCCATGGTCAGCGGCGCCGTAATGCAACTGCTGCAACAGACCCTCTGGAACGAACTCGACTACCTCATCATCGACATGCCCCCGGGCACCGGCGACATACAGCTAACCCTGGCCCAGAAAGTCCCGGTAACCGGCGCCGTCATCGTCACCACCCCCCAGGACATCGCCCTGCTGGATGCCAAAAAAGGCATAGAAATGTTCCGCAAAGTCGACATCCCGGTCCTGGGCGTGGTCGAAAACATGAGCGTCCACATCTGCAGCAACTGTGGCCACGAAGAATCCCTGTTCGGCCACGGCGGCGGCGAACGCATCGCCGAGGAATACGACACCACACTGCTTGGTCAATTGCCGCTGCACATGACCATCCGGGAACAGACCGACGGCGGCACTCCTTCCGTGATCGCCGAGCCGGACTCGGAAGTGGCTCGGCGGTATCGCGATATTGCCAGGAGGGTTGGGGCAGAACTCTCTACCCGCGAACGCAACCTAAGTGGTTCGATTTCAAGTGTTTCGGTAACCGAGCACTGACAACTTCCTGATGTATGCGGCGGTCCACTTGGAGGCATGATCGCGGCCATAGGGGCAGCCTTCCAAAAATGTTGGAGGCCAGGGATGGCCGGAAACAAGCGCACATGGACGTGCTCGTAGCGGTTTTTGGAAGGCTGCCCCTATGGGCGCAGCCCGCAAATCTTGAGGCCCGAGCCCAAAGTCGCAGCCCCCAGATCAAGCAGTCCTGGGATAAGCCGAGGGGCCTTCGACAGACCCCAAGGGAACAGGTAAACTACGCCTCAATTTTTCCAGTGGAAACGAGATTTCACCAATGAGCATCAAATCCGACAAGTGGATCCGCCGGATGTCCGAACAACACGGCATGATCGAACCGTTCGAACATGGACAGGTTCGCGAAACCGAAAAAGGCCGTGTCATCTCCTACGGAACCTCCAGCTACGGTTACGACGTCCGCTGCAGCAACGAATTCAAAATCTTCACCAACGTCCACAGCGCCACCGTCGACCCCAAGAACTTCGACGACAACAGCTTCGTCAACTACACCGGTGACGTCTGCATCATTCCACCGAACTCCTTCGCCCTGGCCCGCACCGTCGAGTACTTCCGCATCCCGCGCAACGTACTCACCATCTGCCTGGGCAAAAGCACCTACGCACGTTGCGGCATCATCGTAAACGTCACCCCGCTGGAGCCGGAATGGGAAGGGCAGGTGACCCTGGAATTTTCCAACACCACCAACCTCCCAGCCAAGATCTACGCCAACGAAGGTGTTGCCCAGATGCTCTTCTTCGAGTCTGACGAAGTCTGTGAAACCAGCTACAAAGACCGGGGCGGCAAATACCTGGGCCAGACCGGCGTGACCCTGCCCAGGACATGAACGCCAACCAGTTTCTCAAAGCCGTCGCACAACTGCAGGGATGGCGTGAATGCGCCTTCCTGCTCGCTCTTGCGGAACGCTCGTTCCCGAACTATGCCCTGTTCGCCGACGCCGTTGGCCTGAAAACAGGCGCCAAAATGCGCCAGCTCCTGGACCTGGCCTGGGACATGCTCCAGAAAGAGGCCAGTGAAGCCGCCATTCCCCAGTTGCTGAGCAAACTCGAAACCCTGTCGCCCAACGTGGACGACTACGACGCCTACGGCGTCTACCCGGCGTTCGACTTCTGCCAGTTGCTGGAGCAAGCGCTGCTCAACCGCCTGAATCCCAACAAGCATCGGGCAACCGAGGCCTCCCAGCTGGCCACCGCAACGGTGATGAACTTCATCGAGATGTCCGAAGGCGAAGATCTGCCGGAAGATGAACTGGTTCGCCTGCTCGATCATCACCCCCTGATGAAAGAAGACAAGATGTTCCAGCGGGACCTGGTACTTGAGTTGAAACGCCAGCGGGTTCCCAAGGAGTCCTTTATCGCCGAGTTGAAGGCGCAAGCCGCCAACGACGGCGTCAGCAATCTCGGAATTGCCCCGGACAGCTAAACAACCCTGCGGTCCGCGCTACACTTGATGTTAAACCCGTTTGTCAGCCCTGATTGGATAGAGCCATGAAACTCTCTGCTTTTGGTCGCAAATTCACCGCCGATGCCGGTATCACTTCCCTGATGGATGATCTGGGGAATGCCATGGCCTCCGGGGATGACATGATCATGATGGGCGGGGGGAATCCGGGCCACATCCCCGAAATCCAGCAGCGGGTTCAGGAAATCCTCGGAGATATGAGCCGGAACGAGGACGACGTCCGGCGTCTGGTGGGCGTCTATGATCCGCCCCAGGGGGAGAAGCAGTTTATCGCCTCGCTGGCGGACCTGCTGAACCGGGAGTATGGCTGGGGCCTGAAACCCGAAAACATTGCCCTGACCAACGGCAGCCAGGCCGCCTTCTTCATGCTGTTCAACATGTTTGGCGGCGATTACGGCGACGGCCACCGCAAACACATCCTGCTGCCCCTGGCACCGGAATATATCGGTTATGCCGATGCCGGCATCGAGCCGGAGCTGTTCCGGGCCGTGCAGCCGGATATCTCGTTCACCGATGCCCACGAGTTCAAGTACCGGGTGGACTTCGATGCGGTGGAAGTCACCGGCGAGACCGGGGCCATCTGCGTGTCACGCCCGACCAACCCCACCGGCAATGTGATCACCGACGGTGAGTTGGCCCGGCTGGAAGTCATGGCCAGGCAGCACGACATTCCCCTGATTGTCGACGGGGCCTACGGTACGCCGTTCCCGAGCCTGCTGTTTGTCGATGCGCACCCGACCTGGAACGAGCAGATCATTCTCTGCCTCAGCCTGTCGAAGCTCGGCCTGCCGGCGGCGCGAACCGGCATCGTTATCGCCGCCGAGCCGATCATCAAGGCCATGTCCGGTATCAATGCGATCCTGAACCTGGCCACTGGAAGTTTCGGAGCCATGTTGGCGGAGCCTCTGGTGCGATCCGGGGAAATCCTGTCCCTGAGTCGGGATGTGGTCTGCCCCTTCTACAAGGCCAAGATGGAAAAGGCGGTTGCCGCGTTCCGGGAGGCCATGGGCGAGGACAGTTGCCGCTGGTACATCCACAAACCCGAAGGCGCCATGTTCCTGTGGTTATGGTTCCCGGACCTGCCCATCTCCAGTCTGGAGCTTTACCAGCGACTGAAGAGCAGGGGGGTGCTGGTGGTATCCGGTCACTACTTCTTCCCGGGATTGCCGGAGGATGGCTGGCGCCACCGCCATGAGTGCCTGCGGGTGACCTATTCCCAGGACGATGAGCGCGTGGCTGAAGGCCTCCGGATCATTGCGGACGAAGTGAAAACGGTCTGGGCCGAGGCCGGAAGGAAGGCTTAATCGCCCAGCTCGGCATCCTTCAGGCGCAGTTCATAGCGGCTGCCGTCAGGTTCGATCTGCAGCAGGCGTGACAGCAGAAAATCCTGTCGTGGATCGAACCACATCAGGGTCTGGCGCCGGGCGTTCTCGCCCCGGACCTTCTCAGCCTTGAGCAGGCTGATGGTGTCACCATTGGTGGATACCCGCTCTTCGTCGATGACGGCGAACTTCTCTTCATCGTAGTCACCGCCGTCGATCACCTGGTAGCTCATTTCCCGCATGCCGGCCTTGATGTCCTGGCGGAGCTGTAACTGGAAACCGAGCGGGTCGAGGGCGCCTTCCTTCAAGGGTATTTCAAAGCTCTTGTCCCGATAGCTGCCGGTGGCGACTCCCTTGTCCCAGTCAAAGTCGATGGACTGTTTCCGATCCCTGATGAAGACACCGGAGAGGTGGTAGCGGTAACGCAGGGGAATCACCCGGCCGTTTTCCCATTTCAGGATCAGGGATTCGTCAATATCGGCGATGAAAGAGTCGACATCGGTGCGGTAGAGCCAGATGCCGTTATTCTGGAAGGTAAGGCTGCGCTCGGCGGTGCCGTTGATCTCCAGGCCCTTGTCCATGGAGGCGGTGTAGCTCACGCGGGAGGGAATCAGCTCCTGGGCAGCTTCCTGTGCCGCGGAGACAAGAGGGAAAAGCAGGAGGGCCAACAAGGCCAGCCGCCGGAATGCAGGGATCCTGCCGTGTCTTCTGGATAGTCCTGACATGCGCATGAGCCAAACCTTCAAACTGTCAAAGTCAGCGACAGTGTAGCTGCTCCCGGACGGCGTGGGGATGACAATCTGTTCAGTTGTCGGGTAGCCGCATCGGGGCTTTCAGGATTTCGCCGTCAAACAGGATGTAGTCACTGCCCAGCTGGATGCGACCTTCGCAGAACCAGCGAACCACGATCGGATACAGGATATGTTCCTTCTCCAGCACTTTCTCCGCCAGGGATTCCGGGGTGTCATCCGGGGCTACCTGAACTTCCGCCTGGGCGATCACCGGGCCGCCATCCAGTTCCTCTGTCACGAAGTGCACGGATACACCATGGAAGTCATCACCGGCTTCAATGGCGCGATGGTGGGTGTTGAGGCCGGTGTGCCTGGGCAACAGGGACGGATGAATATTGAGCATCTTGCCCCGGAAGGCGCGCACAAAATCCGTGGTCAGGATCCGCATGAAGCCCGCCAGGACGATGAGATCGGGGTTGTGGCGGCGAATCTCCGCCATCAGTGCGGCATCAAACTCTTCCCGGCTGTCGAAATTCTTGTGATCGACCACGAAGGTTTCGATATTGGCCTGGGCCGCCCGTTCCAGGGCGAAGGCCCCGGGGCGGTTGGAGCCAACCGCAGTGATCTGGCCGGGAAAGTCCCGTTCCCGGCTGGCATCAATCAGCGCCTGCAGGTTGGTACCGCTGCCGGAAACGAGAACGAGTATTTTGGGCAGTGGAGCTGGATCTGCCTTCATACTGACAGCAGCCCCGGTGTGTAACGGACCACCGCATCGGCTTGCGGGTCATCGGCACTTTCGATTATGCCAACCTGCCAGGCCTTCTCGCCCATGGCGTTGAGGGTATCCAGGGCCAGGTCTTTCTGGTTGGCCGGAACGCAGACAATCATGCCAATACCGCAATTGAAGGTGCGATACATTTCCTCGATGGCGACGCCACCGGCATCCTTCAGCCACTGGAATACTGGCGGCAGTTCCCAGCTCTCGGTATCGATGGCCGCGATGCTGCCGGCTGGCAGGACCCTGGGGATGTTCTCGGGCAGGCCGCCACCGGTGATGTGGGACAGGGCGCGCACCTCCACTTCGCGGATCAGCTGCAGCAGGTTCTTGACGTAGATCCGCGTCGGAGCCATCAGTGCGTTGGCCAGGGTAGTGTCACCCATCGGTTGGTCAAGATCGGCCTTGCTGACTTCCAGGATCTTGCGGATCAGCGAGTAGCCATTGGAATGGGGGCCAGAGGAGCCCAGGGCCAGCAACACATCGCCAGCCTGGACACGGCTGCCGTCGATGATTTCGCTGCGCTCCGCCACGCCGACACAGAATCCTGCCAGATCGTAATCTTCGCCTTCATACATGCCCGGCATTTCGGCGGTCTCGCCACCGACCAGTGCGCATCCGGCCTGCTCGCAGCCCTCGCCAATGCCCGAAACAACCTGGGCCGCCACGTCAACGTTGAGTTTGCCGGTGGCGTAATAGTCGAGGAAAAACAATGGCTCGGCGCCACCAACGACCAGGTCGTTGACGCACATGGCCACCAGATCAATGCCAATGCTGTCGTGCTTTTCGAGCTGCATGGCAAGGCGCAGTTTGGTGCCGACGCCGTCGGTGCCGGAGACCAGCACCGGTTCATTGTAGCCGGCGGGGATCGCCACCATGGCGCCGAAGCCGCCAAGGCCGCCAAGCACTTCCGGACGGCGGGTGCGGGCGGCGGTATCCTTGATCCGGTTGACGAGATCGTTACCCGCGTCGATGTCAACGCCGGCGTCGCGGTAAGTCAGGGAGGGCTTCTGTTCGCTCATGGTGTTTTATGGCCGTTGGCAAAAGTGGGACAGGCCGCGGATTTTAACAGCTACTCACTGTATAGGCCATGGTGTATCCTATGCGCCATCCATGCGAACACCAGGGTGATTCATGTCAGTAAAAGGACACTACTTGGCGCGGGTATCCAGGGCTGCCGTGCGGGCGGCCGTTTTGTTAATGGGCTTTGCCTTTCTGGGTGCGCCGGCTCAGGCAGTAACAGTCTCCGGGCTCTATTCCGTCGAGGTGCCGGTGGACGGCTCCTCATCAGCGCAGTTGCAGCAAGGTTATGAAGAGGGGTTGCGCCGGGTGCTGGTGCGCGTCTCCGGTAGCCGGGACGTGCTGTCCCGGGACGGCATCCAGTCGGTGCTTGCCGAAGCAGAATCGCTGCTGCTTTCCTACCAGTTTCTCCGTGGAGACGACGGTGGCAACCGGTTGCAGATGTCGTTCGGGGCGGTTGGCGTCAACCGGGCTCTGGCTTCCATCGATGCCCCGGTATGGGGTGCCAACCGGCCCCTGACCCTGGCCTGGATTGCGGTCGAGGAACGGGGTTCCCGTCGTCTGATCACCGAAGGTGCCGAGTCTGACCAATGGCAATCGGCCTTTGCGCAGGCGGCCAGTGAGCGGGGGCTCCCGGTAGCGCTTCCCTCCGAGAACTTCCGGGGCGACCGGGAATTGCTGTCCGAGATCTGGGGCCAGTTTGTCGGCCGGGTGCGTTCCTCCGCCCCGGACACCAGTCACGATGTGATGGCATTGGTCCGGGTCAGCCAGAGCGGCGGCCAGTGGCGTGCCGGTTGGGTGTTCGACGGCATGGCCATGGATGGTGGCGAGGAAGTGGTCACCGCAGCAAATCCCCAGGCCCTTGCCCGGGCGGTGATTGGCCGTTGGGCGGACCGCTATGCCGGTCGCTATGCGGTAGCCGCCGGCGAAGTGGGTGATCTTCCCCAGGTCGATATTGTGGTGCAGGGCATCCAGTCGGTGGAGGATTACGGCAAGGCGACCCGGATTCTCGAGGGATTCACCCCTGTTCAGGCGGTGGGCGCCTCGCGGGTCAAAGGCGATCAGCTGACCCTGAGAGTCACCTTCAACGGCGAACTGGACCAGCTCAAGGAATATGTTGCGCTGGACCCCCGCTTTATCCCCCTGGATGCCGGTTCCTTTGTACCCGAGCCGGAGCCGGAAAGCTCTGAGCCTCAGCCGGAGTCGGAGAGCCCGGAAACGCAGCGGGAGGCGGGCCCTGCTTCTGAAACAGAAGCAGAAGCGGAAGCCGCGCCGGAAGCCGGGGTTGAGAGTGGTGCCGGGGCCGTGGACAATGCGGCCAGCGAACAGGCAGCAGATGCCGAGCCTGTGTCCGGGGAGCTGCCACTGGATTCCGAGGGTGCGGAACAGGCCTTCGAGTCGCTGTACCAGTTGCTGTATTACCGCTGGCAACCGTCACCAGCCATTGGAAATGGTGTAGAAGAGTAAGGCGTTACCGGAGGGAGCCTTGTGATATCGCAACGCTGGCGATGGATACCCAATGCGCTGACGTTTTTGCGCATTGTTCTGATAGCTCCCTTTGCCGGCGCCCTGTTGATGCAGAACTATCGGCTGGCGCTGCTGATTTTTTTTGTAGCGGCGGTTTCCGATGGTTTTGACGGTTTCCTGGCACGTCATTTCAACTGGCGGTCCCGGGTTGGCGCGATCGCCGATCCGTTGGCGGACAAAGCGCTGCTCATTACCGCCTACCTGATGCTGACACTGACCTCGGTATTGCCGGTGTGGTTGTTCCTTGTTGTGTTGGGGCGGGACCTGCTGATTGTTGCCGGGGCACTTGCCTATCACTACGGCATCGGGCGGTACGAAATGGAACCGAGCATGCTCGGTAAAATCAACACGCTGATCCAGATTCTGGTGGTGCTGGCCATCATCATCCTGCTTGCGGATTTGCCCATGCAGCCATGGGTCCTGGATGCGGGTATCCTGCTGGTGGCGGCTTCTGCCGTGATCAGCGGCGGGCATTACATGCTGGTCTGGGGTGTACGGGCCTGGAGGGCCAAGCAGTCATGAGCGCTTCCCAGCTGGTTCTCGGGGTCAAGTTGCGGGACGACGCCCGGTTCGACAACTTTCACGGCGATCGCAATATCGAAGCGGCACGGCGTCTGAAAGCGATCTGCGATCAGCCCGCCGGAGTGCCGGTGGTGGTGGTCTGTGGCGATTCGGATACCGGTAAAAGCCATTTGCTCCAGGCGGCCTGTCACTATGCCGAGGCCCGCGGCTGGTCCGCCGTCTGCATCAGCATCGCGGAGCTCGAGCCTTTCGGCCCCGAGGCGCTGGCGGGCCTTGATACCCAGGATCTGGTCTGTCTCGACGACCTGGACCGGATTGCCGGTGATCCCGCCTGGGAAGAAGCTGTTTTCCACCTTTACAACCGTATCCACGATCGTGGTGGCCTGTTGATGGTCAGCATCTCTGAAGTGCTGACTTCCCTGGGCTTCCAGCTGCCGGACCTGGTGTCACGGCTCACCCATGGGCTGACCCTGCAGCTTGGTATCTACCGCGATGAAGATCGCCAGACCATTCTGCAGGCCAGGGCCGAACAGCGGGGCCTGGTCATGAGTGACGATGTCGCCAGCTTCATCATGCGCAGGGCGCCCCGGCGCCTGGGTGATCTGCTCGCCATGCTCGATGTCCTGGACGAGAACTCATTGCAGGCCCAGAGGCGGCTGACCATTCCTTTCGTCAAAACGGTCATGGGATGGTGATGGCGGCAATGGTACAAAGGATGGCAAAACGATCACGGGTTAACGGAGGAACGACATGAGACGGGTTGTATTCAATCAGAAAGGCGGGGTAGGCAAGTCCAGTATCACCTGCAACCTGGCGGCTATCAGCGCTGCCCGGGGCAAGCGTACCCTGGTGGTCGACCTGGATCCCCAGGGCAACTCGACCCATTATCTGTTGGGCAAGCCGGCATCGGAACTCCGGGACACGGTGGCCGATCTGCTGGAGCAGACGGTGGCGTTCACCGTGTTCAACCGTCGCCCGGACGAGTTTGTCCATGCCACGCCCTTCGATAACCTGTTTGTGATGCCTTCAAGCCCCGAGCTGGACTTTCTGGAGCGTAAGCTTGAAGCCAAGCACAAGATATACAAGCTGCGGGAAGCCCTGAAAAAACTGGGCGACAGTTTCGACGCCATCTATGTCGATACCGCCCCGGCGCTGAATTTCTATACCCGCTCCGCACTGATTGCGGCCCAGCGTTGCCTGATTCCGTTTGACTGTGACGACTTCTCCCGCCAGGCGCTGTATAACATTCTCAACGAGATCCGGGAGTTGCAGGAAGATCACAACCAGGACCTGGTGGTGGAGGGTATTATCGCCAACCAGTTCCAGCCCAGGGCCAGCCTGCCGAGGAAGCTGGTCATGGAGCTGATCGAGGAAGGCCTGCCGGTACTGCCGGTCCGGCTGTCCAGCTCGGTCAAGATGAAGGAATCCCATCAGAGCCGGCAGCCACTCATTCATATGGCTCCGAAGCACCCGCTGACCCGCCAGTATGAAGACCTGTTCCGGGTTCTGCATGGTGAAGCGGTGGAGTTGGAGCCGCTGACCGACTAGGTATTTGCATGACTGATGAACAGAAAAAGGTTGCCCGGGTAGCGGACAGCCTGCTGCAGATCGAGATCGAACTGCGCCAGCTGGAGGTCTGGGAGAGCGAGCCGCCCCCCGAGGAAGCCTTCCAGAGCGACAAGCCTTTTTGCCTGGATACCATGGAGTTCACCCAGTGGCTCCAGTTTGTGTTCGTGGAACGGATGAAAATCCTGATCGAGAATGATCACCCCTTGCCGGAGGTGTCGGGGATTGCGCCCATGGCGGAGGAGCATTTCCGGGGCCGGGCGGAATCCGGCCACGGACTGATCAGGGAACTGGAGATGATGGACAAGCTGTTGTCCGGCAAATAAACCGGCTCAGTCCAGTCTCATGGACAGGTCGACGGCCTTCAGGTCCTTGGTCAGCGCACCGATGGAGATATAGTCCACCCCGGTCTCGGCAATGGGCACGAGGGTCTGGTCATTGATGCCGCCGGAGGCTTCGAGCCTGGCGCGGCCACCGGTGACCTTCACGGCGGTGCGCATGTCATCCAGTGAGAATTCATCAAGCATGATGATGTCGGCGCCGGCCGCCAGGGCCTGATCGAGTTCGTCCAGGCTCTCTGTTTCAACTTCCACCGGGCGGCCCGGGGCAATTCGGCGGGCTTCTTCGATGGCTTTGGCGATGGAGCCGCAGGCGGCAATGTGGTTTTCCTTGATCAGGAACGCATCCCACAGACCGATTCGGTGGTTGTGGCAGCCGCCACAGGTGACCGCGTATTTCTCCGCAAGCCGGAGGCCCGGCAGAGTCTTGCGGGTATCCAGGAGTTTTACCCCGGTATGGGCGACTTTCCCGGCATAGGCTGTGCAGGTGGTCGCGACTCCGGACAGGGTCTGAAGCCAGTTCAGGGCCGTGCGCTCTGCGGTGAGTAGGCTGCGGGCGGCGCCTTCCATGGTGAACAGGACCTGGTCCGGGCTGACCCGGTCGCCGTCATTGGCCTGCCACAACAGGGTCACCTGAGGATCCACCTGGCGGAACACCTCATCGACCCATTCCCGGCCGGCCAGGGTAGCGGCTTCCCGGGTAATCACCCGGCCGGTAGCGAGTTTGTCGGCTGGAATCAGCCTGGCCGTGATGTCACCATCACCGATGTCTTCCCGCAGGCTTTGGGCAACGGATTCGATTCTGGACTGGCGCAGGAGTTCGGCAGGGAGCATGGTGTCGGGTCCGGTCTGGTCATGGGAAAAGAAAACTGGCGCACGATTCTAAAGCCATGTCTGGCAATCACCAAATGTGAGCGGTGTCACGTTTGCTCCGCGGATGGCTCCTCTGCGACACATTTGGTGACAAAATCTGACAGAATCTGACGCTAAGAGCTTCTATTATAGTAACTTATACACACGGACACTCGACAATCCATGACCCCGGAGTTAGGCAATGGCGCAGGATAACAAGGTAGTCAGCTTTCAGGACCGGAAGCAGGCGGGCCAGTTCTCGTTACCACCTGCGCTGATCCGTTTGCGCGATGCTTCGGGGCGGGAACTGAAATCCGTCCTCAACGAATTCTTTGACCGCTCTGACGATGCCCTGTTCGAGCTGGCCGACCGGGCCGGCAATGAACACGGCCAGCTTGCCTATTTTGACGCCATGCGGGAGCTCCGTCTGCGTCGCAAGTCCATCTCCGTGTCGATCCTGCAGTATGTCTCCCGGGCTTTCAACGAGATTGGCCGGTTCCGCCCCCATGTTGCAAAGGGAGACCTGGAGGAGATCGACCAGAATAACCTTAGCCTGATGGACCACGGTGAACTCGAGCAACAGGTTGCCATCGAGAACCTGATCAACAAGCTGCGCAATCGCTACGCCGATGCCATCCGGCTGCTGACGGTCAGGGTCAATCATCTGGTGCCTGCCATCGAGCTCTCCGACAGCCAGATGCCCCTGAGCCCCGAAGTCATTTGTGGCGGTGTCAGCGAGGCCTGCGCCGACCTGGATATCGATATCCGGGCCAAGCTGGTGGTACTCAAGCTTTTCGACAAACTGCTGGCGGATATCCTGGCCAATTTCTACCAGCAGGCCAACAAGACCCTGATTGACGAGGGCGTGCTCGCTGATATGAAGCGGCCCCCGGTGCCAGGCTCCAAATCCGGCTCCGCCGGGAAGGCCGCCGATGCCAGGACTGGTCAGGCGCAACCGGCAGCCGCAGATACGAGCTCTGGAGAAAAAGGGGGCGGTGCGACCTTCTCGGAGTTGAGCGCGTTGCTGCGCCAGGGCGGTGACGCATCCGGTGCCGGTGCGGGGCAATCCGGCGTTGCCTTCCTTGATACCGAAGAGCTGATGTCGAAACTCAGCCAGGTGCAGGTTCAGGCGGTAAGCTGGGATGCGGAACAGGTGGTGCCGCTCCGGGAACAGATCCTGCTGGTGCTGAAGACCGATGACGGCAAGCCGATGCAGGTCGGGCAGATGGACGACGATGTGATCAACCTCGTGTCCATGCTGTTTGATTTCATCCTCGAGGACCGGCAGCTGCATGCGGTGATGAAAGCCCTGATTTCCCGGTTACAGATTCCGGTTCTCAAGGTTGCCCTCAGCGATCCCAATTTCTTCAATCGGGGTGGTCACCCGGTACGCAAGCTGCTCAACGACATGGCATTGTCTGCCATCGGCTGGACGGAGAAGCGACCGGGCCAACGGGATCCCTTGCGGGAAAAGATCGAATACATTGTTGACCGGATCCTGAACGAATTCACCACCAACGTGTCCCTGTTCGAGGAGCTGCTCCAGGACTTCAGTCATTTCATGGACCTGGATCGCCGCCGCCGGGAACTGGTGGAGCAGCGTCTCAGGGACGCCGAGGAGGGCCGGGCACGTCAGGAGCGGGCCAATGCGATGGTCGAATCCATGGTGTCCGGGGTTGCGCATAACCGGGAGGTCCCGGAGCCCGTAATGGCACTGCTCGAACAACCCTGGACCCGTTACCTGCAGTGGATCTATCTGCGTCAGGGTGAGCAGAGTGAAGCCTGGCAAAAGGCGGAGGAATTCACTGAACGCCTGGTCTGGAGCGTTGACCCGAGCCCGGTTACTGAAACCACCCGAAGCGAGCTGCTTCGGGCCATTCCCGCAATCGTTGACCAGTTCCGCAAGGCCATGCAGGAAATTTCATGGGACCCGTTTGCCACGGATTCCGCGATCCGGGATCTGGAACTGGCCCATGTGGATGTGTTCCAGCGCCTGGTCACCGCTGTGCCGCAGCCGGAAGCGCCGGCCGAGTCTCAGGAGGCTTCCCGGGAGGAAGCGTTGCCAGAGCCTGCTATTCCCGAGGACTACGATGTCGCGGATGAAGAACCGGGTGTCGAGGCAGAATGGCTTGCCCGCGCGGACAGCCTGAGGGTCGGTTCCTGGATTGAGCTGAACCGGGAAGACAACCGGGTCCGTTGCAAGCTCGCGGCCTTCATCAAGGCCACCGGCAAGTACATTTTCGTCAACCGCAGTGGCGCGAAAGTGGCAGAATACCAGCGGGAAGATCTGGCCCGGGCCATGGCTGCCGGCGAGATCGGAATGCTGGATGACGGCCTGATCTTTGACCGGGCCCTGGAGTCGATCATCGATAATCTGCGCAGCAGCCGAAAAGACTGATGATTTCAGAGCGGAGGATTGCCAGCCTCAGGGAAACAGGGCGCCTTTCGGGGGCCAGGTGGTGCCCTTCGCCCAATTACGGCCCCAGACCGGAAGGGGCCAATATCAGCTTGCTGGTCGTTCACAACATCAGCCTGCCGCCGGGGCAGTTCGGCGGCCCCGAGATCGAGAATTTCTTCTGTAACCGGCTGGATCCGGCCGCGCACCCTTATTTTGAAACCATTGCCGATATCCAGGTGTCCGCCCATGCGTTGATTCGCCGGGATGGCGAGGTAGTGCAGTTTGTCAGCCTGCTGGACCGGGCCTGGCATGCCGGGCGATCCTGCTTTGACGGCCGTGAGGAGTGCAACGACTTCTCTATCGGCGTCGAGCTTGAGGGGGCTGACGATATCCCCTATACCGAGGCCCAATACCGGGCATTGGCGGGTATTGCCCACCAGGTGATGATGGCCTGGCCTGAGATCGATGCCGGCCGTATCACCGGCCACAGTGATATCGCGCCCGGGCGCAAGACCGATCCCGGACCGGCCTTTGACTGGCAGTATTTCATGGCCTGCCTGGACACCCGTTCCGGATCCGGGGAGCTCGCCTGATGGTGCTGATTGTTTTCCTGCTGGCTTACCTGGTGCGCCGGAAACTCGACAGTTCGGGGCATTTCTCCGGGGATGCCCTGTGGCGGGCGTGGTTTCACCGGGGCAGTCGGGTTCATGCCGGTGCGGAAACCAGTGTTGGCGGCGGACTGGCACTGGTACTGCTGCCGGCCTTCCTCAGTGGTTTGCTGGAATATCTGCTGACCGGCTACGGGATACGCTGGCTGGTCTATCCCGTGGAGTTCATCGTGCTGGTTGCGATGATGGGGGCTCCGGGCTGGAAGCGGGTGTTGCGGGCCTATTCCGATGCCTGGAGCCGGGATGACATGCAGGGCGCCTGGCACCATGTCCGGGACTGGTTGCCTCTTGAGGAGCGCCAGGAAGACAGCTCTGCCGAAAGCATGCACCTGTCATTGTCCCGGGCTTTCATGGTATCGATTTTTGAACGTTATTTTCTGGTGGCTTTCTGGTTCGTTGTTGGCGGGATGCCTGCCGCAATCCTGGCACGGGGGCTGGTTGCCCTGGCGGAACAGTGGCCCCAGGCTGCGGCCCGGCCCCGGTTCGTCCGTTGGGCCGAGTGGCTGGCCTGGATTCCTGCCCGTGTTGTCTCGATCACTTTCGGGATTGCCGGCGACCTTGCCGGCTGGCTCAGTGAGGCGAAGGGCCTGTTGCTGGCTGTTCGCAAGCCGGCCGGAGAGCTACTGGCCGAATCGGCGAACAGCGCCTTGACCGGTTATGCGCTTGACCCGGAACGGTTTCTGAAAGTGCACCCGGATGAATGGTCCCGGTTCGGCTCAACCAGCCTGGGCGCAGTCCGGGACCTGCTCAATCGAACCATGCTGGTATGGCTATGTGCGGTGGCGCTGCTGGTCATTGCCGGCGTCGTCTGACCTGATCTGATCGAAAAAATCCGGCCCTCAGAGGCCGGATTTTTTTTGCTCCCAGAGAATCTCTTCACCGTCACCCCGGCGGGCGAGTACCCGTGCGATGACAAACAACAGGTCTGACAGCCGGTTGAGGTAATGGCGTGACGCCGTGTTGATGGAATCCTCGTGGCCGAGCGCCACAACCACCCGTTCGGCCCGGCGGCAAACGGCCCGGGCAAGGTGGCACTGGGCTGCGGCAGGTGTTCCTCCGGGAAGTACGAAATTCTTCAGCGGCGGCAAATGTTCATTGTGCCGGTCCAGGGTTTCCTCGAGCCACTGGATGTGGTCATCCCCGATAACCCGGCTTCCGGGAATGGCAAATTCCCCACCGAGATCGAACAGGTGATGCTGGATGCGGCGCAGGGATTCGATCAGCTCGTCGTCCTGATCCAGGGTCTCGATCAGCAGGCCGATGTGGCAGTTGAGTTCGTCGGCCGTACCCATGGCCTCGACCCGTTGGGCGTTCTTGGCGATGCGGTTGCCGTCCGCGAGACCGGTGGAACCGTCATCTCCGGTACGGGTGTAGATCTTCGAAAGGCGGTTGCCCATCAGGTAACTCCTCTGACTCTTAATGTGGCGACAGTTGTTTTACCCTGTCGGTCAGCAATTGGTTCACCGGTGTCGGGATATCAAGGCGCTCGCCGAGCTGGACCAGGTACCCGTTGATGAAGTCGATCTCGGTCCTGCGTCCGTTCAGGATATCACCGCGCATGGACGAGGTGTTCCGTGCGGTGTTGCGGGCGACGGTCTCGATTCTCTGGCGCAGCTCTTCGGGAGTGGGGTTGCCGATGCCTTCGGCCGCCATCAGCCCGGCTATTTCGTTGCACAGCGGGTTGATGTGACTCAGGAAGAAATCGTTGGCCAGGATGTCCCCGTTGGGGCAATCAAGAATGGCGGTAAAGGGGTTGATGCCGGCATTGACCACCAGTTTCTGCCAGAGCCGGGGGAGGATCTGGTCTTCCGCATGGACCACGAGACCGGTTGTCGCCAGTTGTGAGACCACGCCGGCAAGCTTTGGCCGTGCGGCGGGGGTCAGTGGGCCAACCCAGGTTTCTCCGGTACCGGCGTGAACCACCCGATTCGGTTCAGGGCGGTTGGCACCCTCGGTGGTGGAGGCGGCCAGGATGGGATGTTCCGGCCAGGCGTTCGCTACCGCCTGCTGGCTGCCAAGCCCGTTCTGGAACAGTACGATGGGGACCGATGCCGGTATCCGGGCCAGCCAGTGTTGGAGGGCGTTCAGGGTATCGCCGGCCTTGGTGGTGACCAGCAGCAGGCTCAGGTCATCCGGGGACTGGAGCCAGGGCAGGGCAAGGGTGCGATGGCTGCCCCGGATTGATTCGAAGGTATAGCTGAGGGTGGCCGCGCCCGGATCTGCGTCCGGCCGCGGCAGAAAGGCAACCTGGCCCTGCGGAAGCAGGGCGGCCCAGAGCCGCCCCAATGAGCCTGCGCCCAGGATGCCGATCATCGGCTTACATGGCCTCGATTTCAGCCCGCTGTGCACTGAGTCGCTGCAGGCTGCCCTGGGCGTCCTTCAGCTTTTCTTTTTCCTTCTCGACCACGTCAGCCGGGGCCTTGGCAGTGAATTTCTCGTTGCCCAGCTTGCCTTCGAGCCGGCCAATTTCCTTCTGCAGGCGGTCCAGCTCCTTGTCCAGGCGCTTGAGCTCGGCATCCTTGTCGATCAGGCCGGCCATGGGTACAAGAACCTCCATTTCGCCCACCAGCTGGGTGGCGGACATGGGTGCCTTGTCACCCTCGAACCACTCGAGTTTCTCCAGCTTGGCCAGGGAGATCAGGAACTGGCGGTTGTCGTTCATGCGGCGTTCATCTTCGGCGCTGCCGCCCTTGAGCAGAACGGGGACCTGTTTGGCGGGGGAGATGTTCATCTCGCCACGAATGTTCCGTACCGCCACAATCACGCCCTTGAGCCACTCGATATCGGCGGCGACGGCGGCGTCCTGCTTGCTTACGTCCGGCTGCGGGAACGGCTGCAGCATGATGCTGTCGCCAGTCTTGCCGGCCAGCGGGGCGATGCGCTGCCAGATTTCCTCGGTGATGAACGGCATCATCGGGTGCGCCAGGCGCAGGACCGCTTCCAGCACGCGCACCAGGGTGCGACGGGTACCACGCTTGGCTTCGGCGCTGGCGTTGTCGTCGTTCAACACCGGCTTGGACAGCTCCAGGTACCAGTCGCAGTATTCGTTCCAGATGAACTCGTACAGGGCGTAGGCAGCCAGGTCGAAGCGGTACTGGTCCAGGTGTCGGATGACTTCCTGTTCGCAGTGCTGCAGTTCGCTGATGATCCAGCGGTCGGCCAGGGACAGTTGTACCGGCTCGTCGTTCACGCCGCAGTCTTCGCCCTCGGTGTTCATCAGGACGTAGCGGGCGGCGTTCCACAGCTTGTTACAGAAGTTGCGGTAGCCTTCCAGGCGCTTCATGTCCCAGTTGATGTCGCGGCCGGTGGTGGCCATGGCCGACAGGGTGAAGCGCAGGGCGTCGGTGCCGTGGGCGGCGATGCCCTCCGGGAACTCCTTCTTCGTGCGCTTGCCGATCTTCTCGGCCAGCTTGGGCTGCATCAGGTTGCCGGTGCGCTTCTCGAGCAGGTCGTCCAGGCTGATACCGTCGATCATGTCCAGCGGGTCGATGACGTTACCCTTGGACTTGGACATCTTGTCGCCGTGCTCGTCCCGGATCAGACCGGTCACGTAGACGGTCTTGAACGGCACCTGCGGAGTGCCATCCTCATTCTTCATGAAGTGCATGGTCATCATGATCATCCGGGCAACCCAGAAGAAGATGATGTCGAAACCGGTGACCAGCACGTCGGTGGGGTGGAAGCTCTTCAGGCGTTCGGTGATTTCCGGCCAGCCCAGGGTGCCGAAGGTCCACAGGGCGGAGCTGAACCAGGTGTCGAGTACGTCTTCGTCCTGCTCCAGGGCGACGTCGGCAGCCAGGTTGTGCTTCTGGCGAACTTCCTCTTCGCTGCGGCCAACGTAGATGTTGCCCTCGGCGTCGTACCAAGCCGGGATCCGGTGGCCCCACCACAGCTGGCGGGAGATGCACCAGTCCTGGATGTCGCGCATCCAGGAGAAGTACATATTCTCGTACTGCTTGGGTACGAACTGGATACGGCCGTCTTCCACCGCTTCAATGGCCGGCTTGGCCAGGGTCTTGGCGTCGGCAAACCACTGGTCGGTCAGCATCGGCTCGATGATCAGGCCGGAGCGATCCCCGCGAGGCACGCTCAGCACGTGGTCCTCAACCCGCTCGAGCAGGCCGTTGACCTTCATGTCGGTGACTACCTGTTCCCGGGCCTTTTCCCGGGTCAGACCGGCGTAGGCCGCGGGGATCTTGCCGTCGATCTCGGTGTTTTCGGTGCCGTCGGCGTTGAAGACTTCGGCCATGTCCCGGATGTTGGCATCCTGGGTCATGACGTTGATCATGGGCAGGTTGTTGCGCTTGCCCACGGCGTAGTCGTTGAAGTCGTGGGCCGGGGTGATCTTGACGCAGCCGGAGCCTTTTTCCGGGTCGGCGTGGTGGTCGGCCACGATGGGGATCCGGCGGTTGACCAGCGGCAGGGTCACGAACTTGCCGACCAGGTGCTGGTAGCGCTCGTCGTCCGGGTGGACGGCGACGGCGGTGTCACCGAGCAGGGTTTCGGGTCGGGTGGTGGCGACCACCAGGTAACCTTTGCCATCCTGGGTCTGTTCGCCGTCGGCCAGCGGGTAGCGCAGGTGCCAGAAGAAACCTTTTTCTTCCTTGTTCTCGACCTCGAGATCGGAGATGGCGGTGTGCAGTTTCGGGTCCCAGTTCACCAGCCGTTTGCCGCGGTAGACCAGGCCATCCTCGTACAGGCGGATGAAGACTTCCTGGACGGCTTTGTAGAAGCCATCGTCCATGGTGAAGCGTTCGTTGCTCCAGTCCACGGAGTTGCCCAGGCGGCGCATCTGGCGGGTGATGGTTCCGCCGGAGTGTTCTTTCCAGTCCCAGATGCGTTTGATGAATTCTTCCCGGCCCAGGTCGTGGCGGGTTTTGCCTTCTTCGGCGGCGAGTTTGCGCTCGACAACCATCTGGGTGGCGATGCCGGCGTGGTCGGTGCCGACGGTCCACAGTGCGTTACGGCCCTGCATGCGCTTGTAGCGGGTGAGGGTGTCCATGATGGTGTGCTGGAAGGCGTGGCCCATGTGGAGGCTGCCGGTCACGTTGGGGGGCGGGATGGCGATGCTGTAGGACTGGCCTTCACCGCTGGGGCGGAAGTACCCTTTGGATTCCCAGTTTTCGTACCACTGGCGCTCGATGTTTTCTGGCTGGTAGGTTTTTTCCATGGGTTTCTGCAGTGACCGTTGGTTGATTCACAAGGGAAAAATTAGACGCCCGATTATACATGGTCGGGTTGTTTGCGGCGAACCTCGGGTTTCTATCTATCAGGACTGCTTGTCCAGGAGTGGCGCCGAAGGGAAAGCCCCTTTCCAAAACACGCTACGAGCACGTCCATGTGCGCTTGTTTCGGGCCGTCCTTGGCCCTCAACAGTTTTGGAAAGGGGCTTTCCCTTCGGCGCACGGGCCTGTGAGTAATTCGCTCTTCAACGTTTCCGCTGGTCGTGGACCCTTGGCTCGATCCCGAGAGCCCTGAGTTGCTTGAAGTGAGACCGTGCCTGATTCAGTACATTCGGATCGCTATGGGCCACCAGCGCCAGCCGTTTGAAGCGATCCGCATCCGCCGGCAGGGTGGCCGAGAGGATGATCACCGTATCCCAGTCTTCGGCTACCGGTGGGCACAGAAGGATGCCGACGCGGTCGGTGCAGGTGGTGGCCGAGTCCGGGACGATGGTGTGGGGGATGAAGGCATCGGGGCTGAAGTTCCAGATGAGGTCGTCCAGTTCCTGGGCCTGTTGCATGGTGTCGCAGACGATGCAGACGCGGTCGCCCTGGTGCCAGGCTTTGTCCACGAGTTTGACGGCGTGGAGGTTGCGGGCAGCGGGGGTGTTTTTGGCGAGGATGTGGAACCAGTAGCGCTGGTTCCGGTCTTCCTGCCCGGACGGGCCGGCAGGGTTGCTGCCGGGGTCCGGGGTGGTTTGGGGCTGACTGTCCTGCATTATTTGCCGGCGTGGGACATGAGGTAGTCAACCAGCAGCGGTACCGGGCGGCCGGTGGCGCCTTTGGCTTTGCCGGAGAGCCAGGCGGTGCCTGCGATGTCCAGGTGGGCCCAGCGGTATTCCTTGGCGAACCGGGACAGGAAGCAGGCGGCGGTGATGGTGCCGGCCGGGCGGCCGCCGATGTTGGCCATGTCGGCGAAGTTGCTGTCGAGCTGGCTCTGGTACTCGTCCCACAGCGGCAGGCGCCAGGCGCGGTCGCCGGTGCGTTCGCCGGCGGCGAGCAGTTCGTTGGCCAGTTCGTCGTTGTTGGCCAGCAGGCCGGTGGCCTGGTTGCCCAGGGCGATGATGCAGGCGCCGGTGAGGGTGGCCATGTCGATCACCACTTCCGGGTCGAATTTCTTCACATAGGTGAGGGCGTCACACAGCACGAGCCGGCCTTCGGCGTCGGTGTTGAGAATTTCGACGGTCTGGCCGGAGAGGGTGGTGACGATGTCGCCCGGGCGGGAGGCACCGCCGTCCGGCATGTTTTCGGCAGCGGCCACGACCGCGACGACGTTGATCTTGGGTTTGGTTTCGGCGAGTACTTTCATGGTGCCGAAGACGCCGGCGGAGCCGCCCATGTCGTACTTCATCTCGTCCATGCCTTCGCCGGGCTTGAGGCTGATGCCGCCGGTGTCGAAGGTGATGCCTTTACCCACCAGGACATACGGCTTGTCCTTGGTTTTGCCGCCACGGTATTCCATGACGATCAGGCGTGGAGGCTGGGTGCTGCCTTTGCCGACGGCAAGGATGGTGTTCATGCCCATCTTTTCCATCTGCTTTTCATCAAGCACTTCGGTCTTGATGCAGTCGTATTCCTTGGCGAGCTGTTTGGCCTGGTCGGCGAGCCAGCTCGGGTGGCAGACGTTGGGCGGGGTGTTGCCCAGGTCGCGGGTGAAGTTCATGCCGCGGCCGGTAGCCAGGCCCAGGTTGAAGGCTTCCTTGAGGGCTTTGCCGCCGCCAGAGGCGACCACGGTGACCTTGTTCAGTTTCCGGGACGCAGGCTTGTCGCTCTTGAACTGGTTGAAGGTGTAGAGCTGCTCTTCCAGGATGCGGCCGATGACGTTCAGCAGTGCCTCTTCGGAGGTGACGGCCTGCTCGCCTTTGACCTGGGTATCCGCCATGGTGATGAGGGCGCTTTTCGAGGGGCCGTCCTTGAGGGCGCCGAGGACAGCGGTAACGGCCTTGCGGAAGTTGGCCGGTGTGCGGTCGTCGTTCTTGCCGGTGCCGACTACCAGGAGGCGGCTCCAGGGGCGCCCGTCGAGCGGGAATACGCCGGTGCTGGCGTTCTTGCCGGTGATGTCTCCTGCCGTTTGCAGCTTTTTGATCAGTCCCTCGAGCGCTTCGTCCGCGTGGGTGGTGGATTCGGGCCAGTCGCCTTTTTCCGGCACGCCGACGACAAGGCAATCCGCCTTGGTGGTTGCGATAGCTTTGCTGCTCAGGCTGAAGTTCATGGCAACTCCTGTTGGTGATTCTGAAGAAACGTCCGCGGGGATGCGGGTTGAATGTCTGTTCTAGTCTAGCATTGGGGTCGGCAGGGGGTTAATCAACCGGCCGGGGCAGGTACCGCGATGGCCCGGTTGTAATCCGCCGGCTCTGTCATTCAGACCAAAGGTTACATAGAATACGCGCTGTTTCAGGATTCCTCCATTCGTTTCCGCAGGTGCGGCCAGAGAGACCGTTTTGAGCATTATTTTCCGTTATCTCATTCGCCAGGTCATGATCAGCATGGTTGCTGTCTCCGGCATCCTGCTGCTGGTTTTCATGAGTGGCCGCTTCCTGAAGTACCTGGCCAGTGCCGCCGAGGGCAAGTTGTCGGCGGATGTGCTGGCGCTGATCATGATGTACCGGTTCCCCGGCTTCCTTGAGCTTATCCTTCCGCTTGGCCTGTTCATCGGCATCCTGCTCGCCTATGGGCGGATGTATCTCGAAAGCGAGATGACGGTGCTGTCGGCCTGCGGCATTAGTGACCGGCAGCTTCTGACCAAAACCCTGCTGGGCAGTCTGCCGGTGATGCTGACGGTCGGCGCCATGAGTTTGTACGTATCCCCGTGGGGCATGAAACAGGTGGAGTACATCTTTGCCGAGCAGGCCAAGGCCACCGAGTTCGAGATGCTGGCGCCGGGCCGCTTCCAGAACCTGCTTTCCGGCGGCCGGGTGACCTACACGGAAGATCTCAGCGATGACAAGCGTCGTCTGGAGGGCGTGTTCATTGCGGAATACGGTCGCAATGGCGAGGGCCTGAGTATCATCACGGCGGAGGCCGGTTCCCAGCTGATTGACCAGGAAACCGGGAGCCGGTTTCTGATTCTGGAAGAGGGCGCCAGGTTTGACGGTTCGCCCGGGGCGCTGGATTACAAAGTGACGGAGTTCGGGGCTTACGGCCTCAAGATCCAGAGTGGCACCGCGCGGGATGTCGAGCTCGAGGATGGTGTCAGCACCGCGCGGTTATGGGCATCGGATGATCCCGAGGATCGCGCCATGCTGCACTGGCGGCTGTCGCTGCCGCTGATTGTGCCCATCGTCACTCTTCTGGCGGTGCGCCTGAGCCGGGTTAACCCGAGGCAGGGGCGGTTCTTCCATCTGCTGCCGGCCATGCTGGTTTACATCACATACCTCGGCTTGCTCATCGTAGCCCGGGATGCCCTGGCTGACGGCAAGGTGCCGGAGTGGGTCGGCATGCTCTGGGTTCATGCCCTGTTCCTGTTGTTTGGTCTGTGGCTGCAGTTTGGCCCTCCCTGGCTGCACCGGCGCCGTCTGATGAGGGAGGGCGCGAGCCATGCGTAAGATTGATGCCTATACCATGCGCACCGTGGGCGGGGCGATGTTCCTGGTCATGGTGGTGGTGCTGTCGCTGGACCTGATCTTTGCTTTTATCGGTGAGCTTGAAGATACCCGCAACGACTACGACACCCTGCAGGCACTGTGGTACGTGATGCTCACGCTGCCCCGGCGGATCTATGACTATCTGCCGCTCGGTGCGTTCATGGGGTGTCTGATCGGCCTTGGCTCCATGGCAAGCTCCTCGGAGCTCACGGTCATACGGGCCGCCGGTGTTTCCCTGAAGCGCATTGTCTGGTCGGCCATGAAGCCCGCCCTGGTGGTGGTTCTGCTGGGAGTAGTGATCGGCGAATACGTGGCGCCGCCCGCCGAGCGCTACGCCCAGAGCGAGAAGGCGATGGCCCTTGGGGCCGGCAAGAACGTGGCCTCAGCCCACGGGGTGTGGCACCGGGAAGGGAATGTGTTCATGCACCTCAATGCCGTGCAGCCCAATGGCGTGCTGCACGGGGTTTCCCTGTTCCGGTTCAGTGATGACATGCAGCTGGAATCCTCCAGCTTCGCTGAGCGGGGGATCTACCAGGGTGATTACTGGTCACTGGAGAAGGTGCGTACAACCCATATCGGAGAAGACGGCACGCGCCTGGAAAAACAACAGGTATTGCGCTGGGAAACCGGGCTGACGCCGCAGGTTCTCAGCGTGCTCATCGTCAAGCCCGAGAACCTGTCGATGACGGGTCTCTACACCTACGCATCCTATCTTGACGAGCAGGACCTGAACGCGGCCAACTACTGGCTGGCGTTCTGGAAAAAGACCCTGATGCCGCTGGGAACGGCGGTGATGGTGCTGGTGGCCATCTCGTTCATCTTCGGGCCGCTGCGGTCCGTTACCATGGGGTTCCGGGTGTTCACCGGTCTTTTGGTGGGTCTGCTGTTCAAGTATATGCAGGACCTGCTCGGCCCCATGAGCGTGGTGTACGGTTTCAATCCGATGCTGGCGGTGCTGATTCCGATCGCGGTCAACGCGGCGGTGGGCGCCGTGCTTATGCGGCGGGCCGGGTAACTCCCCGGCCGGACTCAGAGTTTCTTTTTCTTCGCTTCCCTGGGTACCTGGACGACCACGCTGTTGGATGTGCGGTCGGTAACCGATAGCCCGTTGATCGGCAGGAACAGGGCAATGATGGCAGGAATGGTCAGGAGCAGGGTGACAGGTCCCACGTAATAGCCGGCCAGCATGGTGATGAAGATCACCGCCGCGGCAGTGCCGTAGCGCAGCAGGGCCTGGGTCCAGGTCACGGAGGTGCCGTCCAGGTTTTCGATGCGGATCCGCCACACCTGCATGCCCAGAGTCTGTCCGATCCGGGTCCAGAAGTAGGCGAAGAAGAGGTACAGCACCAGGAAGAGCACGAAGGTCAGGCCCGGGTCCCCGGATAACTGGCCGGATTCAGCCATCTGTTCGTAGTGTTCCCAGCCGATGATCCAGCCGGCAATCATGGTGTACACCCAGGTGGCCACCAGCAACACGGCGATGCTGATCAGACCATCGTAAATGATGGCGAGGGCGCGCTTGGTAAACGTTGCTGGCGGGAGCAGTTCCTCGGCGTCATGAAAGCGTCGGGGCATGGGGTCTCCTGTGAGGTTTCACGTTTTTCATGTTCTCGGCGTGTGCTAGAGTAGCGGATTTGCACACGCATGTAAGTATTCGTATTCAATCGCGGACCCGAGGGGCTCCCCGCCGGGTTTCTGGAAAGGTATCAAAGGTCTATGAAAACCGCAGAGTTGCGACAGGCGTTTCTCGAGTATTTCAGACAGCAGGGGCACACCATTGTCGAGAGCAGTTCGCTCGTACCCCATGACGATCCCACATTGCTGTTCACCAACGCGGGCATGAACCAGTTCAAGGATGTGTTCCTTGGCCGCGAAGAGCGCGACTATACCCGAGCCACCACCTCCCAGAAATGCGTGCGTGCCGGTGGCAAGCACAATGACCTGGAGAACGTCGGTTACACTGCGCGTCACCACACTTTCTTTGAAATGCTGGGTAACTTCAGCTTCGGTGACTACTTCAAGCGCGAAGCCATCAACTACGCCTGGACCTTCCTGACCGGTGAGCAGTGGCTGAACCTGCCCAAGGACAAGCTCTGGGTGACCGTCTACGCCGAGGACGACGAGGCCTACGATATCTGGAACAAGGAAATCGGTGTGCCCGCGGACCGCATCGTCCGTATCGGTGACAACAAAGGTGCCCGTTACGCCTCAGACAACTTCTGGCAGATGGGCGATACCGGCCCCTGCGGTCCCTGTACCGAGATTTTCTATGACCACGGCCCGGAAGTGGCCGGTGGCCCTCCCGGCAGCCCGGAAGAGGATGGCGACCGCTACATCGAGATCTGGAACGTGGTGTTCATGCAGTACAACCGTACGGCTGATGGCGAAATGCTCAAGCTGCCCAAGCCGTCTGTGGACACCGGCATGGGCCTGGAGCGTATCACCGCGGTGTTGCAGGGCGTGCACAGCAACTATGAAATCGACCTGTTCCAGAATCTGCTGAAGGCGGCTTCTGAAATCCTGGGCGGCGTGGCGACCACCGAAGCATCTCTGCGCGTGGTGGCGGACCATATCCGTTCCTGTGCCTTCCTGATCGCCGACGGCGTCATGCCCTCCAATGAAGGCCGTGGCTTCGTGCTGCGCCGCATCATCCGCAGGGCCGCGCGCCACGGCAACAAGCTGGGCGCCACCGAGCCGTTCTTCTACAAGCTCACCGATGCCCTGGTGAAACTGATGGGCGAGGCCTACCCGCAGCTGGCCAGCAGCCAGAAGCAGATCGAAAAGGTACTGCTGCAGGAAGAAGAACAGTTTGCCAAGACCCTGGATAAGGGCCTTCGTCTGCTGGAGCAGGATATCGCCGAGCTGAAAGGATCCGAGATTCCGGGTGAGACCATTTTCACCCTGTATGACACCTACGGATTCCCGGTGGACCTGACCAACGACATCGCCCGTGAGCGTGGCCTGACCCTGGATTACGAAGGCTATGAAAAGGCGATGGAAGCCCAGCGTGACCGTGCCCGTGCCGCCAGCAAGTTCGGCATCGACTACAACGCCACCGGTCTGAAGCTCGAAGGCGAGACCGAGTTCACCGGTTACGACCACATCGATGGTCACGAGCGCATTCGTACCGTATTGGTAGGCACCGACGAGAAAAACGCCGAGGCCGGCGATGAAGCGGTGGTGGTACTGGAACGTACCCCGTTCTATGCCGAATCCGGTGGTCAGGTGGGCGATACCGGCCTGCTGACCTGGAGCGGCGGCCGGTTCAAGGTCACCGATACCCGCAAGGAAGGTAACAACCACCTGCACATCGGTACCGTGATCGAGGGTGAACTGTTCCCGGGGCTGGAGGTGGATGCCCGCATCGACCACGCCCGCCGCGAGCGCACCAAGCGTAACCACTCGGCGACCCACTTGCTGCACGCCGCCCTGCGCAAGGTGCTGGGAGAACACGTGACCCAGAAGGGTTCCCTGGTGGATCCGGACAAGCTGCGTTTCGACTTCTCCCACTTCGAGGCGGTGACGCCTGAGCAGCTCCGGGAAATCGAGCGCCAGGTGAACGAGCAGGTGCTGGAGAACACCCCGGTCCAGACCGAAATTACCGACATGGAAAGCGCCAAAGAGAAAGGTGCGATGGCCCTGTTCGGTGAGAAGTACGGTGATAGCGTCCGTGTCCTGAGCATGGGTACCGACAATTACTCAGTCGAACTGTGCGGTGGTACTCATGTGGCCCGCACCGGTGATATCGGCCTGTTCCGTATTACCTCTGAAAGCGGCATTTCCTCCGGCGTTCGCCGCATCGAGGCGGTGACCGGTTTCGGCGCCCTGGAGTGGGTCGAGGAAACCGAGCGGACGCTGCGCGATACCGCGAAGCTGGTCCGGGCGACCCGTGAAACCGTGGTGGAAAAGGTCCAGAACGCGCTGGACCGCAATCGCCAGCTCGAGAAGGAAGTGGACGCACTCAAGGCGAAGCTTGCCAGCTCCGCGGGCACTGACCTGGCCGGCTCTGCGGTGGACGTTGCCGGCCTGAAGGTCGTCGCCGCCGAACTGGAAGGCGCAGACCGCAAGGCCCTGATGGAAACCGCTGACCAGCTGAAGAACAAGCTGGGTGAGGGCGTAGTCGTGCTGGCGACGGTCGAGGATGGCAAAGTGATTCTTGTGGCCGGCGTGACCAAGTCCGCCACGAATCGCATCAAGGCCGGCGACCTGATGAAGCATCTGGCCGCCCAGGTGGATGGCAAGGGCGGTGGCCGACCGGACATGGCCCAGGGCGGTGGCAACGATCCATCCAGGCTGGCGGAGGCCCTCGACGGTGTGCCGGCCTGGGTTGAAAAAAATATCGCTTAAGCAACTGTTTTTGGAAGCGGGCTGGGGTTTATAATCCCGCCCGTTTTCTTTTGATTGGCGGGGCAGGCCCCCGCTGCGAAGCCCCGTATCGGAGTTTGGGAAAGACATGGCTCTGTTGGTTCAGAAATTTGGTGGTACCTCGGTGGGAACCACCGAGCGCATAGAAGCGGTTGCCGAGAAGGTATGCCGGTTCCGCAAGGAAGGACACGATGTGGTGGTCGTGGTTTCCGCCATGAGCGGCGAAACCAACCGCCTGATTGCTCTTGCCAATGACATTATGGAAGAGCCTACGCCCCGGGAGATGGATGTACTGGTCTCCACCGGTGAGCAGGTCACCATCGCCCTGCTGTCCATGGCCCTGCAGAAACGAGGTTGTGATGCCCGTTCCTACACCGGTTCCCAGGTGCGGATCCTCACCGACAGCAGCCACACCAAGGCACGCATCCAGCACATTGACGAGCACAACATGCGCTCCGACCTCGATGCCGGCCGGGTGGTCGTCGTAGCCGGATTCCAGGGTATCGACGAGAACGGCAATATCACGACTCTCGGCCGTGGCGGTTCCGATACTACCGCAGTGGCATTGGCGGCGGCATTGAAGGCAGATGAGTGCCAGATCTACACTGATGTAGATGGTGTTTACACCACCGATCCACGGGTCGTTGACAGTGCACGTCGCCTGGAGCGGATCACGTTCGAGGAAATGCTCGAAATGGCGAGCCTGGGGTCCAAGGTGCTCCAGATTCGTTCCGTCGAGTTTGCAGGTAAATACAACGTTCCATTACGGGTGCTGTCCAGCTTCCAGGAAGGCGAGGGCACCCTGATTACATTTGAGGATGAAAACGCCATGGAACAACCGGTTGTTTCCGGCATTGCTTTTAACCGTGATGAAGCCAAACTGACTATTTCCGGTGTTCCCGATACCCCGGGCAGCGCCTCGCGTATCCTGAAGCCGGTCAGCGACGCCAATATCGAAGTCGACATGATCGTCCAGAACGTGGGTGAGGATAACAAGACTGCCTTCACGTTTACCGTTCACCGCAACGACTTCAAGCGGGCGAAGGAAGTGCTCCAGGGCGTTGCCGATGAACTGACCGCCGGCGAAGTGGTTGGCGACAGCAAGATTGCCAAGGTCAGCATCGTGGGTGTGGGCATGCGCTCCCACGCGGGTGTTGCCTCCCGGATGTTCGAAGCGCTGTCCAATGAAGGCATCAACATTCAGATGATCTCCACATCGGAAATCAAGATTTCCGTGGTGATCGATGAGAAATATCTCGAACTTGCCGTTCGTGCACTGCATAGTGCTTTTGAGCTGGACAAGAACGGGGTACAGGAAGAGGCCTGAACCAGCGGATGCCAGGCTTATCCGAGGGTCTCATAACAAGGGAGTCATTAATCGAATCTATCAGAAATTGCATTCGTATAAGTGAATGTGCGTCTGTTGATCGATCAGTGATCCCATTATAAAAGTAAGAAGTACAAAAAGTACGCAAAAGCATTTTTTTTCGGAACAGGTAGAAGCTCTGGATAGGGAGTAAGGGATATGTTGATTTTGACTCGCCGCGTTGGCGAAACTCTGATGATCGGTGATGAAATCACTGTCACCGTTCTTGGAGTGAAGGGGAATCAGGTTCGCATTGGTGTAAACGCCCCGAAGGATGTTGCGGTACACCGCGAAGAAATCTATCAGCGGATTCAATCCGAAAAAGGCTCCGAAGAGCCGGAACCGGGCAATCGTTGATCAGTAAAAAGCCGTTCAGGAATATCCCGAACGGCTTTTTTTATATCCGGGTAAATCGAGGCTGAAAAATCTCGTGTCAACCCTATGAAAACAGAAAAATTATGGTAGTATACGCCCCGTTCTCAAGGAGAGGTGGGTGAGTGGCTGAAACCAGTTCCCTGCTAAGGAACCGTACGAGCAATCGTACCGAGGGTTCGAATCCCTCCCTCTCCGCCATTTCCTTTTTGCGGAAGGCAGAGGACCGTTGAGGTAGCACTCAACTATTCAGGAAGAAACCTGAAATAAGAGTTTTGATGCGCGGCTGTAGCTCAGCTGGATAGAGTACCTGGCTACGAACCAGGCGGTCGGAGGTTCGAATCCTCCCAGCCGCGCCACTATTTTAGAACACTCTTTCGTGCACCACTGACATTGAGACGTACTCATAAGTCAGACGGGATTTGAACCGAAAGAGGTTCGACCGAAACCCACGAAGTGGGTTGAGGAACGCCGGAGCAAAGCGACGGCGGCCCCCGAAGGGGGTGAGGGCCGAAGGCCCGAATAATCCTCCCCAAAGGCTATTCGCCAGATTGGAGAGGATTAAAAGGTTAAAAGCGGCTGTAGCTCAGCTGGATAGAGTACCTGGCTACGAACCAGGCGGTCGGAGGTTCGAATCCTCCCAGCCGCGCCATATCAAATAAAAAACCCCGCCTCGTGCGGGGTTTTTTATTTGCAGATCTCGGAGTCTGAAAGGATTTGAACCGAAAGAGGTTCGACCGAAACCCACGCAGTGGGTTGAGGAACGCCGGAGCAAAGCGACGGCGGCCCCCGAAGGGGGTGAGGGCCGAAGGCCCGAATAATCCTCCCAGCCGCGCCATATTGAAGTCGAGACGCCTCAGTTTGTGTACCCCACAGGCTGAGGCGTTTTGCGTTGTATTGCTCTCCGTCAATTTCCGTCCGATCACTATTTGCACAAATCACACCCTCCTGCCTATTCTTCAAGGTGCAAGCAAATCATTTGGCAAGGAGATCCACCCATGAATAAAACCATAAACGGCTCCTACGACGATCACGACCAGGCCAAGAACACCTGGGATGATCTGATCGCAACCGGCATTCCACGGGACAACATCTACATCGATGAAGACGCCAAGCAGGTCAAGGTGATTGTGCCGGAGGAAACCGAGCGGGAAGTCCGGGAGATCTTTGAGCGGCACAGGCTGCATTGACACCGGCATTCCGGACTAACAGGGAAAGGAGCAAATCTATGAGTGGAAAAGATGGTGATGTAGCCGAACGCGGTCGCCGTGACAGGTTGATCCAGGAGGAAATTCACGATCCGTACATGGCCCGGAGCAAGCCCAAGGAGCCGACTGTTTGCCCGCAATGCAACGCGGTTTTCCAGAAAGGGCGCTGGCAGTGGTCAACAGAGCCGGTGAGTGATGCCCACGAGCTGATGTGCCCGGCCTGTGAGCGGATCCGGGATGACATGCCGGCGGGCATACTTACACTCACCGGGGCTTTCCTCGGCAAGCACAGGGACGAAATCCTGAAGCTGATCCAGAACAAGGTGGAAGAAGAGAAGGCAGAGCACCCGATGAAGCGTCTGATGGGTGTCGAGGATGGGCCGGAAGGAGAGCTGATAGTGAAGTTCACAGACCTCCACCTGCCCCGGGGCACCGGGGAGGCCATTGAGCGGGCCTACGAAGGTGACCTGGAAATCCAGTACACCAAGGAGTCGAATCTCGTCCGGGTTTACTGGAACCGCGATCAGTAACCGTTAGAGTGAACGCCCGGCATCGGTTTCAATAGCCTCGAATCCGGCCACAAGGTCCAGCAGTTCCGAGGTTATGACCGTTTGCCTGGCGCGTCGGTAGTCCATCGTCACGTCACCGAGTCTTTCCTCCAGATTACGTTCGGCCGCCTGCATGGCGGCCAGGCGCCCACCATGTTCGCTGGCCTGGGATTCCGCGCAGGCCCGGAACAGCAGAACGAACAGATACTGATCCAACAGACGCCGGAACAGTGCTGCCCGGTCCATGCTGTAGGTGGGCAGGCTGCGGGAGGGCCAGGGTTCCTCTTCCAGCCGGTGGAAACGTCTGAGGTTTACCGGTAACAGCTCTACGCCGGTGGGGTGGTAGCCCTGCATCCTGGAGTGGCGGTTGTAAAACAGGTAGACATAATGCACGCCGCCCTGTTCGCGCCATTCATCGATCTTCAGGAGAATCTGGCCGACGGTTTTGGTGATCTGGCTGGCCGAGCCCGGTACCGGAAACTCCTCCTCGATAGCTTGCCCGGCGTGTTCCAGGCTGGCTGCGGCCCTGGTACCCACGGCGAGGATTCTCCGGTTGTCCTTGTCCGCCGGAATGCCCTCCATGCGTTCGAGCGAAAACTCCACGATTTCCTCGTTGAAACGCCCGCACAGTCCATGATCCGAACCGAAAATGACAGCGCCCAGCCGATGCCCCTCTGAACTGGAAACCGCCGCGAAGCTTGAGGGATCAAAGTCCTTCAGGACCACGTGCAGCCCCATTTCAACGGTCCGGTAGTAGCCCGAGAGTGCCCGAACGGCCTGCTCGTACTGGTGGATATTGGCCGCCGAGAGCGCCTTCATGGTTTTCACGATGCCACGGAGGTCGTCAAGGCTGTCCAGCTGTTTCTGCAGATGCTCGAGCGATTCCATGTCAGGTGTCGTCCGTTTCCGAAGGTGCGAATTCTGCCAGTGCATCCTGAATGCACTCGGTGGTCCGCTGCCACTGTTCGTCATCCAGCTTCTTGCCGGCGTCCATTTGTGCGCAGATTTCCGGCAGGGCCGACACCAGGTGCTGCTGAATCTTCTGCTCCGCTTCCGTCACCTTTTCTGCTGGCAGGTCATCCAGCAGCCCCGCATTAACCGCGAAGAGAATGACGGCCTGCTCGCAGGCTCTCAGGGGCTGGTGTTCGTGCTGTTTCAGCACCTCCCGAACCCGCCGGCCGCGCTCGATGGTGGCGCGGGTATCGTCGTCCAGGCGGGTGGAAAATCGTGCAAAGGTCTCCAGTTCCTCGAACTGCGAGTAGGCGAGGCGCAAATCGCTGGCAACGCTGCGCAGCGAAGGATGCTGGGTTTTCCCGCCCACCCGTGACACCGATTTACCCACGTGGATGGCCGGCAGGAGACCTTTCTGGAACAACGTTGGCGACAGGTAGATCTGGCCGTCGGTGATGGATATCAGGTTGGTGGGAATGTAGGCGGAGATATCCTGGGCCTGGGTCTCGATCACGGGCAGCGCGGTCAGTGAACCGCCGCCGAATTCGCTGCGCAGGTGAGTGCTACGCTCAAGCAGCCGGGAATGGATGTAGAAGATATCACCCGGATACGCCTCCCGGCCCGGCGGCCGTCGTAACAGCAGTGACAGCTCCCGGTAGGCTCTGGCATGGCGGGTCAGGTCGTCGTAGACGATCAGCGCATCCTGGCCCTGTTCCATGAAATACTCCGCCATGGTGGTGGCGGCGTAGGGCGTGATGTAGCGCAGGCCCGGGGGATCGTCGTCCGAGGCGACCACCACCACGGTATGTTCCATGGCCTTGTGTTCGCGGAGGGTTCCCACCACCTTGGCCACCGAGGTGGCACGCTGGCCGACCGCACAGTAGATGCATACTACATCCTTGTCTCGCTGGTTGATGATGGTGTCGATGGCAATGGAGGTCTTGCCGGTCTGCCGGTCGCCGAGGATCAGTTCCCGCTGCCCCCGGCCAATGGGAATGAGGGCGTCGATGGATTTGATGCCGGTCTCCAGCGGCGTGGTCACCGGCGCCCGCTCGATGATTTCCGGTGCCGGTCGTTCAATGGGGCGGCGTTCATGGAACTCAAGCGGTTTGCCCCCGTCCAGCACCCGACCGGTGGCGTCAATCACCCGGCCCAGCAGCCCGTCGCCCACGGGGGTATCGGTTTCCCGACCGGTTGCGGTCACCCGTATGCCGGCACTGAGCTTGTCGCTGTCGCCCAGCAGCATGATGCCCACTTCCTCCGGCTCCAGGTTGATGGCCACCCCGAGAACCCCATCGGGAAACTGCACCAGCTCCTCCGAGGTAACGCTGGCGAGGCCCCGCACCCGGGCAATGCCGCCACCCACCTGCAGCACGGTCCCCGTTTCCTGGCTGTGCAGGGTGAACCGGTTGTCCTGGGCCACGGTCCGGATGGTGGCCATGGTCTCATCCAGCATCTGAATCAGCATGGCGTCAGGCTCCCGGCTCGGTGGTTTCGAGAGGCTCGAAGGCCTTCTCGACGCTGGCGGTAAGCTCTTCCAGATAATCGGACAGGTTCCAGCTGATCCGCTGGCTTTCACAGGTCAGTTCGACGCCGCAGATCAGCTCCGGTACTTGGGTGTAGTTGACCGCCAGGTCAGCGCCGACCAGTTCGTGAATCGCGCGGGTGAGGGTGCTGCGCTGGCCTGGATCAAGCTCGAAGGAAGTGGCAATGGTGGCCGGTTCTGAAGAGCGCCCCAGGGCTTCGCGGGTTTCCTCATCCAGCTCATGCAGTTTGCGGATGAAGGTATGGGCAATGCGCTCCTCAAGTCGTTCGTCGGCCAGATCCTGCAGGGCCTTCCGGATAACGGTTTCGACTACCTCCAGGGACTGGTGCCTCAACCCGTCGATAAATGCCGTCTTTTCCTCGCTGACTTCCCGCATCCAGTGGCTACGTACACGGGCGGTTTCCTCCCGGGCCTGATCGATCATCTGGCTGCGGGTCTGCCTCGCTTCCTGGCGGGTCTCTTCCAGCAATTCCTCCCGTTCTTTCTCGAAACTGGCCAGTTTCTGCTGGTAGCTTTGTTTCTCCCTGAGCGCCTCCTGCTCACGGCTGTCCGCCTCGTCCATGCGGTTGCGGATTTTCTGATCACGCCGGTCCATGGCCCGGATCACCGGCTGATAGAGGAAATGCTTGAGCAGCCAGACCAGGATCAGGAAGTTGACGACCTGGGCTGAGACCGTGATCCAGTTGATCTCCATGGATCAGCCTCCGGCGGCGGCCGTTACGTGATCCCAGAACGGATTGGCGAAGATCAGGATCATCGCCACCACAAAGCAGTAGATCGCGGTTGACTCGATCATGGCCAGACCCACGAACAGCGTGCGGGTAATCGTGGCGGATTCATCCGGCTGCTGGGCAATGGCGCTCAGGGCCTGGGCCACGGCGCGGGCTTCCCCGAACGCGGGCCCGATCGAGCCGATAGCGATGGTCAGGCCGGCGGTGATAACCGACACCATGCCGATCAGGGAAATACTGTCCATAGGCAACTCCTTTAGGGTTCCGAGGGTGTGTTGTGCTGGTGTTCATCGGACTCGCCATGTTCATGGGCCGAGGTGGCCGAAGCGATGTAGACCATGGCGAGAATGGCAAAGATGTAAGCCTGGATCATGCCGGTGAGCAGCCCCAGTAACTGCATGACCACCGGAAAGAAATAGGGCGTCAGGCTCAGCAAAATAGCGACAATCACCGTACCGCTCATGATGTTGCCGTAAAGGCGCACAGCCAGGGCCACGGTGCGGGAAACCTCGCCAATCACGTTGAACGGCAGCATCAGCGGGGTCGGCTTGATGTAATGCTGGAGGTACTCCCCGGCACCCTTGCTGGCAATGCCGAATACCGGCACCGCCACAAACACGCAGATGGCCAGGGCCGTGGTGGTCGACAGTGACCCCGTGGGAGCCATGTAACCGGGAATCACATTGAGCAGGTTGGCCATGGCGATGAACAGGAACAGGGTGCCGACGAAGGGCAGGTAGGGCCCCGGTTGTTGGTGGCTGACCTGGGCAATCTGGTTCCGGATGCCGACCACCAGCACTTCCAGCAGGTTCTGCCAGCGAGACAGCTTGGGGTCTTCGGACAGTCCCCGGGTGACCAGCCAGGAGCCCAGAGTGAGCAGCGCCATCACCAGCCAGGTAAACACGATGGTCGCATTCAGGGCGAAATCGCCCCATTGCCAATAGACAATGCTGTCCGGCGTGATGGTCATGCCTGCGGATCCTCCCCGGCCAGGGTGGCCTGAATCCGGTGCTTCATGACCAGCCGGGGCAGGGTGAAGCCGATTGCCGCCACCAGCAAATACTCCCAGCCGGCCACTCGGGCAAGCAACAGGAATCCCGCGAGGGTGATTCCAAACCGGATTAACAGGCTGGCGAGCATCAGCAAGGCGGGATGATCAGCGGTTGGTAACCGGCGGACGGTCAGCCACAGGCCCCAGAGAAAGGCGCTACCCAGCAGGCAACCGAACGCAAAACTGGCCCCGTAGCCCAGCATGACTCCGGCAAGGGTTTCTCCTTCAATCATCCTCACTCTCCTGTTTGATCCAGTACCAGGCATTCAGGCAACCCAGTGCCACGCCGATAATCAGCAGGGTCAGTGTCCAGGAAACCTCCCCGGGCCAGCGCCGGTCGGCCCAGACCCCGATGGCGATGCCGATCAGGGTCGGAACCGCCACAGACCAGCCCACCAACCCGAACATGCCCAGCCCGAACCAGGCCGTCCGGCGGCCCCTCGCCCGGGCTTGCCGCTTGCGCTCGGCCCGGCGGCCCACTTTGCGGCCCAGATCTCCGGGGTCCTTGTCTGTCCCCGGTGTGTTGGGGTCATCAGCCATGGAATTCTTCCCTCAGATCAAGGAACCGCCGCAAGGCACCGGCTTCAAGCCGGGCCAGGGCGCTGCGGGCCTTGCGTTCGTGTTCGTCCAGCTCCAGGAAGCGTTCCTCGATCAGTGCCTGCAACTCGGTGATGTCCGTTCCGATGACGCCCTGGGGCGTGGAGATGGACACATCGCGCCCGCACTTCACCAGGATGCCCCGGTCCACGGCGGCAAAATGTTCCTCCCCCTCCACGGTATAGAAGGAAAGGACGCCCGGTACCAGTGCCGCCACAAAATCGATGTGCCTGGGCAACAGGCAGAACTCGCCGTTTTCCGCCTCAGCAATGATTTTGGAGACGGGCTGCTCCAGCAGCACTTCCGTTGGCAGCAACAAACGGAGGTGCATGGAGCCGGGGGGCGATGGTTGATCAGGACTCATGGCTGGCCTCCGGAATGTCCACTTCATCGATGTCACCAATCATGTACAGCGCTTTCTCGCTGACCTTCTCGAACTCGCCGGCCAGTATCCGCTCGCAGCCGGCGATGGTTTTTTCCAGGGGCACGAGACGACCGCTTTTGCCGGTGAACTGCCCGGTGGTGAAGAAGGGCTGGGTCAGGAAACGCTCCAGCCTTCGAGCCTTGCTGACCGTGGCCCGGTCTTCCCGGGACAGTTCTTCCATTCCGAGCATGGAGATAATGTCCTTGAGATCCTCGTATTCCGCCAGGGTGCTGCGCACGGCCTGGGCTACCCGGTAATGGCGATGGCCGACAATGGTGGGGGTCAGCATTTTCGAATCGGTTTTCAACGGGTCTACAGCAGGGTACAGGCCCTGACTGGCCCGTTTCCGGGACAGAACGATGGAGGCGGTCAGGTGCGAGAAAATATGGGTGGCGGAAGGATCCGTCAGGTCATCCGCGGGCACATAGACCGCCTGCACCGACGTGATACTGCCGTTGCGTGAGCTGCAGATCCGCTCCTCCAGGGCCGCCAGTTCGGTGGCCAGGGTCGGCTGGTAACCCACCCGGGATGGAATCCGCCCCATCAGGCCGGACACCTCGGTGCCGGACTGCACGAACCGGAAGACATTATCGATCAGCAGCAACACATCCCGCTTCTGCACATCCCGGAAGTGCTCCGCGATGGTCAATGCCGCATGGCCGACCCGGAACCGGGCGCCCGGTGGCTCGTTCATCTGGCCGTAGACCAGCACGGCTTTTTCCAGCACCCCGGATTCCTTCATGGAGCTGTACATATCCTCGGCCTCGCGCATGCGCTCGCCAATGCCGCAGAACAGGCTGATGCCCTCGTACTGCTCCGCCATGTTGTTGATCATTTCGTTGATCAGAACCGTCTTGCCCACACCCGCGCCGCCGAACATGCCAGACTTGCCGCCGCGCTCCATGGGCGCGAGCAGATCGATGGCCTTGATGCCGGTTTCAAAAATCTCGGTACTGGTGGTGCGCTCAGCGAGCGGCAACATGGGGCGGTGGATGGGCCAGTATTCGGAGGTTTCTATGGGCGCGCCGCCATCCACCGGTTTGCCGAACACATTGATCATGCGGCCCAGCAATGCGGGGCCGACCGGTACCTTGAGCCCGGCCCCCGTCTGTCTGACCGGCATACCCCGGGCCAGCCGCCGGGTGGAATTCAGGGCAATGCAGCGGACCGTGGCGGTATCTAGGTGGGTCTGCACCTCCAGCACCACATGCCAGTCCTTGCCGGTTCGCAGTTCGGCGTTCCGGGAGGGCAGCGCAGAACCAAAACACACATCCACCACGTTACCCCGTACCGCTGTGATGCTGCCCTGGCCGTCGGTAGGCCTGCTCCTGCTGGTCATGGCGCTGCTCCTGCGGATTCGGCCTGTGCCACCTTTTCCTTAACCCTGAGAAAGCTGTCCGGGCTCACCGAAAGAAAATCGATACCGCAGTTGACCAGAAACGCCGCAAACTCCGGATGGTCGCTTGGTGCCTGCCCGCAGAGGCCGACTTCCCGGCCATGGCGATGGGCGGTATCGATCAGGCGGGCGATCATCCTCTTGATGGTTTCATGGTGATCATTGAATAGTTCTGACAGGCGTTCCGAGTCCCGGTCCACACCGAAGGTGAGCTGGGTGAGGTCATTGGTGCCGATGGAGAAACCGTCAAACCGTTCACTGAATTCGTCCGCCAGTTCGATATTGGCGGGCACCTCGGCGGTCATGTAAACGGCAAGGCCTCGCTCACCGCGGACCAGCCCGTTCGCTGACAACTCCTCCAGCACCTTGTCCGCTTCCTCCGGCGTGCGGCAAAACGGGATCATGATCCGGAGGTTGTCCATTGCGAGTTCATCCCTTGCTGTTCTGATCGCCTGGCACTCGAGAGCAAAGGCCTCCCGAAATTCGGCACTGTAATAGCGGCTCGCCCCACGCCAGCCCAGCATCGGATTGGCTTCCAGTGGTTCGAAGTCACGGCCTCCGATCAGTTTTACCTGCTCGTTGGTCTTGAAGTCGCTGGTGCGGATGGTGACCGGTTTCGGATATTGGGAGGCAGCCAGTTGAGCGATGCCCTGGGCGAGGGTTTCCGTTAAGTAGGTTCCGGGATCCTGCCAGCCCGCCGTGAGCGCCGAGATCCGTTTGCGCTCTTCCTTGTTTGTAATCCGTTCAGGGTAGAGCAGGGCCATCGGATGGACTCCGATGAGGTTTCGGATGAGGAACTCCATCCGCGCGAGGCCGATACCGTCGGCAGGCAGGTCTTGCCAGCGCAGGGCAGCTGTGGGATTGGCCAGATTGAGCATGATCCGAGTGCGGGTGGTGGGAATGGAGTCGGGGTTTATCTCCGATACCTGAATGTCCGCAAAACCCTCGTAGACGAAACCTTCGTCGCCTTCGGCACAGGAAACGGTAACGGGATCGCCATTCCTGAGCCGCGTAATGGCCTCGCCAGCATTAACGATGGCAGGAATCCCCAGTTCGCGGCATGCGATGGCTGTGTGGGAGGTGCGGGTTCCATGTTCGGTCACGACGGCATTGGCACGCTCCAGAACCGGTAGCCATTCAGGCCCGGTGTCGGCGCAGACCAGCACGCAGTGATCCGGGCAAACGCCAGCTGCCTGCAGTGACTCCGCTTTGCAGACTGTGCCAGTGCTAACGCCAGTGCCAATGGCGATGCCTCGAGCCAGTTCGCGACCCCGATGGGTGATGCTGAAGCGATTCAGGCAGCCGTTGGGAACGGAGGATACCCTGCGACATTTTGTCGCACGCATGGGGGTTGGCAGGGCGGGGGCTTCCGGACTTTGCCCTGAGTATTCCTCATTGGAGATCTGTCTGTCCCGCACGGCCATATCAGGCTCCGTAAGGCATTGAGTGGGTTTGCCTAAAGGTTAGCAGGCTCTCTGTGAATTATCGTTGGGACGCCCAAATTTTAGGTACTGTGGTTAGGCTATTTTTATTCCGAAAACTTATTTGAATATCCCTGTAGTTCTATCTATTGTCCAACTAGGGCGAGGCCCGAAATTTGTTTTTATAAAGGGAAGTATCATGAGAACTACAACGACAAAATTTGTAAGGAAACCGCTGGCTGCTGCGGTGATGTGTTCTGCGATTGGTTTGTCGCCGGCAGTGCTGGCGGCAACAATTGAGAATGTTAATACCAATAATCTGTCTGTTCCGCCGGTTGAGGGAAAGACGCTGGTTTATACCGATACTGCGGGTACCGCGACTTTTGGCTGGTTTGATCCGGTCAACGATAGTGGTGACATTGGTCTGGGAATGTCTGTCTATAACGAAATCTTCAGTGCTGCTGGGGAGACTTTTCAGGGCTGCATTATGGCCCAAACTGATCTTGAGTCTGACCCGGAAGCTCCTCAGGCCCAGCAGGATTCGCCAAATTGCCTGGCTCCTGGCGATTCCGGTAAGCGGTTTAAACTCAAGACAACTGAAACCAACGGACCCATTGATCTTGTGTTCGATGTAACCGCTGATGAAGCATCTAAGCTTTATCGGGTAATTGGTAAGTTCTCAAACCTGACCGACGGAACAAATTCTGTTGATGGTATTCTCAAAGCCCTCCGCTTCGAAACCGGTTTCGGGGTCGGTAATGAGTTTATGCCCTCTTCTGCTGAGGATGGCCTGTCCTTCGGGATGGAAGCGGATGGTCAGTCGAAAATTTCCGCCGGCAATCTCGGTAAATTCCCAGGCGGCCTGTTTGGCGGCAGCAAAGTAGAGGGCCTGCCTTTCTTCAGCACTAGCGTCGCCGAGTTTATTGAAAGTACGGATACGGTTAGTGTTCAGGATAAGTTGGAAACCAATGGGGAAATACCAACTCCGTACACTGATCTGGTAGGCGCCGACAGCGGCTGGCTGGCCTTGGCTAACGTGCCGACGGGGTGGTTTATCGACCACGATGGTAATCCATCGAACGATTCCATCCTTCTGGCTTACGATGATCCCGAGACTGCTGAAGAGGATTGGATGACCAATGAGAAGGTCTTCCAGGCAGCGGTTGGCGATTGGGATGGCAAAGTAACTTATGAGTTTGATCACGACAACGATCAAACTACCGACCCTATTCTCGTGGATATTGACGCCGTCAACTGGGACCCCAATGGGGACTCATTTGCCGACCCAGTGACTGTAACTGTGGATGTTGATAACGGGGATGGAACTACCACGCCCACGGATTTTACGACTCAGGATTACGTGAAAGACGTTTCGCCGCTGGTTGAAACTTTGGGCGAGGGCGATCCTGAAGATGCTGTTGTAGATGCAGTCATCCTTGAGCCAAAGGAAGCTTCCGCACTCTACGTCGCGGATTACGACACCACGGATGATGTTACTGAAGGTTTCTATGTCCTAATCGACGGTGAAGCAGTGGAAATTGCGCCGTTCGGAGATTGGGACACCACACCAGTAACAGTAATCGACAGCACCAATAGTGATGCGCTCTTCGCAACCTGGAACCCTGATCCAGATCCCACTGTTGAAGGTGAGGAGGGAATCTATGAGGTCGATGGGGCCTACGTAGGTACGACAGTCACGATCAACGCTGAAGAGGTTGTTGTTCCAGAGACCTTTACGTTGGATGAGATGATTGCTATCAGTGGTCCTCCTGATTCAGATACCGCTACTCTTATCAGGCAGCCGGGTTATGTTCAGGGGCCGATTGAAGATCTGGCCAACGTAAACATTAACACTTCGGTTGCCGTATCGGGCACCAGCACTTGGCCAACCTGTACCGGTGACGGTACGGAAACGAGCTGTACCTTCACACTGCGGGTTACAGGCCTGAACGATGCTGTCGAGGTGCCGACTATCCCGGTAACGCCGGTTGAGCCGACGCCTGAACCTGAACCGGAAGAGCCCGCGGCGTCTTCCAGCGACGGTGACGGCACCATCTTCGGTTGTACCGCAGGCAAGCCGGGATCTCCGTTCGATCCGGTTCTGCCCAGCATGGTACTGGCGGCTCTGGCCGGTCTGTGGGCGCGCAAGCGTCGCGGGACTGCCTGATTCGGTTGGTATCTGAGTAGTAAACGAAAACGGGGCTGAATTTCAGCCCCGTTTTTTTATTCCCGGTGAAGTTGACGGGCCTTGAATCAGCCACCGCCACCCTGGCCGCCGGAACCCTTGATCTTGTACTCCTGGCTGTTGCCACCGCCGCCAGCGCCCTTGCCGCCGCGGCTGCCTTGGCTGCCATTCATCATGCCCTGACCATTGCCCTGGCCTTGTCCGCCTCCCATTCCCTGGCGATTACCCTGGCCCTGGCCGTTCATGCCCTGACCGTTACCACGGCCCTGGCCGTTCATCATGCCTTGGCCCTGGCCTTGACCATTCATCATGCCCTGGCCCTGGCCGTTCTGAAGCTCTACGCCGCGCTCGCGGGCGCGCTCAAGCATGCGTTCCCGGTGGCGCTGCAGGTATTGCTGCCGTTCCGCCTGGGTGTTCAGGTTCTGCATGGTCTGGCGGTGTTCCTGCATCTCCTGTTGGGTCATCAGCTCCCGGCCGAAGACCGCTTCTTCTTCCTGGGCTGCGAGGGGAAAGCTGGCCATGGTAACGAGCATGGCAGCGCCGGCGGTGCGAATCAGTGAGGTTTTCAGTTTCATGGTGTTCTCCTCCCGAATGAGACTGTATCTGCAGTGTAGTTCAGCGCCGCCTGGCGGGAAGTTATTACTAGTACCTACCACATAAGGTCATCAGGGATCTCGTAGCCGGCGTAGGGATCGTCATCGCCCTGGTCGTCCTGCTTGCGGTCATGCAGCACCACGACGGCGCCTTCGTCACGCTCCATGATTTTGCGGGCCACCTTTTCCGGTACCACATCGTAGTTTTCGCCCAGGCGAACCACCGCCAGGCGGCCACGGGAGAGCTGGTCCACCATGGTGTCGTCCACCAGGATTTTCTTGATCTTCTTGCCGTCCACGAACTGGTAGGAGGTTTCGCCCCGGCTGCGATCCAGGCGGTTGGTTTCCACCAGCTGGCGGATCTGGGCCTGGATGGCTTTTTTCTCCGCCTCTTTCTGGCGCTGCAGGTTCAGCTGGCGGTCCCGTTCGGCCTTTTCTTCCCGGGCCTGGCGGGCGCGGATTTCCGCCTCGTTGACCTGTACCGCCCCTTTGGGCTGCTGTTTGCGTTGCTTGCGCTTCTCGCTGCGGATGGCCTTGGCTTTTTTCTCGTCGGCCAGGCCGGCTTTCAGTAACTGATCCTGTAGGGATGCCATCGGTAGCTCCGTTCTTTATTTACCAAATCGGGTATCCTGATGGTGTAGTATACGCGCTCGTTTTTGCCTCCATAACCAGCATCGGCTGTCCCCGGGATTTTCTTGTATGTCTTCCTTTAAAGAATTTGGTCTTTCACCCGCCATGGTTGCCAATCTTGAGCAGCTTGGTTTCAAGCAACCTACCGAGATCCAGGCCAAAGCATTGCCCCATTGCCTGGCCGGTAGGGATGTTATTGCCATGGCCCAGACCGGCAGCGGGAAAACGGCAGCCTTTGGCATTGGATTGATCGAGGGCCTCCGGCCGCGCCTGTTCGCCGTGCAGGCGGTGGTGCTTTGCCCGACCCGGGAGCTGGCGGACCAGGTAGCCAAATCCCTGCGGGAACTGGCCCGGGCCCGGAAGAACATCAAGGTGCTTACCCTGTGTGGTGGCGTTGCCATTGGCCCCCAGATCGGCTCCCTGAGCCACGGAGCCCATATTGTTGTGGGCACGCCCGGACGCATCCAGGACCATCTGCGCAAGGGCACGCTGAAGCTGGATAAAGCCACCACGGTTGTGTTGGACGAGGCCGACCGGATGCTGGACATGGGTTTCCAGGAAGCCATGGAGGATATCCTTTCCCACACGCTGGATGCTCGCCAGACCCTGATGTTTTCGGCGACCTGGCCGGAGGCCATCCGCAAACTCAGCAGCCAGTATCAGCGTGAGCCGGTGGATGTGAGGGCGGAGTCGTCCGGGGAGAACCCGGACATCCGCGAGCTGTTCTATGAAATTCCTGCAGGCAGCGCGGCCGAGGCGGTGATGGCGGTGCTGTCGGAGCGGCAGCCGGCTTCCTGCATTGTCTTCTGCACCACCAAGCAGCAGTGTGACGATCTTGCCGGCAGCCTGAGGGACAGCGGCTTTTCAGCTCTGGCGCTGCACGGAGATCTGGAGCAGCGGGATCGGGATAGTGTGCTGGTGCGTTTCGGCAACCAGAGCTGTTCGGTGCTGGTGGCTACCGATGTGGCTGCTCGCGGGCTGGATATCAAATCCCTGCCGCTGGTGATCAACGCCGAGCCGGCGAGGGATCCCGAAGTTCATACGCACCGGGTGGGCCGGACCGGCCGCGCGGGTGAGCAGGGCTTGGCGGTCACCCTCTGCACGCCTGCCAAAGGGCACAAGATCAGCCAACTGGAAGCCGCCCGCAAGCGACCGGTGGAGTGGGGCGATACCGAAGCCCTGCTGGCAGTGCCGCGCCGCCCGGTGGCGCCAGCCATGCGGACGCTCTGCATCGCCGGTGGTCGCAAGGACAAAGTGCGCCCTGGTGATGTCCTGGGCGCGCTGACGGGTGACGCGGGTATTCCCGGCAAGGCCGTGGGCAAGATCGATCTGTTTGATTTTCAGTGTTTTGTTGCGATCGACCGGGAGTTTGCAGCCAAGGCCCTTAAGCGGCTCGAACAGGGGCGGATCAAGGGGCGGAAAATACGTGTCCGATATGCCTGAATCCGGCACGGTGGAGTGAGCTGAAAAGTTGTCATTTCAGGCCGCGAGCCTCGGAAAGCGCGTATGGCAAAACTCATTCAGGTTGCTCAGGGCAGGCGAAAACGGTAAATTACGCAGGATTTTGCCTCCCGATTTGTCCCGATAAGGCTGTGAGACCTTAGTCTAAGTGGTCTGACCGGGCAAGGCGGGGAAATCACACAAACCAATACAGGTAGCTGTTCGATATGAATGAGCTGATGTCACAAGCCTTTGATCTGATGATCGCAGGCATGGGCTTCGTGTTCGTGTTCCTGATTGTTCTGGTATTCGCGACACTCCTCATGTCCAAACTCATTGGACGGTTTGCGCCACCAGAGCCGGCAACCCCGGCCAGAACGCCACGTGCCAAGCCGCAGGCGCCAGCGTCGGTTGATCCTGACACCGCCGAGGCCATCAAGAAGGCGATTGCACAATACCGGTCACGCCACAAGAAGTGACCCGGTAACAGATTAGAACCTTTTAACAGAAGGCTGACACGATGACTGACACAAAGAAACCGCTGGGGATTACGGACGTAATTCTGCGTGACGCCCACCAGTCCCTGCTTGCCACCCGTATGCGGCTGGATGACATGCTGCCCATTGCCGAGAAACTCGACAAAGTCGGTTTCTGGTCTCTGGAATCCTGGGGTGGAGCTACCTTTGACTCCTGCATCCGTTACCTGGGTGAAGATCCCTGGGATCGTATCCGTGAGCTGAAAAAAGCCATGCCCAACACGCCGCAGCAGATGTTGCTGCGTGGTCAGAACCTGTTGGGTTACCGCCATTACGCGGATGACGTGGTAGAGCGGTTTGTGGACCGTGCCGCCGAGAACGGCGTGGACGTATTCCGTATCTTCGATGCGATGAACGACCCCCGTAACCTGGATACCGCCATCAAGGCGGTCCGCAAGACCGGCAAGCACGCCCAGGGCACCATTTCCTACACCACCAGTCCGGTGCACACCATCGAGATGTGGGTCGACTTGGCCAAGGAAATCGCCTCCATGGGCGCCGATTCCATCGCCATCAAGGACATGGCCGGTATTCTGAAGCCCTACGTGGCCTATGACCTGGTCAGCCGCCTGAAGAAAGAACTGGATATTCCGATCCACATGCAGTGCCACGCAACGACTGGCATGTCGACCGCCACCGCCATCAAGGCGGCGGAAGCTGGTATCGATAACGTGGATACTGCCATCTCCTCCATGAGCATGACCTACGGTCACTCGCCCACCGAAGCCGTGGTTGCGATTCTGGAAGGTACTGACCGTGACACCGGCCTGGATCTGAACCTGCTGGAAGAAATCGCCGCTTACTTCCGCGAAGTGCGCAAGAAGTACGCGAAGTTCGAGGGCAGCCTCCGGGGTACCGATTCCCGCATCCTGATTGCCCAGGTGCCGGGTGGCATGCTGACCAACATGGAAAACCAGCTGCGTGAGCAGAACGCGAGCGATAAGTTCGATCAGGTTCTGGACGAGATTCCCAAGGTCCGCGAAGACCTGGGCTTCATTCCGCTGGTAACGCCCACTTCCCAGATTGTGGGTACCCAGGCGGTACTGAACGTTCTGACTGGCGAGCGCTACAAGTCGATCTCCAAGGAAACCTCCGCCATCCTGAAGGGCGAGTACGGTGCTGCACCGGCTCCGTTCAATAAGGAACTGCAGGAGCGTGTTCTGGACGGAAAAGAGCCCGTGACCTGTCGTCCGGCCGATCTGCTTGAGCCGGAAATGGACAAGCTGACCGACGAGCTGAAGAAGCTGGCCGACGAGAAGGGCATCAAGCTGGCGGAAAACACCGTAGACGACGTACTGACCTACGCGCTGTTCCCGCAGATCGGCCTGAAGTTCCTGGAGAACCGTGGCAACCCGGATGCGTTCGAGCCGGTTCCGACCGCCGAAAGCGCCGCGCCGGCCAAGAAGGCTGAGGGCCCCGAGACCTACACCGTGGAAGTCAACGGCAAGAAGTTTGTGGTTGCTGTTTCCGAAGGCGGTGAGATCAGCCAGATCCAGGGTGAGGGTGGTGCTGCTTCCGCACCGGCCGCGTCCTCCGCGCCTGCTCCGGCAGCCGGTGAAGGCGAGCCTCTGGTGGCGCCATTGGGCGGCAACATCTTCAAGGTTCTGGTTTCTCCGGGTGACACCGTGGAAGAGGGCGATGTCCTGATCATCCTCGAAGCCATGAAGATGGAAACCGAAGTTCGCGCACCTAAAGCCGGTACCATCGGTGAGGTCTTCATCAAGGTCGGTGACGCCGTATCCCCTGATGATGAAATGCTGACAATCGCATAAGGGCCAGCATTCCATGGAAAAATTAATGACACTCTGGACAGGTAGTGGCCTGTTCAACATCGAGCTCGGCCAGGTGATCATGATCGCCATCGGCCTTTTGCTTCTCTATCTTGCAATCAACAAGAAATTTGAGCCGCTGTTGCTGGTACCCATCGGGTTCGGTGGCATTCTGGCGAACATTCCGGAGGCAGGGCTTGCCCTGACTGCGGCGGAAAACGCCATCCACTTCGCGCTGAAGGACGGATCCACGCAAATCCTGGCGGCCCTTGCGGCGCCACTGGACGTGGCCTATCAGGCCGGCCAGGCGGTCACGCCTGAGCTGAAGGAAGCCTTCAAGCAGGCGGTGAAAGAGGCGAGTCACTCCGAAATGGCCGCGGCCAACTCCCTGGCCCAGGATTTCGGTTACGGCAATGGCATGCTGTATAACTTCTACTCTGTGATTATTGGCAGTACCGTTGGTCCGCTGCTGATCTTCATGGGGGTCGGCGCGATGACGGACTTCGGCCCGCTGCTGGCCAACCCCAAGACCCTGCTGCTTGGCGCCGCCGCCCAGTTCGGTATCTTCGGTACCGTCATCGGGGCCGCCCTGCTGGATTGGGCCGGCATTCTGGATTTCACCATCCTGGAAGCGGCCGCCATCGGTATTATCGGTGGTGCCGATGGGCCAACCTCGATCTACGTGTCCAGCGTACTGGCTCCACATCTGCTGGGGGCGATTGCGGTCTCGGCTTATGCCTACATGGCCCTGGTGCCGATGATCCAGCCTCCGATCATGAAGGCGCTGACCTCCCAGAAGGAGCGCGCCATCAAGATGAGCCAGCTGCGCCCGGTGAGCAAGAAAGAGAAGATCATCTTCCCGCTGGTGGTTCTGATTGCGGTGGTTCTGTTCCTGCCGGATGCCGCTCCGCTGCTGGGTATGTTCACCTTCGGTAACCTGATGCGCGAGTGTGGCGTGGTGGAGCGTCTGAGTGACACTGCCCAGAACGCGCTGATCAACATCGTGACCATTTTCCTGGGTCTGTCTGTTGGCTCCAAGCTGATGGCGGACAAGTTCCTGGACGCCCAGACGCTGGGTATCCTGGGCCTGGGTATTGTGGCTTTTGGTGTGGGTACTGCATCCGGTGTTCTGATGGCGAAGCTGATGAATAAGCTGAGCAAGGAGCAGATCAACCCGTTGATCGGTTCTGCCGGTGTATCTGCGGTGCCAATGGCGGCGCGGGTGTCCAACAAGGTTGGCCTGGAGGCCAATCCGCAGAACTTCCTGCTGATGCACGCGATGGGGCCGAACGTGGCTGGTGTTATCGGCTCTGCGGTGGCTGCGGGTGTGATGATCAAGCTGTTGGGCTGATCTCTCGCCGTTGCTTTGAGAAAACCTCGCCCTTTGGGCGGGGTTTTCTTGTTTCTGGCGTTCTGGTTTTGCGGGTAGTGCCTGTGTGGGCAGCCTTTCCAGGAACCGCTACGAGCACGTCCATGTGCGCTTGTTTCAGGCCATCCTTGGCCTTCAACATTCCTGGAAAGGCTGCCCACACAGGCACGCCAAACCTCGCAGGAGCCCCGAGAAATAAAGAAACTGTACAGCTGAGAGAACAGTTAGTGAAAATCTCTCGAACTGACCGGTAATGAGTTAATCAGATGGCTCAGGTCCGACAGCTTCCCTGCCATCACATGAACAATATCTCCTTCTCTCTCTAGCACACCTTTCACGTGTAATAACCGGGCAGTCAGCAATGGCTTCCGTTGCCGCCGTGCGGTTTCCAGCCAGACCACGACGTTTACGTTGCCGGTTTCGTCTTCGAGGGTGACGAAGGTGACGCCGGAGGCGGAGCCGGGGCGTTGGCGGCCGGTGACTAGGCCGGCGACCTGGACGGGGATGCCGGCTTTGGTGGTTTTGAGTTGTTCGGAGGTGAGGCAGAACCGCAGGTGGCCCTGTTGCCGGAGCAGGGCCAGGGGGTGGCGTTGGAGGGTCAGGCCCTGGCTGGCGTAGTCGGCTACGACGTTCTGGCCTTCGGTGGGTTCGGGGAGTTGGTTGCAGTGGTCCGGTTGGTAGTCGTCCGGGTCTTCTGCGGCGAACAGTTCGGTGGGCTGTTCGTGGTCGAGTAGTTGCCAGTAGGCCTGGTGGCGGTTGGCGGTGAAGCCGGGCATGGCGTTGGCACCGGCTAGGAGTTCCATGTCTCGCTGGTTGAGGCTGGCCTGGCGGCGGAGTTCGGCGGCTGAGCGGTAGCCGTTGGCAGGGCGGTTCTGGTGGATGCGGTCGGCGCCGTTGGCAGAGAGGCCCTGAATGATCCTGAGGCCCAGGCGCAGGTGGTGGTCCGGGTTTTCGAGGGTGTGGTTCCAGTGGCTGTGATTGACGTCTGGCGGTAACACGGTGACGTTGTGGCGGCGAGCGTCCTGGACCAGTTGGGATGGGGAGTAGAAGCCCATGGGCTGGCTGTTGAGCAGGGCGCAGTAGAAGGCTGCCGGGTAGTGGCGTTTGATCCAGGCTGAGACGTACACCAATAGCGCAAAACTGGCGGCGTGGGATTCGGGGAAGCCGTAGCCGCCGAAGCCGCAGATCTGCTGGTACAGGCGTTCGGCGAAGTCGGCGTCGTGGCCCCGTTCGAGCATGCCGGTGATGAGTTTTTCTCGGAACGGGGTGAGGTCGCCGTGGGATTTCCAGGCGGCCATGGCGCGGCGGAGTTGGTCGGCTTCGCCGGCGGAGAAGCCGGCGGCGACCATGGCGAGTTTGATGACCTGTTCCTGGAAGATGGGTACGCCCAGGGTGCGTTCCAGTACGCGACGGACGGCGTCGTTGGGGTAGTCCACCGGTTCCAGTCCGTGTTTGCGGCGCAGGTAGGGGTGGACCATGTCGCCCTGGATGGGGCCGGGGCGGACGATGGCGACTTCGATGACCAGGTCGTAGTAGGTTTCGGGCTTCAGTCTCGGCAGCATGTTGATCTGGGCGCGGGACTCCACCTGGAACACGCCGATGCTGTCGCCTTTCTGGAGCATGGCGTAGGTGGCCGGGTCTTCCTGGGGGATGTCCTGGATAGTAAATGGGCCGCCTTTTTGTTCACTGATCAGCTCCAGCGCCTTGCGGATGGCCGAGAGCATGCCGAGGGCCAGTACGTCCACTTTCATCAGGCCCAGGCTTTCCAGGTCGTCCTTGTCCCACTGGATCACGGTGCGGCCTTCCATGGCGGCGTTCTCGACCGGCACCAGTTCGGCCAGCGGGCCGGAGCTGATCACGAAACCGCCCACGTGCTGGGACAGGTGCCGGGGGAAGCCGAGCAGGGTGTTTACCAGGGTGAAGAACTGGTCCGCTACCTGCGGGTTGCGGGTGAGGTTCTTTTCCAGGATCTGCTGTCGCCAGTTGGTGGCCTTGTCCCGCCAGTCGATGCCGTCCAGCAGTTGTTCCACCAGGGCTGGATCGAAGCCAAGAGCCTTGCCTACATCCCGGATGGCGCTGCGGGGGCGGTAGCGGATCACCGTGGCGGCCAGGGCGGCCCGTTCCCGGGTGTAGCGGCGGTAGATGTACTGGATGACTTCCTCCCGGCGTTCGTGCTCGAAATCCACGTCGATGTCCGGCGGTTCGTTTCGATCCTTCGAGATGAACCGTTCGAACAGCAGCTCCACGTTGGCCGGGTTCACTTCGGTGATGCCCAGGCAGTAGCACACCGCCGAGTTGGCCGCCGAACCCCGGCCCTGGCACAGGATGCCCTGGCTGCGGGCGAAGGCGACGATGTCGTGAATGGTGAGGAAGTAGTGTTCGTACTTCATCTCCGAGATCAGCTCCAGCTCCTTGCGGATCAGGCCCTGGACCTGGAGTGGAGTGCCTTCCGGGTAGCGCCGGCGCTCGCCCTCGCGGGTCAGGCGTTTGAGGTAGCCGGCGGGCGTTTCATTCTCTGGCACCAGGTCCGGCGGGTATTCATAGCGCAGGCTGCCGGGCTCGAAGGTGCAGGCTTCGGCAATGCGCAGGGTCTGTTGTAGCCAGGCTTCCGGGAACAGCCGCTGCAGGACCGGCAGGGGGCGCAGGTAACGTTCGCCGTTCTGGAACAGGCAATGGCCGGCGTTTTCCAGGGTGGTGTGATGGCGCAGGGCGGTGAGCACATCCTGCAGGGGCTGGCGTTCCCGGTGGTGCATGTGGACTTCGCCGCAGGCTGTGATGGGGCAGCGGAGCTGGTCGGCCAGCCAGCGGATGCGGGCCAGTTGCTGTTCTTCACCGGACTCCAGGGTGCGGGCGGCCCCGATCCAGAAGCGCAGATCAAAGAGCCGATGCAGCCATTCGCCGCAGGCCAGGGCCTGGTCGGCATCTGCGTCGGGTATGGCCGGCGGCAGCCAGAGACACAGGCAGTCATCCAGCTCGTGGGTTTCCACATCCCTGAAGAACAGTTGGTACTGGCCTTTTTCCGCCCGGCGCCGGCCAGTGGTGATCAGCCGGCACAACTGGCCATAACCCCTGCGGGTGCGGGCCAGAAGGATGAAGCGAGGTATTGCGGCTCCAGCCGGGGCATCCTCCAGCTCGAACCAGCTGCCGGTAATCAGCTTGACCGGGCTTTCCTTCAGGGCCGCCCAGGCCCGGGGAATGCCGGCCACGGAGCAGGCATCGGTGATGGCCAGGGCGGTGTAGCCCTGCTCCGCCGCCCGCTCCGCCAGTTCGTGAGGGTGGGACGCGCCGGTCAGGAAGGTGAAGTTGCTGAAGCAGAAGAGCTCGGCATAGCCGGACATCGTGTTATCCGAACCAGCCATGGATGAACCACCCCTCGCGGACGTCCCGGAAGACCCAGGCCAGCTGGCCGCTTTGCAGCTGGGCAATGTAGTAATCCCGGTGTACCCGCTGGCCGTCCCACCAGCCGCCGCTGATGCGTTCCGGGCCGGCAAACCAGGCTGCAGGCGGTTCGGTCAGCGGTTGCGGCCCCTGGAGCAGCCAGAGTGGCCGGCGGGGCAGGTGTTCCGGCGCTGCAAGACGGGTTTTGTGCTTCTGTTGAACCTCGGAGGCCGACCAGGCCCGTTCCGGACGATGGTCCGCCTGGGGTGACAGGCGTTTCAGGGATTGCTCGCCCAGCCGGGCCTGTAACCGGCTCATCAGGGTGTGCCAGGCCTCGTTCAGGTCCTGGCTTTCGCCCAGCAGATCCTGACCGGTAGGAGTTTCGCGCCCCAGGAAGCGTTTCACCGACAGCACCAGGGCAACCACCGGTGCCCGCAACGGCTGCTGCTCCAGTCGCAGGCGGATCAGGTTCAGGAAGGCCTCGGCCCGGTGCTCCGGCCCCGAGGTTCGGATGCGCAGACGGGTGTCTTCCTCGTGCCGGTGCCGCAGGATCAGGTGCAGGCTGTCGGTATCCTGCTGGCGCCAGCACAGGTCGTCTTCCAGTTCCGAGAGCATGCGCTGCAACGGAAACAGCAGCCCCTGGGTGTGCTCGATCTCCTGAATGAAATCTGCCTGCTGGCGAAACGAGTGGGGCGGTTGCCAGGGTGTTTGCGGGTCTGGCCTTGTGCCCTGGATTTTCTGGATGCGTGCCAGGGTTTCCGGCGATAGTCGGCGGGCCAGTTCAGGCGCGGGCAGGGCAAACACCTCGCCCAGGGTATTCAGGCCCAGCCGCTGCAGGCGGGTGCAGGTTTTACCGTCAAACTCCGCTGCCACCAGGGGCATATTCTCTAGGGCCCGCAGGATGTGGCCCTTGTCCGCCGTGCATTCTCCCTTGCCGGCCCGGGCAATGAGGCGGGCAGCCAGCGGGGTGTGGCCGATGGCAATCCAGGCGGTAAGCCGGTGCTCGTTCAGGGCCTGCTCCACCGTTTGCCAAACCGCCGGCAGGCCACCGTACAGCTTCTGCAGGCTGCCGATTTCCGCCAGGAGGCCATCCGGGGGCACCAATACGATGTGGGCGGCGTAGCGGTACAGCCACCGGGCCTGGTCTTCCAGTATCCGGGCTTCCTGCTCGGGCTGTGCCCGCACCATGCCCAGTTCCGGGACCAGGTTGATGGCAGTTTTCAGGCGCATGCCGGCGCGCACACCCTGGTCCCGGGCATCCGGGCAGGCCTGGATAACGCGCTGACCGGAGCCTTCCACGATCACCAGGGGGCGTGAGTCCTCCCGGTCACGGCGGATATGGTCCAACAGCAGGTGCGGAAAATGCAGGTACAGCCAGAGCATGGAAACCCTATCGTTGTGTGTGTTGCCAGGGACCCTGCACCACCCGGGGAGCTTCCCGGAACGCCAGGTCTGCCCGGTGGGCCATGGCCAGGCTGCACCGCTGCCCGGGCCAGCTGCCCCGGCGCTTGATCACATTGACCTTGAGGTCCCGGTTATCACCCGGGGTCAGCTCCAGGCGCAATGCGGCCGGAGAGTTCTGCTCTGCGTACCGGCGCTCCCGGAACAGCACGCACACATTGCTGCCCGCCTCCGCTGCCAGCTGCAGCCGGCGCACCTCACGGGTGGCCAGTTTGCCCGGCCAGGCCAGCACCAGCCCGGTGACGGGGGAGCGAAGACAGTTTTCCAGTGTCCACAGGAAGTCGCCGGCGTCTTCGGTGTGAATCATCACCACCTGGCCCAGATCCACACCTTCCCGGGCCAGCGCCGGGGCATAGGGGGTATGGGGAGGATTCAGCCAGAACACCGTTTTACCTGCTTGCGTCAGCCGCTGCATCAAGGGCAGCAACAGATGCAGCTCACCAATGCCGGGGGCATCCAGCAGACATTCGCTCAGCGCCCCTCGCGGCCAGCCAATACCACCTAACTGGTTATCCAGCACCTGGTAGCCGGTGGGTTCTGAGGGTTGTGTGGTTTGACGGTGCCGGTGCCCCTGCCAGACACGGGCATCCTGCATCAGTGTGTTCAGCAGCTCACTCATGGGGAAGGTTCTCCAATACTGTTTAAATATACAGTATTCTGAACAGGGCCTGATTTCAAGCACCGGGTTGATAAAGCGAGTACGGAAACCCATGCTGAAAAGAGAGGCAAAAGGAGGTGAATATGAGCGATCTGAAACAGCAAGCCTGCGAAGCCTGCAGCGCTGATGCACCCCAAGTCACCGAAGGCGAGAAAGCCGAACTGCTCAACTCCATTCCCGATTGGGAAATCGTCGAGCTGGATGGCGAAGAACAGCTCCGGCGCGTGTTCAAATTCCGCAACTTCGTCCAGGCCCAGGCATTCACCAACAAGGTGGCCGACCTGGCCGAGGAGGAAAATCATCACCCGGCCATCCTGCTGGAGTGGGGCAAAGCCACCGTGCGCTGGTGGACCCACAAGATTGGCGGCCTGCACAAAAACGACTTCGTGATGGCCGCCCGCACAGACGACGCTTACCAGAACATGCAGTGAGGGCCTCAGGGTCAAGTAACGGACATTACTAGGGAGCAGTTGGATTAAAGACTGGGGGCAGGTCATAATTGTCTCACCCGCAAAGTGATACTATAGTGTCACTATCAATTTGGATCAGGGTGAGCCCATGAAAGTTGAGCTTGTTACGAACCTCAAGCGCCAAGCCACAAAAATTCTGGCAGATCTCCATTTGTCCAAGGAGCCGATACTGATCACGGAGCATGGTCAGCCATCCGCATACCTTGTTGATGTGCAGGATTATGAGTTTATGCAGCGCCGACTTGAGCTGCTTGAGGGGCTCTCACGGGGAGAGCGTGCTGTACTTGAGGAAAGAACGTACAGCAAGAGTGAGGCCAGGGAAAAAATGAATAAATGGCTGAAGTAATCTGGACGGAGCCCGCCCTTCAAGAGTTGGAGGCCATCGCCGAGTACATTGCTTTGGATAATCCTGCTGCCGCTAGTCACCTGGTCCAGGAAGTTTTCGAGAAGACCGAGCGTTTGGAGGATCTCCCCCAGTCCGGACAGATTTCTCCAGAACTTCCAAATTCGGTATACAGGGAGGTAGTGGTTCCACCGTGTCGCATATTTTATCGTGAGGATGAGCAGCGGGTTCTCGTCCTCTATGTTATGCGAGAGGAGCGGCAGCTTCGTGCGTATATGCTTGGGAGCAGCTAACCAGAGGCGTCACTCGGATGCCTTTTTCTCCGCTTCGCTACGTCAAAGTCACCGGTGCGCTTCGGCGTTATACAGTAGAAGGACCTCAGTGGACTTACCCCGTTATGATGGGCACGATTTACACACTTATTGATCCGGAAGAAATCATGATCATTAAGGAGCAGGCTCAAGAAGTAAAAAACAAAGCAGGGTATTGAACCGCGGTGTGCCGGCACACCGCTAAGCCAGGCCCTTCAGCGTCCCCTGAACAAAGACCCCAACACCCCGCGCAAAATACTCCGGGTCATCTCCCGCCCTGCCGTGCGGGCCACGCTTTTTGCCATGGTCTCAAAAACGCCCTGGCGCGATGATGTTCTTGCTCGCGCCGGGGCTTTTCTTTTGCTGGTTGGCGCTTTGTACATCCGGCTCTCATCAAGCGCTGCCTGCTCGGCTTCCTTGGCGGCTTGCTCGGCCCGTTCTTTCAGTTTCTCGTAGGCCGATTCGCGGTCAATGGTGGTGTTGTACCTTGGGCCAAACTCGCTGGCATTGATGATTTGCCTGCGTTCTTCGGCCGTGGCCGGGCCCAGGCGGGAGGAGGGTGGTCGGATCAGTGTTTGGTCAACTATCGATGGCATGCCTTTGGCGTCCAGGGTGGAGACCAAGGCTTCGCCGATACCCAGTTCGGTGATGACTTTTTCAGTATCAAGGTTCGGGTTTTGCCGGAAGGTGGAGGCGGCGGAGCGGACGGCTTTCTGGTCTCGGGGGGTAAAGGCTCTGAGTGCGTGTTGTACACGGTTTCCAAGTTGGCCAAGCACGGTGTCCGGGATGTCAGTGGGGTTCTGGGAGACAAAATAAACACCCACACCCTTGGAGCGGATCAGCCGAACAACCTGCTCAACCTTCTGCAGGAGAGCTTTCGGGGCATCATCAAACAGCAGGTGCGCTTCGTCGAAAAAGAACACGAGTTTGGGTTTGTCGGGGTCGCCGACTTCCGGTAACTCTTCAAACAGTTCGGCAAGCAACCAGAGCAGTATAGTGGCGTATAGCCGTGGGCGTTGAATCAACTGGTCTGCTGCCAGCAGGTTAATGTGTCCGTGCCCTGCAGCGTCGCAGCGCATGAGGTCTGTCAGTTCCAGTGCGGGTTCACCGAAAAACTGGTCTCCGCCTTCTTGCTCAAGTTGAAGTAGCCGGCGCTGTATGGCGCCCACAGAGGATTTGCTGACGTTGCCATACATTGCTGTGAGCTCTTGTGACTGCTCGGCCACAAAGGTCATCAGCGCTCGCAGGTCTTTCAGGTCCAGCAGGGCCATGCCGTGCTCGTCCACCACTTTGAACGCAATGTTCAGAACGCCTTCCTGGGTGTCGTTGAGCTCCAGCAGGCGAGACAGCAAAAGGGGCCCCATATCCGAAATGGTGGCCCGCATGGGGTGGCCTTCAACGCCGAATACATCCCAGAAAACCGTGGGGAAGCCATTGAACGTGTAGGGTTCAAAGCCTATCTTCTCCGCACGTTTGAGCAGCGCAGGCTTGGGCGTGCCGGGCTGGGAGATGCCAGACAAGTCGCCTTTTACATCGGCCATGAACACCGGCACACCCTGGGCGGAAAAACCTTCCGCCAGAATCTGCAGGGTGACGGTTTTTCCGGTACCTGTGGCGCCGGCAATCAGACCATGACGGTTAGCACGGCTTAGCAGCAGGCTTTGAACGTGACTGCCATTGCCTATGAATACTGAATTCTCCGGCACAAGGTGCACCTCGTTGGGTATTGGACAAATTTGTTGACGGTAATAAAGCAAGCTTAGCCTAAGATGTGTTTGTTGATGGAGGTACAAGAACTATCAGTTTGGTCGATAAATGGAGTACACGGCGGAAGGGCGGAAATGGCTGACCGAATGGTGGCGTTGGCAGCTACCCAACCCGATTTTCGGGTACGGGTGGCAAAAGTGGAGCGCGAGTATGGCATTTAACCAGTCATTCAAGTTCGTGGCCTGGCGGCCGTCCATCGGACGCCCTAGTCGGGCGCCGCTTAATATTGGCGTTATGCCTTAAAGAATATGCCCTTCTGGCAACATGCGTTTGTGCAGGATGCGGATAACTTCAACAACACCGTCGGTGGCTACCCGATAAAAGATGATGTGGCTTCCTTGGGGGTACTGTCGGTAGCCCGGGCTGATTTCCTCGCAGGATTGCCCCAGGTTCGGATTTTCACCCAGTAGGTGGAAGCACTGGTCGAACTGAAAAATGTAGTGGTTTCGCTGATCCCGGCCCCATTCACGCTCCGTGTAAAGTGCAATCGATTTGAGGTCAGCTTTGGCCTTCCTGGAAAGCTTGAAATTCAGCATCAGCGCTCTTCGTTGTCCAGTTCGCGAATGAACGAGTCATAGGAGTAGTCTTCAAAACCACTGTCCTCGCCTTCCTTAAGCAGTTTGCGGAGAGCAGTCAGGCGGGTTTCGGACTCTTCAAGCAGGCGCAATCCTGCACGAACAACTTCGCTGGTTGAGCTGTATCGGCCATTTTTGAGTTGTTCCGCAATGAACGCATCAAAATGTTGGCCTAAAGTGATGCTGGTGTTCTTTTGCATGATGCCACCTCGCTAGTACCAATAATTGGTATATTTTGGTCCAGGTGGTATAACAATGCAATCCACGCGACAAGCGCGTGATTGGGGGCGTTAAATGGCGATCGAATGACATTGTTTGATCGCGAAATTAAAAGTGCGGGAATTAGCCAGGAGAAAGTTATGGATGAACCTTTACCGAGCAAGAGAGGGCTAATGTCTTAGTTCCGGCAATTAACCGATTGTCCGAATCGGACCTCAGCGTGGCTGTGTTTGGAGTCTTTACTTAGGTAGGCGTCAACAAGAGCCAACCAATGCAGGCACGGGGACGCCCTCTACCTTGCACCCTTCGGATACCTTATTTCCTGAAAATATTTCGCTCTTATACCGAAAATGGGGGATGGCCGTATCCCGGACCTTTGCTACCGTCGGAGAACGCCAATTCACTTATCTCCCGACGGGAAGGGAATACCATGAAACCACGTCTTGTTGTCCTCGCAATCCTTGCCATGATGATGTCCATGTCGGCTCTGGCCAATGACATGGCGGCCACCTGCGCTGCCCTGCAAATGCAGCTTTCCAAGCTGGATCCGGCCAACCAGGAAGCCCTGAAAAGCCAAATGGCGCCGATTCTGGCCGAATGCGACAAGGAAGATACCAGCAGCTACAAGGAATCCATGACCAATGGCACCCTGTACTGCAAAAGCGGTGACCTGTGTGCCGAGTACGATTTCGAGCTGGCCTCTGATCGCAAGATTTACGAACCCCAGTGCGCCCAGGTGGCCAGCTGCCCCGGTAACTACAGCGACAAGTGCACCGTCACCAACGACGCCGTGCGTGGCGGGCAGGGCACCGTAGACTGGACCATCTATGCCTACAACGGCCTGGTCCGCGACTCTGCCGCTAACCTGGCCTGCGAATAACACGCCAGCCTCCTCCATAGTAGGGCATGCTTGCACGGCAACCCCCTGCCAATGGCTCTTTCCCATGTTCACAGGGTAGTGTCTTTCTGTGTAGGAAATGGCTTACAGAAAAAGCTAACTGGTTAATATAAAGTGGTTTTCACTTTGTATCTGATTGGTGGGTTAATGATCGTAGCGTTTGTCGTTGGTAGGGCCAATGCCTAATGAAACCTACAGCCAAAGAACGCAAATTCTGGCGCGTGGTCGTGGTTACGCTCGGATTGCTTCTGTCCTTTTCTGTTATTGCTAATTCCGTGCTTGCTACAATCGTTCCCGCGGGAATCACGTTGCTGCTTTTCGCCAGTCTCGTTGCCATAGGGATCGGAAATGCGATCGTGAACCCAGGGTCATCGCCAGTTATTCTCGCGGAGCACGAAGAAACACGATTTCGGCACAGGCAGTATATTGTCGGCTTTGCCTTCAGCTTGATTTTGAGTCTGTTGATTATGCTGACCGAGCTGCGAGGGTCTGCTCTGGCTTATCTGTTTGCGCCTATTATTGTGTTGCCATTCGTTTTATTTCTTCGTGAACATTTGATCAGCGGCAACCCTTGAGGGGATATTGCGAACGAACGTGGTCATACCCAGTGGTCGCTGCGCTGCTCCAAATTTGCCAATGAGTGTGGCATTTATTTCTATTTCAGACCGGAGAACACCATGCCTTCCCCCCTCGTGACTACCGACTGGCTGCAGGAGAACCTGAATAACGAACGTTTGGTTCTGATCGACGCGAGTATGGTCAATGTCGTTGGCAAGGAGCCGATCATTTATGACCGACCGGTGTTCATCCCGGGTAGCTACAAGATCGACCTGGAAGGAACGCTCTGCGATACCGGATCTTCCCAAATCCATGCCTTCCCGACGGAAGAGCAGTTCACAGAGGAAGCCCGCAGGCTGGGCATTACGCCCGAAAGTCTGGTGGTGCTGTACGACAACCAGGGCATCTACTCGGCACCCCGGGCCTGGTGGATTCTACGGGCTATGGGTCTCAAGCAAGTGTTTGTTCTGGATGGTGGCCTGCCGCAGTGGTTGGCCGAAGGCCGGGACACCGTTTCTGCTCCGGTTGCAGAGGCGGCCACGCCTGGCAGCGTGGTGGGCAAGCTCGACCAGGGCCTGGTTCGGGATTCCGCCTACGTTTCCCAACATCTGGAGGACGGTCACGTACTGGTCATTGATGCGCGATCACAGGCGCGTTTTCTGGCACAGGCGCCGGAACCCCGGCCTGGCGTGCGCGGTGGCCACATCCCCAATTCCCTCAACCTGCCGTTTACCGAGGTGCTTGAGGGGTATCGATTCAAGCCTGCCAGTCAACTGGCGGCAATGTTTGCCCGCCTCGCTCCCTCCCTTCAGCCCGGCAACGGGCACCAACTGGTGTTTTCCTGTGGTTCCGGTATCACCGCCTGCATCATTCTGTTGGCGGCTGAGCTGGCGGGGTATAACCGGCTATCCCTGTACGACGGCTCCTGGGCCGATTGGGGCAGCAATGAGTCGCTGCCGGTGGCGTAGCACGCTGAATAAATGACCCGATATCACACCAGGTTAACCGAGAATGAAGAAACTCCTCGAAAACAATCCTTTTATATTGATGGAAGCCGCCATCGTTGAGCAGTTGCGGCGCTCTGGGACGGTGCGTCTCCACGAGACGCTCGTAAATGCGCCGTTGATTTATAACCCTGCTGCCCGGGAGATCATGAGCGGAATCTACCTGGAGTATATGAGGCTGGCGCAGAGTGCGCACTTGCCGATTCTTGTCTGCACACCTACCTGGCGAGCGAATCAGGCCAGGGTGTACGAGTCCGGCGTCAACAATGCCGTCAATCTGGACGCGGTTTCCTATATGCGGGAACTTCGCGACTCAGAAGGCTATGGCGACGCGTTTGTGAAAATTGGTGGAATGATCGGATGCAGGAACGATTGCTATGAGCCAGATGAAGGGCTGTCCGCTTCGGAGGCCGAGCAGTTTCATGCATGGCAAATCCAGCAACTCACCAGCGGAGGTGTCGATTTCCTGATTGCGGAAACGCTGCCGAATGTCCAGGAGGCGTTGGGTATAGCAAGGGCCATGGAGGTGACAGGCGTTCCTTACATTATCAGTTTCGTTATCTCCAGAGACGGCCATGTGCTGGATGGTTCGAGCTTGAAGGCTGCCATTGATCTCATTGATTCCGGTACGAGCCGGCCACCTCTTGGCTACATGGTTAATTGTGCTCATCCCTCTTTCCTGTGCCCGGAGCAGCAACCGGGGGATATTTTCAATCGATTGATCGGCTATCAGGCTAATGCTTCATCACTGGATCACTGCGAGTTGGAACAGGCAGAGCAATTACAGGCAGACGATGTAGTTGAGTGGGGACAGCTGATGCTAACGCTCAACAAATCCTATGGCGTGAAGATACTCGGGGGATGTTGTGGAACCGGTGTTGAACATCTGCAATACCTGATAAAGCACATGCCAGGCTGATATACCCGGCCATGCCGTCCGTGAGGATTCCAGTCCCCAGCTGGCGGCGACATGCAGATCCACTATCTATACTCAACTGGAAACAACGGGTAAAGGAGGCTGCATGACCACCGTTTTTGATCTCGCCGATGATCTCGGACCGGCAAAAGTCATTCATGTCCATGTCCCGAAAGTGGGGCTGAAGGGCATTCTGGTTGTGGATAATGTGGCCGCCGGGCCGTCTATCGGGGGCGTGCGGATGGCACCGGATGTGTCGCTGACTGAGTGCGCGCGCCTGGCACGGGCAATGACCCTGAAGAACGCCATGGCCGGTTTACCCCATGGGGGCGGTAAATCCGTGATTTTTGCCGATCCGAAAATGCCGGCATCCGAGAAGGAGCAGCTGATCCGGGCATTTGCCACGGCTATTGGGTCGGAGACCCAGTACATTGCCGGGCCGGATATGGGCACAAACGAGCAGTGCATGGCCTGGGTCCACGATGAGATTGGCCGTTCCGTGGGATTGCCCCGGGAGCTGGGCGGGATTCCGCTGGACCAGCTGGGTGCTACTGGCTGGGGTCTGGCCCATGCGGTGAAGGCGGCCCTGCCGTTCTGTGACCTGGATCTGAAAGGTGCGCGGGTTGCCGTCCAGGGATTTGGTTCGGTGGGCTATCATGCGGCCCGGTTCCTGGCCGCTGAAGGCGCGGTGATTGTTGCTGCGTCGGATTCGCGGGGAACCATTTACCGGCCGGAAGGCCTGGATCCGGATGCGCTTTTCCGGCTGAAAGCGGAAGGTAAATCCGTGGGGGAGTGCCGCGATGGCCAGGCCAGTGGCCCGGAGGAAATCATTGATGTCGAGTGCGATATCTGGATTCCCGCGGCGCGGCCGGATGTGGTGACTGAACAGAATGCCGACCGCTTGCAAACCCGCCTGGTCGCCGAGGGTGCGAATATCCCGCTGACCAGTGGTGCCGAGGAGCTTCTCCATCAACGTGGTGTGCTTGTGTTGCCTGATTTTGTCGCCAATGCCGGTGGCGTGATCTGTGCCGCCATGGAATACCACGGTGCCACCCAGACCGCCGCCTTCGACGCTATCGCCGAAAAGCTGACCCATAACACCACGCAGGTGTTGCAGGCAGCCACGGAAGACCGGGTGTTGCCCCGTACCGCCGCGGTGAAAATCGCAAAAGAGCGGGTTCGCAAGGCCATGGCCACACGCCGCTGGGGCGGCATGGTCTAGATGGATTTCCTGTCGTAAACCTTCACCGCCAAAGCGATTTTCCGGTAAAGTCGGGAAACTCTACTCACGCATCAAACGGAGATGTACCCAGATGAGCGATCCAACGTACACGCCGCCCAAAGTATGGAAATGGGATCCGGGTAACGGTGGCCGGTTTGCCAATATCAACCGCCCGATCGCCGGCCCCACCCATGACAAGGAGTTGCCGGTCGGCGAACATCCGATTCAGCTGTATTCCCTGGCCACACCGAACGGTGTGAAAGCCACGGTGATGCTCGAGGAGCTGCTGGAAAAGGGGCACAAGGGAGCCGAGTATGATGCCTGGTTGATTCAGATCACCGAAGGCGATCAGTTCGGAAGCGGATTCGTGAAGGTGAACCCCAACTCCAAGATTCCGGCCATGATGGACCACAGTGTCGATCCGGCCATCCGGGTATTCGAGTCCGGTTCCATCCTGTTATATCTGGCGGAGAAGTTCGGTGAATTCCTGCCGAAGGATCTCGCAAAACGGACCGAGACTCTGAACTGGTTATTCTGGCAGATGGGCAGCGCACCTTTCCTGGGTGGGGGCTTTGGCCACTTTTACGCCTACGCGCCGGAGAAGTATGAATACCCGATCAACCGCTACACCATGGAAGTGAAGCGGCAGCTGGATGTGCTGGATCGCCAGCTGGCGGATAATCAGTACATCGCCGGTGACGAATACACCATTGCCGACATGGCCATCTGGCCCTGGTACGGCGCGCTGGTGAAGAACATGGTGTACGAAGCTGCAGAGTTCCTGGAGGCCCATACCTACAAGAACGTGGTGCGCTGGACCGATGAGGTGGCGCAGCGCCCGGCGGTCAAGCGTGGCCGGATGGTCAACAAGACCTGGGGAGATCTGTCCTCCCAGTTGCATGAGCGCCATGATGCCAGCGACTTTGAACTCAGGACCCAGGACAAGCTGGAAGGTGAGGAAGGCTGATAGCCTCCGTTACTAAGACCAGGGCAAGAAACAACAAGGGCAGCCGTTTGGCTGCCCTTGTTCGTTGCGGAGGGTTTTAGTCCTCGTCCTCGTCGTCGTGGTCGTCATCGTCGTCGTCGAGGGAACTCTCGTCCTCAAGGATCAACTCCACCTCTTCAGGGTCGAGAATCTGTGCCTCATATGTCAGGCCCTGGTCTTCGATCACGCTCACGAAGGCCTGCAGGTGGCTCTTGGAACCGTCGAGCAGGTTGGAGTAGGCCAGAATGATCGGGCGCTCATCGGTCTGGTTGATGGCTGCCAGGATGTCCCGCATGTCCTTTTCTTCAATCAGCGCGCCGACATAAAGGGCGTTGATAAAGGAGGTCTTGCCCTGGGCAACGAGTTCGTTATAAAGCGCCTGAAGTTCTTCATTGGTGAACACGCCAATGGTGTCGTTTACCACCGGATCTTCCACGTCAAATTTGTCCAGCAGGTAGTCAACTGTGCTGGTGTGATCTTCCTCGGACAGTGCGATCTTGGCGAAGACCTGGGTTTGCTGCCCCCAGTACTGGTCCATGGTCAGATACACGTCCCGTGCGAGTTTCTCTTCTTCACGCATGTACTTGAGATCATCGGTTTCGATCTCGGTCAAAGCGCTGTCGTCCACAACGACGGTATCGGTTGAAGATGTTGCTTCTACTGAAGAAGTTTCTGTTGCTTCGGCCAGCATCATGCTCTGCTTACCGTAGCCAGGCCCTCCGGCAGCCAGGGCAACACTGCTCGCAAACATGGAACCGATAAGGGTGGCGGTGATAAAGGGTTTTGTGTTCATAGTTGACCTCTCTTGAACAGGTAATAGGAAAACCCGAATTCACTACTTAAGACGCTGCCCTTTTGGAAAGGTTCACTCATTTTCTTACCTTTTTGCAATAAAATGTAGGTAAAGGTATCTATCGTCGACGAAAAGTGCGTCACATTGTCGCACCTTGATATTTTTGACCTTCATCAGTTCCTGTCTGTTTTCATTCTTATTCTGAATTCGCTGCCCTGACCAACCATTGGTCGTGGTCTATCCTTTCAGTCACCGATGATTCCTTATTTGAAAGTGCGACTTGCCTGAAGGAGTAGTTGATGACAGTACCCGCACCACTGAACATTGATCAGGTTTATCACCGTTGTCCTCCGGAGAAACTGGATTTCGAGACCACGGAAACCCTCGAGGACCTGGAGTTGCCTTGCGGCCAGGAGCGGGTACTGCGGGCGCTGGAGTTCGGCGCCAGCATGGAAGGCCGGGGATTCAACCTCTTCGTGCTGGGGCCCTCGGGAGCCGGAAAACAGGAGCTGGTGGAGCGTTTTCTGGGCAGGCATGCAGGCGAAAAGGAAGTTCCGCCGGACTGGTGCCATGTCTATAACTTCAAGAACGCTGACCGCCCCAAGGCGCTGCGTTTTCCGGCCGGCCAGGGCCGCGAGTTCCGTAAGGACATGAACGATTTTACCGACGAGCTGCGCACGGCCATCCCGGCGACGTTCGAGAGTGAGGAATACCAGTCCCGGATTCAGGAGCTCCAGGAGGAGATGGCCAAGCGCCAGCACCAGGGGCTGTTCGATATCCAGGAAGAGGCCAACCGCAACAACATTGCCATGATCACCACGCCGGCGGGGTTTACCTTTGCCCCCATGCGGGATGGGGAGGTGATCGATCCCGAGGAATACAAGAAATTCTCCGATGAGGAAAAGCAGCTCGTCGAATCCAAGGTGGAGGAGCTGCAGAAAAAACTCCAGCAGACCATCCAGCAGATTCCCAGGCTGCGCAAGGAAGTTCGCGAGCGGGTTCATGCCCTGAATGAGGAGATGGTTCAGATTACCCTCGGTGGGCCCATGGGTGAGCTGCGCGAGAAGTGGTCACACTTGCCCGAAGTGGTGGCGCATCTGGACGCCGTGAGGGAGGACGTGGTCGAGCATGCCGAAGCCTTCCAGGATGGCGAAAGTGGTCCACCGGCGGGCCTGTTGGTGCGCTACAAGGTCAATCTGCTGGTGGACAACGCCGAGACCCAGGGCGCTCCGGTGATCTATGAAGACCTGCCCAATCACCAGCACCTGACCGGTCAGATCGAGCACCGGGCGCGCCAGGGCACGCTGTATACGGATTTCACCCTGATCAAGGGCGGTGCCATGCACCGGGCCAGCGGGGGTTACCTGATTATCGACGCCCGCCGCATCCTGACCCAGCCCATGGCCTGGGAAAGCCTCAAGCGCATTCTGTTCTCCGGTGAAATCCGCATCGAGTCCCTGGAGCGGCTTTACGGCCTGGTGAGCACCACCAGCCTGCAGCCCGAACCGATTCCGGTGTCGGTCAAGGTGGTGATTATTGGGGACCGGATGCTGTATTACCTCCTGTCCCATTACGATCCGGATTTCCTCGACCTGTTCAAGGTGGAAGCGGATTTTGAGGATGACCTTGATAGGGATGATGGCTGCTACGGGCTCTACGCCCGGATGATTGCCACCATGGCCCGGGGTGTCAAAGCGCGACCGTTGACCCGTGATGGTGTGGCCCGTCTGATCGAACACGCCAGCCGTCTGGCCAGTGACCAGCGCAAGCTCACCGCCCATGACCGGGTGTTGAGGGATCTGATGAGCGAGGCAGACCACTGGGCCAGGCAGGCCGGTGAAGAGCTCATCACCGCCGACCATATCCAGCAGGCAATTGATGAGCGCGAGTACCGGGCCAGCCGGGTGCGTGAACGCAGCATGGAGCAGATCACCCGGGGCATTGTGAAGATCGCCACCGAAGGCGAGGAAGTGGGGCAGGTGAATGGCCTGTCCGTGCTCCGGCTGGGCGCCTCCATGTTCGGCCAGCCCACCCGGATTACCGCCACCGCCCGCCCGGGCAAGGGCCAGGTGGTGGACATCGAGCGGGAGGCCAAGCTGGGCGGCCCGATCCATAGCAAGGCGGTAATGATCCTGTCTAGGTTCCTGGCCAGCCGCTATGCCGGACAGGGGGAGTTGTCGCTATCGGCTAGTCTGGCCTTTGAACAGTCCTATGGTGGTGTGGAAGGGGATTCGGCTTCGGTGGCGGAAACCTGTGTCCTGCTTTCTGCGATTGCCGGAGCGCCGCTGAAGCAGAGCTTTGCGGTCACCGGGTCTATGAACCAGCACGGCGAGGTCCAGGCCGTGGGCGGAGTCAACGAGAAAATCGAGGGCTTTTTCAGTATCTGCCGGAATTCCGGTAATTTGGGTAATCAGGGCGTGCTGTTGCCGGAAAGCAACGTGGAGCACCTGATGCTCAGGAAAGATGTCAGGGACGCCATGGGCGAGGGTCAATTCACCATCTATCCGATCTCGGATATCAATGAAGCAATCGAGTTACTGACCGGTATGGAAGCCGGTGTTGCCGATGACAATGGTGACTACCCGGAGGGCAGTTTCAACCGGAAGGTTCAGGACCGCCTCGTGGCCTTCGCCGAAGTGGGCAAGAAGCGGGACGATGACAAGGACAACGGCAATGGCAACGGAGGCAAGGATGACGATGACTGAGCAGCCCGAATCCGTCCCCTCCGAACCCGGTTCCGGCCGGGTACTTGTCCTGCTGGATGGCTCCCGGCTCAGCCTGTCTGCGCTGGAGGCCGCAGCCGACATAGCGGCAATGCGGGGACATGACATTCTCGGCGTGTATGTGGAGGAAGTGAACCTGTTGCGCAGCTCCGGTTTTGATTTTGCCCGGGAGATTGGCGCAAGCTCCGGCGCCGCTCGTCCACTGGATTCGGCCATGCTCGAGATGCGCATGCGCTCGCTTGCTGAACAGGCACGCCGTTCGTTGCAGCGGGCGGTGGCCAGCCGCGGCCTGCGCCAGGCATTGAAGTTGTGTCGGGGGAGCGTTATCGAGGAGGTTCTCGGTCTGGTAGGTCCGGATGATCTGGTGGTGATGGGGCGTGTCGGATGGTCGGCGGCACCCGGCTCGCGGCTGGGCTCCACTGCCCGGGGATTGATTCGCCAGGCCCCGGGGGATGTGCTGCTCTGGGCCGAGATCCAGCGCCGTCCCGGCCACGGTGTGGTTGTGCTCCTCAACGACGACCAGGGTGCCAACCATCGGGCGCTGGCCGTCGGAATCGAACAGGCGCGACGCCATCACCAGCCGCTGACGGTGCTGGTTCGCAGCCACGGAGAGGGTGGTCAGGAAGTCGTCAGGGCCATCGAGGAACAGCTGATTGCCCGGGGGACCGGCGCGCGCGTCAGGCTTATTCCCCGTGCCAGTGCCGCCGAAGTGGCCAGGATACTTCGCCAGGAACGCCCGTCCGAGCTGGTTGTCAGCCGGCAGTGCAGTGTGTTTGATGAACAGGGTGCCGATCAGCTATTGGTCGAACTGAATCTGCCGGTGACGGTTACGCCCTGATTCAAAATTCCTTTCAGAGTCTTGGTTCCGGATGTTTCTGGATGTTGTCTATATCATTGCCCTGACTGCAGCGGCGGGTGCCTGTATTCCCGCCGGTGGTCTGCTGGCGAGCTTTGAGCGAATCAGGCCGAACTGGCTTGAGCAGGAGTTTCGTCATTTCCTCATCGCCTTTGGCGGTGGGATTCTGCTCGGGGCCGTTGCGGTGGTGCTGGTGCCGGAGGGGCGCACCAGCATGCAGAACTCGTTATGGAGTATTCCCATCATTCTATTGGGAGGGCTGCTGTTTTTCGGCGTTGAGCGGATGCTGGGTCTGAGGCGCCGGGAAGCGCCCCAGTTGACCGGTTTGATGCTCGATTATATTCCGGAAGCGACGGCTCTCGGCGGTCTGATTGTAGTGAGCCCTGGAATGGCGGCACTCCTGGCGGCATTGATTGCTCTGCAGAACCTGCCGGAAGGTTTTAATGCCTACCGCGAACTGTGCGATCAGCCGGACTACACCTCACGGAAAACGCTCGGATTCATGAGTTCGCTTGTCTTGACGGGGCCCATAGCCGGCCTGCTCGGTTACTTCGTGCTGTCAGACCACCAGGCCATATTGGGCGGCATCATGCTCTTTGCATCCGGTGGGATCCTGTATCTGATCTTTCAGGACATTGCGCCCCAGTCCCGGCTGGAGCGGCATTGGGGGCCACCCCTCGGAGCCGTGCTCGGGTTCTGCCTTGCGCTGTTCAGTGAGATGCTGGTGGCGCACGCCTGAGGGCCAGCCTCAGGCGATCTTGCGGGCGCCTTCCTTACTGAGGATGTCGTCGATTTCTTCTGCCGAGAGGGTTTCTTTCTTCAGGAGCGCCTTGGCCAGCGCCTCTAGGTGATTCTTGTGCTCGGTCAGGAAATCCACCGTGGCTTTCTCCAGTGCCATTAGCTGGGACTGGATCTCACCGTCGATAAGTTCGGCCATCTTTTCACTGAACTCCCGCGGTGCGCCCATCTCCCGGCCCAGGAAGACGTGTTCCTCGCCGATACTCAGGCCCAGAGGGCCGAGTTTCTCGCTCATGCCCCATTGGCCGATCATCTTGCGCAGAAGTTTGGTGGCTTCCTTCAGGTCATTCTGGGCACCGGTGCTGACTTCGCCATAGATAATCTTCTCGGCCGAGCGGCCGCCGAGCATGACCTTGATACGGTCCTTCAGGTAACTCTCGGTGAAGGTGTAGCGGTCTTCCTTGGGGGTCTGCTCGGTCACACCCATGGCCATGCCGTGTGGGATGATGGTGATCTTGGTAAGCGGGTCCGCCTTCGGCATGAAGTAGGCCATGATGGCGTGGCCGCTCTCGTGGTAGGCCACTGCCTGTTTTTCCTCCGGTGTCAGCCGGGCATCCCGTTCCTCACCCAGAATCAGGCGGTCCCTGGCCTCGTCGAAGCACTGGGCGTCCACCTTGTCCTTGTTTTCCCGGACTGCGGTCAGGGCAGCCTCGTTCACCAGGTTCTTCAGGTCGGCCCCGGAGAAGCCGATGGTGCGGGCGGCAACTTCGGTCAGGTTCACGTCGTCGGCAAGAGGAACCTTGCGGACATGGACCTTCAGGATGGCTTCCCGGGCGTCCTTGTGCGGGCGGTCCAGAGTGATGGTGCGGTCAAAGCGCCCGGGGCGGAGCAGGGCGCTGTCCAGTACGTCCGGCCGGTTGGTGGCGGCAAGCACCAGAATGTTTTCGTGCTCTTCGAAACCGTCCATTTCTGTGAGGATCTGGTTCAGAGTCTGTTCCCGCTCATCGTGGCCGCCACCCAGGCCGGTGCCACGGGAACGGCCAACCGCGTCCAGCTCGTCAATGAAAATCAGCGCCGGGGCTTCTTTCCGGGCGGTCTGGAACATATCCCGAACCCGGGCTGCGCCCACACCGACAAACATTTCGATGAACTCCGAGGCGCTGATGCTGAAGAAGGGTACATCCGCCTCTCCGGCGATGGCCCGCGCCAGCAGGGTCTTGCCGGTGCCCGGCGGGCCGACCAGCAGTACACCCTTGGGCATCACCGCGCCGAGCCGACGGAACCGTTCCGGGGATTTCAGGAAGTCAATAATCTCGGTGATTTCCCGCTTGGCGGACTCAATCCCGGCGACATCGTCCAGGGTGGTGTGGGAGGTTTCCGGGCGGGCCCGGCGGGCCTTGGATTTGGCATAGTCGAACAGGCCACCGCCCTGGGTCATCCGCCGCTGGGCGGCGCCCCAGAACCAGAACATCAGGGCCAGCAGCAGAATCCACGGCAGGAATGCCTGGATCAGTTGTTGCCACCAGGGCAGTTCGGAGCTGGTGGCCCGGATGGTCACGTTGTTCTGCTCAAGCAGGGGGAGCAGTTCGGGGTCTTCCATGGGCGGCCGTACCGTGTGGAAGCCGGTGGTCGGTTGCCGGGCCTGGCTCTCGCTGCTGAAAGACGTCACGCCCTGATCGTTGAACATGCCGAGAATTTCCTCGGATCGGAGGGTTACCTCCGAGACCTGGCGCTCGGCCACGGCGCTCTTGAACTCGGAATAGGCGAGTTCCTGCTGCCGTGGCTGGTCCCCATCCTGCAACCACAGCACCATCAGGAAGATGGCGGCGCTCAACCAGAGAAAGGCAAACTGGTTGGGAATCGCGGGTTGCGGGTTGTTGTTGCCCGGTTTCTGCTGGTCCGGTCCTTGAGGTGCTGTCATCTGGGCCTCCGATCGCCCTCCATGATTTTTGCGACGAATACCGATTTGCCGTAGGTCTCGAATGACCACTTCATGGTGTCCGAGAGAACCTTCATGACTTCATCGTATTCGCCAAAGATTTCTGTACTCATACGTCCGGAATACACCTCCAGCCCGGATTGTTCAAGTCGGGCTATGAGATCCCAGATCGGCTGTTTGTAGTCATCCTTCAGCGGATAACAGCTCAGTTGTACTGAAAGATACATGGTACCTCCTTTCGGATCAGTGACCCGGGTCAATCGGATTCGTTCAATACCCCATGGCCGATGAGGTGCTCCGGCGCGGATCCGCGCCTCCGTAGAGGGTACCATCCGGGCCGATCTGGATGCTCTGGATGGCACCCATGGCGGATTTTGTCACCACTGTGTGGCCGTAATCCTGCAGTCGTTGAGTGGTATCCGGGCTGATGCCCTGTTCGACGCGGATCTCGTCCGGCAGCCACTGGTGATGTATCCGGGGCACGCTCACCGCTGTCTGTATATTCATATTATGGTCAATTACGTTCATTACCACCTGCAAGGTGGTGGTAATGATCCTCGAGCCCCCCGGGCTGCCGGTGACCAGGAAGTTCTTGCCATCCTTGCGGACAATGGTGGGCGACATCGAGCTGAGCATGCGCTTGCCGGGTTCCACCTTGTTGGCTTCGCCGCCGATCAGGCCATAGGCATTGGGCACGCCGGGCTTGGCGCTGAAGTCGTCCATTTCGTTGTTGAGCAGAAAACCTGCGCCGGCCACGGTGATGCCCGAGCCATAACTGAAGTTGATGGTGTAGGTGTTGGAGACCGCATTGCCCCAGCGATCCACCACGGAGAAGTGTGTGGTCTCGGGGCTTTCGTAGGCCGCTGGCTCGCCGGGGCCTATTTCGCTGGCGGGGCGGGCCTGGTCCGGCTTGATAGTCTCACGCAGACCCTCCGCGTAGGCCTTGCTGGTGAGGCCGGCGAGCGGGACGTCCACATAGTCGGTATCGCCCAGGTATTGCGAGCGGTCGGCGTAGGCCAGTTTCATGGCTTCGGCCATGTGGTGGATGGTGCTGGCGGAGTTGTGGCCCCAGTCGGAAATGGGGTAGCCCTCGAGGATGTTCAGGATCTGGACGATATGAGTGCCGCCGGAGGAGGGTGGCGACATGGAGTAGATGTCGTGGCCGCGATAGGTGCCGTGGACCGGCTCGCGGATGGCCGGTTCGTAGTCCCGCAGGTCCTGCTCGGTGATCAGGCCGCCATTGCGCTGCATTTCCTCGGCGATGAGGCGGGCGGTTTCGCCCTCGTAGAAGCCCTCGACGCCGTTATCGGCAATCCGCTGGAGCGTGGCGGCCAGTTCCGGCTGACGGAAGCGCTCACCCGGCTGCCAGGCCGAGCCGTCTTCCTTGTAGAAGGTCTCGAGGGTCGCTGGCCAGCGCTGCAGTCGCTCCTTTGCCTGTTCCAGGCCCTCGGTGAACCGGTGTGGCACGATAAAGCCGTCCCGGGCGAGCTTGATGGCTGGTTCCAGGGCATCCTTGAGGCTGATGGTGCCATGGCGCTCCAGGGCCAGCGCCAGACCGGCGACCGTACCGGGTACGCCGGCGGCCAGGTGGGTAAACCGGCTGCGGTTGGTCACTGCATTACCATCCTCATCCTGGAACATGGTTTCAGTGGCGGCCGCCGGCGCTTTCTCCCGGTAATCGATGGCTTCGGGAGCACTGCCGTCTCCCGGTGAAAACAGCATGAAACCGCCGCCGCCGATATTGCCGGAGCGGGGCTGGGTGACGGCCAGCGCAAAGCCCGCTGTAACGGCGGCATCAACCGCATTACCGCCGTCTTTGAGTACCTCCATTGCCACCTCTGTAGCGAGGGTATGGCTGGTGGCCACCATGCCATGTTTGCCCTGGACCGGGTGGAAGCGTTCACCCTCAAGAATGGCCTGGGCCCATACCGTGGGCAGGCAAGTCATTAGCAGTAAAAGCACGATTATCCGCATGCGTCCATTCCTCGTTTTAGGCGTTCAGATAGGCTATGATAGCCGGTCATTTTTGATGGTGCGTACCGATTGCCCGCCTTGTGTTTTTCCACCGGGGTCCCCGTCGCACCTGCTTTCCCGGATTCAAGTTAAGGAAAGGCTTTCATGGAGCATACCTATCGTCTTGTGATTTCCTGCCCGGATCGGGTCGGAATCGTTGCCAAGGTGAGTAATTTCCTGTCCACCTACAATGGCTGGATTACCGAGGCGAGCCACCATTCGGATACCCAGACCGGCTGGTTCTTCATGCGTCACGAGATCAAGGCCGAGTCCATCCCGTTCGGGCTGGACCAGTTCCGTGCCGCATTCGAGCCCATTGCCCGCGAGTTCAACATGAACTGGCATATTGCCGACTCCGCGCGGCCCAAGCGGGTCATCCTGATGTGCAGCAAGGAATCCCACTGTCTGGCGGACCTCCTGCACCGCTGGCACAGCAAGGAGCTGAATGCCGAGATCGTCGCGGTGATTTCCAACCATGATGATCTGCGTCGCATGGTGGAATGGCATGAAATCCCGTATCACCACGTGCCGGTGAGCAAGGAGAACAAGGCCGAGGCCTTCGCCCACATCGAGGAACTGTTCGGGCAGTACGAGACCGATGTGGTGGTCCTGGCCCGCTACATGCAGATCCTCCCGGCCGAGCTGTGCGAGAAGTACGCCGGCAAGGTGATCAATATCCATCACAGCTTCCTGCCGTCCTTCGCCGGCGCGCGGCCGTACCATCAGGCCTACAGCCGCGGTGTGAAGCTGATCGGGGCCACCTGCCACTATGTGACCCAGGACCTCGATGAGGGCCCGATCATCGAACAGGACGTCATCCGCATCAACCACAGCGATTCCATCGAAGACATGGTTCGCCTGGGTAAGGATGTGGAGAAAAACGTGCTGGCACGCGGCCTGCGGGCGCACGTTGAGGACCGGGTGATTACCTACGAAAACAAGACCGTGGTGTTTGGTTAAGGCTTGGCCACAAGTGCCCCGGAATAGGGCGGACTGTGGTATGCTTGGCGGCTTGTTGAAGAATAAATACGGGGCCCGGAAACGGCTCCCGCACGACTTCCAGATAACGCAAAGGAACCTTTCTCGATGGGTGAGTTAGCCAAAGAGATCCTGCCGGTAAACATTGAAGACGAGTTGAAGCAGTCCTACCTCGATTACGCCATGAGCGTGATCGTCGGCCGGGCACTGCCGGATGTGCGCGACGGCCTCAAGCCGGTGCACCGTCGGGTGCTGTTCGCCATGTCCGAGCTGGGCAATGACTGGAACAAGGCCTATAAGAAGTCCGCCCGTGTGGTGGGTGATGTTATCGGTAAATACCACCCCCACGGTGACTCTGCGGTATACGACACCATCGTGCGGATGGCCCAGCCGTTCTCCCTGCGCTATCCGCTGGTGGACGGCCAGGGCAACTTCGGTTCCATTGACGGCGATAACGCGGCGGCCATGCGTTACACCGAGATCCGCATGGAGAAGATTGCCCACTCCCTGCTGGCGGATCTGGACAAGGAAACCGTTGATTACGTCGACAACTACGACGGCACCGAGCGGATTCCTGATGTGCTGCCGACCCGGGTTCCGAACCTGCTGGTAAACGGTTCCTCCGGTATCGCCGTGGGCATGGCCACCAATATCCCGCCCCACAACCTGACCGAAGTGGTCAACGGCTGTCTGGCGCTGATTGATAACGGCGACCTGACCGTGGATGAGCTCATGGAGTACATCCCTGGCCCGGATTTCCCGACCGAGGGCATCATCAACGGTCGTGCCGGCATCGTCGAGGCCTACCGCACCGGTCGTGGCCGCATCTATATCCGCGCCCGCCACGAGATCGAGCAGGACAAGAAAACCGGTCGTGAATCCATCATCATCACCGAGCTTCCTTACCAGCTCAACAAGGCTCGCCTGATCGAGAAGATCGCTGAGCTGGTGAAAGAAAAGCGTGTTGAGGGTATTTCCGAACTGCGGGACGAATCCAACAAGGAGGGTATCCGCGTTGTGATCGAGCTGCGTCGTGGCGAGAACGCCGACGTGGTGATCAACAACCTGTTCGCCCACACCCAGCTGGAAACCGTGTTCGGTATCAACATGGTTGCCCTGATCAACGGCGAGCCCAAGACCCTCAATCTGAAAGAAATGCTGGATGCGTTCCTGCGCCACCGCCGTGAAGTGGTGACCCGCCGGACCATCTATGAGCTGCGCAAGGCCCGCGAGCGCGGTCATATTCTCGAAGGCCTGACCGTTGCCCTGGCCAACATCGACGAGATCATCGAGCTGATCAAGCAGTCCCCGACTGCGGCCGAGGCCAAAGAAAAGCTGATGGACAAGGGCTGGGCGCCGGGCGATGTGCTGGCCATGCTCGAGCGTGCCGGCGAAGATGCCTGCCGTCCGGACGACCTGCCGGAGATCTACGGTCTGCGCGAAGGCCTGTACTATCTGTCGCCGGAACAGGCCCAGGCCATCCTGGACCTGCGTCTGCACCGCCTGACCGGTCTGGAAACCGAGAAGCTGCAGAACGAGTACAAGGAAATTCTCGAGAAGATCGCCGATCTGCTCGATATCCTGGGCGATCCGGAGCGCCTGCTGCAGGTGATCCGTGAAGAGCTGGAAGCGATTGTGAATGACTACGGCGATGACCGCCGTACCGAGATCACCAGCTCCCGCCGTGACCTGACCATCGCGGACCTGATCGACGAAGAGGACCTGGTGGTCACCATCTCCCACGGTGGTTACGCCAAGACCCAGGCGGTAGAGGATTACCAGGCCCAGCGCCGCGGTGGCCGTGGCAAGGCCGCTACCTCCATGAAGGACGAGGACTTCATCGAGAAACTGCTGGTGGCCAACTCCCACGACACCATTTTGTGTTTCTCCAACCGTGGCAAGGTCTATTGGCTGCGGGTGTTCGAGATTCCCCGTGGCAGCCGTGGTTCCCGGGGCCGGCCGATGGTCAATATCCTGCCGCTGGACGAGGGTGAGCGTATCACCACCTTCCTGCCAGTGAAGGATTACCCGGAAGACCAGTTTGTGCTGATGGCCACCTCCAACGGTGTGGTCAAGAAGACCCCGCTGCCGAATTTCTCCCGTCCGCGCAGCAACGGTCTGATCGCCCTGAACCTGGATGAGGGCGATACCCTGGTTGGCGCCGCCATCACCAAGGGTGATGCCGAGGTCATGCTGTTCTCCAGCGCCGGCAAGGCCGTGCGCTTTACCGAGGACCAGGTGCGGCCGATGAGCCGGACTGCCCGCGGCGTGCGCGGTATCCGGATGCCGGAAGGCCAGCACGTGGTGTCCCTGATCATTCCGGAAGAGGGTGGTGTGATCCTGACTGCCAGTGAGCACGGCTACGGCAAGCGCACCGCGATCGACGAGTTCCCCACGTACAGCCGTGGCAGCCAGGGCGTTATCGCCATGCAGTGCTCCGAGCGTAACGGTGACCTGGTCACCGCGCTCCAGCTGTTTGATGGCGACGAAATGATGCTGATTTCCGACAAGGGTACCCTGGTGCGCACCCGCACCGATGAGGTTTCCATCCTGAGCCGTAATACCCAGGGGGTTCGTCTCATCCGCCTGGCTCAGGAAGATGAGCGCCTGGTCGGCGTGGAGCGGATTGCAGAATCCGATGATGAAGAGATAGAAGGCGAGGAAAGCGAAGAATGAGCAGGGCGTTCAACTTTTGCGCGGGTCCGGCTACCTTGCCGGAGCCGGTGCTGAAACAGGCCCGGGACGAAATGCTGGACTGGCGTGGTACCGGCATGTCGGTGATGGAAATGAGCCACCGCAGCGACGAGTTCGTGGCCATTGCCGAAACTGCCGAAAAAGATCTGCGTGAATTGGCCGGAATTTCAGACGATTACGCCGTACTCTTCATGCAGGGTGGAGCTTCCAGCCAGTTCTCCACCATCCCGCTGAACCTGCTTGGCGACAAGACCTCGGCGGATTACGTCAACACCGGTATCTGGTCCAAGAAGGCGATTGCCGAGGCCAAGCGCTACGGTGACGTGAACGTGGTTGCCAGTTCCGAGGACAGCGGTTTTACCACCGTGCCGGAACAGGCCACCTGGAACACCAATGCCGATGCCGCCTACCTGCATTACACCCCGAACGAGACCATTGGCGGCCTGGAATTCGATTTCACACCGGACAGCGGTGATGTGCCCCTGGTGGCGGACATGTCCTCTACCATGCTGTCCCGGCCGGTGGATGTGTCCCGCTACGGGCTGATCTACGCCGGCGCCCAGAAGAACATCGGCCCGTCCGGTCTGGTGGTGGTCATCATCCGCAAGGACCTGCTCGGCAAGGCACGCAAGGAAACGCCGACGATGATGAATTACCAGGTCATCGCCGATAACGGCTCCATGTACAACACCCCGGCGACCTATTCCTGGTACCTGGCGGGGCTGGTGTTCAAGTGGCTGAAAGAGCAGGGTGGCGTCAAGGCCATGGGCGAGATCAACTATCGCAAGGCGAGGAAGTTGTACGACTTCATCGACGCCAACGATTTTTACGCCAACCCGATTGAGCCGCGTTTCCGTTCCTGGATGAACGTACCGTTCACCCTTGCCGACGATGCCCTGAATGACGAGTTCCTCAAGGGGGCGGACGCCCGGGGCCTTCTGAACCTCAAGGGCCATCGCTCCGTGGGCGGAATGCGCGCCAGTATCTATAACGCCATGCCCGAAGCCGGTGTCGACGCACTGATCCAGTACATGACGGAATTTGCGAAGGAGCGTGGCTGATCATGACGGACGAGAAGACCCGTCTGGGCGAACTCCGGGACGAAATTGACAGTCTTGACCAGCAGATCATGGACCTCATCAGTGCCCGGGCCCGCTGTGCCCAGGAAGTGGCCCATGTAAAGATGGCTGCGAATCCGGACGAGAATGTGTTCTTCTACCGTCCCGAACGCGAGGCCCAGGTGCTGCGTCGTATCAAGGAGCACAATCCGGGGCCGCTGCCCGCCGAGGAAATGGCGCGGCTGTTCCGTGAAATCATGTCCGCCTGCCTGGCGCTGGAAAAGCCGATGCACATCGCTTTCCTGGGGCCGATCGGTACCTTTACCCAGGCGGCGGCGCTGAAGCATTTCGGCCATTCCGTCATCAGCGTACCGTTGCCAGCCATCGACGCGGTCTTCCGCGAAGTGGAGTCCGGCGCGGCCCACTACGGCGTGGTGCCGGTGGAGAATTCCACCGAAGGCATGATCAACCACACCCTGGACATGTTCATGTCCTCGCCGCTGAAGATCTGCGGTGAGGTGCAGTTGCGGATTCACCACCACCTGCTGGTGTCTCCGAAGCACAAGGACCAGGAGATTACCCGCATTTACTCCCACCAGCAGTCTTTTGCCCAGTGCCGGCAGTGGCTGGATACCCATCGCTACGGCATCGAGCGGGTGACCGTGTCCAGTAACGCCGAAGCCGCCCGCCGGGCCGCCGAGGAGCCGGGCACGGCTGCCATTGCCGGGGATATGGCAGCGGAACTGTATGGCCTGGAGAAACTGGCCAACAGCATCGAGGATCGTCCGGACAACACCACCCGGTTCCTGATCATCGGCCGTGAAGAGGTTCCGGCCAGTGGTCACGACAAGTCCTCCATCCTGGTGTCCATGCGCAACAAGCCCGGCGCTCTGTACCAGCTGCTGGAGCCGTTCCACCGTCACGGCATCAGTCTGACCCGCATCGAGACCCGGCCATCGCCCAGTGGTACCTGGGCCTACGTGTTCTACATCGACTTCGAGGGACACATGGAGGACGAAACCGTCCGTAAGGTACTGGCTGAGGTGGACGAAGAGGCGGTGGAGCTCAAGCGGCTCGGTTCCTACCCAATCGGCGTTTTGTAAAGGAGGCTTTGAATGGCAGTCGATTACCAGAGTCTTGCGGTTAAAGGTGTCCAGGCTTTGTCTCCCTACCAGCCGGGCAAACCGATCGAAGAGCTGGCACGGGAGCTGGGCCTGAAGCCCGCCGAGATCATCAAGCTGGCCAGTAACGAGAATCCGTTGGGACCCAGTGAAAAGGCACTGGCTGCCGCCCGGGAAGCACTGTCTGAAATGTGCCTGTATCCGGATGGCAACGGCTTTGATCTCAAGCAGGCGCTGTCCGAGCGCTTCGGCGTGGGCATGGATCAGATCACCCTGGGCAACGGTTCGAACGATGTCCTGGAAGTGATTGCCCGCTGCTTCGCCGATAGGGATTCCGAAGTGGTGTTCTCCCAGTATGCCTTTGCGGTTTATCCGCTGGTGACCCAGGCCATCGGTGCCAAAGGGGTGTCGGTGCCAGCGAAGGATTGGGGGCATGATCTCGATGCCATGGCCGATGCCGTGACCGAGCGCACCCGCCTGGTATTCGTGGCCAACCCGAACAATCCGACCGGTACTGTACATACCGCCGATGCGATCGAGGGCTTCCTGGCGAAGATTCCCGAAGATGTGCTGGTGGTTCTGGATGAAGCCTATTGTGAATACCTCACCGGTACCGAATACCCGGACGGCCTTGAACTGCTGGAGCGTTTTCCCAACCTGATCGTCTGCCGTACCTTCTCCAAGGCCTGGGGTCTGGCGGCACTGCGGGTGGGGTACAGCATTAGTTCGCCCGCGATTGCGGACATTCTCAATCGGGTGCGTCAGCCGTTCAACGTGGACACTGTCGCGCTGGCTGCGGCAACCGCAGTCCTGGGGGACGAGGATTATCTGAACCGTTCCCGTGAGGTGAATACCGAGGGATTGAAGCAGCTGGCGGACGGTTTCGACCGAATGGGGCTGCCGTATATCCCTTCCGCAGGCAACTTCATCGCCGTGGAAGTCGGGAAACAGGCCCTGGCGATCTATCACGCGTTGCTGGAGCACGGGGTCATCGTGCGGCCGATTGCCGGTTACGGCATGCCGGAACATCTGCGGGTTTCTGTCGGCCTTGCCAAAGAAAACGAACGCTTCCTCGACGCCCTTGCCGAGGCCCTGAGTGCCGCCGGGGAGGGTGGCTGAGTGGGCGACGGCGAGCCACTTTTCAAGCGCGTTGCCATTATCGGTCTGGGACTCATCGGCGGGTCCCTGGCCAGTGCCATCAGACAGCACCGGCTGGCCGGCCAGGTAGTCGGTTATGACCGTCGGGCCGAAGAGCTTGCCCTCGGCGAGGAGCTGGGTGTTATCGATGTTGCGGCCGAGTCCCTGGAGCAGGCCGTTCGCGGCAGTGATCTGGTGGTGCTGGCGGTTCCGGTACGCGCGACCCGTGCGGTGCTTGCAGAGCTCAAACCGTTTCTCGACAGTGACACAGTCTTATCCGATGTCGGCAGTACCAAGTCCAGTTTTGTAGCGGACGTTGAAGCCGTTTTCGGCGAGCTTTCTCCCCACGTGATTCCAGGTCACCCGATTGCCGGTTCCGAAAAAAGCGGTATCCGGGCGGCCAATCCCGAGTTGTTTGCCAATCACAAGGTCATCCTGACGCCGGCGGATAACGCCCATCAGCCCGATGTCGAGCGGCTCAGGGCGCTGTGGGAGGGGTGTGGTGCCACGGTGCTGACCATGTCCGTGGCCTACCACGACGAAGTACTGGCCGCGACAAGCCACCTGCCGCATCTTATCGCCTTCTCGCTCGTGGACACCCTGGCGGGGGAAGACGAGAATATGGATATCTTCCGGTATGCCGCCGGCGGTTTCCGGGATTTCACCCGGATCGCGGCCAGCGACCCGGTGATGTGGCACGACATCTTTTTGTCGAACCGGGATGCGGTGCTCCGGGTTATTGACCACTTTACCCATGATCTGGACCAGTTGCGGTCTGCCATTGCCGCTGGCGATGGTGCAATGCTGCTCCGGGTCTTCAGTCGCGCCAAGGCGGCGCGGGAACACTTCACCAAGATGCTTTCAGGACAGGCGTACGTGACTAACAACAGCGAAAAGCAGGTAACCTTCCAGCTCCAGCCCGGTGGCTCCATCCGGGGTGATATCCGGGTTCCGGGTGACAAATCCATGTCCCACCGTTCCATCATGCTGGGTGCCCTGGCGGAGGGAATTACCGAGGTCAAAGGTTTCCTCGAAGGTGAAGACAGCCTGGCGACCCTGCAGGCATTCCGTGACATGGGGGTGACCATCGAAGGCCCGGAAGACGGCTTCGTTCGCATCCACGGTGTCGGCATGCACGGCCTGCAGGCACCCCGGGGCCCGCTCTACCTGGGTAACTCCGGAACCGCCATGCGCCTGTTTGCCGGCTTGCTGGCCGCCCAGCCGTTCGATTCCGAGCTGACCGGTGATGCCAGCCTGTCCAAGCGTCCCATGGGACGCGTTGCCGATCCGCTCCGGGCCATGGGTGCGGTGATCGACACCGCCGAGGGAGGCCGCCCGCCGCTGAAGATTCGTGGTGGTCATAAACTGACTGGCATTCATTATGAAATGCCCGTGGCCAGTGCCCAGGTCAAGTCCTGTCTGTTACTGGCGGGCCTCTATGCCGAAGGCGTTACCTCGGTAACTGAGCCTGCGCCAACGCGGGACCATACCGAGCGCATGCTGGTGGGCTTCGGCTATCACGTTCACCGGGATGGCGCGACCGCCAGTGTGACCGGTGGCGGCAAGCTGACGGCCTGCGCCATCGATGTACCCGCGGATATTTCTTCCGCCGCCTTCTTCCTGGTGGCCGGGAGCATTGCCCCGGCTTCCGAACTGGTGCTGCGCCATGTCGGCATGAACCCGACCCGGGTGGGTGTCATCAATATCCTGCGCCAGATGGGCGCCGATATCGAAGTGCTTGAGGAGCGCGAAATTGGCGGCGAGCCGGTGGCCGACCTGCGTGTGCGCTCTGCCGAGCTCAAGGGCATCGACATCCCGGAAGAGCAGGTTCCCCTGGCCATCGACGAATTCCCTGTGCTGTTCATCGCCGCCACCTGCGCGCAGGGCCGTACAGTGCTCCGCGGCGCCGAAGAGCTGCGGGTGAAAGAGAGTGACCGGATTCAGGTCATGGCGGATGGCCTGGCAGCCCTGGGTGTTGAGACGACTGTTACCCCGGATGGCATCATCATCGATGGCGGCCAGGACATCGGCGGCGGAACCGTGAACAGTCACGGGGATCACCGGATCGCCATGTCGTTTGCGGTGGCATCCCTGAGGGCAAACGGCCCGATCGAGATCACGGACTGCGCGAATGTGGCCACTTCCTTCCCGAGTTTTGTGGAGCTGGCGCAGCAGACTGGTATCCAGATTCGTACAGAAGGTGGTGAGTAATGGCAGACAGCAAGGCACCGGTCATCGCGGTGGATGGCCCCGGCGGTTCGGGCAAGGGCACCATCACCCAGATGCTGGCGCAGAAGCTGGGTTGGCATCTGCTGGACAGTGGCGCCCTGTATCGTCTGACCGCCCTGGCAGCCATGCGGCAGGGTGTTTCCTTTGATGATGAAGAAGGGCTGGTCAGGGTGGCGTCCTCGCTGGACGTGACCTTCGAGCCGACCCCGGCCGGTCAGCCCGCGAAAGTATTGCTGGCAGGCGAAGATGTCACCTCCGAGATCCGCACCGAAACCTGTGGCGATAACGCTTCGCGGGTGGCGGTCATGCAGCCCGTCCGGGATGCGTTGTTGCAGCGGCAGCGGGACTTTCGCCAGGCGCCCGGTCTGGTTGCCGATGGCCGCGATATGGGCACGGTGGTGTTCCCGGATGCGCCGGTGAAAATCTTCCTGACGGCCAGTGCCGAGGAACGGGCCCGGCGACGTTTTAACCAGTTGAAGGAAGCGGGTGTCGATGTTAATATTGATGCCCTTTTAGAGGAGATACGGGTTCGTGATGAACGGGATATGAACCGTTCCGCAGCCCCTCTCAGGCCCGCGGATGATGCGCAAGTCATTGATTCTACGGGGTTGAGTATAGAAGAGGTGTTGGACAGGTGTATGGCCGCAGCAGGTCAGGCCTGACTACACCTTTTTGTCGTTGAAATGCCGGAAACAGCGTTATTTGCCAGCCGCTGGCTGATTCCGGAAATCGCTAACAGACCGTGTTGCTGGCGGCACGGAGTACACTTGCGTTGATCACATAGGACACATAATGAGCGAGAGCTTTGCGGATCTTTTTGAAGAAAGCCTGAAAGAAATTGACATGCAACCGGGTTCCATCGTCCAGGGAACCGTAGTTGACGTCGACAACGACTGGGTCACCGTTAACGCCGGACTGAAGTCCGAGGGCGTTATCCCCGCCTCCCAGTTCCTCAACGAAAAAGGCGAGTTGGAAGTAGCTGTCGGCGATGTTGTCGATGTGGCTCTCGATGCTGTTGAAGATGGCTTCGGTGAAACCCGTCTTTCCCGCGAGAAGGCCAAGCGTGCCGAAGCGTGGAAAGTACTGGAGAAGTCCTTCGAGGCTGAAGAAGTTGTTAAAGGCGTGATCAATGGCAAGGTCAAGGGCGGTTTCACCGTCGACCTGTCTGGCATTCGTGCCTTCCTGCCGGGTTCCCTGGTAGACGTTCGTCCGGTTCGCGACACTGCGCACCTGGAGAACAAAGAGCTGGAATTCAAGGTTATCAAGCTGGACCAGAAGCGTAACAACGTGGTTGTTTCCCGCCGCGCCGTTCTGGAAGCTGAGAACAGCGAGCAGCGTGAAGCTCTGCTCGAGACCCTGACCGAGGGTATGGAAATCAAGGGTATCGTCAAGAACCTGACCGACTACGGCGCGTTCGTGGATCTGGGTGGCGTTGACGGCCTGCTGCACATCACTGATATGGCCTGGAAGCGCATCAAGCATCCGAGCGAAATCGTGAACGTTGGCGACGAGATTAACGTCAAGGTTCTGAAGTTCGACCGTGAGCGCAACCGTGTTTCCCTGGGTCTGAAGCAGCTGGGCGAAGATCCCTGGGTGGATATCAAGGGTCGTTACCCGGAAGGTTCCAAGGTTACTGCACGCGTAACCAACCTGACTGACTACGGCTGCTTTGCCGAGCTGGAAGAGGGTGTTGAAGGTCTGGTACACGTGTCCGAAATGGACTGGACCAACAAGAACATCCATCCGTCCAAGGTTGTTCAGGTCGGTGACGAAGTAGAAGTCATGATCCTGGATATCGACGAAGAGCGTCGTCGTATCTCCCTGGGTATCAAGCAGTGTGTATCCAACCCGTGGGAAGACTTCTCCAGCAAGTTCAACAAGGGTGACCGCATCTCCGGTAAGATCAAGTCCATCACTGACTTTGGTATCTTCATCGGTCTGGAAGGCGGCATCGACGGACTGGTTCACCTGTCCGACATCAGCTGGAACGAGACTGGCGAAGAAGCCGTTCGCGAATACAAGAAGGGCGACGAAGTCGAGACCGTTATCCTGTCTGTTGATCCCGAGCGTGAGCGTATCTCCCTGGGCATCAAGCAGCTGGAAAGCGATCCGTTCGCCGAGTTTGTACAGCTGAACGACAAGGGCTCCATCGTCAAGGGCACTGTATCTTCTGTTGACGCCAAAGGCGCAACCGTTGCTCTGAACGACGAGGTTGAGGCGGTACTGAAGGCCTCCGAAATCAGCCGTGATCGTGTGGAAGACGCACGCAACGCGCTGAAGGAAGGCGAAGAAGTCGAAGCGAAGATTATCAGCATCGACCGCAAGAACCGCGTCATCAACCTGTCCATCAAGTCCAAGGACGTTGAAGACGACAAGCAGGCGCTGGAAAGCGTCCGCAGCAAGACCGCTGAAACTTCTGGTGCGACCACCATCGGTGATCTCATCAAGGAGCAGATGCAGCAGCAGAACGCCAACAAGGAATAAGTTTCCTTCTGGTGTGAAAAAAACGGGCTCTAAGAGCCCGTTTTTTTTGTGTTTTTTTCTGGTTTGACTAAACTAGGACAAGAAATCACGGTAACTGACTACCGAATAATAAATAAGAGGGAAGCGCCTCATGACGAAGTCCGAACTGGTCGAACTGATTGCTTCCAAGCAGACCCAGTTGTCTGTGAAGGATGTTGAGCTTGCAGTGAAAACCATCATAGAGCACATGTCCCAGTCGCTTGCGGATGGTCAGAGAATCGAAATTCGGGGATTTGGCAGCTTTTCCCTCCATCACCGGGCGGCCAGAGTCGGCCGTAACCCCAAGACCGGTGAGGCTGTGAACCTGCCGGCAAAGTATGTGCCCCATTTCAAACCCGGGAAGGAACTCCGGGAACAGGTCAATGACAGCCTGAAAAAAGGTTTCTAGGGTCTCGCAGAGAATATGAAGATTCGGGCCAGTTGAGCCCTACGGAGTGCTTACGCTATGGCAGGATTTCAGAAGATCCTCATTATTCTGTTGGTACTGGTCCTGATTTTATTGGCACTCGTATTCTCGCTGAATAACCAGATGGCGGTATCCCTTAATTTTCTGCTGTTCGAGACCCAACCCCACGGCGTGGCCGTCTGGATTATCATGGCGTTTGTCATTGGCGCGTTGTTTGGCGTTCTGATGACCATGCTGGCGACCGTGCGGACATCCGTGTCACGGCGAACCCTCAAGAAACGACTCGATCGTGCCGAGCAGGCATTGGAGAAATCCAGGGCTGAGAACGACCGGACTCTTTAATGGATATAGTGCTTCAGTGGCTGCTGCTGACTGCGGCAGTTGCGGCCGGCTGGATGGCGGGCCGGCTTGGCAGTAACAACCGCAGTTCGAAAAGCGCCATCTCTGACGAAGACTCGGTCCGCGATCGCCTCCAGTTCCTGTTTACCAACTACTCCGACCAGGCGGTCGAAAACTTCGTCCAGTCCCTCGCCGTCAACAAGGACACCGTCAGCCTGCACCTGTCCATCGGCAGTCACTTCCGGAACAAGGGCGAGACCGACCGCGCCATCCTCATTCACCAGAACCTCCTTGCCCGCCCCGAGTTGCCCGGCCGTTTTTCGCCACAGGTGACGATGGAGCTTGCCCTGGACTATCTCAATGCCGGCTTGCTGGACCGCGCCGAAGCGCTCCTGCACCAGATCATGGGTGACAGGGAATACGGCCGCGACGCCGCGCTCCAGCTGATCGAGCTGTACCAGCAGGAACGCGAGTGGGGCAAAGCCGCCGACGTGGCCCGCACACTCGCCAAGGGCGACTCCGATGTGGCGCTGTTCAAGACCCTGGCCTACATCACCTGTGAGCTGTCCGAGCAGGCGCTTAAACACGACGACCGGTGGACGGCCCAGAAGTTGGCCAAGGAGGCTCTGGAATACGACCACTCCTGCGTTCGCGCCACGCTTATCCTGATGAGCCTCCTCATTCGCCAGGGCAGCTTCCGTGAAGCGGGCAAGGAAAGCCTGAAGGTATTCGACCAGAACCCGGAGTTCGGGCCGGAGGCGATTGACCGCCTTATGAAACTCGAGCGCGAGCACGGCGACGTCGGCCGCCTGGCAAAGAAACTGCGCAAACTCTACGAGAAATATCCCAGCACGAGTCTGTTGCTGGCTCTGGTAGAATCTGTCGAACGCGCCTCCGGGCGACCGGCGGCGATTGACCTGCTGCGCCAGGAACTGGAAAGCCGCCCGTCCGTGCGTGGACTGCTCCGGCTGGTGGAAATGGCGGGTTACGAGAAGGGCATGACCACGGATGAAGGCCGCCTGGTGAGCCGGATCGGCCATCTTCTCCTGTCCAATCGCCCGGTCTACCGCTGCGTAAGCTGCGGCTTCTCCGGCCAGCAGTTACACTGGCTCTGCCCGAGCTGCAAACAGTGGGAAACCATCCGCCCGATCCAGGGCGTGGAAGCCGAATAAATCCGTTACGACTTACCCCAGGAACCGAACCGTGCAAAACCCCTCTGACCCCAAAATCATCGTCGCCCTCGACTTCCCCTCCCAGGACCCGGCACTGGCCCTGGTCGACCAGCTGGACCCGGCCAAATGCCGCCTGAAAGTCGGCAAGGAGCTGTTCACCCGCTCCGGTCCGCAACTGGTGCAGTCACTGCAGGGCAGGGGCTTCGACGTGTTCCTGGACCTGAAATTCCACGACATCCCGAACACCACCTCCGCAGCGGTCGCCGCTGCTGCGGATCTGGGCGTCTGGATGGTTAATGTCCACGCGTCCGGCGGTGAAAAAATGATGGTCGCCTGCCGCGAACGCCTGGAATCCTTCGGTGCAGATAAACCGCTACTGATTGCTGTCACGGTTCTCACCAGCATGGGCGCCGAAGACCTGGCCGGCATTGGCATCACCGACTCCCCTGAAGCCCAGGTCTCACGCCTGGCAACCTTGACCCGCAACTGCGGCCTCGACGGCGTCGTCTGCTCCGCTCAGGAAGCCCCAAAGCTCAAAGCCGAGCAGGGCGCCGACTTCAAACTGATCACCCCGGGTATCCGGCCGCTGACCGCCGAAAAAGGCGACCAACAACGCATCATGACTCCCACGGATGCCCTCAAGGCCGGTTCCGATTACCTCGTTATTGGCCGTCCGATTACCCAGGCGCCGGATCCTTTGGCTGCTCTGGAGGCTATCCATTCTGAGGTGGTTGGCCTCTAGCGTTTTCCTGGCTTCGAATCCTGACCTAGCCTGCATGGTTCGGGGGTGTGGCGCGGTGGGGGCTGCCTCCCAAAAACCGCTACGAGCACGTCCATGTGCGCTTGTTTCAGGCCATCCTTGGCCTTCAACATTTTTGGGAGGCAGCCCCCACCACGCCACTCAGCAAAAGCAGTGATAGGAAACAGCTGAAAACGAGCGGCGGGAGACTGCAAACTTTGGCCTGTTTGATCAGGCTTGACTCAAAGGTTCTGTTCACAAGGTTGCTGACCCCTCCGGTATTAAGAGAGGGGGATCTGGCAGGGCTTTCAAAAACTGTTGAGGGCCAGGGACGGCCCGAAACAAGCGCACATGGACGTGCTCGTAGCGTGTTTTTGAAAGCCCTGCCAGATGCCCCTTCCCCCAACACTCGAAGGCTAGGGCAGGACCAAAACGACAAAGCACCAAAAAACGAACAAACACAAAAAAGCCCGCTAACTCAGAGAATTAGCGGGCTTTCGAAATATTGGCTCCCCGAGCTGGGCTCGAACCAGCGACAAACGGATTAACAGTCCGTTGCTCTACCAACTGAGCTATCGGGGAACGTCGTCATGTGACGAGGCGCGTATATTAAGGTGGCTATACCGCCTCGTCAACCCCTGACAAAAACTTTTTAGCCAAGCGCCTTCTGCAAACGCTCAACCGCCTTCTGCAGGTTATCCATGCTGGTCGCGAAGCTCAGGCGCATGTGGCCCGGAGCACCGAAGGCGGAGCCCGGAACGATCGCCACGCCGGCGTCGGTCAGCAGCTTCTCGGCGAATTCCACGTCAGTGCTGACGCTGTCATCGGCGTCAATGGCACCCTGGAAGCTCGGAAACACGTAGAAGGTGCCGTCGCCGGTCAGGCACTCAACACCCGGCAGCTTGTTCAGGGCATCTACCAGCCAGTCGTGACGTTCCTTGAACGCCTTGACCATCTCGCCCACGCACGCCTGATCACCGTCCAGGGCGGCGGTAGCAGCGGCCTGGGAGATGGAGCAGGGGTTGGAAGTGCTCTGGGACTGGATCTTCTTCATGGCGCCGATGATCTTGGCCGGGCCGGCGGCATAGCCGATACGCCAGCCGGTCATGGAATAGGCCTTGGAGACACCGTTCAGTACGAAGGTACGCTCGTACAGTTCCGGACAGGCGTTCACGATGTTGCAGAACGGCTTGCCGGTCCACAGGATCGGCTCGTACATGTCGTCGGTGGCGATCATGATGTTCGGATGCTTCTTCAGCACCTCACCGATCGCCTTCAGCTCTTCCATGGAGTAGGCCATGCCACTCGGGTTGGACGGGCTGTTGATCACGAACAGGCGGGTACGCTCGGTGATGGCGTTTTCCAGCTGCTCCGGGGTGATCTTGAAGCGGGTGTCGGCGCTGGTCTCGATAATGACCGGCTTGCCTTCGGCGACCAGTACCATGTCCGGGTAGGAAACCCAGTACGGGGCCGGGATGATGGCCTCGTCACCCTCGTTCAGTGTGGCAAGTGCCAGGTTGAAAAAGCTCTGTTTGCCACCACTGCTTACCAGTATCTGGTTGGCTTCGTATTCCAGGCCGTTGTCCCGTTTGAACTTCGCAATAATCGCTTTCTTCAGGGCCGGCGTACCATCCACGGCAGTGTATTTGGTCTGGCCGTTGTTGATGGCTTCAATGGCTGCCTGTTTGATGTGCTCGGGGGTGTCGAAGTCCGGCTCGCCTGCACCCAGGCCAATGATGTCCTGGCCGGCTGCGCGGAGTTCCGCGGCCTTGTTGGTGACTGCGAGGGTGGGAGAGGGCTTGATAGCCTGTACTCGGCTGGAAAGTTGAAGGTCCAAACTTGAGCTCCTTAAAGCTGCGTCCTATTGGGCTGCGATCGGCCGGGGGAGCCATTGCTGGCTGATTTTCGCCCAGCCGTCGATCGCACTGATGGTATCATGAAGCCAGCGTAACGCTAAATTTCTCGATGGTATAAGTCCGCCACGGCGGGCGCCGCGCAAATCCGGAGGTTATCCGCCAGTTATGGCAAAGAAAGAAACCAGTACCGCACAGAGCGGGGTGTTCCGAGTCGATTCCCCCTACCAGCCGGCCGGTGATCAGCCCAAGGCGATCGAGGGGCTGGTGGATGGTATCCAGTCCGGCCTGGCGCACCAGACGCTGCTCGGGGTGACTGGTTCGGGGAAAACCTTCACCGTCGCCAATGTGATCGAGCAGGTGCAGCGGCCCACCATCATCATGGCCCACAACAAGACTCTCGCGGCCCAGCTGTATGGCGAGTTCCGCGAGTTCTTCCCGGACAACGCGGTGGAGTACTTCGTCTCCTACTACGACTACTACCAGCCGGAAGCCTATGTGCCGTCCTCGGATACCTTTATCGAGAAAGACGCCTCCATCAACGAGCACATCGAGCAGATGCGGCTGTCCGCCACCAAGGCGCTGCTGGAACGGCCGGATGCCATCATCGTGGCCACGGTGTCCTCCATCTACGGTCTGGGTGACCCCCAGTCCTACCTGAAGATGATGCTGCACCTGGACCGGGGCGATCAGATTGACCAGCGCTTCATCCTGCGTCGGCTGGCCGAGCTGCAGTACACCCGCAATGACGTGGAATTCCACCGGGCCAATTACCGGGTCCGGGGCGATGTCATCGATGTGTTCCCGGCAGAATCAGAGAAGGAGGCCATCCGGATCGAGCTGTTCGATGATGAGGTGGAGAATCTCAGCTATTTCGATCCGCTCACCGGCGAGGTCTTGCGTCGGGTGCCCCGGGTGACCATCTACCCGAAATCCCACTATGTCACTCCGCGCCAGACGGTGCTGGATGCGGTGGAGCACATCAAGGTGGAGCTGGATGAGCGTCTGCAGCAGCTGCGGGACAACAACCGGCTGGTGGAAGCCCAGCGCCTCGAGGAGCGCACCCGGTACGACATCGAGATGATGCTGGAGCTCGGTTACTGCAACGGCATCGAGAACTACTCCCGGTACCTGTCCGGACGCAGGCCGGGGGAGGCTCCACCAACCCTGTTTGACTACCTGCCACCCAATGCCTTGCTGGTGGTGGACGAGTCCCACGTGACCATTCCCCAGATCGGTGCCATGTACAAGGGTGACCGGTCGCGCAAGGAAACCCTGGTGGAGTATGGGTTCCGGCTGCCCTCGGCGCTGGATAACCGGCCGATGCGCTTCGAGGAATGGGAACGTATTGCGCCGCAGATGATTTTTGTCTCGGCGACGCCGGGGAATTATGAGGCCGAACATGCCGGCCAGGTGGTTGAGCAGGTGGTCCGTCCCACCGGTCTGCTGGATCCGGAAATCGAGGTTCGGCCGGCCTCCACCCAGGTGGATGACCTGCTGTCCGAGATCCACGCCCGGGTGAAGGTGCAGGAGCGGGTTCTGGTGACCACGCTGACCAAGCGCATGGCGGAAGACCTGACCGACTTCCTGATGGAACACGACATCAAGGTCCGGTACCTGCACTCGGATATCGACACCGTGGAGCGGGTTGAGATCATCCGGGACCTGCGCCGGGGCGAGTTTGATGTGCTGGTGGGGATCAACCTGCTGCGGGAAGGTCTGGACATGCCGGAAGTCTCCCTGGTGGCGATCCTGGATGCCGACAAGGAAGGCTTCCTGCGCAGTGAACGTTCCCTGATCCAGACCATCGGCCGGGCTGCCCGTAACGTGCACGGCAAGGCGATCCTCTACGGTGACAAGATCACCGGTTCCATGCAGCGGGCCATTGATGAGACCCAGCGGCGCCGGGAGAAACAGACGGCTTTCAACGAAGAGCATGGCATCACGCCGACTGGCCTGAACAAGAAGATCGCCGACATCATGGAGGGTGCGGCCGGTGGTGGCGGCCGTGGCCGTCGCAAGGTTGAGCGTCCGGGTCAGAAGGCGGCCGAGGAAGCCGAAAAATATCGGGCGAAGGCCGGCAACCGGTCACCGGAGGAAGTGCTCAAGGAGGTGGCGCGCCTGGAGGACGAAATGTACAAGGCGGCCTCGGATCTGGATTTCGAGACCGCTGCGCGCCTTCGGGACGAGATTGCCGAACTCAAGGAGGCGGCCCTGCGAACCGGGTAATCAGCCGATTCGCTTTGGCCCGACAATGACGGCTGCCTGCAGCGGCTGGTTCCGGCCGTAGCTGGACATCCGGGTGAAGACCCGTTTGTCCACCGGCAGGTACTGTTTGTCCGCAACGGTTTCGCCCGCCTGCACGTCGATTTCCGGATCGTGCAGGTAAACGAACTCCTCGTCGATGGCACAGACGGTGACCCAATGCGGCACCCGGCTGCGGTTCAGTTGCCAGGTGCTGATCAGGATGACCGGGATGCGTCCCTCGTGAAGGGCGTTCTCCATGCCCTCGAGGGTCAGCGGGTCATGGTGAAGCTGGATGCCGGTGGCGCCGATATCGTGCAGGAAACCTTCATGCACCAGTTCCAGCACTCTTTTTTTGTCTTCATTCCGCACTGTGTCTTTGAACAGGGCACCTTCCTGGCTGATCCAGGCACTGGCGTCAAAACCCCGGTTCCAGCAGGCCAGGGCCAGGCCATGGGGACCACAGCCTCCGTGGCCGGCGAGCATGAAAATAGTCGTGGCCTCGCGCCAGATCTTCAGTTCTTCCAGGGTGGTGACCGGCTGGTTCTCATCCAGTGCAGCCATGGCCATGATCAGGGCTGAAGGGCCACAGGTGAACTCGGTGGTCTGCGGGTAATAGGGAACCGGCACAAACTCCCGGCTTGGCTCGTAGTACAGGATCCTGCGCTCGAATCTGAGCGCATTGCCGTGATCTTCGTAGTAATCGCGGTAGGTACCGAACTGCCGGTAGCCCAGGCGCTTGTAGAGATTGATGGCGCCGGGATTATCCTCCCGCACTTCCAGGCGCATGATAATGCGGTCGGCCTCGGCTGCTTCCTTTTCGGCCTCCCGGATCAGCATTTCACCAATACCCCGGCCCCGGGCCGCGGGAGCGACCGCAATGGAGTAGATCCGCGCCAGGCGCGTGGCGGCATTCATCAACACCAGGCAATAGCCGATCAGCTCGCCGTCTTGCTCGGCCACAATCAGCCGGTCCCGTGGCATCTCCAGGAAACGACGGAAACTCCGCCGGGAAAGCCGGTCGTCACTGAAACAGCGATGCTCCAGCTGTACCAGGTTGTCCAGGTCGGTACTGGCGGCTTGGCGAAGTGTTACATCAGGCATGGTTTTGCTGGCCCTGGTCGGTGGGAAGGGCAGGCTCGCGGGCTTCCCTCTCGCGGCTATTATGGTAGAGAGTGGCTGGTACGCAAGCCCCGCCGGCATGCGTAAAAGCACGCACGCCTCGGTGATTGTGCAACTTCGGGGCCGGGCGTATTGTTGCGCAAATTCAGGCGGCTGACCTTCAGGGAGGAATGCCACAGATGTCCCGTTTGCTCATTGTTGTTGATCGCGCCAAAGACTGGGCACCGTACTACCCCAGCGAAGATGTGCTGACCTTTGACCAGTATCTGCAGTACTCCTCGTCATCCACCGGACGGGTGCGGGTCATCAACCTGTGCCAGAGCGCAAAATACCTGAGCAAGGGTTACTACTGTTCGCTGCTGGCAGAAGCCCGTGGTCACCACGTGGTGCCTTCCGTGATGACCCTCAACGATCTCAGTCGCAAGGGCCTGTTCTCGCTGGAGCTGGAAGAGCTGGACCCCAGCGTACTCAACTGGCTGGATGCCGCCGGCTCCGAAATTGAATCTGCGAGCGAGGAAAAGGAGGCAACCCCTGAGGTACGGATCCGCACCTACTTTGGCCAGGCCGAGCACCTGGACCTGAAGCCGGTCGCCAGGGCGCTGTTTGAGAGTTTCCCGTGCCCGATCCTGGAAATCGTCTTCAAGCGCCGCAAGAAGTGGCAGATTGCCTCCATGCGGCCTGCGGCACCGGCGGACCTGTCCGAGCAGGAACAGGATCTTTTTGCGACCGCACTGGACCGTTTCAGTACCATGGTCTGGCGCAAGCCCCGGACCCGCCGGCGCTATCGCTTTGATCTGGCGATGCTGGTGAATCCCGAGGAGGAGATGCCGCCGAGCGATGAGGCAGCCCTCAAGCGTTTCGAGAAAGCAGGCCGGAAACTGGGTATCAATGTGGAACGGATCACCCGGCGGGACTACATGCGGTTGCCGGAATACGATGGCCTGTTTATCCGCGAGACCACCGCCATTGACCATCACACCTACCGTTTTGCCCGCAAGGCCGAAGCCGAGGGCATGGTGGTCATTGATGACCCGGTCTCCATCCTGCGCTGTACCAACAAGGTGTTCCTGGCGGACCTGCTGCGAAACAACAAGGTGCCGACACCGAAAACCCTGATCCTGTCCCGGGACCAGAAAGATGCGGTGGAGCATGTGGTCAGTACGCTGGGCTTCCCGGTGGTCATCAAGATCCCGGACGGGGCATTCTCCCGTGGGGTGACCAAGGCCCGGGACGAGAAGGAATTGCGGGCTGGGCTTCGGGAATTGTTCCGGCAGTCAGCCCTGGTGCTGGCCCAGGAATACCTGTACACGGACTATGACTGGCGGATCGGCGTGCTGGGTGGCCGTGCCATCTATGCCTGCAAGTACATGATGGTCAAAGGGCACTGGCAGATCTACCAGCATGGAGAGTCCAAGGTGGAGAGTGGCGATTTCGAGACGCTGCCCACCTATGAGGTGCCCAGAGCCGTGATCCAGGCCGCCTTGAACGCTACGCGGCTGATTGGTAATGGGCTCTATGGGGTCGACATCAAACAGTCCGGAAACCGGGTGGCGATCATCGAGGTGAATGACAACCCCAGTGTCGATTCCGGCGTCGAGGACAAGTTCCTCGGTGGCGAACTCTACACCCTGATCATGCAGGAGTTCCTGTCCCGCATGGAGGCCAAGCGGCGGGGCTGAGGGGGCAGGGCGGCTGTTACGGCTCGCCCAGCCAGACCCTGGCGCTGCCGAACCAGGAGCAGTCCTCAAGGGCTTCCCTGATCCTTTCGCTGGTGATGCCATCGGACTTGTCCGGTGCGTCGAAGAACAGCTCCAGATGCACCTTGTTCTTCAGGTAGTGGAGCCTGAGTCGGCTGTTGGCCGGCAACTCACCGATTTTCTGATAAAGAACATCCCGGATCTGTTCCCGCGAGGGAAGGCTCTCGGAGGTGTGCGGCTGGTTCTCGTCATTCTCGGCATCGATATGGAAGTTGATGTCCCGGATGTTGTCCAGGGCGTCGCGCATGCCCGAAACCACCTTCATGCCGATCTGATGACCCTCCGAGACGCTGATATCGGGTCGCACCACCAGGTGGACATCCAGCAGGATGTCATGGCCCATGCGGCGGGTGCGCAGTTCATGGACATTGCGCACACCGTCGGTCTCCCGGGCGATGGTTTTCAGCTTCTGGGTGTCTTCCTGGGAGAGCCCGGTATCCACCAGTTCCTTGACGCTGTCCCAGGTGAACTTCCAGCCGATGTGGATGATGATCAGAGCGATGACTACCGCGGCCAGCACGTCGAGCCATTCCCAACCCATCATGGCTCCCACGGTGGAGAGCAGGACCACAACCGACGAGAAGGCATCGGTGCGGCTGTGCCAGGCGTTGGCGATGATCAGGTCCGAACGGATCGCCTTACCCACGTGGCGGGTGTAATGATAGATCCACTCCTTGCCGGCGACCGATAACGCCGCGGCCACCAGGACCGGCCAGCCCGGCACCTCGCTGATTCCACCGGCAAAGAGCCGCAACAGGTTTTCCCACGCCAGTGCGGCACCAACAGCGATGAGAATACTGCCCAGCAGCAAAGTACCAAAGGTTTCGATGCGCTGGTGGCCGTAGGGGTGATTCTCGTCCGGTTCCTGCCGGGATACGCGCATTACCGCCAGTACAACGAAGTCAGAAACGACATCGGTAAAGGAGTGGATGCCGTCAACAAACAGGGCCTGGGAGTTGAAAAGTGTACCAGCGATGACTTTTATGACGCCGAGGACGGCATCAAGAATCATTCCGATAATGGTGACTTTCGAGGCCGCCCTCATTTCCTTGTTCAGGGCATCCTGGGTGCTGGACGTTGTGGAAACGGGGTCTTGCATTCGGAATGGCTCCGGCGGTTGAGTGATCCGGAAAGTATAACGTTAAACCCCGCTCCTGTGGGGACGGGCGTTACACGCGTGATCGTGCGATTTATGCACATGGTTGCATTTTGATGACGGTGTAAAGAACCTTGACTATGTGTAGCCATGGGAGCTTTGTAAATTATAAGTTATTGAAAAATAAAATAAAATAAACTGGTCAAAAAATGATCAATTTGTAGGCTGGCGCAGTTATCAAGGGGTCTGAAAGTTTGCCCCGTGATTTTCAACAGGGTTATCCACAGATTCCGTGGAAAAGCTCACGAGATGTTAATGAGACAAGCAGTTACGAGCGATTGCTCAGGCAGACGGGATGCTGTGGAAAACTTCCGGTATACTCCCGCCCACTGACATTCAGGGAGTTATCTGATGTACGGCGTTATCCGCAACCTGTTATTCCGTTTTCCACCCGAGCAAGCTCACAACATCGCGCTGGGCAGCCTTGATGTTGCCCAGAAACTGGGCTTGTTGAGTGCTTTTTCGCCAAAGATAGATGCATTGCCGGTCAATGTTATGGGGCTGGACTTCCCCAATCCCGTAGGCTTGGCGGCAGGCCTGGACAAGAATGCCGATCATCTGGACGCCCTTGGCGCCCTGGGCTTTGGATTCATCGAGGTGGGCACGGTCACACCGCGGGCTCAACCGGGTAACCCCAAGCCCCGTATGTTCCGTCTACCGGAGCACCAGGCCATCATCAACCGGATGGGATTCAACAATGAAGGCCTGGAGCACCTGCTCGACAGGGTGGATCACCGGCGTTACCGGGGCATTCTCGGGATCAATGTCGGCAAGAACAAGGACACTCCGAACGACGAGTCCGAGACTGACTATCGCAAGGGCATCGCAGCGGTATACTCCCGGGCTGATTACATCACGGTGAACGTGTCCTCGCCCAATACCCCGGGGCTTCGGGACCTGCAGTTCGGGGATTCCCTGAAAGGTCTGCTGGAGGCGATCAAGGACGAGCAGCGCCGGTGTGAACAGGAGACCGGAAAGTACGTTCCCATTGCGGTAAAGATTGCGCCGGACATGGACGACACCGGAATCCGGTTTGTTGCCAATGCGCTGCTGGACACCGGCCTTGACGGCGTTATCGCCACCAACACCACCATCAGCCGTGATGCCGTGGCCGGCCACCGCCACGCGGACGAAGCGGGTGGCCTCAGTGGTGATCCGGTCCGTGAGGCCTCCCTGAGAGTTATTCAGGGGCTCTATGCAGAACTCGGGGAACGTTTGCCCATTATCGGCGTAGGTGGCATTACCGACGGCGAGAGTGCCGCAGAGAAGGTCAGGGCGGGTGCAAAACTGGTGCAGATCTACACGGGCTTCATCTATAAGGGGCCGGCGTTGATCAAAGAGGCGGTGGAGGCCATTCGGCGGGAAACATCGGGAAGCTGAAAAAAGATGGGCCCGCTTAGCGGGCCCGTGCGGGGAATAAACCCCGTTGCGCTTCTTCGCATGGTACGGGGCGGGAGGCCCCGTTTTGGTTGCTCTTGGTACTGCGTCAAATTGTGTAGAAAAAGATCAGATCAAGATTCGGGGTTGCTGGTGAATGTCCGTCACGCTGATGTGACATTGGCAAGTTTGTGAATACCGGAGACGCCGGTCATGCCCTCCCAGTTATCTGTGCGACCTTCGCGCCACCCGTTCAGCCATTCCTGTCGCACTTCCGGTTGTTCAATCGGGCAGCTGTCTTTCGGCTTTCCGGACACTCCGGCGAGATAACCCCTTTTATATGCACGGGCGTACATGTCTCTTTTCTGTCTTTTCATGCCGTTCCTCACTAATGGATTAACAGAACAAGCGTGTGCACATCTGCAGTGGTCGTGGCGATCCGGGTTTCCCTCCGGGACAACCCCCTATTGCCAGCTTTGACCAGAGCAGTCAGGATCCTGTTAACGGAGGCTTTTCAGACCTCCGGAACGACGCGTCAAGTACAAGGTAGAACGAACCTTGAGCGCGTGTACACTAATTATTTCATCTATGTGACCGTTTTCTTATAGTTTTATGAACTAAAAATGACGCAGCAAAATTGGAATTACTGCGAAAAACGGAAACTTACCCGGATTGTTATTTTGCCCAGGAGCTCGCTTTGTCTAAATGTGTCTTTTTCGTAACCTGCCCGAAAGGTGTTGAGTACCTGCTGGGGGATGAGCTTCGGACCTTCGGCCTGGAAACGGTCCGTAACGCGCCGGCCGGGGTATGGGTTGAAGGCGAGCTGGAAGCGGGATACCGGGCCTGCCTGTGGTCGCGTCTGGCCAACCGCGTCATCCTCAACATCGCCGAGGTGGATGCGGGTAACGGGGACGCCATGTACGAAGGCGTGCTCGGCGTGGACTGGACACAGCACATTCCTGAGAAGGGCAGCTTCCGGGTAACTTTTCTTGGCCAGAACCAGGCGATCCGCAATACCCAGTTCGGCGCCCAGCGGGTCAAGGACGGCATTGTCGATGGTTTTCGCGCCAAGGGCGCAGCCCGGCCGGCGGTGGATGCCAAGAATCCCGACGTGACGATCTCCGCCCGTCTCAATCGCAACCGGCTTTCCATTGGTGTGGATCTCAGCGGTCACAGCCTGCACATGCGCGGGTACCGTACCGACAAGGGCATTGCGCCGCTGAAGGAGAACCTGGCGGCAGCGCTGCTGATGCGGTCCGGCTGGCCGGAGATTGCCGGGCAGGGCGGTGATTTTGTGGACCCGATGTGCGGCTCCGGGACGCTGCTGATTGAAGCTGCGATGATGGCCCTGGATATCGCTCCCGGGCGCCGGCAGGAACGGTTCGGTTTCGAGAAGTGGCCCGGTCACCAGCCCGAAGTCTGGCTCGCGCTCCGGCAGGAAGCGGAACGCCGGGCCCATGAGGGCAAGCAGGGCCGGATCCCCAGGTTTGCCGGATTTGACCAGGATTCCCGGGTGATCGCCACAGCCTGGAAGAACATCGAGCGTGCGGGTCTTGACGGTGTGGTGCATGTGGAAGCCCGGGCGGTGCAGGAATTCACTGTGGAAGGGCAGTGGTCGGAGCGTGGCCTGGTGCTGACCAACCCGCCTTATGGTGAGCGCCTGAGCGAGCGCAAGGAGCTGAGCGGTCTTTACCAGGCTCTCGGTGATGCCGTGAAACAGTCAGTACCAGGCTGGCGGCTTGGGGTCTTTACCGGCGCGCCGGAGTTCGGCAAGTCCGTCGGGCTGCGCAGTTTCAAGCAGTACAAACTGTTCAATGGCAAGCTCCCGGCCCAGCTGCTGCTGTTCGAGGTGGCCGAGGAGAATGCCATGACCCCGCGGGAGCCGGACGTTCCCGGGGAAATTCGCCCGCGTATCGCCAACGAAGAGCGCGCAGCTATGCTGCGCAATCGCCTGAAAAAGAACATGAAAACCATCGGCCAGTGGGCCCGGAAACAGGGCATCGGTTGCTACCGGCTTTACGATGCCGATATGCCGGAATATGCCCTGGCGATCGATATCTACGAGGGCCGGGTGCATGTGCAGGAGTATGCTGCGCCCAAGTCTGTGGATGAGCGTGCCGCTCGGGAGCGGCTGGCCGAAGCCCTGGCGGTGATTCCGGACGTGCTCGGGATCGAGCGCTCGGACCTGGTGTGCAAACAGCGCCAGCGTCAGGCCGGTACCCAGCAGTACGAGAAGCAGGCCGCCAGCGGCGAGTTCTTCACCGTGCATGAACATGGCTGTCTGCTGCGGGTGAACCTCAAGGATTACCTCGACACTGGCCTGTTCCTCGATCATCGTCCGGTGCGGCACTGGATCCAGCAGAACGCCCGGGGCAAGCGCTTCCTCAACCTGTTCTGTTACACCGGCGCGGCCTCGGTCCATGCAGCAGTGGGTGGCGCCAGCCGCTCCCTGAGCCTGGATATGTCGAAGACCTACGTGAACTGGGCCCGGGAAAACCTGGCGCTCAACGATGCCGACCCGAAAAAACACATGGTGGAACAGGCAGACTGCCTGGCGTGGCTGGCGGAGAAGCCTGCGGCGGACCAGCGTTTTGACCTGATCTTCATGGACCCGCCGACCTTCTCCAATTCCGCCCGCATGGCCGGGGTGCTGGATATCCAGCGGGATCACGCCACGTTGATCCAGCAGGCGATGGCACGGCTGACCTCGGACGGCTTGCTGATCTTTTCCAATAACTTCAGAAGGTTCCGGCTTGATGAGGCGCTGGAGGAGGAGTTTGCGGTGGAGGAAGTCTCACGCAGCACCCTGGACAAGGATTTCCAGCGCAATCCGAGGATTCACCGCTGCTGGCACATTCGGCACAAGGTCTGAGAAACGGCCCGGGAACTAGAACTCGTATCTCAGGCCGCCCGAGAACTGGAAGCTGTTCACTTCACTGCCGGTGTCTTCGAACAGCTTTCCACCCTCGAACACCAGGAAGGTGTCGTCCATCACCTCGATATCCAAGCCGGCCAGCCAGCTGGTGCTGAAGCCGCTGTCCGGGAACTCCTCGCCAAAGCTGCGATAGAAAACGTTGCGGTCGGCCTCTGGGTTTTCCAGGGTGGCCTCGCCGTGAATGTAGGAAAATCCGAACTGGCCATAGATATTGGCGTACTCGCCGAGGGGGTAGTGCATCCCGATATACCAGCTGGCGAAATAATCCACCGCCAGGGTGAAGTCGCTGTCCGGGACCTCGGCATCCTTGTAGCCGCCCCCGGCTCGCAACTCCGCATGGAACAGGTCGGTGATGTGCCCACCCACCACCAGGGTAGCGGCGCTGCCCCAGGCGCGCTCGGCGGCGGGTCCGATGGTGCGGTGATTAATGGCCGTGGCCAGCAGGCCGATGTAGTGCTTGTCGGCCCTTGGGGTGGTTTCCTGGGCGAGTGCCTGTGGCGAGGCCAGAAGGGCGCAGAAGAAAAACGGTGCCAGGGCGGATCGAAGGGCAGTGGGTACAACCTTTGTCATTGTTATCGGGCTTCCTGACGGGTGAGCGGTTGGCCCGATTCTGCCTTGTGTAACGGTTTGTTACGTCGACCCGTGTCACAGTTCCCTGTGCCCACTGGGGAGAGGGTTGGTCTAGAAAGGGGTCAGAAGAAGGCTTTCTTCAGACCCCGACTTCGACCCCGGGGTCAGATGAACGCCTTCATCTGACCTCACTTTCACACGACAGACCCCGACTTCAAACTCCAGGGTCAGATGAACGCTTTCATCTGACCCCATCTTCACGACGATATCTCCCGGGCCTCAGTCTTCGTCCAGGTAGCCCTCTTCCCGCGCCAGCAGCAGCAACGCATACACTCCATTCTCCGGCAACTGCGGCTCCAGCCCCTCCTCGATCATCAGCTGATGGCGACGATCCTCCAGGCTTTCAATATCCAGGCCAGTGATCAGATCGCCGATCGGCGCAATCTCGAAAGGCGCCTCGTGGCCGACGGCACTGAAGATCAGGTCCACCAGGATCTCGTCCGGATCCAGGCTGTCGACGTACACGGTCTGGTCGGGCAGGTCTTCGTGCAGCTCCCGGACCAGTTCGATGAGTGGAACGCCCTGTTCCATCAGGTAGCGGATATCAGTATCACCCGGGTCGCCGTCGTCAGGTAGCCAGCTCTCATCCGGGGCAATGACCACGGCCTTCATCTGCCCGTCACCGAGGGACCAGGCTATCGCCGTGGGGAACAGGACATCGTCGGTCTGGCAGTATTCGATATCGAGAAATCTGGGTAGGGACAAGGTCGTCTCCGCTCCGCCGCATGGGTGGATATAAGGAATGTCACTATGGCCTGTAGGAGCTGTTATCGCTTCATGCCATACTGTTACAACGCAATTATCAATCAATCAGGGACATCATGGAACACGTTGAATTTAACAAAGATTTGATTGAATTTCTGAACAGCTCACCGACTCCCTGGCATGCGGTGTCGACCATGAAAAGCCGGCTTGATGCAGCCGGATTCCAGCAGCTGGACGAGCGCGATGACTGGTCACTGGATCGTAACCGCGGATATTACGTCATTCGCAACGGCTCCTCTATCGTGGCCTTCCGAACCGGCAACAAGGATGTCTCAACCAGCGGTATCCGCATGGTTGGTGCCCACACGGACAGCCCGTGCCTTAAGGTCAAGCCTAACCCGGAGCTGCGCCGCAAGGGCTACTTCCAGCTTGGTGTGGAAGTCTACGGGGGCGTGTTGCTGAACCCGTGGTTTGACCGGGACCTGTCCCTGGCCGGTCGCGTCACCCTGCTGGACGAAGCCGGTGAGGTGCAGGATGTTCTGGTGGATTTCCGCAAGCCGGTCGCGTTTATCCCGAGCCTGGCGATCCACCTCGACCGGGAAGCCAACAGCAACCGGTCGATCAACGCCCAGACCGATTTACCGCCGGTGCTCATGCAGGTGCCGGAGGACGACACCACCAGTTTTGCGGATTTGCTGAGCCAGCAAGTGGCTGCGGAAAGCGGTATCAAGGCCCGCAAGATCCTGGGTTACGAGCTGAGCTTTTACGATGCCCAGCAGGCGGAATTCGTCGGGCTGCGCAATGACTTTGTCGCCTCCGCCCGGATGGACAATCTGCTGAGCTGCTACATCGGCCTGCAGTCCCTGATCCACACTTCCGGTGACGAGGCCGCGCTGCTGGTCTGCAACGATCACGAGGAAGTGGGCAGCATGTCCGCCGAGGGTGCGCAGGGGCCATTCCTGACCGCGGTCCTGGATCGCTGGTGCGGCGCCGGCAAGGCCCGGGCTATTGCCCATTCCATGATGATCTCCGCGGACAACGCCCACGGGGTGCATCCGAACTACCTGGACAGACACGACGAGAATCATGGGCCGGTCCTGAACCAGGGGCCGGTGATCAAGGTCAACCACAACCAGCGCTATGCCACCAACAGCCGGTCCGCGGCACTGTACCGCCACATCAGCGATGAGCTGGGCCTGCCGCACCAGACCTTCGTGGTGCGCAGCGACATGGGCTGTGGCAGCACCATCGGGCCGCTGACTGCCGGCAACCTGGGGGTGACCACGCTGGATATCGGGGTGCCCCAGTTCGGCATGCACTCGATTCGCGAGCTGATCGGGGCGGAGGATGGCTTCACCCTGTTCCGCGTGCTGGCGGAGTTCATGCAGCGTGAGAAAGTATTCTAGGATAGAAATGAAAAAGGCCGCTGATCGGAAATTAGCGGCCTTTCGGAATAAGTGGCTCCCCGAGCTGGGCTCGAACCAGCGACAAACGGATTAACAGTCCGTTGCTCTACCAACTGAGCTATCGGGGAACAATGTCGAAGTGGCGCGCATATTAAGCGCTTTGATTTGAGTCGTCAACCCCCTGAAATGAAAGGTTAAAAATTGTACGGAAGCAAGACGTTACGGTACAGGCCGCCGGTGTGGCTGAGGAATGGCCACGTGCAATCGGTGTGGTCAACCCTGTTCCGGTCCGTGCCGATGCAGGAGCCGACCCGGGAAGTACTGCCCACTCTGGATGAAGACGAGCTGCAGCTGGACTGGTACCGCCAGGGTAGCGATCGTCTGGCGGTCATCTCCCATGGCCTGGAAGGCCACAGCCGCAGACCCTACGTGCTTGGCCTGGCCCGTGCCCTGCTGGCCGAAGGATGGGACGTGCTGGCCTGGAACTATCGATCCTGTGGCGGGGTGATGAACCTTCAGCCCCGTTTCTACCACAGTGGCGCCACCGAGGATCTGACCCACGTGGTCAATCACGCCCTTTCCGGCGACTACAAATCCCTGTTCCTGTCGGGCTTCAGTATGGGCGGAAACCTGACGCTATTGTACCTGGGGCAGCAGGGGGAGATGGTGGACAGCCGGATCTGTGGTGCCGTGACCTATTCGGTGCCCTGCGACCTGGCCGGCAGCGCGGAGGTGCTTGCACTTCCCAGTCGCCGGATCTACATGCAGAGGTTTTTGAAGGACCTGCACGTAAAAATGCAGGAGAAATCGAGAAGATTCCCGGATCTTATTGATACCAATGGATTTGAGTCGATCCGGACGTTCAGGGAATTCGATGACCGCTATACCGCGCCCCTGCATGGGTTCCGGAATGCCGAGGATTACTGGGCCCAGTGTTCGGCCCTGCCGCGTCTTCGGGACATCCGGGTACCTGCGCTGATGATCAATGCCACGGATGACCCGTTCCTGTCCGCAAAATGCTTTCCGGAGACGCGAAAGCTGTTGGGCGACCATGTGCGCCTTGAAGCACCCCGGTGGGGTGGGCATGTCGGCTTTGTCGAGCACGCCCGGGACGGATTCTATTGGTCGGAACGCCGTGCCCTGGGATTCCTCAGTCACCTGTCATGAGCCGGTAGCGGCTGTACGCGCTTCTTCCAGCATGGGTTCGAGTACCGGCCAGACCTTGTCCAGGAGTTTCGGTTGGGCCTGTTCGGTCGGGTGAATGCCGTCCTCCTGCATCATATTCTCATGGTTGTAGATGCCATCCAGAAAGAAGGGAACCAGTTCGGTGTTGTAGCGGTCCGAGAGAGTCGGATACAGCTCCGCAAACATCTGTGTGTAACGGGGCCCGTAGTTGGGTGGCATCTGCATACCCACCAGCAGTGCTTTCGCGCCGGACTGCTGGGTGTTTTCGATCATGGACGCGAGGTTGGACTCGATCACGTTCGGCGGAAAGCCCCTTAGCCCGTCATTGCCACCCAGTTCGATGACCACGACTTCGGGGCCGTGTTTCTCGATCAGCTCGGGCAGTCGTCGTGCGCCGCCATCGGTGGTTTCGCCACTGATACTGGCGTTGACCACCTGCCAGTGGCTCAGACCATTCTGCTCCAGGCGCTGGCGCAGCAGCTGGACCCAGGCGGTTTCGGAGGGCACGCCATAGGCAGCACTCAGGCTGTCACCCATGATCAGGATGGTGTTCTGGCTGGCCAGTGCCGGAGCGGCCAGGGCGGTGAACAGCACCAGAAGGATTGATCTGGCGTGCATCAATAGCGTATCCATAGACAATTCGTTTACCTTGATAAAACGTTTTAAACCATTGAGCCGGGAGTGCCCGTGAATCAGATGACCAAACCGACACCTGAAAGCCAGCCGCCGATGTTGCGAGCGAAAGACCTCACTCATCGCGTGCGCCTGGAAAACGATACGTTGACGATCTTGCAGGGGGTCAACCTGGAAATCAATCGTGGAGAATCAGTAGCCATCGTCGGTCGGTCCGGCTCCGGAAAGACCACCCTGCTGGGCCTGCTCGCGGGGTTGGACACGCCAACCGAGGGTTCGGTGGAACTCGACGGCGCCACCATCAGCCAGTTGAGCGAAGATGAGCGGGCGCAACTTCGGGCCAGCCGGGTCGGCTTTGTATTCCAGTCGTTCCAACTGCTGCCGGCGCTGACTGCCCTGGAAAACGTCATGCTGCCGCTTGAGCTGGCGGGGATCGGGGATCCCGAGAAACGAGCCCGGGAACTGCTCGAGCGGGTCGGCCTTGGTGAGCGCCTGACCCACACGCCGCGGCAGTTGTCCGGCGGTGAGCAACAGCGGGTGGCGATCGCCCGGGCCTTTGCCTCCGAGCCCGTGGTGCTGTTTGCGGACGAACCGACCGGCAACCTGGATAACCGCACCGGCCAGGCGGTCTCGGACCTGCTGATGGCACTCAACCGGGAGCAGGGCACCACCCTGGTGATGGTCACCCACGATGAGCACCTGGCGGCCAGGTGCGCGCGCCAGTTCCATATTGAAGCAGGACAACTGACCGAGCCCAACGAGCTCGGGGAGCCGGTATCCTGATGGCTGCTGAACAGAAACTCATGTCCGTGCGCCGCGACTGGCGCGAACGGGATGTGCGGGTGGTGCTGGCGGCTCTGGTGATTGCCGTTGCCACGGTGGCAACCATTGCGCTGTTCGCCAGCCAGCTCCAGCGCACACTGGTCACGTCCGCCAGTTCCTTCCTTGCCGCCGACCGTCAGCTGGAAGCCGAAAACGGGCGTCCGATTCCGGATTCCTGGTTGCAGGAGGCCGATGCCCGGGGCCTTGAAACCGGTCAGATGGTGGAGTTCTCCACCATGGTGTTCGGTGGTGAGGGATTCCAGCTGGTGTCCGTCAAAGCCGTCAGCAATGAATATCCGCTCCGGGGTGAAATAGAAGTCCAGGAGGGACCGGACAGTCCCCGCCAACTCGTGTCATCCGGTCCCGGGCCGGGTGAGGTCTGGATTAACCCGCGCTTGCTGAGGCTTCTGGAACTTGAAATCGGCGACTCCCTGGAAGTGGGCAACCTGGAGCTCACGGTCTCCGGCCTGCTGATCCGGGAGCCGGACGGCGGCTTCCGGCTGTCCGCCCTGGCCCCGAGGGTAATGATGCATAAGGACGACGTGCCATCCACGGGTGTCGTGCAGGAAGGCAGCCGGGTGGAATTCGTCTATCTGTTCGCCGGTGAGGAAGCCGCCCTGGAAGGCTATTACGAGTGGCTGCAGCCGCAGCTGGAGCCCAGCCATGAATGGGAAGGTGTGCGGGATGGAGAGACCTTCTCCCGGTCACTCCAGCGAGCCGAACGCTTCCTGCTGCTCGGTGGCAGCCTGGCGGTATTACTGGCCGCCGTCGCGGTGGCCGTGGCCAGCCGGCAATATGCGTTGTCCCAGCGGGACACGGTGGCACTGCTGAAGACCCTGGGGCTCAATGGTGCCGGCATCGGTCGGCTGTACCTGCGACGGCTGCTGCTGTGGGGCGTGACCGGCATTGTCGGCGGCCTGCTGGTGGCCCTCCCGTTATTCTGGCTGCTGGCGTCCATGCTCAGTGATGTACTGGAGCGCCCGGTGGATATCTCCCTGGACCCGGCCGCACTGGCCCCCGCGCTGCTCACTGCACTGGTATCCCTGTTTGCGTTTGCCTATCCGCCCATTCGCCGGCTTCGGAACGTGCCGGCCATGCGGGTACTGCGCAGTCAGCCCGGTGAGAGTGGCCGCGAGGCCTGGCCGGATATGCTGGTGGCCATTGTCGCCATCTTCGGGCTGGTCTGGCTCTATGCCGGTGAACTGGCACTGGTGGTATCACTCCTCGGTGGTCTGGTGTTGCTGCTGGCGGCCCTCGGGCTGCTCGGATGGGGAATGGTGACCGTATTGCGCCGCGTCCGCGGTGGCGGCAATGCCTGGCGTCTTGCACTGGTGGGTCTGTACCGGCACCGTAACGCCAGTCTTTCCCAAATTGCCGTCTTCGCCATGACCCTCATGCTCGCGGCCACCCTGGTACTGGTCCGCACCTCCTTGCTGGATGACTGGCAGGCACAGTTACCGGACGACGCACCCAATCATTTCCTGATCAACATCGCACCGGATACGGTCGATGAGGTGGCCGGTTTCTGGGAGGGACAGGGACAGCCTCTGGAAGAACTCTATCCCATGGTCCGGGGCCGGCTCACCGAGTTGAACGGTCAACCGGTGAAGGAAGCGGTCAGCAAAGATGAGCGCATTGGTGCCCTGAACCGGGAGCTGAACCTGACCTGGATGGATTCGCTGCCGGAAGACAACGAGATCGTCGAAGGGCAGTGGTTTGCCGATGGCGACCAGGACGGCGTTTCGGTGGAAGCGGAACTGGCCGGAAGGCTGGGCCTGCAACTGGGCGACGAGCTGACCTTTACCATCGGGTCGGAGAAGGTGACCGAAACGGTAACCAGTATCCGTACTGTCCAGTGGGACAGCATGAAACCGAACTTTTACATGGCCTTCCCGCCGGGCGGGGGCCTGGAAGGTTTGCCCGCCACCTGGATTACCAGCTTCTATCTCCCACCGGAGAAGAATACGGCGCTTAACGACTTTTCGCGCCAGTTCCCGACCGTATCGGTTCTGGAGATCGATCACATCATCAGCCGGATACAGGAAATCGTGCAGCAGGTGACCCGGGCCATCGAGGCGATTCTGGCCCTGATCCTGGCCGCTGCACTGGTGGTGATGGCGGCCGTGGTCAGTGCCACACTCCGGGACCGTCAGCGGGAAGGGGCGTTGCTCCGCACCCTGGGTGGGCGCCAGTCGCTGCTGGTGCGCAGCACCATGCTGGAGTTTGCGGTGTTGGGTGGCTTTGCCGGTCTGCTGGGTGTGGTTGCCGCGGAAGCCGCGGTTTACGCTCTGCAGTTCCGTATGTTCGAGGGCAGCTTCAGCTGGCACTGGCAGGTCATCATTCCGATCCCGCTGATAAGTGCTATCGTGCTGTCCCTGTTCGGGCGCTGGCAGCTGAGGCCGGTGCTGAGCGTCTCGCCCATGCTGTTGTTGCGCCGGCTCGAGTGAGGCTGGTTACCGGTAATTCGCGAGGATGGCGTCCAGTTCGCCGTTCTCGCGAATCCTGGCCAGTTCCCGATTGAATTCGTCGGCGAAATCCTGCCAGTCCTTGCGCAGCATGATCCGGAATCCGAAGGTGCTGATGCTCTCCGCGGATGTGCGGAAATGCTCCCGCAAGCCTTCGTTCCTAAGGAACCACTGGCCTACCAGCCGGTCGGCGACGGCGGCGTCGAAGCGGTTTCCATGCAGCACGTAAAAGAACATGTCCCGATCCCGGGCCACGTCAAAGCGGCGAATCCTGCCGGATTCGAAATGCGGTTCCAGCGTTGGGTAGATGTAGCCCAGGTGGGTTACGACGGTCCGTGAGAAGAGGTCCTCCGGAGTCCGGTAAGCCAGCTCGGAATCCTTCGGGATGAAGAAAACTTCCTCGATGGCCACCACCGGATCAGTAAACAGGAACTTGCCCGGCTCATCGGTCCATTCCCGGGCCCGGGGCGTGGCATCGATGTAACCGTCAAGCAGCATCTGGTCGACCCGTTTACGGGGGATCTTCTCCGGGATCAGTTCATAGCCGAGCCGGTCCGCAATCAGCGACATGACATCCCACATGATGCCCGAGGGCGCACGGTTCTCAACGATGAGGTAGGGCGGGTAACCGTTTGGCGAAACGTTGAAACGTAGTGTCTGTTTTTCGGAGGTTGCGCTGGCGGTTGCCGGGAACAGGATGGACGTGGACAAAAGAAACAGGGAGGCCAAGGCCAGGGAGGAGGTCTTGCGGTCTGTCATGTTTGGACTCTGATGGCGTCGTGAACGTTATTCAGGGTAATCCGGCTACCTCCCTGCCAGCTTGTCGTGCAATTGTTACCGTAATGACGGCCGATTTCAATTATTCCGCTTCTTTCTTTTGCGCTGGGTCAAACGGGCCCGAGGGCCCGTTGCTCAGGCCCAGGCCCGGCGCAATACTGCCCGCGCATCCTCCAGGGTGACTTCCTTCGGGTTGAACATGATCGAACCATCATCGAGGGCCATCTCGGCAATCTGGTCCAGCTGGCTCTCCTGCACCTTGCCGGTTTCCTTCAGGGTCCGCGGCAGCTGGCAGCGCTTGTAGAGCTGATCCCGCATCTTGCGGATGGCGGAGATGGTGGCTTCGGCACGACGGGCTACGGGTGTGGCCGAATAGACTTCCGGACCCTCCAGGTGCAGCAGCAACTCACCCAGCGGCTCCCGGATTGACTCCAGGTTGTATTCCAGCACGTACGGCAGGTACAGACTCATGCACAGGCCATGGGGCAGGTGGCAGATCGCACCGGTGGCGTGGCCCAGGGAGTGCACCAACCCAACCATGGAGTTCGAGAACGCAATGCCGGCCATGGTCGAGGCCTGGGCCAGCTCCAGTCGCCCTTCGGCATTCTTGGGGTTATCCATCACCTTCAGCAGCGACTGGCTGATTTTCCTGATGGCCGCCGTGGCATAGGCGTCGCTCAGAGGATTCTTCGCCATGCAGGTGAACGCCTCGGTGGCGTGGGTCATCGCATCCATGGCGGTTGCCGCCGTGATGTGAGGCGGCAGCGTCAGGGTCATCCGCGGGTCGATGATGGCGGCATTGGGCAGCAGGAAAGACGAGGTGAACGGCAGCTTTACGCCCTTTTTCTCGTCGGTAATCACCGCCACGGCCGTGACCTCGGAGCCGGTGCCGGCCGTGGTCGGAACCACGAAGAACGGCTTCAGGGGATGCTTGAGGATGCCGGCGCCGCTGTATTTGGCAATGTCGTCACCGCCCTCGGACACCAGGATGTTCACGGCCTTGCCGGTATCGATAGCCGATCCACCGCCCACGGCGATGATGGCATCGCACTTTTCCTGCCGGTAAATGCCGGCGATATCACGGACGACGGAAGTGGAGGAGTCTGGTGGCACGTCGTCATAGATGCTAACGATTTCCAGCCCGCTCTCCTCGCAGGCGGCAATCACCGGGTCCAGCAGGCCTGCGGCGCGAACGCCCTTGTCGGTCACGATCATCGGCCGCTTCGCTGCAAGTCCGGTCAGTTCATAGGGAATGTGCTCAAGGGCAGCCTTGCCGGCAATGACTTTGACCGGGCAGAAGAACTCGTAATATTTTTGGCTCATTTAGGGTCTCACTGTCTCGACAAAATTGGTGGCAACCTTCAGGTAGATCCGGGCGGCACTGATCAGCTTTTCCGGCAAGTGCAGATTGGCGGGGTACTCTTTTACCGCCCGCTTGGCAATCAGTTTGGGCAGGATGAAGGTCTCCAGCCTGTTCAGCACGCGGGTCATACGCACCGCATAGCTGACATCACCGTCCACCAGCATCCGGTCGTTGGCAAATGCCTCCGAGGTTTTTTCCTGGAAAGACAGCACCAGGAAGGCATGGGCGATGTGCTTGAACTGGATTGACAGGTCCACCGGTCGCGGCGCGGACTGGCCGTGGTAGTGAAAATGGCCGTCCCCGGTGTGCTCCACGATCAGCCGAGATCCCTCGGGCATCACCATCATCTCGAACAGCAGGCCTTTCGGAAGCGCCCGAGCCTCATTCTGCACGGTTTCGTCGACTTCACTGACTGCCTGCAGGGCCCGACCCATTACCTGGAACATTATGTCCACATAGAGTCGGCGCGCCTGGAACACCATCGGCTGGATACGTTTGAGCAACATGGCCGTCGTCCATTGTCTGTTGTTGATACCCCTGATTTTTAGAGTTAATGCTCTAAAAGTCAATGCAGGCAGTGACGAAGATTTGCCGTCGCTGGGGCAACTGGTGATTGGACAATAAAAAAGCCGGGTCGCTGTCGCGGTTCCCGGCTTCGTTTGAGACGAGGAGAGGGCGCTACTGGGTGATCGCAGCCAGCTTGCGTTTGGCTTCCTCGCCCACGTCGCCGCCGGCCTTGGCGGCCTGGCTGTAGTAGGCCACGGCCTCGTCACGGCGGTTCTGCTTGACGGCGACGTCTCCCATGCGCAGGTAGCCGATGGATGTGGGCACCACCTCATTGGCCTTGGTCAGGTGATTCCTTGCCTTGTCGACCTTGTTCAGGGCCAGGGCATTCAGGCCGTTTCGCAGCTGATACTCGAACATCTCCGGGTATAGGGAAACCGCCTTGTCGAAATCCGCCTCAGCCTTCTCAATTTCCTTCTGCTGCTGGTAAATGCGCCCTCTGAGGGAATAGAACATGGCTTCCCGTGGCAGGATGCGGATGGCCTCGTTGATCTTGCCGAGGGCGGCGTCGTAGTCCTTGTTCGAGGCCAGTTTAAGGGCCTCGTCATGGGCGTCATAGGCCGGCTGCAGCTCCTTCAGCTTGGCCAGTTTACGCTGGTAGACATCGGCGCCCCGATAACCGCCGGCGCCGATCTTGCTGACCAGTTCCCGGTTCTCCGTCACACGTTTGGCCGAAGGCGGGTGAGTGGCGAACAGGCCCTGGATGAAGCCCTGGTCACGGCCCTCACTCAGCTCCAGGAACAGCTCCTGCAACTCCACCGCCGCCTGGGGATCGTAGCCGGCCTCTTTCATGTAATTGATGCCGTAATGATCCGACTCCAGCTCGTCCCCCTGGCTATACTGGGCCAGGGCGAGCTGTGCCCCAAGTGCTGCGCCGCCCATGATCAGGCCGGCCCACTCGTTATCGGACACCGCAAACCCGAGGCCGGCTACGCCCAGGCTGATCAACTGGGCCTGCTGCATTCGCTGGACACTGTGGCGGGCTGCGGCGTGAACAATCTCGTGGCCCAGCACCGAGGCCAGTTGGGCTTCATCGTCCAGCTTGGTGAGCAGCCCCCGATTGATGGCAATCTTGCCGCCGGGCAGGGCCCAGGCGTTGGGCACGCTGTTATTCAGCACCACGAATTCATAGGGCAGGTCGGGGCGATCGCTTACCTGTGCAAGCTTCTTGCCCACCTCGCTTACGTAGAGATTCAGTTCCGGGTCGATGTAGAACCGGCCACCCTGGGTCTGTTGGGTCGGCACATACTGTTCGGCACCGATGGCCAGTTCCTGGCTCTCGGGGATCAGGGACAGTTGCTTCTCGCCAGTGACGGGGTTAACAGAACACCCTGCAACGAAAGCGAGAGCAAGAAACACCAGCCCGAATCGGGATATGGAAAGACGCACGGTTACCTCCTGTACCTGGGTGCCTGGCGGAAATTGGTTTTCCACATGATTACACGGTTGGGTGGACCTGAAAACGCCCGATTTCTGGAGAGGCGCCCTGTGTTGACGTATTATAGGTGACTGATTCCTTTCCATGTTGCCAATTCCCGACTAAGGCCTTACATGAACAATCTGCTCGAGCTTGCCTCGCTGCTCTGGTTTTTCATCTGCTGGGTTGGCTACACCCAGTATTCCAAGCGCAGGGCGTCAGACCGGCCCTGCCTGTCGAACACCCTGGACCTCTATCGGGAAGACTGGATGCGGGTGATGCTGAGGCGCGGGAATCGGATGTCCGACACGTCGGTGGTGGGCAACCTGGAGCGCAACGGCGCTTTCTTCGCCTCCAGCTGTCTGCTGATCCTGGCCGGTATCATCACCGCGCTCGGCTACACCAGTGAAGCTATGGAAGTGTTTGCTGCCATGCCCTTCAGCGCGGTGCCAACCCGTGAGGTCTGGGAATTGAGGCTGGTTGTCCTGCTGGTGGTGTTTGTGTACGCCTTTTTCAAATTCACCTGGTCCATGCGAATGTACAACTTCGTCGCGGTGATGGTGGGCAGTGCACCCCTGGCCGAGGACACCAAGACCAGCCCGGCAGCCCGGGAGGCCTTTGCCCGCAGTGCCGGCAAGATCTGTAACATGGCCGGGGATGCCTTCAACCTGGGGTTGAGGTCGTTCTACTACGCGCTGGCGGTGGTTGCCTGGTTCTTCCACCCCATTGCGTTCATAGCAGCTTCCACCATTGTGGTGGTTGTTCTCTACCGCCGGGAATTCTGCTCCGACGCCCTCGAGGCGCTGCGCTCCGGAAAAGTGTTCGAGGAGCCGGCAGCGGGCAAGGCCGAGCCCAAGACCAAAACCAACTGATCAACAGGATTCTCCTGAATGGATAATCAAACCCGAATAGACCGTGTGACCCGGTTTATCGAAACCCTGAACCAGGCCCGTGAGCTGGGCCTGTCAGTCACCGACGCCGGTGACGGTACGCTGACCCTGTGCCTGCCCTACAGCGACCGGATCATTGGTAACCCGGACACCGGTGTCATCCACGGCGGTGCGATCACCACCCTGATGGACACCACCTCCGGCTGCGTGATTCTCTGCGCCCTGGAAGATTTCGAATTGTGCCCGACCCTCGACCTGCGGGTGGACTACATGCGCCCGGCGCATCCCCACAAACCGGTCTACGCCCGTGCCGAAACCTACCGGATTACCCGCAACATCATTTTCACCCGGTGCGAGGCGTACCAGGATGGCGGGGAAACCATCGCCAACTGCGTGGCCACCTTCATGCGCATCGGCAAAGAGGCCAGCCCAAAACACTATCGTGACCTGATCGCCGGAGGTGCCAAATGACCGATCCGGAAATCCTCCGTTACACCCAGGAAACCGGGGACTTCTCCCGTATGCTCGAAAGCATCCCCTACGCCACCTGGATCGGGTTGCAGTGCGAGCGTTTCGGCGACGACCTGATCTTCCGGCTGCCGAAGAAGGACTCCAACCTGGGCAACCCGATCCTGCCGGCCATCCATGGCGGCGTGATCGGCGGCTTCATGGAGATGTCTGCGAACATCTACCTGATCATGTCCCGGGAATCCCTGCGCATGCCCCGCATCGTGGATTTTTCCCTTGACTATCTCCGCGCCGGCCTTAACCGGGAAACCTTCGCCGAGTGCCGCCTGACCCGCCAGGGCAACCGCGTGGCCAACGTGATGGTCACCGCCTGGCAGAAATCCCGTTCCGAGCCCATCGCCACCGCCCGGGCCCACTTCCTCCTCGAAGACTGATCCTGCCTGACCAATCCGGGGCTTGAAATGCCCCGGTGTGGCCCCATTTTTCCCTCACAGATTAATTCCGTGCATGAAGCAAGTGCGGATGCGTTGCCGAAACACGCTGTGAATACGTCCCTGTACGCTCGGCTCCGCCATCCATGGCTCCGCACGGTTTCGGCAACGCATCCGCACTCGCTTCCCAGAACTGTGAGTTACCTTAGGCAGGAGATAAAAACGCCATGACGGTAGAAGCAAACAAAGAGACGTTGGGTTTTCAGACGGAAGTTAAGCAACTGCTTAACCTGATGATCCATTCCCTTTATTCGAACAAGGAAATCTTCCTTCGTGAGCTGATTTCCAACGCTTCGGATGCCGAGGACAAGCTGCGCTTTGCCGCCCTGAAGGACGACAAACTGTACGAGGGCGATTCCGAGCTGAAAATCCGCCTGGATTACGACAAGGACGCCGGTACCGTCACCCTTACCGATAACGGGATCGGCATGAGCCGGGACGATGTCATCTCCAACCTGGGCACCATTGCCAGGTCCGGTACCGCGGAGTTCCTCAAGCAGCTGTCCGGCGACGAGAAGAAGGACAGTAAGCTGATCGGTCAGTTTGGTGTCGGTTTTTACTCCGCGTTCATCGTGGCGGACAAGGTAGACGTGTTTACCCGCCGTGCCGGTGCGCCGGCCGAAGAGGGCGTGCATTGGGAATCCAAGGGCGACGGCGAGTTTTCCATCGAGCAGGTGAACCGCGAGCAGCGCGGGACCCAGATCGTCCTGCACCTGAAAACCGACGCCAAGGAGTTTGCCGACGGCTGGAAACTGCGCAGCCTGGTGAAGAAGTACTCCGACCACATTTCCTTCCCGGTGGTGATGAAATCCGAATCCGAGGAAGAGGACAAGAAGGGCGAGGACGAGACCGTCAACGACGCTACCGCCCTGTGGACTCTGCCACGTACCGAGATCAAGGACGAGGAATACAAGGAGTTCTACAAGCACATCGCCCACGATTTCGAGGATCCTCTGACCTGGTCCCACAACAAGGTCGAGGGCAAGCTGGATTACACAAGCCTGCTGTATATCCCCAAGCGTGCTCCGTTTGACCTGTACAACCGGGAAGCGCCCCGTGGCCTGAAGCTGTATGTCCAGCGCGTATTCATTATGGACGACGCCGAGCAGTTCCTGCCGCTGTACCTGCGCTTCACCAAGGGTGTGATCGATTCCAACGATCTGTCCCTGAACGTCTCCCGGGAGATTCTGCAGAACGACAGCACCGTTGACAGCATCCGCACCGCCATGACCAAGCGGGTACTGGATATGCTCTCCAAGCTGGCCAAGAAGCAGCCGGAGGACTACCAGGCATTCTGGAACGAGTTTGGTACCGTTCTGAAAGAAGGCCCGGCCGAGGACTTCAGCAACCGCGAGAAGATTGCCGGTCTGTTGCGCTTTGCCACCACCCATACCGGTGAAGCTGCCCAGAACGTCTCCCTCGACGAGTACATCGAGCGGATGAAAGATGGCCAGAAGAAGATCTTCTACATCACCGGTGACAACTTCGCCGCCGCCAAGAGCAGCCCGCACCTGGAAGTATTCCGGAAGAAGGGCATCGAGGTGCTGATCCTGTCTGACCGCATCGACGAGTGGATGATGGGTTACCTCAGCGAGTACGACGGCAAGCAGTTCCAGGACGTCGCCCGCGGTGACCTGGACCTGGGTGAAGTCGAGACCGAAGAGGACAAGAAGCACAAGGAAGAGGCAGCCGAGGAGCACAAGGATCTGGTGGAGCGCATCAAGAAGGCCCTGGACGACCGGGTTCAGGAAGTGCGGGTGACCAACCGACTGACCGATTCTCCCGCGTGCCTGGTGGTCGGTGAGTTCGACATGGGCGCCCAGATGAAGAAGATCATGGAAGCCGCCGGCCAGAAAGTGCCGGAGAGCAAACCCATCTTCGAAATCAACGTGGACCACCCGCTGGTCCAGCGCCTGGAGACCGAGAAGGGCGAAGAGCGCTTCAACGAACTCTCCGCCGTCCTGTTCGACCAGGCCACCCTGGCCAGCGGCGAGCAGCTGAAGGACCCCGGCGCGTATGTGAGCCGGCTGAACCGGCTGTTGCTGGAGCTGGCTAACTGAGGGGGAAGGCCGTAAACACACCGGGGTCAGATGAAAGCTTTCATCTGACCCCTTTTTCATTCCACCCAAGCTCGGTCTGAAACTCGGGGTCAGAAGAACGCTTTCTTCAGACCCCATGTCATCACTCATAAACAAAAACTCTCAAAAATTTATTTTTTATTAATTGTTCCTTCCTCGGTCCCCCGCGCTAAGGTGAAATCGTTCTCGTTAACGCAGGAGCAGTCCGATGTCATCCGAGAAGAGTCTTCCTTCCGTATTGTGGTCAGGCGCTCTCGCTATTCTGACGGACTATTTCGGGAACTATGCCATCGCCCAATAGGGCCACAGGCAAGGTCTCGGGACGGGTCGACGGCGTAACGGGAAAAGCTATAGGGAGTTGCTATTAACGCGGTAGGAAACATTCAAGCAGCACAATGTGAATGAACTATATTGAGTGGTGTTTCCATCACTAAATTGCTCGTTTGCCAATGCAGCAAGACAGGAGAGTACGATGACAGACAATAATACTGGCGGTAAGTGCCCGGTCATGCACGGAAGCAGTACAGCCCATGCGCAGGACAACACCAATTGGTGGCCTGAGTCCCTGAACCTGGACATCCTGCACCAGCACGATCGCAAGACGAACCCGATGGGGGAAGACTTCGATTACCGTGAAGAAGTCAGAAAGCTCGACTACGAAGCTCTCGAAAAGGACATGCACGAGCTGATGACCAGCAGCCAGGACTGGTGGCCGGCGGACTGGGGCCACTACGGTGGTCTGATGATCCGGCTGGCATGGCACGCTGCCGGCACATACCGTCTGGCTGACGGCCGCGGTGGTGGTGGTACTGGCAACCAGCGTTTTGCGCCCCTCAACTCCTGGCCCGATAACGGCAACCTCGACAAAGCCCGCCGGCTGTTGTGGCCCCTGAAGAAGAAGTATGGCAACAAGGTGAGCTGGGCCGATCTCTTCATCCTGGCCGGCAACATTGCCTACGAGTCCATGGGCTTCAAGACCTTCGGCTTCTCCTACGGCCGTGAGGACATCTGGCACCCGGAAAAAGACATCTACTGGGGTGCTGAGAAAGAGTGGCTGGCGCCGTCCGACAGCCGCTATGAGAACGTCGACAAGCCCGACACCATGGAAAACCCGCTGGCCGCCGTACAGATGGGTCTGATCTATGTGAACCCGGAAGGTGTGAACGGCCAGTCTGATCCGATCAAGAGCGGTGACCAGGTTCTTGAAACCTTTGCCCGCATGGCCATGGATGCCGAAGAAACAGCAGCCCTGACCGCCGGTGGTCACACTGTTGGTAAAACCCACGGTAACGGTGATGCCGAAGCCCTTGGTCCCGAGCCTGAAGGTGCAGATGTGCACGAGCAGGGTCTTGGCTGGCACAACCCGAACATGGGTGGCAAGGCAGCCAATGCCATCACATCAGGCATCGAAGGTGCCTGGACCACCAACCCGACCCAATTCGATATGGGCTACTTCGAGTTGCTGTTCGGTTATGAGTGGGAACTGAAGAAGAGCCCTGCCGGCGCCAACCAGTGGGAGCCGATCGACATCAAGGAAGAGCACAAGCCGGTGGATGCGACGGATCCATCCAAGCGCCATAACCCGATCATGACTGATGCGGATATGGCCATGAAGATGCATCCGACGTTCCGGCCGATCTGCGAAAAATTCATGAAGGACCCGGAGTACTTCAAGGATTGCTTCGCCCGCGCCTGGTTCAAGCTGACTCACCGGGATATGGGTCCGAAGTCCCGTTACATCGGCCCGGACGTACCCGCTGAAGACCTGATCTGGCAGGATCCGATTCCCCAGGGCGAGACCAACTACATCGAGGAAGTCGTCAAGGAGAAGATCGAAGAAGCCGGCCTGAGCCTCAACGAGCTGGTCTGCACCGCGTGGGACAGCGCCCGTACCTACCGCGGTTCCGACATGCGCGGTGGTGCCAACGGTGCCCGTATCCGCCTGGCTCCGCAGAAGGACTGGGAAGGTAACGAGCCGGATCGTCTGGCCAAGGTGCTTAAGGTCTACGAGCAGATCTCTGCTGACACCGGCGCCAGCGTCGCAGACGTGATCGTGCTCGGCGGTAACCTGGGCATCGAGAAAGCCGCGAAAGCTGCCGGCCATGACGTCCACGTACCCTTCCTGAAGGGCCGTGGCGATGCAACCGACGAGATGACCGATGCCGAGTCCTTCGAGCCGCTCGAGCCGCTGGCCGATGGCTTCCGCAACTGGCAGAAGAAGGACTACGTGGTCAAGCCGGAAGAGATGCTTCTGGACCGCGCCCAGCTGATGGGCCTGACCGCGCCGGAAATGACCGTTCTTCTCGGTGGTATGCGGGTGCTGGGCACCAACCACGGTGGCACCAAGCACGGTGTGTTCACGGACCGCGTTGGTCAGTTGACCAACGACTTCTTCGTGAACCTCACTGACATGGCAAACCGTTGGGAGCCCACTGGCAAGAACTCGTACAACATCGTGGATCGCAAGAGTGGCAACACCAAGTTCACCGCGACCCGTGTTGATCTCGTGTTCGGTTCCAACTCCATCCTGCGTTCCTACGCCGAGGTATATGCCCAGGACGACAACGAGGAGAAGTTCGTCAAGGACTTCGTTGACGCCTGGACCAAGGTCATGAACAACGACCGCTTCGACGTGAAGAAGTAAACCAGCAGTACCCGGCCGGGCATCCTGTTTCGGGATGCCCGGCTACCAACTTCCCCCCGAATTCCTTACAATCCGCTCCGCCTGATTTTTGATCAGCCATAACCTATACCTCTCTTGGTCAAACCGCTGGAGCCTCCATGCGAATCATCCTTGCCCCGATGGAAGGGCTGGTCGATGCACCTATTCGTGAAACCCTGACCAAAGTCGGCGGGATTGACCGGTGCGTGACCGAATTCATTCGCGTGACCCACGGCATGCTGCCGCCCCGGATTTTTTACAAATATGCTCCGGAACTGCATCAAGACTGCGCGACCGAGGTGGGCACACCGGTGGCTGTGCAGCTGCTGGGATCAGATCCCGAGCAGATGGGCCGCCACGGCCTGAAAGCGGCCGAGCTGGGCGCGACCCAGGTGGATATCAACTTCGGCTGCCCGGCCAAGACCGTGAACAAGCACAAGGGTGGTTGTGTGCTGATGCGCGAGCCGGAGCTGATGCACGAAATCACCGCCGCCGTACGCAAAGCAGTGCCGGCAGAAATCCCCGTGACCGCCAAGATGCGCCTGGGCTATGACGACCGGTCCATGGGCGTCGCCTGTGGGCAGGCCCTGGAAGCCGCCGGTGCGTCCGAGATCGTGATTCACGCCCGCAGCAAGGTGGACGGATACAAACCGCCTGCCTACTGGGAGGAGATTGCCCGGGTGCGGGAAGCGGTCAAAGCCCATGTGATTGCCAACGGTGAGGTATGGACCGTCGAGGACTACTGGCGTTGCCGAAAAGTGTCCGGCTGTGAAGACGTCATGATCGGCCGAGGGTTGATTGCCCGTCCGGATCTGGCCGCTCAGATCAAGGCCTCCCAGCGTGGCGACACCTTCACACCGATGACCTGGCTGGAAGCCGTGGCACTGGTGCGGGAATACGCCGCCGCGCTGCAGACCCGCCTTGAGGACCGGTACGTGACCGGTCGCATCAAGCAATGGCTGAATTTCCTGCGCCAGGGCTTTGCCGAGGCAGAGTACCTGTGGCCGCAAGCCCGCAAGATCCGTGAGGTGGCCCCGATGCTGGCGTGCCTGGAGCAGTCCTTGCCTTCGGGTGCCCTGAAAGAGCAGGCGGCCTGACAGCTCTCGTTTCACACCTTTCAATCCCGGAAAGCCCCTTTCGAGGGGCTTTTTTGCGTCCCCCGGATTCGCCTGCGGGTCTACACTGGTACGAACAGGCAGTTTGACCGTACTAACACAGACCAATAACAAAGAACGGGATAGGAGACGCCATCTCATGAATAACGGGTTAGTCAGGCGGGCCTTGGTGGGCATCGCCGCAAGTGCAGGTCTGTTCGTGGCGGGAGCCGGGTTGGCACAGGCCCAGGACGACGGGCAGGTGAAGGTAACGCCTCTGGGAAGTCATGACGGCGAGTTCTGTGTGGTGGACCGCGCCATGGTGTTCGAGGACCCCAATGGCACGCGCATTCTCTATGATGCCGGCCGCACCGTGGCCGGAGCCGACGATCCACGGCTCGGTGACATCGACGTGGTGCTGGTGTCGCACATGCACGGTGACCACGTGGGTGATCGCCGCATCGAGGCGGTGAACCGGGGCGCGTGCGGCTCACCGGAGTTTCCGGTAGTTACCCTGCCTCAGTCCAATACCGTGGATATCGCCGTCGCGAAGCAGGCCACCATCGTCACCGGTAGTGAAATGCCGGCGTTCTTTGCCGCCAAGCTCGAAGCCGCCGGTGCGGACAAATCGAAATCCCAGCTGGTTCGCTTCGGTGCCAGTAAAGACGTGGGCGGTGTGAAGATCACAACCGTGCCTGCCGTGCACAGTAACGGCGTGTCGCCATCCTTCCTGACCGGGCCGCTGGCCGAATACCTGAAAGCCGCCGGTGTGTCTGCGAGTGTCGGACCGCCCACAGGCTATGTGCTGACCTTCTCCAACGGGCTGGTGGTGTATCTGTCCGGTGATACCGGCATTACTGCCGAGCAGAAAATGGTGGTGGCCGACCACTACGGTGCCGAACTGGTGGTGATGAACATCGGGGACACCTTCACCACCGGCCCGACTGAGGCTGCCTACGTCATCAATGATCTGATCAAACCCAGGGCCGTGATTCCGTCCCACGCCAATGAACCGGCCACCGAAGGGGGCAAGGTGAAAGAGGGCACCCGCACGGCAGCCTTCCGTGATGCCGTGAATGTGCCCGTACACATCCCGCTCAGTGGCCGGACCATGGCGTTCAATGGCAACGGCAAATGCGTGGATATCTGCGACTAGGCAAGGGCCTCAGTCTTCGTTCTCCATCTCCGGAGAGTAATCGCCGGAGCGGGCCAGGCCATTGAGCCTGGCCCGCTTGTGCAGGGCGGCCTGGGCTTTGTCGGCATTGGCCAGGTCACCCGCCCACGCCTGCTGGGCCGGCTCCTGCAGCGCACGCCCGTAGGAGAAGCTCAGCTCCCACGGATGGTAACCCATGCTGTTGATGGCATTGAGATTGACGGTGGCCTCCGCCGGCGTCTGGCCGCCTGACAGGAAGAAGATCCCCGGCACTGCCGCGGGTACCGCGCGCCGGAAAATCATCAGTGTGTGTTCCGCTACCTGTTCCGGGCTGGCCGAAGGTGATTCCTTGCCCGGGGTCACCATGCTGGGCTTCAGTACTATGGTTTCCAGATCCACATGGTGCCGGTACAGCGCCTTGAACACCTCCCGGAGTACCGCTTCGCTGACTTCCCCGGCCCGCTCGATGCTATGGTGGCCGTCGATCAGTACTTCCGGCTCGACAATCGGCACGATGCCCATGGACTGGCACACCGCCGCGTAGCGGGCCAGCACCTCGGCATTGGCCTTGACCGCCTGCCGTGAGGGCAGGGTATCGGAGATGTGGAACACATCCCGCCACTTGGCGAACCGGGCGCCCAGCTTCTTGTACTCCTCCAGGCGGGACTCCAGGCCATCCAGGCCATAGGTGATCTCATCTCCCGGCGCGTTGACCAGCGGGCCCTTGCCCTTGTCCACCTTGATGCCCGGAACAATGCCCTGGCTGGCCAGTAGCTTAGGCATGGCCACGTCCTCCAGGCTCAGCTGCTCCAGGGTTTCCTCATACAGGATGACGCCGCTGATGTATTTGCCCAGATCCGGGGTGGAGAAGATGATGCTCCGGTACTCCCGGCGCTTTCCTTCCGTGGATTCCACGCCCACGGCCTTGAAACGCTTGGCGATGGTGGGTGTACTCTCATCGGCGGCCAGGATGCCTTTGCCGGGCTGGACCAGATCCGCGATGGTTGCGGTCAACTCTTCCTGAATACTCATTGGGTTCTCCTTTACCGGCAACACCGGTGTACTGTGGGATGTTTCGGGTAATTGTAGACCCTGTACGAAGGGCGCAAATTTGACCTACGCTAAGACATACCGAATCAGTCTGGATTAGGCTAGTTACACCAGCTACAGGAAGGATGAAAAACCGCTATGAAAACGGTTGTGAGTGTGAGCCAGGGATCGTCCGAATACGATTACGAGATGGAAACCGAATTCCTTGGGCAGAAGTTCCGGGTGATCCGTATCGGCACGGACGGCGACATCGAAAAGGCCGAATCCGTCCTGGAGTCCGTGCACCCCCAGGCGGATGCCATCGGCCTAAGCATGATTCACGACCATTACCAGGTGGGCAGGGAACAACTGGAGCATCCGGAAACCGCCAGACTGGAAGCCTGCGTGCCCGACAAACCGGTCACCACGGGCGCCGGCTTGCGCGGCATCCTGCAGGAATGGGCCGTTCGCCACACCCAGACTGAACTGGGGCATTTTTTCGACAATGCCCGGGTGCTCTTCCTGAACGGCCAGGCCGGCTACCGGATTGCCAGGTCCCTGTCCGAACACACCGATAACCTGCAATTCGCGGATCCTTACCTGGATTTCGGAGTGCCCCGGGTTCTGACCTCCCTCGGCCAGCTTGAGACCTACACCCGCCTCACCGCGCCGCTGATGTTCCGGCCGATGGCGGTCAAAGCCATTAACGCCTTGCACCAGAGCCCGTTGTACCGCCTGGGTGAGAACCTGGTGGCCGGCTCCCTGCACAGTGCAGTCCGGGACTCCCATGTGATCGTGGGTGCGATCGGTGACCTTGAGTCTTTCACCGAGAAGGAGCTGGACGGCAAAACCATCATCACCTCTCGGGTTACCGACTCGGTGCTGGACTGGATGCGCTCCCGGCGCGTGGCCATGGTGGTGGACTACAGCCCTTGGCTGGAGGGCCGTCCCATCGGAGTGAACGTGATGGAAGCCATGATCAGCGCCGCGTTGTCCCGTACACCTGAGCAACTGGGCGCGGACGACTTCCTGGATGTCATCCAGAGCCTGGGCATTGAACCGCGGATCCTGTACCCGAACGGCTACCGGCGGGTAAACCGGTTTGCCTTCGTGATTCACCCGTTGTCCCAGCAGTACCTGACCAAGACCCCGCCACTGGACTGGGTGGCCAGTGTGTCGCCGCCGAAAGTGATGGATCTGGTGGAGAAGGCGATTGCCTACACACCGCCGTTCGTCTACTCAAAGGTTTCCGGCATCCGCTCACCCACGGGCGATGAGGTGGAAGGCTGGCTCATCACCGTGGGCGGCACGCCCCGGGAAATCATGGCCCATGGCCCGGAATTCACCTACAGCCGGTTGCTGGCGGCTGCCAAGCTGGCCAAGAAACTGGGCGCCCAGATCATGGGGCTCGGCGCGTTCACCAAGGTGGTAGGGGATGCGGGCATCACGGTGGCCAAGCGGGCGCCATTACCGATCACCACGGGTAACAGCTACAGTGCCTCAGGAGCCCTCTGGGCCGCCCATGACGCTGCAAAGAAAGTGGGCCGTGTCCATGTCGGTGAAAGTGGCAAAATGGCCGGCAAGGCGATGGTGGTGGGCGCCACGGGGGCCATTGGCTCGGTCTGTGCCCGACTGTTAGCCAAGGCGGTGGATGAAATCTACATGGTGGCTCCCGAGGCTGCGAAACTGCTCGCCCTCAAGGAAAGCATTGAACTGGAAACCCCGGGCGCGGTGGTTCATGTTGCCGCCACCACCAACCGGGATCTGGCGGATATGGACATGATCGTGACCGCCACCTCCGGCGCCGGCAAACGCATCCTGGACATCATGAAAGTGAAGCCCGGTTGCGTGATCACCGACGTTGCCCGGCCCCTGGATATTCCGGCGGAAGACGTGGCTAAACGTCCGGATGTGCTGGTGATCGAATCCGGGGAAATCCAGCTGCCGGGGAACCCGAAGATGAAAGACATCGGGCTGCCCAAAGGCATCGCCTATGCCTGCCTGGCGGAGACCATCGTGCTGGCCCTGGAAGGGCGTTTCGAGAATTTCACCCTTGGCCGGAACATCGAGTGGGAGAAGGTACGGGAAATCTACAAACTCGGCTTGAAGCACGGCATGGAGCTGGCCTCCATCTCGGGTGTGAACGGGGTCTTTACCGAGGAAGATTTCGAGCGGGTGCGTACCCTGGCGGCAAAAGCAACAGAGCCCGCGTAGGCGGGCTCCGGGTTCAGCTGATTCCGTTGGCGCGGAAGTGCTCCACGTAGGCCTTGTCCACTTTCAGGATGTGGTGGGTCAGCCAGTCCTTTAACAGTTCCAGGGTTTCCTCACCGGCTGAGTCACCGTTCTCATGGCGCTCGATCAGGTTCATGATCTGGCCGGTGAATTTGTTGTGCTCGGCCTTGTGGGCGTCCGTTTCCGGGTAGCCCAGGCGCAGGAACAGGTCCTCCTCCACGATGAAGTGGTTCATGGTGTAATCCATGAGCGATTCGAGAATCTCGCTGGTTTTCTCCTGGTCCGCGCCTCCCTCGAGTGCGTCATGCAGCTGGTTGGTCAGATCCACCAGCCACTTGTGTTGCTCATCAATCTCTCCGATTCCGACTTCAAGCTCTTTACTCCACGGCCAGAATGTCATCGGTATCTCCCCTGTATTTCTGTTTATAGTTATGTGTTCAAGGACATCCTATGAACAGGCATTCATCGGGATATTGACTGACGTCAAGGAAGACTGGCGGTGCTGGCCCGAACAGTGGTCAGGATAAGAAGATTTGCAATATCCGGACAGGGCGGGTGCTCAGGCAGCCGCCCTCCGGGAGGCTTCACGGGCCAGCAGGGCGCGCTTGCGATCGACACCCCAGCGATAGCCACTCAGGTTGCCGTCGCTGCGCACCACGCGGTGGCAGGGAATGACGACCGCAAGTCGGTTCGCTGCGCAGGCTCCGGCAACCGCCCGGATTGCTTTCGGGCGGCCGACTTTTGCCGCGAGTTCGGTGTAGCTGACGGTTTCACCCGCCGGGATGGCGCGAAGCGCTTCCCACACCGTTTTCTGGAAAACGGTGCCCTCGATGCACAGGGGCAGATCGAGCCCGGACTGCGGCCCGTCGATAAATCGGACCACTTTCGGCAACATGCCACCGAGGTTGTCGGTGGCTTGCTCCAGCGTGGTATCCGGGAAGCGGGACTGCAGCGCAGAACGCAGCGAATCGGGGTCATCGCCCAGCTCGATGCAGCAGAGGCCCTTGTCGTTGGCGCCGGCAAGGACCCAGCCAAGGCTGCAGTGGTCAATTGCGTAACGGATCACGGGGCACCTCCTTCAATCAGGTGGAAGGATCCAGTACTCCAGCGTACCTCACGCCACTGAGCAGCGCCATATCCCGATTCCAGGTGGAAAGGTCGTCAATGGAGAACTTGCCCAGGCTGTCGTGGCCGCAGGCTCGGGCCATCACCTGCATCAGGCCAACCGAGCCCTGCAGGAAGTTCTTCAGCTGATGGGCGGACTTGTCCACGTCCAGGCGCTGGCGCAGGTCCTTTTTCTGGGTGGCAATACCGGCCGGGCAGTTGTTGGTGTTGCAGATGCGCGCGGCGACACAACCGATGGACTGCATGGCGCTGTTGGCAATGGCGATGCCGTCTGCGCCCAGGGCCAGGGCCTTCACGAAATCCATGGGCATCCGCAGGCCGCCGGTCACAATCAGGGTGACCCGACCGCTGGCACCGTGGTTATCCAGGTAACGACGGGCGCGAGCCAGAGCAGGAATAGTCGGAACACTGATGTGGTCCCGGAAAATCTCCGGTGCCGCGCCGGTGCCGCCACCACGGCCATCCAGGATGATGTAATCGGCGCCCGCGTCGAGGGCGAACTGGATATCCCGTTCGATATGATTGGCGCTGAGTTTGAAGCCCACCGGAATCCCACCGGTGATCTCCCGGACCCGTTCGGCGAAATCCCGGAAATCCGCCACGGAACTCAGATCTTCAAAGGTGGGCGGTGACACGGCCGGTTCGCCCTCGGGAATGCCCCGCACCTCGGAGATCCGGCCGGTGTTCTTGTTGCCGGGCAGGTGGCCGCCGGTGCCGGTCTTGGCGCCCTGGCCGCCCTTGAAGTGGAAACTCTGGACCTTCTTGAGCAGGTCTTCCTCATAGCCGAATTTGGCACTGGCCAGCTCGTAGAAATAGCGGGAGTTCTCCTGCTGCTCCTCCGGCAACATGCCGCCTTCGCCGGAACAGATACCGGTGCCGGCCAGTTCCGCACCCCGGGCCAGGGCAATCTTGGCTTCCTCGGACAGGGCGCCAAAGCTCATGTCCGAAACCAGCAGGGGCATCCTCAACGTCAATGGCTTCTTCGCTTCCGGACCCACCACCAGCTCGGTGGCGACCTCCGTATCTTCCATCAGCGGCTTGCTGGCCATCTGGGCCACCATGATCTGCAGGTCGTCCCAGTGTGGCAGGCTGTGCCGCGGCACTCCCATGGCGGTGACCGGACCATGGCTGCCCATGCTGTCCAGGCCTTCCCGGGCCAGCTGGTGGATAAACTCCACCGTGGGTTCCTCTTTGGTTGCCTTGGCCTTCGGGGCCTTGCCCTGATTCCCGGAGTCACCGGACTCCTCTGAATCATCGGAGCCTTCCGGTGCTTCCTTGCCCACCAGATCGTCACTGAACTGCTGGTGGGTGCCGTCACAATAGGGAGGGTTACCGGTCTGCTTGCACTGGCAGAGCACTGCCTCTTCGTTGTCTTCGGCGACGAATCGCTGGGGCTTGATGCCGGTCCCGGCGTGGGAGCCATCGCAGAATGGCTGGTTATCGGAGCGTCCGCAGGCGCAGAATAAATACTCCTCGCCTTTCTCCAGCTTGACCTTGGTGGGCTTGTTGTCGGCAATGACTGGCTTCCCCATGGTACAGGCTCCTGAACCGTTGAATGAGTAGAGGATACGCAGGTGTACGTTGTCCGACCGATGATCGGACCAGTGCATGGGAAAGTGTGGCTGACGAGGGAAAATCCCGCCAATGGGCGGGATTCCGTTTATTTCGCCAGATGCTCTGTCACGAAGGCGGCAACGGTCTCGAGGACTTTCGGCTGCTGCTCCCGATGGGGAACATGGCCGCAGTTCTCGAGGATGCCCTGGGCGGAGGGCCCCTGAACCCCTTCGGCAATGCGCCGGGGAAACTCCAGGGTGCCGAACTCATCGTGGTCGCCGTGAAGGGCCAGAACCGGGCAGTGCACCTGCGGCAGGAAAGGCTCCAGGTTCCAGTGGTGGAAGCTGGAGTCCAGCCAGACCCCGGTCCAGGCCTCAAGCACCCAGCGGGCCTTGTCGCCATGGTAGCGAGCCAGTTTGTCCATTTGCCCGGGTTTCTCGAACTGGGCTTTCGCGGCGCGGATGCCGTCCAGGGTGTGTTCTTCCACAAAGGCCTGGGAGGCTTCGGTAATTACCAGTTCGCAGTCCCCAGCAAACCGGGTGGCAATGATGATCGCCATGGCGCCGCCGACGCTGTGGCCGAACAGCAGGAACCTGGTAAAGCCCAGGGCCTCCCTCAGGGCCGGAAAATAGATCTCCGCCTCTTCTTCGATAAAGCGTTGGGATGGCAGCCCCTCACGCGGGGAAGACTGGCCGAAACCCAGGCGATCGTAAGCAATCACCGGCCGTTCCAGCCGGCGCGCCAACGCCTCGGGAAAATCCCGCCAGAGCTTCACGCTACCGAGGGAATCGTGAAACAACACCATGGGCGCACGGTCTTCGGCCCCGGCGGGAGTCCAGGAGCGAACGAACAGCTCACCCCCGGGTACATCAACAAAACGGTCCTGAACGTTCAAGACAGGTTCTCCAGATTCATTCATTTTCTGGTCAAACGGGCGGAATGGCCGTAATCAGGCCACCAATTCCCGGAGATCAGCGAGAAAACGATCCACCTGGCCCTCGCTGGTGGACCAGGAGCACATCAGTCGGGCACAGCCGCCAATGAAGTTGTAGAAGCGCCAGCCCTTTGCCCGCAGTGCGGCCTGGACCGGTTCCGGCATCTCCACGAATACGCCGTTCACCTGTCTCGGGTAGCGAAGGCTCACCCCCGGCAACCCGGCCAGACCCTTGTCCAGTCGCGCGGCGCAGGCATTGGCGTGGCGGGCGTTGGCCAGCCAGACCTCGTTCTCCAGCAGCCCGCACCAGGGGGCGGAAATATACCGCATCTTGGAGGCCAGCTGCCCGGCCTGCTTGCAGCGCCACTCGAAGTCCTCGGCCAGGTCCCGGTTGAAGAACACCACGGCTTCACCGAGGGCCAGCCCGTTCTTGGTGCCGGAAAAACACAGTACATCCACGCCGGCTTTCCAGGTGATCTCGGAAGGGTGCACGTCCAGCGCCGCCACAGCATTGGCGAAGCGGGCACCATCCATGTGGATGTTCAGCCGGTGCTTGTCTGCCACGGCACGGATGGCTTTCAGTTCCTCCGGGGTATAGACCGTACCCACTTCCGTGGCCTGGGTCAGGCTCAGGGCCTTGGGTTTGGGGTAGTGGATGTCCGTGCGCTTGGTCACCAGGTGCTCGATGCTCTCCGGCGTCAGTTTGCCATCCAACCCTTCGCCAAGCAGGAGTTTGGCACCGTTGGAGGCGTATTCCGGGCCACCGCATTCGTCGGTTTCGATGTGCGCCAGCTCATGGCAGATCACACTGTGGAAGGACTGACCAATAGAGGCCAGGGCAAGGGAGTTGGCGGCAGTGCCGTTGAACACGAAATACACATCGCAGTCGGTATCGAACAGCGTGCGCAGGCCGTCCGCGGCTTTCTGGGTCCAGCTGTCCTCCCCGTAAGCGGGCTCGTCCATCCGGTTCGCCTGCTCCATGGCAGCCCAGGCCTGGGGGCAGACACCACTGTAGTTATCGCTGGCGAACTGTTCGGAATCGGACACGCTGAGTACTCCTGTCTCGGGGATTGGGATAACAGATTACCGTTTTTTGACAACTGACTTCGAGTTGACGTGTGTCATCGGTCGTTCAAGCTTATGGGATTCACTATAGGAATAGCCATTACCACAAAGGAGAAGTCAGCGTGACGGACTCGCAGAACCGAAAAGCCCCGAACCCCAGCCTGGATGCTCACATTCGCGCCCTGAAAGCGCGAGGGGTCAACCCGAACCCCGATGCCACCGCCACGCACCTGCACAACGGGATCGACACACCCCTGCCGCCGGCAGACCTGCACGGGACCTATGTCAATCACCGGCCGTTGCCCACCGAAGGCATCGAGGACCGCCGCGCCTACATCATCGGCAGCGGCATTGCCGGTATGGCGGCGGCCTTCTTCCTGATCCGCGACGGCCACATGCCGGCGGAGAACATCGTGTTTCTCGAAGAGGGGCCGATTGAAGGCGGCTCCCTGGACGGAGCCGGCAATGCCGAGGAGGGTTACATCGTCCGGGGTGGCCGTGAAATGGAGATGACCTACCAGAACTTCTGGGATGTGTTCTCCGAGATTCCGGCCCTGGAGATGCCCGAGCCGTTCACAGTGCTCGACGAGTACCGCCTGATCAACGATCCGGACAAGAACTGGTCAAAAGCCCGCCTGCTGGAAAAGCAGGGTCAGATCGGAGATTTCTCCACCATGGGTCTGAGCCGCAAGCAGCAGCTGGAGGTTATCCGTTTGCTGCTCGCCCGCAAGGAGGACCTGGACGACGTCACCGTCGAACATTGGTTCAGCGAGGGCTTCCTGGAGACCAATTTCTGGACCTTCTGGCGCACCATGTTCGCCTTCCAGAACTGGCATTCCGTGCTGGAAATGAAGCTGTACATGCACCGGTTCCTGCACCTTATGGACGGGCTCAATGACATGACCTCGCTGGTGTTCCCCCGCTACAACCAGTACGACAGCTTCGTCCGCCCGCTGATGAACTGGCTCAAAGAGCAGGGCGTGAAGATCCAGTACGACACCATCGTTTCGAACCTCAAACTGAGTACCAGGGGAGGGCACCGCACGGTTACCGGGATCGAGTGCGAGACCGGGCAGGGTGAAAAAACCATCCGGGTGCGCAAACGGGACCTGGTGTTCGTCACCACCGGCTCGATGACCGAGGATACCGCCTACGGTGACGATGACACTGCGCCGGTATTGAAGGACAAGAAGGAACCGGGCGAGGCTTCGGGCTGGCAGCTGTGGAAGAACCTGGCCAGCCAGTCCGAGGTGTTCGGCCGGCCCGAGAAGTTCTGTGGCAACGTGCCGCAATCCACTTGGGAATCGGTGACCCTGACCTGCAAGCCGTCACCCCTGATGGACAAGCTCAAGGAGCTCTCGGTGAACGACCCGTACTCCGGGTTCACGGCAACCGGCGGCATCATCACCTTCACCGACTCATCCTGGCTGATGAGCTTCACGTGCAATCGCCAACCGCATTTCCCCGATCAGCCGGATGACGTGATCGTGCTGTGGGTATATGCCCTGCTCATGGACAAGCCCGGCGATTACGTCAAAAAGCCCATGCCGGAATGCACCGGTCGGGAAGTGCTGACGGAATTCTGCTATCACCTCGGCCTGATCGATCAGGTGGACGACGTCATCGCGGCCACCAAAACCCGGATTGCCCTGATGCCCTACATCACCTCCCAGTTCATGCCGAGGGCCCAGGGCGACCGCCCCGAGATCGTTCCGGAAGGCTGCACCAACCTCGCCCTGATGGGGCAGTTCGTGGAAACCCCGAACGACGTGGTCTTCACCCTGGAAAGCTCGGTCCGGACGGCTCGAGTTGGCGTTTACAGCCTGCTGGAGATTCCCAAACAGGTGCCGGACATCTATCCCGGACAGTACGACATCCGCCGCCTGCTGCGCGCCACCCGCACCCTCAACAACGACGAACCCTTCCTCGGCGAGGGGCTGCTCAGGCGGGTATTGGGAGGGACCTACTTCCGGCACATCCTGCCACTGGGGCAGGATGAGGACAGCGGAGACGTGGAAAAACACGGCTTGTTCGAGCAACAGCTCAACTCAGTCCGGGACCTGCTTGGTGAGAGCCAAACCCTGAATGAAGCCAGGGACCGGATTCAGAGCGTGATTGAGAATATTCGCGGGCGTTTCTGACCTGTCTTCCCGGATGCGGCCCGGCAGAACCTGTGAGTTGAGGCCGGGGTCGCATCGGGAACAGGTTGGTTTCTCAGACGGCTGCAGCAGCCTTATGGCTGGGATGATGGCCGCTGACGTGCTTTAAAAATTCCATGGTCTCCTTCGAGGAGATGTGCTTGTCGCCGGCTTTTGAGACGTTTTCGGCACCGGTGAAAGACACAATATCCCCCATACTCACCATACCGCACAGCTGGTTGAACTGGTTGACAACAGGAAGGCGCCGTACCTCGCGCGCTTCCATCAACTGGAGGGCCTTGTTGATGTCTTCATCTGGCCCGCAACAGAACAATTCCCGATGGCTGGCAATATCCTCTGCGCGAAGCTCCCACAACGGTCTGGATTGAAGCGCAGCGCCCATGGCGATGTCCCGGTCGGTAACAATGCCCAGTGGATGTTCCTGATCATCCACCATCGGGATGGCGCCACAATCGTTGTTCCACATCATCATGGCGACGTCTTGCAGGGAAGTTTGTGGCGAGCAGCTCGCCACTTCGGTAACCATTACTTCGTTGACTTTCATTTCAATATCCTCCGTCCTGGGGATCGCATTTAAATGAATGCCGTCAGTAACACGCCCTTGCGACATCGGATCCTGCATACTTCCATGGGGTATCCGTCCTGAAGGCTGCACCAGGTCCTTTGAGGGAACGATGCCAAGCCCAATGTGTGCTCAGACCTGGCTGTTGTCCATGACCCAGGTCGAAGCGATTGGCCTCCGGATTTTCCGGTGCGTTAAGCTTAGTCTATTACTACCGGGGGTGGGTTCCATGAGTAACATTTTAAAGTTCGCAGAACAGAGCTGCGATGCCATCGATACGCCTTGCAGTGCCATCGAGACGATTTTGAAACCCCGTGTCGCGGACCTGGGCGGGTTCTCGGTACGCCGCTTGCTGCCTACCGCGAAGCGTAAAATGGTCGGCCCCTGGATCTTCTTTGATGAAATGGGGCCGGCGGAATTTCGTGCGGGGGAGGGCATCAATGTCCTCCCGCATCCGCACATCGGTATCGCCACCGTGACCTACCTGTTCGAAGGCGAGATACTGCACCGGGATTCCGTGGGCAGTTTCCAGCCGATCCGGCCCGGTGATATTAACCTGATGGTTGCCGGCCGCGGCATCGCTCATTCGGAAAGGGAACGCCCCGAAGTCACGGCGATAGACCACCAGTTGCACGGGTTGCAGTTGTGGCTGGCACTGCCGGAGGAACACGAGGAAACCGACCCGGCGTTCCATCATTACCCCAGCGACGACATCCCAGCAATTGATATCAACGGTGTACCGGTTCGGGTCATGATCGGCAGCGCCTATGGAGTATCCTCCCCGGTGCGCAGCTTCAGTGAAACCCTTTACCTGGAGGCCACCCTGAAGGCCGGCCAGAGTCTGGAGTTGCCCGATGCCCCTGAGCGGGCAGTGTATGTGGCGAGCGGGTCCCTCAAGGCCCATGGCTCTGAACTACCAACCCATAGCATGACTGTGTTTGCGCCGGAGCCTGGTGTTTGTATCACCGCTGCGGAAGACACCCGCATTGCCCTGATTTGTGGTGAGCCCGTGGGGCGGCGCTATATCGAGTGGAACTTCGTCTCCTCAAGTAAGGAGCGTATCGAGCAGGCAAAGGACGACTGGCGGGCAGGGCGGTTTGCGAAGGTTGTGGGGGACGAGGAGGAATTCATTCCCTACTAGCGCATGGCCGCAATTTTGTTCAATACCAGGAATGTCGTTCAGGGCAGACTTCGTCTGTAACCTGAACGGAGACCCTTTGAAATGAGCCTTTCACTGATTCTACCCATGTCGGCATTTGCCCTGGCCGCATCCATATCGCCGGGGCCAGTTAACCTGGTATGCCTCAGCAGTGGAACCCGTTACCCCGTCTCGCGGGGGCTGATCTTCGTAAGCGGTGCCACCATTGGTTTTATTGCGCTGTTCATCTCGGTTGGACTGGGACTTTATTCTCTCCTGACCCTGGTGCCGGCCTTTGAGGCATTGCTGAGATGGGCGGGGGTCGCCTTTCTGTTGTATCTGAGTGTGAAACTGGCCCTAGACAGCGGCCACTTGCCCGAGAGGGGAACTGACAAAGCGCCCGGTTTCGGGACAGGGGCGTTGATGCAGTGGCTCAATCCCAAGGCCTGGTTAGCCTCGGCATCCGGCATCGGCGCCTATACCAGCGCTAATGACTGGCCCCAGGTGCTGTTGTTCGCCTCGGTGTACCTGCCGATCTGCTGGCTCTCCCTGGCGTGCTGGGTCTATGCGGGGGCCTTTCTCCGGAAACAGGTTCAGCAGCCCGTGGTGTTGGCAACTGTAAACCGGGTGCTGGCTTTACTGCTGGCGGCGAGTTGCCTGTACCTTGTGATCGCCTGAGGCGCGCCGGTACTGGTTTGGGGTTGCCGCCATCAGCCGCTTGAAGGCACGCTGGAAGTGGGGTTGATCGGCAAAGCCAGCGTTAAGAGCTGCCTCGGCAATGGCGGTGCCATTCTTAAGTTCATGGCGGCCAAGTTGAACGCGACGGTTTACCAGGTAGGCATGGGGAGTGAGCCCGAAGTGTTGTTTGAACGCCCGGATCAGGTGGCCCGGGCTGAATCCGGACAGTTCGCACAGAGTGTCCAGCGAGACATCATCCGTTGCGTGGTCATCCAGATAGCGGGCCAGGCCGGTGAGAATCCCGGGCGTTTTTGGCGTTGTTGCGAGCGGTTGTCTCGCCAGCTCGTGCATCAGGTCTGACAGAAATTCCACGACCTTCGATTGTTTCTCAAGCAGCTCATGCCCTGGCTCCAGAAGGCATTGAGCCAGGCCGCAGTAGCGTTCGAACCAGATCGGGTCCGATATTGTTGCCGTCGATATGTCCTGCCAATGGGGTTCCTGGAGGAGCCCTGCGCGAAACCTCAGATCCGTCAGCCACCGGGTATCCACATACAACATCAGATAGGCCCAGGGCTGGTTGTCGATGGGGTTACAGGCGTGGACCCATTCGGGGTTCACCAGCACAAGGTCCCCGGCCTGGACCCGGTACTGATTATCCCGGTACTGAAAGGTACTTTTGCCCCCGGTGATGGCACCGATCGACCACTGGGTGTGGGTATGAGGTTCATAGCAAACCTCACGCCCGTCGCCTACCTTGCGGAGTTCCACATGGGGCAGACGATCGTCTCGCCAGAAAACTGGTTTGCTTTTACCGGTGGCTGTTGTCATCTGAGGTGGTGCTCGCAGTCAGCAAGAACACCGGAAAGCTCCGATCTTCTTTTTCGATGGCGCTGGCGGAGACTACCTCAACTCCAGAGAACCCGGCTTGCTCGGCAGCACGGGCGATTTCGTCCCGCTCAAAACCGAAATGGAAAACGCCGGTGTCTTCACTATGGAAGGTGCCATCTTCCTTGTCCAGATCGGAAATGGCGATAAAGCCACCCGGCTTCAGCAGTTCCCGGAAACGCCGGAACATGGCCTCAATATCCCTGACGTGATGCATGGTCATGGAGGAGATGATGCCGTCGAAACGCTCGTCGATGGACTGCTTTTCCAGGTCAATCTCCTTGATCTCCAGCTCACAGTTCAGTGAAGCCCGTTTTTCAGAGAGCTGGCGGTTCATGGAAGGGGAAATATCCACCGCCGTGATTTTCTTCACGTGAGGGGCGATCCGCTCCAGTAACAGCCCGGTGCCGGAGCCGAAATCCATCAGATGCATGGAGGGTTCGATATGCGCCTTCTCAAGGATGGTGTTGGCGATGTTGGAGACGTTATCGACGCGGTCGCGATTCTGCTCGTAAGTATCTGCCTTGTGGGCGAAGTAGTCTTTGCTCATGAATCTGGCCGTCTTTGGTTAGGGAAACTTACCCGATTATGCGGCGTCTGTGCTTGAGTTCAAGTTGGAATAAGGTAATTCCAGTTCTCCGGTCGCCAGCGCCCCGGCAATCGCCCGGTAACCCTTCTCACTCGGATGATAGCCATCACTGGCCAGCATCGAGGGGTCGTTAATGGTCGGGTAGGTCAGATAGCGGAATTCCTCCGGAGCCTGGTGCGCCAGTTCCTGGTACAGGCGATCCAGCTGCCGCGCCCGCCAACCCATGACATGCCTGAGGGGTGAGGGGAGTGCGGTAAACAAGTGCATTGGAGGTACGCTCAGAAGGTATAACGGCGCCGGGTAGCGTTGGGCGAGCAGGTTACGAAGGTCCAGCAGCTGCTTGCGGAACCGGAACCTCGGGGTGAATCCGGTGGTGTCGTTAACGCCCATGCTTAGCAACACCACATCAGCCTCCGGCAGGTCAGCATTTGCCAGCTTGTTATTGAGCTCGCCCAGACGAATGCCGTTCACTCCGAAGGTATGCCAGGCGATGGTCTGTCCGGAGCGTTCGTGCAACTGCAACGCCAGCTGGCTGGCGAAGCCCTGGTCATGGGTGGAGACACCCACGCCTGCGGCCGTGGATTCGCCGATAACCAGAACCCGGAACACCGGCGCCCCTTCGCCGTACTGGCCGCCTGGGGAGCCCTGGGCTTCCGGGAGCCGTGGCGTTTCCCGCCGGGCACGTTTGCCCTGGTACAGCAGTACCGGGAACAACAGTGCGGTGGTTAGCCAGAAGGGAAGGTGCATGGGTAAACCTCGATCAAGTAGCAAGCGCCTTCTCGATGGCCTGAGCGGCGTGGATTTCGGTGGTGTCGTAGAGGGCGACTGGCGTATCTTCCTGCTGGATCAGCAGGCCGATCTCGGTGCAGCCCAAGATCACCGCCTCCGCGCCCCGGTCTGCCAGGGAAGCGACGATTTCCAGGTAAGCCTGCTTTGACTCCTGGTTGATTGCACCCTGGCACAGCTCCTCATAGATGACCCGGTGAATCAATTCCCGTTCAGACTCGTTCGGAACGATGACACCTATCCCAGATTGTTCCAGACGCGCCCGGTAAAAGTCCTGCTCCATGGTAAACCGCGTTCCCAGCAGTCCCACACTGGAAACACCATCCCGTTTCAGGACTCCGGCAGTTGCATCGGCAATATGAAGCAGGGGAATACCGATGGCCTGTTCAATCTCCGGTGCCACCTTGTGCATGGTGTTGGTGCCAATCACCAGGAAATCCGCCCCGGCCTGTTCAAGCGCGCGAGCGGCCTGGGACAGAATGCGCGCAGTCTCTGCCCAGTTGCCCTGGTGCTGGAGCGCTTCGATCTCGGCAAAATCGACGCTGTAGAGAATGAGCTTTGCAGAGTGCAGCCCGCCCAGGCGCGCTTTCACACCCTCATTGAGTAGCCGATAGTAGGTCTGGGTTGATTCCCAGCTCATCCCGCCCAGCAGGCCAATCGTTTTCATACGGTCGAACCTGTAACTTTCACCGATTCATCTTCCTCGAGCTGAAGCTGATTATCATAAGCAGCCTGAAGGCCGGTTTCATCCTCTTCTTCGGACTCCTCATCAATAGAGCGCGGATAAAATGGCGACAGCATTGCCGCCAGAATGCCGATGGCGGCAAATATGGCAAAGGCATCGCCATAACCGAATTCATTCACCAGCATACCCACCACGGGCGAGCCGGTTGCCTGCCCGAGTGAGACCGCCATGAAGGGTAGAACCGGCCCCATGGACAGCCTGCCCGACAACAGGCGGATGCCGGTCATCAGATAGAGCCCAGTCAGGCTCATATAAGCCAGGCCGAAGACCAGCGCGGAGAATATCGCGATGGCCAGCTGATCGGGGCTGGCGGCCAGCAAGGCCAGGCTCGCAGCCAGCATCATCAGCATCAGGGCCTGGGTGATGGGCGGGTTGTTGCGATCTGCAAGGTCTGCCACCACGGCACCTCCGAGACCCGCAATGCCCACGGCCAGCCACAGCCAGCCGGTGGCGTCGGACGACAGGGCGCCCAGATTGACCACCAGATCCGGTGCGAAGATCCAGTAGGCGGCGGAAACAAAACCCATCACGAAAGCAAACAGCGCGAGCCGGAACAGGCGCGCCCACTGCAGAGCGCTGATCGGAGGCGGCGGCGCGGCGTTTGACGGCGTCACCCGAGATACCGAAGGAATGAAGAACCAGGTGGCCACCACCCCGATAGCGGCCAGGATGGCGAATGAAAGATACGCATAGCGCCAGGCGCCGGCCAGAAAAAGTACCGTGGGTACGGCAACGGCTACCCCAATGCTGGTGCCGGCGTTCATGACCGAACTCACACGGCCATGCAGCGAACGTTTCACCAGAGCCTGCATAGCGGCGGTAAGCGCCGGCATCATCAGGCCGGTACAGATGCCACAGGCGAAGACACCCACGCCGAGGGATAGTGCCCCGGTGGACTGGCTGATCAGTGCCAGCCCTGCGGTGCCGAAACCACCGGAAATCACCGCCGAAATGCGGGCGCCAAGTCGATCGGCAGCGTAGGGTGCGATCATCGTGGCAAACAGAAAACTGATGAGGGGCAGGGCGCCGATAATACCGATGACTTCTGCCGACAGCTCCAGCTCGGATCGGATCGGCGGCACAAACAAACCGAAGGCGAAGCGTGCGAGCCCATAGCTGATTGCGATCAGCGCAGCCCCGAAAATTGCAAATCCTGTACTCGAAGGAAACTTCATTCCGCCTCCGCCTTGTAGAAAAATTTCAGGCTTTCGGTCCGTTTCGGTTCCTGTCTGTACTAATAACCCGGACTGGCTTCACCTTGGTGAACCGGGCACCCCGAATGCGCTGGCCGACCTCGTATTTCAGGATGCGGATTCAGGCTTGATGATCAGAAGGTTAGCAGGATCACCATGATGGAGGACAACCTTCGCGTCCGAATTGCCGGCGGTAAACTCCAGGGCCTGGCCGGGCGCCAGATCGATATCGACCCGGCAAGCGTCACCACAGAACAGGCTGATCGAGAGCTTGTCGGTATGGGTGTTCTCAATGCTGGCGGACTCGCCGGCACTGATTCTTTCTCCAACATCGGGCTGATTATTCATTGGAAGTGAGCTCCCTGTGTGTATGGGAGACCAGACAAAAACCATTCTGCTGGTCACTCACTAGAAAATAGTACGAGTTGGTTCTCGCTGCTGCTATTACGATCAACTTTTATACAGGGTGAGATGTTCTATTACCGGTTTACCTTGTTGATCGTGCCGTGGCCCTGGCAACCAGCTTAGCTGCTCCTCGGCGCAAACATGATGATCGCCATACCCAACAGCGCGACGGCCGAGCCCAGGATGTCCCACCCGGTAGGCCGGATACCGTCAACCGCCCAGAGCCACAGTATCGCCATAAAGACGTAAACCCCGCCATAAGCCGCATACACCCGGCCAGCCGCCGTCGGATGCAGTGACAGTAACCAGGCGAAAAGTGCGAGGCTGAGGGCGCCGGGTACCAGTAGCCAGATGCTTTTGCCTTCGCGAAGCCAGAGATAGGGTAGGTAACAGCCGACGATCTCCGCCAGGGCGGTGACGACAAACAGACCGAGGGTTTTCAGTTCAGGCACTGGGTGGGGCTCCTGTTGATTGGCTGGCGGCTGTTAGCCGGATAGATCGATCAGTCTACTGACGGCGGCTGCGCCGGGTCCAGAGCACTCTGTGCCTAACGGGTCGGCCACAATGGCGGCCACTGGCTGTGCTTCCTGATGTACTGCTCAATCGGCTCACTGCGGTAACCGCTGTCATACCGCTGCTTCACACTGGAATGAACGAATGTACGGTTCCTGTCCGGCGCCGGTATTTCCCGGACGAGTTTGCCCAGCAGCTTGTATTTGCCCTTGTACTCGTTGTGCTGTTCAGCGGTGGGGTGGGTCCGGCTTGGCAGGTTGTTATTGAAAACCAGCTGGTGTTTTTCCGCCTCCTCCGCCATCCAGAGCAGGGGAATGTCGGCCAGGATCTGGTCCTGTTTGTCCGGGCCGTAGCCGCCGCCAACGTCGGAGTGCACGCCGGCAAACCACACCTGCTCAAGATCGGTTCCCGGTTTGGGCTCCCACAGGGTCGGCTCGAAGTCTTCCCGCTGTTCATCGAGAGAGAGCGCGTGCCGTGCCACCCGGACATTGCTGCCGATCTTGCGGTCGTAGAACAGGTCCTTGTCCTTGATCAGGCCAAAGAAGGTGAACGGCAGCCCCAGGGCGCCCACCGTGTCCCAAACGCCGACGAACCGGATGGGGGTGCGTTCCTCAAGGGAATATTTGCGCTTCCAGGCCATGGAGTGATCGTCATTGGGTTTGTATTTCTTGGTCTTGTAGAGCCTGAAGGCGCTCTCGATCAGGTAGGCGTTTTCCTTACGCAGGATGCTGCAGTTGTTGACCATCCCGCACAGGCTGCGGGCGGTGTAGGCGCCCCGGCTGAAGCCGAACAGAAAGATGTCATCGCCGGGCTCGTAGTTGTGCACCAGAAAGCGATAACCATCCATCACATTCTTTTCAAGCCCATAGCCCGTGGCCCCGGCGCGGATCTCATCGTGATAGGAGCCGATGCCCCAGTCGTAGAAAACCACCTGTTCCACCCCGTTGCCATCTGCAGGCCGAATGGCCCGGGCAAACTGCAACACATTGGTGGGGAAGTCCTCGCCAATGTTCTCCTCCGGCCGGTTCCAGGTGCCGTCAAAGCAGATCGCGATGCGTTTCATGGGGGTGACCTCCTGTCATCCACTTCCCTGTTTTGCGGGGCTGTTATCCCGTTCCCATACCGGTGGGCAAATCAGCCACCTGTTTCCTGCAATGCCTTGTATAAAGCATCCAGACTCTCAGGGCCAGCGCCCAGCCGGACGCAGTTCTCAGAATCGCGCTCCCAGGCCGCCGCCGAGTCGAGGTGAAGATGGACATTCACCGCCGCATCGAAATTCTCCTCCAGTAAACCGGCAGGTATCCAGACCAGCTCCGCGCCTCTGAGCTGATTGGGCACCGGGCTGCCGCACACGGAGCAGAAATCGCTGCGATAGCCGGTTGGCTTCCGGAACGAGGTGATCCTGTCCTGGCCTGAGAGCCAGCGGAAGTTTTGCTGGTGAACAAAGGTGGCCGCGTTGGCTGCAGATCCGGTGGCCTTGCGACACAGCGAGCAGTGGCATTGGTAGAGGTTGGGGAGATCGCTCTGGATTTCGAATTGCACTTCGCCGCAGAGGCATTTGCCGTTCATGGGGTATTCCGATTAAGAGTGGAGTAGGACCCGGTATGGGTTAAGTGCAAATATAAGCGGTTGTTTCAGCGGCTTAAAGCCAAAGGCCTTCCCCCGCACCTCAGTTGCGGTGATTCCGGTAGCCATGGGGGTGCCCGATTACTGGCGAAACCAACAGGCTATCGAAGCTGGCTGTCCTTGCTGCCTCTGCGATTGATGCTGCCAGAGTGGGTCTGCTGCTTTTCCTGGGCCGACTGGCAGTCGATGCACAACCGGACACCGGGAATGGCCTTGCGCCGGGCTTCCGGAATCGGGGCGCCACACTCATCGCATTCCGTGGCACTCTCGCCTCCGGCTAACTGGCTGCGTGCGCGCTGAATTTCGTCATCAACGCTTGCGTCGATCTGTTCCTGAACCGCACCATCACGTGACCATCCACCTGCCATGGGTTCCTCCGGAGTCTGGATGACTGAAACCACCAAACGGTATCATTCGAGTGCAGGGGCTCCAAGGTTGCCGATAACCCAACGAGGAAACACCATGTCCTATACCAGCCAATATACACCCGAAACCCTAAGCCGTGACGAGTTGGACCAGACCACGGGCCCGATGGTAATCGAATTCGGTACCAACTGGTGCGGCTTCTGCCAGGGTGCGCAGGCAGATATCAAGGCGGCCATGGACAATCACCCAGACGTTCCGCATGTGAAAGTTGAGGATGGCAAAGGCCGGAGGTTGGGGCGGACATTTGGCGTTAAGCTGTGGCCGTCGCTGATTTTTCTGAAGGATGGTGAAGAAATGGCGCGGTTAGTCCGCCCGGAAAATAGCGGCGACATCGAGGGTGCACTGAAGAAAATTCTATGAGGACGTCCCAGCAATGACAGATGTAAAAAACCTTGTCCGGTTTTGGAGTGGAAACAGGTTTTTCCCGGTCTATCCTCAGGTTTTGTCCCTCACCCACTTGTCACCTTCCTTGTGGTATTCCTTTTTTACCGCCGCCCAGGCCACCTTATGGGCCGTTTCTTCCCGTCCTGAATTGCCACGGCGATCTTCAGGATCGCTGTATTCTTCCCAGGCGGAATTGAACGCCTTGCGATAAATCTCCTGGGCATGGGCTGGCAAATTGTTGCGTACACTGGCTGGCAATTCCGAATTGCTCTCGTATGGCATTGGTCTCGTCCTTCAAATGTTTCCCTCATTGACAGACTAGCAGCTGGCAGCCCCGGGCCGGGAAAAGGTTACAACTCCAGCACAAGATTTCTGCCGCCAAGAAAAAGCACCCAAACCGTTACCGCAGCCCAGTGAATGATGACCGGAACCCAGATAGACCGGGAAAGCACGTAGGCGTAGCCACAGGTAATTCCCATAGCGCCTACGATAACCAGAAACCACGGATTCAGGAAAAGAGGAACAGCGGTGGGGTTAAACGCCAGCGCATTGAACGGATGCCACAGAACGAAGACCAGTGTGCTGATTGACACACTCCAGGCAGCCTTTACGTGCCCCGACGCCAGGATGTTTCTCGGTATAAGTACGCCCCTGAAGAAGGCTTCTTCAAGCAGCGACGGGAACACGAACAATATGATGGGTAGCACGGGCGTGATTGGCGAATCCAGCCACCCGAATTGAAATAAACCGGCGCCGAATCCAACGGATACCGATATGATTGCGAACACTGGTATCAGTGCCCAGGCTTTCAATGGGGCCTGAAAAGGGGAGGTAAGGAAGGCCTGGCCAAGGTTGTTACTGAGGTACTTTACAGGCTTTGTTGAAGTCATAGGGTTGCGGATTCACAAAATAGAACGGTCCTGATTTCCCCATCATTGTTATAACTACTCGTCCGAGTCATTCAATGGTGACCCTGACTTATAAGGCACTTTTCCTGCCGGGGTGTATTTTGCAGCAGACTCTAAATGAACATCTTGATCATCAAAAAATATATGTGCTTTGAATGCCTTAATTATTTTTGATTTGTCTAACCCTCCTAGAAAAAATATTTCATCAACGTAGACGCCCCAGTGCCTCAAGGTCTTAATTACTCTCATCTCGGCAGGGCTATTTCTTGCTGTGATGATTGCTACACGAACAGGAGAAAACTCTACAGTATGGGGAAGCCTATCCTGAAGACGCGACAACTTACGGAGCAGAGTTGCATAAGGACCGTCATTTAAGGGGTTGTCTTGTTCTCTGTCCTCAACAGTATGAAAACCTTTCAAGCCCTTAGTTTTATAGACGATCTCACTCTCATCACTAAACAATACCGCATCTCCATCGAATGCGAGTCGGACTTGGCCGTCCGGAATTTTCTCCATATTCGCAGGAGGCTCTTTTACCAATGCCACAGCACAGCTATCGCTATCAATTACGCGTTGAGCGTCTTTCGAGTTTGTAGTGAGGAAAAGGTCAACATCGTAGGCTTCTAAGTAGTCAACAACTGATTCACCTCCCGTGAAGGCCGAGCGTGTTATGTCAAGTTCGTATTCACGGATATTGTGAAAAACTCGCACCCCTGTTTCAGGACTATTGCGAGACATGACTACAACCTCAACAAGTGGGGCTTTATCACTGGGCTGAAATTGGTTTAGCGAGAGAAGGGCCTTCACCAAATGAAATCCTGTGCCAGGCTCTAGTCCTTCAGACTCACGCTCGGCCATGTATTCACGGTATTCTTCAATTGCCTCTTCTCTGTTCAATTCAAACTTTCTTCGAAAGACGGAATCGGCTTCGCTTAAATCGAATAGCGCAGTTGCAGAAATTCCGACCACCAATGTGTCCGATAGGTCAAAAGGCATGAATTCCTCTCAATTATAAGGCTGGGCGAATCGGTGTCTCGACAGGGGCGTCCGGTGCAGGCCGCAAGCCGAATCCGCCCTGGTTAGATAGTATCGATCAAACCTATATGTTCAACATCTGCTACAGAATCGTCCTCAATATGTTTTAACAACCGATATTTTTTGACCAGTGGAAGCATTTTTCTTCTGCCGTAGAGGCTTATGCAGTTGTATAGCAAAAGCGCCAATTCTTGCTTGGAGAGTTGTGCTCTAAGAAGGTTTGCATATATGAACTTGTCTTGCTCCTTGACGGCACTAAACTCAATAAATTTCAATATATTGTACATGGTCCTAAAATAGTGACCCAAGTGCTGAGCGTTTTGACTGTAAAAATTATCATATTCTTGGCTAATAGCGTCGACTTCAGGTATATCCGGAAAGTCTCCGCGGCGAACTTTCTCAATATATTTATCTTTTAAATTATTGTTTAAATAGAGTAACGCATTTCTGTTTTCGTACTCTGATTCCTGACCTTGCCTTCTCATAAAGGGATCTCGAACTGTAACCCGAAGCTCGTCAACAATCTCGTTATAAAGGCGCAACAACTGAAAAAAGGTAGACTCGAAGCTTTGTTTCCTCAATACGTTATTTTGTGAATCGAGGGCTTCTGCGGACTTTCTAAGCTGTTCAGTCGAGTTTCTTAGCTCTGTGCTCTGCAAATAAATTGTATATAAAAGTGCAAACAGAGCAGCGAGAGCAAATATTGGATTTAGAACTCCACCCAAGTAATCGCCGAATAGAGCCCATTCCTGCGCATCGTCCGACAGATCTGGCCCAAAACTCAGGCCATAAGTAATCACTGCAATAAGGCCGGAAACCACACAAAAAATTGCAACAAAGATAAGCCATCTTGGAAAATTAGATCTGTTAGAATAACTCATTTTTATAGCCCAAGCCTCGATTGGAGTGGATGCCAATACCAGCATCTGGTTGATCAGTTGGCCTCGCCTAGTCACTTTTCTTGGAATCTTCAAAAGTCGTGACACGAATTGGCACAACGATATCTCCTCGCAGTATTCCTAGCATTCCCTTACGAATAAGATGCTGTTCATTTTCTACATCTACGTACCCTTGGGGAATATAGCTCGTGTTCTTGATATGTTCTTTGTCAAAGTCGTAATTCAACGCATGTGCCATGGAGTACAATAAATCAAGAAATAGATCTTTTCTCTTAGCGTATTTAACATCGTCTGGTGTACTGTAGTCCGCGAGATTGTCGAGATAGAGTTTCCATGCAGCGACAACTGCTCGGTCCTTCTTATTCTTTCCATAAAATTCAACATCTATCATGTTAAGAGCTTCAATATGAGATGGATTGAGAACTGTCGCGCGAGTTCTCATGAGAGTTTTAAAAACCGATTCTTTACCAGCATGTTTTTGACGCCGGCGCTCTAAATATTGACTAACTTGGACAGCTACAATTGGTCCAAGAAATATTGCGATTAAGGTTAGGATTTCCACAAACTCTCCCGCTTCTCATGCGTGAAAAAACTTAACTGATATCGATACTCAGCACTCCAAATCGAGATCGCCACGTTTTATCTATTAAGATCTATCAGTGTTCAAGCAAGCTAACGATAAAAATAACGCAATATCAGCCGATTAAAAATGACACATTTCAAAAAACTGTAATACCGACACGCAAAACTGATTGGTTAAAACAAGGCCAGCTTTCAATCACGCATTCGCCAACCCCAAACAAAAAGGCCCGAAGTTCTCACCCCGGGCCTTCTCACTAACTCACCACTGATTCACCTCAACCGCACTTGCTATCGCCACAAGCCAGGCAGGTGGCGCAACCGTCCATCACGATCACCGCCTTTGTGCTGCACTTGCCACACATGGTGGCGTTGGCGGGGTAGTCGTTGCTGGTTTCGTCATTCGTCGCCGTGCTCTGGCTGGCTTCGAACTCGGCGCGCTTTTCGGCGAGGATGCGCTTGGTGGTTTCGCTCATTTCCTCGCTTTCCAGCAGGCCGATGGCCTTCAGGTGCTTCTCGATCACGGCGCCGATTTCGGCCACCAGTGAGGGCATGAACACGCCGCCCTTCTTGAAGTAGCCGCCGTTGGGGTCGTACACGGAGCGCAGCTCTTCTACCAGGAAGGTGACGTCACCGCCTTTGCGGAACACCGCGGAGATGACGCGGGTGAGGGCGATAACCCACTGGAAATGTTCCATCGACTTGGAGTTGATGAACACTTCGTAGGGCTGTCGGCTCTCGTGGTCCGTTCCCTCGTTGAGCAGGATGTCGTTGATGGTGATGTACATCGCGTGCTCGGCCACCGGCGGCTTGATTTTGTAGGTGGTGCCCAGCAGAAAGTCCGGCCGTTCGATGTATTCGTTCATCTGGACCGGCTTGGTTTCTGCCTGTACCTGCGCCTGGTGCTCGTTCGGGGTGTCGGTCTCGGCCTTCTTAACGCGGTAGCCGACGATTTTGTTGCTGATTTTGACTGTCATGTTCGTTGTCCTGTTGTCGGTTCCCGGATCAGTACTTGCCGTAGGTGCCTTCTTTGAGCGCATCAAACAGGTTGGCGGCGTTGTGGATTTCGCCGTCGTACTCGACCTGTTCGTTACCGCGCAGGGTCACCTTGCTGCCATCGTCCAGGGTGAACTCGTAAAGGGTGTTCTCAAGGTCTTTCTCTTTCACCAGTACGCCCTGGAAGGCTTCCGGGTTGAAGCGGAAGGTGGTGCAACCTTTCAGGCCCTTGTCGTAGGCGTACAGGTAGATGCCCTTGAAGTCCTGGTATGCAAAGTCTGTCGGAACGTTGGCCGTCTTGGAAATCGAGGAATCTACCCACTTCTGGGCCGCTGCCTGGATGTCCACGTGCTGCTTCGGCGTTACGTCGTCCGAGGTGGTGAAGTAGGACGGCAGTTTCTTGTCCTCGTCGTCGGAGAACGGCATGGCGCCCGGGTTCACCAGGTGGCGGTAGGCCAGCAGCTCGAAGGAGAATACGTCTACCTTCTCCTTGGTCTTGCGGCCTTCGCGGATGATGTTACGCGCATAGTGGTGTGAAAAGCTCGGCTCGATGCCGTTACTGGCGTTGTTGGCCAGTGACAGGCTGATGGTGCCGGTGGGCGCGATGGAAGTGTGGTGGGTAAAGCGGCCACCTTTCTCGGCCAGCTGTTTCACCAGTTCCGGCTCCACGTGGGCGATCTGCTGCATGTAACGGCTGAAGCGGGCGTGCAGCAGTTTGCCTTTGAGGATGTCGCCGACCTTGTAGCCTTCTTTGGCCAGCTCCGGGCACTTGGTCATCATCTTCGGAGTGATTTCGAACTCTTCGTCCATGATCGGCGCCGGGCCTTTCTCTTCGGCCAGGGCCAGGGACTGGCGCCAGCCTTCCACGGCCATCTCACGCACGACTTCCTCTGTGAACTGTACGGACTCGTCAGAACCGTATGGCATACGCAGCATGGCGAGGGTGGAGCCCAGGCCCAGGATGCCCATGCCGTGGCGGCGCTTGTGGGTGATCTCGTGGCGCTGCTCGGCCAGCGGCAGGCCGTTGATCTCAACCACGTTGTCCAGCATGCGGGTGAAGATGCCCACTACCTTGCGGTACTTCTCGTAGTTGAAGCTGGCCTTGTCGGTGAACGGGTATTCCACGAACTTGGTCAGGTTCACTGAGCCGAGCAGGCAGCTACCGTACGGGGGCAGGGGCTGCTCGCCGCAGGGGTTGGTGGCGCGGATGTCTTCGCAGAACCAGTTGTTGTTCATCTGGTTGACCTTGTCGATCAGGATGAAGCCTGGCTCGGCGTAGTCGTAGGTGCTGGTCATGATGGTGTCCCAGATGAACTGGGCCTTCACCGTCTTGTAGATGCGGCAGGCAACCTTGCCTTCATCGTTGACCACGTAGCCGTCCTGCACCGGGAAATCGCGGTACAGGTACTGGGAGGTATCGCTCAGGTCCAGGCCTTCGTCTTCCACTTCCTTCTTGGTGACGGGGAAGGAGAGGTGCCAGTCGTCGCCGTTGCGCACGGCTTCGATGAAGTCCTCGGTGATCAGCAGGGACAGGTTGAACTGGCGCAGGCGGCCGTCTTCACGCTTGGCCTGGATGAACTCGATTACGTCCGGGTGGTGAACGTCGAAGGTGGCCATCTGTGCACCGCGGCGGCCACCGGCGGAGGACACCGTGAAGCACATGCGGTCAAAGATATCCATGAACGACAGCGGGCCGGAGGTGGTGGCGCCGGCGCCGGCTACGTAGGCGCCACGGGGGCGCAGGGTGGAGAACTCGTAACCGATACCGCAGCCGGCCTTGAGGGTCAGGCCTGCTTCGTGGTTCTTCTCCAGGATGTCGTTCATGGAGTCATGGACGGTGCCGGAGACGGTGCAGTTGATGGTGGAAGTAGCCGGTTTGTGGGCTTCGGCACCCGCGTTGGAGGTGATACGGCCGGCCGGGATGGCGCCGTTCTGCAGGGCCCAGATGAAGTCCTTCATGTGCTTGGTGCGCACGGACTTGTTTTCCACTTCCGCCAAGGCCTTGGCCACACGTTCGTAGGTGGCGTTGATGTCCTTGTCGACGGGTTCACCGGTCTTGGTTTTCAGCTGGTATTTGCTGCTCCAGATATCCAGTGAAGCTTCCTGCATGGGAATCGTTGTGATCACTGCCTGTGCCTTAGCGTTCATTGCCACCCTCGGTTCTTCCAGTATGTCTCTTTTCGATGGCGCCGTCTCCGGTGCCATACCCCTTTGAGTCGTGTTGCGTCTGTCAGTTTCTGTGTCTTGCGGGCCCGGCTTGGGCTGATAGGGAAGAAGACCACAAGATGTGGGGGTCTTCCCTGCCGGCTTTTATGGCCGTTCCCGTTGTGTGATCGTTGCTGCGGCCCTGGCTGAGGCCCTTTCGCGCCTGCCGGGTGGGCAGGTCCGGTTTGTCCTTGTGGCCCTATATATGGGCTTATTTTTCAAGGAGTATAACAGGATATAGTATTGTGTGAATAAGAACGCAACTATTGATTGGGGATGCGGGGCAAAGAAAATCAATGGAAGAGGGCTTGAAAATACCGAAAGCCGCGTAAAAACCGACGCTTGGGAAAGATTGCTCAAAAACACTACATATTGTGGTCAGAAAACCGCCAAAATGTGATGCAGATCCGGATTCGGGCAACAAAAAAGCGGGGCTGATTGCTCGCCCCGCTTTCTGTTACTCGGTTCCGGAGGGAGAATCAGCCCAGCAGCAGACTATCGTCGTCCACTTCCAGGCCGCGCTGTTTCTCGAACAGCCCGAGCAGGTCCTTCACTTCCAGACCTTCCCGATCCTCACCGGCAATGTCGAACACCACCTGGCCCTGGTGCAGCATCACCGTACGGGTGCCGACTTCCAGTGCCTGTTTCATGCTGTGGGTGACCATCAGGGCAGTGAGTTTCTGCTCCTCGATGATCTTTTCCGTCAGTTCCAGCACGAAGGCAGCGGTTTTCGGGTCCAGGGCAGCGGTGTGCTCATCCAGCAGCAGGATGCTGGAAGGGGTCAGGCTGGCCATCAGCAGGCTCACGGCCTGGCGCTGACCCCCGGAGAGCAGGCCCATCTTGTCGCCCAGGCGATTCTCCAGCCCCAGTTTCAGGGAGGAGAGGCTTTCCCGGAACTGGCCGAGGTACTGTTTCTTGACCGCCGAGGTCAGCCCACGGCGCTGGCCACGCTTGATGGCGAGGGCCAGGTTCTCTTCGATGGACAGATTCTCGCAGGTGCCCGCGAGCGGGTCCTGGAACACCCGGGCCACCCGGGCCGCACGCTTGTGGGTGGGCAGGCGGGTAACGTCCTGGTTGTCCACGATAATCTGGCCCGTATCCACAATTACCTCGCCGGCAAGGGCGTTTAGGAAGGTGGATTTGCCGGCGCCGTTACTGCCGATCACGGTGACGAATTCACCCTGGTTGACGGTCAGGCTCATGCCCCGGAGTGCGGGGTTTTCCAGCGGCGTTCCCTTGCCAAAAGTCAGTCGGAGATCGCTTGCACTGATCATGTCGATTCCTCAGGCCTTTTTGCGGGTGAGTTTGCCGATTACGGAGTTGCGCACGCCCGGCAACACAATGGCCAGGGTCACGAGCACGGCGGTGATCAGGTTCAGGTCCTGGGCCTGCAGGCCAAGCACGTCGGCGTTCAGGGCAAAGGCAATGGCCAGGCGGTAGATGATGGCGCCCACCACGCAGGCAATCAGTGCCCGGATAACCGTGGAGGGTGTAACCAGGGCTTCACCGCCGATGAGGGAGGCCAGGCCGATAACGATCACGCCGACACCCATGGTCACATCCGCCGCGCCCTGACTCTGGGCAAACAGCGCGCCAGCGAGGCCCACCAGGCCGTTGGACAGGGCAACGCCGAGAACGATCATGCCGCCGGTAGCAATACCCTGGGCCCGGGCCATCCGGGGGTTGGCGCCGGTGGCACGCATGGCCAGACCGGTTTCGGATTTCATGAAGCGCCAGAGCAGAATCAGTGAAATGAAGACCACCACCACGAACAGCAGTACCGGCACCTGGTGGAACGCCAGGTCCAGTTCATACCAGGGGGTGAGTACGGTTTCCTCGGTCAACAGCGCCACGTTGGGCCGGCCCATGATCCGGAGGTTCACCGAGTACAGGGCGATCATGGTCAGGATCGAGGCCAGCAGGTTCAGGATGTTGAGCTTGACGTTAAGCAGCGCGGTCACGGCACCGGCGGCCATGCCGGCAAGCACGGCCGCACCGGTGGCAATCCAGGGATTCCAGCCGGCGATGATGAGCATGGCGGCCACGGCGGCACCCAGCGGGAAGCTGCCGTCAACGGTGAGATCGGGGAAGTCGAGAACGCGGAAAGAGATGTAGATGCCGAAGGCAACCAGGCCATAGATGAGGCCGGTTTCCAGGGCGCCGTAAAAAGCGATTTCACTGAGCATGGGTAGTATTCACTGTGAAAGAAAAACGGGCGGGCCCTTGTGGGGTCCGCCCGTATTGGTCAGGGCGTTTACTTGTCGTTTTTGACGACTTCTTTCGCTTCCTTGACGAAATCTTCGGACAGGGTGATACCCATGCGCTCGGCGGCGGCGGGGTTCACGAACAGGTCCAGGGTGTCCATGGTTTCAACGGGCATGGTGGCGGTTTCCGCACCTTCAAGCACGCGGGCGACCATCTTGCCGGTCTGGCGGCCGTGCTCGTAGTAGTTGAAGCCAAGAGCGGCCACGGCGCCACGCTCGACAGTGGCGGTGTCAGCGGCGAACACCGGGATATCGGCACGCTCGCCCACGGAGATCACTGCTTCTGCGGCGCTGATCACGGTGTTGTCGGTGGTCAGGTAGATGGCGTCGGCTTCACCCACCAGGGAGCGAGCAGCACCCAGAACCTCGGAAGTCTTGGTGGCAGCAGCCTTGACCAGTTCCAGGCCACGCTCGGCCAGACGCTCTTCGAGCATGTTGACCAGAGAGACGGCGTTGGCTTCACCCGGGTTGTAGACGGTACCGATGCGCTTGGCATTCGGCATTACCCGCTGGAGCATGTCCAGGTGCTTGTCGATCGGCAGCATGTCGCTGACGCCGGTGATGTTGGCGCCGGGGGCTTCCAGGCTCTGAACCAGCTTGGCACCGACCGGGTCGGTCACCGCCGAGAACACCACCGGGATTTCGCGGGCGGCCGCTGCGACGGTCTGCGCGGACGGAGTGGCGATGGCGACGATCACATCAGGGCTCTCACCCACGAATTTGCGGGCAATCTGGGAGGCGATGGCGGAGTTGCCCTGGGCACTCTCGTGCATCACGGTCAGGTTCTCGCCTTCCTTGTAGCCTTGCTCGGCCAGCTGGTCCTTCACGCCCTGGTAAACGGCGTCCAGAGCCGGATGTTCGACGATCTGCGTGATGGCAACCGTCTTGGCGTCCTGGGCCTGTACCAGGCTTGCCGCTGCCAGCAGGGAGGCACCCAGAAGAGTGCGCAGAGTTCTCTTGGCCATATACCCATCTCCGAGTTTTTGGTGGTTTCAGGTGTGTCGGGTCTGACGTCCGGAAAGAGCGAGAGTTTATCACAGCCCGGGGCCGTAGGGGGTAGGGGAACTTGCAGGCAGAGAGGTTTTTGCCCGAAGAAGTTGTAAGTTCTAATTATTTTGCGCCCGTCACGTTTTGACGGGCCGATGTATGTTGAAATACCCTACGAAAGTCTAATAATACGCCTGATAAGGCGAACAATTAAAAGCACTGTGACGCATAAGGAAGGTCCATGGACACAACAAACAAGCTTCCCCTGGATATGGTTTATCACTGGGAGAAGGCGAAGAAGAACGACCTCTACATGACCCAGCCCGTGGGCGATGGCAAGGTGGTGGAATACACCTGGGGTCGTGCGGTCGAAGAGGCGCGCCGGATGGCCGCCTATCTGAAATCCCTGAACCTCCCGGAAAAGAGCCGGGTGGGCATCATTTCCAAGAATTGCGCCCAGTGGGTCATGTCAGATTGGGCCATTTGGATGGCCGGCCACATTTCCGTTCCCCTGTATCCCACGCTGAACGCCGATACCGTCAACTACATCCTCAACCATGCCGAGTGCGAGGTGCTGTTCGTCGGCAAGCTGGACGACTGGGACATGATGAAACCCGGCGTGCCCGAGTCTGTGCGCTGTATTTCCTACCCCCTGAGCCCGCCCAACGATTTCGAGACCTGGGACGATATCGTCAGCAAGTACCCGCCGCTGGAGGAGAACGTTCAGCGTGATCCGGAGGAGCTGGCCACCATCGTGTATACCTCCGGCAGTACCGGCCGGCCCAAGGGCGTGATGCTGAGTTTCAACAACATGGCGTTTGCCGCCGCCGGTGGCATCGAGACCCTGGGCGTCGGCCCGAACGAGCGGATGCTGTCCTATCTGCCGCTGGCCCACGTGTTCGAGCGCACCTTTGTGGAGCTGGGCTCCCTGTACTCCGGCTTTCAGCTGTATTTCGCCGAGTCCCTGGATACCTTTGTCCAGGATCTGCAGCGGGCTCAGCCCACGCTGTTCCTGTCGGTACCCCGCCTGTGGGTGAAGTTCCAGCACGGCGTGTTGCAGAAGCTGCCGAAGGAAAAGATGGATCGCCTGATGAAGATCCCGCTGGTGAACCGGCTGATCAAGAAGAAGGTGCTCAAGGGTCTGGGCCTGGACAAGGTAAAGCTGGCCGGCAGTGGCTCGGCGCCGCTGTCCCACGATGTGCTGGACTGGTACCGCAATCTCGGCCTGGAGCTGCTTGAGGGTTACGGCATGTCCGAGAACTTTGCCTACTCCCACATGAACAAGCCGGGCCGGACCCGTACCGGTTATGTGGGCGAGTCCCTGCCGGGTGTGGAAACAAAGATCAGCGAGGAAGGTGAGGTGCTGGTCAAGAGCCCGGCCACCATGATGGGCTACTACAAGGACGAGGAGAAAACCCGGGAAACCTTTACCGAGGATGGCTTCCTGAAGACCGGTGACAAGGGCGAGATCGACGAGATGGGCCGCCTGAAACTCACCGGCCGCATCAAGGAAATCTTCAAGACCAGCAAGGGCAAGTACATTGCGCCTGCGCCCATCGAGAACCGTCTGATGTCCCACGACGCCATCGAGATGGTGTGTGTTTCCGGTGCCAACCAGACCCAGCCCCACGCCCTGGTGATGCTCGGTGAGGAGGCCCGGCCGAAGCTTGCGGACGAGAATTACCGCAAGCAGCTGGAGGATAGCTTCAGGAACCTGATCCAGGACGTGAACAAGACTGTCGACCCCCACGAGCAACTGGCGTTCATCACCGTGGTCAGCGATGAGTGGTCGATCGAGAACAGTTTCCTCACCCCGACGCTTAAACTGAAGCGGAATGTGGTGGAGGATGCCTATCAGGAAAAAGTGGACAGCTGGTACGCCCAGAAGCAGCCTGTGATCTGGCAGTAAAGCAGCGCTTTTCCGCACCATCGCTCCAACGAAAGGGCCCGGATTTCCCGGGCCCTTTCTTTATCCGGCTATATCTGGCCGACGTTAGTCGCATGTTGAAAACGCCGGCTCGGGCCTAAACTTCTGTTAATCAGGAGGAAGTTATGACCCAGTTGGCCCTTTTCCAGAAACGAATCAACGAAGATATTCCCCTGTCCCGTGCGCTGGGTATTCAGCTGCATTCCTGGGACGGCCATGCCCTGGTGCTGAGCGCACCGCTAGAGCCCAACCGCAACCATCAGGGCACCGGTTTTGGTGGCAGTGTTTACTCCGCTGCGGTAACCGCGGCCTGGAGCCTCACCGAGCTGGCCCTTGCCGATCTCGGGCTCAGAGGCGCCGTGGTCGTGCAGAGTGGCAACATCGATTACCTTGAACCGGTCAACAGCGATTTCTATGTGGTGTGCCGGTTGCCCGGGGAGGAGATTCCCGAGCGCTTCCGCAAAAGTCTTGCCCGCCATGGCAAGGGGCGGCTGGATCTGACCGCTGAAGTGTTCTGTGGTGAGCCCACGGTACTGCCGAAGACTGATCCGGTGGCGGTGTTCCAGGGTCGTTTTGTGGTTCAGGATGTGCGGTCCAGGGTGGACCTGTAATTCCGCAATTCCAGGCCGCCTGGTCCTAGGCAATGCTCCGGGTGTTGGAGATGGAGCGGCTCATCAGGATGATCGGCACAATGCCCGCCAGGACAATGATCAATGAGGGCAGGGCGCTGTGGAACAGGCGCTCGTCCGAGGCGAACTGGTACACGTAGGTCGCCAGGGTCTCGAAGTTGAACGGCCGCAGGATGAGCGTGGCCGGCAACTCTTTCATGCAATCCACGAACACCACCAGGGCGGCGGTCAGCAGGGTGCCCCGAAGCATCGGCAGGTGCACGTTCACCAGGGTCTTGCCCGGCGTGTAGCCCAGTGAGCGCGAGGCCATGTCCATGCTGGGCGTGACCTTCTGCAGGGCGCTCTCCACGCTGCCGGCAGACACCGCCAGGAAGCGGACCGTATAGGCAAACACCAGTGCGAAAGCGGTGCCGCTGAGCAGCAGGCCGGTGCTGAAACCGAAGGTGTTGCGCATCAGGCTGTCCAGCCAGTTATCGAAGCCCGCCAGGGGCACAATCACGCCCACCGCCAGAACCGCCCCCGGCATGGCATAGCCCAGGCTGGAGAGCCGCATCAGAATCTGCATGCCACGGGTGTTATGCAGGCGCCGGCTGTAAGCCAGGATCACACCGATCAGCAGGGTGGTCAGGGCGGCAGCGCTGGACAGGAACAGGCTGTTCAGGGTGTTCTGCACGAAGTCCGGGTTCCAGCTCTCTTCGAAATATTCCCAGGCGTATAGTCCGAGGGTTCCGGCGGGTATTACGAAACCGAGGACGAACGGGATGGCGCAAACGGCAACGCAGATCAGCTGCCGGGGGAAAGACATTGTGAAGCGGCGGATCGGATCACGGTTGTCGCGGGCGGCATATTGCTGCTGCCGGCGACGGGAGTAGCGCTCAAGAGTCACCAGAATCACCACGAACACCAGCATGGTGGTGGCAATCTGCGCAGCACCGCCCAGGTTCCCAAGATTCATCCAGGTATCAAAAAGCCCGGCGGTGAGAGTCTGGACAGCAAAGAAATCGACGGTGCCGAAATCGTTCAGGGTTTCCATCAACACCAGGGACAGGCCAACGGCGACGGCAGGCCGGGCGATGGGCAACACCACCCGGAAGAAGGTGCTCAGTGCCGAATGGCCGAGGCTGCGGCTGACCGCAAACAGGGACGGCGATTGCTCCAGGAAGGCGGCCCGGGCCAGCAGGTAAACATAGGGGTAGAGCACCAGGCCGATCATCAGGGTGGCGCCTTCCAGGCTGCGGATCTCCGGGAACCAGTAGTCGGAGGCATTCTGCCAGCCAAACCAGTCGCGCAGAGTGCGCTGAACCGGGCCGGCATAGTCCAGCAGGCTGGTGTAGACATAGGCAATCACGTAAGCCGGAACCGCAAAGGGCAGCAGCATGGCCCATTCGAAGAACTTGCGCCCCGGAAATTCACACATGGTCACTGCCCAGGCGCTGGACAGACCGATTGCGAGGGTAATGGCGCCAACGCCGACCATCAGCTGGATGGTGGTCCACAGGTAGCGTGGCAGGGTGGTGTCGATGAGGTGAGGCCAGATGTTCTCTTCCGGGAAGAAGGCCAGGAAGATCACCGAGAGCACGGGGAGCGCCACAATGGCGGTGATCAGGGCGGCGGCAATGATCCAGCGACGGGAAGCGCGTTTTGCCAGCAAGGGCTGGGAAAGCCCCGGATCAGCGGCGGTTACGGCCTCGGTCATAGTGCTCCCGTCTGTCAAATGGAATTGAGAAAGATTGAGGATTGTAGTCAGCTGTCAGTTGCCCTGCAATGACTGGCGTCATTTTCGGAGCGGATAGGGCTGACACAGGAAAGGGCGCCGCAGCGCCCTTTCCCTCGTCTCATGCTGTCATTCCGAGGCGATTACTCGCCGTCGTAGTCAACGCGGTCAACCAGTTTCACTGCGGCATTGCGGTTGTCGGCAATTTCCTGCAGGGACAACTGGTCCGGGTTGATCTCACCCCACTCGGCAACCAAACCGGAAGGCTTCACTTCCGGGTTGGCCGGGTACTCGGTGTTGGCCTCGGCGTAAATGCGCTGGGCCTCCGGCGAGGACAGGAATTCCATCAGTTTGATGGCGTTTTCCTTGTTCGGCGCGCTGTTGGTCAGGGCGATGCCGCTGATGTTCACGTGGGTGCCGCGATCATCGGCATTCGGGAACACCAGGCGAACCTGTTCGGCGATCGGGCGCTGGTTCTCGTCCTGCAGCATGTTGCCGTAGTAGTAGCTGTTACCGATAGCAACGTCACACACGCCCTCGGCAATGGCCTTGATCTGATCGCGGTCGCCACCTTGTGGTTTGCGGGCCAGGTTGTCCTTCAGGCCGTTCAGCCATTCTTCGGTTTCGGCCTCACCGTGGTGGGCAATCATGGAAGAGAACAGGGCAATGTTGTACGGGTGCTTGCCGCTGCGGGTGCAGATGCGACCTTCCCACTTGTCATCCGCCAGTTGCTCGTAGGTGGTGATTTCACCTTCTTCCACGCGATCCTTGGAGACGAAAATCAGGCGGCCACGGGTGGTCAGGGCAAACCACTTGCCGTCCGGATGACGCAGGTTCTCCGGGATGTTCTTGTTCAGAACATCGTTTTCAACGCCCTGAACCAGATCGCGCTCGACCAGTTCGTTGATGCGCGAGATATCCACCGTCATGACCACGTCTGCCGGGCTGTTGCGGCCTTCACGCTCCAGGCGCTCGGCAAGGCCCTGCTTGGCGAAGACCACGTTGGCCTCGATGCCGGTCTCTTTTTCGAATGCGTTGAGCAACGGCTCAAGCAGGTATGCCTGGCGGTAGGAGTAGATGTTGACTTCGCCGTCAGCGGATGCGGAGAGTGGCATGGCCGCCAGGGCCATCGCTGCAGTTGCTGCCAGTTTCATGCGCATGATGGTGTTACCTCTGCCTGATATGAGTTTGTTTCGCTTGTAAGAGTCACAAGCATCTAAAAACAGCAACCATTCTCATTTGTATTGGCGGCAGAGTCAATATCCCCTTTGGAATATTTCAGGCAAAATGGTGGTATTCTTCAGAACACTCTAAAAAACATGAAGTTTTTCGTAATACAGGGATTCCAGAATGACTGGCAAAGCAGGGATGATGTACAGAGTCTTCTTTCTTTTTATACCAATGGTCGCCGTCTTGCCGGGCTGCGCCAGTTATTACAGCCATTTCGCCATGTTTCCGGCCGAAACCTCGCAGGGTGAATCCCGCCAGGTACGGGTGTCCTGGGAGTCGGCGGAGTATCCGGACTGGTGGATCCTCGACGACCGTTCCACCGCTTTGAAGGTGGAAACCCAGTGCAGCGCCCGGATATGGCGCTTACGGGATGACTCCCACGATGATGCGGGTAAGTGCGGGAACGGGATCCGGGCCTGCGCGGAAGCCGGGGTGGATCGGGTGGTAGTCCGTCGGGAAGACCTGGATCCATCGGCTTGCATCGTGGTGAACCCGGGGCAGGGCAATGCCCAAATTGCAGACATCGAGGGTCGCCTTGAGCTACTGGTTGCCTGTGAGCCGGTAGCGCCTGAGTCAGAGCGCGAAGGCGAGACCGAAAATATGGATTATCTTCGTGCGTCGCCGGTTCCTTACACTGTCTATACTCGTAAAATACCGCGCGGATCCCTGCGTGCCAGTCTACCGGCCTTCGATGAATCCGCCTGCGAATAGGCAGGGCTGGGCGGTGTGATTCAGGTCACGGCGTTACAGTCTGTTTACGTTACGTTACTTTCTGGATCTTTTGGGGTACGAAACTGTAATGGACTCTTGTGTAAGCTGGTTCAGAATGTCAAACATCTAAAAATGAATAAGTTTCAGGGGTGACTCTCGTGGGCGTCCAACAGAGAAAAGTTGCGGTTCATGACTTGGAAGTGGGCATGTTTGTGTCCGATCTGGACCGGCCCTGGCACCAGACACCGTTTCCGATCCAGGGTTTCTACATTCGCTCCGAGGACGACATCCGGGCGCTGAAATCCCATTGCCGCTGGGTGATGATCGACGTCGCTGAAGTGCGCGATACCACGAAATTCGAGCAGGGCGAGATCAAGCCGGCTTTCGGGCGCCGTACCCTCAGGCGAGGCGGTGATCGCGAGGAGCTCAAGCTGCCGCCACTCGCGATCCAGGAACCGGTCACGTACGAGACCACCACCACCCTGAAAAAAGAAATCAAGGTATCCCGTCAACTTCTCGACGACGCCGAGCTTGCCCTGGAGCGTGCCTTCGAATCCCTGCAGGAAGGCGGTGAGGCTGATCTTCGCCCGGTAGCTGAGATAACCCGAAAAATGGTCGCCAGTGTGATTCGTCACCCCGATGCACTGCTGTGGCTGAGCCGGATCCGTGCCCACGATGATTACATATACCGCCACTCGCTCAATACCTCGATCTGGGCCCTGGTGTGCGGTCGTCACCTCGGTCTGAATGAAGGACTCCTGAATCACCTGGGCATGGGCTGCCTGTTGTCCCAGGTTGGTAAGACGGTTCTGCCGCGCTCCCTGCTGAATCACGAAGGGCAGTTCAGCGCCGAGGATTATGCCCGTTACCGCACCTATGTTGAGAAGGGTCTCGCCATGCTCGAGGGCACTGGCGTGTCCCGTGCCGTGCTCAGCGTGGTAGGCGGGCACCGGGAACGGCACAACGGTTCCGGTTTCCCCCAGGGTGTCCGCGGTACCCGTATTCCGCTGATGGCGAAAGTCGCCGGTATTGCCGAGTATTTCGAGAGTCTGATCGGTCCCCGGGATGGTGGCGACGACCCCATGACACCGGCCAAGGCCGTCAGCCTGCTGTATGACATGAGGAATATCGAGTTCCAGGAAGACCTGGTGGAGAATTTCATCCAGGCGATTGGTGTCTATCCGACAGGCAGCCTGGTGGAACTCAGCGACGGCCAGCGTGGCATCGTGGTTTCCCATTCCCCGGAACGCCGGTTGTGGCCGAAGGTTATGGTGATGACCGACCAGGAGCACAAGCCCCTGAAGTCTGCGCACATCATTGACCTTGCCCGTTACAATGAAAGCCGGGACGTCAACGAAGCGCTGATCGTGAAGGAATGTCTGCCGCACGGTTCGGAAGGTCTGGATCCTTCTCGGTATGACGTCACCGGCGCGGAATCCCGCTGGAATTTCAGTCGTTTGATCAGCGGATAATCACCCGCAGGCTCTTGCGTACCCAGCGGTAGGTGTTTTCGGGGCGGAAGCTCATCACCAGTTCCGATTCACCACCGCTGTCCCCACTGACGAAATAGTCCACCTCGGCACTCTGCCAGCTCCACGCGTGTATGGTGACATCCTCTGGGCGAGTGCTGATGGCCTCGATCTCCGCGAGGGCCGTGTCGCCTCCGATGCGTTGCACCCGGACGCTCTTGATTCCGGTGTCACTGGCGGGGTGGCTGGCCACGTCTTCATCCAGGTAATAGCCGTTGCTGACAGTGGTGGTGATGTCCTTCAGTTCCCGGCGCAGGTAGGTCCGCGCATCTTCGTTGTCGATCTCATCCAGGGTCCGGATGGCTTCGAGGATTCGATTCCGCTTGGCCTGCAGGTCCTGCCGGTATTCCACATCCGGGTCCCAGTCTTCTTCGTTTTCCGGCCGTTCCGGGGCATTCTGGATCTGCTCGGGGGTGGGAGGCGATTCGCAGAGTTCATCTCCCTTCGGATGGAAGCAGATCCTGGCCAGTAGCTGGTTCGCAGGTGAGGGCGTTGTGCCCATGGCGGTGAACTCTGTGGTCGGTACGTTGAAATCAATAGGAGCATCAAGCAAGGGTAAGGCCGCGTTCAGCTGATCGATCACCCGTTGGCGGATTTCGATGCCCTCGTCTTCCTGCACGCCCTGGGTCCAGTCCAGCGACATCAGCAGGCGGGTCATGTTCATCAGCGGGCCATTGTCCAGCAGGTTCAGCTCCGTCCGGGTATGGGTGCGAAGGCCTTCCGCGTCGACCGTCGGTGTTTGGAGGGCGCTGCGAAGGTCGGGGAAGAATTCCAGCAGGGTAACGTGGGGTCTGGCAGGGACCCCGTCTGCCAGGACGAGATCTCCGACCCGAAAGCTTAAAGTCTCGCCGGGATAATAGCGGAACTGGCCGTCGACGTTGGTGGTGCCGCTCTGGCTCGCCGTCCGGAAGTCCAGGCCGCTGAATCCATTGAAATTGAGCTGGCCGGTGTCCGCGGCCGTGCCGCCGCCGTCATCGCTGCCCAGGCAGCCGGCCAGGGCAAGGGTGCTCAGGAGGACGGTCAGGGGCGCAGTTCGGTGAACGAATTTCATGTTTCGGCGTACATCCCGGTCTTGAAAGCTGGCGGCGGAGAGTCTGGCCAGCGTTTTGTAAGTTGTTGTAACTGCATTATAGGGATGGCGATTGGCCGATATCGCGATTCCTGTCGCAGTTTGGCGGTTTTGCCGGAGCTACCCGGCATACCCTTGAATTTCACGAGGTTGCCACAATGAATAGCACTCTACTTTTTGGCGTGGGCGGCTGTGCGGGCTGCCACCGAAATCCATCGGATCCGGGATGAGCTATGACCAACGCACTGGAAATTGAGGGCCTCACCAAGACCTATGGTGACGGGTTCCAGGCCCTGAAAGGGATTGATCTTCATGTCAGGGAAGGGGATTTCTTCGCGTTGCTGGGCCCCAATGGCGCCGGCAAATCCACGACGCTGGGCATCGTCTGCTCACTGGTGAACAAGACCGCCGGCAAGGTCCGCGTGTTCGGCCATGACATCGACACCAACCTGGCGGATGCGAAACTGAACCTCGGGGTTGTGCCCCAGGAGTTCAACTTCAACCAGTTTGAAAAGGTGTTCGACATCGTGACCACCCAGGCGGGCTATTACGGTATTCCTCTCAGCCGGGCCTCGGTGTCCGCCGAGAAGTATCTCAAGAAGCTGGGGCTCTGGGACAAGCGCAACACGCCGGCCCGTATGCTTTCCGGCGGCATGAAGCGCCGCCTGATGATTGCCCGGGCTCTGGTACATGAGCCGAAACTGCTGATTCTCGATGAACCCACCGCCGGCGTGGATATCGAGCTGCGCCGGTCCATGTGGACCTTCCTGGAAGAGATGAACCGGGAGGGCACCACGATCATCCTGACCACCCATTACCTGGAGGAGGCGGAAGCCCTGTGCCGGAACATTGCCATCATCGACCATGGCAAGATTCTCAAGCACACCAGCAAGCGTGAGCTGTTGCAGCAGCTGAGCGTGGAGACCTTCGTGCTGGACACCGAGAAAGAGCTCTCCGGTGTGCCGGAGCTGGACGATGTCATCTGCCGTATCAATGACGAGGGAGCCCTGGAAGTGGACGTGGAGAAAGGTCAGGCCCTGAATGCGGTATTTGCCCAGCTGGATCAGCTCGGGATCAAGGTGGTCAGCATGCGGACCAAGGCCAACCGGCTTGAGGAACTGTTTATCCGGATGGTGGAAGAGAATGCCGCCGAAGCCCGCAAGAACGTGGAGGGTGCGGCATGAAGCTTGATGCATTGTGGGTCGCGTTCTACACCATCGTTCTGCGTGAGGTACGCCGGTTTACCCGGATCTGGCCGCAGACGCTGTTGCCGCCGGCGGTCACCATGACGCTCTACTTCATCATCTTCGGTAACCTGATCGGCTCTCGGATCGGCGAGATGGGCGGCTTCAACTACATGCAGTTCATCGTGCCTGGCCTGATCATGATGGCGGTGATCACCAATTCCTACGCCAACGTGGTGTCGTCCTTCTTCTCCATGAAGTTCCAGCGCAGCATCGAGGAGCTTCTGGTATCCCCGGTGCCGAACTGGGTGATCCTCGCCGGCTATGTGACCGGTGGCATGGCCCGTGGCCTGGGTATCGGCGTTATTGTCACGGCGCTGTCCCTGGCGTTCACCCAGCTGTCGATTCACAGCTTTCCGATGGTGGTGGTGACGGTGTTCCTGACCTCGGCCCTGTTTGCCCTGGGCGGATTTATCAATGCGATGCTGGCGACCAAGTTCGACGACATCTCGATTGTGCCCACCTTCGTGCTGACCCCGCTGACGTACCTGGGTGGTGTCTTCTACAGCATCGACATGCTGCCGGGGTTCTGGCAGGGCGTGTCCATGGCGAACCCGATCCTGTACATGGTGAACGGCTTCCGCTTCGGCATACTGGGAGTTTCGGACGTTAATCCGTTCGTGTCTCTTGGTATGATTCTGGTCTTCATCGTTGTACTGGCGTTCGTTGCCCTGCGTATGCTCGAGCGCGGCAAGGGCATCCGCCACTGATTTCAGGAACAAATATGGCTTTGCATAACGCGCCGCTGGGTAAATCCAGCGAATACCCGGATTCTTACGACCCGAACCTGCTGTTCCCGGTGGCGCGGGATGAAAATCGCCGCCGGATCGGGCTGGAGGACGGCCGTTGGCCCTGGTTCGGCGAGGATCTCTGGCAGGCCTGGGAAGTGTCCTGGCTCCGGCCTGGTGGTGTGCCTGCCGTCGCCTGGGCGGAGATCTTCGTGCCGGCGGCATCGCCGTCCATCATCGAATCCAAGTCCCTGAAGCTGTATCTCAATTCGCTGAACCAGCATGTTTTCTCCACGCCGGAGCAACTGGTGGAGACGGTCGTCAGCGATCTCTCCAGCGCCTGTGGCGCCGCGGTCCGGGTGAACCTGCACAGTGTCGATGAGAGCGGGCAAGCGATCGGTCGCCCCGAGGGTTACCAGCTGATCGATGATGAGCCGGTGGGCGACGTGGTGTACCAGTACGCGCCGGAATCGCTGGCTGTTGAACAGAGTGCAGAGGTGGTGACCGAGCAATTGTGTTCACACCTGCTCAAGAGTAACTGCCCGGTGACCGGCCAGCCGGACTGGGGCACGCTCCTGATCCGTTACACCGGGCCGAAGATCGACCGTTCGGCGTTGCTGCGGTACATCGTCAGTTTCCGGAACAAGCAGGATTTCCACGAGCATTGCGTGGAAACGGTGTTCACCGATTTAATGAAGCAGTGCCAGCCAACGGAACTGGCGGTGTGCGCGCGCTACACCCGCCGTGGCGGGTTGGACATCAATCCCTGGCGAAGCACGCAGGCAGAGGGGAGTGCCGGGCCGAGGCTGATCCGGCAGTAAGCGGAGCGGCCCGGTTCAGCCAAGCTTGCCGGAGTCGGGCAGTTCTTCTTCAGAGCGCAGGCGGTCGGCGGCATCTTCAAGGGCTTCCAGGATCGCCTTGCGCTCCTTTTCGGTGATCTTGTCGGAGTCCAGGTACATGGCGAAGCCGCTGTGTTCGTGCTCCAGGAAGCTGCGGTTCGGGCCCATGTCCCGGCGGAAGTCCACCACCTCGTATATCGGCACCGGCTTGGTAAAGCCCTTGACCGTGATCTCGCCCTTGTCGCGGCACATGATCCGGTCCTTGATCAGTGAGAAGGTTTCGTAGGAAACCAGGATCTCGCCGGGCTCGGCCAGGGATTCGAGCCGGCTGGCCAGGTTCACTTCCTTGCCGATGATGGTGTAGTCCATCCGGTTCTCGGCGCCGAAGTTACCCACCGTGGTGTAGCCGGTGCTGATGCCCATGCGGATCTGCAGGGGGGTCTTGATGCCCTGGCTGCGCCACTTCTGGCGCATGATCTTCATGTGTTTGCGCATTTCGATGGCCATGGAGACGCAGGCAAAGGCATCCTCCTTCTGGCCCCGGCTGGTGGGGTCACCGAAGAACACCATGATCGAATCACCCACGAACTTGTCGATGGTGCCGCCGTATCTCAGGGCCACCTCGGACATGCCGTTGAAGTAGTGGTTCAGCAGTTCGGTGAGGGCCTCTGGTTCCATTTCCTCGGAAAGCTCCGTGAAGCCCTTGATGTCCGAGAAGAAGACTGCAAGTTTCTTGCGCTGGGTTTCCAGCCGGACGTCCCGCTCTCCGGTAAAGATCGACTGCCAGACCTGGGGCGACAGGTACTTGGACAGTTTGTGGGAGAGCGCGATGGATTGTTCCCGCTGGTTCTGGATCTGCGTCTTGGCCAGCATCAGCGCGCGCGCCTGCTGGTGCGAATAGAAGGCGGTAACGCAAATGTAGATGCCGGTGGCCAGCACGGCGCTGATACTGGTCAGCAGTGGTGACTGGAAAGACTCGGCTGGTCCGGCGAAGGCAACGCCGGCGGCAATCGCGGATGCCATGAGCGTAGTGCCCATCAGCCATTGGCGGATGCCGCCGACGATCAGGCAGCTGAACATCATCATCAGGGCCACCGAAACCGCAGGAACGGCGACCAGCCCGGTGAAGCCGATGAAGGTGCCACCGAACACGCAATCCACCAGCAGCATCTTCTGGCGGATGCGTGGAGAGCGGTTCAGGAAGGTCCGGCGGGTAAGGATGTGGGCAATGTGAGGCCAGAGCAGGGCGCCGGCAACCAGCCACAGCAGCCATTGTTCAAACGCACTCTGAAGGACACCGATGACGATGATGACGGCCGTGACCGTGTAGGCAAGGATGCGCCCGCTGTAATCCGGCATCGGCGGGACGGCCGTTGAACTGCTGCCCTGCTCGTGGGACAGCGCGTTTCCGGCGCTGTTGCTTGCGTTTCGCAAGTCCACAGGGGCGCTCATCATCTCAGAAACGGATCCTGCCAATCAGCATGTCTCGAAACATCACCCAGTCTCCCATCAGACTGTAAAGTGGGTATTTGAAGGTAGCCGGGCGATTCTTCTCGAACTTGAAGTGGCCCACCCAGGCAAAGCCATATCCGATAACCGGAAGTGCCAGTAACCACAGCAGTTTGCCGGAGGTGATCGCCCAGATTGCCACGATCAGCACTAGCAGGCTGCCGACAAAATGCAGGCGCCGGCAGGTTACATCACTGTGCTCTTCCAGATAGTAAGGATAGAATTCTGAAAAGTTGCGAAATTCGTTCTGGTCATTCATGGTGCTGCCACTTCATTTATAGTTGTTAACATGGGCCAACCAGAGTTGAAGGTTACCAGTATTACGTATAAGCCACAATTCGCGTGTGGGCTTCCAAGCACGGCTTTTTGAACACATTTTTCCTGACAGCGAGTCGATATGACGTCAGTTACCGAGTTCCTTCTCAATCGCAGTTCCGAACCGCGCCTCACCGCGCCCGCCCCGGACCGGAAAACCCTGGAGCGTGCCTTTGCCTGCGCCGCACGGGCGCCGGATCATGCCTTGTTGCGGCCCTGGCGTTACCTGGTGATCGAAGGGCAGGGGCTGGAGCAGTTGGGGGACCTGTTTGCCTCCACCTGCCCCAACAATGCCGACGAGCAGGAGATCGAAAAGCTCCGCCGTGCTCCGTTGCGGGCGCCGATGATCATTGTCGGCATTGCCTCCCCGAGCGAACACCCCAAGGTTCCGGAGATCGAGCAGTTGTTATCTGCGGGCGCAGGCATGAGCTTTCTGGAACTGGCGCTGCAGGAGGCCGGGTTCGGAGTGATGTGGCGTACCGGGTCGATCGCCTACCACCCGGCAGTCCGGGAAGGGCTGGGGCTGTCAGAGCAGGAATCCATCATCGGCTTCCTTTATACCGGAAGCGTCGCCACCGAGAAGCCAAAGGTGCCCCGGCCGGAGGTTGCGGAGTTCGTCTTGGACTGGCCGCCGGAACGCCGGTAATGTTATTGCTTTCGAAAATAACGTCAGTATAATCCCCCACACTCTCCGATGGCGGCGTGGTGAAATTGGTAGACACGACGGATTCAAAATCCGTTGGGGTAAAACCCGTGGCGGTTCGAGTCCGCCCGCCGCTACCATCATCTTTCCTGCAGTGTCGTAACCAGTCCATCCCATGAACGTCTCCGACTTTTATTTTGATCTCCCGGACGAGTTGATTGCCCGGTATCCTCTCGAGGAGCGCAGCGCCTCCCGTTTGCTGTACCTGGAAGGTCTGACCGGCAAGGTCGACCATCTCCGGTTCACCGACCTGCAGAACCTGGTCCAGGAAGGCGACCTGCTGGTGTTCAATGACACCCGGGTGATCCCCGCGCGGTTGTTTGGCCGGAAAGAAACCGGCGGCCAGGTGGAAGTGCTGGTGGAGCGGGTAACCGGTGAGCACGAAATCCTCGCCCATGTCCGTGCCTCCAAAGCCCTTAAAGCCGATCAGAAGGTGATCCTGGAAGATGGCAGTGTGCTGCGCATGGTCGAGCGTGAGGATGCGCTGTTCCGGCTGATGGCCGAAACCGCCGAGCCCATTCTCGAGTTGCTCGAGCGTATTGGCCACATGCCGCTGCCGCCCTATGTAGACCGCCCCGACGAATCCTCTGACCGGGAACGTTACCAGACGGTTTATGCCCGGGAGGCCGGTGCGGTGGCAGCCCCGACGGCGGGGTTGCACTTTGACGAGGCGATGCTGGAGCAGCTTCGGGCGAAAGGTATCGAAACCACCTTTGTGACACTGCACGTGGGTGCCGGTACCTTCCAGCCGGTGCGCGTGGAGCGAATCGAGGACCACGTGATGCACAGCGAGGTTGCGCACGTGCCGGAGGAAACCGTCGAAGCGATCGAGCGGACCCGTGCCCGCGGCGGGCGTGTCATTGCCGTTGGTACCACATCGGTACGTTCCCTGGAGTCTGCGAGCCGGGGAGGCCGTGTGCGACCGTTCCGGGGAGAGACCGACATCTTTATCCATCCGGGTTACCGCTTCCAGACCGTGGACGCCCTGATTACCAATTTCCATTTGCCGGAATCGACCCTGATCATGCTGGTCAGTGCCTTTGCCGGTTACGACAATGTGATGGCGGCATACCGGGAAGCCGTGGCCGAGCGCTACCGTTTCTTCAGTTATGGTGATGCCATGTTCATCACCAGCCAGGAGCCGAGCCGTGGCATGCTCCTGGGCGCATCGGCCAGCGCAGCCACTACCGAATCCGACGAGTCCGGAGAATCATCGTGACCAATTCCTGCTTCATGTCCTTCGAGAAAATCACCGAGGACGGTCGTGCGCGGCGCGGCCGGCTGACGTTTCCCCGGGGTGCGGTCGAGACGCCGGCATTCATGCCCGTCGGTACCTATGGCACCGTCAAGGGCATGCTGCCCCGGGACATCCACGAAATCGGCGCCCAGATCATCCTTGGTAACACCTTTCACCTGATGCTTCGACCCGGTACCGAAGTGGTGAAGGCTCACGGGGATCTGCATGACTTTACCCAGTGGCAGGGCCCGATCCTGACTGACTCCGGCGGTTTCCAGGTGTTCAGCCTGGGCGAGATGCGCAAGATCACCGAAGAGGGCGTGACTTTCCGGTCGCCTGTGGATGGTTCGAAGGTGGAGCTGTCACCGGAAATCGCGATCCGGGTACAACGTGACCTGGGTTCGGATATCGTCATGATCTTCGACGAATGCACGCCTTACCCGGCCACCGAGAAGCAGGCCCGGGAATCCATGGAGCTGTCCCTGCGCTGGGCCGAACGCAGCAAGCAGGCTCACGAAGGCAATCCGGCTGCGTTGTTCGGAATTGTCCAGGGTGGCATGTACGAAGGCCTTCGGGACAAGTCCCTGGAAGGACTTACCGAAATCGGCTTTGACGGCTACGCCATTGGCGGCCTGTCGGTCGGGGAGCCCAAGGAAGACATGATCCGCATCCTGGATCACCTGCCACCGAAAATGCCTGAAGACAAGCCGCGCTACCTGATGGGCGTCGGCCGTCCGGAGGATATCGTTGAGGCAGTGCGCCGGGGAGTGGACATGTTCGACTGCGTGATGCCGACCCGAAACGCCCGAAATGGCTACCTGTTCACATCCACCGGTATCGTCAAGATCCGCAACGCCCGTCATCGCCACGACACCAGTCCGCTGGATGAGCGCTGTGACTGTTACACCTGTCAGAATTTTTCGAGAAGTTATCTGCATCATCTGGATAAGTGTGGAGAAATGCTGGGCTCCCAGCTCAATACGATCCACAACCTGCGGTTCTACCAGAACCTGATGGCCGGATTGCGTGGGGCCATTGAAGCAGGTACATTGTCGGACTTTGTTAGCGACTTCTACGCCCTTCGCGGCGAATCGGTACCGCCGCTGGCCGGTGCCTGAACGAATTGCCAAACCAACGGAGAGAATAAATGAAATCAATGAAGTTTCTTGTTGCTGGACTGATGGCCCTGATGCCGGCACTGGCTATGGCCCAGGATCCCGCAGCCCAGGGCATGGGCGTGATGGGGCAGGTGATCTTCTTCGCCGGCTTTATCCTGATTTTCTACTTCCTGATCTGGCGCCCCCAGTCCAAGCGTGCCAAGGAGCACAAGGCGCTGATGTCCGGCCTGAACAAGGGTGATGAAGTTGTGACTTCCGGTGGTGTTGCCGGCAAGATCACCAAGGTGACTGACGACTTCATCGTGATTGAAGTAGCCGATAACGTCGAAATCAAGGTTCAGAAGGTTGCCGTTGCTGCAGCCCTGCCGAAAGGTACCCTGAAGGATATCTGATCCAGGTGAGGCGATCTGCCTTCCCAGGAACCTGCCTGTCTGATTCTTTCTGGCTGACAACCAAGGCCGGCCCCCGGGCCGGCTATTAAGGGAACCCATGCTGAACAAGTACCCGCTCTGGAAAAACCTGGTTATCCTGGTCGCGCTCGTGATCGGGTTTATCTACGCTCTGCCCAACCTTTTCCCCGATGATTACGCCATCCAGATCACCGGCGCCCGCAGCAGCACCGAAGTCAATGAACGTGTGCTGGAACGTGCGGTCCAGTCTCTGGAAGCCGAAGGCATCACGGTGAAGAGCAGCTCCCTGCAAGAGCGTGATGCCCTGATCCGCCTGACCAGCTCCGATGACCAGCTAAAGGCCCGCCCGACCGTCCAGCAGGCGCTGGGCAACGAATACCTGGTGGCACTGAACATGGCCGCGTCCACCCCGGACTGGCTGAAAGCCGTCGGTGCCGGACCCATGAAGCTGGGTCTGGACTTGCGAGGTGGTGTGCACTTCCTGCTTGAAGTGGACATGGATACGGCGCTGCAGCAGCGGCTGGAGGCGATGTCCAGCCAGATCAAGCGGGAATTGCGCGAAGAGCGGGTTCGCTACCGCGGTGGCGATGTTGATGCGGGTGACCGGCAGATCGTGCTGAGTTTCCGGGATGAGGGTTCCCGTACAGAAGCCTTTGACATGGTCCGGGACCAGTACAACGAGTTTCTGATGGACGAACAGACCGAGGGCGACGAGTTCCTTCTGGTGCTGTCCCTGTCCGAAGAGGAAGTCAGGAACATCCAGGAGTATGCCCTCGAGCAGAACCTGACCACGATCCGTAACCGGGTGAACGAGCTGGGTGTCGCGGAGCCGCTGGTCCAGCGTCAGGGCACTGATCGCATTATCGTCGAATTGCCCGGTGTGCAGGATACTGCCCAGGCCAAGCGGGTTCTCGGTGCCACAGCGAACCTGGAGTTCCGCATGGAAGCCAGGCAGGATGCGCCGGCCAGCGAAACCGAGCAGTACAGTTTCCGGGATAATCCCCAGCGTACGGCCCGGCTTGAGCGCGATGTCATCGCCACCGGTAATAATGTAGCCAATGCCCAGCAGGCGTTCGACGAGAACGGCCAGCCCCAGGTCAACATCACCATGGACTCCGTGGGCGGTGACCTGATGAACCGGGCAACCCGTAACGCCATTGGCCGCCGTATGGCCGTGCTGTTTATCGAATACCGGACCGAGACTGAAAGCCAGATGGTGGACGGTGAGCCCACCATGGTCGAGAAGCGGGTTGTGGAGAAGGGCATCATCAGCCTGGCAACCGTCCAGTCCGCCCTTGGCAGCAGCTTCCGGATTACCGGCCTGGATTCGATTCCGGAAGCAGCCGAGCTTGCACTGCTGTTGCGTGCCGGTGCCCTGGCAGCTCCGATGTACTTTGTGCAGGAACGGACCATCGGGCCGAGCCTTGGTCAAAAGAACATCGATGCCGGCGTGATGTCGGTGGCACTCGGCTTCGGTCTGGTGTTGCTGTACATGGTTGTCTATTACCGCGGGTTTGGTCTGATTGCCAACGTCTCGCTGACCCTCAACCTGATGTTGCTGATTGCCTGCATGTCCATCCTTTCGGCGACACTGACGCTGCCGGGTATTGCCGGTATCGTTTTGACCGTAGGTATGGCGGTGGATGCGAATGTGCTGATCTTCGAGCGAATACGTGAAGAGCTGAAGGCCGGGGTGGCGCCGCAACTGGCCATCAATGCCGGTTATTCGCGGGCTTTCGTCTCGATCTTTGATGCCAACATCACCACACTGCTGGTGGCGGTCATCCTGTTCGCCATGGGCTCCGGCCCGGTCAAGGGCTTCGCCGTCACCCTGTGCATCGGTATCCTCACCTCGATGTTCTCCGGGCTGATGGTCAGTCGCAGCATCGTGAATCTTGTGTATGGCGGTCGGAAGATCGAAAAGCTGTCGATTGGAGGGAAGCTGGCAAATGTCTGAGCTGGAGAAGAAGCCGTTTGATTTTATGGGGTTCCGGAAGGCTGCTTCCGTCCTCTCCATCGCCTTGGTCATTGCCTCGATTGCCTTGCTGGCGGTTCGTGGTCTGAACCTGGGCATGGACTTTACCGGGGGCACGTCTGTCGAGTTCGAATATACCGAAGCGCCGTCCCTGGACAACATCCGTGGCCAGCTGGATGAGGCCGGCTTCGACAATTTCGTGGTCCAGAATTTCGGTTCTGACACCACGATCCTGATCCGCCTGGCGGAAGCGGGTAACGACGAACTGGCCGTTGAAGTCGCTGATGCCCTTCAGAAGGGTGGTGCGGAGTTCGAGCTGATCAGCTCCGAGTTCATCGGCTCCCAGGTGGGTGAGCAGCTTAAAGAAGACAGCGGTCTGGGCCTGTTGCTGGCTCTGGCGGTTGTGCTCATCTACGTTGGCATGCGCTTCCAGTTCAAGTTCGGTATTGCCTCGGTTATTCCGTTGGCCCACGACGTGATCATCGTTCTGGGTATATTCGCGCTGTTCCAGTGGACCTTCGACCTGACCGTGCTGGCGGCCCTGCTGGCCGTGATCGGTTACTCCCTGAACGACACAATCGTTGTGGCGGATCGCATCCGGGAGAATTTCCGCAAGATGCGCGTCGGGGATGCTTGGGACATCATCAATACCTCGATTCACCAGACCATCAGCCGGACTATCAACACGTCCGGTACCACCCTGGTGGTGCTGTTCGCGCTGTACCTGTTCGGGGGTGAGGCGATCAACAACTTTGCGCTGGCGTTGATTATTGGTGTGCTGGTGGGTACCTATTCCTCCATCTATGTCTCCGCCAACCTGCTGATCGCCCTCGGCGTGTCCCGCGAGGATATGGCGCTGCCGGTCAAGGAAGGTGCCGCCGGGCAGGAAGAAGACGAAGAGCCGCCCGAATGGCTTAACCGGATGTAAATATCTCCGGGCACAAAAAAAACCGCCACTCTGAGGAGTTGGCGGTTTTTTTGTGCCTTGCCGAAGCGTTGGTCAGCGCGGCAGGCGGCCCCGGAAGGGGTGCAGGGTTTTCAGTACTTCCCGGAACAGTTTCGGGTTGGCCACAACCAGTTGCCGGGCGTTGCCGGTAGCGGGGTTGCCGGAGAAATCGCCGGTCAGAGCGCCGGATTCCATGGCCAGGGTCACGCCCAGGTCCATATCGGCGGCTTCCGGGCGGAAGATGATGGCCGCATCCAGGCTGCCGGAGGCAACCCGCGCAATGTCCAGCACCACGCAGCCGGAGCTGCGGAACATGGCTGAATCGTGGGCGACGACAGCGGCCATCTCACCCCAAAGCTGGGAGTTCTCGCTCTTGCGCGCCTGGTCCAGCAGGTTGGTGGCAACCGCGGCCTTGTCGAAGTGCCTGATTTCCGATGTACGTACCCGACGGCTGTTCAGGGCGGCACCATGACCCCGGGACGCGGAATATTCCTCGCCGGTGATCGGGTTCACGATCAGCAGGTTCTCGGTGCGGTTGTTCCGCTTCTGGGACAGGGCCAGGACGAAGTCCGGGATGCCACGGAGGAAGTTTTCACGACCCAACACCGGGAAGATGTGCCAGCTCTTCTCGCTGGTGCCGGCGCTGGCTTCGTTCAGCGGAGCAATCGTGTGGTCCTTGTAGGACTTCTCGAGCTGCTCCTTGAAATTGTCATAAATGGACTGCTCAACCCGATCCAGCTGGCGGCGACGTTCGCTCTCGTCCTTGCCGTTGGGTTCCTGGCGCTCGAAATGGGCTTTCAGGTAGTCGGACCCCTGACGCGCTACGCGCAGGGCCATTTTGATTGCTGGTTGCATCTGAGTGTTCATTATCCAGGTGTGTGGAGGCCGGGTATGATAGCAAAAGATCACCCCCCTTGTATGTTTTTTGACTCCGGAATACCACGGATGGCAGCTAGTTACGGAATTTCCGGAGAGGTGGAAGAGGGGTGGTTCTGCTATCATGTCGCGCTTGGTTCACTCTGCAGACAGAAACAGGCTTTTGACCATGCACAATCCCGCGCTCCCCCTGGAAGGCACGGACACCTATAACGACCGGATCCGCATTGTTCTGGTGGAAACTTCCCACTCGGGAAACATTGGCGCGGTGGCCCGGGCCATGAAGAACATGGGGCTGGGGAATCTGTGGCTGGTCAATCCGAAATCCTTTCCTGATGAAGCCTCCTACGCCCGCGCTGCCGGTGCCTCGGATGTGCTCGACCGTGCACAGGTAGTTGGCAGTCTGGAGGAGGCCATTGACGATTGCGTACTGGTGATGGGCACCAGCGCCCGTGGCCGCAAGGTGCCCTGGCCGGTGATGCCGCCGCCCGAAGCGGCCGAAACCGCATCGCAGGCGTCTGCCGGTGGCAGTGTTGCGCTGGTATTCGGGCGTGAGAGCAATGGTCTGAGCAATGACGAACTCCAGCATTGTCACCATCACATTCATATCCCGTCGAACCCGGAATACAGCTCCCTGAATCTGGCCATGGCGGTACAGGTGATGTGTTACGAATTGCGGATGCTTTACCTTCGTAACCTTGAAGGAGGCGAGGGTAGCCCATACCTCAAGCCCATGTCGGCACCGGGCGATGCCGGTTGGGATGTGTCTCCGGCTTCGGTCAGGGATGTGGAAGGATTCTTCGGCCATCTCGAGCAGATGCTGGTGGACGTGGAGTTTCACCGCCGCGAGAATCCGCGCCAGCTGATGACCCGCTTGCGGAGGCTGTTCCAGCGGGCCAGACTTGATCAGATGGAAGTCAACATTCTCCGTGGCATCCTGACGGCGGCCCAGAAAGCTGCCGGCAAGGCACCAAATCAACGCCAATCCACCGATGGTGAGTCATCGGCGACGGGACAGGAAGAAGGCCATGTTTGAACAACTGAGGGAAGACATTAACAGTGTTTTTCACCGGGATCCGGCGGCGCGTAACACGTTCGAGGTTCTCACCAATTACCCGGGCCTCCATGCTTTGCTGTTTCACCGATTTGCCCACTGGCTCTGGAAGCTGGGGCTGAAGTGGCTTGCCCGCACGGTATCAACCCTGGCCCGCTGGTTCACCGGTATCGAGATCCATCCCGGGGCGACCATCGGCCGCCGGTTCTTTATCGACCACGGCATGGGCGTGGTCATCGGTGAGACCACGGTTATTGGCGATGACGTCACCCTTTACCAGGGTGTGACCCTCGGAGGCACCAGCTGGAACAAGGGCAAGCGCCATCCGACTATCGGAGATGGTGTCGTCGTCGGCGCGGGTGCCAAGATTCTCGGGCCATTCGAAGTGGGTGCGGGGGCCAAAATTGGTTCCAACTCGGTCGTGACCAAGGCAGTGCCTGAAGGTGCCACGGTGGTTGGCATACCGGGGCGGGTGATCGTCAAGCGCAAGTCCGAAGACGATGTTCGCCGCAAGGAGATGGAAGAGCGTATGGGCTTCGATGCCTACGGGGTCACCGAGGAAATGCCGGACCCGGTGGCGCGAGCCATGCGTGCTCTGCTTGATCACATGCACGCGGTCGATGACCGTATCGAGAACATGTGCAAGGCCATCCGGAAGGTTAACAGTGAATACCAGAATGGCGAACTGCCGCCGCTGGATGAAGAGGACTTTGACTGCGTCCGGGATGACACGGATACGCGGGGTTGAATACTTGACTGAATTACTTGGTCAATTCATACTCGCATCTGTTAATCGAGATTCATTCCCGTCGCGGGGCTGATGCCATGAAACTGACCACCAAAGGCCGCTATGCTGTTACGGCAATGTTGGACCTGGCCCTTCACGGGGATCAGGGGCCGGTCAGTCTGGCGGATATATCGTCCCGGCAGGAAATCTCGCTATCCTACCTGGAACAACTGTTCTCCCGTCTGCGCCGGCAGAAACTGGTTGTCAGCATCCGAGGCCCCGGCGGTGGTTACCGCCTGAGCCGTGATGCCGATCGCGTCTACATCGCCGAGGTGGTGGATGCGGTCAGTGAGTCCCTTGATACCACGCGTTGTGGCAACAAGGGCGACTGCCAGAATGGGGAGAAGTGCCTTACCCACCATCTCTGGTCTGATCTGAGCGATCAGATTCATCAGTTCCTCAGCGAAATCAGTCTCGGGGATCTGATGAAGAAACATGAAATCCGTCAGGTTGCGGATCGTCAGAACCGTCGCCAGGACGGCAAGGATTCTGAAACCATCAACACCGACCGTCTGACCGACCAGGCGCCGGCCTGATACAGAACGTTCTTACATATCATGAAAAAGCCCGTATATCTGGATTACGCGGCCACGACGCCCGTTGATCCCGTCGTTGCCGACGAAATGGTCAAATATCTCACGCTCGACGGTGTGTTCGGGAACCCGGCTTCCCGCTCCCACGCCTATGGCTGGCAGGCCGAGGCGGCTGTTGAAGCTGCCCGCCGGCAGGTCGCCGACCTGATTTCCGCCGACCCCAGGGAGATTGTCTGGACCTCCGGTGCCACCGAATCCGACAACCTGGCGATCAAGGGTGCGGTAGGCAATCGCAGGGATGTCCATGTCATCACCTCGAAGATCGAGCACAAAGCCGTTATCGACACCTGCAAATGGCTCGAAGGCCGGGGCGTGGAAGTGACCTGGCTGGATCCTGATCCGGACGGCCGGATTCCGCCGGAGCGGGTCATCGAGGCGCTCCGGGACAACACGGTTCTGGTCAGCCTGATGATGGTGAATAACGAACTGGGCTGCATCACCGATGTCGCTGCGATTGGCGCAGAACTGCGTGAACGGGGAGTGCTGTTCCATGTGGACGCCGCCCAGGCTGCCGGCAAGATGCCCATTGATCTGAACCAGACCCCGGTGGACCTGTTGTCTTTGTCCGGGCACAAGGTATACGGCCCCAAGGGCATTGGAGCGCTGTATGTGCGCCGGTCCCCGGATGTGCGGATCGAGGCCCAGATTCACGGCGGAGGCCACGAACGGGGAATGCGTTCCGGAACGCTTCCGACCCACCAGATTGTGGGCATGGGCAAAGCCTTTGCGATGGCCGCGGAAGGGCTTGAAGCGGAAATGGCACGGCTCGAATCCCTGCGTACCGCCTTTCTGAAAGGCCTGGAGGGTCTGGAAGGGGTAACGGTGAATGGCAGCGAATCCCATCGTGTGCCGGGCCTGATCAATCTTTCGTTTGACGGCGTGGAGGCGGAGTCGCTGATGCTTGGCCTGCGGGACCTTGCGGTTTCCTCCGGTTCCGCGTGTTCTTCGGCAACCATCGAGCCCTCTTTTGTGTTGCGAGGCATCGGTCTGAGCGACGAAGAGGCGCACCGGGCGCTGCGTTTTTCCATGGGGCGTTTCACCACCGAGGACGAAGTGGCCTTTGCCAGTTCGCAAATCGTTGATGTCGTTAGCCGGCTGCGCTCAGTGCGGTAGGCAGTAGCCCCCGGACTGCGTATAATCGCAGGCCAGAATTTTTAACCCGAACCATACTGGAGATTTACCATGGCAAACGAGCGCACGCTCTCTATCATCAAACCCGACGCAGTCGCCAAGAACGTTATCGGCGAAATCTACAGCCGTTTCGAGAAGGCTGGCCTGCAGATTGTTGCCGCCAAGATGATGCACCTGACCCAGGAGCAGGCTGAAGGCTTCTACGCTGAGCACAAAGAGCGTCCGTTCTTCAACGACCTGGTTGCGTTCATGACTTCCGGTCCGGTTGTGGTTCAGGTTCTGGAAGGCGAAGGCGCCATCCTGAAGAACCGTGACCTGATGGGTGCCACCAACCCGAAGGAAGCCGAAGCTGGCACCATCCGCGCCGATTTCGCATCTTCCATCGATGCCAACGCCGTTCACGGCTCTGATTCCGCGGCTTCTGCCGAGCGCGAAATCGCCTATTTCTTCAATGACAACGAGATCTGCCCGCGCGGCTGATCGAGTTGTAAGGGGCAGCCAGTGGCTGCCCCGAATTGGTTATTTGATCGAGGTTATGAAATGACAGCTGCTGCTGAGAAAACCAATCTGCTGGGGATGCCGAAGGCCAAGCTCGAGGCTTTCTTCGAGACCCTCGGCGAGAAGCGCTTCCGTGCGCAGCAGGTGCTGCAGTGGATCCACCAGCGCGGCGTGGATGACTTCGACCAAATGACCAATATGAGCAAGGCGCTCCGGGAAAAGCTCAAGAAAGTGGCCGAGGTTCGCGGGCCCGAAGTGGTCTATGACGAAACGTCGAAAGATGGCACCCGCAAGTGGGTTATGCGCATGGATAACGGCAACAGTGTCGAGACCGTGCTGATTCCCGATGGCGAACGGGGCACCCTGTGCGTGTCTTCCCAGATCGGTTGCAGTCTGGACTGTACCTTCTGTTCCACCGGCAAGCGCGGGTTCAACCGGAACCTGACCGCGGCGGAGATCATCGGCCAGGTGTGGGTGGCCCGAAAGGCCTTCATGCCGTTCGACCCCAACGCCGACCGGCCGATCACCAACGTGGTGATGATGGGCATGGGTGAGCCGCTGCTCAACTTCGACAACGTCGTTGATGCCATGAACCTGATGATGGAGGATCTGGCTTACGGTATCTCCAAGCGCCGGGTGACTTTGAGCACCTCCGGTGTGGTGCCGGCACTGGACCGTCTGGGCGAGGTTACCGATGTTTCACTGGCCATTTCGCTTCATGCGCCCAATGATGAGTTGCGTAACCAGTTGGTACCGTTGAATAAAAAGTACCCGATAGCGGAATTGCTCGCGGCAACGCGGCGGTATCTCAGCCGGCTGCCGGACAAGCGCAAGGCAACCATTGAGTACACCGTGATCGAGGGGATGAATGACCAGCCGGAACACGCCCGGCAACTGGCAGTCCTGCTGAAGGGGCTGCCCTGCAAGATCAATCTGATTCCTTTCAATCCGTTCCCGGAGAGCGATTTCCGGCGCCCGAGCATGAACGCCACCCGTCGGTTCCAGACCGTCCTCAACGAGGCAGGGTATATCGCCACCATCCGGACTACCCGGGGTGATGATATCGATGCAGCCTGTGGGCAGCTCGTTGGTCGGGTCGAGGATCGTACCCGGCGCAGCCAGCGGTACATTGAGGTACAGCAGGTGAACCCCTGATTCACAAACCAGATGCGAGGACTGCAGAACAGTGGCGACTAAACCGGTGATCAGACGTTTATTCCTGGTAGCTTTGATGTCATTGGCCACAGGGCTCGCCGGATGTGTTACCACCACTGACAGCCGCTTCTCCCGGGAAGCTGATCGCCAGGAAGCCGTTGATAACTATGTGAAGCTGGCTACCGCCTACATTGGTCAGGGAAATATTGACCGTGCCCGGCATCATCTGGACCGGGCTCTCAAGCTGGAACCGGATTCTCCCAAAGCCCTGGCGGCCATGGGGCTGATCTACAATACCGAGGGCGAGCCAGAGCTTGCCGAATCCAGCTTCCGCAAGGCAATCAGTGCCGATGGAGGTTATACCCGGGCCAGGGTGTACTATGGCGCCTTCCTGTACAGCCAGGGCCGCTTCGCGGATGCCCGCGACCAGTTCCGGGCAGCCTCACGGGACACCGAATACGAAGACCGGGGTTCGGTGTTCTTCAACCTCGGCATGGCCCAGGAGCGCCTGGAAGAAACCGATAATGCCGTCACCTCCTACCGTCGGGCTGTCGAGTTGTCCCGGGGCGATGCCCGGCCGCTGCTGGCCTTGTCGCGGGTACTGGTGGAGCAGGGCGAGTATGAGGCGGCGTCACGTTATTACAGTCGACTTTCCACAGCCATCGCCCGGAATCCGCGCATGACGCATTCCGCGGAAAGCCTGTACACGGGCATTCGTATTGCCCGCTATTTCAATGACAGGGACCAGGAGGCGAGCCTGGCGATGTTGCTGAAGAATGAACACCCGGAGTCAGTGGAATACCAACAATATAAGGTACTGATTTCTAATGACCAGTGATGAAAATCCCCAATCAGTGGTAAGCGATCCCGTCGGCGTTCAGCTCAAGCGCGCCCGGGAAAAGCTGGGGCTTGGTGTCGAAGATATTGCCCGGGCGCAACACCTGAGGCCCGCAATCATTCAGGCGATCGAGAACAGTGAGCATACCCGGGTCGACAGCGAACTGTTCCTCAAAGGTTATGTGCGGACCTACGCAAGCCAGGTCGGACTGGATCCGGACAGCATAATTACTGATCTTGACCGGGAACTGGAACCGCTCCGTATTGAGCGTGAGCAGCAGCAGGAAGCCAATCCGCTGGTGGACATCGAGCGGCGCCGGCGCCAGAAACGCCGGATGGCAAAAATTCTGGTGTGGATTCTGGCCGTTGCTCTGGCGGGCTATCTTGGCTATCGCTTTGTCTTGCAGGATGACTCCGCGCCGGTTACCGAAGAGGCGCCGGAGCAGACCTCCGGGGTTCAGTCCGAGGGCGACCAGACAGGGGGTGACTCTCCATCCGGGTCAGAGGCCCCGGTGACAGAAGATGCTGTCGAACCGGAGCCGGTTGAAGAGGAGCTTTCGGCGCCGGAAACCGAGAGCGTTTCAGGCGACACCGTCGCGGAAGCGCCTCCCGAACCGATGGCAGAAGAAATTACGGTAGAGGAACCGGCTCAGGAACCGGCTGTCGAACAGCCGGTTCCTGTTGTTGAGGAGCCGGAACCGCTGGTGGAAAATCCTGAAGAGCCGGTGGTGGTTGCGGATACGGCCAGTCTCGAAATGACATTTACAGCGGATTGCTGGGTGCAGGTGAGTGATGCAGACGGTAACCGCCTGGTCGCATCCCTGCAACGCCAGGGTGACAGAATTAATGTGTCAGGGGACGCGCCACTCCGGGTGGTTATCGGAGCGGTAGATGCGGTAGGGTCCGTGCGTTTCCAGGGCGAAACAGTCGACCTTGGCGATTTCCGGGTTGCCAACAATCGCACCGAATTTACCCTGTCCCTTTGACAGGTACAGTCGATATTTTATTGGTCAGTCAGACATGAAGCACGAATCCCCGATCAAAAGACGTAAATCCCGTCAGATTATGGTTGGCAATGTACCGGTAGGCGGTGATGCGCCGATCGCGGTGCAGAGCATGACCAACACAAACACGTGTGATGTGGACGCCACCGTGGCCCAGATCCGGGCCCTGGAAGAGGCGGGCGCCGATATTGTCCGGGTCTCGGTTCCTTCCATGGATGCCGCCGAGGCGTTTGGCAAGATCCGAGATCGGGTATCGGTTCCGCTGGTGTCCGACATCCATTTCGATTACAAGATCGCCCTGCGTGTCGCAGAGCTGGGTGTGGACTGCCTGCGTATCAACCCCGGCAACATCGGCCGCGAGGATCGCGTGAACGCGGTAATCAGTGCTGCCAGGGACCGGAACATTCCGATCCGGATCGGCGTCAATGCCGGCTCGCTGGAAAAGAGCCTGCAGCGCAAGTATGGCGAGCCGACCGCCGATGCGCTGGTGGAATCCGCCATGCGTCATATCGATATCCTCGATCGTCATGATTTCCAGGACTTCAAGGTCAGCCTGAAAGCCTCCGAGGTGTTCATGACCGTTGATGCCTACCGGAAGATCGCCAGCCAGATCGAACAGCCGTTGCACCTTGGCATCACCGAGGCCGGTGGTTTCCGCTCCGGCACCGTGAAGTCTTCCATCGGCCTGGGCATGCTGTTGATGGACGGTATCGGCGACACCATCCGGGTGTCCCTGGCGGCAGATCCCGTCCAGGAGATCAAGGTTGGTTTCGATATTCTCAAGAGCCTTCGCCTGCGCAGCCGCGGTATCAATTTCATTGCCTGCCCGAGCTGCTCCCGTCAGAACTTTGACGTGATTCAGACCATGAATGATCTGGAGGCCCGGCTGGAGGACGTGAACACATCCCTGGACGTGGCCATTATCGGCTGCATCGTCAACGGTCCGGGGGAAGCCAAGGAAGCCGATATCGGCCTGACCGGTGGCAGTCCCAAGAACCTGTTCTACATGGGCGGCAAACCGAACCAGAAGCTGGATAACGCCACCCTCACCGATGATCTGGAACGCCTGATCCGAGAAGAAGTGGCCCGTCGGAAAGAGCAGGAAGATGCCATCATTGCCCGGTCAGAGGACTGATCGGGCACCAGTTCACCAGTTAACCATCAGAAACAGTTAAGGGTTTCACTTGGCTAAGATTCAGGCAATTCGCGGGATGAACGATATCCTGCCGGAACAGACGCCGGTATGGCAGTTTGTGGAAGCGACCGTGCGGCAGGTTCTGCGACAGTACGGCTACCAGGAAATCCGGATGCCGATCGTCGAGCAGACGGACCTTTTCAAGCGCTCCATCGGTGAAGTCACTGACATTGTCGAGAAAGAGATGTACACCTTCGAGGACCGGAATGGCGACAGCCTGACCCTGCGTCCCGAAGGTACTGCGGGCTGTGTGCGCGCGGCGGAGGAGCACGGTCTGTTGTTCAACCAGACCCGGCGCCTGTGGTACACCGGCCCGATGTTCCGGCATGAGCGGCCCCAGAAAGGCCGTTACCGTCAGTTCCACCAGATCGGTGTTGAATGCTTCGGCATGAGCGGACCGGATATCGATGCCGAGTTGCTGATCCTCACTGCCCGCCTGTGGCAGGCGCTGGAACTGTCCGGCCATACCCGGCTTGAAATCAACTCTATCGGTACCTCCGAATCCCGGAAAACCTACCGGTCTGCGCTCGTGGATTATCTGAGCCAGTACAAGTCGGATCTGGATGCAGACAGCCAGCGTCGCCTGGAAACCAATCCGCTGCGCATCCTGGACAGCAAGGATGCCGGTACCCGCAAGATTCTCGAGAACGCACCGAGCCTGGATGATTACCTGGACGAGGAATCACGGTCCCATTTCGAGCGTCTGCGTGAGTTGCTGGATGCCGCAGGCATCGAGTACACGGTCAACCCGGCGCTGGTACGCGGTCTGGATTATTACGGCAAGACCGTTTTCGAGTGGATTACCGACAGCCTGGGGGCCCAGGGTACCGTCTGTGCCGGTGGTCGCTATGACGGACTGGTGGAGCAGCTGGGTGGCAAGCCGACCTTCGCGGTGGGCTTTGCCATGGGAATCGAGCGCCTGATTCTGTTGCTGGAGACGCTGGATCTGATTCCCGAACACGTGAACAGTAACGCCGACGTCTACGTGACCGCCATGGGCGACGCTTCTGTGGCGCCGGCTCTGGCACTGGCGGAGCAGCTTCGCAACGAGCTTCCCGACTACGTGGTGGTCACTCATTGTGGTGGCGGTAGCTTCAAGAGCCAGATGAAGAAGGCGGACAAGAGCGGTGCCCGTTATGCCGTGATTCTTGGCGAGAACGAAGTGGCCGGTGGCACCGCCGGCCTGAAACCGCTGCGCTCTGACGAGCCGCAGAAGGAAGTACCACAGGCGGAACTGGCACAAGCTCTGGCCGACGTACTTTCAAACTGAATTCAACGTTACAAAAGCAATAATTTCCAACAGGAGTCATCATGGCTGAACTGCGCACCGAAGAAGAACAGGTCCAGGCGATCAAGGATTGGTGGAAGAGGAACGGCAGCTCTCTGCTGATTGGTATCGGTGCCGCGCTCGCCATCGTGTTCGGCTGGCAGGCCTGGCAGAACCATCAGGCACAACAGCGGACCGAAGCGGCGAACCAGTTTGCCAACCTGCTGAACGCATTCAGCGACCAGGCAGATGAAACCTCGGGCGAGACGGTAGCCTTTGTCGCTGAGAAGCTGCGGGAAGACTACACAGACAGTGCTTACGCAGTCTATGGCAACCTGATCCTTGCCCGTCAACAGATGATGGAGCAGGGCGATGCCGAGGGTGCTGTGGAGTCACTCAAGTGGGCACTGGAAAAGGCCAAAGACCACGCCGCCCTGACGCTGGTGGTGCAGAATCGTCTGGCCCGCGCCCAGTTCGCGGCCGGCCAGCATGACGAGGCACTGGCGACAATCGACAGCGTCAGCAATGCAGGAACGTTTGCACCCATCCTTTCGGAACTGAAGGGTGACATCCTGCTTGCCCAGGGCGATCGGGAAGCTGCCAAAGAGGCCTACCTTGCCGCCCGTGAACAGAGTTCCCAGGGCCGTAGCGGTATCCTTGAACTGAAACTGTCTGACCTGGGCGTCAGGGAGGGCGCCTGATGCCGGGGCTTCGTTTGAGCATCCCGAAACCGTTCCTGCTGGCAGGACTGCTGACGTTGGCCGGGATTACCGGGTGCAGTACCACGGACACGTTTGAGCAACCGGCACCGGTTCCGGAGATTGATCCCACGGTGGAGTTCAAGCAGGTCTGGAGCATGTCCGTCGGTGATGGCCATGACGGTGAATTCCTGTACCTGGCACCGCTGAATGCCGGCGATACCGTCTACGCGGCGTCGGCAGATGGTGAGCTGGTGGCAGTGGATCCGGAAAATGGCAAAGTATTCTGGGAGCGGGAACTTGAGGACCGGATCTTCGCCGGTATTGGCGGCGATGCCAATCAGCTTTACCTGGTCACCCGGGAAGCCGACTTGCTCGCACTCTCCCGTGACAGTGGCGAGGAACAATGGCGCGCGTCACTGCCGACGGAAGTCCTGGCAGCGCCGCAATCGAACGGATCCATGGTCGTCATCCAGACCACCGATGGGCGTGTGCTGGCGTTCAACGCCGCCGATGGTGAAAAGCTCTGGCAATACGACGGCCAGGTGCCGGTACTCACTATGCGGGCGGCTGCGGCTCCGCTGGTGGGTGGAGACATTGTTATTGCCTCTTTCGCCAACGGCAAGCTGATTGCGCTGTCTGCCGATTCCGGCCAGCCCATCTGGCAGTACGAGCTCGGCCAGCCCCAGGGACGTACCGAACTGGAGCGCCTGGTCGATATTGGCGGGCAACCCCTGGTTCTGGAGTCCGCACTGATGGTGGTGGGATACCAGGGCAAACTGGCGCTGCTGGATATCCGTACCGGCCAGGAGATCTGGAGCAAGAAGGCATCCAGCCTTTATTCGCCGATGATTGGTAACGGATCCATCTACCTTGCCTCGGCCAACGGCGACATTGTTGCCCTGAGGGGTTCCGATCGCCGGGAGCTTTGGGTCCAGGACCGGCTGTCCTGGCGCCAGCTGACTCAGCCAATGGTGTTCGAAGATTATCTGGTAGTCGGCGATTTTGAAGGCTACCTCCACGCCATATCCCAGGAAGACGGCAGTCTCCAGGGTCAGCTTGAATTCGATGATGAGGGTATCCGCTTACCGGCACAACGCCTGAGCAATGGTAATCTGCTCGTTTTTGGAAACAGCGGCCGCCTGGTGACTTTCGAACTCAGGCCAGTAGAGTAACGCATCATTATGACCCCAGTAATTGCCCTTGTCGGACGCCCGAACGTCGGCAAGTCCACTCTGTTCAATCAGATGACCCGTTCCCGGGACGCCCTCGTGGCGGATTTCCCCGGGCTTACCCGTGACCGGAAATACGGCGAGGGCAACTACGAAGGCCAGCGGTTTATCGTGATCGATACCGGTGGCCTGACCGGCGATGAGGTTGGCCTCGATGCCGAAATGGCACGCCAGTCCATGCAGGCCGTCGAGGAAGCGGACATCGTGCTGTTCCTGGTGGATGGCCGCGCCGGCCTGACAGCCGGGGACGAGATGATTGCCGACCACCTGCGCCGGAGTGGCAAGCAGGCGCACCTGGTAGTGAACAAGACTGACGGCCAGGACCCGGATGTTGCGGCGTCGGATTTCTACAGTCTCGGTTTTGAGTCCGTTTACCTGATTGCCGCGTCCCATAACCGGGGCATCCGGTCCATGCTGGACGAGTTGCTGCCGAGCCCGGAGGACGCCGAAGAGGAAGACCGGGCTGACAAGTACCCCGGAATCCGGATCGGTGTGGTGGGTCGCCCGAACGTGGGTAAATCCACCCTGGTGAACCGGATGCTCGGCGAGGACCGGGTGGTGGTGTACGACATGCCCGGCACCACCCGGGACAGCGTCTACATTCCCTATGAGCGCCAGGGCAAGCAATACACCCTGATCGACACGGCCGGTGTGCGCCGCCGAAAGAATGTTCGTGAGGTGGTGGAGAAGTTCTCCATCATCAAGACCCTGCAGGCCATTGATGACGCCCATGTGGTGATCCTGGTGATCGACGCCCGGGAAGGACTGGTGGATCAGGATCTGCATCTGATCGGTTTCGTCCTCGACGCCGGCCGTTCACTGGTGATTGCCGTCAACAAGTGGGATGGCATGGATCCTGACGATCGCGCCCGGGTCAAGGAACAGGTGATGCGCCGCCTGGACTTCCTGGATTACGCGGACAAGCATTACATCTCCGCACTGCACGGTTCCGGTGTTGGGGTGATGTACGAATCCGTGGAAGCCTGCTACGAGTCGGCGATGGCCAAGTGGCCGACCAACCGCCTGACGGCGATCCTGCAGGATGCGGTAGCCCAGCATCAGCCGCCCATGGTTCATGGTCGCCGTATCAAGCTCCGGTACGCACACCAGGGCGGATCGAATCCGCCGGTGATCGTGGTTCATGGTAACCAGACCGAGGCCTTGCCCGGTGCCTACAAGCGGTACCTGGAGAACACCTTCCGGAAGGTGCTGGATGTGACAGGGTCCCCGATCCGCTTCGAGTTCCGCTCCAGCGAGAACCCGTTTGCCGGCAAGGTGGACCGCCTGACGCCGCGCCAGAAGGTCAAGAAGGATAACGACCTGAAGAAGGGGCGCCGGATCCGCAAGACCCGCCAGAAAAGCCTCAAGCGTTAACCGGGCAGGCTCACGCCAGCCCGGCATCCTCCACCTGTTTTGCCTGCACCGCCGTGAGGGCGATGGTGAAGACAATGTCTTCCACAAGCGCTCCGCGGGAAAGGTCATTCACCGGTTTGCGCAGGCCCTGCAACATCGGGCCGATACTGACCACGTTGGCACTGCGCTGGACCGCCTTGTAGGTGGTATTGCCGGTGTTCAGATCCGGAAACACAAAAACCGTGGCACGGCCAGCCACTTTGCTGTCCGGGGCCTTGCTGCGACCCACGCTTTCGATGGCGGCGGCATCGTATTGCAGGGGGCCGTCGATAAGCAGGTCCGGCCTTCGCTCACGGGCGATCCGGGTGGCTTCCCGGACCTTGTCAACATCCTGGCCGCTACCGGATTCACCGGTGCTGTAACTGATCATCGCCACCACCGGCTCGATGCCGAAGGCTTCTGCCGATTGCGCGCTCTGGATGGCGATATCCGCCAGTTCCTCGGCATTCGGGTCGGGATTGATGGCGCAGTCTCCGTAGACCACCACCTGCTCTGGCAGCAGCATGAAGAACACCGAGGAAACCACGCGGGCCTGATCGTGGGTCTTGATCAGCTGCAGGGCAGGGCGCACGGTGTTGGCGGTAGTATGCACGGCACCGGAAACCAGGCCGTCAGCCTCATCAAGGGCAACCATTATGGTGCCCAGCACCACGTTGTCCTCCAGCATCGCCTCGGCCATCTGCGGGGTCAGTCCCTTGTGCTTGCGGAGTTTGACCATCGGCTCCACGTACCGGCTGCGCACGGCTGCCGGCTCAATCACCTCGATCTCATCCGGCAGGGTCAGACCCAGGGTCTCGGCAACGCTGGAGATTTCGTTCCTGTCTCCGATCAGAACGCAGCGGGCCAGCTTGCGCTCGTGGCAGGTGATCGCAGCCTGGATCGTTCTTGGTTCATTACCCTCGGGCAGGACAATGCGCCTGTTGGCGGCGCGGGCCCTTTCCGACAGTTGGTAACGGAAAGCCGGTGGAGATAGACGGGGCTGGCGCTCCACCCGCAGGTGCTCCCGCAGCCATTCGGCGTCGATTCTGGGGGCAACTGTATCCATGGCCTGCTCGATCCGCTCCGGGTCATCCAGAGGGATCGCAGAGGACAGGTTGGCGAGCATGTGGGCGCTTTCATAGGTGTTGGTGTCGGAGCCAAGTACCGGCAAGCCGGTATCCAGGGCCCGCCTGCACAGATCGATCACGGACTGCGCCGGCATCAGGCCGCCGGTCAGCATCAGGCCGGCCAGCGGCACCCCGTTGAGTGCTGCCAGAGCGGTGGTGACAATGATGTCCTCCCGGTCACCGGGGGTAACCATGAGGGTCCCGGGTTTCAGCGTGTCGGTCATATTGCTGATGGTGCGGGCGCACACCGAAACGGTTTTGACCCGCCGTTGCTCCATCTGACCTGCATTGAGCACCGGTACACCAAGCTCGCGCACGATGTCGGATACCCTCGGTGCCAGCAGTTCCGGCTGCCAGGGGACCTCTGCCAGCAAACGGAGCCGGCCTTTGCTGAATATCGGGCACTCTTTCTGGTAGTCGATCTTCGCTGTTGGCTCTCTGTCCCGATGTAGGGTCAGGCCTGACTGTTCCGGTTCTCCGACCTTGTTCAGGATGGCAGCAATGACGTCCGGATCGCTGGGGTCGGCATACAGCCGGCTCGAGAACTCCAGCTCTTCGTCCAGCTCTTCGGCACTGCAATTCTTCGGAGTACTGACCAGGATGACTTCGGAGCCAAGGTTCCGCGCCACCTCGACATTGAGACGGGCAATGTAGGCTTCGCTGCGGTCGGGCACCAGGCCCTCGATGACCACCACATCGACCTTGCTGGCGACCTTGTGGAATTCGCCGACCACATTTTCCATCAGCAGATCGGACTGGTGCCGGTTGAGCAGTTGCTGGGCTTTCTTCAGTGGGATCGGCTCCGGTGTATCCAGGTGGCTGCGATCGCGGACGAACGCGACGGAGGAGTCCTGCCCGGCGTTATGGAGTGACTCGGCCTCATGCACTGACTGACTGAACGGCTTGTAGAAGCCAACACTGACGCCCACGCGCTCCAGTGCCCGGAGCAGTCCGAGACAGACCGAGGTGAGGCCGGCATCCATGGAGGTAGGTGCGATAAATAGACTTTTGGCCATAGTGGTTATCCTGGCGCTTGGGGTCCGTTTGAGGCGTTGGCGAGGCGAGCGGCTTCCCGGGCAATCACCAGTTCTTCGTTGGTGGGAATTACCAGTACCGGGAATCTCGATCCCGGGCCCTCGATATGGCCGTCACTGAATTCACCGCCATAACGGTTCAATTCGTCATCTAGTTCGAAGCCGAGCAATTTCAGGTTGTCCAGGGTCTGCTGCCGCACCCGAGTGCTGTTCTCGCCAATGCCACCGGTGAACACAAGTGCATCCAGATGGCGGAGAGAGGCCATCATCGCCCCGATATACCGGGCAAGCCGGAAGCAGAAGACTTCGATCGCAACCCCTGATGGCTCATGGCCGTGTTCGGCCAGCTCACACAGTGTACGCATGTCATTGGTCTGGCCGGACAGTCCGAGCAGGCCGCTTTCATGGTTTAGCACATGGTGCAGTTCATCCTGGGCAATGCCTTTGGATTTCAGGTAATCGAACAGTCCGGGGTCGATATCGCCACTGCGACTGCCCATGACCAGGCCTTCCAGGGGCGTGAGCCCCATGCTGGTGTCGGCGCTAAGGCCATCGCGTATGGCCGCGATGCTGCATCCGTTGCCCAGATGGGCGGAGATGATGGACGTTGTGGCCGGGGTTTTACCCAGGCGCCTGGCTGCCTCTGTCAGCATGTAACTGTGGCTGATGCCGTGGAAGCCGTAGCGGCGCACTCCCCAGTCCCGGTAATAGGAATGGGGAACGGCGTACAGGTAGGCCTTGGGCGGTAACGTCTGGTGATACGCGGTATCGAAAACGGCGACGTTGGGAACGTCGGGAAAGAGGCTTCGGGTGCTCTCGATTCCGGAAAGATTGACCGGATTGTGCAGTGGCGCCAGGCTGGCACAGGCATCTATGGCGCCCAGAACCTCATCGTCTATCAGGGCCGCCTCCCGGAAGTTTTCACCCCCATGAACAACCCGGTGACCAATGGCGGTGGGCGCGCCTTCAAGTAGTCCGGAGTCTGCCAGGGCCGTTGTCATGGCCTCCAGAGCCTGGCGGTGAGTGGCTCCCGCCGGTAATGGAATGTCGCCGTCGATCTGCCCGATCCGGGCTACGGCATCGTCATGGTTCAGACGCTCTGCCAACCCGGTAGCGGTGCAGTCGAGGCTCTGTTCGTCAAAGACGGCAAGCTTGAGAGTGGAGCTGCCGCAATTGATCACCAGTATCTTGTTATCCATAACCCGTTTCCCGTTTGTTCAGACCGGTATCCGGTGAGTGCTTTTGAGCCAGCCTTCAAAATCTTTGCCGGTTTGCGGCCGACTGTAATAGTAACCCTGGGAATAGTCACAATGTTCCCGCCGCAGGAAATCGGCCTGGCTTTCTTCCTCCACGCCTTCGGCAATGACCTTGAGGCCAAGGCTGTGGGCCATGTTGATAATGGCACGGACAAGAGAAGCATCCTCCGGCTCCTTGTTAACGTCATTGACGAAGGACTTGTCGATTTTCAGGACGTCGAAGGGATAGCTCTTCAGATAGCTCAGGGCGGAGTAGCCGGTTCCGAAGTCATCGACGGACAGCCTAACTCCGGCCTTATCCAGTTGATAGAGTATGGTCGCTGTTTCAATGGAGTTGTCCAGCAACAGCCGTTCGGTAATCTCCAGTTCGAGCAGTTCCGGTTTGAGGCCGCTGCTGCGCAGCGCGCTCATCACCCCGTCGAAGAATCCCGGGTCACGGAACTGGCGCGGGGATACATTGACGGAAATGCCGATACTCCGGCCCGTGGTCTTCCCCCAACCGACGGCGGTGCGGCAGGCCTCCTGCATTACCCATTCGCCAACCGGCGTGATCAGCCCGGTTTCCTCGGCCAGTGGGATGAACCGGTCCGGCATGACGAGCCCGAGAGTGGGGTTGTTCCAGCGCAGCAGGGCTTCCGCTGCCTGCAACTTGCCGGTTTCGGTGTGTACGATCGGCTGGTAGTGCAGTTCGAATTCATTGAGTTCCAGGGCCCGGCGCATCAACGATTCCATCTGGAGCCGTTCATGGGACACTTCGCTCATTTCCGGCGAGAAGTGTGCGTAGGAGCTCTTGCCGTTGTGCTTGGCTTCGTACATGGCGGCATCCGCGTGCTGGAGCAGGGTGCCGCTGTTGTCCGAATCGGTCGGGAATATGGCGATGCCGATGCTGGTGGTTACGAAGACTTCCTGGGCATTCAGGGTAAAGGGCGGTGAAAAGGTCTTCAGTATCCGCTCGGCGACCTGGGAACAGGCGTCCGGCCCCGGTAATCCCGGCAGAACCACCAGGAATTCATCACCCCCGAGGCGGGCGACGGTGCTGGTGCCGCGCAGGCAACTGGAAATGCGCCGGGCCGCCTCTATCAGGAGATTGTCACCGGCATCATGGCCGAGGGTATCGTTGATGTGCTTGAAGTTGTCCAGGTCCAGGAACATGACGCCAACCAGGGTGTTCTCGCGGCGGGCCTGGGCCAGGGCAAGCTTGAGGCGGTCCAGTGCCAGCATCCGGTTGGGCAGACCCGTAAGGATGTCGTAATTGGCCTGCCGGAGCAGCTGCTGCTCGTACCGTTTCCGGATGCTGACGTCCTCGCCGAGGATCAGGTAGCCGGTAATCTCGCCGTCGTTGTCCTTGATGGGAGTCACCACCAGCTGCTCCCAGAAGCGCTCACCGCTCTTGCGGATACTGTTGACCTCACCCTGCCAGACACCGACGCGCTGTACCTGTAGGCGAATGGACTGCCACAGATTCTGGCGTTCCCGGTTCTGTCCTCCCTCATCCCCCAGCTCGGCGGGATGTTTCCCGAGAATGGATTTGTGATCGAATCCGGTGAGCTGGGTGAACTTCTGGTTTACGTATTCAATGTGCCATTGGCGGTCACAGATCAGCACCGAGGAGGGGCTTTGTTCGATGGCCTTGGAGAATTTCCGGATCTCGGCGGCGTCCCGTTTCTGTCGTGCTATGTCGGTGTTGAGGCGTTCCCGCATCTGGTTGATGGCATCCACCACCTGCCCGAGTTCATCCCTGCGATTGGCCGATGAATCCGGGCGGTCCAGGGTGAGAGGCTCGGACAGGTTTTCCAGGGAAAAATCACGGGCATAGGCGGCCATGTCCGAAAGGTGGCGGGTGACCAGGTGGCGGATTATCAAGAGGATGAGGATGGAGACGAATAAGGTTTTCAGGAACTGGGTGGCCAGGATGACCCCGATCTTCTGTTTCATCTCCCGGTAGACCCGATCCAGGTTGGCAGTGACGGTCAGTTCGCCGAGCCTGAAGCTCTGGTCACCTTCGTGCATCAGGATAAAGCTGTGGGTTTTGGTCTCGGCATCCCGCGGGATGCTGCCCATAACCAGTTCGGAGTCCGGCTCGATCCGCAGCCTGAGGTGGGCAATGTCCGGCAGGCTGAGGATGCCTTCCATCTGGGTTTGCAGCAGTTTCTGGTCCAGGGCCCAGAGGCTCCTGGCCAGGCTGGATGCATACCCCGATTCAATTACCTTCAGGCGCTGGTCAATCAGGCCTACGTCTTTGCGATAGTCCGAATACAGCTGGATACCCGAGGCGATCAGGGTGAACGCCGAGCTGAACAGAAGAATCCAGGCCAGCAGCCTGAAGGACAGGGGAGAGCCTGTGTGCAATCGTTGGAAATGCTTCGACAAATTCGGCATGTCGTAAGTACAGCCACCCTGGAGGGAGAGGAAACCGGAGCCTTGATCACATCCCGAATATAGCAGTTGTCTTTGTCAAATTCCCTGCAAATGCAGGAAAACTGTAGAGAATTGTGTGACGGATTGGTGTTTTTGCGTATCTGTACGCGAAAGGCTGGTTTGACCTGGGTCAATACCCTGCATTCAGGGCCGGCGTAACCTGAGCTTAATCAAGTTTGCTAAGTGAAGGAGAGCAGCTATGTATATGGACGCCGTGGTAATCGCAGGAATTGTAACGGTACTTCTGATGGTGGGCTTTTTCGTGGGTGTTGGCGTCTTCGTGATGAAAGACCAGAAGCAACACGGCCACCAGGGTAAAAAGCATCAAGGCAAGCATGGCGGAAAGCCGGTCTGACGATTCGAGATCATGGTCAGCAGGGAAGCTGAATCATCTCGGGCAAGGAAAAATTGGCGTCCCCTAGGGGGTTCGAACCCCTGTTGCCGCCGTGAAAGGGCGGAGTCCTAGGCCACTAGACGAAGGGGACGCAACGTTTTCAAAAACTTGCCTCGTCGAGGTGGCGCGTATATTAAGTAAGCCTCGGGGCAGTGTCAACGATTTTTATCAAAAAAAATCGGGCGTCAGTTGGTCGCCCGACTTTCATTGGTGCTAGTGCTTCCCGACCGAATTCTTCAGCGCCGATTCCAGCTCCTTAAAGCGAAATTCGAAACCTTCGTCCAGAAGTCTTGCCGGCCTGGCATTCTGCCCGGTCAGTAACAACCGCGACATTTCCCCCAGCGCGACCTTCAGAACTGCCCCGGGTGCGGGAAACAGGGTGGGTCGATGCAAAACCCTGCCCAGGGTCCTGGTGAATTCGGCATTGGTGACCGGATTGGGGCTGACGACGTTATAAGGTCCTTGGGCGGTTTCAGTGTCGAGCATCCAGATCAGCGCGTTCACGACATCCGTCCTGTGCACCCAGGGCATGTATTGCTCGCCACTCCCCAATCGGCCGCCGAGTCCAAGCTTGAAGGGCAGAAGCATTCTTTGCAGGAACCCGCCACCCGGGCCCGCAACTACACCAGTCCGGGACAGGCAAACACGGGTATTGTTGCCAGCGAGTGCCATCGCGGCCTTTTCCCAGTCGTTACAAAACCGGTGGGTGAATTCATCGTGGGGAGTGGTGTCTTCGGTGACTGGTGCCGCCCTCTGGTCCCCATAGAAGCCCACTGCAGAGCCGGAAACCATGACTTCCGGTAGCTTCTCCCAGGTTCTGGCCAAATCTACAAGCTGTTCCGTCAGCCGGATCCGGCTATCCCTCAGGGCCTGTTTGCGGCTGGCGGACCAGCGCTTGTCGGCAATGCCTTCGCCGGCCAGATTGATCACCGCATCAAAACCGGGACCGGAGCGAAGCGAGTCAAGATCGTTGACAGCCTCCACCCGACCGCAGATCGCCTTGACGTTTTCCGGAGGCTGTCGGCTGTATACCCAGAGCCGGTCCCCGCGTTCCAGCAGGCGGGGGCAGAGTTCTTTACCGATAAAACCGGTACCGCCGGTAATGAGAATTCGTTTTGCCATAACCTTGTGCCTCCCTCGGTACTCCCTGTTCAGGATTCGGCGCTTCCGGTCTGTTCCAGTTGCAGGGTAACAACGTCCTTGATGGCCTGGCCAAGTAGCGGGTTTTCACCAATGGGTGGCGCAAGATGGATTTTTACGCCGTGGCCTTTCTCGAGATCCGCGATCATCGCGGGGACATCTTTTCTCAGGTGTCGGCCAGCAGCCAGAAACAGCGGAACGACGGTATACTCGCTGATATTCTCGGTAAGGCCTTCGGCAATGGTTTCCTCAAGGGATGGCGAGGCCAGCTCCATATAGGCAATTCTGGATCCCGATACCGCCTGAAGGGTCGGTGCGGCCAGCTGTTCAAAGGTTTCGCACCAGCGTTTGTCGCTGCTTCCATGGGCCAAAAGAACAATGCGGTGGTTGCTGGTCATTCATACTCCTGGGTAATCAGTTAGGGGAAACCCGTCGTAATCTTGCACAATTGTGCGCTGCCTAAATTCCAAGATAACAGGGTGTGGGTTAATGTTCGATTGGAAAGAGATTCTGGATTTCTGGTTCGGAGAGCTCGACGAACAGGGGCTTCCGGATCATTTTCACCGCAACCGCTGGTTCCGGTCTGACCGGAAGTTTGATCAGGAGGTGCGGCGCCGGTTTCTCTCCATGGTGCTTTTCGCATCCGAACAGGGTCTCGACCACTGGCGCAGCGAGCCGGGCGGTGCCCTGGCAGAAATTATCCTGCTCGACCAGTTCTCCCGGAACATCTTCCGGGGCGGGGCGCTCGCCTTCGAACAGGATACCCTGGCGCGCAAGCTTTGCCGCCAGGCCATGCATAAAGGGCTGGATATGGCGCTCGTTCCGGTCCAGCGCGCTTTCCTCTATATGCCGTTGCAGCACTCCGAGCGACTGGAGGACCAGGACCTCTCGGTCGAGTGCTACGGGCAGCTTGTGGCCACAACCAGCGGTATTCTGGGCGATTTCATGGCAAGTTTCCTGGAGTCGGCGGAAGAGCACCGGGCCATCATCCGGAAGTTCCGGCGGTTTCCCCACAGGAATCGGGCGCTGGGGAGAACGTCTACTCCCGAAGAGAAAGACTATCTCGAAGGAGGAAAGTCTTTCGGTCAGTAAAATAATTCCGATTGCGTTCTTACAGCAATTGTTACCGTTTTGTATAAAAAGCGTACGATTAGACCGGTTTCTCATTTGGTCCTGATAGAATGAGCCAAAATTCAGGCAATCCGGCTATGCATGGTCCGGAATCGCCCCTTATTTTGTAACGGTGAATGAAGATGCTGAAACGCAGTCGGCGTATTGCTTTGTCCCTGTGTTTGCCCCTGTTGGCCATGACCAGCCTGCAGGCCCAATCAGAAACCCTTGATGACCATCTCCTGGAGCGGATGGCCGAGTCCGCGCCCAGGCTCGATCCCCAGGTACTTTCCATGGCGTTCAACGCGTCCCGGTGCGCAATTGGAAGCGGCGTGGCGACGCCCGAGCGCCTGGCCGTCATCGACTTTTCCCTGCCGTCGAGTGAAGAGCGTATGTGGATTTTCGACGTTCGCACCGGCGACCTTGTGCTCCGGGATCTCGTTGCCCATGGCCGGAAATCCGGGAACTTCCGTTCTACGGCATTCTCCAATGTCGAGGGCAGTAACATGTCCAGCATCGGCCTGTTCCGCGCCAGCGAGTCCTACTATGGAAAGCACGGCTACTCCCTGCGCCTCGACGGCCTGGAGCCGGGTGTGAATGATCTGGCCCGTCAGCGTGCCATCGTCATTCATGGCGCGGACTATGTGAGTGACAGCTGGGTGGATCAGTACGGTCGTATTGGCCGCAGTCTGGGTTGTCCGGCAGTGGATAATCAGGTCATTGAAGAGGTGGTCGACAATCTCAAGGGCGGTCAGCTGGTCTTCAAGTATTATCCGGATCAGGAGTGGTTGCAGAGTTCCAGCTTCCTGCACTGCGACGACACCCAGATGGCTGCGGCTGCCGGTAATGAAGCAGGGCAGAGTTGATCTCCCTGCCTGAAAATTCAACGAATTGCATGGGATCTCAGCAATTTTCCCGGTCCTGTAAAAAAGTTGAAAAAAGAGGTTGACGGCCGGAGTCTGATCCGTAGAATACGCCTCCGTTGACGGCAATAACCGTTCAGCAATGCGGGAATAGCTCAGTTGGTAGAGCACAACCTTGCCAAGGTTGGGGTCGCGAGTTCGAATCTCGTTTCCCGCTCCAGATTCCGAAACCCGGCTTTGAAAAAAGCCGGGTTTCTTCCTTTCAGGGCTCCGCTCAGGCGCAGCGCCCGAACCTCCTCTCGGTTATACTCGGCAGCCATACCCAATTCTTCTCAGGACGGGAGGCGCGCAGCATGCATATCCACTCGCTTTATATCTATCCGGTGAAGTCGCTGGCCGGCATCCAGGTTGATTCCTTTGACATGGATGATTTCGGGCCGGCAGGGGATCGGCGATGGATGATTGTGGATGAGGAGCGTCGTTTCGTTACCCAGCGCAGTTATCCCCAGTTGGCACGGATCCAGGCCCGGTTTTCGGAGGGCCATGTCGAGGTGGATATTCCGGGGGAGGGCGTCTTCCGGCTTCAATCGACCGAGGAGACATTTCCCGTACTGGTCTGGCGTGACTGGGTGAAGGCCCGGTTGGGTGAATCGGACGCCAACGATGCACTTTCCCGCTTCTGCGGCCAGGCGTTCCGGTTTGTCTACATGGCGGATGAGACTTTCCGCCGGGTAGACGCGGATCGGGTCGGTGAATATCGCCGGGTTGGGTTTGCAGACGGTTTTCCGTTCCTGATCACGAATCTGGCATCGCTGGAAGAGCTGAACGGTCGGTTGGAGCAGCCGGTCACAATGCGCCGATTCCGCCCCAATATTGTGGTTGAAGGCGCTGAGCCCTGGGCTGAGGATGACTGGCGCGAATTACAGATCGGCGAGCGGCAATTCCGGCTGGTAAAGCCCTGTTCCCGCTGTATCATGACCACCGTTGATCCGGACCGGGGCCTGAAAGACCCTTCAGCGCAGCCGCTTCGCACACTATCAGGGTACCGCCGTACCGGGGAAGGCGTCATCTTCGGCATGAATGCCATTCACGACCAGCCCGGCAGCATCCGTGTCGGTGACCCTGTAAGCATTATCAAAACGGAGAATTCCTGAACGTGCCTTTGTTAACTCTGGATTCGGTTTCCCTTGCCTATGGTATGCACCCGCTGCTTGATCACGCCTCTCTGGTGATCGAAGCCGGTGAGCGTGTGTGCCTTCTGGGTCGTAACGGTGAAGGCAAGTCCACCCTGCTGAAGATCGTCAGTGGCGAAGTGACGCCGGACGGTGGCAACGTTCGCCTGGACGACGGTGCGGTACTGGCGGTACTGCCGCAGAACCTGCCATCCGACGATACCCGCACCGCCTATGATGTGGTGTCCGGGGCGTTCCCGGAGACCGGCGAGTTGCTGGCGGAGTTTCACCGGCTTTCACAGCAGGCGGACGAGGCCAGCCTGGAAAAGATGACAAAGGTACAGGAGCGTCTCGAGGCCCTGGACGGTTGGCGACTGGACCAGAAGGTCACCACCATTCTCGGCCAATATGGCATCGATCCTGACCGGCGCCTGAACACTCTCTCCGGGGGCTGGCAGCGCAGGGTTTTGCTGGCGCGGGCCCTGGTGGCCGAGCCGGACATCCTGCTGCTGGACGAGCCGACGAACCATCTGGATGTGCCCGCCATCGCGTGGCTTGAAGAGGCGTTGTCGCAGTTCCGTGGGGCCATGCTGTTTGTCAGTCACGACCGTGCGTTCATCCGCCGCATGGCAACCCGGATCGTTGAGCTGGATCGCGGCAAGCTGGTCAGCTTCGCGGCTACCTACGATCGCTACCTGGAACTCAAGGAAAAGGCGCTGGAGGAAGAAGAGCGCCAGAACGCGCTGTTCGACAAGCGGCTCAAACAGGAGGAAGCGTGGATTCGCCAGGGCATCAAGGCACGGCGAACCCGCAATATGGGCCGGGTAAGGGCGTTGAAGGCCATGCGCGAGGAACATCGTCAGCGCCGGGTCCGGGGCGGAACCGCAAGCTTTGCCGTGGAGGAGGCGGACCGTTCCGGCAAGCTTGTGGTGGAAACCAGTGACGCAGGGTTCGCCTATCCCGATGGTACCAAGGTGATTCGGGATATGAATCTGACCATTCTCCGTGGCGACAAGATCGGTCTGGTGGGTGAAAACGGTACCGGCAAGACGACACTGGTACGTCTGCTGCTGGGGGATCTCAAGCCCACCGAGGGGACTATTCGTCTCGGGACGAACCTGGAAGTGGCCTATTTCGATCAGTTGCGCGGCGAGCTTGATCTTGAGCGTAACGCCCTGGATAACCTCTCCGAGGGGCGGGAATTCATCGACATCAATGGCCAGAGCAAGCACGTACTGGGTTACCTGCAGGAATTCCTGTTTACCCCGGAGCGGGCAAGGTCCCCTGTTCGGGTATTCTCGGGCGGTGAGCGGGCCCGTCTGCTACTCGCCAAGCTGTTCAGCAAGCCGGCCAACATCCTGGTGCTGGATGAGCCCACGAACGACCTGGATGTGGAAACCCTCGAGCTGCTGGAAGAACAGTTGGCCGAGTTCAAGGGCACCGTCATCGTGATCAGTCACGACCGCGAGTTCCTGGATAACGTGGTGACCGAGACCATCTTCCTGGACGGTACCGGCAAGGTTCGGGAATACGTGGGCGGTTATTCTGACTGGCGGTACCAGGGAGGTCGTTTCCCCTCTGAACAGGGCGGCAACCGGCCGGACAAGCAGGATAAGCAATCGAAATCGGGAGAGCCCGCGAAGGGCGATGCCGCTGCGTCGAAGCCGGCTGCGAAAGCCAAGCCCGTCAAGCTCAGTTACAAGCTCAAACTGGAGCTGGAGCAGCTTCCCGCCAAAATTGAAGCGCTTGAACAGGAAGTGGCGGAGCTGCAGGAAACCATTTCAGGATCGGATTTCTATTCCGGGCCAGCCGGGGAAGTCTCTGCCACCCTGCAGAAACTGACAGAGGCGGAGCAAAAACTGGAGCAGACCATCGAGCGCTGGATGGAGCTGGAAGAGCAGGCCGGTCAGTAAACTGGAGCGAGGGCGGCCGTATCGGCCGCCCTTCAGTAGCAAACGTCTGCCGGGTCAGTGAATACGCACCGCCAGAACATCACATTCCGTGCCGTGGAGAACACCATTGGCGGTGGAGCCGAGCAGTAGCTGGAAGCCTTTGCGGCCATGGCTGCCGACAATGACCAGGTCCACGTCCTGTTCTTTTGCCAGGCGGTGGATCTCGGATTCCGGGCGACCCACGGTAACAACCTGGTCGTCCTTCGCCACGCCGTACTCATCCCCATACTTGGCCAGCTGCTCCTTGGCAGCCTTGTCGAGCTGATCCTGGAGCTCGGTCAGGTCCATGGGAATGTCGCCGCCATAGGCATAGCCCACCGGTTCAACAACGTGTACGAGCATCAGTTCGGCGCCGTGGGCGCTGCTGATTGCTTTTGCCTTGTTCAGTACCTGCGGAGCTTCTTCCGTCAGGTCAATGGCAACGAGCATTTTCTTGTAGGCGGACATCGCATCACTCCTTCGCATCGGGCTTACATAGGAAATAGTAGTCCAAATCTAATCGAAAGAGTGTAGCGGGAAACTGACAGGTATCAATACAGGGGCGGGAAAAAATGAAGTCTGACGGGGAATTACACCCCGTCAGAGGTCGGTTGCCAATCAGGAAGCGGGATTCTGCAAAAGGTCGATGGTGGTGGCCAGGCTGTTGAGGATGCCCTTGGAGTAGCGATCAATCACGAAGCCGACATTCTTTTCGTTGTAGTTGATGTAGGAGCCACGGATGAACTGCCATTTGGATCCGATGTCCTCCAGAAGGCTCTTCAATTCTCCCTGGGCCGGGCCCTGCTGCACGGTCGCAAGCAGTTCATCGAACTCGCGGGCCTGTTCATCAAGGGAGGTCTCGGTATCCGAGCCCTGGAAGGTCTGGGTGACCGCTGAGTTGCTCCGCACCGAGTACTTGGCCATCATCTGGGCCATCTTCACCGCGGCCATCCGTGCCGCCTCCACCCTCGGGCTGGTATCGGTTTCGCTGCTTTCCCGGGCGGCAGTGTAGAGCTCGGTGGCCATGTTGTTCATGGTCAAAGCCTGGTTTGCCATGTCCGAGACAAGTCGCAGGTCCGGATAGCCGCGATTACGCACATCATTGATGTTGTCCCGCATCAGCGACTTGAACCTGTCAAATTCCTGATTGAGCGCTTCGATCTGCTCTCCGGAAAGCACGTCGGCGGTGCTCTGACTGACACTGTTCATGGCATCGTTGGCGGTGTTGATCCCCACCACAATTTCATTCAGGGTGTCGGTGTCTCCGGTCCCGCTGAAACGGTAGTAGGCATCCAGTGCCATGTAGTTGCTGATACGGAAGTTGTGCAGGTCAGACAGGAAGCTGTCGGAGGCCTCCTGGGCTTTCGCTCCCAGGGACGCAATCGCTAACGCGATCAGGCCAATAGCAAGGGATACAAATCGCAGGCGGGCGTCTTTCATCGGATGACTCTCCGTAAAACTGTGTTGTTATTATCGACCAAAGTCGCACTTCGAAGGTAAATTAACTGTACCGACCAAGCAAGCGCTTTTGCCGGCAACGGAGGCGGCAATTGTTAATTACTATGAAATCAGTGTGACGGGGATCACTTTTACAAGTCGGTTGCAGTTATCTCCTTGATATTCAGCAAATCAGATGTTCTGTCCTTGGGCTGCCTCCGTTCTGACGGAGACTTTTGCACGCCTTCAGCAAGAAACAAATTGACAAACGCTCGGTTTTTTTTCATCGTGTGCCCTCACGATTCAAACGACTGTATGAATTTTTGGATCGGAAGATCGGGCAGTGACCGAAATCTCGCTGCACGGGCGGCCGCTGAGACGGATCAGGTCCGGCGGCTGTCAGCAGTTCCAAACACAGACTGGAGATCAGTTGATGATTTACGAAGGTAAAGCCATCACGGTTAAAGAGATCGAAGGCGGGATCGCTCAGTTGAACTTCGACTTGCAGGGCGAGTCAGTCAACAAGTTCAACCGTCTCACCATTGAAGAGCTTGGTGCCGCAGCCGAAGCACTCAAGTCCCAGAAGAACCTGAAGGGTCTGGTGGTAACCAGCTCCAAGGACAGCTTCATTGTCGGTGCGGATATCACCGAGTTCACCGAGCTGTTTGCAGGTTCCGAGGAAGATCTCGTGGCCAATAACCTCAAGGCCAACGAGGTGTTCAACGCTATTGAGGACCTGCCGGTTCCGACCGTTACCGCCATCAACGGTATCGCGCTGGGTGGTGGTTTTGAAATGTGTCTGGCAACCGACTACCGGGTTATGGCCCCGAAGGCCAAGGTAGGTCTGCCGGAAGTTAAGCTGGGCATCTTCCCGGGCTTTGGCGGCACCGTACGTCTGTCCCGTCTGGTTGGCGTGGACAACGCCGTTGAGTGGATTGCCGGTGGTACCGAGAACCGTGCCGATGCTGCCCTGAAGACCGGTGCTGTGGATGCGGTCGTTGAGGCGGACAAGCTGGTGGACGCTGCTGTTGCAATCATCAACCAGTGCAACGAAGGCAAGCTGGACCACATGGGTCGCCGGGAAGAGAAGAAGGGCAAGATCAAGCTCAACGCCATGGAAAGCATGATGGCGTTCGAGATCTCCAAGGCGTTCGTGGCCGGCAAGGCTGGCAAGAACTACCCGGCGCCGGTGGAAGCTATCAAGACCATGCAGAAGCATGCCAGTCTGACCCGCGACAAGGCAATCGAAGTGGAAGCCAAGGGCTTCGCCAAGATGGCCAAGACCAACGTCGCCGCTTGTCTGGTTGGCCTGTTCCTGAACGACCAGGCCCTGAAGAAGAAAGCCAGTGCCTGGGAGAAGGAAGCCTCTGATGTGAACCTGGCCGCCGTACTGGGCGCCGGCATCATGGGTGGCGGTGTGGCATTCCAGTCCGCACTGAAAGGCACCCCGATCATTATGAAGGACATCAATCAGGACGGCATCAAGCTGGGTCTGAATGAAGCCAAGAAGCTGCTGTCCAAGCGTGTTGCCAAGGGCAAGATGAACGCCGACAAGATGGGCGATGTCCTGAACAACATCACGCCGACCCTGAACTACGGTGATTTCAAGAACGTAGATCTGGTTGTTGAAGCAGTTGTTGAGAATCCGAAGGTGAAAGATGCGGTTCTGCGCGAGACCGAAGATGCGGTTCGCGAGGACACCATCCTGACCTCCAACACCTCCACCATCTCCATCAACCTTCTGGCCAAGAACCTGAAGCGTCCGGAAAATTTCTGTGGCATGCACTTCTTCAACCCGGTGCACATGATGCCGCTGGTTGAGGTAATCCGTGGCGAGAAGACCAGTGATCGCGCCATTGCGACCACCGTTGCCTACGCCAAGGCCATGGGCAAGACCCCGATCGTGGTCAACGACTGCCCGGGCTTCCTGGTTAACCGTGTTCTGTTCCCGTACTTCGGCGGTTTTGCCGCGCTGGTTCGTGACGGTGCCGACTTCCAGAAGATCGACAAGGTCATGGAGAAATTCGGCTGGCCCATGGGCCCGGCCTACCTGCTCGACGTAGTCGGCATGGACACAGCCAGGCACGCCAATGAAGTAATGGCAGACGGCTTCCCGGATCGCATGAAGGCCGACTTCAAGTCCGCCATCGACGTGATGTTCGAGAACGACCGTTACGGCCAGAAGAACGACAAGGGCTTCTACCGCTACGAAGAAGACAAGAAGGGTAAGCCGAAGAAGGTTGTCGACGAAGAAACCTACAAGCTGATCGAGCCTGTGGTGAACGGCAGCAAGGACTTCGACGAAGAAGAAATCATCGCCCGTATGATGATTCCTCTGTGCCTGGAAACCGTTCGCTGCCTGGAGGACAACATTGTTGAAGACCCGGCCGATGCAGACATGGGCCTGATCTACGGTATCGGTTTCCCTCCGTTCCGTGGTGGTGCTCTGCGCTACATCGACGACATGGGCGTCGACAAGTTCGTCGAACTGGCAGACAAGTATGCAGATCTCGGCCCGCTGTACGCGCCGACCGAGAAGCTGCGTGAAATGGCCAAGACTGGCAAGAAGTTCTTTGGCTAACCCTAACGAGATTTCCGAACGGAGAAAGATCTATGAGCCTTAATCCGAGAGACGTTGTCGTCGTCGATTGCGTGCGGACTCCGATGGGTCGTGCCAAAAACGGCTGTTTCCGCAACGTACGTGCCGAGACTTTGTCGGCAGCGCTGATCGAAGCACTGTTTGAGCGCAACCCGAAGCTCGACCCGAAAGAAATAGAAGATGTGATCTGGGGCTGTGTGAACCAGACCAAGGAGCAGGGCTTTAACGTGGCGCGGCAGATTTCCCTGCTGACCCGTATCCCGCACGAGTCTGCGGCCCAGACCGTGAACCGCCTGTGTGGTTCCGCCATGAGCGCCATCCACACAGCCGCCCAGGCGATCCAGACCGGCAACGGTGATGTGTTCATGGTTGGTGGTGTCGAGCACATGGGTCACGTGCCCATGACCGAAGGCTTCGATCACAACCCGGCTGCGTCCAAGTACTCCGCCAAGGCTTCCAACATGATGGGGCTGACCGCGGAAATGCTGGCCAAGATGCACGGTATCACCCGTGAGCAGCAGGATGAGTTCGGTGCCCGGTCCCATCGACTGGCCCATGAAGCGACCGTTGAAGGCCGCTTCAAGAATGAAATCGTGCCCATCGAAGGTCATGACGAGAACGGCTTTGTGAAGCTGATCGAGGAAGACGAGACCATTCGTCCGGAAACGACCGTTGAGTCTCTGTCTCAGCTGCGCCCGGCGTTTGATCCGAAGAACGGTACCGTCACTGCCGGTACTTCTTCCCAGCTGACCGATGGCGCTTCTGCCATGGTGCTGATGTCCGCCGAGCGGGCAGAAGCTCTGGGTCTGACCCCGATTGCCAAGATCCGCAGCATGGCGGTGGCTGGCTGCGATCCCGCAATCATGGGCTATGGCCCGGTTCCGGCCACCAAGAAGGCACTGAAGCGTGCAGGCCTGAAAGTCGAAGATATCGACTTCTGGGAGCTGAACGAGGCCTTCGCTGGCCAGTCCCTGCCGGTTCTGAAAGACCTGAAACTGCTGGGTGTTATGGAAGAGAAGGTGAACCTGAACGGCGGCGCGATTGCCCTGGGCCATCCGCTGGGCTGCTCCGGTGCCCGTATCTCCACCACACTGCTGAATGTCATGCAGGCCAAAGGCGGTAAGCTTGGTGTTTCCACCATGTGTATCGGCCTGGGTCAGGGCATTGCCACGGTGTGGGAGCGCGTCTGATTCCGCTTGCGGAACTGATCGCTCTGTGAACAGGAGGCCCGGCAACTGCCGGGCCTCGCTGTTTGTGACTTGTGAAAAAAGCCCCCAAGAAAATAAAGAATGGGTTGTCTTGCCAATCTTGACCCTGTAAAACAGTGAGCCTATACAGAATGGCGGCTCCTGCGTGTTTTCTAGCCGCCTGATTTTACAGCGAGTTTACGGTTTGCTGAATAATTGACCGATTTGTCGCCAAGGAAACAGATCTCCGATATGGGTAAAAGTCTCGTAATTGTCGAGTCGCCAGCGAAAGCGAAGACCATCAACAAGTACCTGGGCTCCGACTACATCGTGAAGTCCAGCGTGGGGCACATCCGGGACCTGCCGGTAAGCGGCAGTGGCTCCCAGACCGACCCCAAGGAGCGGGCGCGCCAGGCGGCGCTGACCCGCAAGATGAGTCCTGACGAGAAGGCCGAGCACAAAAAGCGCAAGGCCCGTGAGCAGCTGGTGGCCCGCATGGGTGTGGATCCGGACCAGGACTGGCAGGCCCGCTACGAGATCCTTCCCGGCAAGGAAAAGGTGGTCAGTGAGCTCAAGCGCCTGGCCAAGTCCGCCGACCACATCTACCTGGCAACGGATTTGGACCGCGAAGGGGAGGCCATTGCCTGGCACCTGCAGGAAACCATTGGCGGCGAGTCCGATAAATACCGGCGGGTGGTGTTCAACGAGATCACCAAGCGCGCCATCCAGGAGGCGTTCAAGGATCCCGGGCATCTGGACCGGAACCGGGTCAATGCACAGCAGGCCCGCCGCTTCCTGGACCGGGTCGTGGGTTACATGGTGTCGCCGCTGCTGTGGGCCAAGATTGCCCGCGGTCTGTCCGCCGGCCGGGTCCAGTCGGTGGCTGTGCGCCTGATCGTCGAGCGTGAGCGGGAAATCCGCAAGTTTATCCCGGAAGAGTTCTGGCAGTTGCATGCCGATCTGGCGCCTGAAGGCGCGAAGGATCCGGTGCGCTTCGAAGTAACCCGGTATGACGACCAACCCTACCGCCCGGTTAATGAAACCCAGAGCAACGAGCACGTTGCACGCCTGAAGGCGGGCAGCTTCAAGGTTGCCAAGCGGGAAGACAAGCCAACCCGGTCACGTCCGTCTGCTCCCTTTATTACCTCGACGCTGCAGCAGGCCGCGAGCAACCGCATGGGCTTCAGCGTCAAGAAAACCATGATGCTGGCCCAGCGCCTGTACGAGGCGGGTTTCATCACCTACATGCGTACCGACTCCACCAACCTGAGTCAGGACGCAGTCGCCAGTTGCCGGGAGTTCGTCAAGAAGCAGTTCGGGGACAAGTACCTTCCCGAGAAGCCTCGGGTCTATGGCAGCAAGGAAGGCGCCCAGGAAGCGCACGAAGCGATTCGACCTACCGAGGTGAGCCGTCGTCCATCCGATATTACCGGTCTGGAAAAGGACGCAGAGAAGCTCTACGACCTGATCTGGCGCCAGTTCATTGCCTGCCAGATGGCCGATGCCGAGTTCCTGAGCACCTCCATCGTGGTGGCGAACGATGGCTATGAGCTCCGCACTCGTGGCCGCATCGTCAAGTTCGACGGCTTCCTCAAGGCCGCACCCCAGTCCAGCAAGAAAGACGAGGATGTGGCGCTGCCGGATATCCAGGTCAACGAAACCCTGGACCTGAAAAAGCTCGACCCGAGCCAGCACTTTACCAAGCCGGCACCGCGTTACACCGAAGCGAGCCTGGTCAAGGAGCTGGAAAAGCAGGGCATTGGCCGGCCGTCCACCTATGCTTCGATCATCTCCACCATCCAGGATCGCGGTTACGTACGCCTGCAGAACCGCCGGTTCTACGCGGAAAAAATGGGTGAGATTGTCACCGAACGGTTATCCGAGTCCTTCCCGAACCTCATGGACTTTGATTTCACCGCCCGTATGGAAGACGAGCTGGACGAGATCGCCGAGGGCGATGAGGACTGGAAGCAGGTTCTCAATGATTTCTATGCCCGGTTCCGGCAACAGCTGGAATCCGCCGAGAAGACCGAAGGCGGCATGCGCGCGAATACGCCCACGGAAACAGATATTCCGTGCCCGACCTGTGGCCGCAACATGCAGATCCGGGTGGCCAGCACCGGCGTGTTCCTGGGTTGCTCCGGCTACTCACTGCCGCCCAAGGAACGCTGCAAGACCACCATCAACCTGATTCCGGGTGACGAGGTGGTCAGCGCCGACGAGGATGTAGAAGGCGAGGGCGAAACCCGCCTGTTGCGCAAGAAGCGCCGCTGCCCCAAGTGTGGCACCGCCATGGACAGCTACCTGATCGACGAGAAGCGCAAGCTGCACGTGTGTGGTAACAACCCCGACTGCTCAGGTTATGAGGTCGAGGAGGGCACCTTCCGCATCAAGGGCTACGACGGCCCGACCCTGGAGTGCGACAAGTGCGGCTCCGAGATGCAGCTCAAGACCGGCCGCTTCGGCAAATACTTCGGCTGCACCAACCCGGACTGCAAGAACACCCGGAAACTGCTGAAGAACGGCGAACCGGCACCCCCCAAGATGGACCCGGTGCCGATGCCCGAGCTCCAGTGCCAGAAAGTGGACGACACCTACGTGCTTCGCGACGGCGCCTCCGGCCTGTTCCTGGCGGCCAGCAAGTTCCCCAAGAACCGGGAAACCCGCCCGCCACTGGTGAAGGAAATCAAACCGCACCGCAAGGAAATCGATCCCAAGTACGATTACCTCATGGACGCGCCGGAAACCGATCCCGAAGGCAACCCCACGGTGATCCGCTACAGCCGGAAATCGAAAGAGCAGTACGTCATGTCCGAGAAGGATGGCAAGGCGACTGGCTGGTCCGCGTGGTATGTCAACGGCAAATGGCAGCCGCGGGAGAAGGGGAAGTAAACCGCCGGGGAAACTGCCAAGCCGGGGTCTCATGCTCAGGGGTCTGATGAACTCCGTTCATCTGACCCCAAGTTCAAGTTTCCAGCTTTCGATCCAAAAAGGGGTCAGATGAAGGCTTTCATCAGACCCCAGTGTCTCTCAGCCCCCAGTGCCAAGCCACACTCCGGGGTCTGATGAATTTATTCATCTGACCCCATCTTCAACTCAGCCCCTCACCGAAACTTCCTTAACCTCTGAATCAACGAGGAAGTATCCCACCGACTCCCCCCCATCGCCTGAACATCCGCATAAAACTGATCCACCAGCGCCGTCACCGGCAGCGTCGCGTTGATCTTGTTCGCTTCCTCCAGGCAAATCCCCAGATCCTTGCGCATCCAGTCCACGGCAAAGCCGTGGTTGAACTCCCCTTCGATCATCGTCCCTGAGCGATTCTCCATCTGCCAGGACTGCGCTGCGCCCTTGGAGATCACATCCACCACCTTGGCCACATCCAGGTTTGCCTGCTCGGCAAAATGCAGCGCTTCGGAAAGCCCCTGAACCAGGCCCGCAATGGCGATCTGGTTGACCATCTTGGTCTTCTGCCCGCTACCGGCAGGGCCCATCAGGTTCACCGCCCGGCCGTAGTGATCCATCACCGGCTTCGCCCTGGCGAAAGCCTCCTCCGGCCCGCCACACATAACGGTCAACTTGCCGTTCTCCGCCCCCTGCTGGCCGCCGGAGACCGGGGCATCGATAAAGGCCTGGTTGCGTTTCGATGCAGCTGCAGCCAGACGCTCCGCAACCCCGGCGGACGCGGTGGTATGGTCGATCAGGATCGCGCCCACGGGCGCATTGGCAATGATCCCGCCTTCACCTTCGAACACCTCAACGAGATCCTTGTCCGCACCCACGCAGGTCATCACAAAATCTGCGCCTTCAACGGCCTCCGCAATCGTCTTGCAGGCGGTTCCCTGGTATTCGCTGGCCCATTGCTCGGCCTTGGCGGCCGTCCGGTTCCAGACCCTTACATTCAGGCCCGCTCTGGCCAGGTGCCCGGCCATCGGGTAGCCCATTACACCAAGTCCGATGAAGGTTGCAGTGGTTGTCATAGTTGTCTCCGGGTTCTCTAACTTGTTGATTATATGAAATTGTCGAGAGGAACATTTTATTGCGAATCGACAGGGAGCATAGCGCAGATCCCACTCCGTTGGGACCCGTTCATGGATATGTCCCAAGGCTATCGAGAATTGTCGAGGGGTAGGCGGGTGCCAGGCAGCGAACTTCCTTGCCGCTACCTGGCTGTTGGTTGTCAGGACATCGCGTCAAGTTTATCCATTGCTTCCCTGAGCACTTTCACTGATTCTGAATGTTTGCCCTGGTTGTGCAATGATTCTCCCTCTTCCCTCAGAGCCCTGATGCTGGCTTCGGTCTCACTGTCGAGTTGAACTGACTGAAGCTGTCGGTCGATCTGGCTCATCAGAGAAGGGCACTGGCTGGCTAGTGCCGAAGCGGCGAAGAACACTGTAAATAAGAGTGCAGCTAAGTAGCGCATAATATTGCCTCCTTTTGTGCACGCCCTGGGGAATATAGTTTTCCCGGTCGTAGTTTGATGGGGCATTTTCTTGTCGGTTCCCCCGCGTTATCGAGAAAATAGGCATCGCATTATTGAACCTGGTCACACTCTGGCCCCTTGGTCCGTGAAATCGGCAGGCAGCCGTGGCAGTGATTTGATGCTGTTTCTATACTCCTTCGTCTACTGTGCGGACGCACCGTAATGACGCCTCCTCCCTGAACCACCTCGTGCGTTGTCCTGTGCTTTCGCCCGGTTGTATTAACCGGGCCCCGGATGTGGCCCGTCACCCTGTAGTCATTAATTTGAGGGATTAGCATGGAATTGGTTTACAAAAACGAGAAACCGTTGCTCAGGATAGCGGTCGTATTTTCAGCGATTATCTGGCTGGCGTTGTTTGTCGGTACCTTTGGAATTGTCTTGTTGTACCTGCTTCTGGGGTATGTGTTCTTTCTGTTCGCGCATTCTGCTTTTATCTCCCACCTGAAAGGTTCGGGGGTGCGGATCAGCCAGGAGCAGTATCCGGATTTGTATGAGCGGCTGGTCCGTTGTTGCCAGAAAGTCGGTGTCAAGGAAGTACCTGAGGCTTACCTGCTGCGTACGGATTTCTTTAACGCACTGGCCACCAAATTCCTGGGCCGGCATTTTGTGGTGCTGTTTACCGATGTAATCGATGCCCTGGAAGATCAGCCTGGTGCGATCGACTTCTACATTGGCCATGAACTTGGCCACATCCACCGCAAGCACCTTTCCTGGCGCGCGTTTGTAATGCCGGGTTCGTTGTTGCCGATAGTTGGCCCGGCTCTGCGTCGCGCGGAGGAATATACCTGCGATCGTTACGGCGTTGCCTGTTGCCAGTCCGAGGAGGACATCAAGGCGGCGATTGCAGCCATTGCCGCCGGGGATACTCGCTGGAAGACCATCAATGTGGATGCGTACGTCAGTCAGGTGCAGGCCACCAATGGTTTCTGGATGTCGTTCAATGAGCTGACCGGTGACTATCCGTGGCTGACCAAACGGATGGCGACTGCGGTGGCACTTGCGCAGGGCAGGGAGGTGAAGCATCCCCGGCGTAGTTTGTGGGCCTGGACGCTGTCGATGTTCGTGCCCCGGGTGGGTGGCGGTGCTGGTGGGGCGGCGTCGCTCCTGGTAACGGTGGCCATTATTGGTGTTCTGGCTGCGGTGGCCATCCCCGCGTACCAGCAATATACGGAAAAAGCCCGCTACTCTGCGGCCTACTCGGAGGCTCAGGGTGTTAAGGACAGGGTGACGTCCTACGCCTACGATAATCAGGCCTGGCCAGTGACGATGCAGGAGTTGGGATACCCCGAACTGGTCCTGGCAAATGAAGAGCAGAGCTACTCTATCGACGTTTATGATGAAGGCCTGATCGGCGTCGAAATGGGCGTCGATGATTCCGGCGAGTCGGAATACATTGTGCTTGAGCCCTCTGTTGATAGCGGCGAGATCAGCTGGGTCTGCTATGGCCAGAACGTGAACGAGCAGTATTTGCCCGCTGATTGTCAGTAGCCCCACGCTATAACCAAAAGGGGCTTTCGGGCCCCTTTCTTTTTATTTCATTGTGTTAGCTGTACTTCATAGAATTGACCTGAGCTTCCCCTCGTGTACTAGACTGTAATCAGGACACCGACAGAGGGGAGGGCTTGCCATGGCCACTGGTTATGATCCATTCGGTTTTGGAGGTTCTGCGGGTACGGGCGGAGCAGATCTTTCAAAGACAACGGCCGGTCTTGCCGAGCCCTTCAGTTCCGTAACTGCTCTGCCTCTGGATAACCTGCTTGCTCGCATCGGTGATGCGCGAGTGGTGCTTCTGGGAGAGGCGTCCCACGGTACCGCAGAATTCTATCTCGCCCGCCAACGTATCACCCGCGCTCTTATCGAGAAGAAAGGCTTTTCCTTTGTCGCTATTGAAGGGGACTGGCCCGACGCGGCTCGGGTGGATCACTACGTCCGCCACGCCGAATACCCGCCCTCGGAATGGACTGCGTTTTCCCGTTTTCCTACCTGGATGTGGCGCAACGAGGAAGTGCGGGGTTTTGTCGACTGGCTGCATGACTACAACAGCGCGCGCCCGGCCCATGAGCGGGTGGCGTTTCATGGTCTTGATCTTTACAGCCTCTACAGTTCGATTCGCGCGGTGCTGGAGTACCTGGAAGAAGTGGATCCGGATCTCGCGATCCATGCCCGGCAGCGATATGAATGCCTGGCGCCGTTCGAGGGTGAGCCGGCAACTTACGCCAAGGCAGCCCTCAATCCGGATTATCAGACCTGCGAAAAGCCGGTTCTGGACATGCTCAACGAACTGCTCGGCCGGCATCGGCGCTATGCCGAGCATGATTCCGACCGGTTTCTGGATGCGATCCAGAACGCCCGGCTGGTGGCGGATGCCGAGGAGTATTACCGCACCATGTATTACGGCTCCCACAGCGCGTGGAACCTGCGGGATACCCACATGTTCGAGACCCTGGAGTCTCTGCTGAAACACTACGGAGATGGCAGCAAGGCAGTGGTCTGGGCCCATAACAGTCATGTGGGCGATTCCGATGCAACGGACATGAGCCGGCGGGGCGAGTTCAATATCGGCAGGTTGTGCCGGGCCCGGTTCGGCAAGCAGCTTTATACTATCGGCTTCGGCACCGATCACGGTACTGTGGCGGCGGCCTCAAACTGGGACGCACCGATGGAAATCAAGCGGGTGCGGCCGTCTCTGGAGGGCAGTTTCGAGCGGGTATGCCACGAGACCGGTATCCCCGGTTTTCTGCTGCCGTTTCAGAAGGCGCAGGGCAGGGTGCTTGAGGCGCTGTCGGAGCGCTTTCTGGAGCGGGCCATCGGTGTAATCTATCGGCCGGAAACCGAGCGCCAGAGCCATTATTTCCGGGCCTGCCTGCCGGAGCAGTTCGATGAGTATATCTGGCTGGATGAGACCCGGGCGATCACGCCGTTCGCGACCGGTGTGTTGCCGGGAGTTCCGGATACCTACCCGTTCGGGTTGTAGGTGGTGAGCGTGAAGATAAAAAAAGAGGCCGCTGAAATCAGCGGCCTCTCTCGTTCCGGCTGGCAAGTCTCTGGAAGACTTACTTCTTCGGATAATCCCGCTTTTCGGAGCCGGTGTACAGCTGGCGCGGACGGCCGATGCGGTAGTTGCCGCTGACCATTTCGTTCCAGTGGGAGAACCAGCCGATGGTGCGCGCCATCGCGAAGATCACGGTAAACATGGAGGTCGGGATACCGATCGCCTTCAGGATGATGCCGGAGTAGAAGTCGACGTTCGGGTACAGCTTGCGCTCGACGAAGTACTCGTCTTCCAGGGCAATCTTTTCCAGACGCTGGGCAATCTTCAGCAGAGGATCGTTTTCCAGACCAAGCTCGGTCAGAACTTCGTGGGCAGTCTGCGCCATCACCTTGGCGCGCGGGTCGAAGTTCTTGTACACGCGGTGACCGAAGCCCATCAGGCGGAACGGGTCGTCCTTGTCCTTGGCCTTCTCGATGAATTTCTCGATGTTGGCTTCGTCGCCGATCTCGGCCAGCATGTCCAGTACTGCCTCGTTGGCGCCACCGTGAGCCGGACCCCAAAGGGCGGCGATGCCGGAAGCGATACAGGCGTACGGGTTGGCGCCGGTGGAGCCGGCCAGGCGTACAGTAGAGGTAGAGGCGTTCTGCTCGTGGTCCGCGTGCAGGATGAAGATCTTGTCCATGGCCTTGGCCAGAACCGGGTTTGGCTTGTATTCCTCACAGGGAACGCCAAACATCATCTGCAGGAAGTTCTCGGAGTAGGAAAGGTCGTTCCGCGGGTACATGAACGGCTGGCCCAGGCTGTATTTGTAACACCAGGCGGCGATGGTCGGCATCTTGGCGATAAGGCGGTGCGCAGTGATCTGGCGCTGGGTCTCGTCGGTCACGTCCATCTGGTCGTGGTAGAACGCGGACAGCGCGCCCACTACGCCACACATGATGGCCATCGGATGCGCGTCACGGCGGAAGCCGTTGAAGAAGTTGCGCATCTGGTCGTGCAGCATGGTGTGGTTCTTGATAGTGTCGTGGAAGCGCTTGTTCTCTTCCTCGGACGGCAGTTCGCCGTTCAGCAGCAGGTAGCAGACTTCCAGGTAGTCCGAGTGCTCGGCAAGCTGGTCAATAGGGTAGCCGCGGTGCAGGAGAACCCCGTTGGCACCGTCAATGTAGGTGATGGCTGATTCGCAGGCCGCTGTGGAAACAAATCCCGGGTCGTAGGTGAAAACGCCTTCCTGGACCAGGCCTCGTACGTCGATAACGTCAGGGCCGACGGTGCCGGAATAAATCGGTAGCTCAATGGACTTGTCCCCCACCGAGAGCGTGGCTTTCCTGTCGGTCATGGTGCTCTCCTATTTATCAGCTTTGGAAGCTTTATCTGCATGTGTCGATGCGCTAGAAGGCGCGTATTATCGCAAAACTGGCGGCAAAATATAGGGCGTCAGCTTTTTTTGTCAATGGAGGGTGCCGTAAAAAGGTCGAATTCCCCATTGATGTAAATCAGGGAAATCCCGAACAGAGCCTGATGCAATGCAGAAATGGATTTGTCAATAATCCTTATAGATTGCTTAAGCCCCGTAAATACAGGCTGGGGAGGAAGCTACGCGTTTGTAATTGTAAGGGTCACTCCTTATAATCCGTAGCCCGGAATCGGGGATGCACTTTCACGCAAGCTGCAGCATAGCAAGCTATCTGGATGGCATCCGCCCTCCTGAACCAATCGGTTATCGGTAGCGTATCGATCGGCCGAACCTTACATACCAACCATCCGTACGTCGGCTCGCCGGCTTCGCGGAACCAAGAGAGAGTGTGAGAGCGCTGTGAATAGCAAACGACCAGTAAATCTCGATCTCGGCAAGTTTCATTTTCCACTGCCAGCCATTACGTCCATATTGCACCGTATCAGCGGCATCATCATTTTTGTTGGTGTTGCGTTCCTGCTTTATGGGCTTCAGCTTTCCCTGTCCGGGGAAGAGGGGTTCAGTCGGGTAAGTGAACTGCTGGACAGCTTCCTTGCCAAGCTGATTACCTGGGGCATTTTGTCTGCTCTGCTTTACCACCTGGTTGCAGGTATCAAGCACCTGTTCATGGATATGGGCATCGGTGAAGATCTTGAGAGCGGTCGCCTCGCTGCGAAAGCTACGATCGTGGTTTCCGTCATTCTCATCGTTCTGGCAGGAGTCTGGGTATGGGCATGAACAGCGCAACGAATATTGGTCGTAACGGGATCCAGGACTGGATCATCCAGCGGGTCACCGCTTACGTATTAGCCCTGTATACACTGTTCCTCCTTGGCTTTTTTGTGACCACTGATGTCGATTATCAGTCCTGGTCCGCTCTGTTCGGTCAGGGGTGGTTCAAGATCTTTACACTGCTCGCTCTGCTGTCCATTGCCGGGCATGCGTGGGTTGGTTTGTGGACAGTTTCCACCGACTACATCAAATCCGCGATGCAGCGTTTCCTGTTCCAGACTGTCTGCGTACTCGTGATTTTCGTGTATGTGGTGTGGGGCATTCAGATTCTTTGGGGGCTTTAATCGATGGCTAACATCAAGACCATGTCTTTTGACGCGATTGTTATCGGTGGTGGCGGTGCCGGTATGCGAGCCGCCCTTCAGTTGACTGAATCCGGCGTCAACACCGCGTGTATCACGAAAGTATTTCCGACCCGGTCTCACACCGTGTCCGCCCAGGGCGGTATCACTTGTGCGATCGCAAGCGCCGATCCCAACGATGACTGGCGCTGGCACATGTACGACACCGTCAAGGGCTCCGACTACATCGGTGACCAGGACGCCATCGAGTACATGTGTTCCGTAGGCCCGCAGGCTGTTTTCGAGCTGGAGCACATGGGCCTTCCGTTCTCCCGTACCGAGCAGGGCCGTATCTATCAGCGTCCGTTTGGCGGTCAGTCCAAGGGTCCGGACAACCCCACCCAGGCCGCCCGTACCTGTGCCGCTGCTGACCGTACCGGTCATGCGCTGCTGCACACTCTTTACCAGGCCAACCTGAAAGGCGGTACTACCTTCCTTAATGAGTGGTACGCCGTCGATCTGGTCAAGAACGCCAAAGACGAAGTGGTTGGTGTTGTTGCCATCGAGATCGAGACGGGTGAAGTCTGCTACATCAAATCCAAGGCCACGGTTCTGGCCACCGGTGGTGCCGGCCGTATCTACGCCTCCACCACCAACGCCATGATCAACACCGGTGACGGTATCGGTATGGCCCTGCGTGCCGGCTTCCCGATGCAGGATATGGAGATGTGGCAGTTCCACCCGACCGGTATCCACGGTGCCGGTACGCTGGTGACCGAAGGTTGCCGCGGTGAGGGTGGTTACCTGATCAACTCCGAAGGTGAGCGTTTCATGGAGCGCTATGCTCCGAACGCGAAGGACCTGGCCGGCCGTGACGTTGTGGCCCGCTCCATGGTTCTGGAAATCCTGGAAGGTCGCGGCTGCGGCCCCGACAAGGATCACGTGCTGCTGAAGCTGGATCACCTGGGTGAAGAAACCCTGAACCTGCGCCTGCCGGGTATCTGTGAGCTGTCCCGCACCTTTGCGCACGTGGACCCGGTGAAAGAGCCGATTCCGGTTGTGCCGACTTGTCACTACATGATGGGTGGTATTCCGACCAACGTTGGTGGCCAGGCTCTGACCCAGGACGAAAACGGCAACGACAAGCCGATCCCGGGTCTGTTTGCCTGTGGCGAGGCTGCCTGTGTGTCCGTACACGGTGCCAACCGTCTGGGTGGCAACTCTCTGCTGGATCTGGTGGTGTTCGGTCGTGCGGCTGGTCTGCACATTGAAGAGCAACTGCGCGGCGGCTTCGAAGTTGACGGCGCCAGCGAAGAAGATATCAAGCGAGCCATGGCTCGTCTGGATCGTCTGAACAGCGCTTCCGAGGGTGAGAGCGTTGCAGAGGTTCGCAAGGATCTTCAGAACTGCATGCAGCTGTATTTCGGTGTATTCCGTGATGGCAAGAGCATGGAAGAGGGCTTGAAGAAGCTGGAGGCTATTGGCGAGCGTGTTCGTAACACCAGGCTTGCTGATACCAGTGATGCCTTCAATACCGCTCGCATTGAGGCGCTCGAGTTGGACAATCTTTATGAGGTTGCTCTGGCGACAGCCATTTCCGCGTTCGAGCGTAAGGAAAGTCGTGGCGCCCACGCCAGGAACGATTTCACCGAGCGTGACGACGAGAACTGGCTGAAGCACTCCATGTACTTCCCTCTGGACAAGCGGGTTGGCAAGCGTGACGTGAACTTTGCGCCGAAGACCGTGCCGATGTTCGAGCCGAAGATCCGGACTTACTAAGGGGAGGATGTAGAGAATGTTGGTAAGCCTGTACCGTTACAATCCCGAGACTGACAACGCCCCCTACATGCAGGACGTTGAGGTAGAGATTCCCGCCGGTAAGGACCTGATGGTTCTTGACGTGCTGAATCTGGTGAAGGAAAAAGATCCGACCATGTCCTACCGTCGCTCCTGTCGCGAGGGTGTGTGCGGCTCCGACGGCATGAACATGAACGGCAAGAACGGCCTGGCCTGTATCACGCCTGTTTCCCAGGTGGTGAAGAACAACAAGCTGGTGCTGCGCCCGCTGCCGGGCCTGCCGGTCATCCGTGACCTGGTGGTTGACATGAGCCTGTTCTACAAGCAGTACGAAAAGGTCATGCCGTACCTCATCAACGACAAGCCGGCGCCGGCGATCGAGCGCCTGCAGTCCCCGGAAGACCGGGAGAAGCTGGACGGCCTGTACGAGTGTATTCTCTGTGCCTGCTGTTCCACTTCCTGTCCGTCCTTCTGGTGGAACCCGGACAAGTTCATTGGCCCGGCCGGCCTGCTGCAGGCCTACCGGTTCCTGGCGGACAGCCGTGATACCGCCCAGGCCGAGCGCCTGGCGGACCTGGACGATCCGTTCAGTGTATTCCGCTGCCGGGGCATCATGAACTGTGTCAGTGTCTGTCCGAAAGGTCTGAACCCCACAAGGGCTATCGGCCACATCCGGAACCTCCTGCTGCAGCGGGCGACCTGATCAGCAGGTTCCGACACAGACGCTATACTGTTCTGACCAGGTTAGCACCCCGAAGGCCTCGCTATACGCGGGGCCTTCAACCAAAGGCTTATGGTCAAAAGTCTTAGTCGGGTGCACACTACGCATGCCGTGACGATAACTTAAAAGGTTTTTCGCGGCTTGCCGAGTATAAAAACCACTGGGGAATGGAAAACATCCGTGTCGCGTGTGGTGGTCAAAGTCATGCCGTAGATACCCGTATTGACTGAGTTTTACCCCTGACCGACCATACCGGCTCCCCGCACCAGCCCAAGGTGAGCTATTCAAGATGCACGAAAGCATAATGGAGCAGTTGTGGCAGACTTCCCACCTGCAGGGTGGAAATCTTGCCTACGTTGAACAGCTTTTCGAAACCTACCTGACAGACCCCAATGCCGTTCCCGAAGAGTGGCGAAGCTACTTTGACAAGCTTCCCAGCGTTGACGGCTACCACGGCCGCGATATCGTCCACTCTTCCATCCGCGAACAGTTCGAGCACATCTCCCGCAACCAGCGTTTTCTGGCCACCGGCGGCGTTCCCGCCAGCGCCACATCTGACGCGGACAAAAAGCAGATCCGTGTACTCCAGATGATTAACGCTTTCCGTTTCCGTGGTCACCAGGAAGCGAAACTCGATCCCCTCGGCGTTTGGCAGCGTCCTCAGGTAGAAGACCTGGATCCCGGGTTCCATGAACTTGGCGAGTCCGACCTCGATCTCGAATTCCAGACCGGTTCCCTCAACTTCGGCTCCGAGACCATGAAGCTCTCGGATATCGTTGACGGCCTGCGCAAGACCTATTGTGAGAGTATCGGCGCGGAATACATGCACGTCGTCGATACCCGTGTGAAGCGTTGGTTCCAGCAGCGTATGGAGCCGGTCCGCTCACGTCCGGAATACGAAGCAACCACTCGTAAGCACATTCTCGAGCGCCTGACCGCCGCAGAAGGACTCGAGAAGTATCTGGGTTCCCGCTACCCCGGCGTCAAGCGTTTCGGCCTGGAAGGCGGTGAGAGCCTGATTCCCTGCCTGGATGAACTGATCCAGCGTGCAGGCTCCTATGGTGCAAAAGAAATTGTTCTCGGCATGGCCCACCGTGGCCGTTTGAACGTTCTGGTGAACACACTCGGCAAAAACCCGAAAGAACTCTTCGACGAGTTCGAGGGCAAGAAACTGGCGGACTCCGGCTCCGGGGACGTCAAGTATCACCAGGGCTTCTCTTCCAACGTCATGACTTCCGGTGGCGAAGTTCACCTTGCCATGGCGTTCAACCCGTCTCACCTTGAAATCGTCTCTCCGGTGGTTGAAGGTTCGGTGCGTGCACGCCAGACCCGCCGTGGCGATACCGATGGCAGCCAGGTCGTGCCCATCGTCATGCACGGTGATGCCGCCTTTGCCGGCCAGGGTGTGGTGATGGAAACCTTCCAGATGTCCCAGACCCGGGGCTATGGCGTTGGCGGTACCATCCACATCGTCATCAACAACCAGGTTGGTTTTACTACCAGCAAGCAGGAAGACGCCCGTTCCACCGAGTACTGTACCGACGTTGCCAAGATGGTTCAGGCGCCGATTCTGCACGTGAACGCTGATGACCCTGAAGCGGTCATGTTCGCTACCCAGATGGCCATGGATTACCGCAACGAATTCAAGGGCGACGTGGTCATCGATCTGGTTTGTTACCGTCGTCGGGGTCACAACGAGGCCGACGAGCCGGCTGCGACCCAGCCGCTGATGTACGAAAAGATTCGCAAACTGAAGACCACCCGTGCGCTGTATGCGGATCAGCTGGTGGAAGCTGGTGTTATCTCCGAAGACGAAGCCAAGCAGATGGAGACCGAATACCGTGACGCCCTGGACAATGGCGAGCACGTGGTGAAGTCGCTGGTCAAGGAGCCCAACACCGAGCTGTACGTTGACTGGACGCCTTACCTGGGCCACGAGTGGACCGCCAAGTGCAAGACCAGCGTCAATCTGAAGACGATCCAGAAGCTGGGCAAGAAGCTGACTGCGCTTCCGGAAGGTTTCAGTGTTCAGCGTCAGGTCTCCAAGATCGTCAACGATCGCGAGAAGATGACGGCGGGTGCGCTGGCCCTGAACTGGGGTTACGGCGAGATGATGGCCTACGCCACGCTGCTGAACGAAGGCCACCCGATCCGTCTGACCGGTCAGGATGTGGGCCGGGGTACTTTCTCCCACCGTCATGCGGTACTGCATAACCAGAAAGACGGCTCGACCCACATCTCTCTGCAGGATCTGTCCGACGACCAGCCGCAGTTCGAGATCTACGACTCGCTGCTGTCCGAAGAAGCCGTCATGGCGTTCGAGTACGGTTACTCCACCACCACCCCGAACGCACTTATTGTCTGGGAAGCCCAGTTTGGTGACTTCGCCAACGGTGCCCAGGTGGTGATCGACCAGTTCCTGACCAGCGGTGAGCACAAGTGGGGCCGCCTGTGTGGTCTGACGCTGCTGCTGCCGCACGGTTACGAAGGGCAGGGCCCGGAGCACAGTTCCGCTCGCCTGGAGCGCTTCCTGCAGCTGTGTGCGGAGCACAACATCCAGGTGTGCGTGCCGACCACGCCGTCCCAGGTCTTCCACATGCTGCGTCGTCAGGTGAAGCGCCCGCTGCGCAAGCCGCTGGTGGCGATCACTCCGAAGAGTCTGCTCCGCCACAAGGAAGCGACCTCCGGACTGGACGACCTGACTTCCGGTACCTTCCAGACAGTGCTGCCCGAGAAGGAGCCTTCCGATCCGAAGAAGGTTACCCGTCTGATCATGTGCAGCGGCAAGGTCTACTTTGATCTTCTGGAAAAGAAAAAGGCTGACGAGCGCGACGACGTCGCGATCGTCCGGATCGAGCAGCTGTACCCGTTCCCGGGGGATGACCTGGACGAGTTGCTGAGCCAGTACCCCAAACTCAAGCACGTGGTCTGGTGTCAGGAAGAGCCGATGAACCAGGGAGCCTGGTACTGCAGCCAGCATCACATGCGTAATGCACTGCAGCGCCTGAACCCCAAGCTGTACCTTCAGTATGCCGGTCGTGATGCCTCGGCTGCTCCTGCCTGTGGACATATGTCTGTTCACATCGAAGAGCAGAAGAAACTGGTCAACGACGCGTTTGAAATCTGACGAGCTACCGAACTAAGGATTTGTAATGTCAACTGAGATTAAAGCCCCCGTTTTCCCGGAGTCGGTCGCAGAGGGTACCGTCGCGACCTGGCACAAGCAGCCGGGCGAAGCCTGTTCCCGCGACGAGCTGATCGTCGATATCGAAACCGACAAGGTTGTCCTCGAAGTGGTTGCACCGGCTGACGGTGTGATCGAGGAAATCGTCAAGGGTGAAGGCGACACCGTAGAAAGCGGTGAAGTGATCGGCAAGTTCAAGGAAGGCGCAGCGGGTGAGTCCAAGCCTGCCGAAAGCAAGCCGGAAGCCAAAGAGGAAGCTCCGAAGGAAGAAGCCAAGTCAGAAGCCGCTTCCGGAGAAGCTATCCTGAGCCCGGCCGCTCGCAAGCTGGCCGAGGAAAACGATGTCGATCCGAACGCCGTCAAGGGCACCGGCAAAGATGGCCGTGTCACCAAGGAAGACGTTCAGGCTCACATCGACAGCAGCAAGGCCTCCGGTGGCGCCGCCAAGCCGGCCGCTGCGGCTGGTATGCCGGAAGTCAATGTGGCTCAGGGCGAGCGCCCCGAGAAGCGGGTTCCGATGACCCGTCTGCGCGCCAGCATCGCCAAGCGTCTGGTCGAAGCACAGCAGACTGCGGCCATGCTGACCACCTTCAACGAAGTGAACATGAAGCCGATCATGGAGCTGCGCAAGCAGTACCAGGACAGCTTCGTGAAGCGTCACGGTATCAAGCTGGGCTTCATGTCCTTCTTCACCAAGGCGGCAACCGAAGCCCTGAAGCGTTTCCCGGCGGTTAACGCATCCATCGACGGCAACGATATGGTTTATCATGGCTACCAGGACATCGGTGTAGCCGTTTCCACCGATCGTGGTCTGGTGGTTCCGGTTCTGCGCGATTCCGACGCCATGGGTCTGGCCGACATCGAGAAGAAGATTGTCGAGTACGGCACCAAGGCCAAAGAAGGCAAGCTGGGCATCGAGGAAATGACCGGTGGTACCTTCACCATCACCAACGGCGGTATCTTCGGCTCGCTGATCTCCACGCCGATCCTGAACCCGCCGCAGACCGCGATCCTGGGCATGCACAAGATTCAGGAGCGCCCGATGGCGGTCAACGGCCAGGTTGAAATCCTGCCGATGATGTACCTGGCGCTGTCATACGATCATCGTATGATCGATGGTAAGGAAGCAGTGCAGTTCCTCGTCGCCATCAAGGAAATGCTTGAAGACCCGGCACGTATTCTGCTGGACGTGTGAACTGACACTTAACGAATCAGAGAACGGGATAAATTATGTCTGATAAGTACGACGTCATTGTCATCGGTGCCGGCCCCGGCGGTTATGTGGCAGCCATCAAAGCCGCTCAGCTCGGCCTGAAAACCGCTTGTGTCGAGTCCTGGACGTCCAAAGACGGCAAGAGCCAGGTACTGGGTGGTACCTGTCTGAACGTGGGCTGTATTCCGTCCAAGGCGCTGCTGGAGATTTCCCACAAGTACGAGGAAGCCAGCCACGACTACGAGATGCAGGGCATCATGGCGAAAGAAGTCTCCATGGACATCGCCAAGATGATGGAGCGCAAGTCCGGCATCGTGCAGCAGCTGACCGGCGGTATTGCCGGCCTGTTCAAGTCCAACGGTGTAACCTCCATCCATGGCCACGGCAAGCTGCTGGCCGGTCGTAAGGTGGAAGTGACCGACAAGGACGGCAAGACCAAGACTTACGAAGCCGACAACGTAATCATCGCTACCGGTTCCAAGCCGATCGAGATTCCGCCGGCTCCGTTCGACGGCGAGTACATCGTCGATTCCGAGGGCGCGCTGGAGTTCAGCGAAGTGCCCAAGCGCCTGGGTGTCATCGGTGCCGGTGTCATCGGCCTCGAGCTGGGCAGTGTCTGGGCCCGCCTGGGTTCCGAAGTCACTGTTCTGGAAGCCCAGGACACCTTCCTGCCGGCGGTTGACCAGCAGGTAGCGAAAGACGCCCTGAAGCAGTTCAAGAAGCAGGGCCTGAACATTGTCATGGGTGCGCGGATGACCGGCGCGGAAGTCAAGCGCAAGCTGATCAACGTCACCTATGAAGACTCCAAGGGCAAGCAGGAAGCCAAGTTCGACAAGCTGATCGTTGCGGTTGGCCGTCGTCCTTACACCGACAACCTGCTGGCCGAAGACGCCGGTGTCCAGATGGACGAGCGCGGTTTCATCTTCGTGGATGACAACTGCAAGACCGAAGCACCGGGTGTATGGGCAATCGGTGACGTGGTTCGCGGTCCGATGCTGGCCCACAAGGCGTCTGAAGAGGGCGTGATGGTTGCCGAGCGCATTGCCGGGCACAAGCCGCAGGTCAATTACGACTGCATTCCGAACGTGATTTACACCGCGCCGGAAGTGGCCTGGGTAGGCAAGACCGAAGAGCAGCTGAAGGCTGAGGGTGAAGAGTACAACGTCGGTACCTTCCCGTTCGCTGCCAACGGTCGCGCCATGGCAGCCAATGCAGCCAGTGGTCTGGTCAAGATCATTGCTGATGCCAAGACTGACCGCATCCTCGGTTTCCACGTGGTAGGCCCCCAGGCCTCCGAGATCGTGGCCCAGGGTGTGATTGCGATGGAGTTTGGTTCCAGCGCGGAAGATCTGGCCCTGACCTGTTTCGCGCACCCGACTCTGTCCGAGTCTGTGCACGAGGCGGCTCTGGCTGTTGCCGGCGGCGCGATCCATATCGCGAACCGTCGCAAGAAGAAGTAACGCAAACCAGGAATTCTTTAATTCGGGACATTTACTATGAATTTGCATGAATATCAGGGCAAGCAGCTGTTTGCTGAGTACGGCCTGCCCGTATCCAAGGGTATTGCCTGCGATACTCCCAAGGAAGCCGTAGCAGCGGCAGACGAAATCGGCGGTGACGGCTGGGTAGTCAAGGCCCAGGTTCACGCGGGTGGCCGTGGTAAGGCCGGCGGTGTAAAGCTGGTCAAGAGCAAAGAAGAAATCCGTGAGTTTGCCGAGAAGTGGCTGGGCAAGAACCTGGTTACCTACCAGACCGACGAGAACGGTCAGCCGGTCAGCAAGATCCTGGTTGAATCCCTGACCGACATCGAGGAAGAGCTGTACCTGGGCGCCGTGGTTGACCGTGGCACCCGTCGTATCGTCTTCATGGCATCCACCGAAGGTGGTGTCGAGATCGAGAAGGTTGCCGAAGAGACTCCGGAAAAGATCCTGAAGGCCGAAATCGACCCGCTGGTCGGCGCTCAGCCGTACCAGGGCCGTGAGCTGGCGTTCAAACTGGGCCTGGAAGGCAAGCAGATCGGTCAGTTCACCAAGATCTTCCTGGGTCTGGCCAAGCTGTTCGAAGAAGCTGACCTGGCACTGGTCGAGATCAACCCGCTGGTTATCACTCCGGCCGGTGACCTGCACTGCCTGGACGCCAAGGTTGGTGTGGACGGCAACGCGCTGTACCGCCAGAAGAAGATCCACGAGATGCACGATCCTTCCCAGGAAGATTCCCGTGAAGCGGAAGCGGCCAAGTGGGAACTGAACTACGTGGCGCTGGAAGGCAACATCGGCTGCATGGTTAACGGTGCCGGTCTGGCCATGGGCACCATGGACATCATCAAGCTGTCCGGCGGCCAGCCTGCCAACTTCCTGGACGTAGGTGGCGGCGCGACCAAAGAGCGCGTTTCCGAAGCGTTCAAGATCATCCTGTCTGACGACGCGGTTCAAGCCGTTCTGGTTAACATCTTCGGTGGTATCGTTCGCTGCGACATGATCGCAGAGGGCATCATCGGCGCTGTTAAGGAAGTCGGTGTAAAAGTTCCTGTGGTTGTTCGCCTTGAAGGTAATAACGCCGAGCTGGGCACCAAGGTACTGGCCGAAAGTGGCCTGAACATCATTGCCGCCACCAGCCTGGCGGATGCTGCAGAGCAAGTCGTTAAAGCCGCAGGGGGTAAGTAATGAGCATCCTGATCAATAAAGACACCAAGGTAATCTGCCAGGGCTTTACCGGCTCCCAGGGTACCTTCCACTCCGAGCAGGCCATCGCCTATGGCACCAAGATGGTTGGCGGTGTAAGCCCCGGTAAGGGCGGCACCGAGCACCTGGGCCTGCCGGTATTCAACACCGTTCGTGACGCCGTTGAAGCGACCGGCGCGGAAGCCACCGTGATCTACGTGCCGGCTCCGTTCTGTAAGGACGCGATCATCGAAGCGGCAGACGCCGGCATCCAGCTGATCGTCTGCATCACCGAAGGCATCCCGACCATCGACATGCTGTACGCCAAAGAATACGTTGATCGTAAAGGCGTTCGCATGATCGGTCCGAACTGCCCGGGCGTGATCACTCCGGACGAGTGCAAGATCGGCATCATGCCGGGCCACATCCACAAGAAGGGTAAGGTCGGCATCGTATCCCGCTCCGGTACCCTGACTTACGAAGCGGTCAAGCAGACCACTGACTTCGGCTACGGCCAGTCCACCTGTGTGGGCATCGGTGGTGACCCGATTCCGGGTTCCAACTTCATCGATATCCTGAAGCTGCTGCAGGAAGATCCGGAAACCGAGGCTATCGTCATGATCGGTGAGATCGGCGGTACTGCCGAGGAAGAAGCCGCTGCGTTCATCAAAGAGAACGTAACCAAGCCGGTTGTTTCCTACATCGCGGGTGTGACTGCGCCTCCGGGCAAGCGTATGGGTCACGCCGGTGCGATCATCTCCGGTGGTAAGGGTACTGCAGACGAGAAGTTTGCCGCCCTGAATGACGCCGGTGTAAAAACCGTACGCAGCCTGGCCGAAATCGGCAAGGCCCTGAAGGAAGTGACTGGCTGGTAAGCCTTTCCTCCTGAAGGAAAAACCCCCGGCACCTGATGGTGACCGGGGGTTTTTTGTTTTTTGGCCTGTATCCTTAACGGCGAGGGGCTATCAGACTATAATGCCCGGTCAGCCTCTTTTGCCGGGGCGCACTATTCGCAACATAAGGAGTTCGTGCTTTGAGTTCTGTAGATTCCCAGCAGCGGGTTTTGTCGGGCATGCGTCCGACCGGAAAGCTTCACCTTGGTCACTACCACGGTGTGCTGAAAAACTGGGTCAAACTCCAGCACGAGTATGAGTGCTTCTTCTTCATCGCCGACTGGCATGCTATGACCACCCAGTACGATGATCCTTCCGGCATCGAGCAGAGTGTCTGGGACATGGTGATCGACTGGCTGGCCGCCGGTGTGAACCCGGGGTCTTCCACCATGTTCATCCAGTCCCAGGTGCCCGAGCACGCGGAACTGCATCTGCTGCTGTCCATGATCACGCCCCTGGGCTGGCTCGAGCGTATTCCCACCTTCAAGGACCAGCAGGAGAAACTTCGGGAGAAGGACCTGGCCACCTATGGCTTCCTCGGTTACCCGCTGCTGCAAAGCGCCGATATCCTGATTTACCGGGCCGGCAAGGTGCCGGTGGGCGCCGACCAGGTCTCTCACGTGGAGATCACCCGCGAGATCGCCCGTCGTTTCAACCATATCTATGGCCGGGAGCCGGGCTTCGAGGAGCAGGCGGAAGGCGCCATCGTCAAGATGGGCAAGAAGAACGCCAAGCTGTACCGGAATCTGAAGAAGCGGTACCAGGAAGAGGGCGATCTCGAAGCTTTGGAAACCGCCCGGGCACTGCTGAAAGAGCAACAGAATATCTCCCTGGGTGACCGGGAGCGTCTGTACGGTTATATCGAGGGTGGCGGCAAGGTCATCCTGCCGGAGCCCCAGCCGTTGCTGACCCCCGAATCCAAGATGCCCGGACTGGACGGCCAGAAGATGTCCAAGTCCTATAACAACTACATCGGCCTGCGTGAGGCGCCGGATGCGGTCGCTGACAAGATCCGCACCATGCAGACCGATCCCCAGCGGGTACGCCGCACCGATCCAGGTGAGCCGGAAAAGTGTCCGGTCTGGGCACTGCACAAGATCTACTCCGATGCCGACACCCAGGAGTGGGTGCAGACCGGATGCCGCAGTGCCGGTATCGGCTGCCTCGACTGCAAGAAGCCGCTGATCGACGCCATTGTCGAGGAGCAGCGCCCGCTGCACGAACGGGCCCGGGAATATGAGAACAACCCGGACCTGGTGCATTCCATCCTGCAGGAAGGCCGCGAGCATGCCCGGGATGCGGCCCGTGATACGCTGGAGGAAGTGCGGGCAGCCATGGGGCTGCATTACCGCTAACGATCAGCCGCTGACCGGATCCCGGTCAGTGTCATCCGAGGGAAGGTTATGACGGACGATACCAGCACCACGGTAGCGGAAGCAGAACAGACGCCTGATGAACAGACGCCGCTGGCACTGGTTTCCGGCAAGCCCGTCGTTGACCTTCCCAAGGACCTGTACATTCCACCCGATGCCCTGGCGGTGTTCCTGGAGGCCTTTGAAGGCCCCCTGGACCTGCTGTTGTATCTGATCCGTCGCCAGAACATGAATATCCTGGATATTGATGTCAGCGAGATCACCCGGCAGTACATGGACTACATCGGGGCCGTGGAGGCGATGCGCTTCGAACTGGCCGCGGAGTACCTGGTGATGGCCGCCACCCTGGCCGAGATCAAGTCCCGCATGTTGCTGCCGCGCCAGGAGTCCGAGGATGAGGAAGAAATCGATCCCCGGGCGGAACTGATACGCCGGCTCCAGCAGTACGAGCGCTTCAAGCAGGCTGCCGAGGATATCGACGAACTGCCCCGGATGGAGCGTGATACCTTCGGCGCATCGGCGGCATTGCCGAAGCTGCCGTCCAGCCAGCCCCATCCCGATGTGGATCTCCGGGAGCTGCTGCTGGCGATGCAGGGGGTGCTGAAGCGTGCGGATCTGTTTACCAGTCACCACGTGGAGAAGGAAATCCTGTCTACCCGTGAGCGGATGTCACACATCCTTTCTGTGCTGCAGGACGACCGGTTCGTATCCTTCGAAAGCCTGTTTACCCCTGAAGAGGGTCGGCTTGGCGTGGTGGTGACCTTCCTCGCCACACTGGAGCTGGTCAAGGAGCAGCTGATCGAGGTGGTTCAGGGCGAAACGCTGGGGCCGATTCACGTCCGGGCCCGTGCGGCCAGCTGAAAGCCACCAAGTCCAGAAACCCCAAGACACCGGATTCTGATCATGAATGAAGAACACCTGCTAAGGATTCAGGCCATTGCCGAGGCCGCCCTGCTGGCAGCGGGCAAGCCGCTTTCACTGGAACAGCTCCGGGAACTGTTCACCGAGGATGAGCGGCCGGCCCGGCAGGTGATGGAGCATGTCATGGTTCAGTTGGAGGCGGCGTGCGAGGGTAGGGGCTTTGAGCTGAAAAAAGTGGCCAGCGGTTACCGGCTTCAGGTGCGCGAAGAGTACGCACACTGGGTCGGACGCCTGTTCGAGGAGAAACCCCAGCGCTATTCCCGGGCATTGCTGGAGACCCTGGCCCTGATCGCCTACCGGCAGCCGATTACCCGGGGGGAAATCGAGGATATCCGTGGTGTTACGGTAAGCAGCAATATCATTCGCACCCTGCTTGAGCGAGAGTGGGTGCGCGTTGTCGGCCACCGGGACGTACCCGGTCGCCCGGCCATGTACGCCACGACCAAACAGTTTCTGGATTATTTCAATCTGACCGGCCTGGATCAGTTGCCGCCACTATCGGAAGTGCGGGATCTCGAAGAAATCGGCCGGGAAATCGAGAAGAACATGCAGGGGGAGATCGAGTTCGAGTCCCCCGAATCCAGTCAGCAGACCATTCACTGACCATATACACGTCAGTCATTATCAAGGATTTAACCATGGCGTCAGATCGACCAGGCCAAGGCTCAGCAAAACGTCAGGAAACTGTTAGCCCGGATGCTCCGGAGCGGGTGCAGAAACTCCTGGCCAGGGCCGGTGTCGGCTCCCGCCGGGAAATTGAGGGCTGGATGGAAGCCGGCCGGCTCACCGTCAACGGCCAACCGGTCAGTCCCGGCCAGAAAGCCACCGCGCAAGACCGTTTCGACCTGGATGGCAAGCGGCTGGACGTATCCGGTGCCGCCGAGGTGCTGCGCCGGGTACTGATCTACAACAAGCCCGAAGGCGAGGTGACCACCCGCAAGGATCCGGAAGGCCGTCCGACGGTGTTTGACCGGCTGCCGAGGCTGAAGGACCACCGTTGGCTGTCCATCGGCCGCCTGGACATCAACACCACCGGCCTGATGCTGTTCACCACCGACGGCGAGCTGGCCAACCGGCTGATGCACCCGTCCGGCGAGATCGACCGGGAATACGCCGTGCGGATTTTCGGTGAGGTGGACGAGGCCATGATCGAGCGCCTGCTGGAAGGCGTGCTGCTTGAAGACGGTATGGCAAAGTTCACGGACGTTACGCCGGCCGGTGGCAGGGGCGTGAACCAGTGGTTCCATGTCACCCTCATGGAGGGTCGCAAGCGCGAGGTTCGTCGACTCTGGGAATCCCAGGGCGTGAAGGTGAGCCGACTCAAGCGGGTGCGTTACGGGCCGATCTTCCTGCCCAGCCGCCTGACCGTGGGCAAATGGGAAGAACTGGATCAGAAGGCGGTGGATCTGCTGAGCCGTACCGTCGGGCTGGATCCGGTGGAGATTCCTGCCAAGACCCCGGGCGAGCAGGCCGCCCATGACCGCCGTCGCCGTAAGGCGCCGTCCCGCCCCGGCAAAAAGCCTGGCGCGAATAAATGGCAGGTTACTGATTCCGCTCCAGAAAAGCCTAAAGCACGCCGTCGACCCCAATCCCGCAAGTAAGGCCGGGGGAGCGGTCCGGAAAAATCCGGAGTGGGGCAATCAAAATGTCGGACAAGGGGGTGGGGCCAGTGCAAGCCTGTGCTAAACTCCAGCGCTTGTGACTGTATTCATCCGGGAAGTGAGCGCCAGAATTTATGAGGTTTCAGGCTCCTGAAAGTTTGTCCGAACAGATTGCCCAGCACCTGGGGCAAAGGATCATCACCCGTGATCTCAAGCCAGGCGAGCGAATCCAGGAACTCAAGGTCGCCGGTGAACTGAACGTCAGCCGCGGTTCCGTCCGTGAGGCCCTGCTGATCATGCAACGGCGGCACCTGGTGGAAATCTTTCCCCGCCGGGGCGCCGTGGTTTCGGGCCTGACGGCCGAAAGCGTCAACAACCTCTACGATATCTACATTGATCTCCTGTGCATGCTGGGGCGAAAAGTGCTCGAGCGCTGGTCCGGCGAGGAACTGGGTGGCGTCATGGGCCAGGTCCGGGAGCTGCAGGCGGTGATCGACGCCCTCAACTCCAACAGTGCCGATGCGGCGGAACAGGTGATCGACGCCGGCTTCGGCGTCATGCGCTATGCCTACCGCCTGGTGGAGAATCCGTTCCTGGAGGAGACCCTGGAAAACTTCCGGCCGGCCATCAGCCGCACCTACTTTGTGGCACTGGAACATTTCCGGGAAGAGATCGATGAGACGGCAACTTTCTTCCGCCAACTGGCGGATGCCGCCACCGCCGGCGACGCTGACCGTCTCCAGGCGGCTATCCAGGCCTTCGGCGAGCACCAGCGCCAGCAGGTGCTGAGTATTCTCAGGGACGAGGAGAGCGCCTGATATGCGCCTGAAGTCCATCAAGCTGTCCGGTTTCAAGTCCTTCGTCGATCCGACCACGGTTCCTTTCCCCTCCAACATGACCGCGGTGGTGGGGCCCAACGGCTGTGGCAAGTCGAACATCATAGACGCGGTGCGCTGGGTCATGGGGGAAAGCTCCGCCAAGTACCTGCGTGGCGAATCCATGACCGACGTCATCTTCAATGGCTCCAGTGCCCGCAAGCCCGTGGGCCAGGCCTCCATCGAACTGGTGTTCGACAACAGCGATGGCTCCGCGCCTGGCGAGTTTGCCCGCTTCAATGAGATCTCCGTGCGCCGTCGGGTGTCCCGGGAAGGCCAGTCCGAGTACTTCATGAATGGCGCGAAATGCCGTCGCCGTGACATCACCGATCTGTTCCTGGGTACCGGGCTGGGCCCTCGCAGCTATGCCATTATCGAGCAGGGCATGATTTCCCGGCTCATCGAAGCCAAACCGGAAGAGCTCCGGGTTTATATTGAGGAAGCCGCGGGAATCTCCAAGTACAAGGAACGGCGCCGGGAAACCGAGAACCGGATCCGCCGCACCCAGGAAAACCTTGAGCGTCTCACCGACCTGCGTGACGAACTGTCCCGCCAGTTGCAGCACCTGGAACGCCAGGCCGCGGCCGCCGAGAAGTACAAGGCCTACAAGCAGGAAGAACGCCAGAAGAAGGCGGAACTGACCGTGCTGCGCTGGCAGTCCCTGGACAACGACCTGCAGACCTGGCGGAGCAAGATCCGGGACACCGAGCTTGAACTGGAAAAACAGCTGACCGAACGGGTGAGCCTGGAAACCTCCCTCGAATCCCTCCGGGACAGCCATCAGGACCGCACCGAACATTTCAACCGCGCCCAGGCCCGCTACTACGAGGCCGGTGCCGATATCGCCCGCATCGAGCAGAGCCTGGAACACCAGCGTGAGCGCAGCCGCCAGACGGCCACGGAACTGGACCAGGCCATGGCCAACGAGCGTGAGCTGGCGCGGGAGCTGGAGCAGGACGAAGAAAAGCTTGCTGCCATCCAGGAGGAGCTGGACATGATGGAGCCGGAGCAGGAAGCCCTGGCCATCCGCTCCGAGGAGTCCGGCGAGAAGCTGCAGCAGGCCGAAGACGCCATGAGCGACTGGCAGCACAAGTGGGAAGACTTCAGTACCCGTTCTTCCGATGCGCGCCGTCAGGCGGAGCTGGCCCAGTCCAGGATCCGCTCGCTGGAAGACGCCATCGAACAGCTGCGGAACCGGAGCCGGAAACTGGAGGACGAGCGTGAACTGCTCGAAGGCCAGATGGACCGGGCTGAACTGGAAGGCCTGCTGGAGCAACAGGAGACCCTGGAGCTCCAGCGGGAAGAAGCCTCCGAGCGCATCGCGGATATCCAGGACGAACTCTACGAAGCCCGACAGCAGCAGCGCGAGGCCGAAACTGCCCTGTCTGAGGAGCGCCAGCGGGTCCAGAGTCTCCGGGCGTCCCTTGAATCCCAGCAGGCGTTGCTGGACGAACAACTGGGTAGTCAGGACGATCAGCTCCAGTCCTGGCTCTCCGACCATGACCTGCTGGACGCACCGCGTGTGGCCTCACGCCTGCGGATTGACGACGGCTGGGAATTTGCCGTGGAACAGGTCATTGGCCGGTTCACCCAGGGTCTGGCGCTGCCGGGTATCTCCGAACTCTCCGATGCCATGGCGGATGCCCCCCGGGGATTGGCGGTGGTGGATGACGGTTCCGGGGATGCCGGCACTGGTAGCGGGCTGGCCGCACGGGTCTCGGGTGTGCCGGCAGTCACCGCGATGCTCGACGGCATCGACACCGCTGAGAACCTGGATGAGGCTTTGGCCACGCGCGCGAGCCTTGGCGCGGGGCGGAGTATGATCACCCGGGAAGGTATCTGGGTCGCCCGTGACTGGATCCTGATGCCGGATTCGGATGCCGGTCAGGTGGGCGTCATCGAACGCCAGAAAAAAGTAGCCGGGCTGACGGAGCAGTTGACCAGCGCCGAGGCAGCCATGGAAACGGCTAGCGACCGCCTGGAGCAGCTCCAGGAGCGTGCCGAGCGGGCGGAAGCAACCCGCGAGGATGCCCAGGCGAAGCTGTCCGACGCCGAGCGCGAGCTCAGCAGTCTGGGGTCCCGGATTTCCGGGCTCAAGGCACGGGCCGAACAGATCGATGCCCGGCTGCAACGGATTACCGAGGATCGCGACGACGTGGCGGTCAGTCTTGAGGACCAGCAGGAAAGCCTGCAGATGGCCCGGGAGGAATGGCAGCAGGCACTGGCTTCCACGGAAGACAGTGACGAGGAAAAGGAAAGGCTGCTGGAGCAACGGGATACGCTCCGGGAGAACCTGGATCGCCTGCGCCAGGAGGCCCGTCATGACCGGGACCATGCACACCAGCTGCAGCTTCAGCTCCAGACCCTGAACAGCCAGCGTGAGGGCCTGAAACAGACCATCGACCGGATGCAACTGCAGAAGGAACGGATCCAGGAGCGCCTGGAAATCCTGCGGGAAGCGCGGGAGAGTGCCGAGGAGCCCATGGAAGACCTGCAGATGCAGCTCGAAGGCTTGCTGGATCGTAGGCTGGCGGAAGAGGAAAAGCTCGGTGCAGCACGGGATTCCCTCGAGGAGATTGACCGGGAGGTTCGCGAGAAGGAACAGGCCCGGAGCCGGATTGACCATGAGATCCAGGATGTCCGCGCCCGGCTGGAAAAACTCAAGATGGAGTCCCAGGCACTGGAGATCCGGTCAGGCAACCACATTGAGCAACTCACCGAGCTGGATGTGAAGCTTCAGGAAGTACTGGAGCAGTTGCCGGAAGGCGCCAACGAGAAAGACTGGGCCGACGAGCTTGAGAAGATCGGCAACCGGATCCAGCGATTGGGTGCCATTAACCTGGCCGCCATCGAGGAGTACCAGGTCCAGAGTGAGCGCAAGACCTATCTGGACAGCCAGCACGAAGACCTGATGGAAGCCCTGGAAACACTGGATAACGCGATCCGGAAGATCGACCGGGAAACCCGTCAACGCTTCAAGGAAACCTTCGACCAGGTCAACGGTGGCCTGCAGGCACTGTTCCCGAAAGTGTTCGGGGGCGGTAATGCCTATCTGGAACTGACCGGTGAGGATCTGCTGGAAACCGGTGTCGCCATCATGGCGCGGCCCCCGGGCAAGAAGAACAGCACCATCCATCTGCTCTCCGGTGGTGAGAAAGCCCTGACGGCGATCGCGCTGGTGTTCTCCATTTTCCAGCTCAACCCGGCCCCGTTCTGTATGCTGGATGAGGTGGATGCGCCGCTGGACGATGCCAACGTCGGCCGCTACGCCAATATGGTCAAGGAGATGTCGAAACAGGTGCAGTTCATCTACATTACCCACAACAAGATCGCCATGGAGATGGCAGACCAGTTGATGGGGGTGACCATGCACGAACCGGGTTGTTCGCGGCTGGTGTCCGTGGATGTGGAGGAAGCCGCAGCCCTGGCCGAGGCCTGATGCCGGAACTGGTTGAATTGCCATCAAGGATGACAAAAATGCCATCTGGCCCGGCTGCGCGTTGTATTCATTACAGGCTTTTCTTAGAGTAGCAACATTATTGAACCTGCAGACAGGACGACAGCACTATGTCTCTTAGGGAATGGTTAATCGCCATAGGTACCCTGGTTATTCTCGGCATCGTGATCGATGGTATTCGTCGGATGCGTCGGGCTCGGAAAGAGTCCATGGCCATCTCGTCGGGGATGGGTGCGGATGACCTCGACGAATCTCCTCTCGAAGAGGAGTACAACCCCGAATTGCCCAATGGCGGCGCCCGAACGATCTCCCGTGACGTCCTGGAAGAGCGGGGTTACGTCAAACCCGAAAAATCCAGCCGCTTCGGCAATCCGCCGCCCAAACCGACCCGCCCGGCGAAGGAAACCCGTAAACCCGAACAGCCCGCGGAGCCTGAACCCGAAATGGCGGAGGACGAGCATTTGTCTTCTGCTGATCAGGATGACTACATCCAGGACGCCGGCTGGGGCGCCCGTGACGACGAAACGGTTGATGACGGTATCGTCGGCGAGCCCCGCACTGTGGCGCCAGAACCAGCGCCCCGGCCTGCAGAGCCTGAGGCCACTGAAGAGCCCCGGGCTGCCAGAAAAGCGGAGACAGAGAATGCGCCCCCGATTGTCACCAGCGAGGTAGAGGAGGACACCGCCCGGAGAACTCCCACCGCGCGTCGTTCTGACCAGCCACTGGCCGGTGCCAACCGTCCCGAGGCCCGGGAAGTGATTGTGATCAATATACTCGCCCGGAGTGGCGAGGAGTTCTCTGGCCCGGCCCTCAAGAAACTGTTCGAGGCATGTGGGCTTGAACATGGCGATATGGATATCTATCACCGCCACGAGGAAGCGGATACCACGAGCCCGGTGCAGTTCAGTGTGGCCAGTGCTGTGGAACCCGGCACCTTCAAGCCCTCCGATATTCCGGGCATGAAGACGCCCGGGATCAGCTTCTTCATGAGCCTGCCCGGTCCGTCCAAGCCACTTCAGGCCTTCGATTTCATGCTGGAGACCGCCCAGGCGGTGGTTCGTAACCTGGGAGGTGAACTCAAGGACGAACGGCGAAGTGTGATGACGCCCCAGACCATCGAGCATTGTCGCCAGCGCATCCGCGAGTTCGAGCGTAAGCAGCGCTCCCAGCGGGTTTGAGGGTCGTAACACCGAAAGCGTAATGCCCGGCACTGGTCCGGGCATTTTTGTGACAGCCGAGAGTGCACATCGATGAGCAAAGCCACGCCCGACATTATCAAGCGTGTTGAAGAACTACGGTCCCAGATCGAGGACCACAACTACCATTATTACGTCCTGGATGATCCCCGTATTCCGGATGCGGAATACGACCGACTGTTCCGGGAGCTGCAACAGCTTGAGGCAGACTACCCCGAACTCGCCTCCGACGATTCTCCGACCCGAAGGGTGGGCAGCAGCGCCGAGACCAGTTTCGAGGAAGTGGTTCACCGGCTGCCGATGCTTTCCCTGGACAATGCCTTCAGCGAAGAAGAACTCCGGGATTTTGACCGACGGGTCCGGGAGCGTCTCGGCTCTGACGGTGAAATCGAGTACGTATGCGAGCCCAAGCTCGATGGCCTGGCGGTCAGCCTTCACTACGAGAACGGTTCGTTGACCGTCGCTGCGACCCGGGGGGACGGCTACAGCGGTGAAGACATCACCGCGAATATCCGTACGATCCCTTCGGTGCCGCTCAAGCTTCGTGGTGACGATGTGCCGGAGATGGTGGAAGTCCGGGGCGAGGTCTACATGCCCAAAGCCGGTTTCGAAAAGCTTAATCAAAGGCTGGCGGACCAGGGTGAGAAAACCTTCGTGAATCCCCGGAATGCCGCCGCCGGAAGCCTGCGCCAGAAGAAGTCCACGGTTACCGCCAAACGCCCGCTGGAAATGTGTGCCTACAGTGTGGCCGTCCCCGACGAAAGCCTGCTGCCGGATACCCAGTGGGACAGCCTGCAGCAGGTCAAGCGATGGGGCTTCCGGATCAATCCGGAAATGCGCAAGGCCAAAGGTGTGGAGGAGTGTCTCGAAGCCTATAACGAGCTGATGGAAAAGCGGGACTCCCTGCCGTACGAGATTGACGGCATCGTATTCAAGGTCAACCGGCTGGATCTCCAACAGCAGCTGGGATTTGTGTCCAGGGCGCCCCGGTGGGCCATTGCCCACAAGTTCCCGGCCCAGGAAGAGCTGACTGTCATCGAGGACGTGGAATTCCAGGTTGGCCGTACCGGTGCCGTGACTCCGGTGGCGCGCCTGAAGCCGGTGTTCGTTGGCGGCGTCACCGTCAGCAACGCGACGCTCCACAACATGGACGAGATCCGCCGGCTGGATGTTCACATCGGCGACACCGTGTTCATCCGTAGGGCCGGGGATGTGATTCCCCAGGTGGTCAAGGTGGTTGCCGACAAACGCCCGAAAAACGCCAAACCGGTGGAACTGCCGAAGACCTGTCCGGTGTGTGGCTCCGACGTTATCCAGATCGAAGGCGAGGCGGTAGCCCGCTGCTCCGGTGGCCTGTACTGCCCGGCCCAGCGGAAAGAGGCCATCCGGCATTACGCTTCCAGAAAGGCCATGGACATCGAGGGGCTGGGGGACAAGTGGATCGATATCCTGGTGGACCGTGGCATGGTCAAGACGGTGGCCGACCTGTATCACCTCAAGGTCAAGGACCTGACCAGTCTGGAACGAATGGGAGAGAAGTCCGCCACCAACCTGGTCAAGGCCATCGAGGGCTCCCGGGAACCGGTGCTCTGGCGTTTCCTCTATGCTCTTGGTATCCGGGAAGTGGGTGAGGCGACGGCCAAGGCTCTGGCCAGTCATTTCGGAACCCTGGAGGCCATTGCCGATGCGGACGAGGAGGCCCTTAAGGAGGTGCCGGACGTTGGCCCCATTGTCGCCGGACATATCCGCAGCTTTTTCGATCAGCCCCATAACCAGGAGACCCTCCAGGCTCTGAAAGACGCCGGTGTCCGTTGGCAGGAAGAGCAGGTGGAGCAGGGCGAGAAACCGCTTCAGGGCGAAACCTGGGTCCTTACCGGCACTCTGTCCGGGATGACCCGTGACGAGGCCAGGGAGAAGCTGGAAGCCCTGGGCGCGAAAGTCGCCGGGAGTGTCTCCAAGAAAACTGCCTGTGTTGTGGCGGGCGAGGCGGCCGGTTCAAAGCTGGCCAAGGCCGAGCAGTTGGGTGTGCCGGTTCTTGATGAAGAAGGCTTGCTGAAGCTGTTGAAAGAGCACGGCCTCGGAGGCTGAGCCCTGCATCACAAACACGCGGCTGCCCGCAGACCAGGACGGTTTGCGGGCAGCGAATCTGAGAACTCGCGCAGATCCCGTCTTCAACAAATTGGCTACCATGGATTTGTTCTGTAACGGTGTGTAAGTCAGCCTTAGTGGCCGGTGCACACCCACAATAACAACGCTCCGAAACGGACTTTTTCATGCGCGCCGATAGTTGTTCCCGCATCGCTTCCGGTCTCCGCTTTGCCGGCCTGATACTTCTCCTGACTGCTCTCGTTGGCTGTAAAACCGAGAAAGATCCGGATCAGCCGACCATCCTTGGGGCGCCGCCGTCCAACGCCTACCTGGGCGTCGAGTACTACTACAACTGGGGCGCGTACGGGGGAGAAGGCATTCTTGATTACAGCCTGACCAACGCACCGTCCTGGCTGGCGCTGGAGGACATCAGCAACAAGGCCCGCCAGGGTGTGATCATGTACGGCGTGCCCGGCCTGACCGGGGGCAGCCGGGGTGAGGCGGATCTCGGGAAGACGGAAGACATTAACCTGGTAACCACGGACGGAAGCCTGGCAGGTACCGCGCCGTTCGATATCGAAGTGCGTTACAACCCACTGGCTCTGGAGGCCGGCAGCTTCATCGAGGGTGAAGTGCCAGAGATTGCGGCTCCGAGAGGGGACCATTGTGCGGTGCCGGACCTGTCCGAGCCGGGTGAACATACCTTCACGATCAATACCTATGACGAGTCAGGTGCGGTTGATGGTGAAAAGGAAGTGACCCTGCCCACCCGTCAGGTTGCCGTTAAAGCGAGCCTCGACAAGCCTTCGGTGACCCGCGTTGGCGTCGCCTTTGAGTTGAGCTCCCGGTATGACCCCTCCAGGTGTGATCCTTCGTTTACCGGCACCGCACCCCACCAGCGTTGCGATTTCAGTGCTGCCAATGCCAGCGACGCTATTGTAGGAAAAGACATCGTTGGTCTTGGTAGCGATACTCCGCAACTTATTGATGAAGAGGGAAAACTACGACCGATCGATAAGGATGGAGTTCCCCTGAAATACCTTTCTTATGAAGCGGATGACAACGGCTATCTGACCCGGGGTGTGGTTACCCTTGAGCCGGGAATAACTGAATGCTATATCCGCCTGGAGGTGGTGGAAGACAGCTTTGCCGAGCTTTCCGAGTCGGCACAACTGACCCTGACCGAGGTCCGCTCCGGCCTTGCCGGGCTGGGGCCCAATAACGGTGGGGTACAGACCACCGTCACCATTGATGACAACGAGCCGGTGGTGTCCCTGGAAACCCTGCAAGGCGGGCCCCGCGACACCCTGAACGTGGGGGATTTCCGGGAATACCGGGCCAGGTTGACCGGCGAACGGGATGGCATCGTTCAGGCCCGTTTGATCCATTCCGAGAGCTCCACCGCCCGGCTCGACAGCGAGTTTGTGATCGAGCAGCAGGAGAACGGACTCTGGGTGGAGAATCCGACCCTGAGTTTCGCTGCGGATCAGGATGCGGTTACCTTCCGGGTGCGCGTACCCGTGGATAGCTATACCAATCCGGATCTGGCCGACCGTTTTATCGAGATGGCTCTGAACGAGGCCTATCAGGCAGGGCGCGAGGGATTTGCCCGGCCGGCCTCAGAGGATTTGCTGCGTATCAGCCTGAACGAACTGACCACACCGATCGTTCTGCCGGCCAGCGGAGGTTTCGTGCCCACGGACATGGCCCTTGGACACAACGGCCGGCTTTTCCTGGCCGGTTATGACAGTGCGGACGGTAACCGGGTCAAGGTCAGGGTTTTTGACCAGAAAGGCAACCTGCTACAGGAGGCCGGCGTTACGCCGGAGGGCGTCAGTCTTGCACCGTCTTCCCCGGTCATTGGTGTGGTGAACAGGAAGGTGACCGAGAACAACACCAAGGTGGACCGGTATGAGTTCGTGGTTGCCTACAGCAGTGATGTTGAGATTGCGGGAACAACGGCGGCGGGGGGTGAAGACGTGCTGGCGTCCGTGTTCGGGTTCGACGGTGATTTGAACGGTGGCGAGTACGTTCCCTACTGGACACTGCGCAGCGGCACCTCTGGTAACGAGCGGATCCGGGATGCCGGGATCAATCCGGATTCCGGCTATGTGATCCTGGCCGGTGAGACCAGCGGAACCTGGCCAGGGCAAAGTTCGGACGGCGGCGTAGACAGCTTCCTGCAACGGATTGATACCGTGCTGGACGGCGAGACGCCGGTGCCCGAAGTCGCCTGGACCCGACAGGTGGGATCTGCCGGCGACGATGCCGTGGCGGGCAGTTCGGTGCTGTCTGTGTCGCCCATGCTGTTCGGTTCAGCTGCAGGCTCCGTGGGTGGTGCCGAGGTAATTGGCGGAGAAGATGCCTATTTCTATTCCTACAGCGGGGCGTCAACCACGCCGACGGTCTATCAGGTGGGAACAGCCGGTGACGAGAAGGTTACGGGGGGCCTGTTCAGTGGAAATAACCTGTGGCTGTTGGGCGAGAGTGACGGGGAGTATTCCGTCGCCACCGGCGAGGACGATGTTCAAACCCTGGTGCGTGAGTCGTTGTCCAGTCAGGCAGGGTTCCTGCTGTCCTATGCCGCGACCGGAGGGATTAGCAGGGCGTTTACCCTGAATGACACGGAGGATGCATCCAGCGAGTCTTTCCACGGCCTGACCGGGTTTGGTGGCGATATGGTGGCCGGCGGCGAAACCGATGGGAATTTCACCGGAGAGGCCATCACTTCATCCGGCCAGACCCAGGGCATCGTCAGCCGCATTTCGCTGGTCGAGCCTGCCGCAACGGATGACAGCGAGCCGGCATTCCGCAACGAGTGGGTCTACCAGCTGACAACCGGAGAGACGTCCGTCCGGAGACTTGCCAACTACCGGGATGACGAAATCACAGCCCTGGTGCACTCGGGGGAGGACCGGATGATTATCCTGTTCAGTCCCGAGGGGCAGCTGCTGACGCCCCTGGAATGAGGCCTCAGCCGGCCCGGCGCCGGCACATCCGGTCCGGCCGGACGCTGTGCGCGAGCGTCGCGGGCAGGCAGGCCGGTTGCCCGGTAAGCTGGTCCGCCACGTATTCCGCCAGTAACGGCGCGTAGGTGAGGCCCTTGCTCCCCAGGCCGGTGAGAAGATAGACGCCTTCAAGGGATTGCCCGTTGCAGTCTGCCATCACTCCGGCCACCGGCTGATAATCGTGGGTGGTGCAGCGGAACCCGACCCGGCCCTCGACGTCCCCGCTGATTTCTTCCTCTGGAAATAACCCGGGCAACATGGCACCGAGCTGCTCGAGATTCTCGTTGTTTGCCTCGCGGGTGACCAAGGGATCGGCGCTGTGCAGGTCAAAGGTGGCCCCGGTCACGGCCAAGCCGTCCTGGCATGGATTAAGGTATTTCTGGCCACAGATAACCGCCTTCGGTGCCCGGATGGCCTCCTCGGGGAGGTGGGTTACCTGGCCCCGGATCGCCTTGAACCGATATTCACCCTTGAGCGGAATCAGTTCCGCCGTTTTGTGGCCTGCCGCAATCACCACACTGTCCGCGATAATGTCCGACCCATCACGGCTGGAAAGGTGCCATTTGCCGTTACAGGGCATCAGCCGATCCACTCGTGTGCCGAACCGGCAATCGATAAGCGCGTGACGGGCCAACTCCCGGCACAGGCTGCCGGGTGACAGCCAGCCATTATTGGGGAACCAGAGCCCACCGTTGGCGACGGGCGTGCCGGTAAGTTCGGAGGCGGTGGCCGCATCCACAGGGTACAGAAGCTCTTCGGGATACTGGTTGCGCTCCAGGAAACGGGCCTGCCGGTCCTGTTCCTGGGGATTCCAGGCCAGCTGTAGCAGGCCGGTCGGGTGCCAGAAAGCACCCCGGTATGGTTCATAGGCGCGCTGGCTGAAGGTCAGGGCGGAGAGGGCGAGTTCTGTCTGGATGTTGAATTCGACCCCGAGTTTTACATACATCGCGCCCTGAAGATTCCCGGAGGCCGCTGCACCGGCGTTCTCTTCTGCATCAATCAGAGTGACGGCCACCCCACGACTGGCCAGGTTCCGGGCCAGCAGGGTGCCAGCGATGCCCGCACCAATGATGGCCACGGTGCCGGAAGGCGTTGACGAGTTAGTGGAAGTGCTGCCGGTCAGCACCCCGGCAATCATGTCCCGCTTGCGTCCGTAGCCCGGGGTTTTGCGCATCTCGAACCCTTCGTCCTCGAGCGCCCGGCGTATTCTGCCCACGGCGGTGAAGGTGGCCAGGGTGGTGCCCGGTTTGCTGTGCTCGCGGATCAGGGCCATGGCCTGGTCCAGCCACATGTCGGGATTCAGGGCCGGGGCGAAACCGTCGAGGAACCAGGCATCGGCAGAGAATGACAGGGCCCCCCAGGCCTCCAGTACATCGCCAAAGTACAGGGTCAGGCGTACCCGGCCTTCATCCAGTACCAGGCGGTGTGTACCCCGGACCAGGGGCGGGTAATGGGCGAGAAGTTCCTCCGCGAGCGGAGCCAGTTCCGGCCAGAGATCCAGGGCGCGCTTGAGATCGTCCCGTGTGAGCGGGTAGCGCTCGGCGGAGATGAAATGCAGTACGGAACCGTTACCCGGCCGGTGTTGCTGCCAGGCCTGCCACGAAGCAAGAAAATTGAGACCGGTGCCAAAGCCGGTCTCCGCGATCACGAAGGAATCCCGATCAGACAAGTTCCGGAAGCGGTCGGGCAGGTGGTTGTGGTTCAGGAAGACGTATCGGGTTTCTTCCAGCCCATTGTCGCGGGAGAAATAGACATCCCCGAACCGGGCCGATTCCGGCATTCCCTCCCGCCAGACAATGTCGGCGGGTTCGATGGCAGGCGAGCGTATAGTGCTGTCAGTCATGTTCTACTCGTCGTTGCTGACCACCGAAACCTTCTCGATGATGACCGGCTCCACCGGCACGTCCCTCATGCCGCGGGCGTAGCCGGTTTCGACACCGGCGATGGTATCAACCACATCCATGCCTTCGGTAACCTCGCCAAACACGGCGTAGCCTGCGCCACGGACGCCGGCATTGAGAGCGTCATTGTCGACCACGTTGATGAAAAACTGGGAAGTTGCCGAATCCGGATTGTTGGTGCGGGCCATGGCGATGGTGCCCCGCTGGTTGGGAAGGTCCTTGCTGGCTTCGTTGACGATCGGATCCCGGGTGGGCTTCCGGGACAGCTCAGCCGTGAATCCGCCGCCCTGGATCATGAAGCCGGCAATAACACGGTGAAACACCGTACCCTCATAGAATCCGTCCCGGGTGTATTGAAGGAAGTTCTCTACGGTTTCGGGAGCCACATCGGGGCGAAGTTCGAGCACGAAGTCACCCTGGCTTGTTTCAAACCGGACTTCCGGCATTGTCGCATCCTCGTCTCCCGATTGGGCCTGTGCCGGTGCGGAGACCAGGCAAAAAGCAGCCAGCGCGGCCAGCAGCGGGGAAACCAGTTGGCGGGAAAAAGGCATGTATTGGGTCATATCCGGGACACTCTCGATGTTGTAGGCAAAGTTCCGACCAGGGTAAATCAGCGGGACCAGCCGGGCGAAGCAGGATGTTAGCAGATTGATCCCACACAACGGCCAGCCGAAGGTGGTAAAATGCCACGTTAATTACGCGAATATAATAATGAGTCAATGGAAACGATAAAGACAAGCGACTATCAGGCCTTGCAGGCCTATCTTCGGGACGCCTGCGGGATCCTGCTGAGGGACAGCGCTCAGGAGCTGGCCCGGCGGCGCCTGCGGCCGGTACTGGATAATCATCAGTTGACCTCCATCGAGGATCTACTGGAAGGGCTGGACAGACCGGGACGGTCCGGCCTGAAGGAAGCTGTCATTGATGCTATCACCATGAGCGAAAGCCGGTGGTTCGGCGACGCGTCGGTATTTACAATGCTGTGCGATCACGTGTTACCCGACCTTGCCGGGCGCAACTCCGGCAAACGGGTGGCTATCTGGTCAGCGGCCTGTTCCACGGGGCAGGAGCCATATTCTCTGGCCATGGCCACAAGCGAGTTCCGGGAGCAGAACCCAGGTAGCCTGGGCGAGGCCCGGGTGTTGGCGACGGATACGTCCCGGAGCGCCCTGGAAGTGGCCCGGCGGGCTCACTACGAACTCGGTCCCGACGAAACAAGCGTTACTTCCGGGCGCAAGCAGCGCTTTTTCCGGTCCGTCGAGAAGGGTGGCTGGCAAGTCAGCCCCGACATCCGTGCCCTGGTCGAGTTCCGTGAGCTGAACCTGCTTCAACGCACTTTGCCGGGCAAGTTCGACGTGGTGGTCTGCCAGAATGCCCTGGTTTATTACTCGGCAGAAAAGAGAAAGGCCATATTGGCCCGGTTCCATGCCGCCCTCAATCCGGGCGGGTACCTGATCGCCGGATCCTCCGAGCTGGCTGGCGATGTGCCCGACCTTTACGAACCCATTGAGTGCCACAACGGCACTGCCTACAGGAAAAAATAATCCATGCCTCTGAATGTCTGGGTGCTGGTGGCTGCGCAAGCGCTGGCCATGTGTACCGCGCCGTTCATCATCGTCATCGGCAGCATCCAGGGCAGGGCCCTGGCACCGTCTGCGGAGTGGGCCACGCTTCCCGTAGGGCTCGTGGTGGTCGGGACCGTGCTTTCGGTCAAGCCGGCTACCTGGCTGATGGAGCGGATAGGGCGCAAACCGGTCATGCTGCTGGGTGCCACCATGGGAATCCTGGCTGGCGGTTTGGGTGCACTGGCCTCCTGGCAGGGCTCCTTCCCGCTGCTTTGTGTGGCTGCCATCGTGGGCGGTAGTGGTCTTGCGGTGGTGCACCAGTACCGGTTTGCCGCGATGGAATCGGTCGGACCGGAACTTGCAGCCTCGGCCGCAGCCAGAGTGCTTCTGGGCGGACTCGGTGCAGCCTGGTTGGGGCCCGAGATTGCCACGCTTGGTGCGGGGCCCGATGAGGCCTATCCGTATATGGATAGCTGGCTTGGACTGTTGGCGGTGCAGGCCGTGGCCCTGGTGACACTTTTCGCCGGCTATCGGTCGAAAGGCGAGCTGGTCCGGGAGGACCATGTTGGCGGCGGCCGGCCACTGCGGGACATCCTGGTCAATCCCCTGGTACTGGCCGCGATCGGTGCCGCCGCCATCGGCTACGCGGTGATGGCCTTCATCATGACCGCGACCCCGCTCAGCATGACCGAAATGGCCGGTCACAGCCTCGACGATGCCAAGACGGTTATCCAGCTCCACATCATGGCCATGTACCTGCCATCCCTGATCAGCGGCTGGCTGACCCGGGTAGTGGGCATTCCCCTGATGATGGTCGGCGGGCTGCTGGCCTATCTCGCGTGCGTGCTGCTTGCGGCAGCCGGCATCAGCTTCCACCACTACCTGTGGGCGCTCCTGTTGCTGGGTGTTGGCTGGAACTTTCTGTTTGTGGGTGGAACCGCTTTGCTGCCTCAGGGCTACCAGGATTCCGAGCGTTTCCGGGTGCAGGGGCTGAATGACATCCTTGTGTTTGGCTCCCAGGCCACCGCGTCGCTGTCCGCCGGGGCGGTTTTTGCCTGGGTCGGGTGGTCCGGTCTGGTTATGGTCTCCGTACCTTTCCTGGTACTTCAGGGCATTCTCGTTATGCTATGGCTGGCTCGTTCCAGAGCAACCCGGAAGCTGCAGACAGGAGGCGCAGATGCAGATTGATTTTGATGGCATGGACCCGAAAGAGGTCTATCACATCCTCACCCAGACCATCATTCCCCGGCCGGTCGCCTGGGTGCTCAGCGAGAATCCGGACGGCGATTACAACCTGGCACCGTTCTCGTTCTTCACACCGATCACCAGCAATCCGCCATTGCTGATGTTCTCCGTAGGCAAGAAACCCACGGACGGTTCTTTCAAGGACACCCGGGTGAACATCGAAACCAACCGGCATTTTGTGGTTCATATTGCCCATCGGGAGCTGGCGGAAGCCATGACCGAAACCTCACGGACATTGCCGCATGGTGAATCCGAGCTGAAGAATGTGGACCTTGAACTGACGGAGTTTGATGGCTCTCCTCTGCCGCGTCTGAAAGACTGTCGGGTGGCACTGGCCTGTGAGCTCTACGACATCAAGGAGATCGGTACAGCGCCCCAGTCCCTGATTTTTGGCAGGATCAACGCCATCCATGTGGCGGACGAGGCCATTACCCGGGATGACAAGGAGCGACTGCGTTTCGACGGTTCTGCCATTGATCCCCTGGGGCGACTCGGAGGCAGCGAATACGTCACCTTCGGTGAGATCCTGAAGGTACCCCGGCCGGCGTGACTCCCGCAGGAGGTCAGAAACCATGGAACAGCTCAACCTCCGGCATCTGTATTATTTCTGGGTGATCAGCCGGGAAGGCTCGATCGCCCGGGCCAGCGAGTTACTTGATCTGGCACCGCAAACCCTGAGCGGCCAGCTGGCTACCTTCGAATCGGCTGTCGGCGGCAGGCTTTTCCTCCGGGAACGGCGAAAGCTGGCGCTGACCGATCTCGGCCGGATGATCCTCGGCTACGCAGACGACATATTTGCCCTGACCGGGGAGCTGACCGATACCCTGCAACTTGCTCCCGCTGACAGACCGCTGACCCTGGCGGCTGGTATATCCGCCTCGATCCACAAGCTCATCGCCTATTACCTGTTGCAGCCGGCCATGGTGCTCAAACGACCGGTGCAGCTGGAATGCCGGACTGGCAGAACCGAGGATCTCGTGCTGAGCCTCAAGCGAAAGGAACTGGATGTCGTGTTGGCGGACCGGATGCCGGGGCTGGATGAGCATGGTCCTTTCACGGTTCACCCGGTTGCCGGCTCCAGTATCAGCCTGTTTGCTGCGCCGGCACTGGCTGCCAACCTGAAAGAGGGCTTCCCCGATTCCCTGAATGGCCAGCCCTTGCTGGCCAATGCCACCGATGCGCCGTATTTCGAGCGCCTGATGAACTGGCTGTCACTGCAGGGCGTGCGCATGAGGCTGATGGCCCGGGTTGATGACAGCGCCCTGATCAAGGTTTTCGGACGCCAGGGTTATGGGGTCTTTGCCGCGCCCACGGTGATACGGCGGGAAGTCTGCCGGCAGTACGAGGTGGAGCACATCGCCCGTATTGATGAAGTGCAAGACGAACTGTTTGCCATCACCCGCGGCCGTAAACTCGCCCACGAGGGTGTAAGGGCAATCTGCATGGACCCGGTTAATTTCAACGCGCTGAGTACGGATCTGGACAGGTAATGCATCGAGTATTTCGATGTTAAAAGATCAAAAAAGCTTATTTTCTCGAAGTAGTGTTCGGAGCAACATAGGAATCGTGAAGTGGCAACTCGGAGGAAACAGCCATGAAAACGATTCACAAATTCCGCGTTGAGGCCGGTAAAGAGCCGACAACCCTGAACCTGAAAGAGGGCTACCGGGTAGTGCGCTGCGAATACATCGTCCCGCACAAGGCAGTGTACCTCTGGGTGGAACAGCCGCTGAATGTTGGCACCCCGACAGTCGAGCGTCAGTTCCGGGTGGCCCTTTCCGGTGAGCCGGTACCGGATCGCTTCGACTATCTCGGTACCGCACTGGACCCGTTCGGACCGGAGGCTTACCACGTGTTCGCCCTGCCGGTCGGAGAAAACGATTTTCGCTATACGCCCGCAGGCGATGGCGCAAGCAACGACCTTTTCAGCAGCGTCGGTTGGCAGTCCTCAGCAATGTCATCCTGATGCGCACTCTCTTGGCCCTTCGGGGCCTTTTTTCTTTCTACCGCGCTGCCAGGGGAAGGTGGCCGGTCTTGACCCAGATAATAGTTTCCTGCTCCACGAACGGGTGATGCTGGCTCATGTGCGGGCTGCGAATCCAGGTGCCGGCAGGATAGCGGCCATGTTCGTCGCAGAACTCGCCGGCAAGCACGAAGATCTCCTCGCCACCGAAGTGTCGGTGGGGCTGGAATACCTCGTTGGCCGGCCACTTCACCAGTGCCACATGCTCGTGCTCGAAATCGTGCAGGGGCATTACCTGAAGCCCGCCAATCCCCGGTAGCCACTCGGCCGTGCGGGTGTCCACCCGGACGGTCTCCGTGTCTCTCTCGTCGAACTGGTGCAGTTTCACCAGCAGGGTACATCCTTCCTTGCTGAAGGGTGCGTGGCCGCTGCCGGGCGGGTTGCGCAGGTAGGTGCCGGCGGGGTAGTCGCCGGTCTCGTCGGAGAACACGCCTTCGAGTACCAGAATTTCCTCGCCCAGCGGATGCTCATGGCGCTTGAAGGAAGCACCTGGCTCGTAGCGCACCAAACTGGTTGCGTGACCCCGTTCGGCTTCTTCCCGGGCCAGTGGCTTCCGCATCACGCCACCGGCAGGGCTGGGTACCCAGTCCATCTCTGCGGTACGGATAACCACCTTTTCACTGAAATCCATATTGAGCATGACAAACCTCTCATTGCTGGAATGCCGGGAATACGCCAGTGGAGGTGCGCTGGATGACCGCGCAGGGCCGATTACTTGATCAGCGCCTGGATATCGCGGAATCGCGGGTGCCGGCAATTGCGCATCCACTCGAAAGCAACCATTTCCAGCGTAACAATCCGGGCTCCGCTTTCGTTCAGCCGGTCCAGGGCGACATCCCGGTCAAAATCGTTTCTCGAGCCGGTGGCATCCGCCACCACCCACACCTTGTACCCCGCATCGAGAAGGCTCAGGGCAGTCTGCATCATACAGACATGGGTCTCACAGCCACCAATCACAATATGCTGCCGACCTTCCGGCAGCTGATCGATCAGGCCATCCGGGCAGGCGTCGAAATGGGTCTTGTCGAGAATCGAATCGCACAGTTCCCGCACCGATTCGATATTGGGGCCGAGTTTGTCCGGCAACTGTTCGGTACCGAGTACCGGTACCCCGAGAAGACCCGCAATCGTCGCCAGTGTCGTGCAGCGGTCAGCCACTTCCTCACCGAAGCTGATCGCGGGCATCAGCTTTTCCTGAAGATCAATCAGGATCAGGACAGATTGGTCTGCTTTCATCAGCATTGTTATTCTCCTTGTTCTGAGAGGGCAGCTTTCTAAAACGAGTTTCTTTAACGATACTACTCAACCTGTTCAACCGTTAACCGGAAATCGGGCCAACGTGAAATTTTTTCGGTGATTTCCCGATAGGGTGTTGCCAAGAACCTGAAAAACCATTAAAGTTTGCGCCCTCAAATGAGCGGCAACATCGCTGATTTGAAACAGTTTATAGGAGAGGTGGCCGAGTGGCTGAAGGCGCACGCCTGGAAAGTGTGTATACGTTAATAGCGTATCGAGGGTTCGAATCCCTCCCTCTCCGCCAATACAAAACCCCAGCATCGCTGGGGTTTTTTATTGGCCGATTGGCAGGGTAAGAAGAACCCTCCGCCAATACAAAACCCCGTCAGAAATGGCGGGGTTTTTTATTGGGCGTATTCCAGGTCTAAACTTGATGAGTATCACTTCTTGAGCGGTACCCAGCCTCGTGGGTTTGACAGCAGGGAATAACCATATATAAAACAGGTATAACCTACTGAACGAAAAGGAGTCGGAAATGTCTCCACGGCCCTTCTGGCCACCCCTATGGGCAGGCATTGCCCTCGGGTTGGCATTATTTCTCACTTTTGTCCTGACCGGGCATGGCCTCGGTTCCAGCGGGTTCTTCACGCGATTTACAGCCGAGGTCGGGCAATGGCTGGCACCTGAGCTGACGGCGGCCAACCGCTACCTGGGCGATTATGTCCGCGGTGAGCCGCTGCAGGCCTGGATCACCTGGGAGGTGCTCGGAGCGTTCATTGGGGCACTTGTCGGCGCGCTCTCCGGCCGAAGGTTCAGGCCTCAGGTGGAACGGGGACCTTCATCCGGGGTGGGTAGCCGGCTCGTGCTGGCCCTGATCGGTGGAATCCTGACAGGGCTCGGTGCCCGTCTGGCGCGGGGCTGTACCAGTGGCCTCGGTCTTTCCGGTGGTGCCGCGTTGGCGGTTGGGGGCTTTGTGTTCCTGATCTGCTTCTTCGCGGCAGGTTTCCTGTTCAGCTTCATTGTAAGGAGGTACTGGCAATGATCTGGCCTCTCTATGATTCCGGCGTTGCGTCCGGTTTGCTGGCCGGCTTCCTGTTCGGCTTTGTGCTGGAAAATGCAGGCTTTGGCAGCCCCAGGAAACTCACCGGGCAGTTTCGCCTGGAAGACTGGTCCGTGTTCAAGGTGATGTTTACCGCCGTTATTGTGGCGGCTCTGTTGCTCTGGTTGTCGAAACAGTTCGGTTTGATGGGGACCGGCAGCTATTACGTACCCACGCCGTTCTATGTCGCGATGGCGGTCGGCGGATTATTGATCGGCGCCGGCTTCGCCATCGGTGGCTATTGCCCGGGCACCTCGGTGACCGGGCTTGCCGGGGGACGAATTGACGCCGTTGTATTCATGATCGGAATGGTGCTGGGTACTGCGCTATTTGCCGCCTGGTTCGGCCCGCTCGAGGAGCTTTACCTCGCGACGCCCGGTCCACAGGGGCAGACTCTGATGGATCTTACCGGCATTCCCGAATGGCTGATTATTCTCGTTCTGGCGGCGATGGCCTGGGGTGGTTTCAAGCTGGGCAGCAAGCTTGAACAGAAGCTGGGCGGACCCTACCAGGCTTCTGACCTTTATCCGGCCGATAACAAACAGAACTGAAGGAGTACAGTCATGACCAGTTACCGCTTCAAGCGTGCCGCCTTGCCTGTGGCTATCACTATCGCATTGGGTATGGGGGTGACCGGGTGCTCGGATTCGCAGAACCCGACTGCAACGCAGGCTCAGACAAGCAGTCAGTCATCGAGCGCCAATCCCTGTGCGGCCGCGAATCCGTGCGCAGCATCGAGCCAGAGTGGGGCGAACCCTTGCGCGGCGGCCAACCCCTGCGCCGCGGCCAATCCGTCAGCAAACCCCTGTGCGGCAGGCTCCGACTCGGGTGGCACATCCCAGCCAATGCCCGCGGCCGTTCCCCGGTCGACCGCGCAGAATCCTGACCGGAGCCTTCCTTACGCAATTGAAAGTGACCGGACCGAGGCGCCCTTCGGTAGTGAAATGCCTCAGGTTGTCAAAAACTACAACCGGCCATCGCCGTTTATTGCGGCCGGCGGTCACGTCGAGAAAGGCGCAATGGCAGAGCTGAAGGCCCAGGGATTCAACACCGTGGTCAGCCTTCTTACCGAAGAGGAGGGTGTCGAGGAGGAACAGGCCGAGGCACATGCCGCTGGCCTGAATTTCTATGCCCTTGGCGTTTCCACCAGCGCTCCGACCCAGGCTCAGGTAGAGGCGTTCTCGAAGATCGCATCGTCGCCGGCGAATTACCCCATTCTGCTTCATTGCGCCAGCAGCAATAGGGTAGGCGCGATGTGGGCTCTGTACCGGTTCCACATGGGTGTGCCTGCAGACATTGCCATTGAGGAAGGACGGGCAGCCGGTCTGAAAACGAGTCGGGAGGGTGCTGTCCGGGAACTCATGGGCCTTTGATGGACTTTCAGCCTGACCTCTCGACCCTGACTGACGACGAGCTCGAAAGCCTCCAGGACTCCGCCCAACGGGTCCGGGAGTGCTATCGGGTGCTCGAGAAAGGCGGCCTGAACGTGGTCGGTGAGGTTCTGAAGGGGCAGGGAACCTTCTACGAAATGGAGCATTACCCCAAGGGCGATGTATTCGACCGGGACACCCTCAGCCAGTACTATTACCATGCCCATAGGCCCGACAACCCCGAACACGGGCATTTCCATACTTTCCTGAGGCTGCCGGAGGGGGAGCAGGGCGACGATCGCACCATGCACCTCATTGCCATCTCCATGGACGCCTGGGGCTATCCGATCGGTCTGTTCACCACCAACGGCTGGGTGACCGACGAGAAGTGGCATTCCGCCGGGCAGGTGATTCCCCGGCTTGGCGAGTTTGAAATTGACCATGCGTCACCGAGCTGGCCGGTCAACATCTGGATAACCCATTTTGTCCGGCTCTACCGGTTTCACATTGCCCGGCTTATCAGGGAGAGGGACCAGGTGCTGGAACGCACGGGTAGGCCACTTGATGATCTGCTGGAAGACCGGAGCCTCGAGGTGCTCAGCAGCTGCGAACTGAATCTTGAGACCTGGGAGGCGACCGTAAAACGGGAACTTGCGGACAGGGAAGCGCGGTCCAGCTAATCGGAGGGTCCGGTGTCCGGATTCGTTGGCGGTGTTTCGTCGTGCGCCAAAGCCATCAGCTCCAGCCGACCGGAAACGCCCAACTTCGAGTAAATGGCCGTCAGATGGTTCCGAAGAGTGTGTTCGCTTATGTGGAGATCATTGGCGATCAGGCGAGAGGGCGTTCCGGGCCGGTTGATAACCGCGTTGTAGATGACCTGCTCTTTTTTTGTGAGCCTGTCAGGGAGGTTGGCCGGGTGGGTTTCACCGGTCGTCAATCCCCGCAGTATCCGGCTGGTGACCAGGCGGTCCAGCCACAACTCTCCACGGTGAACCGCCAGAATTGCTTTCAGGAGTACCTGGTTCGGGGCCCGTTTCTGCACTACACCCTTGAGCCCCTTGATGACTGCCGCATCGATCTGGACTTCGGTGGCGGATCCTGCGAGGGCAACGATGGAAATGTCATTGCTGGGACCGAGCAGGGCTACACAGTCCCGCCCGAGGGGGGAATCAAGATCGGTGACAATGATGTTTGCGCCGACCTCTGATGCTCTCGCCAGGCTGTCCTTATCGGACAGGACGCCCGCCCATTCGAGCTGGGGTCTGTTTGAACAAACAAATGCTTCCAGCCCGAGAGTGAGGGCCGAGTAATCCGAGACTGCCAGTACTCGTGGAGCTGATTCAATCCCTTGCTGTGCCACGTCACCTGCCTCCGGAAATGGGTAGTCCCGGGAGGTATATCCCATTTTCCTATATGTATATTAGCGCATCTCACCCACATAGAAAGGGAGATGTGCCTCAGGCGCGCGCCTCAAGCATTTCTTATCATCTCCTGAGGCCCTTTCGGGGCGGGTCTGCGCATTTTTTACAACGACAATAATGACGCGTTCAGACCATCCCGGGGGCTATTGAAGCGCTGCTAGAGCATTGAGAGTGCTCAGGGAGAACCAATATGGAAGGTATTTTTGGAGCAAAATGTTGGCGCCCTTCCCGAATGCTGGGGGGATTGCTGGCGTCACTGCTGGTACTGGGAGCGCCGGGCCTGAAGGCCCAGGAGGTTGCGCCCCTGAACCAGGTTACGGTTCCGGATGTGAATATGCTGGGACTGCTGGACGGAACGGGTAATGGAGCCTGGCTGGACATTACCGAACCGGAGCGAAAGGAGGCATTACAGGCGCTGGGTAAGGCCCTGTTCTGGGACATGCAAGTGGGAGGGGATGGCATCACAGCCTGTGCCAGTTGTCATTATCATGCCGGTGCCGACCACCGGCGTAATAATCAGTTGAGTCCGGGATTCAAGGGTGGGGATTTTGCGCTTGATTTGCTGGCGGTAAATCAGGCCCTGGGGTCGCCTCATTACCAGGGCGCCAATGAAGCAGGTACTGAAGTGGGATTCCCGGTCAACGAGCCGCATTTGTTGGCCCTGGGCTGGACCCCCGACACCCTTGATGGCACACCTGGTACTGGTCCGAAAGGGAATCCTGACCTGGATATCAATGATGTGGCCTCATCGCAGGGAGTCCGCGCGGGGACCTTTACGGGATTGTCAGGGGACCGCGTGGATTATGCCTTGCTCACAGAAACAGACAACGGCTTCGATGCCATCTTCACTACTCCCGGAAATGGAATACCTGCTACTGCACGCAGAGTGGAGCCCCGCAACGCGCCGACGGTGATCAACGCGGTCTTTAATTTGCGCAACTTCTGGGACGGCCGAGCCGACACCTTCTTTAACGGGGTCAACCCGTTGGGATTCCGTGATCCCACCGCCCGGGTAAAAACCTATGTTGCCGGGCAGATTGCCGATGAGAAGCTGCTGATTCCATTCTCGGCTCTGGCATCCCAGGCTGTCGGACCACCGCTCAGTGATTTCGAGATGCAGTTTGCCGGTCGGGCATTTGCGCATATTGGCCGCAAACTGGCTAACGCTACACCGCTGGCCGATCAAACGGTTGCATGCGATGACTCCCTGCTTTTTTCTCTGGCAAACTGCGGTGAAAGCGGTAATGGCCGGGGGCTGACCGAGTCCTACGCCAGTATGATTCGGGATGTCTTTGATGAACGGTTCTGGGGTGATGGCAACGGCGGGGATGTCTGCCTGACGGTTGATGATAGCCAAAGCCCCCCTGCGCTATCTCAGGTCACCTGCACTGAACCCAGGATCGACGATTTCACACTGCTGGAGTACAACTTCGCCCTGTTCTTCGGGCTGGCCGTTCAGGCCTATGAGGCAACACTGTTCACCGATAACACCATAGTTGACCTCCTGGCCGGAGGGATTGCCACCGGCATTGTGACCAACGGCGCCGGAAGACGGGCGATCACGATCGATGTTACCGGAATGCCGCTGGAAACTTGCATTGACACTATCGCCCTGAACAACAACGCCGCCGGGGTTGCCGATGCCGAGCAGATCTGTGCGGCGCACTATGCCAAGTTCATCAGTCCGGCGGCCGTCACCGGTGCGGAATCGGGCAATGCGTTGTTCCCCGTTGATCCGGGTACGCCGATCGGTGGCTGCATGGATGCCTTAACTTGCGGGGCTTCGCCGAATGAAGTAGCCGCAATTAATGCCCTGTTGAGCATTGAACGGGGCGTCGGGAGGTTCTTCGCGGGTGCAACGGCCTGTGGCGTCTGCCATTTCAATCCCGAGTTCACGGGTGCTACCGTCTCAGCGCTCACCGGATTCGGTGCAGCGCCGGCTCCGCCGTTGCCTCCTGGGCAGTTGCGTAAGGAAGCACTTGAAGTGCCGATGGAGCGGATGATTGCCTTCAACGGTCAGGCTCAGGTCTACGACGCCGGATTCTATAACATCGGTGTTCGACCCACGGTGGAAGACCTCTCCCTGGGTGATGCTATCAACGGGGTACCCTTATCGTTTGCCAAATTGCGGGAGGCCATTCTGCTCCTGCAGAGTGGCCAGGACTTGCCGGAACCTCTCGATGAAACTGCGATTGGCATGATTGCTGATGTCATTGCCGGCGGTGAATTGTTGATTCCGACTTCGCCAACCGATCTGACCCCGAAGGTGTTCGATCTGGCGCTCGCTTGTGGTCCCGGGCTGGTGGGTAATGACAATGCCCGGGGGCGCCGGAACGGGGATCCCAATAACAATCCCAATACCAACCAGTGCATTCCGGACATCATTCCCGGAGAAAAAATTCTGATGAACGGTGCCTTCAAGGCTCCCGGTTTACGGAACGTGAAGTTTACCGGTCCGTACTTCCATAATGGCGCCAAAAAGAACCTGCGCCAGGTCTTGGAAACCTACAAGACCGCTGGTCATTTCTCGACCATCAACTTCAATAACCTGGATGCGGGCATGCGGATCTTCGATCTGGGGCCTGTCGACGAGGCGTCGGTGGTTGAAATGATGGAAACTGGTTTGACCGATTGGCGGCTGGCCACAGATTCCGGAAAGTTCGACCATCCGGAGCTGTGCGTGCCACACGGTCATGACCCGGAGACAGGGCAAACGCTGCTTGTGGCTATTCCGGCCGTTGGGGCAGAAGGCCATGGGGAACTGCTGCAGACGTTCGAAGAGCAGCTTGACGGTGTGCCCGGTGCCCACAGTCTCGATGAACTGTGCACCATGCCGGCCATTGCCGATCTGAATGGTGGCTCGCTTATCGACGTACCATTGCAGCCAGTGGCGCCACAATAGGAGGGTTCGTACCAAGGCAGATTATCATGTTCAGAGCGGACCGGCCCCTGTGGGTCGGCCCGCTTTTCCCTGTCTCAGTACCGCACCCCGAAATTCGAGAACTCCCCATTCGCCCGCTGCTCCTCAACCTCGATATCAGTCACTTTGGCCGCAGGTGGCCCTTCCTGGCACCACTGGTGCAGTTGCTGGAGTTCCTCCGGGCTTCCTTCGGCAATCACCTCAACGCGCCCGTCCGGCAGGTTCCTGGCATAGCCTGACAGCCCCAGCCGATTGGCTTCCTTCTCGGTGGAGGCCCGGTAGTAGACTCCCTGCACCTTGCCCGAGATCAGCATTTTCCAGCGCTTCTTGTCCATAGCAGTCGTGCGACTCCGTTACATGTTAGCCTGAGTTCAATCTAACGCCCCGGCGGGAAACGATTCAAGGAAAGGTAGAGTCATGTTCACCAAACATAATACCAGCGGATTTACCGATGCGCTGATCTGCGAGGCGGAGGGACTGGAGAGCCTTCGTTCTGCGCTGGCGCAGGCGGGGGTCACCGATGTGCGGATTCCGGAAGTGGCCCGGGTGGATAACAATGTGCTGGAGATCACCGGTATCGAATCCGAGCCTGCTACTGCCGAAACCCTTGCCATGCTTGGAGAGGGCCTGGCCCTGATGCACCGGCTGAGGCAGGATCGCTATGGTTGGGGGCGGGATAACTACATCGGGCTGTCGCCGCAACCGAATCGCTGGTCGGAGTCCTGGGGCGAGTTCTTCGTTTCAGACCGCCTGGGCTATCAGGTGGGCCGGATCCGGAATGCGGAGATCCGTGGTGAATTCGAGGCGCTGATCGAGCGTCACGGCGAGGCTTTGGCAAGGTGGTTGGATGGCACTTGTGAGCATCCGAGCCTGCTTCACGGAGACCTCTGGAGCGGCAATGCCCTGTTTGACAGGAATAACCCCTGGCTGATCGACCCGGCGGTCTATTGCGGTGACCGGGAGGCGGATCTCGCTATGACGGAGATGTTCGGTGGCTTCGGCGAGGCGTTCTACGAGGCCTACGACCGGATGTACGCACGCTCTTCGGAGTATCCCCTCAAACGGGACATCTACAATCTGTACCACTATCTGAACCACTACAACCTGTTTGGCGGCGGTTACCTGGGTGGTTGTCAGCGCGGTTTCGAAACGGTTCGTACGGTCGTTTCTCAGATGATGCCGTAGCTTCGCAACAGGAACACGCCGGCAGTGACCGTAATGCTGGCCATCAGGGTGGTCAGGGCAATGATATTGGCCGCCAGGCGATCATTGCCACCGAGTGCCTTGACCATCACGAAACTGGCAGCGGCGGTCGGGCTGGCGAAGAACAGGAACATCAGCCCGAGTTCCGCCCCCCGGAAACCGGCCAACCACCCGGCGGCGGTGCACAGGGCCGGCAATACGATCATCTTCATGGTGCTTGAACCGAACGCGGTCTTGCTGTCGCTGCGAATGGAGCTCAGGGATACGGTGGCGCCAATGCACAGCAGCGCCAACGGAAGGGTCAGGGACGCGAAATAGTCAGCGCTGGTCATCACCCAGGTGGGCAGGCCAATATTGAGCCAGGCAAAGGGAATGGCCACCACCACGGCGATAATCAGGGGATTGCGGACAATGTCATGGATGATCTTGCGCCAGCTGGCGGACTGACCGGGCTGGTAGGCGATCAGCACCACCACCGAGAGTGCGTTGTAGGAAATGATCACCAGGCCGAGCAGGATACCGCCTGCAGATAACCCGAAATCGCCATACAGATTGGCCGCCAGCGCCAGTCCGACAATCCCGCAGTTGCCCCGGAAAGCCCCTTGCACATAAACCCCGCGATCCTCTCTGCGCACGCGCCAGGTTGCCCAGAGCCAGGTCAGCCCGAAGCCGCCAAGGGTGGCCAGCAGGTAAAACAGCAGCAGCTCCGGATTCAGTGCGGTGCTCAGGTCGGCACGGATGATGCTCAGGAATACCAGCGTTGGCAGTGTTGCCTTGAAGACCAGGGCAGAGGCGGTGTTGATGAAGGGGCCGTCGATCCAGCCAATCCGTCGCAGCCCGAGTCCGATAAAGACCATGGCAAATACCGGTAAGGTGGTTTCCAGAGTCTGGAGAAAGATGTCGATCAGGTTCATCGCGGGGCCATGGGCAAATAGTGCAGGGGCAAATCGTGGCGGCAGTGTATAATTTCCTTGAGGTTTTCCCAAGGATTTCACCAACCAGATGCCCGGACCGAACGGTTTTCAGCGGAGTTCTCTCAGGATCCAGCCCTGTGGCTGCCTGTTGGTATTAACGAGATCGCTGGATCGTATTGTCCAGTGCAGTGCCAATGCCGAGTATTTCCTGCAGGTTCCTGCCGAAACCCTGCTTGACCAGTCTCCGGAGGGAGTTTTCGGTGCACGGGTGCTGGCGCGCATTCGCCGTGAACTGGCTGAGGATGATGTGCTTAGCGGGCCTGTGTCCATCCGCAAGGAGAACAAGGGCCGGCAGATTCGCCTCCAGGTGAATGCCTTTCGTTCGGGGGCCTGGGTGGTCGTCGAAATTGAACCCCTGACGGGACTGGGAACCAGGCGGATGACCGGAACGGTCAACCGCTGGCTCGGCAAACTGGCCAATGCCCGTAATCCCGATGATCTGATGAATATCCTGGTGGACGGCGTTCGCGACCTGGTCAGGTTTGACCGGGTGGTGGTGGCGCACTTTGACGAGCAGGGCCATGGCGTCTTTCTGGCCGAGAGTAAGCGCAAGGGCGTTTCTCCGTTGCGGGGTCAGCGTTTTTCCGCCTCCGCTTATCCTCTGGCAAAACGCTCTAAGATGACCCGGCACCAGGTGCGGAGCATTCCTGACCTCGAGGCTGGCCTGGTGCCGGTGCTTGTTTCTGGTGGGATGACGAAAGAGCAGCTGGCCGCCGTCGATGCCAGCGGGACGGTACTCCGGGCCCCGTCCCGGCGACAGACCGCGTATCTGAATTATTTCCAGGCTCAGGCACTGCTCTCGATCGCTATTGTCGGTCCCTCAGGCCTCTGGGGCCTGGTTACCTGCACCTCGCAAAAGCCGGTTCCCCTTGCTCCAACCCTGAGAGATGCGGCGCGCACTCTGGTGCTGATGGCCACCCAGCGCCTGTTCCTGCTGAAATCCCGTATGGAAGCCCAGTTCTTACAGCGCGTTCACAAGTCCAGGGATTTTCTGGCTGCCGATATCACAGTCGGGCTGTCTCCGGCCAGAATGCTGGAGAAATACGCCCCCGACTGGCTGGGATTGTTCCGCGCCAGTGGCATGGCCTATGCCAACAGCGGGGATATTGCAGCGCTCGGAGAGGTCCCTCCCGCCGCTTCGCTCGACCAACTGGTCTCCAGGCTGAACGCCGAACAGCAGGGTCGGTCACCCTGGGTGTCGGCGAGTCTGAAAGAGGAGCCGCTGGCCCGAGGGCTGGAGCTTGGCGCAGCCTGCGGACTGCTCGCCGTTCCGCTACCGGGCGAGCGGGTGACCAGCTGGTTTATGGTGTTCCGGGGAGAACATGGTCGAGGCATATACTGGGAGGGCCGTCCGGAAGTGGATATCCTGACCAGTGCGCCGGGGGAGGAGGAAACCTTCCGCAAGGCCTTTGGTTCCTGGCTGGAAGCCACGGAAGGCAGCAGTGAATCCTGGAAACGGGTAGAGCGCCTTGCTGCGGTGGACCTGGCAGAGGACATGGCGCTGCTGGCATCAATCAGTGAGATCACCCGCCTGAACGAGCTGCTCAAGACAGAGCGCGCGGCCCTGGCGCAGGCCAACGAGCAACTCAGTCATGCTGCGAGCCATGACTCCCTGACCGGTCTCTGGAACCGTTACCGCACTGAATATGAGCTGGACCGGGAGCTGGCGAAAGCAAGGCGCCATGGTTTGCCGTTTTCAGTGCTGCTGCTGGATGTCGATCATTTCAAGAATATCAATGACTCCTGGGGCCACGCGGCCGGTGATGAGGTGCTGCGGGAAGTTGCCCGGAAGGCCGCTGATGTGTTGCGTCAGGAGGATCATCTCGGGCGTTGGGGTGGTGAGGAGTTTGTCATCCTTGCGACCGGTGCCGGGCGCGGGGACGGGGTGGCCTTGGCGGAACGGGTTCGACAAGCCGTGGCCGAGGTGGCGGTGCCCGGAGTGGAAACCGTCATTACCGCCAGTATCGGTGTGGCCACCTGGCGCCCCGAGGATAAGCGCAAGTCCATTATCCAGCGGGCAGACCGGGCCATGTATGCCGCCAAGAAGGGCGGTCGGAACCGGGTGGAGACCGACGAGGGCCTGTAACAGACCCTCGTCATTGGTTCAGGCCTTTAGCTGGTCACCCACGGGCAGTCGGCGAATGCGCTTGCCGGTGGCGGCGTAGATGGCATTGCACAGTGCCGGGGCCACCGGCGGCAGGCCGGGCTCACCCACGCCACCCATGGGTTCGTCCTGGCGGTCCATCAGGTGGATATGGATTTCCTTCGGCGCATCCGGCATCCGGGGCAGCAGATAGGTATCGAAGTTGTCCTGTTGCGCAACGCCATCCTTGAAGGTGACTTCGCTCATCAGGGCGACGCCGATGCCCATCACGCAGGCACCTTCGAGCTGGGAGCGGATCCGCTCCGGATTGGCCTGCCGGCCGCAGTCAAAGGCAATATCGGCCCGGTGGATGATCACGTTGCCGCTGTCATCGACTTCCACGTCGAACACGATGGCAGTGTAGGATACAAAGCTGTGATGGAAGGCCAGTCCCATGCCTCGTCCTTCCGGTAGCTTCTTGCCCCAGCCAGCAGCCTCTGTGGCTTTTTCGACCACGGCACGCATGCGCCCCGTATCAATGGGATACATCTCCGGGTCTTCACCGTAGTTCCAGCCATCACCTACCGTCAGGTTATGGATCTCCCGCCCCGGGCCCAGCAACTCGAGCACATAATCCCGGTGGTCCCTGCCTGCCGCTACCGAGACCTCATGGGCAAAGCTCTGAATGGCCCAGGCATGGGGGAGGTTGTATACCGAGCGGAACCAGCCGATTCTCACGTGGGCCGGTGCCGGCGGGTTTTCAAGCCGGATGGCGGGAATACTGAACGGCATGGTGTTGAAGCCCATACCAAGCTCGAATTCGCCCTTGTGTTCCGGGTCGGGAGCGAACAGGGAGCCAATGCTGGGTGACAGGGTGCGGTGGCGCCATGCCACGGCCTTGCCCTCATCATCCAGCCCTGCCTCGAGGTGATCAACCGACACCGCGTGGAAGTAGGCGTGATGAATATCATCCTCGCGGGTCCACTGAAGGCGGACTGGGCGACCTTCGAAGGCCTGGGCCACGGTCGCAGCTTCTGCGGCGTAATCCGGCTTGGATTTCCGGCCGAAACCACCGCCGAGCAGGGTCACGTTGACTCGCACCTTCTCCCGGTCCAGACCCAGCCGGCCGGCAACGGTGTCGCGGGTAGCACGGGGATTCTGCACCGGTGCCCAGACTTCCACCTCGCCGTTGGCCACCACCACGGTTGCCACCATCGGCTCCATGGGGGATTGCGCCATGTGGGGCATGTAGTAGGTGGCAGAGACGGTCTTGCTTGCCTGCTTCAGGGCATTTTCCACATCGCCCCCGTCTCGGATAACCCGGCCAGGCGATTGGGCACGTTTCTCCAGCGCCTCGCGATAGGCCTCGGAGGTGTAGCTGGCATTGTCCCCGGCGGGGCCGTTGTCCCACTCGATTTTCAGTTTCCTGCGGCCCTCGATGGCTGCCCACGTATTGGTGGCGACCACCGCCACACCGCCGAGCGGACTGAAGCCGGCCGGTTGCCCGGTACCCTCGATTTCCAGCGTTTTCTCCACGCCCGGCACTTTCAGGGTTTCCGAGTCATCGTAGTTTTTGACCTTGCCGCCATAGACCGGAGGGCGGGCGATCACGGCATACAGTGGGTTTTCCACCTCGACATCGGCCCCGAAGATTGCCTTGCCGGTAACAATGTCTTCGCCGTCAATGGCCTTGGGGTGGGCGGACTCCAGCTTGCCGTTGATGTAGCCGGATTCACGGCCGATAAAACGCAACTCGTCATCGGTTTTCAGCACCAGGTCGTTGCGGCCGGGTACCTCCAGCTCACGGGCGGCTTCCGCAAGTTCGCCAAAGCCCAGTTCCCGACCGGATGGCGTATGAATGACCTTGTGAATGTCCGTTCGGACTTCGTGCAAGGGCACCGACCACTGGTTGGCGGCGGCCTGTTCAAGCATCAGACGGGCGGCGGCTGCGGCCCGGCGCATGGGGTCATACCAGTGGCGCATGCTGCGGGAACCGTCGGTATTCTGGTTGCCATACTTTTCCTGGTTGGCTTCCGCCTGGCGTACTTTCACCCGGTCCCAGTCCGCACCCAGTTCGTCGGCGGCCAGCAACACCAGGCTGGTACGGATACCCTGGCCCATCTCGGCGCGGTTATTGACCACCGTGACGGTACCGTCGGAATCGATATGGATGAATACGTTCGGATCGTCCACCCAGCCACCGGGCATGGCGCCGGCACCGAACTGCGCCTTTTCATTGGCCAGGGGCATATCCCAGCGAGCGGCCAGTACCAGCGCCGAGCCACCGGCGAGGCCCATGAGGAACCGGCGGCGGCTGACGTTCGCCAGCAAGAGTCTGTCGTCGGATCTGCTCATGCCTGATCCTCCTTGCCCGCGACGCGCTCAATGGCGGCGAGGATCCGGTTGTAGGTACCGCAGCGGCACAGGTTGCCGGCCATGGCATCGACGATCTCGCTGGTATCCGGGTTGGGCGTCTTTTTCAGGAGGGCGGTGGCGTTCATGATCTGGCCGCCCTGGCAGTAGCCACACTGGGCGACACCGAGGTCAAGCCAGGCCTGCTGGACCTTGCTGCCCACAGGGTCATCGGCCATGGCTTCGATGGTTGTGATCTCGCCTTTGGCAGCAGATACCGGTGTCACGCAGGAACGGATGGCCGCGCCATCCAGGTGTACGGTACATGCGCCACACTGGGAAACACCGCAGCCGAACTTGGTGCCTTTCATGCCGACCACATCCCTGATAGCCCAGAGCAGCGGCATGTTATCCGGGACGTCGAGTTCGTGTTGCTCGCCGTTGATGTTGAGCGTAACCATGGAGCCCTCTCTGTCAGATGGATTTCTGGCTTTCCTTCACTGTAGCTGTACGCCAGTGAAAGGCAAAAAGCTCAGAATCCCGCGAGAAAACCGGTTTGCTGGATGGTCATGTAAGCGGCCGTGCCGGCGGCAATGGAAAGCAGGGCATTACGCCGCCAGAGGTGAATGGCCACCACCAGCAATCCGGGAAGAACTGCATCCAGGCCCGGGAGGGCGGCATTCCAGTTACCCGAGCGGGTGAGGAACACAGTTGCAAGCAGGGCCATGACCGCAGCCGGCAGGTAGCGACCAAGATGCTTGATCAGCGGGTGTTCGGTGTGCCGTTCGAAGAACACGAAGGGGATCACCCGGGTGGCAAAGGTGGCGATGGCCGCGACGGCAATGAAGGAAAGCAGGTAGGTCATGTCAGCCATGGTTTGCGCCCTCGGTTGCACCGGTGTCCTTCAGGCGGCGGTAGTGGACCAGCAGAACGGCGGTCACGATGACAATAGCCCCGATCAGCTGGTGCGAGGGGGACAGCAGCAACATGGCGATACCGGCCGCGGCCGCTCCGGTCCAGAGCGGGAAGCCATCTTTCAGGGCCTTGTATTGTTCGATGGTGAGCACGATAAACAGGGCGACAAGGGCGAATTCGATGCCCGTGCTGTCGAAGGCCACGTTATCGCCCAAAAGGGCACCGATGGCACAGCCGATGACCCAGTAACACTGGTTGAATCCGGTAATGCGGAAGTCCACCTCCTGCTCATGGTGGCGGTCGGGGCCCCGGGGACGAGTGGTAAGCAGGGAATAGGTTTCGTCTGTCAGCCCGAAAATCAGGTAGGCCTTGCGCCAGCCTGCACCCCGGAACTGGCCCAGCAGCGACAGCCCGTAGAACAGGTGCCGGGCGTTCAGGACGAACATGGCCACAAAGACCTCGACCATGCCGGCGCCGGCGGCCAGCAGGCTGACCGCCAGAATCTGGCCGGCCCCGGCATAGATGAGCACGCCCATCAGTGGCGCCGCCCACCAGGGATAGTCCAGCTGGGTCGCGAACAGCACGCCGAAGGCCATTCCAAGCGGAATGTACCCGAACAGGATGGGAAGGGTCAGGCGAAAGACAGACTGGTTCATTAGCATCCAAACCGTTGAAAGCGACGCATGATAGTGAATCATGTCAGCATTTTGAAGCTGAGCTGTTGTTACGGGGCTTCTACCCGGCGCGTTAAATCCTTAACATACCCTTACTCACAGGAGGGATAATGACCGACGAAGCAGCCCTGCAACCAGAGCCGGACCCGCGCGAAGAGAAGTTCGTGGTGGATACGGAGCTACTCACCGTAGACCAGCTTCAGGGACTGGTTGAGGAGTACTGCACCCGCTACCATGGCCTCAATGATACAGAGAACCCTTTTGCCGAGAGGGAGCGTGTCATGGCAGCCGTCCGGCGGGGCGATCTGGTGGTCTGGTTCGATCCGGTAGAAAATACTGCCGGACTGGGCGTGCCCGAGTAGGGTAGAATCCCGCTGTATTTCCTGAAGCCGTGTGCGAGGTGGAATCTTGATCAGCGTATTGGTTGTCGACGACCACGAACTGGTGCGTTCCGGAATTACCCGGATGCTGGCGGACAACCCCGACATTGACGTGGTGGGTCAGGCATCGTCCGGAGAGGACGCCATCGAGTTTGTGCGCAAGAAACGGCCCGACATTGTCCTTATGGATATCCGTATGCCGGGTATCGGTGGCCTGGAGGCCACCCGCAAGATCCTCCGTATTGATGATTCCATCCGCGTGATTGTGGTGACCGCCTGCGCCGATGACCCCTATCCGACCCGGGTAATGCAGAGCGGCGCCAGTGCCTATATCACCAAGGGCGCGGACATCCAGGAGATGGTACGTGCCATCCGTCAGGCCCATTCCGGACAGCGTTATATCAGCCCCGAAATCGCCCAGAAGATGGCGCTCAAGCAGATCTCCGGAGACAAGGACGAGAATGGCGAGCTGTCGCTGTTCGAGCGGCTTTCCGAGCGGGAAATGCAGATTGCGATGATGGTGGTGGATTGCCAGAAGGTGCAGGACATTTCTGACAAGCTGTGCCTGAGCCCCAAGACCGTCAACAGCTACCGCTACCGGATTTTTGAAAAGCTGGAAATCTCCAGCGACGTGGAACTGGCCCTGATGGCCGTGCGGCTTGGATTGCTGGATGCCGACAAGGTCTGACCCCAAGCCCGACCAGAACGGGGAGTTCGACAGCAAAAACTTCCTGAAGCAGTTGACCGAAAGACCCGGCGTCTACCGGATGTATGACGCGGCGGGGGAGGTGCTGTATGTCGGCAAGGCCCGCAACCTGAAAAGGCGGGTCAGCAGCTATTTCCGCAAAACCGGCCTGGCACCCAAGACTGAAGCCCTGGTCGCCAAGATCGACTCCATCGAGGTCACCATTACCGGCAGCGAGACCGAAGCCCTGCTGCTGGAACAGAACCTGATCAAGTCCCTGCGGCCGCCCTATAACATCCTGCTGCGGGACGACAAGTCCTACCCCTATATCTATCTTTCCTCCCACACGGACTACCCGTCCCTGACCTTTCGACGGGGGCGGACCAAGAAAGGCGGCGGGACTTGGTTCGGACCTTTCCCGAGCTCCGGAGCGGTCAAGGAAAGTCTTAATATTCTGCAGAAGGTTTTCCGTATAAGATCCTGTAGTGAAAACTATTTCAGGAACCGGACGAGGCCTTGTCTGCAGTACCAGATCAACCGATGCAGCGCCCCTTGCGTGGGCTACATCAGCCCCGAGGAATACCAGGAAGACATCCGCCACGCGACCATGTTCCTCGAGGGCAAGAACCCGGCCATCATCCATGACCTGATGAACGCCATGGAAACGGCCTCGAAGAATCTCGAGTTCGAGAAGGCAGCAGCCTATCGGGATCAGATCAACCATCTTCGCCATGTCCAGGAGCAGCAATCCGTGGACAGTGCCGGGGGCGATGCGGATGTCATCGCCATTGCCCAGGACGCCGGAATCGTCTGCATTGTGGTGATCATCGTGCGCGGTGGCCGGGTGCTGGGCACCAAGGATTATTTCCCCCGGTATTCGATCGAACAGACCGAAGGGGAATTGCTCAGCGCTTTCCTGGGTCAGTATTATTTCGGGGGCAATACCCGCCGCGAGATTCCCCGGGACATTCTGGTCCCGGTCGAGGTTGAGGGCCAGGAATTGCTGGCCGAGGCGCTCTCCGAGGCGGCTAACCGCGAAACCCGTATCCGTGGTAATGTGCGCGGAGAACGACGCCGGTGGCTGGAACTGGCCATGACCAATGCCCGGCAGACCCTGCTGACACACCTGGCCAGCAAGGAGACCGTTTATCGCCGTTTGCTGGCGCTTCGAGACCTGCTGGAGCTGCCGGAAACCCCGTCGCGCATGGAATGTTTCGACATCAGCCACAGCCATGGGGAAAACACGGTCGCATCCTGTGTCGTTTTCGACGAGAATGGCCCGCTGAAGAGCGACTACCGGCTATATAACATTGAAAACGTCAAGGCCGGCGACGATTACGGCGCAATGCGCCAGGTGCTGACCAGGCGGTACAAGCGGATGGTCGCAGGTGAGGGCAAGCGTCCCGATCTGGTGTTTATCGACGGCGGTAAGGGCCAGTTGAATGTCGCCCGGGAGGTTTTCGACGAGCTCGGAATATCCGATATTCCGCTGATCGGTGTGGCAAAGGGGGTTACCCGCCGGGCCGGCATGGAGCAGCTCATAGATGCCATGACCGGGGACGTGTTCCGGGTACCGGCGGATTCGCCCGCGTTGCATCTGATTCAGCACATCCGGGACGAGTCCCATCGCTTCGCCATTACCGGTCACCGGGCGCGGCGGGACAAGAAAAGGCGCCAGTCCACCCTTGAGGGAATCGAAGGGGTTGGTCCTAAACGGCGTCGTGATCTGATCCGCTATTTCGGCGGAATCCAGGAGATCAGGAAGGCCAGCGTCGACGAGATGGCCAAGGTGCAGGGCATCAGCAAGGCCCTGGCGGAAACGATTTACGCAGCATTGCATGACGAATAGGAAGCCCATGAACCTGCCAAACCTGCTCACACTATCCCGCATCGTGATGATCCCCGTGTTCGTGGTGATCTTCTACCTGCCCGTGGAGTGGAGCTATATCGTCAGCGCATCGATCTTTGCCCTGGCAGGGATGACCGACTGGCTGGATGGCTATCTGGCCCGCAAACTCAACCAGAGCACGCCGTTCGGCGCCTTTCTGGATCCGGTTGCGGACAAGCTGATGGTGGCAGTGGCCCTGGCGGTGTTGATCGAGGAGCACTCGGCCGCGCTGCTGACCATTCCGGCCACCGTGATCATCGGCCGGGAAATCGTGATTTCCGCGCTACGGGAGTGGATGGCGGAAATGGGCAGTCGGGCAAGCGTGGCGGTTTCCTACATCGGCAAAATCAAGACAACTGCCCAGATGGCGGCCATCGTCGGTTTGCTGGCATTTCCCCCGGGCCAGACCCTGGCCTATGTGGCCATCGCCCTGCTGTATGTGGCGGCGGTACTGACCCTTTGGTCCATGATCCTTTATCTCAAAGCTGCCTGGAAGGACCTTTTTCCAGAAGCGGAATAGCCGGATTTTCCGGGCTCCGGCTTCAGTTTTCCTGCAGGCATCGGTGCACCCACAGCAAGGTTTCCTCCGCCAGCCGTCTGGCGGTGTTGCCGAAAGCTCCGACCACTTCGTCCAGCTCACTACTCGCAGCGGGCTCGGCTAACCGGCTGTTGCGCACACACAGGCTCTTGCGTGTCCGGTTATCCAGCACTTCCGCGTGCAGCTCAATCACAACCCGGATTTTCCCTTCGATTTTTTCTGCCTGGAAGGCAGAGAGCTCACTGATCAGCGTCAGGTCGGTGCTGGCCGCACTGGTGTCGGTCACAACATTGGCAAACCCCTGACTCTGGCGCAGGGTGTCGATCAGGTAATCGCGAACCAGTACCGGTGCGCTGTCACGCCAGCGGGCGTTGCCGTACATCTGGAATTCATGGGGGGTGGGCTTGGTCAGGATGCGGGTTCCGTTCACCGGCTCGGACGCCAGGGGTGTATCCACCCTCAGGGTCCTGGCATGGCGGAGTTCCAGGCGTTGGGCCGATTCCGCCGAGCCCAGGTCCATGACTCGCGGCGCCTCCGGGGTGGGGAAGATCGTACAGGCGGTCATGGCAAAGGCCGCGATTACCGGGGCGATTGCTCGCAAACAGCTTCTCATTGCTCAACTTCCTTGATGTTTGAACCTCCCAGGAGGGTACCCGCGGGATTTGCCTCCAGGCGCGTGGCAAACTGGTTCAGGTTGCGCAGGGCGCTGCGCAGTTCCCGGATGGCCGGCGTCAGCTCGCCAAGTCCCTGCAGACCGGCATCCAGCGCACCCTCATTGTTCCGGGTCAGATTATCCAATCGGGCCAGGGCCGGCTGGAGCGTTGAGAGTGCCCGGTCCATGGAGCTGAGCACCGGCGTGACCTTTTCCAGCAGGATGGCATTGGCATTGTCGGATACACTGGAGACCTTGATTGCCGCTTCTTCCGCCCGCACACCGGCGGCGTCGAACTGCTCCATCAGAGCCAGCAGCTCTGCCCGCTGGGCCAGCAATGAATCGGTTGCGCTCCGGGTGTTTTCCAGGATGCTGGCCATGTTTTCCAGGTTCTTCTCTGAGAACAGGTTATTGGCGTTGGTCAGCAGAATTTCGGTTTTCTCGATCAGTGCCTCGCCATTGGTGAGCAGGCTGCTGAAGGCCGAAGGATCTGCGGTGATCAGGGGCGGGTTGTTGCGGTTGCCTTCAAGCACAGGGCTTTCACTGGTGCCACCGCGGAACTGCACGCTCATACTGCCGGTGATATTGGCGAGGATCAGGCCCGCGTGGGTGTCCTTGCGAATGGGAACTTCCTTGTCGACCCGGACCAGCACACGCACGTGGCTCGGATTGGCCGGGTCGAGTGTCAACTCGAGTACCTCGCCCACCGGGACACCGCTGTAAAGCACCGGATTGCCCTCGGACAGGCCCGAAATCGGGTGATCGAAGCCGATCTGGTAATAGGCCCACTCCCGATCCGCTGAGGATTTGCCCAGCCACAGCGCGAACACAAGCGCAGCGCTGACCGCCAGGACAGTGAACAGGCCAATAATGACGTGGTGGGCCCGCGGCTCCATCAGACGTTTTCTCCTTGTTGCCTCGGTGTTCGGTTCGCCGCCGCATAGCTCGCGGCCCGGCCTCGTGGGCCATTGAAGTAATCCTGTATCCATTCATCCGGGTTGGCGGCAACCGTTTCCAGGGTGTCTGCCACCAGTACCCGTTTTTGTGATAACACGGCAACCCGGTCACAGGTGGAGTACAGGGTGTCCAGGTCATGGGTGACCAGGAAAACCGTCAGGCCCAGGGCGTTGCGGAGGGTCACGATCAGCTCATCGAAAGCCGCCGCGCCAATCGGATCCAGACCCGCCGTGGGCTCATCCAGAAACAGGATTTCCGGGTCCAGGGCCAGGGCCCGCGCCAGGCTCGCACGCTTGACCATACCACCGGACAGTTCCGCGGGATACTTGAGGGCGGCATCCGGTGGCAGGCCGGTCAGGGCAAGCTTCATGCGTGCCACTCGCTCGGCGTCCGGGCGCTTGAGCCTGGCATGCTCGATCAGGGGAACGGCAATGTTTTCCTGCAGGTTCAGCGAGGTAAACAGCGCACCGCCCTGGAACAGGACACCAAACCTCTGCTCCATTCGGGAACGGGCCCGCGGAGACAGGGCGTCCAGAGTTTCGCCAAAGACCCGTATATTGCCGGAGGTGGGTTTGCGCAGACCGATGATGCTACGCAGCAGCACCGATTTCCCGGTGCCTGAGCCGCCCACCACGCCGAGGATTTCTCCCCGGTACAGGTTCAGGTCCAGATCCTCGTGGACAACGTGTTCCCCGAAACGGTTACAGAGGTTGCTGACCTCGATAACCGGTTCTGCCTGATGTTGTGACTGCCTGGTACCTGCTACTGCCGCCATCGGTTACCACCCCATTTCCATAAAGAATAGCGCAGCGATGGCGTCCAGCAGTATTACGATGAAGATGGACTGGACCACACTGGACGTGGTGTGTTCGCCCACTGACTGGGCACTGCCGCCCACCTTGAAACCTTCCAGGCAGCCGATGACAGCGATCAGGAAGGCAAAGACAGGCGCCTTGGAGATGCCCACCAGGAAATGGCGGAGGGCGATATCCCGCTCGACAATGGCCAGGAACTGGGTGAGGGTGATGTCCAGTGACAGCACGCACACCAGGGCGCCGCCCACCATACCTGCCATCATGCCGACAAAGGTCAGGATGGGAAGGCTGATCATCATGGCCAGAACCCGGGGCAGAACCAGCAGTTCAATGGGACTCAGCCCCAGGGTGCGAATGGCATCCAGCTCTTCGTTGACCTTCATGGCGCCAATATGGGCTGTGAACGAACTGGCGGTCCGGCCTGCCAGCAGAATGGCGGCGAGCAGCACTCCGAATTCCCGCAGGAACGAGAAAGCCACCAGGTTGACGGTATAAATGGTGGCACCGAAGTCCTCCAGTACCGTGGCACCGAGAAAGGCGACAACGGCACCGACCAGAAAGGTCAGCAGGGCAACGATGGGCAGGGCGTTCAAGCCGGTGTCCTGGATCGAGGCGACGAACGGCGTTACCCGCCAGCGCTTTGGCCGCGGCAGCACCCAGGCCAGGGTGGCAAGGGTCTGGCCGATGAATCCGAGTAACACCCAGATCAGATGCCCCAGAGCTTCCACCTGCTGGCCAGTGTGGCCCAGGAACAGGCGAACCGGTGAAACCTTTGGGGGGGCCGGCTCCTGCCAGTCTTCCAGCGACCGTGCTACGGCCTGCAGCAGGGCTGCCTTTTCCTCTGGCAGGGATTCTTGTGTGGCAACATGCTGCTCCAGGGTTTCCGGTCCGAGAAAGGATGCCAGTACCGAGGCGCCAGCTGTGTCGATGTGCTCCAGGGCCGAAAGGTCCAGTCTCTCGGGAGTTTTGGCCCCGGCGGGGAGTGCAGCCAGTTGCTGCAACAGCGAGTGGTAGCCCGAGAGGGTCCAGTCGCCGGTAATGGTCAGCCCGCCGGACTCGAACCGGGCATTGCCGGGGCGGGAGCCGGTCGGGGCAGATGCCTGGGACTGGGAAGGGCTTGGGTCCATCTTTGGATACGTCCGGGCCTCGGGAAGTTATTGAATATCAAGCTAATGACAGCTTAGAGATTCAACTGCTTATCCGCCAGTATCTTTCGATCTTCCGCATCGTGACTGGCAAGGACCAGAACCTTGCCGGCGGCCTTGTGCCGGAGCAGCAAGGACCGCAACTGGGTGCGTGCCTCCGCATCGAGGCCCGTGAGAGGCTCATCCAGCAGCAGGATCGGCTGGTCCCTTAGTAGCGCCCGCAGCAAGGCTACACGCTGACGTTGCCCCCCGGACAGGTCCCCGGGCATGCGACTTTCAAAGCCGGCTATACCAACGCTGGCAAGCCCCCTGGAGATAGCCTGTTTCTGCTCCGCACTCAGCTTGAGCCCGGGATGCATGCCCAGGCCAATGTTGGTCTGTACGTCCAGGTGTTCGAACAGGTTGTGCTCCTGAAACAGGCTGGTTACCGGTCGATCCCAGGGTGGAAGCTCATTCAGTAATCTCCCTTCCCAGTGAATGCTGCCGGATTCCGGCGTCAGGAAACCGGCGAGCAGGTTCAGGAGGGTGGATTTCCCGGAACCGCTGGGGCCGTTTAAGGCAATACACTGTCCATGGTCGACCTGAAACGTGAATCGCCAAGTGGTTTCCGTGTCCGGGTAGCGGAATGTCAGGTCTTTCACCTCAAGCATGACGGGCCTCCGCAAGGGTCTTTAATGCATCCGGCTGATGTCTGCGCTGTTTGCGTCTGTAGCCGGGCAAGTTGAAGGCCGCAAAGACCAGCAGCAGCAAGGTCACCAGCCACAGGGCCGTGCCGGCGGCGAGTTCCAAGCGGTAACTGCCGAGTTGCTGGTAAAGCAGCACCGGTACCGTGGGTTGTCCCGGCGTGCCGAACAGCGCGATCACCCCGAAATCCCCTAGTGACAACCCGGTGCCGTAAGCCATGGCCAGGGCGAGGGGACGCTTGAGCCGGGGCCAGTGCAGCCAGCGCCAGCGATACCAGCCCAATAATCCAAGCTGGTCCGCCTGCTGTGCCGTTGCCTGATCCAGGCCGGTGAGCGGCCCCTTGAGGAGCTGGGTGACAAATGGCAGGGCCATCAGACCATTGATCAGCGCAACCAGCACCAGCCCCTGCGAGGAGTGCCCCAGGCTCGGCCGGAGGAGCAGAAACAGGCCCGTTCCAAGGACAATCGGAGGGACCATCAGGGGCACCGCGGTTGCCACCGAGGACAACCTGGCCAGATGCGAACCACCCCGACCGGCGAGGGCCAGCACAAGGAGCGCCGACAGCACCGAAAACGCGCCGGCGGGCAGGGCAATGGCGAAGCTTCGCAGCGTTGCGTGCCCCAGATCCGCGAGCGGGTTACCACCGTCAACGGCCACTGTGACAAGCCCCGGCAGGCCCCGGAACAGGATTGCGGCCAGTGGCAGAAGGAGAAAGAGGGTAAAGCACAGTAGCAGCACGATATCCCGAAACCGCGTGATGCCCTGGCTGTCTGGCCTGAGTATGGATTCCGAAAAGCTGCGTTGTGCCGAAAGGTTAGCAGACAAACCTCGACGAACCATCAAGAGCCAGATGGCACCACAGATCGCCAGTTGCACAATCGCCAGCAGGGCAGCGCGGCCGAAGTCGAATTCAAAGCGCAGAGACTGGTAGATGGCTACTTCAAGGGTTGTGGAGGCAGGACCTCCACCGAGAGTCATCACGATGGCAAAACTGGTAAAGCAGAGAGTGAACACCAGGGCCGCGATGCCTGGCAACACCCGGCGCACCGCCGGCCAGTCAAGGGTGCGCCAGAGCCACCAGCCGGTCAGGCCGAGCTGGCTGGCGACCCGTCGACGGGGCGCGGGGACCGATTCCAGTGCCTGGAGCAGGATACGGCCGGCCAACGGTGCATTGAAAAACACGTGGGCCAGCACGATGCCGTTCAGCCCGTAGAGATTCCAGCGGACCGTGGTCCAGTGTTCGATCACCGAGGTCAGCCAGCCGTGCCGGCCAAAGACCCCGACGAGGCCCGACACCGCCACGATTGTTGGCAGAACCAGGCTCAGTTCCATCATCCGTAACAGCAGGTTCCTGCCCGGGAACCGGGGCTGTCTGACCAGGGCAAGTGCAATGACCAGCCCCAGAGCCAGGCTGAGCAAAGTGGACAGGGTGGCCTGCCAGACGGTGAACTGAATGACATTGCTGAGATAGCGGTTTTGCCAGAGCTCGGACACCTCTGGCAGATGGGCCTGCCAGAGCAGCGCGGCCACACCGGCAATGGTCAATGCCAGCAGGCTGGCGGCGATGAGCAGGCCCGGGCCGATCTGCCAGCCCGGGTGGCTGAATGGCGCCTGGGTGGCACCGAACGGGGATTGACGCATTACGGGATCATGGCGTTGAGCCATTCATCCAGCCAGGATTTGCGTTTTTCGGCCACGGTGGCCGGGTCGATAAACAGGGTGTTGTCCGGCTGGATCAGTCGATCAAACACCACCGGTAATTCATCCCCCAGATCGATGGCCGGGTACATCACGTTCTTCAGGGGAATATGGCGCTGGAAATCTGCGGTCAGGATGAACTGCAGGAAGTCCCGGGCCAGTGCTTTCTGTTCCGAGGGTTCGACCAGAGCCGCCACTTCCACCTGCAGGTAATGACCCTCCTCGAACTCGGCTGCCTGGTAACGATCGGTCTTGTCGATGGCCATGTGGTAGGCCGGAGACGTGGAGTAGGAGAGAATCATCGGTGCCTCACCGTTCATGAACAGCGAGAAGTAGCCGTCACTCCAGCTCTTGGTAGTCGTCAGAATGTTGTCACTCAGGGCCTGCCACTTTTCGCCGGCCTGGTCGCCGTATACGGCCTTCATCCAGAGCAGCAGGCCAAGACCCGGTGTGCTGGTCCGGGGGTCCTGGATAATGATCTGGAGTTCCTCGGGTGCGTTGACCAGTTCCTCCAGGCTTTTCGGAGGGTTGGGTAACTGTTCGGTGTCGTAGACGAAGGCGAAATAACCCCAGTCGTAGGGCACAAACAGGGAATCCTGCCAGTCGACGGGCAGATCAAGGGAGTCGAGAGAGATGCTGTGCGGGGCTAGCAGGCCCGTCTGCCGGGCGGTTTCCATGGTGCCGGTGTCCAGTCCGAGAACCACGTCCGCGTCAGTGGAATTTCCCTCGAGGCGCAATCGCTGGAGTATGTCGCCTCCGCTATCGAGCACAACATATTCCAGGGTGCAGTCACACTGTTGCTCGAATGCTTCCTTTACGCCCGGTCCCGGTCCCCATTCGGCGGCGAATGACGGGTGGGTGTAGACAGTCAGGGTCTCGTTCCCGTGGGCCGCAGCGGCCAGGGCAAGGCCTGCAAAAAGGGTCAGGGAGCGTCTCAGCATGGTTGGTGTCCTCGGATTCGATCTGGGGAACCATGCCGCGGTTTCACCGGAACGGTGAATACTCAATCCCTTCGCCGGTACGAGCCGGATCAGGTTCCGCGGGTATGGTCTCAGCCCTCTGTTTTTCGTGCGGAGGGCACCCCGTTGAGTGGCGGACAGTATAGCACGTTAGCCTTTGCGACCGGCAGTCATCGAGTTTGCCTATCAGCGTCATTGTGTCGCATATAGCCATGGGATCTATGCTTAGAACCAAAAGTGTGATTAAGTGTGTGACGTAACGACAGACACTCCCGACGGAGGAATGACTATGCAAATGCCTGTAGTCACACATTTCTTTGATGAACCGACCAATACTTTCAGCTACGTAGTAAAGGATCCCGAGAGCAACGCCTGCGCCATCGTGGATTCCGTGCTGGATTTCGACTACGCCGCCGGCCGGACCGATGTCCGTTCTGCCGACGAGATCATCCGTTTCGTAAAGGATGGCGGCCTGAAGGTCGAGTGGATACTCGAAACCCACGTTCACGCCGACCATCTTTCTGCAGCGCCTTACCTGCAGGAAAAACTGGGCGGCAAGACCGGCATCGGCCAGAAGATCGTCGATGTCCAGGAAATTTTCGGCAAGGCCTTTAACGCCGGAACCGAGTTTGCCCGTGACGGCAGCCAGTTTGATCGGCTGTTCGAGGAAGGGGATACCTTCCAGATTGGCAACCTCGAAGGGCGGGTGTTGCATACTCCCGGCCACACGCCTGCGTGCCTGACCTACGTCATTGGTGACGCAGCGTTTGTCGGCGACACCCTGTTTGCGCCGGATTCCGGCACTGCCCGCTGTGATTTTCCCGGCGGTGACGCTCACACCCTTTATCGCTCGGTCCAGAAGGTTCTGGCACTGCCCGGTGAGACCCGGATCTTCCTGTGCCACGACTACAAGGCGCCGGGGCGGGACGAGTTCCAGCATGAAACCACGGTTGCCGAGCAACGGGCCAACAATATCCACGTTCGCGAAGGCATGACCGAGGACGATTTCGTCCGGCTGCGGACTGAGCGGGATGCCACGCTCAGCATGCCCCGCCTGATCCTGCCGTCAGTGCAGGTGAACATGCGGGCAGGTGAAATGCCTCCCGCCGAGGACAACGGACAGGTTTACCTGAAAGTGCCGATCAACCGCTTCTGACAGAGGGTACGCCATGAAGATTCATTATCTTGAACCGGAGTTCGCGGTTGCGGATACCGTGGCTATCGAGGATCTCCCGGAAATCCGGGAAAAGGGCTTCCGGACGCTGATCTGTAACCGGCGCCCGGGGGAAGAGGGTTATGCCGGTGAGGAGGCCTACGCAGAGGCTGCCGCCAACGCGGGCCTCGAGTGGGTATGTGTCCCGGTGGCATCCGGCGAGTATTCCGACGCCGACGTGGAAGCGTTCGGCCAAGCTCTGGAACGCGTGCCTTCGCCCATCCTCGGGTTTTGCCGGACCGGCCGTCGTGCCGTTCACATGTGGGCCCAGGCCCGTGCCCGGGAACCCCAGTGCAGTATCCCAATGCTCCTCAAGGCGGCCCATGAGGCTGGCCATGATCCTCAGCCCATCCGGGAACTGCTGGAAAAGTAACGTTTGAATATTGAGCTCGACGGACAGGGAGGTCCCTTGCTATCGCGGAGTTGAAGACCAGATGAAACCTAACCAAGACGTCGATCAATCCTCCCTGAAATACCATGATGTGGTCATCATCGGGGCCGGGGCTGGCGGAATTGCGACCGCTGCAAGCCTGTTGAAACGCCAGAAGGACCTGGACATCGCAATCATTGATTCCTGTGAAATTCATTACTACCAGCCGGGCTGGACCATGGTTGGTGGCGGCGTATTTTCCGCTGAAAGCACACGCCGCAAGACCGAAACCGTTATCCCCCGCGGTTGCCAGTGGTATCGGGTGGCAGCAGAACAGGTGGATCCTGACGCCCAGGTGGTTACCCTGACCGACCGTCGGCGTATCGGCTACCAGCGTCTGGTTCTGGCTCCTGGATTGGTGCTGGACTGGGGCGCAGTGGCAGGACTTGAAGAAACCCTGGGCCAGAACGGTGTCACGTCAAACTATCGCTACGATCTCGCACCCTATACCTGGTCCCTTGTGGAGCAGCTGGAAAAAGGCAAGGCGCTTTTTGTGCAGCCTCCGATGCCGATCAAATGTGCCGGCGCGCCTCAGAAGGCCATGTACCTGTCAGCGGACGAATGGCTCCGTAAGGGCAGACTGAAGAACATTGATGTTTCTTACCATTCCGCCGGACAAGTGCTTTTCGGTGTTGAGGATTACGTACCCGAGCTACAGAGATATATCGATCGCTACGATATCGAGCTGTGTTTTGAAGAGCGGCTCATTGCAGTCGATGGCACGAGTAAGACAGCTCATTTTGTCAGGCGTACCGGAGATCAGCAGGAAATAGTCGACCGGCCTTTCGACATGCTTCACGTTGTTCCCGCCCAACGTGCCCCGGAGTTCGTTGGTAAGTCCGGACTGGCAAATCAGGATGGCTGGATCGATCTTGATCCTGAAACCCTGCAGCATGTCCGATACCCGACTATATTCGGGCTAGGCGATGCCAGCGGAACACCCAACGCCAAGACCATGGCGGCGGTACGAAAGCAGGCACCGGTCGTGGCGGCAAATCTCCTTGCGTCGCTGCAGGATAAAGAGTTGCCTGCCGCCTATCTCGGCTATGGTTCCTGCCCGCTGACAGTTGAGCATGGCAGAATCGTGCTTGCCGAGTTCGGCTATGGTGGCAAGCTCCAGCCAAGCTTCCCGAGCTGGATCAATGATGGCACCAAGGCAACCCGAATGGCCTGGTTTCTGAAGGCGAAGCAGTTGCCCTGGCTTTACTGGAACGGGATGCTCAAGGGTCGGGAATGGATGGCGGCACCGGCCGCACGAAAGTCTGATATCAGGGAGTGAGAAACATGTCGGATCGGTTAGCCCGGTTCCTGCCCATTCTGAACTGGCTTAAGGACTACAGGGGCGACACGTTTGTCAGCGATGCGCTGGCGGCAGTGATTGTTACCCTGATGCTGGTGCCCCAGGCGCTTGCTTATGCCTTGCTGGCAGGCCTCCCTCCCGAGGTTGGCCTGTATGCCAGTATGATCCCGCTGGTGGCGTATGCACTGCTTGGAACCAGTGCGACACTTGCGGTCGGGCCTGTAGCCGTTGCTTCCCTGATGACGGCGTCTGCACTCGGTGGTATCGCTGAAGCGGGCACCCCCGAGTACGTCGGTGCCGCGCTGGTGCTGGCCTCGCTCTCCGGCCTGATGCTGTTTGCCATGGGGTTGTTGCGACTTGGCTTTCTGGCCAATTTTCTCAGTCATCCGGTGATTTCCGGGTTTGTGACTGCTTCGGGCATCCTGATCGCCGGCAGCCAGCTTGGTCATATCCTTGGTATCCAGGGCGGCGGCCACAACCTGCTGGAAATGGTTGAGGGGCTGTGGCAGCAGCTGGGCGGGATCAATCCGGTGACCCTGCTGATCGGTGGTGGAGCCCTGGTTTTCCTCTATCTGTCTCGCAAATTCCTCAAGCGGGGCCTGACCGGGATTGGATTTTCCGAGCGGCTGGCGGACCTGACCACCAAGGCCGCACCGGTTACTGCGGTCATCGTCACCACAGCCGCTGCCTGGTATTTCGATCTTGGCACTGCGGGGGTAAACCTGGTGGGAGAAGTGCCCAGTGGTCTTCCGGATATCAGCCTGCCGTCCATGGATCCGGATATCTGGACAACCCTGATACCCGCTGCCATCCTGATCAGTCTTGTCGGGTTTGTGGAGTCTGTGTCGGTTGCGCAGACCCTTGCGGCCAAGAGGCGTCAGCGGATTGATCCTGATTCCGAGCTGATCGCCCTGGGCCTGGCCAACGTGGCCGCAGGCGTCAGCGGTGGTTCGCCGGTATCCGGCGGATTCTCAAGATCTGTTGTCAACTTCGAGGCCGGTGCCCAGACACCGATTGCCGGTGCTCTGACTGCGGTCGGTATCGCCGTTGCGACGCTTACCCTGACCGGACTGCTCGCATTCCTGCCCAAGGCGACCCTGGCAGCAACCATCATTATCGCCGTGAGCACGCTGATTGACCTGCCGGCTATCAAACGGACTCTGGCTTACTCGAAGGCCGACGGAGCGGCCATGTTGGCCACGATCATCCTGACCCTGGTTCAGGGGGTCGAGGCCGGCATTATTGTGGGAGTTGCCCTGTCGATCGGGCTGTACCTGTATCGTACCAGCCGGCCTCACAGCGCCGTGGTGGGACGGATTCCAGGGACGGAACATTTCCGGAACGTTCAGCGCCACAAGGTGGAAATCGACGACAGTACCGTTGTGCTGCGAGTTGACGAGAGCCTGTATTTCGCTAACGCCCGCTATCTCGAGGAAACGGTTCTTGAGCTGGTGTCCGACAACCCGGAAATGAAGAATCTGGTGCTAGCCTGCCAGGCGGTCAATGAAATTGATGCCTCTGCCCTTGAAAGCCTGGAAGCGATCAACAGCCGTCTGGAGGATGCGGGTATACGTCTGCACCTGGCCGAAGTGAAGGGGCCGGTTATGGATCGCCTGCAACGGACGCATTTCTGTGAGGAGCTGACGGGTCAGATTTTTCTCAGTACTTACGATGCATGGAAGGCACTGGCAAAAAAGCCAACTATCCTTTTTAAAACTAACTGACGTTCCTGCTGGAGGTTCCCATGGAACTTGATCCTCTGTTGCTATCGCGAATCCAGTTCGCGTTTGTGGTGTCATTTCACGCCATCTTTCCGGTGTTTACCATCGGTTTGGCCTCCTATATTGCGGTGCTGGAGGCCCTGGGCTTCAAGACCGGCAATCCGGTGTGGCTGAAGCTCTCGGGCTTCTGGACCAAGGTCTTTGCCGTGGTGTTCGGCATGGGTGTGGTCTCGGGCATCGTGATGTCGTTCCAGTTCGGGACCAACTGGAGCAACTTCTCCCAGGCCACCGCCAATTTCCTCGGGCCGGTGCTCAGCTATGAGGTGATCACGGCGTTCTTCCTGGAGGCCGCGTTCCTGGGCGTGCTGCTGTTCGGCCGCAACAAGGTTCCGGCCGGCGTGCACCTGTTCGCCGCCATCATGGTGGCCACCGGCACCTTCATCTCGTCGTTCTGGATTCTCTCCGCCAACAGCTGGATGCAGACCCCGGCCGGCTTCGAGCTGATTGACGGTGTGTTCCACGTCACCTCCTGGAGTGAGGCGATCTTCAATCCCTCCTTCCAGTACCGCTTCATGCACATGGGTCTCGCCTCGTTCCTGACCGGCAGCTTCGTGGTGGCCGGCGTCAGTGCCTGGTACATCCTCCGTGGGCGGGAAGTGGAAGCCAACCGCAAGGCGCTGTCCATGTGTCTGTGGCTGATCCTGTTCATCGCCCCGGCACAGCTGATCGTGGGTGACTTCCACGGCCTGAACACCCTGGAGCATCAGCCCACCAAGGTGGCGGCGATGGAAGGCAACTGGGAGACCTCCCCCAACGTGCCGCTGCTGCTGTTCGCCATTCCGGACCAGGAAGCCCAGACCAACCATTTCGAGATCGGCATTCCCAGCCTGGCCAGCCTGATCCTGACCCACGAGTGGGACGGGGTGGTGCCGGGTCTGAAGGACGTGCCCCGGGCGGAACAGCCGCCGGTGGCCATCGTGTTCTGGTCGTTCCGGATCATGGTCGGGATCGGTACCCTGATGATCCTGGTGGGCCTGACCGGCCTGGCGCTGCGTCGCGGTGGCCGCTACTTCCAGTCCACCTGGTTCCTGCAGGTATTGCGGGTGATGAGCATTGCCCCGTTCATTGCCGTGTTGACCGGCTGGTTCGTCACCGAAGTGGGCCGGGCCCCGTGGCTGGTGTACGGCCTCATGGACCAGGCCTCGGCGGTGACCCCGTCACTCACCGGTGGCATGGCGCTGTTCACCCTGATCGGCTACATCGTGGTCTACGCGGCGGTGTTCTCCGCCGGGGTCTACTACCTGATGCGGGTGCTGTACGTGGGTCTGGAAGACCAGCATGACGAGGAAGAGCACGAAGCCGACCGTCCGGCCCGGCCGCTCTCCGCGGCTCATGTACCGTTCGAATACGGCGACGACAAACACCGCAACCCGGCCAAGCAGGGAGGTCACTGATTATGGAACTGTTCGATCTGCCCCTGATCTGGGCATTTATTATCGGCTTCGGCATCATCATGTATGTGCTGATGGACGGCTTCGACCTGGGGGTCGGCATCCTGTTTCCGTTCGCCCCCAGCGAGGGTGACCGGGACACCATGATGAACTCCGTGGCCCCGGTGTGGGACGGCAACGAGACCTGGCTGGTGCTGGGCGGTGCCGGCCTGCTGGCCGCCTTCCCGATGGTCTACACCATCTTCCTGCCGGCGTTGTACATCGGCGTGTTCCTGCTGCTGGCCGGCCTGATCTTCCGGGGCGTGGCCTTTGAGTTCCGGTTCAAGGCCCGTACTTCCCGCTACCTGTGGAACTGGGCCTTTGCCGGTGGCTCCACCATCGCCTCCTTCGCCCAGGGCGCGGTGGTCGGTGCCTACATCCAGGGCTTCAA
>NZ_FOUR01000001.1 GCF_900114925.1 Marinobacter pelagius | reverse complement strand
TGAAGTGACCCCCAAAACCTGGACAGTTTAATCAGGCTGCCACGGCAGCCTGTTCTCTGTACTCCACCGGAGTCAGGCCGTTTAAGGTCAGCCGGATTCGGTGGCGGTTGTAGTAGTCAATGTACTGCTCAATTCCGTGCCGTAATTGCTCCACGCTATCAAACCGGTTCAGATAGTAGAACTCGGATTTCAGTGTGCCGAAGAAGCTCTCCATGGCGGCGTTGTCGAGGCAGTTGCCCTTGCGGGACATGCTCTGAACTAGCCCTTGGTCTGAGAGCATCCGGCAATACTCTGGGTGCTGGTAGTGCCAACCTTGATCTGAATGCACCACCGGTTTGGCGTCGCCCTTCAGTCGGCCAAAGGCCTTCTGGAGCATCCCGGTAACCATCTTGAGTACGGGCCGCTCACTGAGTTCGTAGGCCAGAATTTCACCGTTGAACAGGTCCATCACGGGCGACAGATACAACTTGCGCCCTTGCACCTTGAACTCCGTAACATCCGTCGCCCACTTCGTGTTGGGACTGGCGGTCTGGAAGTCCCTGGCCAGCAGGTTAGGTGCCTTTTTGCCCACAGGGCCACGGTAGGAGCGATATCGCTTCACCCGAACCTTGGATCTAAGTCCCAGCTGCTGCATCAGCCGTTGAACGATTTTGTGGTTTACCTTCTCACCCAGCCGGCGTAAAGCAGCGGTAATGCGTCGGTACCCATAACGCCCCTGGTGATCGCGGTAAATCGCCTGTATGCGAGCCTTCAAGGGCTCGTATTTATCTCCCGCCTGAAGCACGTTGAGCTGGTAATAAAACGTGCTGCGGGACAGCCCGGCTGCCCGTAGCAGCCGTGGCAGGGAATGCTCGCGCCTTAACCCTTGGACCGCTTCCGCTTTTTGTTTCGCGCTGCGGCTTTCTCTTCCCGGATCAAGGCATCCAGCTTTTTTAGGTACGCGTTCTCCGCTCGCAGGTACAACAGCTCTTCGAGCAGCTCCTCCTGTGACATGGTGCGTTCTGGCGCATCAACCGGTGGGCGTTGGACAGACTTTTTGGCCATCGGGGCAGCTCGCTCGATCTCGGGACATGGCTTTGTTAACTGACCACTATGATACTGCACCAACCATTTGCCAATAAGTCCGGTGCTTCGGAGATTAAACCGCGCCTCGGCTTGCCGGTCTGACAAGCCTTCTCTGGCCACGCATTCGATGACCTGACGCTTGAACGATGGGCTGTAATGATGCCTGGTTGCCGCCTCAAGCCCACTGGCACCATGGAGCCGATACCTCGCAACCCAGCGCCGGGCCAGTGAGTAATCAATACCGTAATGTCTGGCGACCTGGTGAAGGCTGATCTCATTCTCAAGATAGAGCCGCGCCACCTGTATTTTAAAGGTCTTGCTGTAGGTTCTTTTCATGTAACCCCTCGAAAGTCGGTGTCCAACTTTCGGGGGTCACTTCAAACCCGAAAGTGGGGTCAGAAGAACGCTTTCTTCTGACCCCTTTTTCATCCCGGAAAGCCTCACCAGCCCTCTGCTACCCCCCAAAGAAAACCTCAGCAAGCCTCTAGCGGCGCATAAGCCAGCACCAGCCACTTGGCCCCGTCATCAAAGTTCACCTGCACCCGGGTATGGTGCCCGCTGCCTTCACAGTTCATCACGATGCCCTCACCGAACTTCGGGTGCCGCACCCGCTGCCCAAGGCTGAACCCGGCCTGCTGGGCGGAATCCTGGCTGAACAGGCTCTCGTTGGGGCGCTCGACCATAGCCGGGCGGGTCACGGTGTTACGCAGGCGGACTTCCTGCAGGCAGTCGCCCGGGATCTCGCGCACGAACCGGGACAGGGCGTGGAATTTCTCCTGGCCATACAACCGCCGGGACTCAGCGTAAGTGAGCACCAGCTTTTTCATGGCCCGGGTTATGCCAACATAGGCCAGCCGGCGTTCCTCTTCCATCCGGCCGGGCTCTTCCAGGGACATGCTGTGGGGGAACAGGCCCTCCTCGACACCGGCCATGAACACCAGCGGAAACTCCAGGCCCTTGGCCGAGTGCAGGGTCATCAGCTGCACGCTGTCCTCATGGGCGTCGGCCTGGGATTCACCGGCATCCAGCGCCGCCTGGGCGATGAATTCTGACAGCGGATCCACCCCTTCCTCTACCTCGAAGTCCGACAGGGCACTGACCAGTTCCTCCAGGTTCTCCACCCGGGCCTGGCCTTTCTCGCCCTTCTCGCTGGCGTGGTAGTCCTTCAGTCCACTGACCTCGATCGCCTGCTTCATCAGGCCCTGCAGGGAGGCATGGTCCACCATCTCGGACAGGCCATTGATGATGCCGAGGAACGACTGCAAACCGGTTTTCGCCCGGCCCTTGACCTGGCCGGCCGCCAGCAAGCGCTCGGCGGACTCCCACAGGGAGATGCCCTGCTCGGTGGCGTATTCCCGCAGTTCCGCCAGGCTCTTGGCACCGATGCCGCGGGTGGGCACGTTGACCACCCGCTCGAAGGCGGCATCGTCCCGGTGGTAATGCACCAGACGCAGATAGGCCAGCGCGTTGCGGATTTCCTGGCGGTCGTAGAAACGCAGGCCGCCATAGACCCGGTACGGAATGCCCTGGCGCATCAGTGCTTCTTCCAGCACCCGGGACTGGGCGTTGGAACGGTAGAGGATCGCGGCTTCACTGCGCAGGTTGCCCTCGTCCACCCAGGCACTGATGGAATCGGCAATATAGTTGGCCTCGTCCTGCTCGTTGAACGCAGCATACAGGCTAATCGGCTCACCCTCGGCCCCATCGGTCCACAGCTCCTTGCCAAGGCGCCCCTGGTTGTTGGCGATCACCGAGTTGGCGGCCTTGAGGATGGTCTGGGTCGAGCGGTAATTCTGCTCAAGGCGCACCAGCCGGGCGTTGGGAAAGTCCCGCTGATACTGCTGGATGTTCTCGATCTTCGCCCCGCGCCAGCCGTAGATGGACTGGTCGTCGTCCCCCACAATGGTCAACGGCACCCGGTTGCTGGCAAGTACCTGCAGCCAGGCATACTGGATGGTGTTGGTGTCCTGGAACTCGTCCACCAGCATATGCTGGAAGCGCTGCTGGTAATGCGCCAGCAGTTCCGGTTTGTGCAGCCAGAGTTCATGGGAGCGCAGCAGCAATTCGCCGAAATCCACCAGCCCGCCCTGCTGGCACAGTTTCTCGTACTGGCGGTAGATCTTCAGCATGGTGGAGGTGAAGTGATCGCCCGGATTCTCCTGGATGTGGTCCGCCCTCAGGCCTTCATCCTTCTGGCTGTTGATGAACCACTGGGCCTGCTTCGGTGGCCAGCGGCTCTCGTCGATCTGGTTCTCCCGCATCACCCGCTTGATCAGCCGCAGCTGGTCGTCACTGTCCAGTACCTGGAAGTTCTCCGGCAGGCCGGCATCCTGCCAGTGCGCCCGCAACAGCCGGTGGGCAATCCCGTGGAAGGTGCCGATCCACAGCCCCCGGGTAGGGATCTGCATCATCTGCTCGACCCGGTAGCGCATCTCCTTCGCTGCCTTGTTGGTGAAGGTCACCGCCAGGATGGCCGTCGGCGGCACCCGGTCCACGGTCATCAGCCAGGCAATCCGGTGCACCAGCACCCGGGTCTTGCCACTGCCGGCACCGGCCAGTACCAACAGGTGGTCGTTCTGCGCGGTGACAGCTTCACGCTGGGCATCGTTCAGGGGATCGATGATGTGGGAGACGTCCATAGAGATTCGGTTCGCTACTGGTTAAATAAACAGGTCTGGGAGTATAACAGGGTATGGCGGGGCTTGTCGGGGGCTCGGCTCGGGCTTTTGACTTCGGGTTTTGGAGTTAACGCACAGGGGCGGGGCCTTCTTTCCAGGACACGCTACAAGCACGTCCCTGTGCGCTTGACTGTGGCCATCCATGGCCACAGACAGTCCTGGAAAGAAGGCCCCGCCCCTGCGCTGTCTGGCATCGAAGGGGGAGTCTCGCCCCCTCGACATTAGACGCCTACCTGGATCAGAAACCCCGCGGCACGGTTTGCGGCTCCACAAACTCGAACAGGCCCTCGAGGCCGCCCTCACGCCCGATACCGGAGGCCTTCATGCCACCGAATGGCGCTTCCGGGGTCGGGCCGGTGCCGGTGTTCCAGCCGACGTGGCCGAAACGGAGGCCGGCGGCGACGCGCTGGGCGCGGTCGGGGTCTGCGGTGAATACGTAGGAGGCCAGGCCGAATTCGGTGTCGTTGCCGGCTTCGATGACTTCCTCTTCGGTGCGGAACAGGGCCATCGGTACCAGCGGGCCAAAGGTTTCTTCCTGGTAGCAGCACATCTCCCGGTTGACACCGAGCACCACCGTGGGCGGGAAGAACAGGCCGTCTCCGAGCTCGCCGGGCTGTTTGCCGGCGACCAGGTTGGCGCCCTTGTCCAGGGCATCTTCCAGGTGCCGTTTGACCTTGTCGAAGCCCTGTTTGTTCACCAGCGGGCCGATGTCGACGCCTTCGTTCATGCCGTCGCCGACGGTCATCTTGTTCACACGTTCCGCCAGTTTTTCACCGAAGGCATCAGCCACTTTCTCGTGGACGAAGATACGGTTAGCACAGACGCAGGTCTGGCCACCGCCCCGGAATTTGTTGGCGATCAGGTTATCGGCTGCAGCGTCCAGATCGGCGTCTTCAAATACGATGTACGGAGCGTTGCCGCCCAGCTCCAGGGCCAGTTTCTTGACCTGGTCGGCGGTGTCGACGATGAGCTTTCGGCCCACTTCGGTGGAGCCGGTAAAGCTGAGCATGGGCACGTCCGGGCTTTCGCACAGGACCTTGCCGATCACGCTGGCCTTGCCCATCACCAGGTTGACCATGCCGTCCGGCAGGTCCAGTTTGTCCATCAAACTGAACAGGGCAATCATGGTCAGCGGGGTTTCGCTGGCCGGCTTGATCACCGACGGGCAACCCGCCGCCAGTGCCGCGGACAGCTTCTTGGCGATCATGCCGATGGGGAAGTTCCACGGCGTGATCAGGCCCGCTACGCCGATCGGCCGGTAGTGGACGGTCCAGGTGCAGTCCTTGGGTTTCTCCGGGATGGTATGGGCGTCGAGGGCCTGGATATGCTTGGCGCAATAATCGAAGAAGCCGGCGGCGTAGTCCACTTCGCCCTGGGCTTCTTTCCACGGTTTGCCGTGCTCCATACAGAGAATCCGGCCGATTTCCTCGCGATTGTCCTTCAGACCGTCCCGGATGTCTTCCAGCCATTTGCGGCGGGTTTCAATGGAATAGGGGCTGGTGAGCTTCAGGGCCGATTTGCCCGCCGCGATCGCAGCCTCGATGTCCTCCGCCGGCATGGAGGGCACTTTTGCAATCACCTCGCCGGTGGCGGGGTTGTAGACATCGAAGGTGTTGCCCTGGGCACTGTCCGTCCAGCGACCGCCGATGTAACCAGTGAGTTTCTCCAGCAGGGGTGACTCGATCATCTCGGCTCCTCTTCAGTGTTTGTCTGCGCCCCGCACGGGACCAGTTGCGTCAGTGGATGATGTCTTTCATAGTGAGTGTTGTAGCGTAGCCTGTAAAGTCAAGGGCGGGCTTTTGAACATTCTCCGACTGTGCCTATACTCGGAGCATTACCATCCCAGGAGGCCGGACAATGAAAGCGTTTTTCCATCCCGCACAGGATCAGCATATCCCCCAGACCTACTTTACCCGTGGGCAGATGCGTCAGCCGCAGGAAGTGCCTGATCGTACTGGTCAAATGCTGGACGGCCTGAAGGAGATGGGTGTTTCGGTCCTGCAACCGGCGGACCAGGGTGCCGGCCCGATATCCAAGGTTCATGATCTGGGCTATCTCCGCTTTCTGGAGTCCGCCCACCGCCGGTGGAAACAGATGGATGACTGGGGGGACGAGGTGATCTCGAACATTTTCGTCCGCTCGCCCAATCACCTGACCGGCATTCTTGCCGAGGCGGCCCGCTACCAGGCCGATGGCAGCTGTCCGATTGGTGAAAACACCTGGCATGCGGCCTACTGGTCAGCCCAGAGTGCCCTGGGTGCGGCCGATGCACTGATTGCCGGAGACAGAACGTCCTATGCGGTCTGCCGCCCCCCCGGACATCATGCCCGCCGGGATGCAGCCGGTGGTTTTTGCTACCTGAACAACGCAGCCATTGCCGCCGAACACATGAAATCCCGGTTCCCGAAAATCGTCATCTTTGATACCGATATGCATCACGGCCAGGGTATCCAGGAGATTTTCTACGATCGCAGTGATGTGCTGTACATCTCCATCCACGGGGATCCCACCAACTTCTATCCGGTGGTGAGTGGCTTTGAGAACGAACGTGGCGAGGGCGAGGGCTTCGGCTACAACATCAACATGCCCATGCCCCACGGCTCCAGCGAGGAGGATTTCTTCGCCAAAGTGGAAGAGGCGCTGGCCGCCATCAAACTGTTCCAGCCCGATGCCCTGATCCTCCCCCTGGGCTTTGACATCTACAAGAATGACCCCCAGGCCAAGGTATCGGTATCCTCGGAGGGCTTCTGCCGGCTCAGCACCCACATCCGCCAGCTGGGCCTGCCCACGCTGATTGTCCAGGAGGGCGGTTACGACCTGGAAGCCCTGAGCACCAACGTGCAGCAGTTCTTCAAGGGTCTTGAGGGCTGAGACTCACCGGTTATAAGGCCGGGGCGTAGACCTTGACGTTGTCATGCCCCTCGGCCTTCAGGTGGCCGGCGTGCATGCGGCTCATGGTGCCCCGGTCACAATACAGCAGGTACTGCCGATTCTGCGGCAGTTCCTCGATCTGCTGGTTGAGCTCGTAGAACGGGATCTTCAGGACCCGGTTGTTGGTCAGGGCCAGCGGTGACCGTTCTTCTTCGGTCGGATGGCGCACGTCGATGATGACGTCGTTCACCGCCGGCGTTTCCACCAGCTCCACTTCTTCCGGGGTGACTGTGGTTTCCAGCAGGCGGTTGACCGGCGTTTCGGTCCGCTCCTCGATGGCGCGAGCCAGCACTTCGGCATCCATATTCGCCTCATCGGCCTCGACCCGGTGCAGCTTGGCGCGGGTGGCCGGTTTCTGGGAAATCACGCCGCAATACTCGGGCATGTTGCGGGCGAAGGACTCTGTGCCGATGTCATGGGCAATGCGGATAATTTCCTGCTTGTCCATGGCGATCAGGGGCCGCAACACCACTTCGTCGCTGGCCCGGTCCACCACGTTCAGGTTGGACAGGGTCTGGCTGGACACCTGGGCCACCGCATCCCCCATCACCAGCCCGGCCACGTTGAGGTTACGGGCAATCTCGGCTGCCGCCTTGAGCATCTGGCGCTTGAGCACCACGCCCCAGTGGCGGTTGTTCACCGAGCGCATGATCTCCGCCACCACGCCTTCGAACGGCACGGAAATGAACTTCACGTTGTGGGAAGCGCCATAGCGGTCCCACAGGTAATGCACCACCTGGCGGACGCCGACCTCGTGAGCCGTGCCGCCAAGGTTGAAGAACAGGAAATGACTGCGCAGACCCCGGCGCATCATCAGATAGGCGGCGACGGAAGAGTCGTAGCCCCCGGAGATCAGGGTCATGACGCTTTCCACCGAACCCAGCGGATAACCGCCCAGGCCCTGGTGCTTGCGCCGGGCGATGTGGAATCCATCCTCCTTGACCTCGATCCGCACTTCCACCTGCGGTGATTTCAGATCGACACCGGCGGTATCGAAGGCTTTGCACAGTGCCGCGCCCACCGAGCGCTCGATATCGATGGACCGGAAGTCGTGGCTGCCCAGGCGCTTGGCTCGCACAGCGAAGGTCTTGCCATCCAGGCGACCGGCAAAGGCCGTGACCGCCTTCTCACCGATGTCCTCCAGGGACTGGAAGGGATACACCGCGATTTCCTGGATACTGGAAATGCCCGGGATGCGCAGCAGGGCGTCAATAACCGGGCCGTAGAGGCCCCGATCATCGGGAACATCGACGTCCACCCGATCCCAGCTGCCCTCGACGACGATGTCGTGATCGATTCGGGCCAGGAGCTTGCGGATGTTCTGGCGGAGCTGTTTCATCTGCTGCCGACGAACGGGCTTACTCTTGATGGCAACTTCCGGAGCGGGACGTATCAGTAATTTCATAGATCGGAGTTTTGTCGGGTGGCGTACAAAGAGGAAAGCACTTAGTGTACCGTTTTGTCAGAGTGCCTCAAAATCCGGCATTGCCGAAACCTTCAGGAGTTTCACCGTTAAATGACAGAACCCACGATCAACGCCCTGGTTTCCCCGGAGGGCGCCCTCGAAATTCTCTCCAACCATGAAGTCAACCGGCTCAAGGACCGGAGCGAGGGCGGCCTTTACCAGCTGTTCCGCCAATGCGCCCTTGCGGTGCTGAACACCGGTGTGGAGACCGACAACTGTAAGGCCCTGATGGAGGCCCACGCCGATTTTGATGTAAGGCTGGTACCCCAGCCCCGCGGCTTGAAGCTGGAACTGGTCAACGCCCCCGGTTATGCCTTTGTCGATGGCCAAATGCTGCGGGCCATCCGCGAGCACCTGTTTTCCGTGCTACGGGATATCGTGTACACCCACTCCATTCCCCAGACCATTGCCGGGTTCCGCCGGGACAACCCGGAAGACATCACCAACCTGGTGTTCCACATCCTGCGCAATGCCGGGGTACTGGAACCAGGGCGCCAGCCGGATATGGTGGTGTGCTGGGGTGGCCACTCCATCAGCCAGGCGGAGTACCAGTACAGCAAGGAAGTCGGCCACCAGCTGGGCCTGCGGGGTCTGAGCATCATCACCGGGTGTGGTCCCGGTGCCATGAAGGGGCCGATGAAGGGGGCCACCATCGGCCACGCCAAGCAGCGGGTGAAAAATGGCCGCTACGTGGGCATTACCGAGCCGGCGATCATCGGTGCCGAGGCCCCCAATCCGATCGTCAACGAACTGGTGATCATGCCGGATATCGAGAAGCGCCTCGAGGCCTTCGTACGCTGCGGCCATGGTGTGATCGTGTTCCCCGGGGGTGTGGGCACCGCTGAGGAAATCCTGTACCTGCTCGGCATCCTGCTCCACCCGGACAACGCCGACCTGCCGTTCCCGGTCATTTTCACCGGCGAGAAAGAGAACGCGGAATACTTCGAGATGATCGACAAGTTCATCCGCAACGCCCTGGGTGACGAAGCCGCCAGCAAGTATGAGATCATCATTGATGATCCGGCCCGCGTCGCCCAGGCCATGAGAAAGGGAATGAAAGAGGTGGAAACCTTCCGCCGGGCCATGCAGGATGCCTACTACTTCAACTGGATGCTGAAGATCGATCCGGTGTTCCAGCTGCCATTCGAGCCCAACCACGACAGCATGCGATCACTGGAACTGCACCGGGACCAGCCTGTGCACATGATCGCCGCCAACCTGCGCAAGGCATTCAGCGGTATTGTCACAGGAAATGTGAAGGAAAGCGGGATTCGCCAGATTCAGGAGAAAGGGCCGTTCGAGATCGCCGGGGATCCGTCGCTGATCAGGCCCCTGGAAGCCATGCTGGAGCAGTTCGTAGCCCAGAACCGGATGAAGCTGCCCGGCCTGGAGGCTTACCAGCCGTGTTACCGTATTGTCAGTGGGGCGGCCTGAGCCGCCCCACTGACATCGAGCCGGAGCTTACTTGCCACCGGCCGGCAGGCTGGCATAGTAAGCCGCCAGGTTGGCAATATCCTCATCGCTCAGGGCCGCGGCCTGGCCCTGCATGATGGCAGCCTGGCCACCGGAACGCTGCTTGTTCTTATAGGCCTTGAGTGAGGAAACCAGGTACTGCTCGTTCTGGCCTGCCAGATTCGGATAGGTCGGAATCTGGGCCAGACCATTCTGACCGTGGCAAGCGGCACAAACGGCAGCCTTGGCCTTGCCGGCTTCCACATCGCCCGCGGCAGATGCCAGGGTCGGCAGGGCAACGGCAGCGGACATCAGGCCGGCAATCGCGAAGTTCTTGAATTTCATAGTTACTACCCTCTCATCGTTATCGGCATGCAAATGCCAACAGGTGTTATTAAAACTCGAATGTAATGCACTTATAGCACAGAGCGCGCCCGGCTCAAATGTGATAGATCAAGGCACTCATTTCGACAATCGTCCCCTTTACCGCACTCGCGGGTTAGTGGGAAAGTACGATTGGCTAGAATACCCAGATTTCTGTTTCATCCAACCCGGAGACACACCCCATGTCCGTAGAGGTCCAGGAACTCCCCTGCCGTGAAGGCTTTCTTGGTTTGCTCACCCTGAACTCGCCCGGCACCCTCAATGCCCTGAGCGAAGCCATGGTGGAGCAGGCCCAGGAGGCCCTGGACCGTTGGGCGACGGATGACAGGATCTGTCTGGTGGTACTGCAGGGCGCTGGTGAACGCGCCTTCTGCGCCGGCGGTAACATCCGCCTGCTCTATGACGCCATGACCGGTCACGGTGACCAGCAAGCCCCTTCCCGCTTCTTTACCCGGGAATACCGGCTGGATTACAGCCTGCACCGGTTCCCCAAGCCGGTCGTCGGCATTGGCCACGGCGTGGTCATGGGTGGCGGCCTGGGCCTGCTGTCCGCCTGCCGCTATCGACTGGTAACGCCGGACCTCACCCTGGCCATGCCGGAGACCTCCATCGGCCTGTTCCCCGATGTCGGCGCCAGCTGGTTCCTCAACCGCCTCCCGGGCCGCCTCGGCCTGTTCATGGGGCTGACCGGTGCCCGGCTCAACGTAACCGACACCCTGCGGGTGGGACTGGCAGATATGGCATTGTTGCCTGAAGACCGGGATACCCTGTTCTCCCGACTGCAGGAGCAGCGCTGGGCCGGCGAAGCCGCTGCCGATGACAACCGGTTGTTCCGGCTGCTGAACCAGATGCCCGCACCGGATTACCGGGCGCTGCCACAAAGCAACCTGGAACAGCACGAGCAGGCGATTTCACGCCTCAGCGCCGGGGAGGAACTGCCCGCCGTGGTGGATCAGTTGCTTGGCTCGGATATAGACAGTGACTGGTGGCGGGCCTGCATCGACAACCTGCGCGGCGGCTGCCCGGTCTCCGCCTGGCTGGTGTGGACCCAGCTGAAGAAAGCCCAGCAGATGTCCCTGAAGGATGTGTTCCGGATGGAACTGGCCATGGCCCTCGAGTGCAGCCGGCGCCCGGACCTGCCCGAAGGCATCCGGGCGAGAATGGTGGACAAGGACCAGAAACCGTCCTGGTCCTATGGCTCGGTGGCCGAGGTTCCGGAGGATGTGGTCACCGCCCATTTCGAACCGGAGTGGGACGACGAGACCGACCCCATGCAGTTGCAGTAAGAAACTACAGACGGGCCCCGGCCTGCACCAGCAACATTTCCAGGTCCCGGCTGTTGATGGCCCGGGCCCTGGTCAGGGCCGTGCGGCCGTCGTCGGCCCGGTAGTTGACGTCGGCGCCGGCCGCCAGCAGCATTTCCGCGGTCAGCAGATCCCCGCTGCCGACAATTTTCATCAGCAACGACTCGCCACCCTGACTGACATTGACATTGGCCCCGGCGGCCAATAGAACCTTGACCACAGACAGATTGCCCTGCTCGGCCGCCCGGATCACCGGCGTATACCTTTGCTCATCCACCGCATTGACACTCGCACCCGCCGAAAGCAGCAGCTGGACCAGCCGACGACTGCCATCACCGGCCGCAACCATCAGGGGCGTTTCCCCCCCGGGCGCCGCGAGATCCGGATCAGCCCCCTCACTGAGCAGGTACCAGGCTACCCGGTCCTGGCCCGCGCGCACGGCCGCCATCAGGGGGGATCCCTGCTCAGTCACGGTATTCAGTGAGTGACCTGCTTCCGCCAGGGCTGAGACCTCTTCGAGCTTACCGGCCGCCGCTGCGTGAACAATCGGCGTGGATGCCCCGGAGGCCGTCCCCCGGGCCAGGTTACTGGGCGCATCCCGGACTGCGCATCCGGACAACAGGGTTAAAACAAGAAACGACAGGAACAATGCGTGGAGGGTGCCGGGTCCCTTGGCCATATCAACAATCTCTGTTTTGGAACGTCGGCCCATTCTGGGCAGCGCACGGCGGGAATTAAATCGAGCGGGTCACATCTCCGGCCCGTTCTCCAGAAGTTCGCGCACGACTGTCCGCAGGCGCTGCTCGCCGTCCCGCTGGCCGCGACACAGGCCGGCCGCCTGCGCCTCAGCCCAGAAGCGGCCCTGTAACACCGCCCCGACCCACAGGGCCAGCTCCGGCCGGGTCCTCAGCCAGTTCATGACACCTGGAACCTGCCCAAGCTCCCGGAGTACCGGCAGGCAAAAATCAAAGCCCCGGTGCCCGTGAGCAAAGTTGTCCAGGTCACGCCGGTCATCATCATTAAGGATGCGGGTTGCCGGCAGGTCGTCGCTGATGGCCGCCAGCAGTTCTGCGGACATCCCGCACCAATGCCGCGGGACCAGCGTCAGCCAATGCCGGGCCAGCCGGCCCCTCAGTCGATCCACCAGTTCGACACCCTGCGGACTCGATCCGGCCAGCATCTGCAGCGGGTACTCACCACTGGTGTTCTCCCGCTGGAACCCGACGCGAACCACATTCATCCCGCAGGACTGCCAGAAGGCCAGCAACTCCGGACTGCCACCAAAGCTGGTACCGAGGCCATCCAGCTCCTGCTCTGACACCCACTCCCGCGCAACTGCCACCAGGCGTTTGCCCACACCACTGCGGCGAGCGGGACTGGCCACGGCAACCCGGACTACCCGAAGGGTGCTCTGGATTGCGGCTTCCGGAAAGCCACTGTGGGATGCCAGGGACTGGGCCAGCAGGTGGCCCCGGATACGGCGCTGCCCCCGGGTAACCTTCTGTGCCAGTTCCTCGTCAAGTCCGCCCTCGATGGCCCCCCAGAGCACCCCGACGATGCGGCGCTCATGCCAGGCGCACCAGCTGACCGCGGACGGGTCATCCAGCCACTGGCGAAGATCGGCTGGGGTGGTCCGGTAGTGGGCATCGACCAACAAACCAAAAGCTTCGGCGAGTTCGGGCTCCGGCGCGTCAGCGGGGAACCATCGATCAATCCGGATATCCCGGGCTGGAACCCGGGCATCGTCGCTGGCCATGCCTGAAGCGGATAACAGGAACAGATTGGAGGCCAGCGCCTCCAGCGGATCTCCCGTGGCCCAGCGCACCGGCTGGGTCAGGGTGGCGGATTGCCAGTGCTGGGTCTCGCGGTCCAGCACGGAACGGAACCGGATGGCGAAGCCCCTGCCCGCTCCCTCGTAACCATGGACGGTGGAGCAGAAGGCCACCCGGGGCCATCCCAGCAGAATGCCCTCAAGAACCTGGGGTGGGATCGCTGCCGCCTCGTCGACAAGGACCACTTCGGCGGCCAGTCGCTGGGTCAGCAGTTCCTGCACCGGCAAAAAACGGAGCTCGGCCCCGGCCCGGGTGAGGAGGCTGTTGCCGTCATCAGTGGCAAGGTCCGTCCCGAGGGTTTGCCGGGCGTGGTGGAACAGGGTGTCGACGCTCTCGCGGCTGGGCGCCGTCACCAGGATGCGTTCGCGTCCCTGCTGCAACAGTCTGGCCGCGGCGATACCCAATGCGGCGGATTTACCGCGGCCCCGGTCCGCGGTGACCACCAAAGGGCGCCGGCGCCGGCCCTGGCCGAAATGCACCAGTTGATTGATCAGGCGCTGCTGGTCGTCGGTGGTGGCTACGGTGAAGGGGGTGTCTGGCGCCTGCAATGTCGGTATCAGGGTTCGCCCGGGATCGCGGGCATCGACCCGGATCACGTCGGAATCGCTGGCGAGAATCGTCGCCATGCGGTGAGCAAACGGGTGGTGCTCGGCGCTGTCGAGGCCGGTACGCCGGTAGTCCGGGTCGGCGAATCGATTCCATTCGTCCAGGGGCGGCATCAACCAGAACAGCAGGCCCCCGGCCTTGAGGGTGCCGGCAATCGCGGCCAGGCCATCCGGCGGGTTGCCCTGCCAGCCGTCCCAGACCACGACCGACAGTTCCCGGCCGAGCCAGTCTCTGGCTTTGGCCGGCGGTACTTCGGTGAGCTCGGCCAAAGGATTTTCATCACCAGGGCCGGTCCAGATACCCGGTGACGGGCTCAGTTTCGGCAGGAGTTGTCGAAGCCAGGCCAGCCCACTGTCCCGGTCGCCCTCGACGAGGACCAGGCGTCGCTCGCCGCGGGCGCCGAGGTGTTCAACCAGCCGTACCCAGGCTTCGTGGCCTGTGGGGTTGTCACCGGCGGTCTGCGTCATCAGTTGAGGTCTGCGGCGTGGGTTTTGAGGTTGTTCAGGTCGCATTTTTCGAGGGCGGCCTGGTGTGTGGCCCGGAGTCTTACCCTGGGGGCGCATCCGGCCTCGAAGGCTTCCTGCCAGCGGGCGGCGCAGAGGCACCAGTTGTCGCCGGCTTTCAGGCCGGGGAAGCCGAATTCCGGTCTGGGGGTGCTGAGGTCGTTGCCGCGGCTCTTTGAGAATTCGAGGAAGTCGTCGGTGAGGACGGCGCAGACGGCGTGGAGGCCGAGGTCATCGGGGCCGACGTTGCAGCAGCCGTCGCGGTAGAAGCCGGTTTCGGGGTCGGTGCCGCAGGTTTCCAGTTTTTCGCCTAGGACATTTACTGATTCTGACATTTCCATTAGGTGAACCTTCCAGTTTGGGGGCAGTAAGTTGGTGAGGGCTCTTCCAAAACCCGCTCCTGGCGGCACGTCCATGTGACGCTTGGGCTCCGCCATCCATGGCTCCGCACAGTTTTGGAAGAGCCCTCACCAACTCACTGTCATACCTGGGAGTTATAGTCTCTGGTGCATGGCGGTTTGCTCTCAATTATGCGGGACCGGTATCCGCACTACCAGTTGCCCAGTACAATACCGGCCATGCCGACCAACCCTCAAATTCCTGACACATCCAACCTGCCGGATTTTCTGACCGATGAGCAGCGGGCGATTATTACCGCCGGCTACGAGCATTCGGTGATTACCGCCGTGGCGGGTAGTGGCAAGACGTCGACGCTGGCCTGGCGGATCCGGTACCTGCTGGAGCAGGGGCATGATCCGGACCGGATGCTGGTGTTGATGTTCAACCGCAGTGCCCGGGTGGATTTCGGGCGCAAGCTGCAGGAGGTGTGTCATCAGTCGGGGCTGGCGTTGCCGGAGATCCGGACGTATCACGCCATGGGGCTGCGGCTGTACAAACGGTTTGTGCGGGAGGGTTATCTGCCCGGGTTTTCGGAGAAGATTCTGTCCGAGCAGGAGATCAGTTTTCAGGCCTGGCAGCTGACACGGCGGTTGGCGCCGGAGGATCTGGCGGATGAGATCCGGCGCAACAAGAAGGATTTTGTGGAGACGGCCACCGGGTTTATCGATCTGGTGAAGACGACGCTGTCGCCAGCGGAGATTGTGTTTGAGGAGCTGGGGTATTCGGACAAGCACCGGTACCTGATCGATCTGTTCCACAGTTTCGAGCAGTGGCGTAAGTCCCAGAGCCGGATCAGTTACGCCGATATGCTGTATGAGCCGGTGATGGCGATTCACCAGAATCCGCCGCTGCAGCGTCTGGTAGGCAACAAGATGGATCTGATTCTGGTGGATGAGTACCAGGATACCAATGAGATCCAGCACCTGTTGCTGCGCTATGTGGCCGGTGATCGGGCGCGGGTGACGGTGGTAGGGGATCCGGACCAGACGATTTATGAGTTCCGGGGCGCTAAGCCGGAGTTTATTCTCAAGCGCTTCAGTGATGAATTCGAGAGTCCGCTGGAGCAGACGCTGAGCTATACCTTCCGCTATGGCCACCGGGTGGCGCTGGTGGCCAATCATCTGATCTGTCACAACACCGGGCGCAAGGATGTGCTGTGCCACTCCCATCCGTCCACTCCGGATACCGCGATTCACCTGCACCGGGTGGAAAGCGATAGCGATCAGGTCCTGCAGATTCTGAAGAAGCAATCCCACGAGTCCTTGTCAGCAACGGCGATTCTGTTCCGGGTCTGGAGTCAGAGTGTGCCGATCGAGCTGAAGCTGCTGGCCCGGCAGATTCCCTACCGGATTGATGCCGGCAAGGGGGCGCTGTTCAGCCGTGAGGTTCAGGCCATTACCGCGCTGTTGATGGTGGTGACGGGCAAGCTGGGGCAGCTTCCGGATGCGGATCGGCTGGAACTCGCCCGGTTATTGCTGCGGTTTCCCCATGTCGGGCTGAAGGAGCCGGAGCTGGAGAATCTGGCTCAGTTCCTGGCCGGTTTCGGCGAGGCCTGGCATGAGCGGATTCTGGCCATGGATTTCGATGCCCTGGCGCCCATGCCTGCCCGCAAGCTACGTAAGCTGGGCGAGGTGCTGGGCCAGCTGTCCGGGTTCAAGGGGCCGGTGGCGGGGCTGATCAGTGTCTATGCCGAGCACACCGACCTGTACGAGGGCATCCGCAGCCTGGCGCTGACCCATGAGAGTGCCGAGGAGCGGATCGATACCGTGCAGGGGTTCCGGCAATACCTGAAGGGCCTGGATGTGGATGCCGAGGGTGCGTTGACGCATTTGAAAACCCTGAAACAGCAGGCCGGCGAGAACAAGGAAGGAGGCGTGCTGCTGTCGACCATTCACCGAACCAAGGGGCTGGAATGGCCGGTGGTGATCATTCCCGGCCTGCAGGAGAAGTACCTGCCCTATTCCCCCCGGTCCCACGACGATGCCCGGGCGTTTTTGGAGAGTGAGCGCCGGCTGTTGTACGTGGCCATGACCCGGACGCGGGAGACCCTGCACCTGATCAGCCGGCCGGTCAGCAAACGGCCTCACCTGGACGGTGACCAGGGGCCCAGCCGGTTTGTGGAGGAGTGCTGTTTCGAACTCTCGGAGGAGCTGGGACAGCATCTGGATTCTGACGGCCGGACCGCTTCACCCATCAAGTTGGAGGCACCGCTTACCCCGGTCAGCCAGCGCTATGCCCAGCGGGAAGGCGTCTCCCTGGAAGGCACCACCCCGGCCACAGATGATCGGCAGGCGCCGGTCTGGCACAGTCAGCGCGTGAGCCATGCCATTTTCGGAGCCGGTAGCATCGTCGGTGAGGATGAAAGCTCATTCGAAGTGCGTTTCGATAACGGCGACACTCTGAACTTCAGCAAGAAAAGCGCCCACCTGTATTTCACCACATTGGCCTGATCCACCGCCTGGCCCGCGCCGTAAGTCCGTACAATTCCGAACGTAACAAAACATTTCAATTTTTTGTCTTTTTTGGCCTACTGGCCTAGTTTTCAGGTAACACCCTAATTTTCTGCACAAAAGCAGTAGCAAGAACGACAACCGAACAGGAGGTTCAGCATGAACATCATGCGTCCGATAGCTTTAGCCGCCCTGACAGCCTGTCTGGCCACCCCCGCCCTGGCCGAGGAACGCCAGGAAACCATCTATCTCAACCCGTTCGCGGGCTTCCAGTATTTCGATGACAAGCGGGACCTGAGCGAGACCGGCACCTTCGGCCTGGGCGTGGAATATCGCTTTACCCCGCACTGGGCGGTGGAAGCGGTCTATTCCCGCGCCGACGCGGACCGCAAGGATGCTCCCGGATCTTCTGATTTCGACGAACTGCGCCTCGACGGGCTCTACTACTTCGCCGGCCAGGATGAAGCCTGGAACCCGTACCTGGCATTCGGTGCCGGCCATGCCGACTTCGGTGATGGCCCCGCCACTGTTCGGACTGCAGGCACCAATCATGACGAATCCCGAGTGAATGTCGGCGCTGGTGTGCGCTATAACGTCAGTGACAGCATTTCCCTGCGCGGTGACCTGCGCGAGTTCCACGGTATCGACGAGAGCACCTTCGATACCATGGTTTCCCTCGGTATCAGTTTTGCGTTCCACCGCACCGTCGGTGAAGCCGCGCCGGCGGACAGCGACAACGACGGCGTCCCCGATACTCGTGACCAGTGCCCCGGCACCCCGGCAGGTGCAGCAGTGGACAGCACCGGCTGTGAGCCGGATGCCGATATGGATGGTGTTGCCGATGCCCGGGATGCCTGCCCCAACACTCCGGAAGGTGCGGACGTGGACGCCCGCGGCTGTGAGCTGGACAGCGACAACGATGGCGTCGTGAACAGCAAGGACCAGTGCCCGAACACCACTGCTGGCGCGGAGGTGGACGCCACCGGTTGCGAGGGTGTCACCGAGACCATCGAAACCTTCGAGATCGAGGTGAAGTTCCCGACCAACAGCTCTGTTATCGGTGACACCTATGACGATGAAATCCGCCGGGTCGCCGACTTCCTGAACGAGAACCCGGAAACCATCGTCGAGATTGCCGGTCACACCGACAGCATGGGTGAAGCCGACTATAACCAGTTCCTGTCACAGCGTCGTGCCGAAGCCGTTGCCGAGCGCCTGACAGGCCCGCTGGGCGTGGATCCGGAGCGCGTGAACGCGATCGGTTACGGTGAGGAGGCACCCATTGCCTCCAACGATACCGCCGAAGGCCGTGCGGAGAACCGTCGGGTCGAGGCCCGTATCCAGGTTCGCCGCTAACACGGGACCGGAACGAAGGAAAGGCGCCTGCGGGCGCCTTTCTTTTTGGTATCAACAAAATCATCAATGGCGATAACAAGATGAATCGCGGACTGGTAATGACAATCCTGTTGATGGCCTTTTCCGGCAGCGCCCTGGCCGAGGTCTATCGCTGCGAAAGCAACGGCTCGGTGACCTTCTCGGATCAGCCCTGCGGTACTGATGCCCGGGCCATCGAGATCCAGGACAACCGGATTGGCGGCAGTTTCAACCAGAACCTGCCCGAACCGGCCAGCAAGGATTCCGGGCGCGAGGACAGAAAAACCAAAGAGCCGGTAGAGGCCTCCACCTGCCGATTCATCAATTCCACGGATTTACGGCGGTACCTGGTGCGGGAACAGGTAGTCCGGGGCATGACCCGGGAGCACGTCCGGCGGGCTTTTGGCAACCCCCCGGAAGTGCACACCAACCCCCGGGAAGTCTGGATCTACCAGACCCGTTACTACGGCGCGCTTTATGAACTGACCTATGTGTACTTCAGGGATGGCTGCGTGGAGCGGGTGGAGTATCGCAAACCCTGACCGCATCCAGCAGCAGGTTTCGCGGAGTCAGGGCGCGGTCACAGAAGGTTCCCAGGCGCACCCGGTACCCCTGTTCTTCCAGAGCCACTGCATAGTCCAGAACCAGCCAGAGTTCCAGGGGCCGACGGAACAGGTGGCGCATCAGTTCATGGCGGCGAACCTGTCTGAACCGCTGCCGGCCTGCATCCAGCCAATGGTCCCAGTCCACCCGATCCGGCAGTTCCAGCTGCTTTTTCCGTGCCGCCCATCGACAGAAAGCTGCAAACCCCTCATTCACCAACCGGGGCGGATGGGAGGGCACCGGAAGGTATTGGTCTGAGCCGCGCAAATGCCTTTGCAGCGCGTCAAAACCCAGTCGCCACTGGCTGACCAGCGCGGTCTGCGCCCGCACTCTGGCAGGGGCGGTCACGGTCTCCTGGACCGCCAGCCGGAGATCATTCCGGGTCAACCTGAGTACGTGCGGGTGTTGCTTCGCCTGCCCGGAGAGGGGGTTATATTCAGAGTGGGCGGTCAGGTGGTAGCAACAGGGCGAAAAACTCAGGCGCGGTGCACCGGCGACGCTACCCCGGCGGATCAGCTGGCGATGCAGGTCACCACAGGCATGCAGGGCCACGCCGTGACTGCCGGCCGGCCAGCGCACGTCATCCGCCATCACGTCCTGGCAATGCACGGTCACGGCATCGGCAAAGTGGCGGGCCAACCGGTTGCCGTCATCCACCAACGCCGGGTCCCATTCAAATCCCTGCACCGGTTCCGGGCATTGCCGTGCCAGGGTCCGGGACAGGTGGCCCTTGCCGCAGCACCAGTCCAGCACCGGTCGGTTCAACGGGATCACCGAGGCGGCGAAGGCTCCGGCCTGGAGCCGCTTACGACCGGGCATGTCGGTGGCAGCCACCTCCGGCAGGGTTGTCTCCACCGGGGTCGCCGGGGAGGGAGAGAGATCCGGCACCGCTACCCGCTGCTCGTAATCGACCAGGCCGGGAAGCCAGCCACTGATCTGTCCTGCAAACTCGCTCAGATGCTGTTCGTAATAGTCGCAGTCCTCATCAGTGAGGGCTTCAAGCCAGGACGACAGTTCCGGGCACGCCTGCGCCCAGGCCGGAGCCGGCTCCATGAATGGTGCCGGCCGCCAGAATCCTGCGTGGCCGGCGAGCCAGTCATTCAAAGCTTGCCAGCGGCTATAAAAAGATGTGGTCGGCTCGTGTAAACTCGCGGCCGGAGGAAACGTCATGCAACTGGCCTTTGTACTTGTCGAACCCAAGGTTCCTGAAAACGTCGGAGCGGCAGCCCGTGCCCTGTGTACCATGGGGTTCGGCGAACTGTGGCTGGTGAATTCAGACCTGCACACCCGCCCGGAAGCCCACTGGCTGGCCCACGGCAGCGATCATGTTCTCGATAACGCGCGCATTTTCCCTGATCTGGCGGCGGTACGAAACTCCGTAGACCTGCTGATGGGCACCTCAGCCAAGCCCCGCCACAACCGCCAGGACTGGCACACCCCGGACCGATTGCGCACGGTGCTGACTGACAAGGGCGCTTCCGTGGCCACCGCCGCCCTGGTTTTCGGACGCGAGGACCGGGGTTTGGCCAACGAGGAAATGGCCCTGTGCGACCTAGTCACCGGCATTCCGATGAAAGTGGCCTACCCGTCCCTGAACCTGGCCCAGTCGGTGATGCTCTATGCCTGGGAGATGTCGGGGCTGTCCGTTAACAGTGAGGCGGAAGGCGACAAGCTTGCACCGGCTGAGGCCGGCCTGGGGGCCCTGCGGGAACGGCTCGAGCAGCTGTTGCCCGACGTTGACACGCCCCCGGAGGGCAAGCTGTCGCAATGGATGTTCGAACGCCTGCCACTGCTGTCGGAGCGGGACATCGGGTTCGCTCACACCCTGTGCGGCAACATCGAACGAACCCTCAGGAAGAAATAACCCTATTCCTGAAAGCGTCCGGGGCGAAACGCATCCAGGTTTACCGGCGAGGTTTCACCGTCGATGACCCGGGCGATGACATCGGCACTGCCGGCGGACAGGGTCCAGCCGAAGGTACCGTGGCCGGTGTTCAGGTACAGGTTCTCCCTCGGGCCCTGGCCGATGATGGCCGGCCCATCGGGGGTCATGGGCCGGAAACCGGTCCAGGTTTCTGCCGCGTCCAGGTCGGCACAACCGGGATAGCGGGATTCCACCGATTTGCGAATGGTGGCAATACGGGCTTCCGGAATGTCCCGGTTGAAGTCCGCCAGCTCCACAAAACCGGTAGCCCGCAGCCGATCGCCCAGCCGGGTGGAGACCACCTTGTAGTTGTCGTCGTGGATGGTGCTGAAAGGCGCATGTTCTTGATTTTTAAGGGGCACGGTAATGCTGTAGCCCTTGATCGGGTAGATGGGCAGATCCAGCCCGATGGGGCGCACGAGCGTGGGTGACCAGCAACCGGCACTGATCACAAAGGCGTCCGCCTTGAGAATCTCCCGCTCGCCATCGGCGTTGCGCAGAGCCACCGCATCCACCCGGTGTTCACCGGCGATCAGGTTATCCACCTCAACGTTGTAGCGGAATTCCACCCCCTTCTCCTCGCAGGCATTCGCCAGGGCCCGGGAAAACAGGTGGCAGTCGCCGGTGCCGTCGGTATCGTAGCTTAGGGCCCCGTACAGCGGGCCGCCGCCGACCATACCCGGCTCCACTTCCCGTACCTGTTCCGGGCTCAACAGCCTCGAGGGGATACCAAGCTCGGTCAGCAGGTTATGCACGTCGCGATACCCCTCCAACGCCTCCGGTGTGCTGGCCAGATGGAGCAGCCCCTTGTGGTCACCATCGAACTCGAGGTCCAGCTCTTGCTCCAGCTTCAGGAAGCGCTCCCGGCTGTGAATACCCAGACGCAGCATGGCCCGCCGGTTAAGACCGAACAGCCCCGGAGACCAGGCGTACCGGAGGGTGGCAAACATGAACTTCACCGCTTCCACCGATGGCGGCATCCGCAGCTTCAAAGGACCGTCCTGTTTGAACAGCCATGGCAATGCCTTGAACACCATCGAGGGGTCCGCCCACGGGTAAACCACCCCGTAGGAGCGCTGGGCAGCGTTGCCCTTGCTGGTCTCGTTACCGGCAACGTCGTGGCGCTCGATAACCGTTACCTGATGCCCCCGACGGTTCAGTTCCCAGGCTGTGGTCACTCCGACCACACCACCACCGACTACTACAATGTGCATGCACGCCTCCGAGTCCGTTAATTTCAGCTGACCCCGTTCCTGGCCAACAGTTGCCGATATTCCCTGAGTACCGCTTCATCTTCCGCCGGATAGTCCGGGGCCAGTTGCCTGAGCTGTTCTGCCAACATCGCAGCCACAATCGCCCGGGCCTGGGGTTTTCTGTCACCGGGAACGACAAACCAGGGTGCTTCCGGAGTATGGGTTGCCGCCATCGCCTGCTCGGCAAAGGCCTCATACTCCGCCCGTCTGGCCCAGCCATCAATATCGGATTTATCGAATTTCCAACGCTTGCGGGGCTTGTCCAGGCGTTTGAGCAGGCGCCGGCGGTGCTCGTCTTCGGACAGGTTTTGCCAGACTTTCAGGATCGTCGTGCCCTCCTGCACCAGGTGGCGCTCGAAATTACGGATGGACTGGTACCTGTTGTTCCAGTTGTAGCTGTCCGGGGCACGCACCGGCCAGACCCGCTCGGCAATGACCGCTTCGTGATGACTCCGGTTGAAGGCGACCATTTCGCCCAGGCCTGGCAGGTAGGGGGTGACCCGCCAGAGAAAATCATGGCGGACTTCCGCCCCTTGCGGCCGGCTGAACGACCAGGCATGGAATCCGGCCGGGTCGGCGTAGGTGGCCAGGGTACGGATCAGGCTGTCCTTGCCGCTGGTATCGGGGCCGTGAACCACCACCAGCAGTGCGCGCTTGCGATTGGCCCAGAGCCGGCGCTGGTATTCGCCGATCTCCTCCAGACTGGCCTCCAGGGCAGGAACCTCCTCGTCATCGTCCAGCAGCGTCGGGTAGTCCCGGAACCGGGGCCGATCGGGATCAAAACACCAGGAGCTGGCGAACGGCGATACATCCATAAAATCCTTTCCCATAGTCATAGTCCGAAACAGGTTAACAATCGCACAAACTGGTAAACTTGCGGGATCAAGTTCCCAGAATAGCAGCCTGACCAAAGGTTGCGATGGAGTTCAGTCAAAGCAATGAGCAAGAAACGTCGCGAGATTCCGGTTTTCGATCACCCGATCATCGAAACCCACTGTCACCTGGATTACCTCAAGGACCGCCCCCTCGCGGAAACCCTGGAGCAGAGCCAGCGGGTGAACATTGAACGCGTGATCACCATCGCGGTGTCACCGGAGAACCTGGCCAAAGTCCGGGAACTGAGCCAGGTTGCCCCCTGGGTCTACGGCACCCAGGGCATCCACCCCCACGAGGCGGAAACCTACACCGATGAGGTGGAACAAGAGATCCGTGCCCATGCCGGTGACGACAAAATCGTGGCGGTGGGTGAGATCGGCCTGGATTATTTCTACGACAACGCCGACCGCCAGGTACAGCGGGACGTATTTCGCCGCCAGCTGCAGATTGCCTGTGACACCGACCGGCCGGTGGTGATCCACAGTCGTGAAGCGGACGAGGACACCATCACCATCCTCCAGGAGTTCGAGGCCACCCTGAAACGCCGCGGGGTCATTCACAGCTTCACCTCGGGCCCGGGCCTGGCCCGCTATGCCCTGGATCAGGGCTGGTGCCTTGGCTTCAACGGCATCACCACCTTCAACAAGGCGGAGAACGTGCGCGATATCGTACGCATGGCGCCCATCGAACAGATCCTGCTGGAAACCGATGCCCCCTTCCTGACGCCGGTACCCTACCGGGGCCGGGAAAATGCGCCCTTCTATCTGCCCTTCGTGGCCGAGAAGATCGCTGAGGTCAAGGACTTGCCGCTGGATCAGGTGCTGGCGCAGACCTACGCCAACAGCCTCAGGACTTTCTTCCCCGAGCGATGACTGCGACCATCTTCCAGATCCTCGGTGGCCTGGCACTGTTTCTGCTGGCCATGGAGATGATGACCGATGGGTTGAAGAATGCCGCCGGGCGCCATCTCCGCCATTTGCTGGGAAGCTGGACGCGGACGCCCGTCCGCGGCCTGGCGGCGGGTTTTCTGATCACCGGTATCGTGCAGTCCTCCGGCGCGGTCACGGTGGCCACCATCGGCTTCGTGAATGCCGGTCTGCTCGGGCTCTCTCAGTCCCTGGGGGTCATTTTCGGCTCTAATATTGGTACCACCATGACCGCCTGGCTGGTGAGCCTGGTGGGCTTCGGTTTCAATATCGAGGCCTTTGCACTGCCTCTGCTGGCCCTCGGCATGGGGCTCAAGCTGGCCACCAACAACACCCGTAGCGAGGCGCTGGGCCAGGCTCTGGCGGGCTTCGCCCTGTTCTTCCTGGGGCTGTCAATTCTGAAGACATCGTTGGAGTCCCTGACCGCGGGAATCGACAGCCAGACCCTGATCGACACGGGTTACGGATTGCCGATGTTCATCCTGATCGGTTTTCTGGCCACGGTACTGACCCAGTCCTCCAGTGCGGCCCTGGCCATTGTCCTGACTGCGGCCGCCGGTGGACTGATCCCGCTGAACAGCGCCGCTGCCGCGGTGATCGGCGCCAACCTGGGGTCCACTTCCACCGCCGCGCTGTCCGCGCTCAAGGCCACTGCCAATGCCCGGCGCCTGGCCATAGGCCACATCCTGTTCAACGCCGCGACCGGTGTCATTGCCCTGCTCATCCTGCCCGTCATGCTCTGGGTCGTGGCCCTGATGGCGCGATGGCTTGAGCTCGACGCCAACGTCGCGGTGTCCCTGGCCCTGTTCCATACCCTGTTCAATGTCCTCGGGGCACTGCTGATGCTGCCGTTCACGCCCCACTTTGCACGCTTTCTCGGACGGCTGTTCCGGAGCAAGGAAGAGGACAACGCGGAACCGCGGCACCTGGACAACACCCTGGTGGCCACGCCGGAACTGGCAGTCGCCGCGGTGGATGAGGAGATGAAGCGCCTGATCGGGTTGATCCGGGGGCTGCTCAGGGTCTGTCTGGACCGGGAAGACCTGAAGCCGGCGCAGATCCAGCCCAAGGCGGACGCCTGCCGGAGCCTGAACTCGGCTATCGTGGATTATGTCTCGAGAGTCAGGGCGGAAAAGATGCATCCCTCCACCGTGGATGCCCTGACCCTGAGCATCCGCACCTGCCGGTACCTGATGGAGGCTACAGATCTGGCGGAGGAACTGCTCAAACTCAAGGTCGCCAAGGACCAGCCAGGCATGTCCCGACTGTCCGACGCACTGGAGCGGTACATCGACACGCTGAGAACCCTGGTCGCCGCAGACGAGCCCCTGCCAGTCACCGTGGATGAGGCTGAAACGATCTACCATCAGCTCAAATCGGAGCTACTGGCCATGATTGTCCGTCGCGACATCGCCACCACCGATGGCGAACAAATTCTGGATACCCTCAGCTCGGTCCGGCGTCTGATGGACCAGTGGCACAAGGCTCTCGCCTGGCAGCCGGTTTCCAGCTTCCTGAACGGGGATCAGGAAGCGGCGCTGTCAAACCCGCAGTAACGGTTGCGCCCCCGCTTCTTGGCCTGATACATGGCCTGGTCCGCCTGACGCAGTAGCTGGTCGCCATCGAGTTCTTCCGCCTGGGGGTAAAGGGTGAAACCAATGCTTGCCGAGACCTGTACCAGGTGGCCGGCCACCGGCACCGGCTCCGAAATGGCGTGCAGCAGCCGCGCGAGCAGATTCTCCAGCACAGCCGGTTCTGTAACGTTGACGATCAGTGCCGCGAATTCGTCGCCCCCGAGGCGGGCCAGAGTGTCCTCCTCCCTCAACTGTGCCCGCATACGGTTGGCGACCTCCACCAACAGTTCGTCACCCGCCTTGTGGCCATAGGCGTCGTTGACGGGCTTGAACTGGTCCAGATCAATGTAGAGCACCGCCAGCAGATCGTCCTGGCGCCGGGCCTGGGCCATGACCTGCTGCATCCTGTCGGTAAACAGAACCCGGTTCGGCAGATGCGTCAGCGGATCATAATGCGCCAAGGTCCGAAGCTCTTTCTCCTGGGCCTTGAGCCGGGTAATGTCCGAGAAAATGCCCATGAAGTGGCTGATGGCACCCTGCGCATCACGGACCTCACTTACCGTCAACGCCATGTTGAAACGCTCACCGTCCTGGCGTTTGCTGGCAAACTCGCCAGACCAGAAACCGTGGGACCGGGCACTGGCCAATACACCGATGCCCTCTTCCAGAGGCAGGGGTGGCAGCCGACCAATGGCGTTGGCGCGCGCTCGACCGGTAATTGCCACGTAGGCATCGTTGACGTCGATGATGGCGCCATGGAGATCGGTAATGAAAATGGCTTCCCTGGCATGGTCAAACACACTAGCCGCCATGCGTTGGCGTTGCTCCGCCTCTTTTCGGCCGGTGATGTCGTACCAGGAACACAGGACATGGGGGTGCGGCTCTTCTGTGTCATGCACTGGCGCCAGGGTCATGTCGACCCAGACTTCCGAACCGTCAGAACGCCTGAAGACCCACTCGACCTGGACAACCTCACCGCGGTCCACCCGCTGCAACAGTCTTTGGATTTTTTGCCGCGAAACGTCGCCATCAGGCTGGGTTTGGGGCGAGAAAGCGGCGATATCCTTGCCCAGTAATGACCGGGGCATGGCATACCTCAGCAACTCCAGGGCGGCGCGATTGCTATCCACGAACTCACCGCCACGGAGCATCAGCATGGGTTGGGGCCAACTGAGGATCAAACGCCGGAGCCGGAGCTGCTCAGCCGCCAGTTCGCGCTTCTTGCGTCGTAACCACAACATGGAACCGGTCAGTAGCAGAACCAGGATCACGGTAGCAACCAGCCAGCCCCAATACTGCCCCACCAGCTCGCCCCAGGTCAGTTGCGGCAGCTCATCGTAGGGTTCGACACGGAGTTCCCGGGCCAGGTATTCAACAGACTGGTAATCCGCGGGCGGGGCAAAGCCGGCGATACCGGCACTCAGCGCCGCCGGATAGTTCTCCTCGATGGCGAACAGGGCCGACGCCACACGGCGTACGATATCGCTGTCCACATGGGGCAAGGCTGCGACCGGCCATTCGGGGTACAGGCGCGTGGACACGGCGTAAGGGAAGCCCACCAGGTTCTGGCGATTGAGAATCCGGATCCGGTCTGCCAGACGGGGATCATCTGCAATCAGTTCCTCCAGGATACCGGTGCGCACAAATCCCACGTCGGCGTCTCCGGTGAGCACGGACCTGACCACCCGATCATGGCTGCGAACGAGCTTTATCCGGTTATTGTTCAGAACATCGACACCGGCGCCTTTCAGTTCAAGGGCCTGGGTCTGGAAACCACCGAGGAAATGAAGCCCGGGCGAGGCAATGGTCCTGCCTCGCACATCCGAAAGACCATTGATGTCGTTTCGCGTCGCCGCCGTGAAAATCACGCCACCAAGACTGGCTGTGGCTACCCCGTCGTGCTTGCGCACCAGGGTCGCCAACTCCCCGGTAAGGCTGCGCTCACTCCGGATCACCAGGAACTGACTCGGGTTGGTCAGGAAAAAATCAAGCTGGTTGGAGGCCAGCGCCGCGCGCATCTGCTCCTGGTCCAGCACCTGCAGTTTCACTGGGATACCGATCCGGCCTGTCAGATAATCCACCAGGGGCTGGTATCGCTCCTTCATGATGAAATCGGGACGATAGGCATAGATGCCGAAACGCACTTCCTGGAAGCCTTGGGCAAGTGTCGTCCCGGATACGGACAGGATCAGAGCCGCGAACGCCAGGTACCCGAGAATCCACCGCTTCACGAGACGCTCCTGGGCAGGAACTGGCTGTCACTGAAGCGCTCCACCTCCAGTGTTCGCGGAACCAGGCCCTCCCGGGCGAGCATCAGGGAAAGACTGCGGGCAACCTGCTCGACACGACCATCTTTGGCCAGGTACCGCCGGTTCGAGGCCAGATCCGGAAACATGACCGAGGCCAGCGCCAACCTCACGTCCGCCGGGGAGATCCCCTGACGGGTTGCAACCCGATAGACCGAATCATGCTGGTTGCGAACCAGGTGGCGAAGGCCGGAAAAATGCGCCGCCAGCAGCGCTCGAACAGCATCTGGTACCCGGGCTGCGAACTTTCGGGTCACCACCAGCACATCGAAAATGGTTTCAGGCAATTGCCTGCTGTCGAACAGGCGCGCACCACCAAGGCCGAGGAGAATCGAGGCGGTCGGCTCATAGCAGGCAATGGCATCCACTTCTCCCTGTTGCCATAGGCCGACGTGCTGGTCGACTGGCACATTGATGACGGTCACTTCGTCCCGTTCGATGCCGGCCTGGTCCAGGATGTTCAGCAACAGGGTGCCGGATACTCCGGCCAGTTCTACCGCGATCCGTTTTCCCCGCAACTGGTCAAGTTTCCTGATTTCCGGTTTTGCCACCAGTACATCCGCCCCGACGGATACATCGGTTACCCCGACCACCAACAATTGCGGACTTTCAAGATGCACTCGTATGGCCTCATCGAGGGTCAGCGCGGCACCATCGAGCTTCCCTGATTTGAGCAGTTCCATGGACTCCAGGGCCGAGGATCCCTTCACCAGCTCCACCGAAGCCGGTAGCCAGCCGAACTCTTCTGCAAGGTAAAGTGATTCGTAGCCAATCCAGGGATGGATTCCGAACCGGATCGGGCTGGACGCGCCACAACCACGGAGCCCCAGGGCGGCAAGGCCGGCTGCCAGAGAAGCTCCCAGAAAATGGCGGCGGTGCATCAGAAACTCCGGACCAAGGCGTTACGTTTTCTTCATATTCTTGTAGGTTATTATCTTACTGCGTGCCATTACAACGGTAAAACCCCGATTGACCGCCGGTAATAGGCCCTAGCCCAGGGAAAGGAACACCCCCATCAGGACAGGCGAGAGGAACGAGAGCAGGAATCCCGATGCAATGGCCACCGGCACACATGCCAGACCACCGCTACTGCGAATCACCGGGAGGGTAAAATCCATTGCCGTTGCACCGCCATAACCGATCGCCATTGCGGGCCTTGAGGCAATCAACAGGGGGATGATCGCTAAGGCGATGATCTCCCGGAGCACGTCGTTGAGGAAAGCAACCCCACCCCAGGCAGGGCCTAGGGCATCGCCGACGACAATGCCCGACAGGGAATACCAGCCAAACCCCGATGCCAGGGCCAGCACGTCATGCCAGGGCAGCCCGAGGACGGGAATCAGCAACACACCCGCCACCAGCGAGCTGACCATCACCGAAAGGGCCATGCCCAACCCCTGCCGGTTCATCAGCAGCTTGTGCAGGGAAAGCCCGGCGTTGCGCAGTTGCAGACCGATCAGGAACAGCAGGAGCATCAGTGCCCAGGTGGCCACCTGGTCGGTCATGGGCAGGGTCGGCAACAGGAAATAGCCGGCAACCAGCCCGGCGATCACCGCCACCAGAGGTTTCAGCCCGGCCAGGAACAGACGCCGGTAACCGGGCCGCCCGTCACTGTCATCCCGCTCCACTTTCATCGGCTGCCAGCGGTGAAACAGCCACAGGCCGGCCATGTTGGCCAGGAACAATACGGCCACCAGGGCGGTGACCTGTACCGCCATGTTGCCCAACTGGGCCGCCAATCCCTCCATCTGGCCGAGCCCCAGGCCCAGTAACGCCAGGATGAAATACACCAGCGTCTCGACGGTGTAATGGATGACCGTCATCAGCCGGCGATTGGCCAGGGGAATGGCAAAACCGAGAAATAGCGGTGCCAGTATCAGCAGGGCTCCGGTGAGCATGGTGTCCTCAGGCTGGAATAACGGGGAAGCATCCTGAAAAGGACGTCGGAATTTCTGAAAGAGTCAGGTCAGTGCAGTACGTGGCCCGACCGGTCCTGAACCAGTACCCATGGCGCCACGACCACGGCCCAGAGCTCGGCATTGCGATCGTACCAGGTCCGGGCTACGTCAGGGGAGACATCTCCCACCTGGCCTTTCTGCATCCACTGCTCGAACTGCGCCTTGTTGTCGGCGGTGAGCTCGGCGGCAACCTCCAGCAAATCCAGTTCCGGTGCCACGCGCACGACCTGGCCCCGGGCATAGTAAGTCTGGAGCTCGTGCCAGTTGATGCGGGAGGTTTCGAGGTTGAGTTTGGCCTTGATGTCGTCTCGGGAGGATTCAGCCATGGGACCTTGTCTTCGTTCAACGGGTTGCTGGAAAAGGCGCAGCTTACCTGAAATCAGTTCGCAAGACACGGGGGTGAACGAGGGGCTGGAGGTGGCCTTCGTGAAGATGGGGTCAGATCGGCTGATCTGACCCCGGGGGAATTCGCTCGGGCTCAGCGGTTAACCAGGGGTCAGATGAAGGCGTTCATCAGACCCCGACTTGGCTCGACTGCGGAGGTAAACCCGGGGTCAGATGAACGCTTTCATCTGACCCCACTTTCACACCTCAGGCGTTCTTCAGCATCTCCCGCACCACATAGTGCAGGATACCCCCATGCTGGAAGTACACCGCCTCGTTCGCGGTATCAATCCGCGACTTGAGTTCGCAGCTCTCGGTGGAGCCGTCCTTGTACTTCACGGTCATCTTCAGGGTCTGGCCCGGCTTGATGTCGCCGGACAGGCCTTCGATGCTGATGGTTTCTTCACCGGTCAGTTTCAGGCTCTTGCGATCCACGCCCTCCGGGAACTGCAGGGGCATCACGCCCATGCCGATCAGGTTGGAGCGGTGGATCCGCTCGTAGCTTTCCGCCACCACGGCCTTGACGCCAAGCAGGCGGGTACCTTTCGCCGCCCAGTCCCGGCTCGAGCCGGTGCCGTATTCCTTGCCGGCAATGACCACCAGCGGCGTGCCGTTTTCCTGGTACTTCATGGCAGCATCGTAGATGGCCATCTGCTCGCCGGTGGGCACGAACTTGGTGCAGCCGCCTTCCACGCCATCGAGCATTTCGTTCCTGATACGCACGTTGGCGAAGGTGCCGCGCATCATCACCTCATGGTTGCCCCGGCGGGAGCCGTAGGAGTTGAAGTCTTTCGGCTCCACACCATGCTCCTGCAGGTATTTTCCGGCAGGGGTATCGGGCTTGAAGGAACCGGCCGGTGAGATGTGGTCGGTGGTCACCGAATCACTCAGCAGGGCCAGGATATTGGCATCCCTGATGTCGTCGATCGGGTCCGGCTGCTCGCCCATACCCTCGAAGAACGGAGGATGCTGAATATAGGTGGACTTGTCAGACCACTCATAGACCTTGCTCTCGGGTACCTTGATGGACTTCCAGATCTCATCACCCTCGAACACCTCGCCATATTCCTTGCGGAACATGTCGGTCTTCACCTGCTCCACCGCCTCGGCGATTTCCTTCTGGCTCGGCCAGAGGTCTTTCAGGTAGACCGGGTTGCCATCCTTGTCGGCACCCAGCGGATCCCTGGTCAGGTCCACCCGGACGTTACCGGCCAGGGCGTAAGCCACCACCAACGGGGGTGAGGCCAGCCAGTTGGTTTTCACCAGCGGATGCACCCGGCCCTCGAAGTTACGGTTACCGGAGAGTACCGACGCGACCGTCAGGTCACCATCGGTAATGGCCTTTTCCACCGCTTCCGGCAGCGGACCGGAGTTGCCGATACAGGTGGTGCAACCGTAGCCCACCAGGTTGAAGCCCAGCTTGTCCAGATCATCCTGCAGACCGGCCACCGCCAGGTAGTCGGTAACCACCTTGGAACCCGGCGCCAGGGAGGTCTTCACCCAGGGCTTGGTGCTCAGGCCCTTCTCCACGGCCTTTTTCGCGATCAGGCCAGCGGCCATCATCACGCTGGGGTTGGAGGTGTTGGTACAGGAGGTAATCGCGGCAATGACCACCGCACCCGGATCCAGCCGGCACTTCTCGCCGTTCATGTGCAGCGGCTGACTGGCCGGATGCTCGAAGTAGGCATCCTGTGCGCCAACGGCAGTGCCGCCACCCTCGGATTCCAGATTGGCTTTCCGGTTTTCCGCAGGGCCTTCGGCGGTCTCCATCAACAGCTCGAATGAGGCCTTCATATTCTTCAGGGCCACCCGGTCCTGGGGACGCTTGGGGCCCGCCAGGCTAGCCTCGACATCCCCCATGTCCAGCTCGAGGGCATCAGTGTAGACCGGCTCATGGCCCGGCCCCCGCCACAGACCCTGGGCCTTGGCGTAGGCTTCCACCAGCTCCAGCTGGGCCTCATCGCGACCGGTCAGGCGCATATAGGTGAGAGTCTGCTCGTCCACCGGAAAGAAACCACAGGTGGCACCGTACTCCGGAGCCATGTTGGCGATGGTGGCCCGATCCGCAACCGGCATGTCTTTCAGACCGTCGCCGTAGAATTCGACGAACTTGCCCACCACGCCCTTCTTGCGCAGCATTTCAGTGACCGTCAGCACCAGGTCGGTGGCGGTGATACCTTCCCGCAGCTTGCCGGTGATCTTGAAGCCGATCACCTCGGGAATCAGCATGGACACCGGCTGACCAAGCATGGCCGCCTCGGCTTCGATACCGCCAACACCCCAGCCCAGGATACCCAGGCCGTTGATCATGGTGGTGTGGGAATCCGTACCCACGAGGGTGTCCGGATAGGCAATGGTCTTGCCGTCCACATCCTTCTGCCAGACTGTCTTGCCCAGGTACTCCAGGTTGACCTGGTGACAGATCCCGGTGCCCGGCGGCACCACCCGGAAATTGTCGAAGGCCTGCTGGCCCCAGCGCAGGAACTCGTACCGTTCCTTGTTGCGCTCCATCTCGATGGCAACGTTATCCTTGAAGGCAGCGGGGGTGCCATATTCGTCCACCATCACCGAGTGGTCGATCACCAGGTCAACCGGCGACAGGGGATTGATCAATGCCGGATCCTTGCCAGCCTTTTTGACCGCTTCGCGCATGGCCGCCAGATCCACCACACCGGGCACCCCGGTGAAGTCCTGCATCAGGACCCGGGCCGGGCGGTACTGGATCTCGGTGTCGGATGTCCGGGCCTTGAGCCACTGCATCATGGCGTCGATGTGCGACCGGTCGACCGTGAGGCCATCCTCGTTACGCAGCAGGTTCTCCATCAGGACCTTGAGGGAGAACGGCAGGCGGTTGAGATCGCCCAGGGTTTTGGCCGCCTCGGGCAGGCTGTAGTAGTGGAAGGTCTTGCCGCCCGCATCCAGGGCGGAAAGGGTATTCAGGCTGTCTTTTCCAAGACTTTCGTTCGACATGTGGTGCCTCCCTTCAAAAGGTTCAGCGATGTGAAGTTACCTTTAACTATTGCAGCTAATGACAGGACTTCAACCAATGGCCGGTGAATGTTCGGGATCATTTCCGTGAATATCAGACCAAGGTCGACACCGAAAGTTGCAGGCACAGAACCGGCTGACCGGCGGCCCGGATCTCAGGTCTGTCGCTGACCATAGAGCTGGGCGTAGATGCCCTCCCGTGCAATCAGTTCCTCGTGCCGCCCCTCCTCGATGATCCGGCCATCCTCAAACACGCAGGCGCGGTCCGCCTGCTTCACGGCACTGAGCCGGTGCGCGATGATCAGGGTAGTCCGCTGTTTGAGGAAGCCTTCCAGGTCCCGGTGAAGCTGGTACTCGGTCTCGGCATCCAGTGCCGAGGTGGCCTCATCGAGAATCACCAGGGACGGATCCGACAGCACCATACGGGCAATGGCCAGGCGTTGGCGCTGCCCGCCAGACAGTCGAACGCCCTGGCGACCGATCACGGTATCCAACCGGTCGGGCATGGCCGCCACCATGGTATCGAGCTGGGCAATACGCAGTGCCTCCCACAGCTCGGCATCCGGCTTGTCCCGGCCGAGGGTGAGATTCTGCCGGATGGTGTCGTTGAACAGGGCCGGATGCTGTAACACGGTGGCCACGTGTTCCCGCAACCTCGGCAGCCCGATCCGCTGCACCAGTACATCGTTGATCAGCACCTCGCCCTGCTGGGGCGTGTACATGCCCAGGATAATCTGCACCAGGGTGGATTTGCCGCCACCGCTGGCACCGACCACCGCCACTTTCTCACCGGGCTCCAGACGCAGGTTGATGCCCCGCAAAACCTGCTCGTCGCCATAACCGAAATGAATGTCCCGCAGGGTCAGGCTTACCGTGTGGTGACCACGGAACGGGTCTTCCAGCGCCGGATAGCGCGGCTCTTCCTTCAGCTCCAGCAAACGGTTGATGCGCCCCAGGGCAGCGTTGGCGGCGAAGCAGGCGTATTGCATATTCAGCATTTCCTGAACCGGCGTGAGCATGAACCACAGGTAGCCGAAGATGGCGAACATCATGCCGATGCTCAGATCGCTGAACAGAACGGTGACCATGGCGGCAGCCCGGAACACGTCGACACCAAACTGGAACAGAGCAAAACTGGCCCGGGTGGCGGCGTCACTGCGCCACTGGAAGCGGATGGCATGATCCCGGACCACCCGCGCCCGGTCGATCAGCAGTCGCAGGTAGTGTTTCTCCCGGTTCGCTGCACGGAGCTGGTGAATGGCGTCCAGGGTTTCGGTCAGGTCGCCCTGGAATTCCTCGTAGGCGCTGTTCTCCCGACGCTTGAGCTCCTTGACCTGCTTGCCGATCAGGATGGTGGCGAAGATCACCAGCGGATTGAACAGCAGGATCAACAAAGCCAGTTGCCAATGCACCCAAAGTAATACCGCTGCAGTACCGATCACGGTCAGACTGGCCACCAGAAACCGGCTGATGGTGGTCCCCAGGAACTGGTCCATGGTATCCAGGTCGGTGATGAAATGGCTGCTGATGGCCCCGGAACCGCGGGTTTCATACTCCGACATGGCCACGCGCTGGAGCCGGCCCAGCAGGCGGGAGCGCATGCGGAACACCACATCCTTGGAAACCTTGGAAAACTCCCGGGATTGCAGGACATTGAAGAACAGGGCGGCCGACCGGAGCAGCAACGCTGCCAGCACCATCAACCCAATGTAGACCACAGGCTCCTGCCACGCGGCAGGCAGGACGGCATCCATGACCGGAAGTACCGGTCCTGCCTCGTCCAGCAGGACCTCGTCCACCAGTACCGGCAGCAACAGGGGTACCGGCACGGCCATGACCGTTGCCAGGATCGCCAGGAGGTTGGCGCGCACCAGGCGCGGCTTGTGCTTGAGTGCCAGCAGGAAGATATCGCGCCAGCGGTAGGGCTGATGCCCGCCGGCGGGCTCAGCCGACTGTTGCAGGTTATTTTGTTGCAAGAATCCTCCGGACCCCGTAATTCTTCGGTTCAATACGGACGCTATGGGCTGTCAGTCTACCTGTTAACCAGGTAGCTGCGCGGCCCTTTCAGTTCTGTCATCATGACCCGCCTGACTCTGACGGACCAGGAACCCGACCCGCTGTGAAACACGACTGCCACTACCACCCCGGTGAACCCGCCAAATGGCACTGCGGCGAATGCCAGATCCACTACTGCAGCCGCTGCATGCCCGATGCCGATACCCGCCAGCGCAAGGCGCTCTGCCCGCACTGCAGCAAGGCCATGCGCTACCTCGGGGCCGCCACCGAAGCGGTCCCGTTCTGGAACCGGATCGGTGCCTTCTTCCGCTATCCGTTCCACAGCGATCCGCTGATCGTAATTGCCATCTGCACCCTGGTGCCGGTGATCGCTCCGGCGAACCTGATCGGCATCCTGATCTGGATTGTGCTCGCCCTGGCCCTGTTCAAGTATACGTATGCGGTGATCAATCACACCGCCGAAGGTCACCTGAAACCACCGCCTGTGGCTGTCGCCTTCACCGGAAGCGGCTTTGATATCGTGGTTCTGCAACTGCTGGTCTTTGTCGTAATGGGCGGCCTGGTGGGCGCCGCTGCCATGCTGGGTGGTCCGATCCTCGGCATGCTGGCCATCGCCTTCGTGGTGCTGGCCCTGCCCGCCAGCATCATGGTCCTGGCCATGGAACGTTCGGTGGGAGCGGCGGTGAACCCCATGAACCTGGCGTTGCTGATTTCCCGCATCGGGACACCCTATTTTCTACTCTACGGCTATCTGATCCTGCTCACCCTGGCTTCCGGCGCCGCCCAGGATTTCGCCCTGAACCACTTCCCTCTGTGGTTCTCCCAGCCCCTGGCCGGCTTCCTGAACAGTACCTTCACCCTGATCCTGTTCCACATGCTCGGCTACCTGCTGTTCCAGTACCAGGAGGAACTGGGTTTTGCCGCCGACGTCCAGGACGGCGAAACCCTCGCCCAGGCCCAGAGCAGGGACAGGACCGCCCGGTTCGATGCCGATATCGACATGAACCTCAAGGACGGCCATTACGACCGGGTGCAGTCCATGCTGAAAGAAGCTCTGAAACGGGACCCGGACAATGCCCTGAGAGTTGCCCAGCTATACAAGCTGCTGATGGCACGCCGGGATGTCCCGGAGCTGCACCGTTACCATGCCCGAATCCTCAACTGGCTGGCGAACAGCAACGACGGTGAGGGTGTTGCCGGATTCGTCACCCTGCTGCAGGAGGCCGAACCCACCTTCCGACTCGAGGATCCGGAACTGAGTGTGCGCTGCGCCAGCGCCATGTATCACCGGGGCCGGTTCAAACCCGCTCTGAGGCTGCTCCAGGATTTCCACAAACGCTTCCCGGACAGTGACCAGCTGGCCCCGGCGTACCTGCTGGTGGCGCAGATCCTGGCCAATGGGCTCAACCAGTGGGAGAAGGCGACCGCTTTCCTGACGTTTATCCAGAAGAAGTGCCCGAATCATCCGCTGCATGGGCAGATCGGGACGTATCTGGAACAGGCGGAGAAGCGGGAACCGTTGAAGGGGCCGAAGGCGAGCTTTGCTGTTGCGGAGTGAGGCGTGAAGATGAAGTTGGGGTCAGATGAAAGCTTTCATCTGACCCCGGGGTTAGCGAGAAGCTGAGGAGGTTGGGCCCAAGGTGGGGTCAGATGAAGGCTTTCATCTGACCCCGGTTTGGAGGCGAACTGCCGGGGTTGGTCTGAGGTAGGGGTCTGAAGAAAACTTTCTTCTGACCCCATTTTCACCACCGGCCAGCCCGCTCAGGTCAGCAACTGCCGATAATGCCTCGCCTTGGGCTCCATCTGCCGCTTCTCGAACTCACTCACCAGCAGGCGACAGGCCTCTGAGGTCAGCAGTTCATCCCCGGTGGCCCGCAGCCGCTCGAAGGCCTTCTCCGCGGCCTTGAAGTTCTGCTGCTTCAGGCTGGTGAACAACACCCGGTTGTGGTCCTCGGCGGCCAACGGCTGGTGGTGCTCGCCCTTGCCGAGATATTCTTCCCACACTTCAACCATCTGCTCCGGCTGCCGCCGGCTGAGGGCATCTTCCATCAGCTCACGGGTGCGGTCTCGGTACTCGGGCAGGTCCGGCCTCAGCTTGGCCAGCTGGTACAGGTGCTTCAGCAGGATGGGCCGGTCCGGGTAGTGCTGGCGAAGAGCCTCAAACTGCCGGCGGGCCAGGTCGAACTCCATCCGGCCGAGGCTCGCCATGGCCTGGGCATAGCTGGTGGTAAAGCGGGCGTCCTGTTCACTTTCCTCCGGCTCGAAGAACTCCTCACGCACATGCAGCCAGCTGCGGCCAAACAGCCAGACCAGGCCAGCCCCGGCTACCAGACCGCCGGCGTGGGCCATGTAGGCGACACCGGTGGCGCCGGCAAACCAGTAATCGTAGATCTCCTTGCCCAGCCAGACCGGCAACATGGCCAGCGCCGGTGCCCGGAAATAGTTGAAGTACACCCCGAGGAAAAAGAAAAACCGGATCTTCTGCAAACCGTAGATGGCGACGTACATGCCCATCAGCCCCGAAATCGACCCCGAAGCCCCCACCAGCGGAAGCGGGCTGCCTGAGGAAAAGGCCGTGAACACCAGCCCGGAAATGGCACCGCACAGCAGGTAGGCCATCAGGAACCGCCCGGGGCCCAGCGCCTTCTCCACCGTGAAGCCGAGCAGGAACAGGAACAACAGGTTGCCGATGATGTGACCCCATCCACCATGGAGGAACTGGTAGGTAATCAGGGTGTAGGGTTTCAGATCGGCCGGCACCAGGCCCAGCTGCTGGGCACTGAGCTGGCTGATGAATTCCTGTTCAATCGCAGTCCGGTGTTCGAGCCAATATGCCCGCTCCGCCGGTGCCCAGTGGATATCGCGGTTCTCCAGCAGGTAGTGGTAGAACTCGCGGTCCATCATCAGGCTGATGGCAACCCAGAACTCTGCGTTCTCCTCCCGAAGCTGCTGGAACTCCTGCAAGTCGTAGACCCGCTCTTCCTCGCCGCGGAACTGGATCTGCCGTTGCAGATAATCCTCGTAGACGGGCGCTTCCAGTTCCTGGAGGTCCTGGGAGAGATACTGCTCAACCGCCTGCTCGATCTTGCGGCTGTCTCCGCCCTGGTAGAACAGGAAAACCAGCAGGCAGGCTAACATCAGCCCCAGGGTGACCAGGGGCGGGCGTTTCCAGTTAACGGCATTCTCGGCGGGGATAATCAGCATCGGCGGTCACAATTCATCATATTCTGTCCCTGAAAACCTGCTTTTTTACCACAGCCCTGCCCGTATTTCCCGGTGTAATAGGTCCTGAGGCGACGGTTACAGCGGCTTAACCCGAGAAATGTGGACAGCCCCACAGATAGCGGGGCCGGTGCGAGACACTGTCACACCGGAGTCATATAAATGACATTAAATCGGTGGCAGCCTGACGACGCACCCGCGTCCTATCGACCTTTCGCCAATTGCCGTTATTCCTGCCACCACCAATAGTGGACGGGAATAACAAGAAAAACCGGATACTGGAAGCAAGGATACTGCACATGACCGTACTCGTTTTGGACAACCCGGAACTGCTGGCCAAAGCGGCGCTGGCATCAGGTTTTACGGCGGCGATGACCACCCCTGCGGGACAAAGACCTCATCGACTGAAATTTCATTTCGGTTTCAACAAACATGCCCTCGATTGCGATGATCTGATGATCATACGCCAGCACGCTGCCTATCTCCGGCAATATCCGGGGTTGAAAGTGCGGATCCACGGCCATGCCGACAACTTTGGCACCGAGGATTACAACCAATTCCTGTCCCGGTTGCGGGCCAGCACCATCGCCCGAATCCTGATCCGGGAAGGCGTGGGCGAGAACCAGATCCAGCTGGCGCACTGGGGATCAACCCGGCCGCTGGCCACACTTGAGGATCATGCCGCCAACCGGCGGGTGGAACTGGAATACCTGACCCAGGAAATGGCCCAGGCCCTGTAGTTCAGAAAGGCCAGGTCACAACAAAAACGGGGGCCATGGGCCCCCGCTTGTTGTGTGGCGGTTCAACCGCCGTAGACCTGCCAAACATTCCAGAACAACAGCAGTGATGCCACCAGGATCGCCAACCAGGTCAGGAGGATGCCGATCATCCGGGCCGGATGCGGCCCGCCACGACCATTGATCATGCCCCAGGCATGCAGGATACGCCCCACCACCAGGGCCATGCCGGTCCAGTACACGAAACCACTGGGCACACCGTTAAGTTCCGCAAGCCCCAGCATCAGCAACCCCAGGGGCGCATATTCCACCAGGTTGGCATGGGCGCGAACCGCCGCCTCGAAATCCCGGTCATCGGTGACGCCCAGACCCTTGCGGTACTTGAGCCGGAACCTTACCACCTGGGCCGAAAGGACCAGCAGGAGCAAACCGATTACAGCGGCGTAGACACCGGTTACCGGGACAATCATGCTTAACCCTTCTTGATCTTGTTAACGATGGCCAATAGCAGAACAGCCCCGACGGTGGCCGTTACCAGCCGTCCAACCGCGCCCTGGGCTGACAACTGCAAAAGCCCGAACAGAAAACCACCAATGAACGAGCCGACGATACCGATACCAATGTTGGCCAGTACACCAAAGCCGCGCCCCTTCATGATCAGCCCGGCCAGCCAGCCGGCCACACCACCAATAATCAGAAAATAAATCAGGTTCATCTCTCGCCTCTCCCTGAGGATGCTTCAAGAAACGGTCAGTCCACGCAAAGACTGCCCTGTTTCCTGCAGTGCTTCAAGCACTTCCGACACTGGAAGCGGGCGTGATGGAGGCAATGGCCTCGGCCATCCGGGACCGGCAGCGCTCGATCAGCTCGGGCACATCCTCGGGTCTGAGATCAGCGGTTTCGATCGGGGGAAGGATTCGGATAGCCACAGGCTCACGGCGCCCCAGCAGGCGACAGGTTTTGTCGGCGTATTCACTGGCACAGACCATGGTGATCGGGGCGCCGGAAGCAAGAGCGGCATGGAAGGCACCCTTCTTGAAGCTACCCAGCCCCTTGCCATGGCTGCGGGTACCCTCGGGGAACACCCACAGGCTTTTCCGGTCGTGGGCGATGGTTTCGCCGACCAGCTGCATGGCCGCGACGGCTTTCTTTGAGCGGGACCGGTTCAGGATGACGTTGCCCCCCAGCCAGAATACCTGACCGAAAAACGGCAACCAGACCAGGGAGGATTTTCCAACCGTAACCGTCCGTGGAGGCAGCAGATCCCCCATCACAAACAGATCATCGTTATGCTGGTGATTGGCGATCACCACGGTGGGCCGGTCCTGCGGCATGTTCTCCCGGCCTTCGACAGGACGCTCCATACCCAGGATCCAGCGTCCGAAACGGGCAACTACCCATCCCAGCATACGGTTGTTATCCGGATTGAACGGGCGGGCAAGGTACAGAACCAGTGCCAACAGGCTGATTACCGGCACGCTCAGCCACGCCAACAGCTTTCTCAAAACACCCATCAGGTACAGCTACTCTGTTGCATAAAACTGGCGCACAAGTGTACGCCAAGGTCATAGCCCGGCAACAGTATCAATTTGTTCCAGCCGGTTACCCGGTGCCGGATTCTGGCGCCGTGCCGTCACCACGTAACGCAGCGGCCCGCCGGCATCCAGGCTCTCGAACGGGTAGCAGGTCACCAGCAACAGTGTGTTCGCGGACAGGCGCTGGGTGTCAATCTGCTCCCGACGACTGTCCACCACCCGGGATGCCTCGACCTGGTAGTCCTGCCACTGGCCATCACGGCCCTGCAGACGAATCCCGCTTCCGGGCGCCAGTTCGTTGAGCTGGCGGAAGTGGGTATCCCGGTGACCCGCAATGATGACCGGGCCCTCGCCGGGTAAGCCGCCAAGCACGCGGCCCGGACCAAAGGCCAGACTCTCACCGTGGGTACCCTCCAGCACAATCATGGACCGGTCCAGTTCCGGCAGTGCCATCCTGGCCACCGGCCAGGTGTCCGCCCAGGGCCAGGGCCGGGTTTCGGTCTGCCGGGCCTGGCTCTCTGCCCACGCCAGCGCCAGCAGCTCCTGGGCGACCACCGCCTTGATGGGTATCCAAAGCCCGAACACCAGTAAAGTGGCGGAAGAACTGAGCAGCAGCAAAAGGATCCGGTTCACAGCGCTACCCTCCCGCGCAGGAGCACGATCGCTGCGCTGAACATCGTGCCCACAAGCCCCAGGGCAATGAGTAGCGGTGAAATGGTGGCGGTCTGGGGATATCGCAGCATTCCGGATGAGGTTCCGGCCGGCAACAGGGTAGGCACGCTCTCAGCGAGCAACGGATCATTACCAGAGCGCACCGGTGTGCTGTCCACCGCCACGAAACTGGTAAACGGTGACATCAGGCTGTGCGCCATCGCCAGCCGGACAATCCGCTCCTCATCCGGCTGCTCGCCCTGAATCCTGGCCCGGTCCAGTAAGCTGTCAATCTTCGCACGGGCCCAGCGCCGGTGCAGCCCGGTACCCTCTGCAGACTGCCGGAGGTCCAATGTCCGCTCCCAGCGCTTGCCATCCGGTGCCAGGCCGGTAACCGACAGCTGCCCTACCGGAGGCACACCGCGAACGACCTGGATCAGCGGTTCACCCCGGAACAGGTCGCCCGGGCGTTCCGGGAAGGCTTCGGCATCGATCACGGGCCATTGTGCCCGGAGCCCCGTCAGCACCGGTGCCTCCATGGCCGAAAACAGGGTCTCCAGCGGGCCACCGAGATCCGCCGGATTGCTGACGGCGGTATAGGTACCCCGCCCCCAACGGGCGGCCTCCCGCATGAAGTGCATATTGGGGGCCGAACCGATGCCGACGGTGAACAGACGCTGGTTACCCAACTGCTCGCGAATCTGCCCGAATAGCCCCGCCTCGTTGCCCACAGCGCCATCGGTAATGAAGACCACCTGCCGGACCCGTGCGGCATCATCTGTGTCATCATGTCCGGCCCCGCCGAGTGCCAGCGACAGGGCAGACGCCATTTCCGTGCCACCCTCGGCCTGTAACCGGCTGACATAACGACGGGCGCGGGCCAGGTTGTTGCCATCGGCCGGCACCGGCGCCATGAACAGGGCGTGGGGTTGTGAATTGAACTGGATGACATTGAACCGGTCGGCGGCGGAGAGAGTGTCCAGGCCCCGCCCGAGCGCCTGCCTGGCCTGGCGGATGGATTCGCCGGCCATGGAACCGGAGGTATCGATCACGAACACGAGGTCCCGGGGCAGGACCCTATCCTGCGTGACGCCCGGTACCACCATGGTCATCAGGTAATCCTCACCACCGAATTGCTCATGGAAAACCGCGGCCACCGGTTCCCTGCCACGAACCGGACGCCAGCGGAGCACGAAGTCCCGATTCATAAGCACTGTTCCTTCCGAAGGCGAAGCATGGACCTCCTGCCCATCGGTCCGGGTTTCCAGTTCGTGGCCGGGGCTGGTGACGTCTGCCAGTTCCAGTCCCGCATTGAGAGACACGCTGATGCTGGCGCGGTGGCTGTCGGCGGCAACGTCCTCCGGCCGCACCGTGAACGGACTGATGGCATCGGCATCCGGCACTTCCCGGGTGGCAATGGCCCAGCCATCACTCCAGCCAGAGGCTTCGCCCGTCGGCAGCATCGGCCCGGGCATGTATCGGGGTGTCAGGGTGGTGGGCAGTCGCAACGAGAACTGACCGTCCCGGTAATTCACCGGCTGCTGATAGCGCAGCTCGATGCTTATATCTTCTCCGGGCGGTATATTGGCCACCCGGGACGTGAACAGGTTCGGGCGTTGCTGCTCCACTGTCGCGGCCTGCCGGCCACTGTCCCGGGCCTCGGCATACTCCTGGCGGGCCTGCGCTTTCGGGCGCACTTCACCGGTGATCGTGCGCTCTCCCACCGTCATGGTCAGGGCATAGACGCTGGCCTTCTCCGGCAGCGGGAACACAAAGACACCTTCGCGCCAGTGGTCACTGGTGTTGCGGAAATGCCGGGTGAGACGGGTTTCGGCAATCAGTCCGCTGACCGTCACATCAAAGTCACTGTCAAGCACCAGCGCGGGTTCCTGCCAGTCACCCCGGTTGTCGGTGAAGTGCAGCAGTCCGGGCTGGAGTTCATCGGCCACATTCGCCTCGGCGTAAAGGGGCTGAACGAACAGGAGCAACAGGAATGCCAGCCAGAGGGTGATGCCCTCCATGAACCGGCGCAGCCGGGCCCGGTGTGCGGGTTTTGCCGGCACTGAAAGTCTCAGCAGGGTCGTCGATAGCATCATCACAAGGTCCTTTCCCGATCAATTCCGTGGATGACCGCTATTTCACCAACCCGAAAGGTGCAGGCCGTGGCAGAGTGCGACAATACGGCGACGAATAATGATCAATTATGGCAACAGGCCCCTGGACCTTGTCCTGACCGGTTGCCATGGTTAAATAGGGACTCCATGCAGACAACCGGTCGACGACCATGAAGAAACACCTTGTGCTGATCGAAGACGAACCCGCGATCCGGGACAATTACCGGGCCGCCTTCGAGCGCCGTGGCTACCGGGTCTCGGCCTACGGGGACCGGGCTTCGGCCTACCAGGCGCTGCAGCAGGAGCTGCCGGACCTTGCCATCATCGATGTCGGGCTCGGTGATGAGCCGGAAGGGGGATTCCTGCTGTGCCAGGATCTCAGGCAGCTGTCGATGACCCTGCCGATCATCTTCCTGACCGCCCGGGACAGCGACATCGACACGGTTCACGGCCTGCGGCTGGGCGCCGATGACTATGTCACCAAGGACATGAGCATCGATCATCTGCTGGCCCGGATCACCGCGTTGCTGCGCCGGGCCGATGCCTGGGCCGAGGCGCTGCAGAAACCGGACGAACTGCTCCGGCGGGGCCGGCTCACCCTGAACGTGGACCGCATGACCGTGGCCTGGAACGACCAGCCCATTGACCTGACCGTCACCGAATTCTGGATGTTGCACTCGCTGGTCCGCCACCCCGGCCACGTGCGCAGCCGGGATCAGCTGATGGAAGCCGCCAGCACCGTGCTCGACGACAACACCGTGACTTCTCACATCAAGCGCATCCGCCGTAAATTCCAGCAGGTGGACGACCGGTTCGATGGCATCCAGACCGCCTACGGCATGGGTTACCGCTGGAACGCCCATGAGGTCTGACCCTTGAGCCTCAAGCGCCAGCTCCTTGTTGCCAGTCTGCTGATGCTGCTTATTCCCTGGGCGGGCCTGAAATTCGTGCTCGAACTGGATACAGCACTGCGGGACCAGGCGATCCGACAACTGGACTCCCGCGCCGAACAATTGGCCGAGCTGGCCGGAGACCGGCTGCTGGGCGAGCCGGCAATCCCCGCCGAAACTCCGGTCATCTATGTTCCGCCCCTGAGCCAGCCTTTCACCCCGGACGGGTATGGTTCCGAATGGCCCGGCTACGATGACACCGCGGCTTCCCAGCCCTGGCAAGGCACCGGGACCGACGACGGCCTGCAACTCCAATGGCAGGCGACCAGCAATGGCCAATACCTGTATCTGCTGATCCGGCTGAGCGGGCGCCAGTCCCGATTCTTCAGCCCCGCGGCCCCAGAGCAGCCCCACGATTACCTGAAAATCTGGCTGCAGGCGCCGGCCACGGCGGTGGACCAGTCACCGGCGCGCCAGGCCTGGCTGATTCGCCCGTCGGCTCCGGGTGAGCTCTACGGCCAGACCGACACCAAAGAACCCCGCCCGGACTACCGTGTGAAAGGTGCCTGGCAGGAGCATGGCGAGGGCTGGCAGTTGGAGCTCCAGTTACCACAACCACCGGGCAACAGCCGGCTGGGTTTTTCCGCGCACCGGGACGGAGACACCCAATTGGCGACCTCGCTCGAGCCATTACCGGTACTGGTCGGGCCGCGACCTGAATTGGAACGCCGACTGGAACAACAGCTCGACCCGGGCCAGCAGGTCCGGATTGTCGAGCCGGCTGACTGGGTGATTGCCGAAGCCCGCAATCCGGGCACTGATACATCTCCGGAATTTGACAGCCTCAGTCCAGTTCAGGTGCTGGAGCAGATCAGTCTTAACGTCCTGCGTTACCTGATCCAGCTCTACCAGCCCGAGCCCGGGCTTCTGCCTGACCAGGCGCGACAACTGGATGCCAGCTCCCTGCCGGAACAGGGGTTGTTCCGGCACCCGGATGACAGCCGATGGCTGTTGGTGACCAAACCGGTTTTCGGCGACCGGAGCCTCCTCCTGGAACAATCCCTGGACCAACTGCTGACCCTGTCCGGTTCCACCCTGGGCTCGGTGATTGCCCGCAGCACCCTGATCATCGTTGCCCTGACCCTGGTTCTGCTCGGCTATGCCAGCTGGCTGTCCTGGCGCATTGCCCGGCTGCAGCGGCTGGTGAGCGCCACCGTCGACGAAGACGGCCGGATCACCGGCACTCTGCCCGCTGCCGCCAGCCGGGATGAGCTGGGCCAGCTGCAGGCACATTTTGCCCAGATGGTGGAACGGCTGCATGGCTATAACCGCTATCTCGAGAGTTTTTCCCGCCGGTTGTCCCACGAGCTGAAGACCCCTGTCGCAATCGTTCGCTCCTCCCTGGAAAACCTCGCCCATGCCCAGTCCGAGGCGGAACGCCAGCAGTACCTGGAACGTGCCTCAACCGCCACGGAACGTCTGCGCCAGATCCTCCACGGCATGAGCGAGGCGGCGCGACTGGAACAGAGCTTCGATCAGGCCGACAGGGAACCCTTTGACCTCGCCGAAGTGGCCGCCGGGGCCACGGCCGCTTACCAGAGCCTCGACAGCACCCACGAGATCCGGTACCTGGGCCCGGAACAGGGCTGTAACCTGACCGGCTCGCCGGAACACATGGTGCAATTGCTGGATAAGCTGGTGGACAACGCCCGGGACTTCACCCCCGAGCATGGGCTGATCGAGGTTGCCCTGGCACAGCATCCGGAGTATCTGGAACTGTCCGTGTTCAACGAGGGCTCGGCCTTGCCCGAGGATGGCTCCGCCGACATCTTCGGCGCCTTCGTGTCCCACCGGGAAGGCAGTGGCGAGGGCCACCTGGGCCAGGGTCTGCTGATTGTTCGACTGATCGCCGAGTACCATGGTGGCCGGGTCGAAGCTGCCAATGAGACCCATGGTCGCATTGACGGGGTGCGTTTCCGGGTTATCATCCCGGTCAAGCCCAGATAAGCCCGGATTCTGCTGTGAGCACACGACTGGAACATCTCGACATCCATCCCCTACGGGATGAGCTATACAACGAACTCCACTCCCGACCCTTCCAGGTGCTGCCCACCCCGGCGCGGGTGACCCAGATGGCGATCCTGACCACGCCGGACCAGCGCCGGGAGCAGTTCCGGCACCTGCAGGAGCTCCACCGCCTGCTGGGCTACCCGGTTCCCGAGGAGGAAGTCGGCTGTTTCGAGCAAACCTTCGGTACCCTGAAGGTGCGCCGGGAAATGCACATGGAGTTTGCCTCCTATACCTTTACCAGTCTCGCCGAAAGCAGTGCCGATCCTTTCACCGAAACCGGGATTACACCCTTGCCGGAGGGCTGGCTGGAGCAAATGGCGGGTACGGTGATTGCCGCCTTCCACGTGGACATCCGCCCGTCATCCCACGATGCCGCCAGCGACCTGGCCTTCGTGCGCCAGCATTTCGAGGGCCTGCGCCTGGTGGGTAGCAGCCCCCAGGAAGGGGCGGCCAGGATCTGGGGCACGTTCAAGCTGCATAGCGATGGTTTTGGCCGGTTCATGGTCCAGAACCATCATATGTCCAACAGCCAGCTGGGCCGACTCACCCAGCGCTTGATGGAAATCGAGACCTACCGGCTGATGTCGTTGCTGGCCCTGCCCGTGGCCCGTGACATCACGCCGTCACTGAATGATATGGACCAGAAACTGGCCATCATCACCCAGGCCCTGGCCGACAATCAGGATGTGGACGAGCAGAGGTTGTTGGGGGAACTCAGCAACATCGCTGCCCGGATCGAGGCCTTCCGAGCCCACTCCACCTTCCGGTTCTCCGCCACCCGGGCCTACCACCGCCTGGTGCTGACCCGGCTGGAGGAACTGCGGGAAGACGAGCTTTCTGGCCACCTGACCATGACCGAGTTCATGACCCGGCGGCTGACGCCGGCGGTTAAAACCTGCGAAGCGGTGAGCGAGCGGGTTGAAGACCTGAGCCGGCGCGTGGACCGGGCCTCGGACATGATGCGCACCCGGGTGGAGCTGGCGATCCAGAGCCAGAACCAGCAATTGCTCAGTTCCATGGACCGCCGGTCACGCATCCAGCTGATGATGCAGCACACGGTGGAAGGCTTCTCCGTGGTGGCCATCTCCTATTACCTGATCGGCCTGCTGAAACTGGGGCTGGACGCGCTCTACGACAGTGGCGTGGTGTTCAACAAGACCCTGGTTCTGGGCATTGCCATCCCGGTAGTCATGGCCCTGGTGTTCCTGGGCATCCGTATCGTCCATCACCACTTCATCAAGATGGCCAGGCGGCAGTAGCCAGCTCAACGGAACCGGCTGTCTCCGGCCACCTGCCGGAAAAACTGCTGGGCGGTACGCCCGTTGCGCACGCCTTTGCCGGTGGCAAAGCGGATGGCTTCCAGATGCAGGGCTTCCCGGTCCTGAACTTCGGGGAACAGGGCATCAATGGCCTCCAGATAGACATCCTTCGCGAACGGATAGAACGACAGCTGCAGGCCGAACCGGTCCGCCAGGGACACCTGTTCCTCGATGGCCTCCGCCGGATGCAGCTCGCCGTCCCGCACCTCGCTCTTGAGGTTGTCGCTCATGAACTCGGGCATCAGGTGGCGGCGGTTGGAGGTGGCGTACACCCGGACGTTTTCCGGCGGTAGCTCCAGGGAGCCTTCCAGCACACTCTTCAGCGCCTTGTAACCGGATTCGCCGACATCGAAGGACAGGTCGTCACAGAAGATGGCGAACCGGAACGGTAGATCACAGATGTCATCCACGATCTCCGGCAGGTTCACCAGATCGTCCTTGTCCACCTCGATCATGCGCAGCCCCTGGTCCCGATAGCGGTTCAACAGGGCCTTGATCAGAGACGACTTGCCGGTGCCCCGGGAGCCCCAGAGCAGGGCATTATTGGAGGGCTCACCGGCCAGGAAGCGTTCGGTATTGCGGGCCAGTGCCTGCTTCTGCCGGTCGATACCCTTGAGATCGTTCCAGCTGATCGGGTCCAGCCGCCGGATCGCCCGCAAGCCCGAGCGGTGGCGGCGCCAGACCGCCGCCGGTGTGTGTTGCCAGTCAAACTGCGTGGTGCTCATAAACCTTCTTTCCTATTTCGTCTGGCGTCAGGCTGTGGAACACTGACAACCAATCTTGATCCATAACTGGAGACTTTACCGCAAATGGCCGTAAAATCCGTCGCCCTGGTGGCGCACGACAACAAGAAGAAGGAACTGGTGGAGTGGGCAAATGAGAACCGGACCCGGCTCGCACCCCTGCGCCTCTATGCCACCGGCACCACCGGCCGGCTGTTGCGGGAAAGCCTCGGGCGGGAGGATCTCAACTGCCTGCTGAGCGGTCCGCTGGGCGGTGACCAGCAAATCGGCGCCAAGATCGCCGAGGGCGAGATCGACCTGCTGGTGTTTTTCTGGGACCCGCTGGAACCCCAGCCCCACGACCCGGACATCAAGGCGCTGCTGCGCATAGCCGCCCTGTGGAACATTCCCGTGGCCTGTAACCGCGCCACCGCCGAGTTTGTGCTCACTTCCGCCTACATGACCGACGACCAGCACCATCCGCAAAAGCCGGACTTCTCCGACTACACCGGGCGCGAAGTCAATCAATGAGCGAGGCTTGAATTCAGGCACCGTGGCTACTATCTGGTAAACAGACCCATTCTCCGAGGAGTTCCCGATGTCTGATCCACTTCAGATCAAGTGTCCCCATTGCCTGAGGACCAACCGCGTACCGGCCGACCGCATGGGTGACAAGCCCAACTGCGGCGCCTGCAAGCAACCATTGCTGAATGGCGATGTGGCCAACCTGGACGATGCCTCCATGGCCAGCTTTACCGGCCAGTCCGACCTGCCCGTGCTCGTCGACTTCTGGGCCAGCTGGTGCGGCCCGTGCAAGGCCATGGCACCGGAGTTTGAACAGGCCGCCCGCAACTGGGCCGGTAAAGTCGTCTTTGCCAAGCTCAACACCGAGCAGGCACCGCAGGCCTCCAGCCAGTATGGCATCCGCAGCATTCCCACCCTGATCCTGTTCAGGGGCGGCCGCGAGATTGCCCGCAAGAGCGGCGCCATGCCCGCGGCCCAGCTCTCGGCCTGGCTCAACAGCGAACTGGGCTGAACAAAGGACGGGCGGCACCGGCCCCACGGCCGGCTGACCGGTGCTATGATGACCTCAAAAAGGAGGATAACGCCATGGCACGCATCTATCAGGACAACTCCCTGTCCATCGGCAATACGCCGCTCGTCAAACTCAACCGCGTCAACGACGGGGCCACCATCTGGGCCAAGATCGAAGGCCGTAACCCGGCCTACTCGGTGAAGTGCCGGATCGGCGCGGCCATGATCTGGGACGCCGAGAAGCGCGGCACCCTCAAACCCGGCATGACCATCGTCGAACCCACCAGCGGCAACACCGGCATCGCCCTTGCGTTCGTGGCCGCCGCCCGTGGCTACAAGCTGATCCTGACCATGCCCGCGTCCATGAGCCTGGAACGGCGCAAGGTACTCAAGGCCCTGGGCGCCGAACTGGTGCTCACCGAGCCCGCCAAGGGTATGCCCGGCGCCATCGCCAAGGCCGAGGAAATCTTCTCCTCGGACCCGGACAACCACTTCCTGCCCCAGCAGTTCCAGAACCCGGCAAATCCCCGCATCCACGAGGACACCACCGGCCCGGAAATCTGGAACGACACCGACGGCGAAGTGGACATCTTCGTATCCGGCGTGGGCACCGGCGGTACCCTCACCGGCGTGGCCCGCTACATCAAGGGCACCCGGGGCAAGGACATCACCGTGGTCGCTGTGGAACCTACGGATTCACCGATCATCACCCAGACCCTGAACGGCGAAGAACCCAAGCCCGCTCCCCACAAGATCCAGGGCATCGGCGCCGGCTTCGTGCCCAAGAACCTGGATCTGGACCTGGTGGACCAGGTGGAAGCCATAACCAATGAAGAGGCCATGGACATGGCTCACAGGCTGATGCAGGAGGAAGGCATCCTGTGCGGGATTTCCTGTGGCGCCGCCGTGGCCGCCGCGATTCGCGTCAGCAAGCAGCCGGAGCACCGGGGCAAGAACATTGTGGTGGTGCTGCCGGATTCGGCGGAGCGGTATTTGTCATCCGCGCTGTTTGCCGACCGGTTTGGTGAGCTGGAGAACGTGCAGTAAAGAAAAAGGCAGGGCTCGCCTCCCTTTGAGGTTGGTTTCCTTTCGCCTTGACGGGCAATCGCGCCTCGGTTATTGCGCGATTGCCTGGAACCACCGTATCGGGATTTGACGCTGCTGGGGGTTAAAACCGGACTAAGATTTATTCACATCTGGTTCACTCGGTGGGCAGTCGTGCCGCCCACCGGGCAATTTGGATAACGCTGACGAGTGTCAAAAGGCCGGGTCAGCTGGCCAATGACGCCTCATACTCGCGAATCATTGAGTAAAGCTGATCCTTCAGATGCAAACGCTGTTTCTTCTGGTCTTCAAGGTATTCATCCGAAGTGTTCTCCGCTCCACTCTCAATGCGATGAATTTCATGGTCCAGTTCGTGGTACTCGTCGAACAGTTTCGCGAAATGTGTGCTGCCGGTTTTCAGCGTGTGAATCGCTTCGCGGGATTCGGGCAACTCGTGGATCAGATCGTGCTTTTCGAGGGTCATGGTTGGCTCCTGCCAGGGTGAAACAAAGTTGTTATGCTCAGTCTAGGAAATCATTGCCATTGCCATCTTGACGCCGGTCAACATCACTGTGTGGAGGCAGCTTCGGGCTCGTCCTGACGGACCCTGAGAAAGCTGGCAAAGCGGGGAAGCCCGGTCGCAGTGTAGCCGTGGTGCTTGAAGGTGATCTGTTGCCCCGGTTGCGGTGGGTTGGTCCGTTCTTCGTCCGAGAACCCGGAACCGATACGAAACCGGCGACCATCCGGTAACTCTACCAGCAATGAGCCCAGCAGCCCTTGGTACTTACCTTGCCCCTCGATGGGCGCCACAACCACTGCCTCCGCATCCTGGAAAGTTTTCACTTTCAGCAGATCGTCTGAACGACCTGCCAGATAGAGGCTGCCCTTGCGTTTGAGCATCAACCCTTCGCCGCCGGCCGCCACGATTCTGTTCAATTCCGCGATCAGGGCCTCGTGGTCGGATACCGGGCGTTGTTCCACCAACTTCAGATGGTTTGACTCCGAGGCCCGGACCAGTTGCTTCAGCTTTTCGTAGCGTTTGGAGAACGGAGTATCCGGGAGCGGAAGATCGAAAACGTGGAAGGCAACCTGTCGCCAGCTCGCCTCATCCGGCCTGGCGGTTCGAACAATGCCTGAGAGTTCGGCAAACCGTCCCCGCCCCATCCACAGCTCACCATCGAGCGAATGCGTCGGGAAATCCTCGGTGAACCACTGCGGGGCTTGATACACATGCCCGCCCCGTGACCAAAGCTTTTCGCCATCCCAGTAGGCCCGAACCCCATCAAGCTTTTCACTGACCCAGTAGTCGGCGAGATTGACGCCCTTCTGGTAGACATTCGCCAGTGGCAGGGGACGAGATTCCGGATAGGCGGGACCGGCTACAAACACCAGAAGCAGCAACAGGGCCGCGATGCACCTCACACCATGGCTCCGGCATTCAGGTTCGGGACACTGTCCTGCATTCGATCCCTCAGCTGGTGCCACGGGAACTCCCGGATGGCATTGAGATGGGCGGGGTAGCCTTCCCTCTCCCACCACTCAAGGTCCAGCGTGGCCCAGTAGTCTGCCGGGCGGCCACGATTACCGGCGGCGTCGTACTTGGCGGTGGTGGGATCCAGGTGCCGATAGGGTTCCAGAGCCGGAATATCAGGCAGCGGCTGGCTCACATCCATATAACGTTGCAATTCGTCCCAGTGGGCATAGAGTTCATGCTTGAGGGTGGAGTGCACAGACGCCACTGCGGTCTGCCACCCGCTATACCGGTGACGCAGCTGGAGCTTGCAACTGGTGGGGCCTTTGGGGTTCACATGAAAGGAAATGTAGGGATCAAACTCGATAAACGGCGCCTCGAAGGTTTCCTCGCGCCAGGTACGGAATTTCACCATCCCGGTCGGGCGAAAGAAGCCGCAGCCCAGGTCCTTGACGATGAAGTCGGGGTGGCGTTCGAGGAACCAGGTGAAGGGGTAACGGAAGAAGAGGTGTAAGCACACAATGACTATTATTGGAAACGTGGCGTGGATGAGCGCAGCCACAATTCCCGCCTGAATCGCCGCAGCTAAAAAAGTGACAATGGCGCAGAACATCCAGAAACGAAACATGAAATGGTCCGCAAAAGCGCCTGCGAACATCAACAAGAGCTGCCAGCGTATTTTGATCAGGTCCTTGGGCTTTTGCAAGTGTGTCCAAGCCCGCCCTTTTTGGAACTGCGTTCCCTTGGAAAGGCGCTCTTGATAGGAACGCACATATTGAGGGCGAACATGGATATCCAGTTCCGCATAGTGACCCCATGGGAGGCGCTCGATGAAGTCTCCACCTTCCAAAGCTTTTGCAAAATTGCCGGGGTTTTCCAGTGGCTTCTGCAGAGGAATCGCATCGGACCGGAAGGCCATGTCACTAAACTCACTGACTTGCTGCACCGGGTTATTCTCGCCACTCGACATCCAGATCCTCCATCGTATGGGTCACTCTCCGGGTTGTGTATTTCTGTTTTTCTCGATGCCAGACATCCACGGTAAAGGTAAGCGACAAGCGCTTGACGCTGTAGCGGGTCTTTACTCGTTCGTATCTTCCCACGGGTATCAGATCCGACAACTGGGTTTTAGCGATCAGAAAGTCGATCGACTGACGATCAGGGTCGTAACGCTCCTCAATGCCCCTAGCAATTCGTCCGGAACGAGTGGCCAGTGTTTCAGTCTGCCAGCCACCGGCCGGATTCGGCCCGAGGATTCGAAAAAGTTCTTGCTTATAGGCGATTTCCAGCTCAACAGCGGCGGGTTCACCTGTTATCGCCAGGGCGGGGCTGGCAAATACCAGAACACTCTGCGCATGCTCTTCCCATGCATTTAATCTTTGGGCCTTCAGCCAGCCCGACAGTCGTTCGTTCTCAATCCGTCGAAGCGCAACGGGAGTCATGGCCTTGACTAGCTCGATGTAAGCAAGACCCTCATCCTGGAGCGTATCATTCAGCGCTTCACGATCGTCGGAAAAGGGACCTGTTCTCAGCCATTGGCTAACCGCGTCATCCTTAACACGGTAATACAGAGCTTCACCCAAGACGTAGATCGCAAAACCCAATGCGGTGACATAACCGGATGCGACGGTGCCACCCCACCTCGCGGTGGCCGGTATCAGCCGCCCCAATACGGTTTGAACCGCCTGAACCGACGACCGTTCAACCGCACGACGACCGGCGGGGGTTAGTATCCGAGCCGCAATGATATCGGAACTGGCTAGAGTAGCCGTACCACCAGCCTGGATTAAATGGGTGGTACCGACTCTCCATCGCCGATTGACGAAAGAGGCCACAGCATCACCGGTCATCAGCGCTGCGGAAAACATACCGGCAACCCAGCCGAAAGCCTCAACTTTATTCCTTACCACCTCTTCTGCGAGTTCATCGGCTACATTTACCTTATTAGTAAGGGCCGTAAACCAACGAGCGTCGTCTTTCCATTTTGAGACTTCGAGTGCAAGTCTTTTGGATTGATTTGGCAACAAAGCAATAAGTTGTGCAGCACTCACCCCCAGATCAGAAGCGGCACTGAGAAAGCCCATCACATTCCGGGAATTCGGCGCGTCCAGTGCTTCAAACGCCACCCCAAAATTCCACAAATCAAACACCACCAAAATCCCCGGCAACCCCATCGGGCTGGTAGTACTCTGATGCAGCCAGTGCCGTACTCTCTGGTCCTTGACCGTACCATCAAAAACGTCAGCCTCCGCCAGCCTGAGAGAGGCACCCACGGCTGCGCCAGAGGTCAAGGTCTGACCGCTTTCATCCACAACTTCGAGCACCACAAACGCCCGGCCTTCCTCAGAGCCTTCCAACTGGACCCGGGTCCGGCCTGGAATCGCCGCCTGGGCAAAACCCTCAAAAGCCCCCTGGATCCGGCTGACCTCCGCAGTGAATGTGGCGCCTTTCTGCTGGAGTTCTTTCTGGATCGTACTCAACCACCATTGGGCTACGCCGCCAGCTATGCCTGAAAAAGCACTGCTCGCAGATCTTGTCGCAGCGAGGACTGCGGCGGTATCAGACGCTCGGGTCTCTGATTGGTGATCAGCCAGTTCCCGGACAACGTTGCCCTCCATTACCCGCAGGCTCTGGCTTCGGTCTTCCAGGGCAGCAACCATGGCCCGGAGGGTTTCAGCGGTGGCATCGCCAATCTGGCAATCCTGCCGATTGTTATCAAATGGCAGCAACATTGCCCCCACCGGGTGCTCACCCCGGGCGATGCGGAGCGCCAGCATTTCAGCACTCTGCCCCGCCTCCTCGTCAACTTCCTGGGGCAACAGCAGGGGATCAATGCGACCCGCGGGCAACGACAGCACCTGAAGGATGGGCACCGTCTGGTAGAAACCGGCGACAGCATTGCCAGACTCGAGGGCAAACAGGTCACGGAGAACCGCGGTCAGGCTCTCTGGTTGTGTATTCTCCAGCATGCGGACAATCGCCGCCTGTGCCCCTTTCACAAACTCGCGGATTGCCCTGCGTTCAACGTCATACATGGTTCGACAGAGACGGCCCTCCTCGCTGTCATCCAGCCGGTTGTCGAACCAGCCACCGTCGATGTACAGCGGATTGTCTCTGCCGTCGGGAAGCACACTGCGCCGGAAGTTGTTGTGGAACAGCTCCGCCGTGACGCCGAAGGGCCGTTTCTTGACGTTATCCACCAGGGCCAGCAACAACGCGAGGGAGGCATTGACCTGCCCCACCAGATGCCGGGCAGCCTGAAGGGGATCCCTCAGGTGAAGGGTGAGCAGATGACGATCCCGGAGTGATTCGAACGCATCGGTACCTTCGGGAATGTCCGGAAGCCTTGCGCCCCGGAGATGGGCGTGACGCCAACTCGGAAACAGGGAAGGCGTCTCAATGAAATAGTCGGCGTCGACGCTCGCGCCGTCTGACTCAATGGCCTCACGTTGTGCCACCAGTGCCTGCTGGGCCGAGCCCGTTTCCTGGCCGTTTACATCACGCAGCCAGTGTCCGGGGCAGGTGTGCTCGCGCTCGATTGTATGCTCTCTTGAGCGCATCGGAGGCATGGCATCCAACCGGCACCAATCCGTTCCGGGATGTCCCGAATGACGTCCCAGGAATGCCCGAACCGCCCGGGCGTCACGGCATCGCTGATTACGAAGTGACTGATCCTCCTCCATGGCCCGGACATAATGCCAGGCCCACTGGGTCTCGCTGAACGCCAGCTGCACCTCATCCCAGACATCAACCCCGAGCAGTCGAGCCGGCACATGGATCACGTCGATTTCCGGTCCTACCGGCACACGGTCGTTCGCTCGGTCCGAATCACTCTCGCGGACTGAAGCGAGATCGGTGTCACGCATGACCGGCGCTCCATCCTCTAGGGTCAAGACGGACACTTCACGCCACAGCCGGCCACGGAAAAAGACATAGATCCAGCCGGTGCGCATGGGCGCCGGGATCACCTCATCAAAGCCGCTAACCGGACGATTACGGGTCAGCTCACCGGCATCACAAAATAATGTCGGATGAACGGAAACCATCAGGTTGTCCTGGTATTCCCGTTGAGACGGTTTCAGAGCCTGCGGGCCGATTTCCTCACTCTCGATTACCGGAATCACGACCCTTTTGCTTTCACCCTGGAGTTCCAGCACAAGTGAACGCTTTCCGGATGCTTCCAGATGGCCAGCCAGGATGGGGCCCATTCGGCCGCGCCGGTCCGCACACGGTTCCATGGGAATCACTTCCACCTGATCGCCGTTCCGCTCATGGAGGCAGTAGTGATGGCCCGCGAGAGACTGCTCTCCGGTCAGTTCCAGCCAGAACGTACTGGACGGTGTACAGGGTGGTGCCTTGATGGCTGACATTGTTGAAGTTCCTTTTCTTCAGGCCCGCACATCCTGCGCAGGCCGATCCTTACAATTAGCGGGAAAACCCGTGCACCGACGTCAAGAACCGTTCAAAGGCGGCATCCTGCTCATGGTTCAGGCCACGGAAGTCTTCCTTGATACCGACCGTACTCGACCAATCAACCTCGCCTCCGCGATCAATACTCCACATCAGCAGATCTCCTTTTCCAATCAGGCTGCCGAGCGCTTCAGGCCGGCACGCGGCCATCATCTCAAGAAAACGGCTGTCGTAGGGTCGCAGGAAGCACGGCCCGTAATGCTCCAGCTGAACCATCAGGCTTTGTCGGAAACCGGTCAGTGCCTCATCCGGTTCCCGGCCGGACACGAGCACCAGCACTGCTTCATCCGCCGCCCATCCGTTGACGGCGTACTGACAGAGCAAGCTGTCGGAAGTGGTCGCCACCACAATGGGACCGGCGTCTCTGTCCTGCTCAAATGGCGTTTGATCAAACAGCCAGCACCAATCCGGATCATCGTCCAGGGTATAAATCTGTCGGAGCACCTCCCCCTCTTCATACCTCGCAGCATCAATGATCAGCAGGCAACCGTGGTCCCGGGCAATCCGATGACGATCAAGCATTTGCCGGAAGCCCGACGGCCTTTTACACATGGCTGGTACAGGGGCAGTTGCGGACATCGCAGGTTCCGTCGAGTTTTTTCTGGCAAAGTTGCTGTGCTGGCGCTCTTTCCGAAGCTGCCGTGAACAGAGCGGTCCTGAAGCCGGGGGAGGCAGCCGCATCCGATCGCTGGCCAGCATCGGCAAGGTGAGCGGGTGCCACGAAGATCCCTTGTTCCCTGACCACTTCCGGCATCTCCGCCATCCGGACCATTTGCCCGCTACCTTTACCTGGCGAGCCACCGGCATTCATCCTGATAGCCGCGCCCCCCATGGCAACGCCACCGGGGTCGATCTTCACAAAACTGCCCCCGGCCTTGAGCGTGATCTCGGCACCGGCCTCGATCACCACCTTCTGACCGGCCCTGATATGCAGTTCGGTGCCGGACTCACTGAGCCAGGCGGTACCGGCTTTCAGGTGGAGGGTGCCTGTTACGCTGAGGCTGTGATCTTTACCGGTCTGTTCGCGTTTTTCGCCGTCCACGGTACGGTGAGTGGAGCCTTTGGTGTGACTGTGAAAGTTGTTTTCCACAGTCAGGTGACTGTCGTTTTTGATGACCTCGGTGCGGTTGTGCTCGGTGAGCAGGTCCAGGTCTTTCTGGGCGTGGAGGTAGATCTGCTCTTCCCCAGCCTCGTCTTCGAAGCGCAGCTCGTTGCTGCCCTCGCCCTTGTGGGTCTTGGTTTTCAGGGTGGTGCGGGTTTTGTGTGCCGGTAGTTCATACGGTGGCACATTGGTGGCGTGGTGGGTGCGGCCGGTGATGATGGGTTGATCCGGATCGCCGTCCAGGAAACTGACGATCACCTCGTGGCCTATTCTCGGCAGGGCCATGAAGCCGTATTGGCCGCCCGCCCAGCCCTGGCTGACGCGGAGCCAGGCACTGCTGTGCTGATTATTTTGTGCGTAGCGATCCCACGGGAAACGGACCTTCACCCGGCCGTGTTCGTCGCAGTGGATTTCCTCACCCTCCGGACCGGTGACGATGGCGATCTGGGGGCCGTCCATCATTGGCTTGTGGTCGGTTCTCGGTCGCCAGGTTCTGTCCGCGGGAACCGCGTTGAAGAAGTTGTGGTAGGTAGTGGGCTCCTGACCGCTCTCCTCTTCCAGGGCCTGGGGCTGTTTGCCGGTGTGGGTGACGGCAGTGAGTAACCACTCCCGGTTCACGGCCTCGTTGTCGTGATCGGTGAGCGCGACTCTGGCGCCAGGAGTGAAATCCGGCCGGTTGCTTTCGCCGTGGCCGGTGGAAGCATCGTTTCTCAGGGCGTCCAGGCGGGCCCGGGTGTAGGGCTGGCCGCTGGCATCAGCCTTGTAGCGGCCGGGATAATCGTAGTGCTGGTAGTCTTCGCGCTGGTTCAGGTCGGCCGCGCCCTGCTCGTGCATCAGGGCGTAGGCGGGATTTTTGAAGGTGTAGTCCTTGAGGGCCACGGACGCGGCCCGGACCCGTTCCTGGTATTTGAAGCGGAAAATACAGGGCTGGCGGGTACTGCCCCCGGCCCGGCCGTTGTAGGGTGCCGGCTCCAGCTTCTGAGCATCGCCGTGGTGATCGGAAAAGACCAGGGCCGGTTGCTCTTCTCCGTCGACGCTTCCTTGCTGGTAGCGGTAATGCCAGCCTTCCTCCGCCGCCAGTCTCTCGATAAAGGCCAGGTCGCTTTCCCGGTGCTGGACGCAGTATTCCCGCTCTTCCGGAGAGCGTTTCAGATCGAAGATCGTATCCACGATACCCCGCTCTTCCAGCAGCGTGCGGATAATGGCCTCCGGGCTCTGCCCCTGGAAGATGCGGCTGTTGTGCATCAGGCCCAGCCGCCAAAGGGGTGGCTGGAATAGCACCTCATAGCGGGTGCGGCGATGGCCGGTGTCGCCCCGGGCGAATTCGTTGACCACGCCGGTGAATTGGCGCAGGGGTTGGCCGTCCTGCCAGACCACCAGGTCGACGGGTTGTTCCAGCATAGCTTCGGCAGGAACGTCGGGATCGGTGCTCGCCAGCTCGAGGCGGCCCTGGAACAGCTCGGAAAGGCTCTCGGTCAGCGCGAAGGCGACCACGACGAAATGATCAGAGGGGAAGTCACCGACACGGGCGGTGCACTGCAATCCGCTTGCCTGGGGCATGTCTTCAGTCCTTGAAGGGTTGATTCGGTCCGTTGAATCGGTGCGGGTAACGTGCCATCGGATCCTTGATGGGGCTCCCGCGAAGTTGGGAAAGGTACCAGCGTGTTTGGAGAAAATCCAGAGTTGGGGGGTGGACTTGAGGATGGGGTCAGATGAACAAGTTCATCTGACCCCTGAGTATGTGACCCCAACGTTATCAAGTCTCCTTACCCCACTCCTGCTCCTGCAGCGCCCGCCACATCAGCTTGCCAGTGGGTGACTTTGGCAACTCATCGACGAACTCCACGATGGTCGGCACCTTGTAGGCCGCCATCTGCTCCTTGCACCAGGCGGTGATGTCTTCGGCGCTGGTCTTGCCCTCGGCTTCCGGTGTCAGCACGATGCAGGCCTTGACGGTCTCGCCGCGCTTGGGGTCAGGAGCTGAGATGATGCACACCTCATGGATCGCCGGGTGACGGTACATCAAGCCTTCGACCTCAGAGGGCCAGACCTTGAAGCCGGAGGCGTTGATCATGCGTTTGACCCGGTCGACCATGAAGAAATAGCCGTCGTCGTCGTAGTAGCCCAGATCACCGGTGCGGAAGAAACGCTTGCCATCGATCTCGACAAAGGCGGCCTCGGTCTCCGCCGGCCGGTTCCAGTACCCGATGGTGACCTGTGGGCCACTGGAGACAATTTCGCCGGTCTCACCCGGGCCTTTCTCCTGCAGGGTGTCGACATCGATGATGCGGCTGTCCACGTCAAATACCGGGATGCCCAGGCACTGGGGCTTGGGATGGGCGGTGGGATTGATGTGAGTGGCAGCCATGGTCTCCGACAGACCATAGCCCTCGATGTAGTCCAGGCCGGTCATCCGCTTGAGCTTTTCGGCCACGGCAACGGGCATGGCGGCGCCACCACCCCCGATCATGTTGAGGCTGCTGAGGTCGTACTTGCCGATATCCGGGTTGGACAGGAAATCCACCGCCATGGTGACGATGTTGGTCCACCCGGTTACCTTGTAGCGCTCGATCAGCCGTGCCGCCGTGGTGCGTTCCCAGCGGGTCATGATCACCGAGGTCGAACCGGTGAAAATCGGGCCGTTCATCGACCCGGTCATACCGGTAACATGGAAAAACGGCAGGGTCGCCAGCTGAACACTGTCCGGCGTGGTCAGGTTCCAGAACACCCGGTGGACCGCCGTTGCCATCACCGAGCGATGGGTGTGCATGCAGCCCTTGGGCGCACCGGTGGTACCGGAGCTGTAGGGAATCACGGCCAGGTCCTCGGGCATTGCGGTGTGGGGGCCCGGGGTATGACCCGCTGCCATCGCCGCCTCCCAGGTGACCACCCCCGGGACATCTTTGGACCAGGCCGGGGCCGACACCTCGGCGGGCAAGTCCAGGTCGGTCTCCGTATCGATGTAAGTGTTATAGGAAGCAACCACTACTTGTTCGAGGTTAGTTTCACCGATCATGGGCACGATGAAACCTGCCAGCTCCTGCCCGGCCAGGCACACCGTGGCACTGGTATCGGCAATAAAGTGCTCCAGCTCCGCCGCCCGGTTCATGGGGTTCACCGGAATCACCACGGCATCGGCGCGCAGGATGGCATAGTAGGAAATCACGTACTGAGGGGAGTTCTGCATGTACAGCAGCACCCGGTCACCCTTGCTGACGCCCTGGGCCTGCAGGTAGCCGGCCATGGTTTCCACTTCCTCGTTGAGGCGCCGGTAGTTGATGGGCGCATCGTAGAAAATGATGGCCGTGTGGTCGGGATAGCGTCGTGCCGAAATCTCCAGGTTGGTATACACGCTGGTCTTCGGCAGGGTCATGGTTTTGGGCAGTTCCTTGGGCCAGACCTTGTAATGACGTTCAAACATGGTTGTTATTCTCCCCAGGGTGAATCAGTCAGCCGCTTCGGCGGACAAATCAAAGGTGTCGGTGCCCCCTGGCAGGGGGTCTTCGTGTCGTAAGGGTGTGATGGCCACGGCTTTGTCCCGGAGCACGGTGACATCGGCATCCGGGGCCACAATGTGGCGGGAACTGCGCTCAAAGCCGAGCCACCAGTACGGCAGGCTGCGGGCGTCACGCCCCGCCAGCAGCTTCGGGCGCTGGATGGAGCCGGTGGACTGCCGGCACCAGCGCGCCGTAGTGATCTCGCCGGCATCGCAGGCCGGGAAATTGACGTTCCAGGCCCGGGCCTCGCCGGGCTGGTAAAGCTTTCGGATCAGGGCTTCGCCGTGGGTTTCCACCGGCGACCAGCGGATGCCGTCCCGCGTCAGGAATGCCTGGCTCAGCGCGATGGCCGGAATATTCATGTGCAAGGCGCTAAGCACCGCCCCCACGGTGCCGGAGTACTGCACCGAATCGCTGATATTGGCCCCGCAATTGACTCCGGACAGCACCAGATCCGGCGGTGTTTCCCCGAACCACTCGGCCAGGGAATAGAGCACACAATCCGCCGGCGTACCGGAGACGGCATACCGCTTCGCCCCGGTTTCATAGACCCGCAGCGGGCTGTGAATGGAAATGCTCTGGCCGGCGCCACTGCGGTCATGCTCCGGCGCGACCACCCAGACCTCTTCCGCCAGTTGTCGGGCGAGGTTCTCCAGGATCGCCAGTCCCGGCGCGTTGATGCCGTCGTCGTTGGTGATCAGGATGCGTTCGCAAATCGGACCGTTCATAGGGATTCTCCCAGCTCCGTCAATTCCGTGGGCCGTCACTGGCAATTTTCCAGCCGATGTCCGCCAGCAGGCTCGCGCGCTTGCCGACCTGAAGGGCATTTGCATTGGCGGCATTGCCATCCAGGGCCCGCTTGTAGACCCCCTGCAGGATGGCGGCGAGCCGGAACAGGGAAAACGCCAGAAACACGTGCCAGTCGTCGATGCCATCGCGACCGGTCTTGGCGCAGTAGCGGGCAATGGTTTCCTGCTCATCGGGCACACCCAGGGCTTCCAGATCCTCGCCCTGCAGCCCGCGCATGCCTTCCATGTCCGAAGGCAAGTAATAAGGAAGGCAGTAATAGGCCAGATCCGCCAGCGGATGGCCCAGGGTGGAAAGTTCCCAGTCGAGGATGGCGATCACTTCCGGCTTGTCCGGTGCCAGCATCAGGTTGCCGAAGCGGTAGTCACCGTGGGCAATGGCGGTCTCGTCTGTCGCTGGCAGGTTCTCCGGCAGCCAAGCCATGAGTTTGTCCATGGCGGGCAGATCGTCGGTTTTAGACGCCAGGTACTGCTTGCTCCAACGGGATACCTGCCGGGCCACGTAGCCCTCGGGCCGGCCGTAATCGCCCAGGCCCACGGCGTTCACATTCACCGCATGCAGAGCCGCCAGGGTGTCGATGGCGGAGTGGTGGGCCGGCAAGCGATCCTGGCGATCCAGCGCGCGGAGCGCGGAGTGACTGATGATCCGGCCCTCCAGGAAATCCATGACATAAAAAGGCGTGCCAATGACGTCGCTGTCCTCGCACAACACCCGAACGTTCGGAACCGGCACATCGGTGTTCTCGGATAACGCCCGCATGACCCGGTACTCGCGCTCGACCATGTGCGCGGACGGCAGGGTCTTTCCGGGCGGCTTCTTGCGCAGGACGTAGCGGCCGCTGTCGGTGTCGAGCAGGAACGTGGGGTTGGACTGGCCGCCCTGGAACTGTTTTACCTCCAGGCGGCTGCCGAAATCCGGCAGCTCCTTCTGTAGCCAACCAAGAAGCCTTTTCTCATCAAACTTGTGCGCTGGCAGAACCTCTACCAACTCTGGCGTCATACTCATTATTCTATTCAGCCTTACTTAATCGTTACGCGTCGCCCACAAAGTTCAGCGGCCGGCGGGTGGGGAGCCTTTCTGTAGGGAACAAAGGCTCCCCACCCGCTGGCCACCCACCAATCAATGGAGGCATGTCTCAACAAACTGTTTCGCCGCCGTCCGCTACGATGACCTGACCGGTGATGTAGGCGCTGGCCTTCGTGGACAGGAATACAGCCAGACCGGCGATATCAACCGGGTCACCGATGCGACGGAGCGGGGTTTTGTCCTCGGCGCGTTTAACACGGACGGGGTCTTCCCAGAGGGCTTTGGCAAAGTCGGTCTTGATCAACCCCGGGGCGATGGCATTGACACGGATGCCCTTGGGGCCCCACTCCACGGCGAGGTTGCGGGCCAGCGCGGCTTCGGCCGCCTTGGAAACGCCGTAGGTGCCGATCACGGTATTACCACGGAGGCCGGCGATGCTGGAAAGCAGCACTACCGCACCCTCTCCTTTTTCCGCCATCTGCGGCAGCACCATGTTAGTGAGCCAGAAAGTGCCTTTGACGTTGGTGTCCATGATCTTGTCCCAGGCGTCATCGTTCATTTCAGACGTGGGACCATAGACCGGGTTGGTGGCGGCGTTGCACACCAGCACATCGATGCTGCCCCAGGCTTCGTTGGTCTTGTCCACCAGGTTCTGCAAATCTTCTTTCTTGCCGACATGGCAGGGAATGGCCATGGCCTCGAAGCCCTGTTCCCTCAGTTCACTGGCCACCTGCTCACAGGCATCGGCCTTGCGGCTGGAGATGACGACTTTGGCCCCACATCTGGCCATTTCCTCGGCGATGGAGCGGCCGATGCCCTTGGTGGAGCCGGTGATGACAGCAACCTTGCCGGTCATATCAAAAAGCGGGTTAGTCATAACTTGATCCTCATGCGCTGAAGCTTGGGAGCAGCCGGGGCGGGGTCCTTCCGGGACTGTGCAAAACAAGGATGTTTTGCTCAAGCCTACATGGACGTATTCACGGCGTGTCCCGGAAGGACCCCGCCCCGGCTGCTCTTCCCCCTGATTCAGCGGTTCCGGTTTTAGCGGTATTGACGGAGTTCCATCTTGGCAACGGAATCGAGGTGCACCTCATCCGGTCCGTCAGCCAGACGCAGGGTGCGGACCTTGGCCCAGGCGGAGGCCAGGAAGGTATCCTGACTGACGCCGGCACCGCCATGGACCTGGATGGCCCGGTCGATAACTTTCAACGCCATGCTCGGCGCCACCACCTTGATCATGGCGATCTCCTGGCGGGCCACCTTGTTACCGACGGTGTCCATCATGTGGGCTGCCTTCAGGGTCAACAGGCGCGCCTGCTCGATTTCCATCCGGCTGCGGGCAATGTCCTTGCGAATGGAGTCAAAGTCGGTCAGCTTCCGGCCAAACGCCTCGCGGGCATTGGCGCGCTTGCACATGGCTTCCAGCGCCCGCTCGGCCACACCGATGGTGCGCATGCAGTGGTGAATCCGGCCCGGCCCCAAACGGCCCTGGGCAATCTCGAAACCACGGCCTTCACCCAGCAGCATGTTGCTGGCCGGTACCCGCACGTTGTCATACTGGATCTCGGCATGGCCGTGGGGCGCATGGTCGTAGCCGAACACCTGCAGCGGGCGGATCATCTTCACGCCGGGGGCATCCAGCGGCACCAGGATCATGGACTGCTGCTTGTGCTTTTCCGCGTTCGGGTCAGTCTTGCCCATGACAATGGCAATCTTCGACGTGGTGGTCATGGCACCGGAGGACCACCACTTGCGGCCGTTGATCACATACTCGTCACCCTCGCGGCGAATCTCGCAGGCGATGTTGGTGGCATCGGAGGAGGCCACGTCCGGCTCGGTCATGGAAAAGCAGGAGCGGATCTCGCCGGCCAGCAGAGGTTTCAACCACTGGTCCTGCTGCTCTTTGTTGCCGTAACGGGCAATGGTTTCCATGTTGCCGGTGTCCGGCGCGGAGCAGTTGAACACCTCGGGGGCCATCTCGGAGCGGCCCATGATCTCGCACAGGTGGGCGTATTCGAAGTTGGACAGGCCGGCACCGAACTCGCTGTCCGGGAGGAACAGGTTCCACAGACCGGCGGCTTTCGCCTTCTGCTTCAGCTCTTCAATGATGGGAACCGGTGCCCAGCGATCCTCGGCTTCTTCCACCTGATGGTGATGCTTTTCTTCGTTCGGATAGATGTAGGCATCCATGAACTCGGTTAACTCGGCCTGCAGCTTTTTAGCCTTGTCAGAAAGCTCGAACATGTCCGTTTCCTCTCGTTGATTGTGTCCTGACTGCCCCCTCTTGCACGGCAATCGTGGTGGTTTGAATCCGGCCAATCAGATTGGCACGCCCTCGGGTTTATCGCTCCCGGAGCGGATCCGGAACGTGCCTTCACCGATGGCAAGGAGGTTGCCCTGATCGTCATGGACCTCACCGGTGCTGTTGAAAATACGGGTGCCGCCGGCGCGCTTGCGCCCTGTAACCCGGATCACGCCGCCCGAGCACTGGCCAGTGAAGGTGGTGGTCAGGGACAAGGTGATCGCCTTGCGCATACGCCCCGGGTAAGGGCAGTAAGTACCGGCCTGGGCCAGGACGATATCCAGCAGGGAGGTCAGTACACCTCCGTGGATCACGCCCCCCAGGTTCAGGTGCCGAGGTTCCAGCGCCAGCTCGATCACCGCTTCGTTCTCTTCCCAGGACACCTGGCGGTAGCCCAGCAGGCTGTGGAAACCGGGCAGGTCCTGGCCTCCGGTAATGTGCAGCTTTTCCTCACTCATCAGACTTTCATTCCTGGCAGGTTAAGGGAGGCGGTATTGCCGCCATCTACCGCCAGGGCCTGGCCGGTGATGTAACTGGCGTCGTCGCTGGCAAGGAACAGGATGGCAGCGGCAATCTCCTCGGGATTGCCGTAACGGCGCAGCTCGCACCGGGAGCCCAGTTTGTGGGCCTTCTCGTGAGCGCGGGCGTAATCGAAGACGGCGCGGGTCATGCCGGTTTCCACCAGGCCGGGACAGACGGCGTTGACCCGGACATTGTCCCCGCCCAGGTCACAGGCGGCGGTCATGGTCAGGTTGATCACCCCGGCCTTGGAGGCACTGTAGGCATTGCCCCCGGCACCGGAGCGGATGCCGGCCACCGAGGCGGTGTTGACGATGGCACCGAGCTTGCGGGCCTGCATGTGCGGCGCCACGTGCTTGATGAACAGCATGGTGCCGATGAGGTTGACCGCCAGCACCTTGTCCCACTCCTCACGCTCGTTGCCGGTCACCGGAGGGTGACCACCGGAGGTGCTGGCAATACCGGCAATATTACAGAGCACATCGATCCGGCCAAAGGTATCCATGGTTTCGGCCACCAGGTCCTTGACCTGGCTTTCGTCGGCTACGTCCACCAGATGGCGCTGATAACGGGCGTCCTCGGGCATGGCGCTCTCGGTCTCAAGCAATCCGGCCTCGGACACATCGACCATCACCACCGAGGCGCCCTCCCGGGCCAGACGGACGGCGGTGGCACGGCCAATACCGCTACCGGCACCGGTGACGACGGCTATGCGCTGGTCAAATCGCGCCATGGAATCGCTCCTCGTTTTCCGCATTTGTTGTTGTGATCGCGTTCTTATAGTTTCGATAATTTGTCACGCCTTCCGGTTTTGAGTCAATATATTCGAAAGGAAATTTCATCTAGTAAAACACGACAACGCCGGAAGACAGGAAAATGAAAAATACAACTAACGACATGCCGGTCTACGCCCCGGTCACCGCCGGTGAAACCATGGAAGCCATCGGTCACAGGATTCAGGACTATCGGGAGAGCCAGGGGGACAAGACCGCCCTGATCGATGAACGGGGAGAGGTGACCTGGGCGGACCTGATCAGCCAGGTAAACCGGATTGCCAACCGCCTTCGGCAGGCCGGTCTCGCGCCGGGCGACTGCGTGGCGGGTCTGTCGGAAAACACCCGGGAATACGTCGCCCTGTATCTCGGCACCCTGGTGGCGGGCGGCTGCATGGTACCGCTCTCGGGCATGGCCAGCGGCGAGGCCCTGACCCTGATGATCCGGGATTGCGGCGCCCGGCTCCTGTTTGTGTCCGGTAAGAACCGGGAGCTCTGGTCCAGCATCCGCGAGTCCGTGGACCTGCCGGCAGAGAATGTGGTCGGCCTGGATACCGGGGAGGTTGGTCAGACACTGGCGCAATGGCTGGGCGATGTGTCCGATCAGGCCACTCCGGCACCGGTCACCCTGGACGACCCTTTCAACATCATCTACAGCTCGGGCACCACCGGCACGCCCAAGGGCATCCTGCACGACTACCGGTTCCGCCAGCGCCAGATGGTCCGGATGAGCCGGTTCGGCCTGGATGGCGACGCCATCAATCTCGTTTCCACGCCCCTGTATTCCAACACCACCCTGGTCTCGGTCTTACCGACCCTGTTCCACGGCGGCACCCTGGTACTGATGGCGAAATTCGATGCCCACCGGTTCCTCGAGCTGGCAGAACAATATCGGGTGACCCACGCCATGCTGGTGCCCGTGCAGTACCAGCGCATCCTGGCGGTACCGGATTTCGACCGCTTCGACCTGTCCAGCTTCAAGCTCAAGCTGTGTACCAGCGCGCCGCTTCGGGCGGATGTCATTGCCGAAGCCATGCGGCGCTGGCCGGGCAATATCCGGGAGGTCTACGGCCTGACGGAGGGTGGCATCTCCACCAGCCTGGATTGCGCTGCCCATCCCGACAAATGGGATTCCGTGGGCCTGCCCACCGAGGGTGCCGAAGTCCGGGTGATCGATGACGAGGGCCGGGAGCTGCCCCGGGGCGAAACCGGGGAAATCGTCGGCCGGGCCATTTCCATGATGCGCGGTTACGTCAACCGCCCCGAACAGACCCGGGAGATGCTCTGGACCAACCCGGAAGGCCTGGCGTTCTATCGCAGCGGGGATATGGGCAGGATTGATGAAGACGGATTTATCCACATCCTCGACCGTCGCAAGGACATGATCATCTCCGGCGGCTTCAACATCTATGCGGTGGATCTGGAAAAGACCTTGCTCGGCCACCCCGCCGTCGCCGATGTCGCGGTGATCGGCATACCCAGCGAGCAATGGGGCGAAACGCCCCTGGCCCTGGTGGTCAAGGCTCCGGGTCACCCGGAGACCGAGACGGAGCTACTGGACTGGGCCAACCATCGGCTGGGCAAGACCCAGCGGCTGGCGGCAATCGAGTTCCGGGAGGAACTGCCCCGCTCCACCATCGGTAAAGTGCTGAAACGGGAACTCCGGGAGCCTTACTGGAACCGCTAACGGCGTTCCATCCTGGTCAGGGCCTGCCGGCAATCGTCGGAGCGCAGGCGCTCGGAGAACACCGCGCGCTCGCGCTCCAGCGCTTCCCTGACCTGATCCCGCCACGGGGCCCGGATCAACCGCTTGCTCGCCCTGAGCGCCTCCCGGGGTTTACCGGCCAATCGCTGCGCCAGTTCCAGCGCGGTGGTCACGGCGGCACCGTCATCCACCACCTTGCTGACCAGGCCGCAGTCCCGGGCCTCGACACCGTCCATGACCTCCCCGAATAACAACAGCTCTGCCGCCCGGCGGGCACCGAGGTGCAGGGGCATGGTGACCGTGGAGGCCGCCTCGGGCACCAGACCAAGATCGACAAAAGCGGTCTTGAAGGTCGCGGATCTACCGGCAATTACCGAGTCGCAGTGCAGAAGCAGAGTAGTGCCGATGCCGATGGCAATCCCTTCCACGGCGGCAATGACCGGCGTGTCGCAGTCCATCAGGGTTTCGATAAAGCCCAGCCCGGCAGAGGGCTGTGGATTCGGATCGGTTGCCCGGGCGCGGAAATCGTCCAGGTCATTGCCGGCGGTGAACACATCGCCATGCCCGGAGATGACAATAGCGTTAACGGACTCATCATCAGCGGCTTGCCGAATACGCTGGCTCAGCAGGTCGTACATCTCCCGGGTCAGCGCGTTCTTCTTCGCCGGGCGGTTGATGGTGAGATGAACTACGGCCTCCGCCTGATGCATGTCGATCATTGAGCTATCCTTCCAGAAGATTACGTTGTTGTTTGAGGTAAAAACATCCTATTGCAAAAGCCCGATGTTGTGATAGATTCAGAGAACATAAATTCACCCTGCAGTTAATAGTTCTGCAGAGTGAAATAGCAAGCAAGGCCAATACAACAACGAAAGAGGCACAGCCATGAACCTCATAATGCAAGCACGCAAGAAGCTGACCGTTTACGCGTCCGCCCTTACCCTTGGTGTTTCTGCCGCCCTAGCTGCCGCCCCGGCAGCGGCCCAGGACACCGTCACCTGGAAAGTACAGTCCCACTGGCCCGGTTCCAGCAGCTCCTATACCGACAGTCTCGGCCGCATCAAGCGGGTTCTGGAAGAGCGCACCGATGGTCGCCTGAAGCTCCAGCTGTACGAAGCCGGCGCGCTGTTCAAGGCCAAGGAAACCTTCAACGCGGTCAGCCGCGGCATCCTGGAAATGGGCACCATCTCGCCCTCCTACGCCCAGGACAAGGTCTCCCTGGCGGGTATCGCCTCCGGCCTGCCCTTCGCTTTCCGCAACGTCTGGGAAGCGGCCTACTTCCACCAGAACATGGGCTTCGAGCAGATGCTGCGTGATGAAGCCGCCGAGCATGGTGTCTACTGGGCCACCGACAAGGTCTACCCGACCGAAATGGTGGTCAAGAACCCGATTGAAAGCTGGGAAGACTTCACCAGCCTGAAGATCCGCTCCTCCGGCGCCCTGCAGAATTTCCTGACCGAAGCCGGTGCCGCTGCCTCCTATATTCCCGGCGGTGAGCTCTACACCGCACTGGATTCCGGCATCGTCGACGGCGCCCACTGGGGTGCTTCCCAGGGTGCCTACAGCATGGGTCTGTACGAGGTCGCCAAGTACCACGTGCAGCCGGCCCTGAACATCGCCGGTACCGATGTGATCATTGTCAGCCAGAAGGCACTGGACAAGCTGCCGGAAGACATGCAGAAGATCGTCAAGGACGCCCTGAACGAGCAGTTCTGGGTCCGCACCAACGAGTACCAGTACAAGGAACGCATCACTCTGGCCAAGGCCATTGCCGAGCAGGAAGTACAGGTCAACGTGCTGCCGGATGAAGTTCAGGACAAGCTGGTAGCCACCGCCCAGAAGATGTGGGACGAGGAAGGCAAGCGCAGCGAGAATGCCCAGAAAGCACTGGATATGCTCAAGAGCTACCTGAGCGACCTCGGCTACCTCTGATCAGCCATCGGAATAACCCGGGCCGGAGTCCAGCACTCCGGCCTTTTTGTCCCTGACTACAACCAACGTCCTCCTGGAGAGAACCATGGGTGTGATGATTGCCGCATTCATGAGAGGGGTTACCCGTCTCAATGATGTCGTCGGGCGCTGGATAGCCCTGCTCGTGTTCGCGATGTTTGCGTTCCTGCTGCTTGAGGTGGGCTTCCGCTACCTGTTCAACTCGCCAACAGTCTGGACCAATGAACTAACCCAGATGCTGTTCGGTATCTATGCGGTGATGTCGGGTGGCTACATCATGGCCCACCGGGGTCATGTCAACGTCGACCTGCTGCATTCGCACCTGGCTCCACGCAAACGGGCCGTGCTGGACATCGTCACCTCCGCGGTATTTTTCATCTTCACCCTCGCCCTGCTCTGGTTCGGTATCGACATGGCCCGGGAGTCCATGTCCAGCTGGGAGACCTCCTATTCCGCCTGGAACCCGCCCATCTGGCCGGTCAAGCTCGCGATTCCGGTCGGTACGGCACTGCTGGTCCTGCAAGGCCTCGTGAAGCTGCTTGAGGACATCGCCGTGGCCTTCAACCTGGATTACTACACCCCCGAAGAGTCTGATTCCGAAGGAGAGCAGTTGTGAGTATTGAAGTCCTGACCCTGCTGTTCTTCGGCGCACTGCTGTTTTTCCTGCTGCTGGGCCTGCCGTTGGCGTTTGTGCTGGGCGGCGTGTCCGTGGTGTTCCTCTATTTCACCTGGGGTTTTGATTCCTTCTATATGGTGGCGTCCCAGATCTGGGGCACCATGGAAAGCTTCACCCTGGTCGCTATTCCGCTGTTTGTGTTCATGGCCATGATCCTGGAACGCACCGGCGTGGCCAGAGATCTGTACCGGATGATGCACCTCTGGTGCGGCGGCCTCAGAGGCGGACTGGCCCTGGGCACCCTGGGTATCTGCGCCGTGTTTGCGGCCATGGTAGGCATCAGCGGTGCGGCCGTGGTCGCCATGGGCACCATTGCCCTGCCATCCATGCTTGAGCGCGGCTACGACAAGAGCATGGCCCTTGGTGTCATCAATACCGGTGGTGGCTGGGGGATTCTGATCCCCCCCAGCATCCTGATGATCCTCTATGCCCTGATCACCGGCGTCTCAGTCGGCCAGATGTTCGCCGCCGGCATCATGCCGGGCATTCTGCTGATGGTGCTGACTGCCATCTACATCATCGTGCGCTGCCACCTGCAGCCGGAACTGGCGCCCGCCCTGCCGAAAGAGGAACGGGGTACCTGGCCGGAGAAACTCCGGGCCCTGCGGGCGGTGCTACTGCCCATCGGTGTGGTGGTCATGGTGCTGGGCTCCATCATCGGCGGCATTACCACCCCGACCGAAGCCGCCGCCATGGGCGTACTGGGCGCACTGATCTCGGCCGCCGTCTACAAGCAGTTCAAGTGGAGCATCCTGCAGGAAGCGGCGATCCGCACCTTCAAGCTCACCGGCATGATCATGTGGATCCTGTTTGCCGCCCACGCGTTCAGCGCCGCCTACCAGAGCATGGGCGCTCAGGAGCTGATCGAGGGTCTGATGAACATGGTTCCCGGCGGCCCCTGGGGCATCATCATCGCCATGATGGTGATCGTGTTCCTGCTGGCCATGGTGCTCGACCCGGTGGGCATCATGCTGATCACCCTGCCGGTGTTCATGCCGATCGTGGAATCCCTGGGCTTCGATCCGATCTGGTTCGGCATCCTGTTCGTGATCAACATGGAAATCGGCTACATGACGCCGCCCTTCGGTTTCAACCTGTTCTATCTTAAGGGCATTGTGCCGCCGTCAATCACCATGAAGGACATCTACAAGTCGATCATCCCCTTCGTCATTGTGGAGATTATCGGCATCATCCTGATCATGATTTTCCCGGAGATTGCCACCTGGCTGCCGGATCTGTTCTTCTGAAACTGACCTAAACCGGAAGGTTGCCAGCCAACCGGTGTAAGCGCTAATCTCGAGGGGCCTCCGGAAAAGGGAGCCGGAGGCCCTCACTCAAGGAGAGATGCTTATGCCTGACCAATCACCGGTTTTTCTTCGTATTGCCCTGATCACAACAGTTATGGCCCTGTTCGGACTGTTCTCCGCGGGAAGCCACGCTGAAAGCCTGTCTGATCAGAAGATTTCATCATTTATCGAAAGCCTGAAAGCCGCACAGAAACTGGAACCGGAGTTCGAGGAACTCGATGATCAGATGGATGCGGAAGATGACGGCGCCATGCCCGATTTCTCCCGCCTCTTTTCCGATTCGCTGGACGAACTCAAAGGCCACGAGGCCTATAACCGCCTGGACGAACTGGCTCGAAACCATGGCTTCGACAACATCGAGCAATGGGCTGCCACCGGCGACCGAGTCTATCAGGCCTGGATGGCCATCGAGATGGAGCAACAGAGTCCCGGCGCCCGGCAGGAAATGAACGCGGCCCTGGCGGAGATTGAGAACAACCCGCAGATGACAGCGGAGCAGAAAGCCCAGATGCGGGCAATGATGGAGAGCGCCATGGGCGCCATGGAAAGTGCCAGCAATGCACCTGCAGGCGATGTCGAGGCCGTCCGTCCCCACCTTGATGCCCTCAGGGCAATAAGCGAGTAAGAGTCCCTCGACGACAACACAAAAAAAGCCCGGTGGTTATTCTCCACCGGGCTTTTTTCTGTTTCGCGCCCGGCCCGAAGACAACAATCGGGGCGGGAGTTAAAGCGGGGTCAGATGAAAGCCTTCATCTGACCCCTGGTTTGGCGGCAAATGGGGGGGATCAGGCCATCAGGTTGTAGATGAACACGATCACCACGGCAATCGGGGTCACGAACCGGATCAGGTTGTACCACAGGCCGAAAGCACCACCGGTCAGGGCCAGGTCGGACTTGAGCGACTCCCGGGCCACGAACCAGCCCACGAACAGGGCGGTCAGCAGGCCGGACAGCGGCAGCATGATGTTGGCGGTGACGTAGTCCAGCAGATCAAAGATGGTCTTGCCCTCGAACCGGTCAAACATGCCCAGCGGCGTGATATCGGACCAGACGTTCAGGGACAGGATCGAAGCGATGCCCAATGCCCAGCACAGCACGCCCACCAGAATGGCACTGCCGGTACGGGCAAGGCTGGTCTTCTCCTCGACCCACTCGACCACCGGCTCCAGCAGGGAAATACCGGAAGTCCAGGCTGCGAACAGCAGCAGCACGAAGAACAGGGCACCGAACAGGCTGCCAAAGGGCATGTTACCGAACGCCAGCGGCAGGGTCTGGAAGATCAGGCCGGGGCCGGCGCCGGCTTCCAGACCATTGGCAAACACCACCGGGAAGATGGCCAGGCCTGCCAGCAGGGCAACGCCGGTATCCATGATCGCAACGCTGATGGCGGTACGACCGATGGAGACGTCCCGGCTCAGGTAGGAACCGTAGGCCATCATGATCGCCATACCCAGACTCAGGGTAAAGAAGGCGTGGCCGAGGGCAACCAGCACACCGCTGACGGTGAGGGCACCAAAGTTCGGACTGAACAGGAAGCTGACCGCCTCACCGAAATGGCCGGTGGTGGTGGCATAGCCCACGGCAACCAGCAGCAGGATGAACAGGGCCGGCATCAGAATGGTGGCCGCACGCTCCAGACCACCCTTCAGACCCCGGGAAACCACCAGCACCACCAGTGCCATGAACACGGTATGCCAGATCAGCAGTTGCACCGGGCTGCCGAGCAGGCCGCCGAACAGGTCACCGATGGACTCGGCGGTACCGCCGGTAAAGTCGCCGGCGGCGGCGTGGCCAATGTAGGAAGCGGCCCAGCCACCAATCACCGAATAGAAGGAAAGGATGATGAAGGCGGCAAGCATGCCCACGATCGCCGAGATCCGCCAGACGGGGGAAGCCAGGTTACGCTCGGCCACCAGGCGGAAGCTGGTGATCGGGTTGTGCCGGCCGTTCCGGCCGATGAATACCTCGGCCATCATGATGGGGATACCGATGATGGCGATGCACAGCAGGTATACCAGGACAAAGGCGCCACCACCGTTCTCACCGGTGACGTAGGGGAATTTCCAGACGTTACCCAGGCCAACGGCAGAACCGGTCGCCGCCAGAATGAACGCCAGCCGGGACGACCAGAGGCCACGAGCGGTGTAATCGCCGTTACCCGACACAGAGTTGGATTGAGACATGTTGATTTCCTGTGCTTTTAGCTAAGGAATTGAAAGAGGATCGAGCGCCCGGGGCAGGCCCGGGCTGTTGGGTCGCGATTCTGCCAGCACTGGCGTGCCGATGCCAGTGCTGGCGTGTATCAGGCGGTAGCCGTCAGACGGGCCCGGGGGTGGAAGCGGGCATTCACCCACAGGGAAAACACGATGACCGCACCACCGATGGCCAGCCGGAGCAGATCGGCATCCCGGTTCCAGATCAACAGGTTGACCAGCAGGCCGGCGGGTACCAGGGCATTATTCATGATCGCCAGGGTGCCGGCGTCCACCTTGCAGGCACCCCGGTTCCACAGGAACAACCCGAGGCCGGAGGCGGCAAAGCCGAGCCAGGCCAGCACGCCCCACTGCAGGCCGGTGGACGGCAGTCGCTCGGGATTACCGAAGATCAGGAACGAAGGCAGGGCAATAATCAGGGCACCGAAGAAGAAATAACCAAACGTCCGGAACGAGCCCAGATCCAGCGGATACCGCTGCATGACGTGCTTGTAGCCCACCTGGCCGGCAGCAAAGGTAAAGTTGGCCACCTGCAGCAACAGGAAACCGGTGACGAAGTCCTGGCTCAGGCCGTCATAGCGGATGATCCCCGCCCCAACCGTGGCAATCGCCGCAGCCAGCAGGGCCACCGGCGAGAAACGTCGGAACAGCGCATCATCGAGCAGGGTCACGTACAGGGGCGTGAAAATGGTGAACAGCAGGACTTCCGGAACCGTCAGGTAGCTGAACGAGCGGTAGAGACACAGGTAGGTCACCCCGAACTGCAGCATACCGGTCACCAGAATGCCCAGCTTGAGTCCGGAGGGCACACCGCGCCAGCGGGTAAAGGGCAGAAAGATCAGTGACGCGATCAGCACCCGGGTCAACACAGCAAAATCACTGTCCACCTGTCCGGCAAGAAATTCTCCAATCAGGCTGAAGGAAAACGCCCAGAGAACCGTTACAAAAACCAGCAAACCCATGTTGATAATCTCTCCCATTAACCGAGGCGCGTACTGTAACCGCTTTTCGGGTAGGATGCAGGCCTGTTTCACATGGAGATCCGGGGACCAAGCGCCACGATGGACGAAACCCACCAGCCATTACCCGAAGCCCGGCAACCGCTACTGAGCCGGGTGTTTGCCGAATGGCGCACCCTCGCCATTCTTGGCGGACCGATCCTCATCGCCCAGGTTGCCCAGATGGCCAACGGGGTGATCGATACGGTCATGGCCGGCCATGCCAGTGCCGAGGACCTGGCTGCCGTAGGTATCGGCAGTAGCCTCTGGATGCCACTGTTCCTGTTTTTCATGGGCGCCCTGAGCGCCCTGCAACCCATCATCTCCGGCTACAACGGCGCCGGTAGCCGGGAAAAGATCATGCCGGCGACCTGGCAGGGCCTCTACCTGGCCGCCGCCGGCTCGGTGATCATGATCCTGCTGCTGATCAATGTGAAGCCGGTCCTCACCTTGCTGGAACTGGATGCCAACACCACCCGCATCACCCAGGGTTACCTGGATGCCTTTGCCTGGGGCGTTCCGGCCATGCTGCTGATGGCGGCCTTACGGGGACTGACGGACGGCCTGGGCCACACCCGGGTGATCATGGCATTCTCGGTGCTCAGCACTCTGATCAACCTGCCCCTGAACTACATCTTCATCTATGGCAAGCTCGGGCTTCCGGCCATGGGCGGCATCGGCTGTGGCTGGGCCACATCACTGTCCAATGGCTTTGCCGCGGTGGCGATGCTGGTTTACCTGAACCGGAGCCGCTTGTACCGGAGCTTCCACCTGATTGCCGACTGGGCCGCCCCGGACCGGGCGGGCCTGGGTTATATCCTGCGTATCGGCGTGCCGATCGGCTTCACCATTTTTGTCGAAGCGAGCATGTTCGCGGTGATTGCGCTGTTCCTGGCACCCCTCGGCCCGGTGGTGGTCGCAGGCCACCAGATTGCCCTGAACGTGGTGTCGCTGCTGTTCATGCTGCCATTGAGCCTGGGGATGGCGCTGACCCTGCGGGTGAGCTTCCTGATCGGCGCCCGGGCGCCGGACAGCGCCCGCCTGATTTCCCGCAGCTCGCTGGTACTGGCGGCAGCCATTGCCCTGGTTTTTGCCACCCTGCTCTACACCTTTTCCCCGGAAATTGCCGCGCTGTATTCCGGCGAGGCCGATGTCCAGGCAGTCACCGTGGCCCTGCTGGGCTTCGCGGCCCTGTTCCAGGTCGCCGATGTGGTGCAGGTGACCTGCATAAGTGCCCTGCGAGGTTACAAGGACACCCGCATTCCCATGTTCATCATGTTGTTTTCATTCTGGGGGATCGGCCTGCCGCTGGGTTACACCCTGACGTTCACCGACTGGATCGTGCCCGCCATGGGGGCAGCGGGGTTCTGGGTAGGACTGACCTGCGGCCTGACCTCCGCCAGCCTGCTGCTGGGCTGGCGCCTGTTCCGCTTTACGCCGGATCAGGCTGACTGAGGTACCGCGCGAATCCGGGGCTCCGCAAACACCGCCCGGTCCCGGCCGGTTTCCTTGGCCTGATACAGTGCGTCGTCGGCCCGGGCAAGCCAGCTTTCCACGCGCTCGCCCCAATCGAGCTCGGCGACACCGAAGGACGCCGTGATTGAACCACCCGGATGCTTAACATGGTTCCGGAGCAGTTGCTGGAGGTTGCCGATCACCGTCTTGAGCCCCACCCCGTCGATGGCCGGGACCAGCAGAACGAATTCTTCACCACCGTAGCGGAACAGCTGGTCGGATTTCCGGGTGTTTTTACGAAGCACGTTGACCAGATCGACAAGCACCTCATCCCCGACACTGTGACCATACTCGTCATTGATCTGTTTGAAATGATCGATATCCAGCAGGATCAGGGCACAGGAAATGCCGGTCCGGGTGGCATGGGCCTGGGCGATGGCCAGCTCCTCGTCCATGGCCCGGCGGTTCTTCACCCCGGTCAGCGGATCGATGGTGGCCAGGTGTTCCAGACGCCGGCGCTGATCCTCGTTGCGGCTGGCGAAAACGAAGGCGCAGGCACTGACCACCAGGGCAGTGGAAACGAACGAGCCCATCTGTTCAAGGCCGGAGAAGGCATCCCCCAGGGCAACCATCAGAACCACCGCCGAGACATTAATGGCGATGGCGACCCGGGGCGGTGTCAGGAAGAAACTGGTAATCAGGCAGGGGTAGAGCCAGAACAGTCCGGGGTCACCCACAAGACCCGCCACCACAACGGACCCGAACGAGGCCACGATGGCCATGACCAGGCCACTGCGCCGGGTATCCCCGGTCACCCACGCATAGACCACGCCACCGCAGACGCCGCAGAGAATCAGAACGTCGACCACACCCGTCACCACATCGCCCTGGTGAAAGCGCAACACGGCAAAAGGCGTAATGCCCAGAAAGCCGCTCAGCCCCAGCAGGGTAATGATGGACAGGCGAAAATCCGATCTAAGGCGTTGGAACATGGAAAAAAGTTTCCGACAAAGGTCGCATGGTGGTGCCAAGCGTAGCCCAACAGGTCCGACAGGTCGTCATGTCTGGCTATTTTTTAACAATGTTTCATGGTACGTACAGGTTAGTACGAAACATTCCCGTTAATGGACCTGAAAAACCATATAAATAACAGGGAATTGATAACGTAACTCCGCATTCCGGAAACCAAAATTTACCAAGCGGTAAAAAGCAGGCATCTATACTGGGATCAGCTGAAATTTCACGGTTACGGTTGCCTATGTCCAACGCTCCTACTCCCCAGTCAGACCAGGAATTACTCAACGCCCGTCTGGAACAGGCCAACCAGCAATTGCTGCAGTCGGAAAAACTGGCGGCCATCGGCCAGCTTGCCGCCGGCGTCGCTCACGAGATCAACAATCCCGTGGGCTATGTCTATTCCAACCTGCAAACCCTGGACACCTATCTCAACGACCTGTTCCGGCTGACCGAGGCAGTGGACAGCGCCAGGTCACTGGACGACCTCCGGCTGATAAAGCAGAACATTGACTACGAGTACCTGAGGGACGACCTGCGGGACCTGCTGGCTGAGTCCCGGGAAGGCATCGAGCGGGTCAAAACCATCATCGCGGCCATGAAGGACTTCTCCCACATTGAAGAGGAAGAATTCAAACCGGCGGATATCCATCGGGGCATCGAGACCACCCTGAACGTGGTCAACAACGAACTCAAGTACAAGGCCGAGGTGGTGCGGGAGTTCGGAGAGCTGCCCGAAGTGGAATGCATAATCTCCCAGATCAACCAGGTGGTGATGAACCTGCTGGTCAACGCCGCCCATGCTATTGAAAGTTTTGGCCGGATCACCATTCGCACCCGCCAGCAGGGTGACACAGTCATCATCGAAGTGCAGGACACCGGCAAAGGCATCTCGCCGGAGCACCGTCACCGGATCTTTGAACCCTTCTTTACCACCAAGCCGGTGGGCAAGGGCACGGGTCTGGGCCTTTCCCTGTCCTTCAACATCATCGAAAAGCACCAGGGCAGCCTCGACGTGGACAGCACTCCCGGTGAAGGTACCTGCTTCCGCCTGACCCTGCCCATCACTCAGCCCGACCTCAACGAATAACCGCGGCGATACGGAGACAAGCCATGATCAAGATCCAGCTGGTGGACGACGAACGCAATATTCTCAGTGCACTGCGCCGGCTGCTCAAACCCGAGGGTTGGGAGGTGCATACCTACGACAATGTCGAGGAAGCGCTCGGCAGTCTCCTGGAACACGAGTACGCGGTCATTATCTCGGATTACCGGATGCCCACCGCCGACGGCGTCACCTACCTGCAGTTCGCCAAACAGCGCCAGCCAGATGCCATCCGCCTGGTGCTCAGCGCCTATGGCGACCGGGAATCCATGATCAAGGCCATCAACCAGGCAGAAGTGCATCGGTACCTGTCCAAACCCTGGGAAGACCATGAAGTGGTGAGTGCCATCCGCTCGGCCATCGACCTGTACCAGCTGAAAAAGGAAAACCAGCGCCTGCGCCAGGAAAACGACCGCCAGAAAGACATGCTCCGGGCCCGCGAGGAAGAACTGTTGCGACTGGAGGCCGAGAATCCCGGCATCACCCGTGTCCAGCGCGACACCGACGGCTCGGTGCTGATTGGCGAGGATGACTGAACCGGACCTGCACAATGCCTGATTTCAGCCCGGAAGATAATAAGCTCGCCCTGAAGGTGGTGTTCTACGGCCCGGCCCTGAGCGGCAAGACCACCAACCTGATGCAGCTGCATTCCCTGCTCAATCCGGAGCGCAAGGGCGAGCTGATGGTGCTCGAGACCCGGGACGACCGCACCCTGTTTTTCGACATGCTGCCCATCGGTCTGCGCAGCCACTCCGGACTGGACCTGAGGCTGAAGCTCTATACCGTGCCCGGACAGGTCCAGCATGACAGCACCCGCAAGGCGGTACTGTCCCGGGCCGACGGCGTGGTGTTCGTGGCCGACTCCCAGGTCGCCCAGCAGGACAACAACGCCATCGCCTTCGGCAACCTGGAAGACAACCTGGACAAGGTAGGCCTCGATATCGACACCCTGCCCATGGTGGTGCAATTCAACAAACGAGATCTGCCTGCGGTGGTGGACGAGGCCGAACTCCAGGCACGCTGGGCCGGCACGCCCTGGGCGCCACTGGCCATGGCCTCGGCGCTGCAGGGCACGGGGGTCATCGAAACCTTCCAGGCCCTGCTCGACCGTCTTTACACGGGCATCGATGCCGAGTTCGACCTTGCCGGCAAGCACAGCATTGACCGGTCCACTTTCATTGGCCGACTGAGCGCCAGTCACGGGGTGGATGATGCGTAACTTCGAGGACGATCCGACGCTGTCCGACCTGCTGACCCCGGACCAGCTCCAGAGGCTGAGCAACGGGCTAAGCGCCCTGTGCCGGAAGCCGGTTGAGATCAGCGAAAACCGTGCCGGAGACGCCGTTCCGGTGGAGTTCAACCTGGAAACCGTCGGTTGGCTGAGCGGTGGCGCCTCTGACGGAGAACGCGAGGCCGCGGCCGAACTGGTGTCCTTCCTGATGCTGTTCGTGGCCAAGTATCGCCTGGCCGCCAATATCCACCATGACACCACCGAAGCCAGCTATGCGGAGCTTCAGCGCCAGAACGAGGCCCTCAGGGCATCCGAAGCCAAATACCGGGAACTGTCCGACCAGCTGCAGCAGAAAGTGGATGAGCAGGTCGACGTGATCCGCCAGACCCAGCAGGAACTGTACGAGAGTGCCCGGTTGCGCTCCGTTGGTCACCTGGCCGCCGGTGTCGCCCACGAGATCAACAATCCCGTCGGGTTCATCAGCAGCAACCTTCGGGTGGCCCGGGACTATGTCCAGAACCTGGAGCCCCTGCTGCCGGAAACCCTCGAGAACCGTGAGCTGCTGGAGGACTTCCAGGACCTGCTCAGCGAGTCGATCGAGGGAACTGACCGCATTGCCAGCATCGTCGCTGACCTGAAGACCTTCTCCAGCATCGATCAGGCCGATAACGCCCTGTGCGACCTGAACAGCCTGCTGCGCAGCGCCTGCCACCTGGTACAGACTGAACATGACCACCGCCTGAACATCACCGAAAACCTGGCAGAGCTGCCCAGGATCCCGGGCCACCCGTCCAGACTGTCACAGACCCTTTTCAATTTGCTGGACAACGCGGCCCGGGCGGTCGGGGACGATGGCCGCATCCTGGTCAGGACCCTGGCGGACAATACCGGCATCCAGGTGATCATCCAGGACAACGGCTGCGGCATCCCGGAGACGGTTCGCAGCCAGGTCTTCGATGCCTTTTTCACCACCCGGCCGGTGGGTTCCGGCACCGGGCTGGGACTCACCGTGGCCCGGGATACGGTCCGCGCCCACGGTGGCCAACTGACACTCGACAGCCAGGAGGGGGCGGGTACCCGAGTCGTCGTCTCACTGCCAGTCCAACAAGGTTCCTGAATGGCAAATCGCTACGCATCCCTGTTTTACGGAAACGACACCGACAAGCAACCGGCCCCGGAGCCGAGCAAGCGCACCGCGCCCTATCGCCTGCTGCTGGTGGACGACGAGCCCAACATCCTGGCGTCCCTGCGCCGGGTGTTCCAGCGGGAAAATTACGAGCTGCTGTTTGCACGTAGCGGTGCCGAGGCCCTTAAAATCCTGGAAAAGCAGCCGGTCGAGCTGATCATGACCGACTTCATGATGCCGGGGATGAATGGCAGCGAACTGCTACGGGAAGTCCGGGAGCGCTGGCCCCAGACCATCCGCATCATGCTCACCGGACACGCCAACACCGACGCGGTGATGGGCTCGATCAAGGACGGCGCCGTCTACCGCTTCATCCTCAAGCCCTGGAACGACGACGACATCCGCCTGACCATCGCCCTGGCGCTGGAGCAGTACGAGCTGATGCAACGTAACCGAAGCCTGGAGCAACAGACCCAGAAACAGGGCCGGGACCTGGAGACCATCAGCAAGCTGACCGCCACCAACCGCAGTCAATTGGCCATCCTGCTGCACAAGAAAGGCTGGCTCAATCCCCAGCAGATTCAGCAGCTGCACCGGGAAATGCAAAGCCAGAAGACACCGGTGGTGCGCCAGCTGCTCAAGCATGACTGGGTGGACTTCACCAAGGTCTTCGAGCTGCTGCGGGATGAGATGCTGTTCGAGGAAGTGGACCTGAGGGAGTTCCAGCCGGACCCCAGCCTGCTGTCCCTGATCCCCCAGAAAATCTGTACCCGCCAACTTGTGCTACCGCTGCGGGTCAGTGGCCAGCGCCTGCGCCTGGCCATGGTGGACCCCATGGACATCAACCTGATCGACGAACTCGGGTTCATGACCGGCTACACCATCCACCCCCTGCTGTGCGAAACCTCGCAGATGCAGAACAAGCTGGCGGAAATCTTTGGCGATACCAACGATCTGGACGACATCACCACCAAGGTGGGCTCTGACGATCCCTATGAAGGCATCGAGATCGTCCTGGACGAGGACGCCGATCAGGAATCCCTGGAACAGTTGCTGGGCAGCTCCGAAGAGCCACCGGCGATCCGGCTGGTAAATGCCATTATCCTCGAGGCGCTGCGCCTTGGCGCCAGCGACATCCACGTTCATCCCCGCACCAAGTCGCTGGTGGTGCGTTACCGCATTGACGGGGTGCTTCAGGACAAGATCCACATCCCGACCAACCTGCTGATGTCAGTGGTCTCGCGCATCAAGGTCATGGCCGAACTGGACATCACCGAGCGGCGTCGGCCCCAGGACGGCCGGATTACCGTCAAGACCCCGATGCGGATTGTCGACCTGCGAATCTCCACCCTGCCCACCATCAACGGCGAGAAGGTGGTCATGCGGGTGCTGGAGCGCCAGTCCTCGGCCCAATCCCTGGAGGATCTCGGGCTGTCGCAACACAACCTGGCCCGGCTCAAGCATGTCATCGCCAAGCCCCAGGGCATCATCCTGGCCACCGGCCCCACCGGCAGCGGCAAGACCACCACCCTGTATGCACTGCTGCAGCACAATGCCTCGCCGGAGCGCAATTACGTCACCATCGAGGACCCGGTGGAGTTCCATGTCGACATGGCCGGCCAGGTACCGGTCAAGGACCGCATTGGACTCGACTTTGCCAGCGTGCTGAGAGCAATCCTGCGCCAGGACCCGGATGTGATCCTGCTGGGCGAGATCCGGGACGAGGAAACCGCCGATGTGGCGTTCCACGCAGCGATGACCGGCCACCTGGTCTATTCTACCCTGCATACCAGTTCCGCCGCGGCCACCGTGGCGCGACTGCTGGATCTCGGCCTGAAGCCTTTCGTGCTGGCTTCGGCACTGGAAGCCATCATCGCCCAGCGCCTGGTGCGGCGGATCTGCACCCACTGCCGGGAAGAGACCGAACGGCCGACGGAGGTTCTCGAGCAGCTGGGGCCGCAGTTCCTGAGTGAGGATCTGCGTTTCTATCGGGGCCGGGGCTGCGAGAAATGTCACAAGGGCTACAAGGGCCGGGTCGCCATTCACGAAGTACTGACCATGAACGAGGAACTCCGGATTGCCATTACCGAAGGGGCCAGCGCCATGCAGATCGAGACCCTCGCCCGGGAAAAGGGCATGATGGTACTGCTGGACGATGCCCTGGAAAAACTGCGCGACGGCCTGACCACCGCCGACGAAATCCTGCGCCTGCTGGGACCCCAGGTACTCCATGGTTAACGCGCTCAAGCGACCGGCCTTCTGGTACTGCCTGACCCTCGCCCTGGCCATATCCCTGGGTTCCGTGGGTCTGATCATCCTGATCGACTTCGGCATCAGTGGGCCGGAAGGTGTCGGCCGTCTGTCACTGCGTCCCGGCGGCGGGCTGATTGCGCTGACCCTGTGCGCTGCCTTCCTGGCGCTGTTGCTGCGCTACCGCTGGCTTGCGACCGGCCTTGGCTTCGGCCTCATTGCCCTGGCCTCACTGCTGACGCTGGCACCCCGTTTGCCCGAGAGCGACTGGCTGGACATCGCCGCTCTCAACCCGTTACTGCTGCTCGTGATTCTGCTGATCAGCCTGAGCGGGCTGGCTGCCATGCACCTGTCCCGGGGCTGGTTTGTCGGGCTGGTCTGCGGCCCGATGGTGTTCGGCCTCGGCCTGGTGTCCCTGCTGTCTCACTGGTATCCGGGACTGTCCGCTCTGGGGCTGGGCAATCTCACGGAAGCCACCCTGGTTCTCAGCCCCCTGGTGATGCTCGCGGGCTTGATCCTGCCGTTCCTGTATTCCATCTATCACAGCGAAGTGCAGTTCTATTCCAAGGGCCTGCTCGTACTTGGCATCCTGGGTATCCTGATCACCACTCTGAGCTGGCACGCCCTGCGCCTGCAATCCGGCGAGCGCCTGATCGAACGGGCCGAGTCACTGGCGAGTCAGCTCGAGGCTTCGGCCGACTCCGCGTTTGGCGTCAAACTGGCGTTGATCCGCCGCCTGGCCGAGCGTTGGGAGCTGCTCGACGGCGTCCCCTCACAGTCGTTCTGGGAGCAGGAAGTGAGCAGCTACCTCCGTGATTTCCCGGACCTGCGGCTGATCACCATCCTCAACCGGGACCACAGCCCGGTGCGCACCGAATCCCGCACCCTCGACTACCGCGGCTGGCTGGAAATCTTCCTGTCAGACCAGCGAAACCGGGATTGGCTCAATCACACCATCGAGGCCCGCAGCGCACATCTCAGTGCACCACTGGTGGACAACCAGGACCGTTATCACGCAGCGATCGCCGTCCCGATCACTCCGGGCCCGGGTTATTCGTGGTCAGTTCTTGCCGTCGTGGATCTCCAGACCGTCTACGAAAAGTTGACGGCCTATTACGACGGCAACCTGCACGTAAAGGTCTACCACCAGAACCAGAAGGTATTCGATACCGCCCCCGATATTACCGGGGAACAGGAATCCATGCTGGCCTCCCAGCGGATCACGCCACACCACGACAGTGAACGCCGGATCGAAGTCTACACCCGCAGAGGAAGCCTTCCCCCGGGCGAACTCTACCTGCCACCGGCGGTTTTGTTCACGGGCCTGGGACTGAGCTTCCTGGTGATGCTGTCGCATTTTTTCTGGCGTCAGTCCGAACAACGCACCCGAAGCCTGGCGGAACTGAACGAGGTGCTGAACCAGCACCTGGAGGAGGAGCGGGAACTAAGGACCACCAACGAGACCCTGTCCCGGGAACGGGACCAGTTTTTCGCCCTGTCTCCGGACATGTTCTGTATCGTTGACCTCAACAGCCATTTCTTCGAGCTCAACGAAACCTTTGTCCATACCCTGGGCTACACCCGCGACCAGCTGCTGGGCAGCTCCTACATGAAGCTGGTTCACGCCGAGGACCACGAGAAAACCATCCGGGCGGTGCAATCCCTGACCGAGGGCCACGAGGTCAAGGACCTGCTGATCCGGGTCCTGGACTGCGACGGCAACCCGCACTGGCTGCAGATCAACGCCATTCTCAGTGCCGATGACCTGATCTACGTGGTCGCCCGGGACACCACCGACCAGCTGGCAATTGAAGAGAAACTCAGGGAAAACGAGGCCCTGCTCAAACTCGCCGAGCGCCTGGCGCAGCTGGGCGGTTGGGTGGTTGACCTGTCAACCGGCAAATCGGTCTGGTCGGATGCCGTCTGTGACATCCACGAGTTACCCCGGGGCCAGGCGCCGGACGTGGAGGACGCCATCAATTTCTATGTCGACGAGCACCGGGAGCAGATCCGGGCAGCGGTGCTGCTGTGTGCGGAAACCGGCATTCCGTTCGACGAGGAACTGCAGATACGCACCGCCAAGGGCAACCTGCGCTGGGTGCGGGCTATTGGTCATGCCGTGCAGGACGACGAGGGCAAGGTGGTGAAACTCCAGGGCGCGTTCCAGGACATCACCGCCAGCCATCAGGCCATGGAGCAGATCCGACGCTATGCGGAACGACAGGCGATCATCTTCGAGAGCATCACCGACGCTTTCTACACCGTCGACAACGACTGGCGCTTTACCTACGTCAACCGCAAATCTGAAGAGCTGCTACGCAAAAACCGGGACGACTTGCTCGGTCACAACCTCTGGGAGGTCTTCCCCGACACCATCGGCACGGAGCTGGATGATCAGTATCGCTACGCAATGGAAACCGGCAACTCGGTGTCGTTCGAATTTTATTACCCGCCCCTGAACGAATGGCTCGAGGTCAGCGCCTACCCGTCCGACGAGGGCCTGGCGGTCTACTACCGCAGCATCTGGGAGCGCAAGGAAGCACAGCAGAAACTGGAAGCGGCCATGGCCGAACTGGAACGCAGCAACCGCGAACTCCAGGACTTCGCCTTCGTGGCATCCCACGACCTGCAGGAACCCCTGCGCAAGATCCAGGCTTTCTCCGACCGGCTGATGACCAAATCCGACCAGTTCGGCCCCAGCGAACAGGATTACCTGAAACGCATGCAGTCCGCTGCCGGACGCATGCAGCAGCTGATCGAGGATCTTCTAAGTTATTCCCGGGTCACCACCCGGGCCAAGCCGATGGCGCTGTGCCACACCGATGACGTCCTTACCGGAGTACTTCAGGATCTGGACACCGCCATTACCCACGAGCAGGCCCGCATCAAGGTTCAACCGCTGCCCGACCTGGTGGGAGACGCGACCCAGCTGCGCCAGGTGTTCCAGAACCTGCTTAGCAACGCCATCAAATTCCACGCTCCCGACACACCACCGGAAATTTCCGTCTATGCTGAGAATGTCAGTGACTCGGGCTGGACCCTGGTGGTGCAGGACCAGGGGATCGGATTCGATCCACGCTACACCCAGAAACTGTTCCACCCGTTCCAGCGCCTGCATAGCCGGGACGGGTATGCGGGTACCGGGATTGGCATGGCCATTGTGAAAAAAATCCTGGATCGCCACGGTGCGGAGATCACCGTGGTTAGCGCGCCCGGGGAAGGAACCACGTTCCGGATCCGGTTCACAAGCAGTCCTGCACAGGAGCAGAGCAAGGATGAATAAACCTGTAAAACCCGCCCTGGTGGTGGTTGCCGATGATGACCCGGACGACTGCCTGATGATCCGGGAAGCCTTCGAGGACCAGTGTGCCGACTGCACCCTGTGTTTTGTCCACGACGGCGAAGAACTGATGGATTTCCTCCATGGCCAGCATCCGGACCGCGAGGGCCAGACCTGTCCGGTTCCGGACCTGTTGCTGCTGGACCTGAACATGCCGCTCAAGGATGGCCGCCAGTCCCTGCAGGAGATCAAGTCGGATCCCCGGCTGCAGGTACTGCCTACGGTCATCATGACCACATCCAGTGACCAGGATGACCGGGACTTCTGCCAGCAGCGGGGTGCCAACGACTACATCGTCAAGCCCCGGAAATACAGCGATTTGCTGGATGTCGTAGAGTCACTCACAAAACAGTGGATTAACAAGGAACATGACTGACCCGATGCTCCGTGTCCTGCTCATCGAGGACGACGAAGACGATTACCTGATCACACGGGATCTCCTGCACGACGTCAGCCCTTCTGGCGTTGAACTGATCTGGCGGGACACCATGCTGGCCGGACTTGAAGCCCTGGAGCAGGAGCGGATCGATGTCACCCTCGTCGATCTGCGCCTGGGTCCGGATTCCGGCCTGGATGTCATCCGGGAAGCCCAGGACCGGGGAATTACCTCTCCTTTTATCCTGCTCACCGGCCAGGGCGATGCCGATCTGGATGCCCGTGCCGTGGAACTGGGCGCGGCGGATTACCTCGTCAAGGGCCGGCTGGACGGTCATATCCTGATTCGCAGCATCCGCTATGCAGTAGACCGGGCCGCCGCCAACGAGGATCTGGCCAGCAGCGAAGCCCATTATCGCCTGCTGTTTGAAAACAATCCCGCGCCCATGTACCTGGTGCAGCCGGAATCGGGGCGTATCGAGTCCATGAACCGTGCCGCCATGGCGCTCTATGGCTTCCATACTGGGGAAGCCGTTGACCTGTCACTGCCGGATCTGCGGTGCAATACCAGCCCCGTTGCCCGGGAAGGCGTCATCCTGCGCGAGGGCAGCACCCTGGAAGAACACCGGACCCGGGATGGCGACAGCCTGTACCTTGAACTACTGACCGAGCGCATTGTTCTCGATCATCACCCCCTCGATCTGGTGATGGTCACCGACATGACCCGTCAGATTGATAACAGCCGTCGGCTGCGTCTACTGCAACAGTGCATCGAATCCAGCTCCAACGGCATCGTCATCGCCGATGCCCAGCAGCCGGACATGCCACTGGTGTACGTGAACCCCACGTTCGAACGTATCACCGGCTTCAGCCCGGAAGAGTCGGTCGGCCGGAACTGCCGGTTCCTGCAGGGCTACAGTGACGATCCGAGCAACGAACAGGCGCTCGCCGAGATCCGGAAGGCCCTCGCCACTGGCGGCGAAACCTCCGTGGTACTGCGCAACTTCCGCAAGGACGGCACGCCGTTCTGGAACGACCTGTACCTGTCGCCGATCCGGAACGACGAGGGCGAGGTGACCCACTTCGTCGGGGTCCAGAACGATATTTCCGAGCGCAAGGATGTGGAGAACCAGCTGGCCTACAACGCCAGCCATGACGTACTCACCCAGCTGCCCAACCGGGCGCTGCTGGAGGATCGTCTGGAACAGGCCTGCCGCTTTACCCAGCGCCACGGCCGGACCCTGGCCCTGTTGTTCATCGATCTGGACGGCTTCAAGCTGATCAATGACTCCCTCGGCCACCGTACCGGGGACAAGCTGCTGATCGAGGTGGCCCGCCGGCTCATGGAGGTCTGCCGGACCGGCGATACGGTGGCGCGGGTCAGTGGCGACGAGTATGTGATGTTGCTGCCGGATCTGGCCCGCAATGAAGATGCGCTGATGGTGGTCGAGCAGATCATGCGCACCCTCTCCGCGCCCTATAACGTCAACGACGAAAACCTGCACCTGACCGCCAGCGTTGGTATCGCCACCACCGACGGCAGCATCAGCCAGCCCACGGAACTGATCCAGCAGGCCGACCTGGCCATGTACCGGGCCAAGCAGATGGGGCGAAACACCTATCAGTGGTTCTCAGAGCAGCTCAACACCGAGGCCAGTTACCGGGTCAAACTGCGCAACGAGCTGCAGGATGCCATCGACAATGAGCGGCTCACCCTCTATTACCAGCCACTGATCGATTCCCGAACCGGCAAGGCACGGGCCGTGGAAGCCCTGGTGCGCTGGAACCACCCGGAACGGGGCCTGGTATCACCGGGAGATTTCCTGCCCCTGGCGGAAGAGACCGGGCAGATCATCGCCCTGGGCCAGTGGGTACTGGAGCAGGCCTGCAGAGACATGCTTCGGCTTCACAAGGCCGGGTTCAAGGACTGCACGGTAGCCGTGAACGTGTCACCCATGCAGGTACGCAAGGCCGGCTTTATCGGCGCCGTAAGCGATGCGCTGGAAGCCTCCGGCCTGCCCCCGGAAGCCCTGGAACTGGAAATTGTCGAGTCGGCGGTGCTCTACGACGCCGACCAGGTGATCCGGACCCTGCATGATCTGAGAGATCTCGGGGTCGGTATTGCCATTGACGATTTCGGCACCGGTTTTTCCAGTCTCAGCTACATCAAGCTGTTGCCGGCCAACAAGATCAAGATCGACCGCTCCTTCATCCGGGATGTCATCCAGGACCGCAGTGACGCCGCCATCACCCAGGGGGTGATTTCCATGGCCCACCACCTGTCCCTGGACGTGGTGGCGGAAGGGGTGGAGACCGACGCCCAGGCCGCTTTCCTGCGACGGAACCAGTGCGACCTGCTGCAGGGGTTCCTGTTCGCCCGGCCCATGCCGCTCAACCTGCTGGAAGAGTACATGCATACCCGCGGCGGCTACGCCAGCAGCGCTGCCGATGATCAGGACAGCCCGGACAAAACCCTGTTGCTGCTGGATGACGAGAGCAACATCCTGCGGGCACTGACCCGGGTATTACGGCGGGATGGCTACCGGATCCTGACCACCACCAGTGTGCATGAAGCATTCAGCCTGCTGGCCGAGAACGACGTCCAGGTGATCATCTCGGACCAGCGGATGCCGGAAATGTCGGGCACGGAGTTTCTCAGCCGGGTGAAGGCAATACACCCGGATACCGTCCGCATCGTGCTATCCGGTTACACCGACCTGAAATCGGTGACTGAAGCCATCAACGAGGGCTCGATCTACAAGTTCCTGACCAAGCCCTGGGACGACAAACAGATCCGGGAGCACGTGCAGAAGGCGTTCCAACACCACCAGACCCTTCAGGGCTGATCAGATCAGCCCGAGGGCCCTGGCATGATGGTTCAGGTGATCGTCGATGAACGAGGCGATGAAGAAATAGCTATGGTCGTAACCCCGGTGCATGCGCAGGTTGATGTGGTGGTGGAACTTTTCACAGATGTCCGCCAGCGCCTCCGGGTTGAGCTGGGTCTCCAGAAACTCGTCGGCGGTGCCCTGGTCCACCAGCAGCGGCAGACGTTCCCGGGCCGTGGGGATCAGCAGGGTAGCATCCCACTGCTCCCAGCTTGACCGATCGTCCCCCAGGTAACCGCTGAACGCCTTCTGGCCCCAAGGGCATTCGGTAGGATTGGCAATCGGCGCAAAGGCCGACACCGACTGGTAGCGCCCCGGGTTTTTCAGGGCACAGATCAGGGCACCGTGTCCGCCCATGGAATGGCCACTGACCGATCGCTGGTCCGTCACCGGCAATTCGTTTTCCACCAGCTGCGGCAATTCCTTCACCACATAATCGTACATCCGGTAATGGGGAGCCCAGGGCTGCTGGGTGGCATTGATGTAGAAACCCGCGCCGGTTCCGAAATCGTAGCTGTCATCCTCGCCCGGCAGGTTGAGTCCCCGTGGGCTGGTGTCCGGGCACACGATGGCCAGACCCAGTTTCGCGGCCAGTTTCTGGGCACCGGCTTTCTGCATGAAGTTCTGGTCGGTGCAGGTCAGCCCGGACAGCCAGTAGAGTACCGGTGCCGGCCTGGGTGAGCTGCCCACGGCGGAGGGAGGCAGAAACACCGCGAACTCCATATCGCATTCGAGGCTCGCGGAGGTGTGGCGGTAACGGCGGTGCTCGCCACCGAAACAAACGTTTGTGGATAGCAGTTCCATAATGGATCCCGGTCTGAAAAGGTGAACTCAGTCCTCGTCCGCGCTGGCGTATTTCGGCAATTCAAGACCACAGCCGGTTCGGGCCAGCTCGGACAGGATAGCACTACGTGTGACAATGCCGACCAGTTTGCCATGGTCGACCACCGGATACACTTTCGGCTTGCCGGCGCCAAGATTCTGCGCCAGATCCACCACCGCCATCTCCGGTGAGATGGTCAGGGGCTGACGGAACATGACATCGTCCACGATCGGGTCACCCTCACAGTGGTAACTGCTCACCAGCAGGGAATGGATGCAGTCCTGCTCGGAAACAAACCCCAGGACGCGCCGCTGGTCATCCACCACGGGCAGACCGGTGACATGGTTGATCAGCAGGGTCTTGACCACCTTTGTCAGTGGTGTGCCGCAGCGAATTGGCTCAATGTGGTTCCACATCACATCGGATACTTTCAGTGACCGCATGGGCAAATCCCTCCACTTCCGTTTTCATCGCAGGCCAAACCGGCACGCCTATCCCTAAACATAGGCAATCAGGGGACAAAAGGAAAACCGATTCGGTGAAAACGGTTTACAGGTGAAAATAACTGACTAAACTCAATCAGTTATACCCAAGACAGGGTAAATCCACTTTCTCAATCCATGGCAAACGCAGGGAGATCCCCATGTCAGCCATTGAAAACTTTATTGGTCAGATCAACGGTTTGGTGTGGGGCCCTCCCATGCTGGTCATGATTCTCGGGGTCGGGCTGTTCCTCAGTATCGGCCTCAAACTGATGCCGGTCCTCAAGCTGGGAGCCGGCTTCAAACTTATGTGGCAGGGGCGCAAGGCCACCGGTGCCGAAACCGAAGGTGAAATCCCGCCGTTCCAGGCCCTGATGACCGCGCTCTCGGCAACCGTCGGAACCGGTAACATTGCCGGCGTGGCCACTGCGGTGTTCCTGGGTGGACCGGGTGCCCTGTTCTGGATGTGGCTGACAGCCCTGGTGGGTATGGCCACCAAGTACTCCGAGGCGGTACTGGCGGTACGGTTCCGTGAGGTGGATGAGCGTGGCAATCACGTGGGTGGTCCGATGTATTACATCCGCAATGGCCTGGGCAGCAAATGGACCTGGCTGGGTGTCCTGTTCGCGATTTTCGCCGCTATCGCCGGCTTCGGTATCGGCAACACGGTACAGGCCAACTCCGTGGCGGATGTGATGGAAGCCAACTTCGGTCTGCCCCACTGGGCCACCGGCGTGATCCTTATGGTGCTGGTCGGGATGGTACTGATTGGCGGTATCCGCCGGATCGGCCATGTGGCCAGCGCCCTGGTTCCGCTGATGGCCATCTCCTATCTGCTGGCCGGCATCGTGGTGCTCGCCATCAACGCCGCGGATATTCCCGCCGCCTTCGCGCTGGTGTTCAAGCATGCCTTCAGCCCGATTGCCGCCGAGGGCGGTTTTGCCGGTGCCGCCGTCTGGGCCGCCATCCGCTTCGGTGTCGCCCGTGGTGTCTTCTCCAATGAGGCGGGACTGGGCTCCGCGCCCATTGCCCACGCCGCCGCACAGACCCGTGACCCGATCAACCAGGGCATGGTGGCGATGCTGGGTACCTTCATCGACACCATCATCATCTGCACCATCACCGGCCTGGTGATCATCACCTCCGGGGTCTGGACCAGCGGCGTTTCCGGTGCCGAACTCACCTCCCTGGCATTTGCCGATGCACTCCCGGGTGTGGGCAACTATATTGTGGCTATTGCCCTGGCGGTGTTTGCCTTTACCACCATTCTGGGCTGGTCGTTCTATGGCGAGCGCAGCATCGAATTCCTGTTCGGTGTGAAGGCGATCGTGCCTTACCGGGTTGCCTGGATCATTGCGATCCCCATCGGCGCCACCCTGAAGCTGGGATTTGTCTGGCTGGTGGCGGACACCCTCAACGCCATGATGGCGCTGCCCAACCTGGTGGCCCTGTTACTGCTCAGTCCGGTGGTGTTCAAGCTGACCCGGGAGCACTTTGCCCGGGAGAAAGCACTGGGGGTTGATTGATAGGCAGGTTCTCAAATTCCTGTTATATCGATGTAAAAAAGTGTTTGGATGAGATGGATCATTGCACCCTTGTATTCACCTCATCCAGCACCAGAATACTTGTATACACTCAAGAAACCGGAACGACCATCAGAGGAGAGAATCTATGAGTTTGCGTCTTGGAGATACCGCACCGGATTTCGAACAGGATTCAACAGAAGGCAAGATCCATTTCTACGACTGGCTTGGCGACAGCTGGGGGGTCCTGTTCTCGCACCCGGCAGACTTCACCCCGGTGTGCACCACCGAGCTCGGCCTCACCGCCAAGCTGAAGGACCAGTTCGCCAAGCGTAACGTCAAGGCCATCGCCCTGAGTGTCGACCCGGTCGACTCCCACAAGGAATGGGTAAAAGACATCGAGGAAACCCAGGGCTGCTCGGTGAACTTCCCGATCATCGCCGACGAGGACCGCAAGGTTTCCGAGCTGTACGACATGATCCACCCCAATGCCGACAGCAGCCTGACCGTGCGCTCCCTGTTCGTAATCGATCCGAACAAGAAGGTGCGCCTGATCATCACCTATCCGGCCTCTACCGGTCGTAACTTCAATGAAGTACTGCGGGTCATCGACTCCCTGCAGCTGACCGACGAGCACAAGGTCGCGACCCCGGGTAACTGGGAGCGTGGCGGTGATGTGGTAATCGTACCGTCCCTGCAGGACGAGGAAGAGATCAAGGAACGGTTCCCGCAGGGTTACAAGGCGGTGAAGTCCTACCTGCGCATGACACCGGATCCCAAGACCAACTGGGGTGGTGACTGAGGAATGGAGAAGGGGTCAGAAGAAAAACTTCTTCTGACCCCGGAGTTAGGACCCAAGATGGGGTCAGATGAAAGCTTTCATCTGACCCCTTTTTTATGAGCCGGAGTCTGAAGCCCACGGGGTCTGAAGAACTCGTTCTTCTGACCCCTCTTTTACATCCCTATCAGAACGCCGGAACAACGGCACCCTCATACTTCTCCATAATAAAGTCCTTCACGGCATCGGACTTCAGCGCCGCCGCCAGCTTCTGCATGGCTTCGCTGTCCTTGTTGTCCGGACGGGCAACCAGGATGTTCACGTACGGAGACTCGGAACCCTCGATCACCAGGGCGTCTTCAGACGGGTTCAGGCCCGCTTCCAGCGCGTAGTTGGTGTTGATCAGAGCCAGGTCCACCTGGTTCAGGATGCGCGGCAGGGTGGCTGCTTCCAGTTCCTTGAACTCCAGGCCCTTCGGATTTTCGGCAATGTCACGCGGGGTCGCGGTGATCTTGCTCTCGTCCTTCAGCTTGATCAGACCGGCCTTCTGCAGCAGGAGCAGGGCACGGCCACCGTTGGTCGGGTCGTTCGGAATCGCCACCACAGCACCGTCTTCCAGCGCGTCCAGGGAATCGATCTTGCTGGAGTAGGCACCGAACGGCTCAACGTGAACGCCGGTGACAGTGACCAGGTTGGTACCACGACCTTCATTGAACTCGTCCAGGTACGGCTGGTGCTGGAAGAAGTTGGCGTCCATCCGCTTCTGGTCCACCTGGATGTTGGGCTGGATGTAGTCGGTGAATACTTTCACGTCCAGCTCCACACCTTGCTCAGCCAGGGTCGGCTTCACAAACTCCAGGATTTCCGCGTGGGGAACCGGAGTCGCGGCGACGGACAGTTCCTCGGCGGAAGCGGCAACGGAAAAAGTGGCGGCAGCGGCAAACGCGGCCAGTGTTTTCTTGATATTCATAACCTGTTCTCCTGTGTAAAAGACATTGAAGTTAGATGATCCTGTTGGCTCGGGCCGCCGACGGGCGATGCTTCCCGAAAACGTGGAGCGCCAGGGATGGCGCGACCGAGCCCTACAGGGACGTATTCACGGGCGTTTTTCGGGAAGCATCGCCCGTCGGCGGCTCCCCCCAAACTCTGACGGTTATTTGCGGCTGAAATAGAGCACCAGACGGTCGCCAACCATCTGGAGTACTTGTACAAAAATCACCAACAGCGCCACAGTAATCACCATCACGTCGGTCTGGAATCGCTGATAACCGAAGCGGATGGCCAGGTCACCCAGGCCGCCGCCACCGATGACGCCGGACATGGCGGCATAGGACACCAGGGTAATAGCGGTAACGGTAATGCCGGCGATGATGCCCGGCAGTGCCTCCGGCAGTAAAGCCCCGAGAATGATCTGGCGCACGTTGGCGCCCATGGCCTGGGTAGCTTCGATGATGCCCCGGTCCACTTCCCGCAGTGAGGTTTCCACCAGGCGGGCGAAGAAAGGCGCACCCCCAGCCACCAGCGGCGGAATCGCACCGGCGACACCGAGCGAGGTGCCGATCAGCATGACGGTGAACGGGATCATTACGATCAGCAGGATGATGAACGGCACCGATCGCAGCACGTTCACGACAAATGACAACACCGCGTAAGCCACCGGCTGCTCCAGCAACTGGCGTTTGCCGGTAAGGAACAGCAGCACCCCGATGGGCAGGCCGATCAGCACGCTGAACAGCAGGGACATGCCCACCATCACCAGGGTGTCCCAGCTGGCCCAGCCGATTTCGCTCCAGTCGACGTTACTCAATAAGGCTTCCATCAGCGCAGCACCTCCACATGGACGTCGGCGGCTTCGAATTCCTGCATGGCCACGTTCAGGTCACCACCGACCAGAGACAGTGTCAGCTGGCCGTAGGGGGTGTCCTTGATGTGGTCGATGCGGCCGGACAGGATGCTGAAATCCACGCCGGATTTGCGGGCCACGCTGCCCAGCAGCGGCTGGTAGGTGGATTCGCCCTTGAAGGTCAGGCGCAGGATGCGGCCATCGGCTTTCTGCAAGTCTTCCTGCAGCTCCTCGTGGTCGATACTCTCGCTCTCGAATACAAAATCCCGGGTGGTGGGATGCTGCGGGTGCAGGAACACCTCACTCACCGGTCCCATTTCCACCACGCGACCGGCATCCATCACTGCCACCCGGTCGCAAACGCGGCGCACCACATCCATCTCGTGGGTGATCAGCACGATGGTCAGGCCCAGCTCGCGGTTGATGTCCGCCAACAGTTTCAACACCGACTGGGTGGTCTGCGGATCCAGCGCACTGGTGGCCTCGTCGCACAGCAGGATGGTCGGTCGGCAGGCCAGGGCACGGGCAATGCCGACCCGCTGCTTCTGGCCACCGGAGAGCTGGGACGGGTACTTGTTGGCATGGTCGGTCAGGCTGACCCGGGCCAGCAATTCCTCGACCCGGTCCCGGATCTCGGTTTTCGAGTAGATACCCGCCAGCTTCATCGGAAAGGCAATGTTGTCCGCCACGGTCTTGGAGGACAACAGATTGAAGTGCTGGAAGATCATGCCCACCTTGCGGCGGAATGCCCGCAACTGGGCCGGGTTATAGCCGGTGATGTCCTCGTCGTCGATCAGGATGCGGCCACCGGTGGGTGGTTCCAGCAGGTTGATCAGACGCACCAGCGTGGACTTGCCCGCCCCGGAGTGACCGACGATGCCGAAGACCTCGCCGGTTTCAATCGTCATATCGGTGGGATGCAGCGCAGGGATCGCCCGGCCGCCCACCTGATACGACTTCTGTACCTGGTCAAATACAATCACAGTCAGCGCCTTGTGGGTGCAGCGTTAAAACCGGCGATTATAGCGCAATCCGTGACCAAACCCGAATGGGAATGAATTACGAACCCTGGCCGGGGCATGGGTACATGCCCTTACAGCCGCGGTCCAAAAGGCCAGAAAATGGGGTGGCAGGGGCAGGAATGGTGAGCGGTAGCCGTTGCCGGCTACCGCATTGTCGGTGTCAATGCAGGGCGCGCATCTGGCGCGGGTAAAGTGCGGCACTCACTTCCGGTTCCTCAAGAAGATCCGCCAGCTCGCGATCCACATCCGTTTCCTCACCCTCGGCCGGCAACGGCTCAAAGAGCGTATTCAGCCAGGCAGTGACCGACGGTGCCTCGTCCCGCCGGTAATCCGTGGACAGCGCCTTGATCCGGCGGAAGCCGATGATGCGCTGGTGGCGTGGATCCCGGATCTGTTCAAACCCCCGCCAGTAAACATGATCCCGGGTGTGGAGCTGAACAAACAGGGTGTCGATGGGGCCGCCGTCATCGTCGTCCGAGGCGGCTTCATTTGCGTCGTTTTCTTCGCCTTCTTCGGTTTTCTTATGGCGAATAGTGGTCCAGGCCGGGTAGAGCACCGCCACGGCGTCTGCTTCCACGTGCTCCCGCGCAGCACGGAGAATCAGTCCCCAACGGGCCTTGTCGGCATTGCTTTCAAGGGAGTTAATGGGCAAGTCGTAGCTTTGTTCACTGGACAGGACGATTGCCATCATCGGGGCGTCAAGTTCCCCCATGGCCTCGGCCTGTGCTACTGATACCAGTTCGTCGATTGCCATCGGTTGGTTCATAAGACGCTCGCCTCCTCGATGCCATCTGGTGGGTCAGGAAGAAGATGCCTTCCTGACTCACAGCATAGCCTGTTCCACATACAAAGATAAACGTGGAGTTTCAGGAGCCGGATCACAACCCCTCAGAATGCATCTTCCAGGCGCTCATAGTGACTGAACCAGGGCGCGGCCTCCTCAAGCTGCGCCGCCAGCTGGAACAGCACATCCTCACCACCGTGGGGTGCCCCGAACTGGACACCGACCGGCAGTCCCGACAGCGTCCAGTGCAGGGGCACGGACATGGCCGGCGTACCGGTCAGGTTGGCCAGCTGGGTGAACGGCGTGCGTGCCAGGCTTTCCATGGCCATCTGGTCCACCTGGCCGCTGCGGTGCACCAGCCGGCCCGCTTTCAGCGCCAGCATCATCTTGGCGGCGAATTTCAGATGGGACGGCGTATCAAGTTCGCCGATGCGGGCCGGCAACTGGCCCGTGGTCGGACACAGGTAGAGATCATAACTCTCGAAGAAGGTGCCCAGCGCCCGGGCGAAGTCGTTCCACTGCTGGCGCCGGCGAACATACTCCGGTAAGGGCATGGTCCGGCCGAGCATGGCGATCAGCCGGGTGTCCAGTTCGAAGTCATCGTCGGTGGCACCGAACTGCTCCCGGGCCCGCTCCATCAGGGCCGACACCTCGCCGAAGTACAGCCCGAGGTAACAGCGAGCCAGCGCCATGCCGTCGAATTCGGGCTGGGCGTATTCGACCATATGCCCCAGACGCTCCAGGGTGCGCGCAGTTTCCTCCACGGCGGCGATACACTCAGGCGCGACCTCGGTATCATAGGGGGATTCGGTAAACACACCGATGCGCAGCCGGCCTGGGGCCTTCTGCATCAGCTCGGCGTAGGGGGCCGGCGGTGGTGCAATGACAAAGGGATCACCCGTGGCGGGCCCGGCCAGCACATCGAGCATGGCCGCGCTGTCGCGGACGGTTCGGGTCACCACGTGGTCGACGGACGCCCCGGTCCAGGTCTCACCCAGGAACGGCCCACTGGATATCCTGCCCCGGGAGGGCTTGAGCCCGAACAGCCCGTTGTAGGCCGCCGGAATACGAATGGAGCCACCGCCATCGTTGGCACCGGCCATCGGCACCACACCGGCGGCCACGGCGGCGCCGGAACCCCCGCTGGAACCACCCGGCGTGAGATCAAGGTTCCAGGGGTTGCGGCTCGCGCCCCAGAGCTCCGATTCGGTCACGGCCTTCAGCCCGAATTCGGGGGTGGTGGTTCGCCCCAGGAATACGAGGCCACCCTGGCCGGCACGCCGGGTAAACTCGGAATCCACCGGCGCAATATTGTTTTTCAGACCTCGGCTACCATAGCTGCACGGGTGACCGGCCTGCTCCTGGGCCAGGTCCTTGAACAGAAACGGGACACCGCTAAAGGGAGCGGATTCGGTAAACTTCTGTTCCAGTGCTTCGGAAAACTGGGGGTGGCAAATGGCATTCAGGGTGCCATTGACCCGGGTTGCCCGATCAATAGCCGCTTCGCAGACATCCCGGGCACGGATCTCGCCACGTCGGATCAGGTCGGCGAGGGCAGTGGCATCAAGTCTCAGATACTCGGATTGCTTCATGATCACGTCCGTTTGTTATTGTGTTATCTGAATGGTGACGGGTATTAAGATATGAACCGGAAAATCGGAAGCTTACGCCAGCGCGTTCTGTTTTTCATCCTGGCCCTGCAGGCCTTTGCAGCAACCGGAGCTGCGTCACAGGACGACAGCGAAAACGACGGCTGGACCGGCATTATCCGCGAGTCACCGTATTGGGTCAGCCAGGGGGTCTATCAGAACATCCAGACCATCCGCAGCTGGGTGCTCGCCGAGAATGCCTATTGCTCGGAATCCGAACGCCACATCCTGTTCGACATGCGCGGCCGGTTCCTGGGCTGGATTGCCGATGGCCCCGACAGTGCCAGCACCCAGCAAAAGTTGAACAGTACCCGCCAGTCTCTCCATGATCGCGGCGAGGTGGACAGCTGGCTGGCCGGCAGTGAGGGGCAGACCGGCTATCCCTTCGCCCTGGCCTGTGATCAGCCTCACGTCAACCTACCGGAAGCGCTCGCCCGTTATCTCGGCACTCTGCCCGCCGACCGCCTATGGGGCCGCTGGGACGACCTGAGCTTCGCCAGCAGCGAACAGCCGGGCAACCTTCACGATGCCCTGCTATACGTGTACAACACCCGCCAGCAACAGGGGCGACTGGACCTGCCAGCCACCATGCCCCTCTATCTTGCCGGCCAGCTGTTGATCGAGAGCGGCGGCCAGGCCCGGGCCCACTCGGCCGCCAACGCCCGGGGCATATTGCAGCTTTCCCCCAGCGCGCTGTCCGATTGCGGCCTCAGGCCCGAAAACTATTGGCACCGCCTGGCGCAGATCGACTGCGCCCTGCGCCTGACCAACCAGAATGCCCGCAATCTTCGCCCGACGTTCGAATCACGGTTCGGGCACCTGCCGGCGGACAAACAAGACCGGCTGTTCACCCTGCTGCTGATCCAGGCCTATCATGGCGGAGCAGCGCGGGTGCAGTCGCTGCTCGACGATGAGACCCTGGCCCGGCCCGCAGCCTATTTTGCCGAACACCAGGAGCGCTTTTCCGCCGGCGATATCGCCTTCGGCATGGTCTTCCACAACCTCGGTCGCGACCGGTTCGGCCTGGCGTCACTGTACTATGTGGCCGACGTACAGCTTGCGACCGAGGCCCTGTGCCGTAGCCCCCGACTCAAGGACACGGATTTCTGCCAATGGAACTGACCCTGATCCCGGAGGTGCTGTCGCCGGGGATTGCCCTGTTCCTGCTGGCCTGCTCGACGCTGACCTCGATGATCACCGCCAGCCTGGGCGCAGGCGGTGGCCTGCTGTTACTGGTCCTCATGGCGAGCTGGCTACCACCCACCGCCATCATCCCGGTTCACGGCATGATCCAGATGGGCTCCAACGCCGGTCGTATGGTACTGACCTGGAAACACATCGACTGGAAAGTGATCGCCGCCTTCGCACCGGGTGTTGTCGCCGGTGCCGGCATCGGGGCCTGGCTGCTGGTGAACCTGCCTGAACACCTCTGGCAACTGGCCATTGCCCTGTTCGTGCTCTATCTGTGCTGGGGACCGGCCCTGCCGAAAGCGGCCTTCGGACGCCTGGGCGTTTTCCTAGCGTCCGGGCTGACCAGTTTCATCAGTCTGTTCGTGGGCGCCACCGGTCCCCTGGTGGCCGCCTTCATCAAGCAAATCCACCGGGATCGGTTTGCCACGGTCGCCACCTTCGCCACGACCATGACCCTGCAGCATTTGCCCAAGGCACTGGTGTTCGGATTTGCCGGTTTTGTCTTCGCCGACTGGCTGGTGTTCATCCTGGCCATGGTGGCATTCGGCTTTGCCGGCACCTGGCTCGGGCTGCACGTGCTCCGGTCCATGGGTAACCGCTGGTTCACGCTGGTATTCAACGTGATGCTCACGACCCTGGCTCTGCGACTGCTCTGGCAGGCGGGCATCACCGCCGGCTGGTGGTCAGCGCCCTTCTAGCTAGCCGGGGGCACGGGCACCACCACGACGGCATTTCGCCCCCGGGATTTGGCCACGTAACAGCCCTCATCCGCCCGGGCCAGCACCTCACGGGGGCCGCTGTTCGTGGCCGTAAGTTCCGTCAGGCCTATCGATGCGGTCACCCCGAAACTGCGGCCCTCATGCGCAATACGCAGCGCCTCTACGCCGGCGCGGATCTTTTCCGCCAGCAGCTCAGCCGGTCCGAGCCCGCAGGAAGGCAGGATCACGCCAAACTCATCGCCCCCGAGGCGGGCGACCGTATCCGAATGGCGTACGGAGTCCTTGAGCAGGTCCGCCAGCCGACGGAGCAGGTCGTCACCGAGCAGGTGGCCACCCTGATCGTTGACCGGTTTGAAGTGATCCAGGTCGATCAGCATCAGCACTGAAGGCGTATCCTGCCGAGCAGCTTCGCCCAGCAGTTTAACCAGGGTTGCGGTAAAGGCACGGCGATTCAACAACTGGGTCAGGCTGTCGTGGGTTGCCTCCCAGGACAACCGCTGTTCCTCCCGACGGCGCTCGGTATCGTCCCTCAGCACAAACACCATCTGCTCGTTGTGCAGGCCCTGACGGATGTGGAGGAGGGTCAGGTCGATGTCGAACTCCAGCTCCCGGCGATTGCGCAGGGTGGCGTACAGACTGTCGATGTCCTCGCCCTGGAGAAAATCGGTGCGATGCCAGGGTTTGCCATCCACCTCGATGGTCACCCGGTCGAAAAAATTCTCGCCCAGGCAATCCTCGTCGACTCCGATGAACCGACAGGCCGCCCCGTTGGCAAAACGGATCATGCCGTCTGTATCGAGCATCAGGACCCCTTCCTGCAGGACACCCAGAATACTCTCTGCCCGCTGCTGCTCCTGGTGCAGAGTTTCGGTCACTGTGTTGAAGACCTCGGCAACCCGTCGGATTTCGCGGCCACCGGCCACGTCCACGGGGTTTCTCCGGGTACCACGATAGCGCTCCTGGATCTGCTCGCTCAGGGTCTGCAGGGGAGCCATCAGGCGACGGAAACGCCACAACGCCAGCGGTACGAGGATGACGATGACGGCGAGCAGAATCCAGATGAAGGTGTCCGCCACCCGAGTGAGAGGTGCATAGGCTTCCCGGGCCGGCCAGACAGCGACCACGAACCAGGGCACCTGGGCCATCTGTTGAAAGGACATAATGCTCGTCTTACCAACACTGCTCTGATTGAGAACAGTACCCTCGAAACCTTCCAGTGCCTCACTCAGGGAGGAATATTCCCTGCCTACCGGGATCATCATCTCACCGGTACCGCCATGGCTGATAATCATCCCTCGCCGGCTGACCACCTCGATATAGCCGGTTTTGCCCAGAGTCAAACCGGCGAATTCCTCAAGGAAGTTATCGCTTTCAAGCAAGATGGCGCCACCGAGCATGCCAATAAACCGGCCCTTGTGATTGAAGATCGGTGCCGCAATCATCACCGCCGGCTTGTCCTTATAGTTGGACGTGTATGGCTCGCTGATCACCGGTGAGAGCTGACTGGTGATCTGACTGAAATACTCCCGGGAGCTGACGTTAAGTCCGGTCTGACCGTATGCTTCGGGGTACTCCGCCAATACTTCGCCCGTCGGATCGATCAGGTAAACCCCATCAAACTGGTGATGCAGGGCAACCTGTTGCTGCACCAGCACCCGCGCACGCCCCCGCAGCGCCGTTTCACTCATGGTGAGACTGGCGGCTACCTCGGTCAGGATCTCCAGCCGGCGCCCGAGCTTGTCATCCAGCTCCACCGCGACCAGCTCGGCGATGGTGGCGACCTGGTTACGAGCCTGCTGCTCCAGTTCCGCCCGGCTGAGCAGGGAGCCTGCTCCGGCGACAATCAACGCGGTCACCAGTATAACGATAGTCACCAGGGCCACCGCCCGGTTCACCAGACTTCCGAACCACCGTTGGATCAGCACGTCGGGCCAACTCCCCAGTCGAGTATCAAGGGTGCGATAGATCTCCCCCCGTTGAACAGAATTCCGTCATCAGCCAGTTTAGCGAGCCGGCAACCCCCTGCAAAAGACCAACACAGGCCAGTCCACAACATTTAACATGTTTGAAATTTTACTGATAATCGTTATTATTTAGATCCAACCTTTAAAGCCGAGAGGATTCCAATGTCTGATCCTGCCAATGTAGTCAGTTTTCCCTTCCTGCAGGGTCCGATTGCGCAACTGATTGATATGGGTGGCCCGGTCATGGTGGTGTTGCTGGTTCTTGCCGCCCTGGGCTTGGTGACGTTTTTCTACCTGATGCTCTCGGGCACTCTCTACGCCCCAAGGCTGAACCGGCACCTGAAACAGACCCTTCGCCATTGGCAGGCCAACCCCGGCGCCGTTGACCCGGAGCACCTCCGCAGCCAGGCCCGATTCCGGGACCGGATGAACCCACTGCTTCACCTGGTGGCGGACACGATCGACGCCTGCAAGAAGCGTGTTGACGGCCAGCAGATCCGGGAAACCGCTGCACGGGACGCACAGCATGCCCTGGAGCCCTTTGAAGCACCGTTGAAAATCATTGAAGTGATTGCCGCCCTTGCCCCTCTGCTGGGGCTTCTCGGTACGGTTATGGGAATGATGGAGGCCTTCAGTGCCATGGCCGCCACCGAAGGCCGCGCCAACGCCGCACAACTCAGCGGCGGCATCTACGAGGCCCTGACCACCACCGCGGCCGGTCTGGTCGTGGCCATTCCCTTTGCCGCCCTGGCCGCCTGGATCGAATTCCGCCTGCGCCGGATTCACAAGACCATCAACAGCACCCTGGTCAGCATCCTGAGCGTAGCGGACACACCCCGGAGCAACGAGGACGAGCTTTCGCCCTCCGGAGAGGCCGGCGCCGCTAGGCCTCGGGAACAGGCTGAGAACAACGGATTCACCGGCAGGCAGCGGTTTGCCCATGCAACTGGTTGATCCCCGGCCCAACCGCCCCATCCCGATCCGCATCACGCCGTTGATCGACGTGGTGTTCATCCTGCTGGTGTTCTTCATGCTCACCAGCCGGCTGTTGCCGGTGGGCGCCCTGGAACTGGCCAACGACACCAGCCAGCGCGGTGGCGCAGAAGGCACCCCGTTGCCGGCATTGACCGTCATCAGTGACGGAAAGGTGCGCTGGGAAGATCGCACCTACCAACCCGATGAACTGGCAACAGCGCTGAAGCAGCGGGGCATCAACGAAGTCAACCTGGCCACGGAAGGTCAGACACCGCTTTCGGGCTTCACCCGAACCCTGAGCCTGCTCGACGGGCAGGGCATTACCACCCACTGGCAACGAACAGATCCGAAACAACCATGACCAACCTGGTTCCGCCTCCGGCCACCTCCGGCAAGTCCCTGCTGGAACGGGTGGAGGACGCCCTGCTACCACTCATCAACCTGGTCTTTCTGCTGCTGATGTTCTTCATCGTGGCGGGCCAGCTTGCCAATGAGCCCTTACCCGAGCTGCCGGGCGCTGCCGCCAGCGGGCAGGAACAGACACCGGACGCCGACCTGAAAGTCACCGAAGGCGGCGGCTGGCTGGCCGGCGCCAGCAGCGTCGATGAACAGACCCTGCTGGCCAGCCTGCCGGAACCGGGGGCCGGGCAACCCTTGCGAGTGGCTGCTGCCGAATCCGTGACCATGGCCGAACTGGAGCGACTGTTCCGGATCCTCGAGCGTGGTGGTTACAAGGACGTCCTGCTATTGACGGAGCCCGGCCCATGAACCCCTCCCGTCCCCTGCAAAAAACCGGGTTGGTGATCCTGGCCATGCTGCTGACGGCAGCAGTCCTGGTATGGGCCGCTCCGCAACAGCCGCTCAATCTTGAGCCCCTGGGCGAGGAGGCCATCAACCCGGCACCGGCCATTCGCATCAGCCTCGCCGGTCAGGCGCCGGAGCCAAAGGAGCCCGATTCCCTGCAAGAACCGGAGCCAGCACCTGAACCCTCCCCCAAACCGGCGCCAAAGCCAGAACCCAAACCTGAGCCCAAACCTGAGCCTGAGCCTGAGCCTGAGCCTGAGCCTGAGCCTGAGCCTGAAACGAAGCCTAGTCCGGCTATCCCGGATCCGGAACCCGAGCCGGAGCCCGCCCCAATGACGACAACGGCGAACCCGGAGTCCCCGGACAAAACCGCCAGCGAAAAGCAGCCGGTGGCCCTGCAGAAGGCGGGATCGTCCTCGGACGTGGATAACTATCTCTCAAAGCTCAGTCGTCACCTTGCGCGCTTCTATGACTATCCAAGGCGGGCACGCCGCCTGGGGCAGGAGGGCACCCCGGTGATCGCGTTCGAATTCCAGCGGGACGGCACCCTGGTCCGCCACGACCTCAGGGACTCCTCCGGGCATGAGCTTCTGGATGAGGCAGCCCTGAACATGCTGGCCCAGGCTGCGCCCCTGCCCGAAGTTCCGGACCGGATGAAAGGACAGAGCTTCAGCTATGCCCTGCCGGTTCGGTTCCGCCTGCGCTGACGACTATCTGGTACAGGCGAGAACTTGCCACCAAGGCAAATTCTGGCCACGGATGCAGGCACGATGTTGCCTGCATCCCGCATGAAATCCGCTCGAAAATATCTACTTCATTGTTTTTAGTGCAATTTCAAGATCTGGCACGAGACTTGTTGGTGACATGGACGTCCAGGGAAGAACCCAGGGACAATCATTCATCATGTCAAGGAGCAGACTCATGCCAACCCCGTGTTACATCAGTATCGAAGGCCAGACCCAGGGCAATATCACCGCCGGTGCCTTTACTTCCGATTCAGTCGGTAACATCTACGTGGAAGGCCACGAAGACGAGGTCCTGGTTCAGGAATTCAGCCATGTGGTCACCGTGCCGACTGACCCGCAGTCCGGCCAACCCTCCGGTCAGCGGGTACACAAACCCTTCAAATTTACCGCCGCCCTGAACAAGGCAACACCATTGATGTACAACGCCCTGGCTTCCGGCGAAATGCTGCCCAAGGTGGAACTGAAGTGGTACCGCACTTCCGTTGAAGGCAAACAGGAGCATTTCTTCTCCACCATCCTGGAAGATGCCACTGTCATCAACATCGACTGCAACATGCCCCACTGCCAGGATCCGGCCAAGGCTGAATTCACCCAACTGGTGGAAGTGTCCCTGGCCTACCGCAAGGTAACCTGGGAACACGCCGTTGCCGGCACGTCCGGTGCCGATGACTGGCGTTCGCCGATCGAGGCCTGATTCCAACGTTCCGAACGAGGGAAACGGCTGGCCCAAGGGCCGGCCGTTTTCATTTGTGCTGTCTGCCCGGCGCCGTTAATATGATGCTCTGCACAACAGGTTCATCATGCGCGACTCATCTTCTGCCCTACACCAGATCGGCCAACTCATGTGCGAGGCCACCCGGGATATCCTCTGGCAGCCTTCTGCCGACTGGCTTAGCTCACAGTCCACCGGGGGTGCCCTGCGTTGCCGGGTCGGGTCCGGGCAAGCCACCTACCATCGCTACGATCCCCGGAAGAAGCAGCACCTGATCAACTACGGGCTGCGCATGATTGCCGCCAAGCTGCAGCCAGAGACTGCCGAGGGGTGGCTGTCGACCCGGGAAATCCGCGGGCGGGGCTATTTCGATGGCGAGCTGAGCACCCTGAACCTGCTGGCTCATACCTGCTGCCATGAGTTTTCCCACTTGCTCCAGTACAGTGCCGGCCAGCGTTCCTTCGGTTCGGTCCATAACCGGCATTTCTACGAGATTCTTGACCAGTTGCACGAGAGCGGAGGGGCGGTGGCTACCAGGCACTTCCTTGCCGAACAGGCCCGTACCCGAGGGCTGGAGCTTCCGGCTGCGACCTTCGAGCTGCCCGACAGCCGTCATCTGGCACAGCGATGGCAGGTAGGAGAAACCGTCACTTTCGGCGAAGGCACTGGGCAAAAACACGGCGAGATCATCCGGGTAAACCGGAAAACCTGTACGGTACGAGGCAAAGGCCCCGCCCGGGGTACCCGTTACCGGGTACCGCTGTCCATGTTACGCAAGACCGGGTAGCCGCCGACTGGGGGCCTTAATTCCGTGCACGCCGCCCCGCCAGGGGGCGAAAATCCCCACCACCTACTGTGACAAAACCGATCCGCCCTTCCACCTCCATGTTTTTCATAGAATTATAGAGTTGGCATGAAGATCGCTAAGTTCTCTGCAGGGATGAACGTCCCGGCCAGGGATTCGGCCGGACCATCAGATCATTGTTGTTGGCATTGGCACCGGGCTCACAAATCCTTTGCGGGAGGCGGAGTCCGGTTTTTTTGCTGAATAGCACGGGCAATTGCCGGTTTTCGCATCCAGTCATTACCAGAGGTCAATTCCCGTCCGGCAAGACTAGGGTAAGATCACGGAAAACAGAACGACAAGGATGCGCCCCGTGAAGCCCCTGAGTCCCACCGACCAGCTGTTCCTCTGGCTCGAGAAACGCCAGCAACCCATGCATGTGGGTGGCCTGCAGCTGTTTTCCTTCCCGGAGGATGCGCCGGACGACTACGTAGCCCGACTCGCTGATCAGCTCCGGGAACATACGCTGGTCACCCCGCCATTCAACCAGCGTCTGGATTACCGCTTCGGCCAACCAGTGTGGGTGGAGGATGAGCATCTGGACCTGGAGCACCATTTCCGTTTCGAGGCGTTGCCTACACCGGGCCGCATCCGTGAGCTTCTGACCTTTATTTCCGCGGAGCATTCGCACCTGATGGACCGGGAACGGCCGATGTGGGAGGTGCACCTGATCGAGGGACTGGGAGAGCGGCAATTTGCTCTGTACACCAAGGTGCACCACTCGCTGGTGGACGGCGTCTCGGCCATGCGCATGGTGACCCGTACGTTGTCCGAAGATCCGGAGCAACGGGGCATGCCGCCCATCTGGGCCTTGCCTCCGAGGGTTCGGAGCGAATCGGGTGAGGGCGCGTCACTCTGGCGCAGTGTCGGACACCTGTTGGGGGAATCCGGCAAACAACTGGGTACCATACCGACCGTGGCCCGGGAGCTGCTGCGAACGGTCAATGAAGCCCGCAAGGATCCGGCCTACCACTCCATTTTCCACGCGCCCCGCAGTGTACTTAACCAGAGGATCACCGGCTCCCGGCGGTTTGCCGCCCAATCCTTCTGCCTGAAGCGGATCAAGGCAGTCTGCCAGGCCTACGGCACCACCGTGAACGATGTGGTCACGGCCATGTGCGCCACGGCGTTGCGGGGCTATCTGATGAATCAGGAAGCGCTGCCGGCCAAGCCACTGATTGCCATGGTGCCGGTGTCCCTGCGCCGGGACGACAGCTCCGGTGGCAATCAGGTGGGCGTGATCCTGGCCAACCTGCATACGGATGAGCCGGATCCGGCGGAGCGGCTGGTGAAGATCCACCAGGGCATGCAGGAAGCCAAGGAGCGCTATGCCCACATGTCGCCTGAGGAGATCATCAACTATACCGCGCTGACCCTGGCGCCGGCCGCGTTCCACCTGCTCACCGGGATGGCTCCGAACTGGCAGACCTTCAATGTGGTGATTTCCAATGTCCCGGGGCCGGGCGAAACCCGGTACTGGAACGGTGCAAAAATGGAAGGCATGTATCCGGTGTCGATTGCCATGGACCGGCTGGCGCTGAACATGACGCTGACCAGTTATAACGATCAGGTGGAATTCGGTCTGATCGGTTGCCGGCGCACCCTGCCCAGTCTCCAGCGCATGCTGGATTACCTGGACGAGGGTCTGGCCGAACTGGAGGCCGCCGCCGGGCTGTGATCAGCCGAAGCGGCGTTCTTCGTTGCGGACGGAAACCTGGTCATTCAGTGTCCAGAAGTCGTAAAGCACGCCGATCATGAACAGGCCGCCGGTCAACAGGTACAGGAGACCGGTCAGCCACTTGCCCATGTACATCCGGTGAATCCCGAAGACCCCGAGGAAGGTGAGCAGCAACCAGGCGATGTTGTAGCTGATCTCGCCCTGACGGAAGCGCAGATCGGCTTCCCGGTCCATGGCGGGGATCAGGAACAGGTCGATGATCCAGCCGATGAAGAACAGGCCGAGGGTGAAGAACCAGATGGTTCCGGTTACCGGCTTGCCGTAGTAGAAGCGGTGCGAGCCCAGGAATCCGAAGATCCAGAGGAGGTAGCCAAAGATTTTGCTGTGGGTGTTGGGTCTGTCGGTCATTTACACGTCCTGGTGGTTTTTTGGATTCGGGGACATATATGGGAGTCTGATCTTAATTTAGCAAGGCCTGATGGTTTGTGCCGGGCCGGAGGGCGGGGAATTTTCCCAGCCGGTAAAAACAACTCGCTTCGCTCAGACAATTTTCCCGGCTGGGAAAATTCCCCGCCCCCCGTCCTGCTGGACCTCACGATAACGCTTTTGAAACCACAGACTTCAGGGGCCGACCTCTGGCGCTGGATCCGGGCCATCTGCCCGGAATTCGCTGGCCGACTTGCCGGTCCATTTACGGAACGCGCGGCTGAAGTTGGACAGGTCGGCGTAATCCAGTTCGTAGGCGATCTCGCTGACGGACTGGTTGGTGTAACGCAGCAGCTGGATGGCCCGGTCCTTGAGCACCGATTCGAGGATTTCCCGGTAGCTGGTTTCCTTGTCCGCCAGCCGCCGTTTCAGGGTTCGGGAGGAGACGCAGAACCGATCTGCCATGGCCTCCAGGGAAGGTAGCGGACCGGGGGTCATGCGGAGCATGTTGCGGACCGCGAGGGCGATGTCGCCCTGCTCTTTGAGGGCCTTCTGCAGCTCGAATTCGCATTGTTCCCGGGCCATGGCGGAGGCGTCGGCATCGGCCAGGCGCATGCGGACGTCGAGCATGGCCTTGGGGAAGATCATCATTTGTTCTGGCTGGCCGTACTCGAAGCGTACCGGCAGTTGGTCGGCGAACTTGCGGTAATAGCGCGGTTCCGGTGCACTCAGGTGGACGGAGACGCCGGGGAGTTTGCCGTCTTCCAGGGCGAAGCCCCGGGCTTCGGCGTCTTCCCGGTCGAGGAGCTGCTCGGTAAGCAGGATCAGCGTGGCGCTGACGGTTTCGGCGAGGAAGGCATAGAGCTCCGGCACGTCGAATTCAGCGCACAGTTGCACCAGGACCTGGTCCCCTGCCAGGGACTGGTTCATGGTGAGGAACGGGGCGCGCAGTTGCAGGTAGCGGCGCACGGAGTCCAGCGCTCCCTCGAAGGTGGGGCTTGTGAGTGCGGCAAAACCCAAGGTGCCGTGGATGGTCAGCCGCAGTTCCCGGGCGAGGGCAAAGCTCAGGCCCTCGTCACCGGCCAGCTCCCGGGCCCGCTGGGCCATGATGGTGGCGTCGGTGACGAAGACCCGGCTGTCGTTGGCTTTCAGGTCACCGGCGGTGAATGACAGCCCTTCATACAACTTCCGTTCGTTGTGGCCCAGTTTCCGGACAGTCTCCGCCAGCACCCGGAGGTACACGCCGGGCACCAGGAAAAATCCCAGCATCTGCCGCTCGTTGTCCGGGGTACCTGTTGCCATACGCGGTTCCTGATTCCTGTGTTGGTTGTTACCGGACTCTATCAGAAGCCGCCGGCCCGGACAGTGGGGCCACACACACCACCGGCAACGTCACCGGAGTCAATCGACCCAAGGCGCCTGTGTCCCATCCTGAATGATGGCCGTCCCGTTCGAGCATTCAGCCTTGCCGTTGACCGGCGCACACTGGTGCCATGACATCAGCCAAAGTGCGCAAGCGCAGAGGAGTAGCACCATGCTGAATACCAAGACTGCCGGAACCACCACCCCGGTTTCCCAGACCCCGGACCACGTTGCCATCAAACCACAGCGGATGGGCTTCGAGTTCGGCGAACAGGTCCCCCGTTACTGGCTCAATGACAATTACCTGCTGAGCCACATGATGAATGCGTTGTCGGTGCTGTTTCCCCAGGGCGAGCAGTTTTTCGTGGATTCGGTCCGGCAGTTCCGTGACCAGATCACCGACCCCAAACTCAAGGAGGAGGTCCGGGGCTTCATCGGCCAGGAGGCCATGCACTCCCTGGAACACATTGCGATGAACCAGCACGTGCGTGATCAGGGCATGCCGGTGGAGGAGATGGAGAAACACCTGGAGGTGGTCCTGGGAATCGCCAGTAAGCTGCCCAAACGGCACCAGCTGGCCATCACCTGCGCCCTTGAGCACATGACGGCGATGATGGCAGACATGCTGCTGGCGCGGGACGACGTGCGCGAGGACATGCACGAGTCCATGCGCCCGCTGTGGGTTTGGCACGCCATCGAGGAGACCGAGCACAAGGCGGTCACCTACGATGTGTTCCAGCAGGTCGGTGGCACCTACGCCGAACGTTCTTTCTACCTTGCGTTCAGCACCGCCGCCCTGGGGGTGATGGCCACCTACTTCACCACGCGGATGATGCTGAACGACCGCAAGGGTTTCTCACTGAAGGACGCCGGCAAGGGCCTGTGGCGCATGTGGGGCAAAAACGGCACTTTCTCGAGCCTGATTCCCACCTGGCTGGAGTATTTCAAGCCGGACTTCCATCCCTGGGATCACGACAACAGCGAGCTGATTGCCCGGTTCAAGGAACAGATCCAGGCTCATATCGCACCCCAGTACCGTAACGGTAACCGTCGCACACTGCAGTAAACGGGGTCAGTCGGGCCGAGCAGGCGCCAGGCCCGACTGTACCACCTCGCCCTTGCGCCAGAGGCGCCACTCCCCGGGCTGGTAGATATCCCAGGTTTCATCGGTGGTTAGCGGTTCGGTCACGATCACGCTGACGATGTCATTGGGGGTGGTTTCCGCCTCGAAATCCACGGTGACATCGGCATCCTTGAGTCGCGCGGGACCAAATGGTGCCCGGCGGGTGATGCTGGCCATTTTCGTAGTGCAGTAGGTGAACAGCCAGTCTCCGTTACTCAGCAGCAGGTTGAACACGCCCTGGCGGGCGTAGCCGCTGGATAACCGGACCAGGCGCTCGACAATCTCTTCGGTGGGGCAATCCCGGTCACAATGCGCTCGCAGGTGATTGAGGATGTCGCAGAACAGTGCCTCGCTGTCGGTGGTGCCCACCGGCTCGTAAAAGCCACCGCTGTAATGGAAGTCACTCAGCTGTCCGTTGTGGGCAAAAACCCAGTAACGGCCCCACAGCTCCCGCATGAACGGGTGAGTATTGGCCAGGCAAATCGAACCTACATTGGCCTGCCGGATATGGCAGATGGCCACTTCACTCTTGATGGGGTGGGTCTGTACCACCTCGGCAATGCGGGAGTTGGCGCTGGCGTCGGCATCGTGGAAGGCCCGCACGCCCTTACCCTCATAGAAGGCCACACCCCAGCCATCCTTGTGCGGCCCGGTGTCGCCACCCCGACGGGTGAGGCCGGTAAAGCTGAAACACAGATCGGTTGGGGTGTTGGCACTCATGGCCAGCAATTCGCACATGGACTTGAAGACTTCCTGACGGTTCCGGGTTCACCCCAAGAATACCGGAATCAGGTTCCTGTGCCAGCCAGCAGGTCACCCTGACCCGCGCTGAGGTTCACGCCAGCCCCGGCTACCTGGTTGCGTCCGGCACGTTTGCCGCCCAGCAGACAATGGTCAGCCACCCGGAACAGGGTCTCGGCGTCCCGCCCGTTCTCCGGCCACTGGGCAATGCCAAATGAAGCGGTCACCCGTATGGTTCTGTCGCCATAGGTCAGTTCATTACTGGCGATACACAGGCGCAACTCCTCGATCAGTTCGTAGGCGTCCGCCGGCTTCACATCCCTCAGGATCAGGCCGAACTCCTCGCCGCCAAGCCGGCCCACGGAATCGGTACTGCGAAGCCGCTCGGTCAGGCAGGCGCCGATGTGGCCCAGGACGTGGTCTCCGGCGTCATGGCCCAGGGTATCGTTCACCTGTTTGAAGTGATCAATGTCCATGATCGCCAGAGCAAACCCCGAACCACTTCGCTCACACTCCGCGATGGTCCGGCTCAGTGTGCTCTGGAAACTGGACCGGTTGGCCAGCCCGGTCAGGGCATCGGTCTGGGCCAGATCCACCAGGCGCTGTTCGGCGGCTTCCCGCCGCACCTCGTACATGTGAATGAACACCAGCATCAGTGCACCACAGAGCACCATGTTCAGCAGGTCAATCAGGGCATGGGGGCTGGCCAGGTTACCGAGGTGAATCCAGTAAACCACGCCACCGGCGAGCATGAAGGGCAGGCTGAGCATCATGCCCTCACGCTTGCCCAGCAGCAGGTAGGCGAGTACCGGCATCATCAGTACCCACACAAAGGCCGACACCGATGCATCCGGTAACAACATGATGACCAGGAAGAAGCTGAACAGCGGGATGAGATAGCCGTAGATCCACTGCTGCAACCGGCGGGTTCGTTCGAGGCGCCAAAAACCGTAGAACAGCAGGGCACTGGCCGTAAGTTCGCCAACCCCGATCCAGAGGAATCCGTTAAGGATCTGCAGGCAGGCAAAAACCACCAGCGCACTGCCGGTGACCAGAAACAGAAGCCGCGTCAGGGAGCGGCGATGACCCTGTCGGAGACCCGAGCGACTCTGCTCCAGTGTCGCTCCCAGGTCCGTATGCTGAGGCAATTTCATGCTGTATCTTCCCTGGATGAACAGCAAGTATAGTCTGACGACATTGTATGTGAAATGTACAGCAGGTTGGCGTCCCGTCCAACCTGCTGACACTGGCAGGCTTCAGATATAGAGGTTCTTGCGGGAGAAGCGTTCCACCAAAGGCTGGTAGGCAGAACCCAGGAGCCGGTTGATGGCGTCGATGCCCCAGGCATCCGGGCCCACCAGGATCCGGGATTCGTCCCGGAGGATGCCCTTGACAATGGTCTCTGCCGCCTTGTCCGGGGTGGTCATGGCCAGCTTTTCGAACCCCTTGCGCTGGGCCGCGCCGTTCTCGGACTTGCCCATACGGGCGGAGTTGGCGATGTTGGTCCGGATACCGCCGGGGTGGACACAGCTGACCGACACTGGCTGGCCCTCAAGCTTCATCTCCTGACGCAGGGACTCGGTGAAGCCCCGCACCGCAAACTTGGCGGCGTTGTAGGCACTTTGTTTGGGGACGCCGATCAGCCCGAAGACACTGGAAATGTTGACCACGTGTCCGTCACCGGAAGCGATCAGGTGCGGCAGAAAGGCCCGGGAGCCATGGGCCACGCCCCAGAAATCGATATCCATGATCCACTTGAAGTCCTCGTCGGTCATTTCCCGGACCGACGCAGACAGGGCGACACCGGCGTTGTTGATCACCAGGTTGACCTGACCGAAATCCCGGACCACCTCGTCCGCGTGGGCGTAGACCGCCTCACGGTCTGACACGTCCAGCCGGTAACTGCGGACGTCCGCATCCTTGAGTTCGGCTGCGGTTTCCGCCAGACCGGTTTCATTCACGTCCGAGATCGCCAGTCGGCAACCCCGTGCCGCCAGAGCCTTGGCAAGGGACCGGCCGATACCGGAGCCTGCCCCGGTGACCACGGCGACTTTGTTGTTCAGATCCTTCATGGCGGGAGCCTCTTGTAGTGGTTTTCCTTGTATAGCAGAACTGCTATGGAAAACCACTTTAGGCCCCGGACGCACCCGAGCCTATGGCAGCATGTGCTCCCCGAGCCAGGCAGTGTGGTCAGTCGCCCAGCAGGTTATCCAGCGGCTGGTCATAACTGGGGGCGAAAACCTCGAGGAAATACTGCACTTCCGGCAGTCCATCCTGCTCGAGCCTTATCCGGATCTGGCTGGCAGCAGGCCCGAACTCCTGGTTGCCCGCGCGGATCTCCGCCTGGCACTTGAGCCAGGCCGACAGCCGGTCGGCGGCCTTGATCAGCTCCTTCTCCTCACTTGCCAGCTTCGACTCCTGCAGATAGGGCGCGAACGGTCCCTGCAGGTCTTCCGGCAGCAGGGCCAGCAGCTCCGCCTCGGCCTTGTGCTCGATATCACCAAAGGCTTCGCGCATAACCCGCGAGTGATACTTCACCGGTGTCGGCATGTCGCCGGTAATCACCTCGGTGGCATCGTGATAGAGCGCCGCGGCGGCAATGCGATCCGCATTGACCGTGCCGTTGAACCGGTGGTTGCGGATGATCGCCAGGGCGTGGGCCAGGGTAGCCACTTCCCAGGAGTGGGTGGCAACATTCTCCTCGATGGCATTACGCATCAGGCCCCAGCGCTTTATCCAGCGCAGGCGTGACACATAGGCGAAGAAGTGGCTTGCGATGGCGGCCATACCCCGATTCCTTTTTTCATTAATTGATGACGCGTGAAACCTATTTCAGGTATCTGCGTGTTAGCTTTAGAACTGGTGAATGTGTTGCGATCTTAGCAGGTGGATTATACGTGCCCGGACTCCGATGTTTCTGCAAGCTGGTGTTGATTACGCTGTTCCCGCTGGCACCGCTGCCGGCCGCCTGGGCAGACACGGACATCGTTGTCGGTGTCTACGATTTCCCGCCGGTTGCCCGCATCGACGAGGACAAAAAGGTTGAGGGCCTGCTGGGAGACCTTCTGACGGAGCTGGAAACATTCCATCAGGATGTTACTTTCCGGATCTTCCACACCTCCCCCAAACGCCGTTACCTGGATTTCGACGCGCACCTGTACGACGTCATATTCTTTGAAAGCCCGAGTTGGGAGTGGCAGGACAAACAGGCGCTGATCAGCCCGCCACTCCTGATGGACGAAGATATCTACATCGCCCTCAACAAGCCGGGCCGGGACGCGAGCTTTTTCGAAGATCTTGAGCAGCGAAATATTGTCGCCCTTTCCGGCTACCACTATGGGTTTGCCGGTATGGAAACCGATCCGCAGGAACTCGAACAACGCTTCAACATCGAGTTCTCGGACAGTCACAGTCGCAACCTGGATCTGATCAAGGCAGACCGGCCCTCCGTCGCTCAGGTGGCCATCATCAACGACTCGTACCTGCAGATGCATCTGGACCAGCATCCTGAAGACCGGAACCGGTTCCTGATTTCGGACCAACCGGACCAGAGCTACCAGCTGAGCATCATCACGCATCCCGAGGGGCCCGTCACCGCCCGGGACATGATGGATCTCCTGGCGCCGCTGATCGAGACCGGTCGTTACCAGAGTCTGGTGCAGAAGTGGGGGCTGGATCTGCCCCCCTCTCTTTCACCTGACTCCGGAGAAAACTGACAGCACACTCAGCGGACATCCAGAGTGAAGGGCACCACCACATTGCCTTCGGCACCCACCTGGGCATCCCGCGCCGGGTCCAGCAGGAACAGCTGATTGCCCGGCACCTCCTGGGTATCGGTCAGCAAGCGGCGCACCGCGAGGCCCCGGTCCCGGGCGAGGTTGTTGAGCGCCTCTGGTGACAGGGTCCGTTCACCCGAGAGATAGGCCTCGCGGGCACTTGCCCAGGCCTCCTCCGAGAGCTCTTTCTGGCCGCCATTGGTCAGTTCATCCCGCAGCAGCGCCAGACCATCGGTTTCCGGTGACACCGCACCACGCACATTCAGCAGTAACTCGGGACGCTCGCGCAGGGCATCCGCCAGCGCTGACAGTTTGGCCGCCTCACCTTCCGCCAGCTCGACACTGCCAGGCACGAAGCTGACCTGGCCCAGGTCCTCGCCGGTCAGGCCCGCCATCTCGGCAATGGAGCCCAGCATGCTGAACGGTGAAGCCGCCGCCTTGACCAGCAGGTTCACGAACGCACGCATGACCACCTGGCCGACGCTGAAGTCCGGGTCCGACAGGTCGCCGCTGATCGGCAGATCCACCTCGATGATGCCCTTCCGGTCCTGCAGCAGTGCCAGCCCCAGTTTCACCGGTGCGTTAACGGCCTCGTCACTGGCCACCGCCTGACCCAGCTGTAACCGGTCCATTACGACCAGGTTCGAGGCATCGATACGGCTGCCGGCAATTTCGTAATCGAGGTCCAGGTTGAGCTTTCCACTGTCAACACCGTAACCCAGGTAACGGCCGAAATAGGGTGACAGCTCCGGCAGGGACAGGTTGTCCATGGCCAGCGTGAGATCACTGACGTCATCGGTACCCAAGGTGCCGAGGGTACCCTGGAAATTCACGTTACCCACCTGGCCAACCCGGCCCTTAAGAGACACCTTGCCCTGTTGTGGCGGGATATTGCTGATCCCGATCACCGAGCCGGAAAGGTCGTCAAAGGAGGTGGTGAACGCCGGACTCAGGGTCCGGTCCGTGTAGGCCACCGAACCGTTCTCGATGGCCAGCTCCCCGATCCGGAAGATTAATGAGGGCTGGCCGTTTCCGGAGTCCGCGGCTTCGTCTGATCCGGGATCCGATGCCGCCCCACCGCCGGACACCGGAATCCGCTCGACGTTATGCACGGCATCGGTGCCGCGTACGATGTTGGCAACCGGCTGCACCACGCTGATAGTACCGATTTCCAGACGCGCAGGGCTGACGTTGTATTCGATTGGAGCAAGGCGCACCGTCTGCCAGGACATTAGTCGGTCCTGCTGGCCGGCCAGGCGCAGATTCAGGTTGCTGACCTCTGCGGTGCCGCTGAAGGTTCCGGTCATCGGTTCCTGCTGGCTGTCCAGGTCGAGATTACCATCAAAACCCAGTTGGCCATTGGCGACACTCAGGTTGGCACCCTGCTGCAGGTAGGGTTCGAAGGCGGCCAGGGTGATCCCCGATCCGGACACCGCCGCTTCAAACGTGAATGGCGCCGGTGTTACCTGACCCTGCAGCGCCAGTCGGCCGCCGCTGGCCAGGGTGGCACTCAAATCATAGCTGACCGGCTCTTCCAGGCGGTGGCTTACGTTTCCGGTGGAGAGGGAGATTTCCTGCAGCCGCAGATCTGCCTCGCTGGCCGGAACCCGGTCCTGCCAGCGTACCGCGGAACGGGCGACGCGGATGCCGTCCACCGACCAGCGGAACGGCCGGGTGTCGGCCGCCGATTCTGGTGCGGACTCATCGGCCTCTGCACCGGCGGTGTCACCCGCCAGCGGTGCCAGCCAGTCGATCGATCCCCCGGCATCCCGGGCCACTGCCAGGTCCAGGTTATCCACCGTTACCTGTCCAACCCGGGCCTCCCGGGCGGTCAGGTCGAACCCGATCTGGTCTACACCGATACGCCCCGTGGTCAGCCTGCTGGCCTCCGACTCCGCGTCGAGAGCGACCGCCAGATCCTCCAGGGACAACTCGCCATTCTCCGTGGCCAGGTAAAACACCTCACCCGCCTGAAGCTCATAGTCAGACCGGACAGTAACATTGCCCCCGCGCAGGTCGTAGGGCAGATAGGGTGCCAGGAAATGTTCGAGGGTTTCATAACTGATGTCGGCAATGCGCAGGGTGCCCCGTGAATAGAGCGGCGTCACGCTCAGGTCGCCCTGCCATTCAACCGTCTGGCTGCCAATAGCCGCCAGCAGATAGTAGTTGCTGTCGCCTTCCTCCCGCGGCCAGGTGGCCAGGTCATTGAGAGAAAGATCCAGAGGCGTGATCCGGAACTCGGCCGGCTCGGCCTGACTGAAATCCCGGAACAGGAGTTCGCCGCCATCAATGGCCAGCTGCTGGAAGAACAACTTCGGAGGACCGCTGTCCTCACCGGAGGTTTCGGGTTCTGCCGCCGGCTGCGGTTCCGGGTGAGCGACCTGCCAGTCCCGCGCGAAATTGATGCCGTAGTCCTCGAGCAGGTCAACCCGGATATAGGGTTCCTGCAGGCGGATCTCCTGGAAACCGACAATACCCCGGAACAACTGGAAAAAACTGAGGTTCACAAACAGCCGGTCGAAGCCAAGGACCTTCTCACCGTCCCTGTCGTTGGCAGACAGTTCCGTCGCTTCGACCGTCAGGGCAAACGGATTGATGGCAAGGTCTGTTACCTGCGCCTGCCACCCCATCTGCTGATCCAGCTGCTCAGGGACTGCGCTCTTGAGCCACCAGGGCAACAGCAGGAAGCCCGCGAGGGCGTAAAGAACAACCAGAACGACGACCGCGATGGCGAGGTTCCTTGGTAGACGACTCTTTTGACGGCTCCGGGCCACGAAACTCTCCTTTGTGTTCGGCGGAAAACCGGGGCTTTAACAGCCCTCTGCCTGACACAAGGATAGTCGGCCCGGTGTCCGTTTGTCAGCTTGCGGTATTCTGACCGGGCAAAACCAGGTCGGGATCGGCCTTTACATTGTCGAACCGGCCAATCTGGTCCAGATCCCGGGGAACCATCGCCGCCCGGACCAGCTTGCGGCTGGAATTGCCGGTAAGCGGAAACACCGACTGGCCCGCTCGCCAGGTCACCGGCATGGCCGGCGTGCCGATGCGCTGGTCCAGCTCCCTCAGGCGCTTGTACATGAAGCTATAGGAGGGATCGGAAAAATCCGGAACCATCAGGAAGAAGGTACTGGCGGAATACCGGGCCAGGTAGACCGGCTCTGGCGCCAGGTCCCGGATCGCCAGCGTAATTTCCCGCAGCACAGCATTCATCGACTCCGAACCCAGGCTTCCGGACAACTCCCGGTAGTTGGCAATATCCAGGTAGATCAGGGCAAAGGGATGCTCCCGCGCGCTGTCCCGCGCCAGGGTCTCCAGTAGCCGCTGTTCCAGGGCGGAGCGATTGGGCAGCCCGGTCGCCGCATCCAGGAACGCCATGCGCGCAACCCGGGCATTCTCTTCCGCCTTCCGGCGGGCCAGCTGACGTTGCTGACGGATATCGAAAGCGGCAACGAACACGCTCACGGCCAGCAGCGCGACACAGAACAGAGCCAGGGGGATACCCATCCAGTCACCGCGAAGGCCGTTGTCGGCTGCGGGCATTGCACCCTCCGGGAAGGTCATGGCGAGCATACCGGTATAATGCATGCCGCAGATGGCGGCCGCCATCACCAGGGCGGCACCGAAGCGGGCCGCCGATACACGGCTGCCCTGCAGCGACCGGATCTTGCGGGACACACCCAGCGCTGCGGCGGAGGCAGCAACGGCAATGGCAATCGAGACCGCCAGCCAGACGCCGTCAAAAACCGGCGGCGCCGACATTCTCATGGCGTACATGCCAAGGTAATGCATGACGACGATGCCCCCGGACATTGTCAGTGTAGCGGCCGCGAACAATCCCGCGCCAATCTTCTCGCGCCCGATAATGTGCAGGGCCACCCCGGAGGCGAGCACCGCCGCCAGCCAGGAAATGACGGTCATGCCGCTATCAAATGTCATCGCCATGTCCATGGGCATGGCCCGCATGCCGACAAAATGCATGGTCCAGACGCCGGTGCCCATGGCCAGGCCTCCGGTCACCAGCCAGGGCAGCCGTTTGCCGTCGCCAACGGAACCGATCCGGGCTCCGAAAAAGAGAGCCGTGTATGCGGCCAGTACAGCCACCACGTATGAAGCTATTACAAGCGATAGATCGTAATGGGTCATCATTTTCTGTACTCATCGATTTTTGTGGGTAAAGGCTGCCTGCAAGCCCGAGGATTTACGCCGACAATGTGAACTGGCTCTCAAAAATATGTAGAGATATGTAACCATCAGCAACAGGTCGTGCCAGCACTGGTGACTGACACGATGGTGTGAACCCGCTATGCTCTGAGGCCGTACCTGAACACGGTTACCGCGGCGGTTGAGCAAGACGAGGAGGAGTGGATGGACATCGGCGACATGCGTCGTGATTTCGAGAGCGAAGGTCTGGATCGGGAGCATCTGGATGACAATCCGGTCCGGCAGTTCCAGCAGTGGTTCGAGGATGCCCGGACAGCCGGCATACTGGAGCCGAACGCCATGTCCCTGGCAACCACCGGCCACGATGGCATGCCGGACCTGCGCACGGTTCTGCTCAAGTATTTTGATGAGCAGGGCTTTGTGTTCTACACCAACTACGGCAGCCGCAAGGCCCGCGAGATCGAGGAGAACCCCCGCGCAGCCCTGTTGTTCCCCTGGATCGGTCTGAACCGCCAGGTACGGATCCAGGGCGCGGTCGAGAAAGTCAGCAAGGCCGAATCCCTGCGTTATTTTGCCTCCCGGCCCCGGGGCAGCCAGATTGGTGCCTGGGTATCCGAGCAGAGCAAGGCCATCACCTCCCGCGGTCTGCTGGAACAGAAGGTCGCCGAAATCAGGCGCAAGTTCTCCGAGGGTGAAGTCCCGCTGCCGAGTTTCTGGGGCGGTTACCGGGTGGTTCCGGAACGTATCGAATTCTGGCAGGGGCGCCCCAGCCGGCTACACGATCGCTTCGAGTATGTGAGGGAAGGCGATGGCTGGCTCATCCAAAGACTCCAACCCTGAACAAGTAGTTAGCCCGATGCCGCAGATCTGGCTGTGCCATGAGACACCGGGTGGGGATCCCGAGATTCCGGGATGGCTCACCGATTACGAGCGGAAGACCGTCGCGAAATTCGGTGGTCCACGCAAACGGGAATACCTGACCAGCCGCTGGCTGATCCGCCAGGCCATCAGCCGCACCAGTGGCGAACTGGTCTCCGATTGCCGCCCGGTACCCGGGCGGCCGAACCGCTCGGAGGTACCATCCGGGTTTTACCTGTCCCTGAGTCACAGCCATGGTCTGTCGGCCTGTGTGGCCGGCCCGGTGGCCGGCCTGGGAATCGACATCGAGCCCCTGCAGCGGCATCCTCAGTGGCACAAAGTGGTCAAACGCTGGTTTACACCCAGGGAGCAGGAATGGCTGTTCCGTACCGATGATCCGGGCAACTTCCTGGTCACCTGGACCCTCAAGGAGGCCTGGCTGAAGGCGACCGGCCGCGGTATCGCCAACAACCTGCAGACCCTGGAGGTCCTGGAGGGTTTTGAACTCTATGGCGATCAGGACGACAGTGACTGGTCGGCGTACTGCTACGAGTGCGAGGGATTCCTGGTGACGCTGGTCTGCCGGCAACCCGGGATAACCGGCCAGCCCGGCTGGCCCTCCATCCAGTTGCTGCAACCGCCCGCCGAGGACTTCGGCCTGGGTGAGGCGGAGGATCTGGACACTTACTGGGAACCCCATGTCCAGCGCATCATCCACCCTGCAACCCGGACAGAGTGAGAGGTAACATGACCGAATCCGGACGCTGCCCCTGGTGCGGCACCGATCCGCTGTACGTGCATTACCACGATACCGTCTGGGGCCGGCCCGAATACGACGACCGCGCCCTGTTCGAGAAACTTTGTCTGGATGGCCAGCAGGCCGGCCTGAGCTGGATCACCATCCTGCGCAAGCAGGACAGTTACCGGTCCGCCTACGACGGCTTCGATCCCGAACGGATTGTCCGCTATGGCGACGACAAGGTGGCCGAATTGCTGGCCAACCCCGGGATCATCCGTAACCGACTGAAAGTTCAGTCGATCATCCGCAATGCCAGGGGCTACCTGGAGCTCCGGGAACGGGGCCAGGGGTTTGCCGATTTCCTGTGGTCCTTCGTGGCTGGCCAACCCATCCAGAACCGGTGGCGCACGCTCGACGAAGTGCCGGTTACCACCAATGAATCCGAGGCCATGTCCCGGGCCCTGAAGAAACAGGGGTTTACGTTCGTCGGCCCCACCATTGTCTACGCCTTCATGCAGGCCACCGGGATGGTCAATGACCACCTGACCGGTTGCCCGCAACATCACCAGTGTGCACAGCTGGCCGGATGATCCTGTCACGCCGGAAGCGCGTAAATACCGGGGTAACACCAACTCCGGAGATTCATTGTGAGAATCACCCTCGAAGAGCTCAGGGATACCAAAGACCTGGTCGTTGACCTGCTGGAAATCCTCTCGCTGGAAGGCCAGCAGTACATGGCCCGACTGGTTATCGCCGACCAGACCCTCCTGCTATCTGATGCCGGGGGCAAGACCGCCCTGTTCCGAAGCGCCTGGCAAATCCAGGACACCCTCGGATCGTTCAATATCCTCGAAACCCAGGTGGTACACCCATCTGCCTATCACGAGATGGTCGGCATGGCGCCAGCCGATATCGAACCCATGAGAATCAGGATCCAGAGGCAGCGCCAGTGATTTCTGTGGCACGACTTGCGGTCCTGGTGGGTATCGCCGGGCTGATTCCGTTCATCGTCGGCACTGTGGGGCTGTTCCTGATGCCCGGGAACAGCGTGGCAATCGTGGCCTACTTCTACCTCTACAGCGCCGGCATCCTGGCCTTCATGGCGGGTATTTACTGGCCCATCGCCATGCAACTGGAGAATCGCTGCTATCCACTGTCTCCGCTGGTGACGATGCTGCTGAGCCAGGCCTTTTTCGTCACCGCCGGCATCGGCCTGCTGCTACCGACAGCGGCCCAGGTTGTGGTCTATACCCTGGCCTACGCCGCACTCTACCTGGTGGACGCCCGCTGGATGAAAATCTACTGGCCAGCCTGGTACCGGCAGATGCGCCTGATGCTCACCACCGTCGTCCTGGTGTGCCAGGTGACTGTCGGTGCCTGGTTCTTCCTCCTCCATGGCGCCTGAATTCAGGCGCCCGTTTCTTCTCCGGCGGAGCCAAACCGGCTCTTCAGTTTGCGCAAGGCGCCTTTCTCGATCTGCCGGACCCGTTCCCGGCTGATACCAAGAGCGTCGGAAATCACCTGCAGGGTCTCCGGATCGGGCAGGTCCAGGCCGAATCGGCGCGACAGGATATCCCGCTCCCGATCACTGAGTTCGCTCAGCATCATGCGCAGCTCGCTGCGCCGGTCCCGCTGCGTCATCGGGTGATCCGGAGCCAGTTGCTCACCGGCCGGAAGAACATCGACCATGGTGGCCGAGCCGTCCTCCAGGATCGAAACGTCGGTAGACACTTCCCGGGCCGCCAGTGCCCGCAGCTCCCCAATCCTTGATGGCGTCGCCTCCATCGCTCTCGCCAGCTCGGATTGCGATGGCGTACGGCCAAGCTGCTGATGCAGCCGCAGCGATACCTTCTGGAGTTGACGGATTTCGTCCACCACATTCTCCGGAGTGTGGACCACCCGGGTGCCCCGCTGCAGACAGCGTTTCACTTCCTCGCTGATCCACCAGTAGGCATACGTGGAGAATCGGAAACCCTTGGTGGGATCAAACCGTTCCACCGCCTTGATCAGGCCGACATTGGCGTCCTGGATCAGGTCCGGCATGGGAATTCCATGCTGGTTGTACCTTCGGGCGATGTGCACCGCGAGGCGCAAGTTGCTCTGGATCAGCTTGCGCCGGCAGGCCATGGCCAGGTGGTAGGCCCGGCGACACCGGCTGGAGAACGCGCAGGCGTCCCCGAGGCTGCCAATCACCTCACGGAAGGTCTGGGGTGTGGATTCTGGAAGGCCAAGCTCGGAGCTGACGATCCGGAAGCACAGGGACAGTTTTCGGGACAGACGACGCTCCTGATCGTCCGAGAGTATGTGATAACGGGACGCATCCCTGAAATACAGCCCGACCAGGGAATCCCTTTCACCATCGTTGGGCGGAGTCGGAGACGGTCCCAGCCTGTCATCTTTTCGCATGGCTACGGTACCGGTCTGGATCAGAATATTCGTGAAAAGATACGCTTGGAGCAGGCAGTCAGATTGGCGCGGTAGGGGCAAATGCGGAGGCTGGAGTCAGGTCGGTCATGCCGTGGAAATGGAGGGCAAGGCAGGGGATCGGCCGCGCCCGGCCATGAGAACTCACCTGAAGTGAGCCGGCCGACCGGGCGCCCGATCTGGAGGCAAGACGACCTCCATTACCAGTGAGCGGAGCGACCGGTTCCGCCCACCGGTAATCCTTTACTCGATGGATGCCGCCACGATGGCGTACTCGTGGTTGTGAGGCTCAATCAGGCTCGCGTGCAGGGCACTGATCGCCTTCTTGTAGTTGTCCTCATCCACCACGAACTGGATGTCCACCTGGCGCATGCACTGGTGAATCGCCAGTACGCTGATGTCCTCATCCGCGAGCGACTTCACGGAACGCGCCAGGATGCCCGGCACTTTCATGTCGCTGCCGATGGCCGATACCAGCGACACCTTGCGGGTACTGATCTCGGCGTTCGGGAACTCTTCTTTCAGCGCCTTGACCACACGCCTGACATGCTTGAGCGTGGTGTCCACGTAGTGGGTGATGGTATTGGCATTGGTGTCCTTGGACATGAAGCGCACCTTGAAGCGGCTCAGCACGTCCAGGATCCGGCGGTCGGAACCCGGCTCGCCCTGCATGTCCTGGTCGAACACCTCGATGGCGAACACACCCTTGGCGCCGGCAATGATTTCCACCTGCGGGGTCTCGCTGATGTAATCACCGGTGATCAGGGTACCGGTATGCTCCGGCTCGAAGGTGTTCATCACCCGCAGCGGGATCTCGTTCTGGCGCAGACCCTTACCGGCGCGGGGGTGGATCGCTTCCATACCCAGGTTAGCCAGCTGGTCGGCCACGTCATAGTTGGTCCGCCCAAGGGGCACCACCTTGTCCGCGCCAACGATGTTCGGGTCGGCGGAGCTCAAGTGATATTCCTTGTGGATGATGGCTTCACGGGCATTGGTGATCACCGCCACCCGGCTGAAGGTCATCTCGCTGTAGCCCCGGTCGAAGGTCCGCATCAGACCTTCCTTGCACTGGGCATAACCGGTCACGATGGGCAGCTCGCGGGTGAGGTCCACGGCATCGAAGGCCTGCTTGAGCTTCTCGTCCAGCGGCAGCAGTTCGCTGTCACGCCAGCCGGTCAGGTCGACAAAGCGGGCGTTGATGCCTTCCTGCTGCAGTTTCAGCGCGGTGTTGAAGGCACTGTGGGCCTCGCCGATACCGGCCAGCATCTCACGGACAGTCAGCAGGTGCTCTTCCAGTTGGAACTGGCCATAGGAGCACAGGCGCTGGAGATCAATCAGGCAGCCGCGAACCCCCTCGATACGGTCGGTGATGAACTGGTCCGCCTGCTGCTTGAGCATCGGATCCTGGAACAGCTCACCGTTGATGTCGGTGAGGAACTTCACCAGCTTGGTGAGGTCGTCGCCCCAGGCCCAGTCCGACTCGGCGTCCGCAAACAGGGCATAGACCCCGGGCTCACCGGTCTTCTTGTGCTCGAGCAGTTCGTTGGTCACGCCACCGTAGGCGGACACCACGAAGATGCGCTGGTACAGGTCGTCCTTGCTGCGATTACCAATGATGATATTGTCGCGAACGGCCTCGTAGTTACTCATGGAAGTACCGCCGATCTTCTCGACGGTATGTTGTGCGGTAGTCATAAAGTCGCCTTCGCTATCCTGCAGAATGAATGTCCCGGAAGTGCGGGCGCCTTACGACGCCTCGCTGACTCCTTCCTGCATGATCTCGTCGACACTTTCCGCCAGCAGGGCAGCACCCTTGCGGAGATCGTCCTCACTGGTGGTGAGCGGCATCAGGCACTTGATGACTTCGTCGTTCGGACCACTGGTCTCGATGATCAGGCCACGCTCGAAGGCGCGCTTGGTGATCGGACCGGTCAGATCCGCATCCTTGGCTTCGATACCGCGCATCAGGCCCCGGCCCTTCATCTTGAACTCGCCCGGGTACTTGTCACAGATGGCCTGCAGGGCATCGCCCAGGACCTTGGTCTTGGCCTTCACTTCGTTGGCAAAGGCGTCGTCCTTCCAGTAGGTCTCGATCGCGGTACGGGCAGTGATGAACGCCATGTTGTTACCACGGAAGGTACCGTTATGCTCGCCCGGATCCCAAACATCCAGCTCCGGCTTGAACAGCACCAGCGCCATCGGCAGGCCGTAGCCACTGAGGGACTTGGACACGGTCACGATGTCCGGCTTGATGCCGGCAAATTCAAAGCTGAAGAACTCACCGGTCCGGCCGTTACCAGCCTGGATGTCGTCAACGATCAGCAGGATGTCGTGCTTCTTGCACAGCTCGGACAGGCCTTTGAGCCACTCGGCACGGGCAGCGTTTAGACCACCTTCACCCTGGACCGCCTCAACGATTACAGCGGCCGGCAGTTCGACACCGGAGGAGCTGTCTGAAAGCACCTTGTCCATGATCTCCAGGGTGTCCACGTCTTCACCCAGGTAGCCGTCGTAGAACATGAAATCCACGTGGCCAAGGGGAACGCCGACACCACCGCGGTGATGTTCGTTACCGGTGGCGGCAACAGCACCGGCGGTTACACCGTGGAAACCGTTGGTGAAGGAAATGATGTTGGTACGACCTTTCACCTTACGGGCCAGCTTCATGGCCGCTTCCACACAGTTGGTACCGGTGGGGCCGGTGAACTGCATCTTGTAGTCCAGGCCACGGGGATCAAGGATGTACTTCTTGTACGATTCCATGAAGTCGTGCTTGGCGGTGGTGAACAGGTCCAGGCCTTGGCTCACACCGTCTGCCTCGATGTACTCGAGCAGAGCCTTCTTCAGGATGTCGTTGTTGTGGCCGTAGTTCAGGGAACCGGCGCCGGCCAGAAAATCCAGGTACTCCTTGCCGTCTTCGGTGTACAGATGTGCGTTCTTGGCACGGTTAAAAATCACCGGAAAGGCACGGGAATAAACGCGTACTTCAGATTCGGTCGACTTGAAAATTTCCATTGTCTTGCCTCTTAGCATTTCAGGTTCGAGGTAGATGCGCGGGGGCCTGTCGGTTAATACATTTCGGTCGCGACAAGCCCGCCGTGCGTTGGTTTAAGCCTTGATGGCAGACCTACCTCGGGTGGTCTGCCGGCTAGTCCAAATCACAGTCAGTCATTCACGATGAGAAATCGTGAGACCAGGGCTCTCAGACAGGCTTCGTGAAAGGTCCGATGCGCAGCAGGAATTCAGAATCATGCTTGCCACCGAAGTGCTTCTCTTTCTCGAAGTGCTCGTGGTAGGTGAGCTCGGCTCCCATATCACGGGCGAATGAACGGAACAGCGCCCAGGAGGCCTCGTTGTCCTCGGTGATGGTCGTCTCCATGTGGGTGACGTCTTTGCACGCATCGCGGGAAACGATCTCTTTGAGCATCCGCTTGGCGAGGCCCTGTCCACGACCTTTCTCGTGAACCGCCACCTGCCAGACAAACACGGTCTCGGGCTGTTGGGGAGGGATGTATCCGGAGATAAAGCCGACCAGATCGCCTTCCTTCTCCGCGGCCACGCCGGTCTCGGCAAAGTGGCTGCACTGCAACAGGTTGCAGTAAATCGAGTTGGGGTCCAGCGGCGGGCACTCGGCCACCAGCTGGTGGAGCCTGTAGCCATCGTCTTTCGTGGGTGTACGAAGACTGATGGCGGTGGTATTCGAACCTTCTGATGTCATAACGTGATCAATTCGCTTCTAAAAGTTAGTGCTGAATTATATAGACCACAAAATATATTTCAAGTTGCGGTCCATTTACCCACAGCAGGACGCCCGCTCTCACGCTTTAAGAATAGACCGGATTGAAGCAATCGCCAGTGACAATCAGATTAAAAACCGGAAGGAAAAACGACATCTCCGGGCGCCAGGGAAGTACCGTTGAGAAGGCGATTCCGATAGGAGACCTCGGCATCGGAACCAGACGGCCAGAGTGCATCAAACCGGGTCAGCCAGGCCCGCTGATCAAAGGCGACGGGCACCAGCGAAAAGTGCAGGCCACGGCGTTCCAGCGCTGCCACAGGCTCAATAGAGGGCCCGGGTGCACTGATACGGGTAATCAGCCCGCGGGGATCGCGATGCAGATTGCCCATGCCGGCCGAGCCATTATTGACTACCACGCGGGCCTGCTTTGCCACCAGCCCGGACCAAAGCACCGGCAGGCAGGTGTGGGTGCAGACGATGGCATCGGCATCGGTTGCATTGAACCATTCAGCCAGGGAGCTTTCGTTACCTTCGGCAAAGGCCTCGTGGGCCAGACCCCAACCGGCCAGGGATTCGGGATCGCCGTGCAACACCAAAATCTTTAGGCCTCCAAACATCAGGCAGCGATACCGGGGTAAATCGGCCAGTTGCTTACGGATACCGGGGCAGGCCAAGGCCACGCCCTGAAGCCGCTCGATGATCCGGTTGGAGCGTTCCACCACGCCCTGATCGACAAACTCGGGATAGGCGCAACCGCAACCCGCCCCGGGGCTCGGATTGGCCAGTTCGTACTCGACATTGCCCAGGCTGACGGTATGCCTGAGCACACGTTCATTGACCTCCCGGAACAGATCATCACTGGCGTTGAACCAGTTGAAATCCCCATTGAATACCAGCTGGACGCGCCGGCCTTCTCGTTCCTCCGCCCGGGCCATGCGCTCGATCTCGTCCAGCGCAAGCACATTGCCGTAAAGCCCACCGATCACATACAACACATCCGCGGAACTCTCACTGACTTGCCGGCACAAATCGGCGGGATCGTACCGGTAAGCCAACGGACAACTGCGACCTTCCTGCGCCATGAATCAGGCCTCCCCGGCAGCCAGCGAACGCCCCGCCAGACGCCGCAACACCAGCGGGACAAAGAACCCGGCGGAACAGATCAGGAAGCCCCAGGCGTTGACGCCCAGCAGCATGGCGTACTTGCCATCACCGATGGCCCAGCTCGCGGGAATCAGGCCCATGGCCAGCAAGACACCCAGGCCCAGACCGGTCCAGAAACTCAGGTGGAAACTCCAGGGCGACCAGCGGGTGAAACCATAGAACAGGAACACCGGCGCCAGCCCCATCACCATGGTGCCGGAGATGGTCGTGGCCTTGAGAATGTCGGTTCCGGCAAACATCGGCAGGTTACCCAGGAACGCAAACACCACCATCACCACCGCACCAACCCGCATACTGGGCAACCGGTCCTTGGCGCGCCGGGCCAGCCGGGGCAGATCCACGGCCAGGGATTTCGCCAACGAGGTAAAGGTGGAATCCAGGGTGGAGCCGGCCGAAGTCATCATCACCACACTCATGAAGAACAGCGCCGCCAGCCCCAGGGACTGCCCCACGGCTGCCGGTGCATTACCCATGGCATCGATACCGTTGAGTCGGGCATGGACACCCACCAGGCTGAAGATAAATACCGCCACAAAACCCAGCAGACCGGCCACCACGAAGCTCTTGAGCATGGTCTTTTCCTTGTTCACTAACCCCCGGTCGGTCAGGACCGGATCGTGGAACGGGTAACTGAACAACTGCAGCAGGGCGACCAGCAACAGGTCGAAGCCGGCGTTGAGCCGGAACTCACCATTGCTGAGCAGGGCACTGGTATCGTTGGCCGGAATGATCAGGAACAACACCGCCCCGACAAAGAACACGAACACGAAAGCCTGGATCACGTCGGTAAAGATCGACGAACGCAGCCCGCCTTTCAGGCTGTAGGCCAGGGTAAACACGGTGAAGAGCATCGCCGCCGCGTAATACTCCCACTCCCCGGGCAGTCCGAAGTAACCGCCCACGACCGCGGTGTTACTCCACACCTCGTTATACAGCCGGATCAGGATCGCCGCCGCAAAGGCCAGACCGGCCAGCCGGCCAAACCGGGAAGTCAGAAAGTCCTGCAGACTCCGGGCCCCGGTCTGGGTCCGAATCAGGTAGATGACATAACCGGCCACCGGAATCGACAGCCAGTAACTGGCGTACGCCAGACCACCGACCACGCCGTAAGCCGCCCCCAGATTGGCCGCATTGGTCACCGACTTGGCGAAGATCCAGCTGATAAAAATACTGGCTGTCAGTGACCACTGACCAACCGGATTCCCCTGATCATCGGCGCCTTTATAGAACGAATTCGCGTTCTTGCTCTTTGGCGACAGCACATACATCACCACGCCGTATACCAGCAGAAATCCCCAGAACAGGGAGGCTTCTGTAAAATTCATTGTCTTGTTCCTGGTTCTTTTTCTTTAACGTCATTCAACGAACAGCAAAGCCGTATCCGCGGTCTGGGGGGTGGGGGTAATTTATCCGCCGGAAAAAGATGTCTGAGCGAAGCGAGTTGTTTTTCCAAGGAGAAATTACCCCCACCCCCCAGGCCGCCAATGACCAGCCATCAGTCCTGCAATCGACAATGCCCAAGCCTAGGCAGGCGCCGAACAACTAGCCCCAAAGCGGTAACAGGAAAAACACCGGTGATGCCGCAACATGATCCGCTCATCCATGCTCTCGGCCAACGACCCACCGAGGTCATACTGAGGATCATCATCCACCAGCGTGCAGGCATACACCCGCACCGCATCGCCCTTCTTCACCAGCATCCGGGTATAGGTACACATGAAGTGCGCCCGCGACTCTTTGGTTGGATATTTCTCCATGCAGGTCTCGGTAATCTCCGGGCTGCCATCCTCGGAACCCGGTGTGCCGAGATCCGGAAACGCGGTAAAGGCCAGGTTCTCCGGAATGTTCCACTCACGGAAAATGTCACGGAAAGCCGCTTCCACATCCGAGGGAATCTCTTCCGGGTCGGTCTGGCGCGCGATGGACACCTTGAAGCCCTGCTCGATCAGCCAGCGAATACCCTCCAGCGCCTGATCGAAGCTGCCTTCACCCCGGTCCTTGTCGTGCCGGGCCCGGTCCGGAAAATCGAGACTGACCCGGAAGTGGATCGGATAGGGATTGTCCAGTAGCGGCAACACCTGGTGCCGGCGTTTCAGCAGCGGCTCGGTGGCGTTGGTAAGCACGAAGCAGGGCCGGTGCTGGCTGGCGTAATCGAGGATGTTGACGAAATCCCGGATGACGAAAGGTTCGCCACCGGTGAACGAAAACTGCTCCACGCCCATATCGATGGCCTCGTGGATAAACGGCTTCACATCACTGAGCTTCATGCCGGGAATGCGACCGTCGCCAGGGTGGGAGCCTTCCAGGCAGAAGGGGCAGGCCAGGTTGCAGGCGGTGCCGGTGTGAATCCATAGCTCCTTGAGCTTGTCCGCATCGATGTAACCTCGCGGATCACCGTTGCGGGTGTGGGTCCAGCTGTCGAACGCCCGGGGTTCGAGGACTTCCACGGCCGGAATACGTTTACTGCGGGCCGGTCGGGTTTCGGTCAGGGGCATAGATGCTCCTCGATCATTCAATGTTATTGGGCACAGACACGGGCAGGACGGTTTTGTTACAGCGACCGCCTGATTTTTTTACCCCGTTGTCACTTCTTTACGCTTTTCCTGCCGGCTCTGATCTTTTTTACCCCGGCGCCATCCGTGAAGTTTCTCAAGAAGCCTGAGAATGCCTTCCGGCGCGTGGGCGCGTTTCCATTCTCCGGCCGCGTACTTGGCGGACTCGTTCCAGGTCGGGTAGGGGTGGATGGTGCCCAGGATCTTGTTCAGGCCCAGACCATGTTTCATCGCCAGGGTAAATTCCGCCAGGATTTCACCCGCGTGGGCGCCCACCACCACGGCACCGAGAATCTTGTCCTTGCCCGGCGGTGTCAGCACCTTGATGAAGCCATAGTCCTCGCTCTCGGCAATCGCCCGGTCCAGGTCATCCAGGCCGTAGCGGGTGACCTCGCAGGCAATTCCCTTTTCTTTCGCTTCAGCTTCGCTCAGGCCGACCCGCGCCACTTCCGGCGAGGTGAAGGTGACCCAGGGCATTACCCGGTAGTCCACCCGGAAGCGTTTGAACTGGCCAAACAAGCCGTTCACCGCGGCATACCAGGCCTGGTGGGCGGCGGCGTGGGTGAACTGGTAAGGACCGGCCACATCGCCACAGGCAAACACGTTGGGGTAACGCAGGCTCATATCCGCTTCAACCGGCACGGTACCGTTGGGCAGGGTATCCACGCCGATCCGTTCCAGGTTCAGTCCGGAGGTATCGGCCGCACGCCCCACCGCGACCAGCACCTGATCGAAGGGAATTCTCACGCGTTCACCCTCATGATCGCAGTAGGCAACCTTCTCGCCTTCCTCAATGCGAAACTCGGTGGCCGAATGCTTCAGCCGGACGTCGATGCCATCGGCCTCAAACTGTTTCATGACCACCGAGGCAACATCCGCATCTTCCTTCGACAGCAGACGTTCGCCCCGCTCCACCTGGGTTACCTTGATGCCCAGGCGCGCGAAAGCATGGGCCAGCTCGCAGCCGATCGGGCCCCCGCCCAGTACCAGCAAGCGCTCCGGTTGATCCTGCAGTTCCCACAGGTTCTCGGAGGTCAGCGGTTGCATGTCTTCAAGTCCCGGAATCGCCGGCATGGCCGGTTTTCCACCAGTAGCCACGATAATACTGCGAGCCGTCAGTCGCTCAGTGCGGCCATCGTTGTGCCGAACCTCCAGTTCCCAGGGAGATACGAAGCTCGCCTCGCCGGAGATGCAGTCGACACCCAGCTTTCGGTAACGCTCGGGGGAATCGTGGGGCTCCACTTTGGCGATCACGTCCTTGACCCGATTCATGATGTTCCTGAACGAGCCCTTCACCGGCACCGACTCCAGGCCATAGCGGTTGGCGTGGCGCAAGGTGTCGGCCGCCTTGGCGCTGCGAATCAGGGCCTTGGAAGGCACGCAGCCGGTGTTGAGGCAGTCGCCGCCCATTTTGTTCTTCTCGATAAGGGCCACTTTTGCCTTGACGGCCGCAGCGATGTAGGCGGAAACCAGTCCTGCAGAACCGCCGCCGATGACCAGCAGGTTGTAGTCAAAATGGTCGGGTTTCTGCCATCCGGCATACACCCGACGGCGGCGGATGAAGCCCACCACAAACTTGGCAATGAGGGGGAACAGCCCGAGCAGGGCAAAGGACAGGAGCAGGTCGGCCGAGACGATATCACCGGTGGACTGGATCTGGCCCAACTGGGTGCCGGCATTCACGAACACGAAGGTGCCCGGCAGCATGGCAATCCAGCTCACCAGGGCATAGGTGCGCAACTTCATGCCGGTCAGGCCCATGGCCAGGTTGATCAGGAAAAACGGAAACACCGGCACCAGGCGCAGGGTTGCCAGGTAGAAGGCACCGTCTTTTTCAATGCCCCTGTCGATCCTGGCAATGGTGTCCTTGTATCGCTCCCGCAGGGTATCCCTTAACAGGAACCTGGCCACCAGAAAGGCCAGGGAGGCGCCCACGGTCGAAGCAATGGATACCGCAGCCAGGCCATAAAGATTTCCGAAGAAGGCACCGCCGGCCAGGGTCATTATGGTTGCACCCGGCAGGGACAGGGCTGTCACGACCACATAAATCAAGCCATACCCGAGAACCGCCACCAGAAGGTGCTGATCAATCCATTGCGCCAGCGCAGCCTGATGGGACTGCAGGTTCTCCAGGGTCAGCAGCTTGTGACCGTCGAGGCCGATAAACACAGCCACGATCGCGGCGATAACCAGAATGAGTAAAAGCTTGCTTCGATTCATGTCCATACCTGCAAAAAATGTATAAACCAGTACGTTGTTATTGCTGAGACACGATCACCGGCTGGATGTTACATCGTCCTTGATTTAATATTTTTGAGCAATCGCTACAGAATACCGGAACTTTTCCGGAATCCGAACCACTATAAAGACACAGCGATCGAAGCCAGACTGACAAGGGACGGAAACCCATGGACACAGCAGTGCATCCGGACATCGAAGGTTCACTGATAGAAGCACTCAAACAGGGCGATTCGACAGCGTACAAGAAAGCGGTACGCGGGTACTCCCCTGGCATGCTGGCGGTTGCCCGGTTCTACCTGGACCACTCCAGTGCCGAAGAAATTGTCCAGGATTGCTGGGTTACGGTGATTGATGCCATACACAAATTTGAAGGCCGTTCCGGTCTGAAAACCTGGCTGCACCGGATCGTCGCCAACCGGTGCAAGAACAAGTTACGTTCCAGCAAGCGCGAAGTAGCGACCGATTTTTCCGAAGGCCTCGAACCGGAGCTGGCCGAACGCTTCAACGCTACCGGCCGATGGGACGTGCCGCCCAAGCTAAAGTTCCACGAATCCGCCGATACCCTGATGGAAAACGGAGCACTCAGCGATTGTCTCGATAAACACCTCTCCGCTCTGCCGGAAACCCAACGCTCCGCCCTGATGCTCTACGAAGCCCACCAGCACAAATCCGAAGATGTCTGTAACATTCTGGATGTCAGCGCCTCTAACCTTCGTGTACTTTTACACCGTGCGAGGCAGAAGATCTTTCTCATGGTGGAAACCTTCCAGGAGACGGGCGAATGTTAATGTGCAGGGACCTGGCCGAAATAGCCAGTGACTACATCGATGGCGAACTCAGCGCCCGCCAAAACCTTTCCGTGAAGATGCACCTGATGATGTGCCAGGACTGCCGAACCTTTATCGGCAACCTGCGCGCAAGTACCAGGCTTATGCAGGCGCACTCCTCCGGCCACCCGGACGAAGAGCTCCTGCGCCGGATCGATGAACGGATCTCCGAAGCACTCAAAACACGAAGAACCCGGGATAACGACGAGGAATGAATGTTCCCGGCGCGGGTGTCACACCCCCGGGATTTGTTGCATGTCCCTGTACTCTCCCGCACCAGCCGCCCGGGTTCGTCTTTTCCGTTCGGCTTCGAGCCTGTCCGCCCAACTCTCGACATCGATCGGAATGGTCCCGGTAATCTCCAGGGATCGATCCTCCAGTACCTGTTCCAGGCTTTGCTCTCGCCGTTGTTCTATCACCTCGTCCCGGTGGTGCAATAAGGCTTCGATCTGGGGCCGGAAACCACGCAACATGGCCGTCAGCCAGCGGTTCACCGGCCAGCTGGGGTAAGCGTGATCAATGGCAAACCGGTCCAGAACGGTCGTGATTGTTGTCGCCGGCAGCCAGCTCTCGTCCGTCACCCAGCGATTTACCGCAAACAGGTCGGTGGGGTAGCCCCAGGCATCCATGGAAATGGCAACCAGATGCGCCACCCGGTCCTCGCCGGTGGGCCCCATCGCTGGCTCTACCCCCTCAGGTAATGAGGCGTCACGAAGGAACAGATGGAAATGGCCATGTTCGGCATGATCCTCCCGGTGAGCATGATAGTAATACTGGGACGCCGTATCCCGGTCATAAACGTCTTCTTTCGGGTAATGATCCATTTCATAGAAAGGGCCCTGCCCCTTGAGCACTTCCCCAACCACATTCAACCCGCCTTTCTCCAACACCCGGTAGCACTCCCGGATATCGTCAATGGCCGCCAGACTTATTTCCAGCTGCGCGTCCGTCAGGGTCGCCAGCCTGGGAATACGAAGTTCTGTCATAGCCTTTCATCTCCTGCCGGGGCGACTTCCGAAAATTCCCGGAAGTCGGGCCCATGAACATTTGCAGCAACCTCAGGCAGCGGCATCTGCCAGACGTTTCCCGGCACTGGCGGAACAGGGGTTCTTCGCCGCACAGGGATTTTTAGTTGCGCATGGATTTTTCGTGGCGCAAGGATTTTTACCGGCGCACGGGTTACAGGCTCCGCATTTACCGCCCTTCAGGGCACAGGGATTAGCAGCCAGTTGCTCCTGGACCTTACCCATATAGGTGGTGAGTGCCGCCAGCTGCTCGCCACTCCAGTCCAGGGGCTCGGCTGCCATGGGCTGGACCATGCAGATCTGGACCATCTCATCCAGATGCACCGAATCCATACCAAACATGTCGCGAGCCATGGCCACGGAATGCGGATAGGCGTTGGCAAAGGTGGCGTTGTAACCGGCACCATCGTTATGGCAGGTCGCGCAGGACAGACCATTGCCGCTCAGGGAGGTGTCATTGAACAGTTTCTCCCCCAGCGCCATCAGCTTGCAGGGATTCCCCTCATAGGGCTGATAGTTGGCCGGCCTGGTGACCTTTTTGGCAGCACAGGGATTGGGTTTGGCGCCACACTTCCCGGAAGCCGCACAGGGATTACAGGTTTTCGTGGCACAGGGATTACAGCCTTTGCTTGCACAGGGGTTCTTGCTGGCGCAGGGGTTTTTAGCGGCGCAAGGGTTACATCCGGCCTTGCAGTACTGCTCTGCCTTGCACTTGTTCTTGCATGGAGAGCAGGCGCTGCAGGCTGCAGCTGCGAGCCCGCCGGTGCCCAGCATGGCCGTCACCAGCGCCGCAGACCACCAGGTGGCGCGGCGATGTTCAAACGAAGTACGAATCGCATTTCTCAGAGGATGTATTGTGGACATTGTCTCTCTCCCCGATCATGGAGTTATGGTTCGGGCCTGCAGAGCCCGTTGCCGCCCGAAGGGGCGGTCAGGAAAGAGACACATGAATTCCGGAACTATTACACCAATTTGGAAAACCAATCGGCATCTAATATGAGTGCAATGCATGACCGACGCCCTGCCCAACGACAGAAAACCTGACGTTATCGCCGCCCTGGCCGGAGGCTGGGTCGCGGATGCAGCCAGCCTTGGTCTGCACTGGTTGTATGACAGCGCACGCATTCTGGAAGTAGGCGGTGAATCACCGGAATTCCTGCCTCCGGATGACGATTATTTCAAAGGCGGATTCGGTTACTTCGCCCATGAGGGCAAACAGGTTGGCGATGTCAGTCATTACGGGGCGGCCACCGGGGTACTGACCGACAGCCTGCTGGCAAACGAGGGCAGGCTGGATATCCGCGATTACCAGCGCCGCTTTCGGGCGTACTTCGGGCCTGGTGGTCAATGGCAGGGCTACATCGACAACCCGACGCGGGTCACCCTGAACAACCTGAACACCATTGAGCAGGAAGCCATTAAACAGGCCCAATCAACCGTCAGGGCCGAATTGACCGATCAACAAAGGCGGATACTGGTGCAGAAGGTACTGCCCTACACCCGGCGCCTGAGTGGCGAGCAACTGGCGGATCCGGTTCGCAGGGCCATCGACCTGACCTACCATGAATCGGAGGTTCAGGAAGCGGGCGTTTACCTCGCTGAAACCATCGACCAGCACCTATTGCCGGAAAGCGGCGCCAACGACATGCAACTGCCCGCGGTATCCAAACTGCCGCCCCTGGTGGCCAGTTATTGCGGCAGTGATCGATTGATGGAGCTGACCGAAGCCGCTGTCCGGGTCACCAATCACAATGACGAAGCGGTGGCCTGGGCAAAATGCGCGGCGCGGCTTCTGGATCTTCTTTTCCGGGGCGAGTCGATGTCGGCGGCCCTGGAAACGGCCAAAGCCGAAGCTCCGGACCAGGCAAGCCTGGCCAGGGCCCAGTCCGGTTCATCACTGGATGCGATACAAGCCGGCGACACTTTCGGCCGCACCTGCTACCTGCATGAAGCCATGCCGGTGATCTTCCATATTCTGACCCGCGCCAGAAGTTATACAGAGGCCATTCGCGCCAATATTCACTGCGGCGGCGATTCCTGTGGCCGGGCCTGGATTATCGGCCCGGCAATGGCTGCCTTACACGGAGTCGGCGGTGAGCGCGGCATCCCTCTTAGCTGGCTGGCGCGGGTCACCCATGCGCCTGCGATCCTCCGGGATATTGAAACTATGGTTAACGGGTCCTGGTCAGTCTCGCGTTGAGGGGCAAGGCGCCCCGCAGGGCGCACAGGCGGTTTCATCCCGCTGCATCAAGGCAGTTTCCACGTTGCCCTGACCGGAATTGAACGCAAAGGTCGGGCTGCCGAGATGATCCGCCATGATCAATGCCAGAATCACCCCGAGCATGACCACGATGCGGGTACGACTGTAGGCTTTGTTCATCCTATCCTCCCGCATCAGTTTGGCAGCCGGAACCACGGCCGGAGCCGGATTCCGATCAGCGAGCCGGCAAACGCGCAGGCAAACCAGATCCATGCATGCAGGCTGGCTGAGGCAATACCTGAGAACAGCGCGCCGATATTGCAGCCGAAGCCCAGCCGGGCACCATAACCCAGCAGCAAGCCACCCACCACGGCGGCCAGGAACTGGCGACCTTCCGGCCGGTTACGGCTGGCCTCGTTGAAACGGTTGGCCAGACCCGCCGCCAGCATGGCGCCAAGCAGCAGACCGAAGTTCATCACCGAGGGAATGTTGGTCAGCACCGAATCCTTCAGGGCCATGGCGGGGTAATCCCAGGTCCAGAACTCGAACTGGGCCATATTGACGCCCACCACTTCCAGAGCCTTGGCACCCCAGACGTTGAAGGCGAAGGTAATGCTCCAGGGGGCACCGCCGATGGCCAGGGTCAAGGCATTGCCGGCGGCCAGGATCAGGATTGCCCAGGTGAACGGCCAGCGGCCACTGACCAGGGTTCGAAGCACCCCGTGGCCCTGACTTTTCCAAAGCAGTTCGTCCCGCTCGATAGAGCCGTGGGCCTTGCGTTCAATACGATTCACCCACCAGGCAACCAGCCCGAGCCCGATAAACTGGACCAGAATGGCTCCGGTCACACCAAAGCTGTTCACCAGTGGTACCGGATCGAACCCGGGCTGATCCAGCCACCAGGGCAGGTGGATGGAGCCGAGCACGGCACCGGCAATGAAAAAGACCAGCGTGACCACCATGCGAATGTTGCCAGCACCCACGGTGAACAGGGTACCGGAACCACAACCACCCCCCAGCTGCATACCGATGCCGAACAGGAAGGAGCCCACCACCAGCGAAGTACCTACCGGTGCTACGGCACCCACCAGTCCTGCCTGGCCGCTGTGGAGCATGGGCACCATGATCAGTGAACTCACTGCGAACAGCAGCAGCTGAGCACGCATACCGGCGCCGCGTTTCTTGACTACCAGATTGCGCCAGCCGGCGGTAAAGCCAAAGGCACCGTGATACAGGGCCATACCCAGCACGGTGCCTACCACAAACAGCACCACCATGAAGGGGGCCGTTTCCAGCCAGATCAGTCCACCCAGCAGAGCGAAGCCCGCCAGTGCCGTCGAAACAATAAACCGGTCCACCTGCCAGGGTGGTTGTTGGAGATCCGGCTGAAGAACTGCAGAATCAGTCATCACGTTTCCACTCAATCAGGCAATCAGTTAAACAGGTCCAGCAGTTTGCTGAGGCCTTTTTTCGCCACCTGCATCGGGCGGTCACTGTCCTGGGACCATTCCGCCATGGAGCCGTCGTACAGTGCCACTTCCTCGAAACCCGCCAGTTCGCTCAGCACGAACCAGTCGGTGGCGGCCCAGTGTCCGGTGTTGCAGAAGGCAATGGTGCGGGCACCGGGGTCCAGCTCGGCTGTGTTTACCTTTTCGGTAATCGCTTGCCGGTTCAGATAGAACACCTGGTCCTGCTGGTTGATGAACGAGTCATGGGGCAGGTTCCGGGAACCGGGAATGGTGCCGGGTGCTTTGGCCGCCGGCGACTTGGTCTCGCCCCGGAAATAATCCGCCGGGCGGGCGTCTACCAGCTGCGCCTGGGTTTCACGGGCCTGCTGGACCTCCTCAAGGCTCGCCAGGAGAGGTTCCTGAAGCTCGCCCTCGAACTGTGCCACCGGCAGGCGTGCGCCATCGCCCGTGGCAACGTCATAGCTCGCCGCCTTCCAGCCGGCCAAGCCACCGTTGAGAATCGTTACCGCGTCATGGCCTAAAACCCGGAAGGTCCAGTAGACCCGGGCCGCACTACCGAAATCGGTCACCCCGGTTCCGGCGGGCACGACAACCACCGTCGTGTTATTGGTAATGCCCAGGCCGCCAATCAGGCGTTCCAGGGAACGGACCGGCGGCATGAGGCCGGTCACGCCGTCCCGGGTTTCCCGCCAGCCATCATTGGTGTAGCTGCTATAGACAGAGCCGGGAATGTGCCCTTGCTGGAAGCTGCTCCGATCACCACCGTTATCAATGCCGGAGCGAACATCCAGAACCACCAGCTGGTCATCGCCCAGACGGTCATTCAACCAGGCAGCGTCGACCAGGGCTGACACCTGGGCCTTGGCGCCGTAGCAGAAGGCGCTGAACAGAAACAGAATTGATAATGTCGCCAAACGAATCATGGGCGCACCTCCAAAGGGAGATTAATTTTGAATGATTATTATGATTTACGATTGGCGTTATTAAAATAGGACTATCTATATTTTTTAGAACTATGCAAATGAGAAAAATTTCCACTCAAAAGCCAGCGCCGCGTGGAATCGACCACGCGGCCTGAACCGGCGGTTTACTGGTTTTTGCTCCAGGCGAACTTCTTGAACGGCTCATCAACCGGCGTCTGGGCAATGTGGTTGATGTAGTTGCTCATGGTCTTCTGGGACAGGGTCAGGATGACGTCCAGTACCTGCCGGTGACCGTAGCCTGCCTTGAAGAAAGCATCCAGGTCTTCCTCGCTGACGTTGCCCTGCTTGCGCATCACCGCCAGGGTGAAGTCTCGAAGCGCTTCGAGCTTTTCGTTGGGAAGCGGCGTCTCGTTACGCAGCGGCTCGATGATGTCATCAGATACTTCCATCATCTTGGCGATGCCGGTATGTGCCGGCACGCAGTAATGGCAGGCATTTTCGACATTGATGGTCTGCCAGACCACGGTTTTCTCTTCATTATCGAAACTGCTGTCCAGCACCAGCTGATGCAGCTTCTGATACGCATCCAGCACCTGGGGGGATTCCGCCATTACTGCGTGCAGGCTGGGAATCATGCCGAAACCTTTTTGCGACTTCTCCAGAAGTGGCTTGGCGCCTTCCGGAGCAGATTCGATGTCATGCAACTTGAAATCAGCCATGGTGTATCTCCGTTTTTGAATGTTTGCTCAACAACAACGAGACTAACTGTTATTGAGCAGTCATTCAAGATATAATTGAGCGAACATTCAAAGTAACGGTAGATGGTATCGGTATGCCCAGACCTCCAAGTTATAATCGGGAATCCGCCCTCGCGAGGGCCGTCAGCCTGTTCTGGGAAAAGGGCTACCATGGCAGTTCGATGAAGCAGATCGAGCAGGCCCTGGATATGCGGCCCGGCAGCATCTACGCCACCTTTGGCAGCAAGGATGGTCTGTATTCGGAAGCCCTCACCCGCTATGCCGAAGCGGGCGGCGCGGAGCTGGCCGAGCACATGGCCGGTTACGATTCCATCATCGAAGGACTAAAGGACTATCTCCGCAGGATTGCGCAGGGCTGTACCAAAAAAGGCGTTGCACCCTCCCGTGCCTGTCTGATCGTCAAGACACTTCTCGAATCCAGCAATACCCACGCGGGGCTGTCCGAACAGGCGCAGGCGATTCTGGGCGCGATAGAGCAGTCCTTCTCGGACTTGCTTGAGCAGGCCAGAGAACAGGGTGAACTGAGGGAATCCGTCGATCCCGGGCGCCTTGCCCGGCTATTGCAAAGCCAGATCATGGGGTTACGCTCCATCGCCGAGCGCAACCTCCCTGATGATGAGCTGGAAACCCTGGGTGATGATATGGCGAGGATTCTCGACGCCTATCGTGCGGACTGAGCCCGGACCCTGAAAATAAGCAGCCAATCTTCGAGTAGCTCTGTAACGCTCTCTGCTCTCATGTGTCCATGTTGTGAACACCGCCTCGTGCGTTCTTGCACGGGAGGCGGCAAATCCGCAACACGGAGGACACAACCATGAGAATCCTTACCTTGATCGGTATCCTGTTCGCTTTCGCCATGGGCGCAACCGCCCAGGCTGAAGGGGTCAGCAAGGAAGATATCGAATGCGGCAACAAGGCAACCTGCCTGCAAAGCCCGGGGGATGAAGACCACGGCTCAGCTGGCTAGGCGATTCACCTGCTCCACAAACCCGGCCGGAACGCTGTCCAGCACTGGCCGGGCATCACCGCACACTTCGGGATGGGGCGCATCCGGCTCCACCGCCAGAACAGAGGGGGACTCGGACCAGTGCAGCAATTGCAGCTTGCCATTCTCCTGCTCCACCAGCGCCGTGCAGTGCTCCACCCAGTCACCGTCATTGCAGTACAGCCCGTCCTCACTGCGCAGAAATCCTGCGGAATGAATGTGGCCACAGATAAAGCCGTCGTAATGACCCTTTTCCGCCACCGTCAGCGCCGCCAGCTCGAACCGACGGATGAAGGTACGCGCCCTGCCGATCCGGCTTTTCACCCAGGCAGCCAGTGACCAGTACGGCTTGCCCTGCAGTCGGCGCAGGGCATTGAACCAGCGGTTCAGACGCAGTAACAGGCCGTGGGCACGGTCACCGACCAGCAGCATCAGCGGGCTGCAACGCACCACCTGGTCAAACTGGTCTCCATGACACACCAGGAACTGCCGGCCATCGGCGGTGGTATGGACGGCTTTGTAGTTCAATTCGATACCGGACAGGGTCTGGCCACAGAAACGCCGGAAGAACTCATCGTGATTGCCGGGTATGTAGACCACACGGGTGCCGGAGGCGGCCAGATCGATCAGCTTGTGGATAACCTTGCGGTGTGAATCCGGGAAGTGAGAGCGCCGCTGCATGGCGATGAGATCGACAATATCGCCGACGAGGTAGAGGGTCTCGCACCGGATGTTGTGCAGAAAATCCAGCAGGTACTCGGCCTGGCAGTCGGCCGTTCCCAGGTGGACATCGGAAATGAATACACTGCGATATTGTCGCACGGTGCCTCCCGTTTCGCCGGAGCTTGCAGTCAGGTGTCCTTGAGACAACCATGGCAAGCTCCGGTGACAACCGGGTGACGCCCGCAAGACAGTTTGGTTACCGGGGAGGCGTTACCGGAGATCCGGATTCAGGGTGTAGGTTCCCGTTACCCGGGCACTGTCGAGAACATGGCCTTTCATGGCTTGCCTGACATCATTGCCATCAAACTCACCCTCAAGACCCAGGCTCTCCACATCCAGTGCATGAACCTCGAACTGGTAATGATGGATAATCTCGTCGTTCCAGGGCGGGCAGGGACCATCGTAACCGGCGTAGGTACCGGCCATGTCCGGATTGCCGGCCAGGAACTGGGTGTAGTTATTGACGCCACGAACACCAATGGGGCCGGGGCCATGGTCCTTGCCCTTCGGGCTGACGCCATCGCTGTCCTCCCCCTCGGGAATCCGGTTCACATTGGCGGGAATGTCCACCAGCAGCCAGTGGAAGAAATCCACCCGCGGCAAATCCTTTGAAACAGTTTTGCCCTCCTGGTTCACGTCGTCCGCCACGCTTGGCACATCCGGATCAAACATCATGACCACAAAGCTTTTGGTTCCTTCAGGGGCATCCTCCCAGGTAATCTCGGGGTTCCTGTTCGGACCAAAGCTCATGTGGTCCTCTTCGCTGTAGACGCCGAATGCAAATTTCTCCGGAATCGGCTGACCTTCTTCAATACCTCGGACCTGCAGTTTCACAGCAATGCCTCCTGTTGATAATTGACCTCGACCTGGTTGATTTTGCCAATCCGTGACCAGATCTTTGATACAAACGGTTTTAACAGTGGTGTCGACCCTATGTCCAGATTAGCAGACGACAGCCGATGCCACGTTCCGCCATAACCACGCCCCAACCGACGGAGACCCAGGTCACCATGAGCGACCAGAAACCCGGCAGTCCGCAACCACCCGAAAACCAGAAGGACGAGGACGCCATTGCCCTTGCCCAGGGGCTGTTTGATCTCGCCCGTAACGGCGGTACCCGGATGCTCCGGCCACTGCTGGAAGCCGGCGTGCCCGTGGACATACGCACCAGTGACGGCGACAGCCTGCTGATGCTGGCCACCAAACACGCGCGCCTCGAGACCGTCCGCCTCCTGCTGGAGAAGGGCGCCAACCCCAACCTTGCCAACGACCAACTGCGTACGCCGCTGATGTCGGCGGCCATGGCCAATCAACTGGAGGTCTTGGAGCTTCTGCTGGAGGCCGGCGCCGATCCCCGGGCGGCCGATACCGATGGGGCCAGCGCCCTGGATCTGGCACAAGCTCATGGCGCCACGGAAGCGGGGCAGCGACTGGCTGCCCGGCTCACGGGATGACCGGGGTCAAACCCTCGGGCAAATACCCTTGATCATGACGCCAGATCAACCATAGTTACTATCAGAAAGCCCACATCGAGGAGAGCGAGTATGAGTGACGAAGAAGACTACAAGAAGCTGCATCCGATTCTGAGTTCGGTGACCCAGACCTACGTGGATCTGTATACCAACAAGCCCAACGAGAAGAATCGTGAGCAGCTGATCAAGCTGGAGAAACTGCTGCACGAGAAGCTGGATGAACTCAAGAAGGCCCGGGGCGAGGAAAACAGCTGATTCCGGATGCCCCACCGGCGCTCTGATGATCGGCGTCAGAGTGCCGCATCCGCTGTCCGGCGGAGGAAGTAGTCCCTGGTGAGCCGGATCACCAGCGGCGACAGCAACAGGATCGCAATGAGGTTGGGCACCGCCATCAGCCCGTTGGCGATATCACACAACGCCCAGACCAGCTCAAGATCCATCACCGCCCCCACCGGCAGCAGCAGACAGAACAGGTTGCGGTACAGCCGTACGGACTTGTTACCGAACAGGTAGCCGGTCCCCCTGTCCCCGTAGTAACTCCAGCCCACCACACTGGAGAACGAGAAGAACAGCAGCGACACGGTAACGGCCAGCTTGCCAAGATCCGGGACGGCGGCATTGAACGCCATGGTGGTCAGCTCCGAACCGCTGACACCGGTGGTCCAGACACCGGTCGTGACAATCACCAGCGCCGTGATGGTGCAAACCACCAGGGTGTCGAACAGGGGGCCGTTCATGGCCACCAGTCCCGCCCGCACCGGCTCGTCGACACGGGTCGCCGCCATGGCAATAGGCGTGGTGCCCAGACCGGCCTCGTTACTGAACACGCCACGGGCCACTCCGAACTGGATGGTGGTCATCACGGCCGCGCCCGCAAATCCGCCGGTGGCCGCGGTGCCGGTAAAGGCATCGGAAATGATCTGGACGAAGGCGCCCGGGATAGCCTCTGCGTTCAGGCCAAGCACCACCAGCGCACTGCCCACATAGATCACGAACATCAGGGGGACCAGGCGGGAGACCACCGAACCGATGCGCCGGATGCCGCCGACAATGACCATCCAGATCAGCAATCCATAGACGACGCCAATGCCCAGTTTGACCCCGAGCACCCGGTTTTCCGAAGGCTCGTAACCAATGATATCCCGCAGGGAAAACTCCATAGTGTCAGCTACCGAGTTGGCCTCGACCATATTGCCGGTGCCGTAGGCAGCAATGATCGCGCACAGGGCAAAGAACTGGGCCAGGGGTTTCCACTTCGGGCCCAACCCACGCTCGATGTAATACATCGGGCCGCCGGCATAGCCGGTTTCCGGATCGTAGTGACGAAACTTGAGAGCCAGGGTGGTGCTGGCAAACACCGTGGCCATGCCCACCACTGCGGTCACCCACATCCAGAAGATAGCGCCGGGCCCACCGAGAGCAATGGCGGTAGCCACCCCGGCGATGTTGCCATTACCGATGGCCGCGGACAGGGCAACGGTCAGGGCCGAGAAATGACTCAACTCCCCGACCTGGGACTTCTCGGCATCGCGGCCGCTCATGATGCGCATGGACAGCCCGAGCCGAAGGAGCTGGATGAAACGCAGCCGTATGCTCAGGTAGAGACCGGTACCCACCAGCAACAGGATGGTCAGTGGCCCCCAGATAATCGCTCCGATCTGATCAACCAGTTCCTGCATTCTACGCCATCCCTGCCCGAACTATTGCCGTGTCACCCTCAGGTCCATTTCTCGTGGGGTGGCCGGTAGTTGCCGAAGGCTTCAACCACCGCCTCCGGCGTTTCCGCCCGGATGATCATGTCGATGTATTCCTGGTTCAGGAAGCCGTTTTCCTGCATGGTCTGCACCATTGCCAGCAGCGGGTCGTAGAAGCCGTTGATGTTATACAGGCCACAGGGCTTCTGATGAAAACCCAGCTGGCCCCAGGTCCACGCCTCGAACAGCTCTTCCAGGGTTCCGATACCGCCGGGCAGGGCAAGGAAACCATCCGCCAGCTCCGCCATCCGGGCCTTGCGCTGGTGCATATCACGAACCACATGCAGTTCGGTCAGGCGGTCATGGGCCAGCTCCCGGTCCCTCAGGCTCTCGGGAATCACGCCATAGACCCGGCCACCGGCCGCCAGGGTGGCATCGGCCACGATACCCATCAAACCGACGTGGCCGCCACCGAAAACCACATCAATGCCATGGCTGCCAAACCAGGTGCCCAGTTCCCTGGCCTTGTCCACAAACACCGAACTGTTGCCGGGTCTGGACCCGCAATAAACCGCCACTTTCATCGACATCTCCCGTATTCTGACTGGTGAAATGCTCCATAGTATGGGCGTTCAACCAAAGCAGTTAAATGTTTGGGGGAGGTAAACCCTCCTTCAGTGCAATTGTGCCGGCGACCAGCTCCGAGTTAGTATTACTTCGGCAGCATTAGCACCCTACCTTTAACGATGCCTTTCCCAGTGAGGACAGCCAAGCACTTTTGGTCGCAAGAGTGCTTGGCTCTCTTCACTTCAAGGTCTGATTGTTATGGATAACCTTCCTCATATCGTGGTGGTCGGCGGCGGTGCCGGCGGTCTGGAGCTGGTCACCAGCCTCGGCAACAAGCTGGGCAAGAAGCGCAAGGCCCGGATTACCCTGGTCGATGCCGGCCTCACCCATGTCTGGAAACCCCTTCTGCACGAAGTCGCCTCCGGCTCCCTGGACGCCAGCGCCAACGAGATCAACTACCGCGCCCATGCCCGGAAACATCACTACGAATTCCAGCTTGGACGCATGAGCGGGCTCGACCGCAAGGCCAAAGAGCTGGTCATTGCCCCGTTTCATGACGAAGAGGGCCGGGAAGTGGTGCCGGCCCGCACGATCAGCTACGACACCCTGGTGATCGCCGTCGGCAGCACCGCCAATGATTTTGGCACCCCCGGCGCCCAGGAGCACTGCCTGTTCCTGGACAGCCTGAAACAGGCCCGGCGGTTCCACAACCTGATGCTGAACGCCTTTCTGCGCAAGAACCACGAAGCGCTCCAGGGCCATGAGCACACCCTCAACATCAGCATTATCGGTGCCGGCGCCACCGGGGTGGAACTTGCCGCGGAGTTGCGCCTGGCGTCCCGCGAATTGCCGGTCTACGGCATGAACCACCTCAAGCCCTCCGACGTCTCCATTTCCGTGATCGAGGCAGCCGACCGGATCCTGCCCGCCCTGCCCGGCAGGCTCTCCGCGGCAGCCACCCGGGAACTGGAGCGCCAGCACGTTCAGGTGCTGACCGGACAGCCGGTGAGCGAAGTCCGGGAACACAGCATCATCATGAAGGACGGCACCGAACTGCCATCGGAAATGACCATCTGGGCCGCCGGGATCAAGGCGCCCGCTTTCCTCGCCGAGCTGGACGGGCTGGAGGTCAATCGGAGCAACCAGCTGGTTGTGGAACAGACGCTCCAGACCACGCAGGATGTGGATATCTTCGCCCTCGGGGATTGCGCCGCCTGCCCGCAGCCGGATTCCGATCGCCCGGTGCCACCCCGGGCCCAGGCCGCCCACCAGCAGGCGGACGCCCTGTTCAAGACCCTGTGCAACCGTCTGGAAGGCAAAGCCGATGAGCCCTTCGTGTACAACGACCATGGCTCGCTGATCAATTTCAGCCGCTACACCACGGTTGGCAACCTGATGGGCAATTTATCCGGGCGCAGCATGTACATCGAGGGCAAGGTGGCCAGGCTGTTCTATGTCTCCCTGTACCGTATGCACCAGGTCGCTCTGCACGGGTTTGTACGGACAGGCATCATCTGGCTGATGGATAAAATCAGCCGTGCCATGCACCCGCGTCTGAAACTACACTGAAGGGAAAACCGGCCAGGGAAAGCTGGTGGAGCGGGTGAAGGGAATCGAACCCTCGTATGCAGCTTGGGAAGCTGCCGTTCTACCATTGAACTACACCCGCATTTGCGTTGGCCGCGAGTGAAATATAAGCGGACGGCCCGCTTTTGGGCAAGCCTTGTGTCTGGAGATTGAATGGATCCCACTCTCACCCTAGTCGGAGCCCTGATGCTGGTGATCAGCATTGTGCTCAGCCCGCTGTCCAGCCGCGTCGGCATGCCGGTGCTGCTGATCTTCCTGGTGGTGGGCATGATGATGGGCGAGGACGGCCCCGGTGGCATCGAATTCGATAATTTCGAACTGGCCTTCCTGATAGCCAACCTGGCCCTCGGAGTGATCCTGCTCGATGGCGGCATGCGCACCCGGGCGGAAACCTTCCGGGTGGGGCTGCGTCCGGCGCTGGTGCTGGCCACCCTCGGCGTCTTCCTGACCGCCGCCGGAGCGGCCGTGGTCGCCCGCTGGGTGTTTGACCTGGAATGGCTGACCGCCCTGCTCATTGGCGCCATCATCTCCTCCACCGACGCCGCAGCGGTGTTCTCGCTGCTTCAGGGCCGGGGGTTGCACCTGAACGAACGGGTCAGCGCCACCCTGGAGATCGAGTCCGGCAGTAACGATCCCATGGCCATTTTCCTGACCCTTTTGCTGGTTACCCTGATCGGCAACGAGGGGGCGGGCGCCACCTGGTCGGCTTTGCTGATGCTGATCAAGCAATTCGGCATCGGCGGTATTGCTGGCCTGGCGGGGGGCTTTGCCGTGGTGGAGCTGGCCAACCGTATCCGCCTGACCCCATCCCTGTATCCCCTCCTGGTAGCCGCCGCCGGGATATCCGTGTTCTCTGCCACCAACGCCCTGGGTGGTTCCGGCTTCCTGGCCATCTACCTGACCGGCGTGGTGATCGGTAACCGGCCGGTGCGCATGATGCCGATGATCCTGCAGGTCCACGACGGCCTGGCCTGGCTGGCCCAGCTGTGCCTGTTCCTGATGCTCGGCCTGCTGGTCTCGCCCTCAGAGCTGCTGCCCCTGGCCGGGAGCGGCCTGATCCTGGCTCTGGCGCTGATCTTTGTCATCCGGCCGGCCACTGTCTTTGCCACCCTCTGGCCTTTCGGCTTCAAGCGTCGCGAGCTCGGCTTTATCGGCTGGGTCGGTCTGAGAGGGGCGGTGCCGATCGTCCTGGCGCTGTTTCCGATCATCGCCGACCTGCCGGAGGCCCAGCAGGTCTTCCATGCCGCGTTCTTTATCGTGCTGGTCTCCCTGGTGGTCCAGGGCACCACCATGGCGCCCCTGGCCCGCAAGCTCCGGCTGGAAGTGCCCGCCAGCGACGACCCCTACCGTCGCCTGCCCCTCGACGCTCCCGCCGCCGGCGACCACGAATTGATGCTGTTTCCCCTGCGCGGCAAGAACTGGGAAACGCCACGGCGCCTCGGCCAGCTGCGGTTTCCGGCCAATACCGCGGTGGCCGGTGTGTTCCGTAACCGTGTCTGCCTGCAGCCGAAGGCGGACCTGGAAGTCTCCAGCGGCGATATGGTGGCCATGTTTGCCACTCCCGGCGTGCTTCCGGAGCTGGGCAAGGCTCTCAGCGGCCGGCATGCGCCGGAGTACCTGGCCGAACGGGCCTTCTTCGGGGATTTCGTACTGAACGGAGACGCGCTGCTCGGGGATGTTGAGCAGGTCTATGGCATCGAGTTCGATGAACTGTCGCCGGACATCACCCTGACGGAGTGCTTCTCCCGTCGAACCAAGGGGCATCCGGTTGTCGGCGATACCGTGACCCTGGGCCCGGTTACCCTGGTTGCCCGGGCGACAGAAGCCGACCGGGTCACCAAGGTGGGTATGAAGATGGACAGGTCACAAAATGACTGACCGAGGAAAGGGATGGCTATAAAACTTAACAAAACCCCTTAACAGCCTCACCCTGAGCTATGATATAAACGGCGCTGCAGAAATATTAATGTTTGGTAAGTCAGGGTTATGGGTTTGCTTCGAAACGTCTGCCGTTGTCTATTTATCGTTATGCTGCTGGGGTCAGGGACTGCCAGTGCCTCGGATCTGCTTGCGAAGGCAGACGTTCGGATGCCCGACCCACAATCGTTCAACGCGGACCGTTTCGACATCAGCGAAGTGCTGGTGAAAAAAGCCGAACGCCGGCTCTATTTGCTGGACGGTGAGGACATTGTTCGCAGTTACCGCATCTCGCTTGGCGACAATCCCGAAGGTCACAAGCTCTACGAGGGTGATGAGCGCACACCGGAGGGTGAATACGTCCTGGACTGGCGCAATCACCAGAGCGATTTCTACAAGTCCATTCATATCTCCTACCCCAGCCCGCGGGACCGCGAACTGGCCGAGGCCTGGGGCCTCGATCCCGGCGGCAGCATCATGATCCACGGCCTGCCCAACGAAGCCGGCGACATGGCCTTTGCCTATGTCGGTCTGGACTGGACCGACGGCTGCATTGCCGTCACCAACGAAGCCATGGATGAGATCTGGCAATTGGTCTCCAATGGAACCCGGATCCGCATTCTTCCGTGAATAAGGCATGACACCACGATTAAGTTGTTGTCATAAGCTAAGAAATTTTGCGTATCCTTAGTTAACATTTTGTCTCGGAGTGTTTTACACTGTTTAACGACTCCGACGGAAAAAGATCTTCTGTCGGACCCGGTTTTACAGGAAGTGGTCTATACTCACTTCCGAGACTCAGGACATAAAACGACCAATAAGGGGATTTACTATGCGTAAACTGATGATCGCTGGGTTTGCAATGGCTACTGCTCTGACTGCCGGCTGTGCCAGCAACCAGGCTGCCATCGACGAGGCCAATGCTACTGCAACTTCTGCAGAGCAGACCGCTGAGAACGCACTGAACACTGCCAACAGCGCTGCTTCTGACGCACGCACTGCACAGCAGACTGCAGAAGAAGCCCTGGCCGCTGCCCGCGCAGCCCAGCAAGCTGCAGACGAAGCCAACGAGCGTGCCAAGCGCATGCTGGAAAGCGCCAGCCAGAAGTAATTGGCTCGGTTATGCTGAAAAAGGCCGGGATTCCCGGCCTTTTTTTGTGCCTGACCGTTAGGTAAGACGGGGTCAGAAGAAAGCCTTCTTCTGACCCCATTTTCAGATCAGCCCTGCTCACCAGAGGGCTGCGTCTTCACCTGCTTCTCCATGAACGTCTTCATCATATCCATCGGCAACGGGAACACGATGGTGGAGGAGTTGCTGCTACTCATGTCGGCCAGCGTCTGCAGATAGCGCAACTGCATGGCCCCGGAGTTGGCGGACATTACCTCGGCGGCTTCCACCAGCTTCTTCGACGCCTGCAACTCACCCTCGGCATGAATCACCTTGGCCCGGCGCTCACGCTCAGCCTCGGCCTGACGGGCAATGGCGCGGATCATGGACTCGTTCAGGTCCACGTGCTTGATCTCCACATTGGCCACCTTGATGCCCCATTCCTCGGTCTGGGCATCGATAATCTCCTGGATATCGGCGTTGAGCTTGTCACGCTCCGAAAGCATCTCGTCCAGGTCGTGTTTGCCAAGCACCGAACGCAGGGTGGTCTGGGCCAGCTGGCTGGTGGCTGAATTGAAGTCCTCGACCCGAATGATGGCCCGCTCCGGGTCCACCACACGGAAATAGAGCACCGCATTCACCCGTACCGTCACGTTGTCCTTGGAAATCACATCCTGGCTGGGAACATCCAGCACAATGACCCTCAGATCCACCCTGACAATCTGCTGGATTCCGGGGATGACAATGATCAGGCCAGGCCCTTTGACGCCCTGGAAGCGCCCCAGGAAGAACACCACGCCCCGCTCGTACTCGGGCAGGATCTTGATCGCCGATCCGAGGATCAGCAGTAACACCACCGTGGGTGCGAGATAGGGAATCAGATCACCAATCATACGGCCTCCTTGTTTGCCGTGAACTGTTGAACGCCGGGTCAGCCTTCGTCTTCGAGGACCTCGACGGTTACCGTCAAACCTTCGATGCCGGTGACCCGCACACGATCACCGGTCGTTACCGGCTGCCCGCTGCGGGCATTCCAGCGCTCACCACTGATACGCACATGACCAGTGTAGTGCTCGTGGTCCCGGGTGAAGGTATCCAGTGCTTCACCCTGTTCGTGGGTCAGCTGCTCCGAACCGCTGACCGGGTGCCTGCGTCGCAGACCGATGAAACGGGTTACCGTCCAGAGAATGAAGCCCGCCGCCACGATCGCGGTACCCCCGATGGTGGGTAATGAGATATCCCGGTGACTGCCGTCCATCAGGATCACCGAACCGGCGACAAAGGCGACGATGCCCCCGACCCCCAGCATTCCGAAACTCGGCATGAAAGCCTCGCCGACAATAAAGGCGAGTCCAAACATGATCAGCGCCAGGCCGGCGTAGTTCACCGACAGCACCTGGAAGGCGAAAAGGGCGAGGATCAAGCTGATGGCGCCGATGACGCCAGGGACGATGGCACCGGGATTGGCCAGCTCGAAGATGATGCCGTAGAAGCCGATGATCATCAGGAAGTAGGCCACGTTCGGATCGGTGATGACCGACAGCAGGTTGGTTCGCCAGTCCGGTTCCGCCCGCACGAGTTCCAGATCCGCCGTGCTCAGGGTCCGGTCACCGGAGGCCATTCGAACGGTACGGCCATCGATCTGTTGCAACAGATCCCGCAGGTTGGGTGCCACCACGTCGATGACGTTGCGCTCCAGGGCCTCGGCAGCACCCAGGTTGACCGCCTCCCGCACGGCCTGTTCGGCCCAGTCGGCGTTGCGGCCATGGCGCTCCGCCAGACCCCGGATATAGCTGACCGCATCTTCCAGGACCTTGCGCTCCATGGCGGTTTCGCCCCGGCGCTTGCTGTCTTCCTGTTCATCCGCCGTACCCTCCGATTCGGGCGCCTGCTCTGATTCCTGCGGTTCGGAGGGCTGCTCCGTGGGTTCGGTCCCGGGAATCCCTCCCATCTGGACCGGTGTCGCCGAGCCAAGATTGGTGGCCGGGGCCATGGCGGCGATGTGACTGCCGTAGAGGATGTAGGTGCCGGCACTGGCAGCCCGTGCGCCCTGGGGGGACACATAGGTTGCCACCGGCACCTCGGAGGCGAGGATGGTCTTGATGATTTCCCGCATTGAGTTCATCAGACCGCCCGGCGTATCCATCTCGATGACGACGAGCCCCATGCCTTCGGTCTCTGCGCGCCGGATACCCCGGGTCACATAGTCCATGGTCGCCGGACCAATGGCTCCCTGGACGGTAAGTACCAGGGCCCGGTCCGGACTATTCTGGGCAAGCAACTGGTGCGAGAGGGAAATTCCGGCGAGCAAAGTCCCGAGGAGGAAGACCGCCGCGAACAGATTCAGGCGCCGGGACTTTCCGGCTCTGATGGCTTGCTTCCCTTGCATGGCACGTCCCCCTTGTCAGTCATCAGAAGTAGAGTTTCTGCTCCGGCTCACTCCCTGTTTCAGGGGATTCCTCCCCGGCACTCTCATCAGTGGCAACCTGGGTGAGCTGCTCACCGATCATGGTGGGAATTCCATCCGCCTGGTCCACTGCCAGTTCGATGGCACGGCGATTCACTTCCACCGCCGGGTTCCGCTCACGGAACGCCTCGACCTCCGCGAAGACCCGTTGCCAGAGCTCGTCCCGATCTTCACGGGGATAATCCTCACCCGGGCGGTGAACCTCGAGCCAGATCTCACCTCCGGATATACCGATCTTGACCGGATCGCGGATCACCTGGACCGGTGTTCCCTTGTCCACCTGGTAGATAAACCGGGAGATATCCTCGTTGTACATCCGGAAACAGCCATGGCTGACCGCCATACCGACCCCGAAACGCTTGTTGGTGCCATGGATAAGATAGCCCTTTTCACTGAGCAACAGGGCGTGGGTGCCCAGCGGGTTGCCGGGGCCGGGCGGGATCATCTTGGGCAGGTATTCACCATTGGCCTCGTACTCCGCACGGATACTGGCCGGCGGATACCAGGCCGGCGACTCCAGCGGCATGGTCACTTGGGCATCGGTGAGGGGCGAGGGATTCTCCTCGGTACCTACCCCGACCGGATAGACCTGCACACCGCCATCCCCGGTAAAGTAATACAGACGGTACTCCGCCAGGTTGATCACGATACCCTTGCGGCGGGCCTCGTCCGGAATCACATACTGGCGGGGCAGGGTGATGGTGGTACCTTCGCCAGGCAGCCAGGGATCCACGCCGGGATTGGCCTTCACCAGCTCCAGATAACCCAGCGCCAGCCGGTTTCCGAGGTTGGCAAAGGTATCCTCGTAGCGGGTGGTAAAAGCCTGCAGCTCACCGGCGAGATCACCCCTGAGCTCGAAGGTGGGGACCCGCGGGCTCCGGTCAGGCTCGGCTTCAGACTCTTTGTCCGAAGCGGCATCTGTCGCCGCCATTGCCGGGGTGATCGCAAGGGCAACCAGCAGCGCCAGAATGTTCCAATACTTTCCAAACCGCATAATTCTGTTCCGAAATTCAGTGTGCACGCTAACGGTGACAGTAAACCTAATCAGGAGTTCATGGCCGTAGTCCAGACGGTTACCGTCGCCAGTAGAACAAACAGGACGCTGGCACTGATTCTCGCCGTTGCCAGGGGCATCCGCTCCATCAACCAGCGACCGGCCATAATAACCGGTATGTTGGCCAGCAACATCCCCACGGTTGTCCCAATGATAACCCAGAATGTGTCGGTAAACTTCGCCGCCAGCACAACCGTGGCCACCTGGGTCTTGTCGCCGATCTCCGCGAGGAAAAACATGATGGTGGTGGCCGTGAACGCGCCCAGCCCCAGAAACTTGGAATCCTCGCTGTCATCCTTGTCCGGTATCAGCAGCCACAGGGCAATGGCGACGAAGCTTCCGGCCAGGATCCACGGCAACCAGGCTTCCGGAATGAAGCTGGCAATCCAGGCGCCCAGCCAGGCCGAGAGGGCGTGATTGAGGATGGTGGCGATCAGGATACCGAGGATGATCGGGGTGCGCTTGGCATAGCGGGCCACGAGGAACAGGGAAAGCAGCTGGGTCTTGTCGCCGATTTCGGCAATGGCAACGGCAGCGGTAGAGGCGAGAAAGGCATCCATCAAACAACTCCAGGGCGGATATCCAAGACATGAGACAGCCCACCTTCCGCCCTTGGAGGTGATCTGCCTCAGGTCTTGCCAATCCCTGCATTGCGAACGCGGGACACGGTGGCCATGGAGATTGAGCCCCAAGTATGTTGACCACCGTCCGGCCGGATCTTCCGGCACGGAGGCTACTCCCCTGAAGGAGGGTGCATGCTAGCCAATTAAGGCCGACATCGCAACTAGTGTCCCGTCTGGTTAATTCGCTGACCTACTGCGTGGCGCTGGGGACCCTGGCCAAGGCGCCAGTGCGCAGGTGTGGTGGTTCCACATCAAGTGCTGGCAACACCGGTCAGGGTCCCCAGCGCCGCGCCCTTCGGGAGCCACTGAGAGCCTTGATAGCAGCGTTGCGCTGACTCGATTTGGAACCACCAAACCTTCGCCATCGCGCCTTGCTATCAAGGCTCTCAGTGGCTCAGTAGGTCAGCGAATTAACCAGACGGGACACTAGGCCCGCATCCGCCACACCGGAACCGCGGCTACGGCCACGAATACGGCGACCAGCCACCAGGCGCTGTGAAAGGCATCGATGGTGGGCAGGCCATCGCTGTGCGGTCCGAATTCGACGGTCAGGGCCACGATATTAACGCCAAAGGCTCCACCGAGCTGGCGGGTAAAATTGATGGTACTCGAGGCGGCACCCAGCTGCTCCGGCTGGAGCGGGTTGAGTGCGCCGGTGGACAGCGCCGGCAACATGAAACCGATCCCGATACGCCCCAGGATGGTCCACAGCGCCAGCCAACCGAATGCCAGGGTGACATCCGACACCGCAAACAACATCGCCGAGAGCGCAAACATGGCGATGCCGAACACCACCAGCTTGCGGGCACTCTGGCGATCGGCCAGGCGCCCGGCGAGCGGGAACGTGATGCCCAGCACGATGCCGGCCGGCAGCATCAGCAATCCCGCTTCGGTAGCACTGAACCCCAGGGAGGTCTGGACAAACAGGGGCACCAGGTAAGTGGATCCGAACAACGCCAGGCCCAGGGCCATGGCGCCCAGGTTGGCATAGACAAACGCGGGGTTCCGCAGGAGCGCGATGTTGACCAGCGGATGCCGGGCGGTCCGTTCCCGCACCACGAACAGGACCAGCAGTATGGCCGCCAACAACGCCTGCAGGCCGATGCGCCACTCGGCCCCGGCCAGTTCCTGCATGCGGTTGAGGGTATCCAGGGCCAGGCCGATGGTTGCCCCGAGCAGGAGCAGACCCGACAGATCAAAGCGGTAGGGTTCGGGGCGGGACGGAGGCAGCGGCAGGAACCGCCAGGCCATGAACACACCCAGCATGGTGACCGGAGCCGGTGCAAACATGACGTAGCGCCAGCTCAGCTGGTCAACCAGGAAGCCCCCCAGCACCGGCCCAAGCGCGGGCGCCAGGATGACGCCCATGCCGTAGATGCCCATGGCCTGCCCCCGGCGCTCCCTGGGGAAAATCCGGAACACCAGGTACATGCCCATGGGCTGCATCAGCCCCGCCATGGCACCTTGCCCGACCCGGGCGGCAATCAACTGTTCGGGCGTTCCGGCAAAGCCGCCGGCAATGGAAATCAGGGTGAACAGGACCATGGCGCCGGCCAGGGTCTTGCGGACACCGAAATGGTCCAGCAACCAGGAGGAAGCCAGCATGGTGGTGGTCATGGCGGCTATGAAACCGGTCGCAAGCCAGTGAACCTGGCCCTGGCGAATACCGAACTCCAGCATGATGTCATGCAGGGCCACGTTGACCACCGTGGCACTGAGCACCGTGGCCATGGTGCCCAGCATGACGGTGCACACCGCCAGCCAGCGCCAGCGGTCGCCGTAGCGGGCCCTGAGTCCGTCGACCGTGTTATCCGCCAGGATGAAACTCCTACTTCTGCTTTTCGGCGTTTTCCATGATCTTCTGGAACACCTTCAGTGCGCCCTCGATATCCTCATCGCTGATGCCTTCCAGCATTTCCTCGCGCAACTTGGCCGCACGCTCCGAGAGATCATCCATGAATGCCCGGCCGGCATCGGTCAGATGCAGACGACGCGCCCGCCGGTCATTGGGGCAGGGCCGGCGTTCGATCAGCCCCTGCTGTTCCAGGCTGTCCAGCAGGCGCACCAGCGTGGGATTCTCGATCGCCATCAGGCTGGCGAGTTCGCGCTGGGTCAGCCCCTCGCCGCCCTGCTGCAGGTAGACCATGGTGCTCCAGCGGGCCTGGGTCACACCCAGATCCTTCAGGCGCTCATCCAGCATCTTGCGCCAGCGGCGGGTAACCCGGGCAACGGCAAAGGGAAACTGGTCTCTCATGGGTTATCGCTCCTGTCCGGTGGCCGCCCGGTCACTTGAAGCACCGGGGCTATCGGCCAAAAAACTCACATTATGGGAAAGTCACCAATAGTATGCTAACCATTGAAATAAAAACAGATATCAGATCAAAAATATAATCGGGAAAACCGAGAGGAAGCCGGGTCAGCCGGTCTGACGCAGCTCTTCCTTCATCTCTTCGACCTCGGGAGACTCGTGAAATTCCTCGTTCCGCGGATCCAGTTCGGTCAGTACCGGAGAGGTCTCGGGCATGGCGGGCACGAAGTGCTCCTGCTCCTCCACCGGTACATCCTCGGTATGACTGATGCGGTAACTGGTGATCAGCGCCAGCAGAACCAGGAATCCGGTGTTACCCAGGAACAGCCCCCTGGGGCCCAGGAGCCCGATCAGCTCGGCCATGACAATGGGGCCGATCACGCTACCGACGCCGTAGCTGAGCAGCAGGGTGGCACTGGCCGAAACAATGCGGCTGGTTTCCATGCGGTCATTGGTGATCGCCACGGCAATGGGATACACACTGGCCGACAGGCCGGTGAACAGACCCACCAGCAAAGTCAGCATGGCAAGATTCGTCGTTTCCAGTACACCAACGGCCCCGGCCGCCGCAGCCGCAACCAGAGCCACCCAGAACATGACCCGGCGGCGGTCAAACCGGTCACAAACGCGGCCGAGCGGCCAGGCCAGGATCATTGCCGCCACGATGGCACTGGCCATGAAGGTGGAGGTTCTGGCCACGTCCAGGCCCACCAGCGTGGCGTAGACCGGTCCCAGGGCATAGAAGCCACCAATCATGACACCGCAGATCAGCGCACCGGCAACCCCTGAGAAGGACTGGCGGGCCAGGGTGAAGATGGACATACGGCTGGCCTGTTCGATGGCGGGCGCTTCCATCCGGGTCAGTGACAGGGGCACCAGCGCCAGAGTCAGCAGGATCGCAGCCAGCGAGAACGGCATGAAATTGGCGGGATCGCCCACGTTGACCACCAGCTGGCCGCCCGCCGCCGACAGGTAGAAGACAATCTGGTACACCGCGAACAGGGCACCGCGGTTGGCATTGGTGGCACGGCTGGAGAACCAGCTCTCGATCACCACGAGGACGCCGGCGATACTGAAGCCGGAGAGCACCCGCAGGAACGCCCAGAACACCATGGACACCGCCATGGGATACATCAGTGACGCCGCGGCGGCCATGGCCGCAAACACCGCAAACGCCCGGATATGGCCTACCCGGCCAATCACCCGGTGAACATACAGGGTGCCGAGCACGAAACCGATGGAATAGCACACCAGCACCCAGCCAATCACGTCCGGAGCCACCTGTTCGATACTCAGCCGGATGCCCAGCAGGGTCATCAGGAAGGCATTACCGCTCACCAGCAGAACAATGCTGAGAATCAGCGCAGACAGGGAAGTGACCATTCGGGTCATGACAACGGGCTCCGGCGGCGGACGTCAGACTGTAATTGTTTGGGCCATAAGATAGCACCAGCCTCCGGACTGTGCCGGCACGGCATTAGACCAGCGGCATCGGATGCAGGCTACTAGGGACTTCCCGAAACCCGCAAAATGTGATGCAGTGACTGATGGATGCCGCTCAAGCCGCGGTTTTTCGGGGTTTTTACATTAATGGGTCGTAACAGACCCTCTGACCCAGAGCAGGTAACATAAATCCAAGATAATCAATGGATCCGTGAGCGCCTGGATATGAAAAAGACGGACTGGCCCATCCGCTGGGATTTGCTGCTTCGCTATCGACTGATAGAAACTGTTGCCTTGTGGGAAGGTCGACTGACCACCAACCACATCTGCCACAGCTTTGGCATCGGCCGCCAGCAGGCCTCCAAGGACATCAACACCTACCTGCGGGAGCTGGCCCCGGGTAACCTGCTGTATGACCGCCACCTCAAGGGTTATGTGCCGGCGCCGAAATTCCGGCCGGTGGTTACCCGCGGCGAAGTCAGCGAGTATCTCGACCTGCTCGCCCGCCAGCAGAACCTTAGCCACACCTTCGAGTCACTGGATCTGGGTCTGCCCGACAGTCACGTGGTGGCAGGTCCCGGCCGGGTGATTCCGCCCGAAACCATGCGCGCTGTGGTAACCGCGACCCGTAATGGCAGGCAGTTGCGTGCCAGCTACACCTCTCTGAGTCGCCCGGAGCCGGTGGAAACCATTCTCGAACCCCATACCCTTGTCTGCACCGGCGACAGCTGGCACCTGAGGGCGTGGTGCGACTCCAACCGGGAGTTCCGGGACTTTGCCCTTAGCCGTCTGCGTACGGTACCGGAAGCCCTGCGCCAGCGGGCCCGTCACACCAGCCAGCACGATGAGGACTGGGTCCGGGAGGTCAACCTGGTGATCACGCCGGATCACCGTCTGACCGAAGCGCAGCAGGACATCATCGCCCGCGACTACGGCATGCAGGGCGGCCGACTGACCATCCGGACCCGCGCCGCGCTGACCCCCTATGTCCTTTCGCGCATGGGCATCACCTTTGACAACGAACATCCGGACCCCCTGGTTCAGCAGCTGGAGCTGGCCAACCCGGATGAGCTGGGTTTCGGCAGCCGCCGGGAACAGGCACTCAAAGCGGTGGCCGGACTCTGCTAGACTGGCCGGCGTGAAATCACCCGCGCTGTTTGCTGCCACAACCCTTGCCCTGATCCTGCTGACGCCCCTGGTGTCGGCAGCCACCGCCTGTGGCGGCGCCGCAACGCCCATTGCCCGCATCCAGGGCGAGGGCGACCGCTCCCCCTTCACCGGCCAGACCGCGACCGTCGAGGGTATCCTGACCCTCGACGCCCGGGGGAAAGGCGGTTTCCGCGGCTTCTACCTGCAACAGGCCGACGATCAGGCCGACGACAATCCGGCCACCTCCGAAGCCCTGTTTGTCTATACCCGTCGCCCGCAGGGCAGCCTGGGGCAACGGCTTCGGGTGACCGGAGAGGTGAAGGAATTTCATGGGCTAACCGAACTGGTCAATGTCCGGGAGCTGGAAATCTGTGGCCGCGGGACCATGCCGGAAGCAGTCAGCCTGGAGCTGTCCGGGGAGGTCACCTACGAAGCCCTCGAAAACATGCGGGTCTTCATTCCCTCCCCCCTGACCGTGATCGACAGCTATAACCTGGCCCGTTACGGGGAACTCACCCTGGCGCCCCGGGACCGGGTGATTGCCACCGAGTATCTGTCTCCCGGCCCGCTGGCCAGAAAGCTGAACGACGCCAACGGGCAGATCACTCTGGATGACCGCCAGGGCAATCGTGATCCGCGGCCCGTGCCCTGGCCACCGGGAGGTCTGGGGGCCGACAACACCCTACGTGCCGGGGATACCCTGCGCGGAGTCCGCGGTGTACTGGATTTCCGATTCGGGCAATGGCGGATCCAGCCCGGGTCACCACCGGAGTTTATCGCCACCAACCCCCGCGAACCGGCACCGGCGCGCCCGGCAGGATCGGTGCTGCGGGTGATGACCCTCAACCTCGCCAACCTGTTCAATGGCAATGGCCGGGGCGGCGGGTTCCCGACTCCCAGAGGCGCAACAAACGAATCCGCCTACCGGCAACAGCAGGCACGCCTGGTCTCGGCGCTGACCGCCCCGGACCCGGACATCCTTGCGGTCAGTGAACTGGAGAACGACGGCTACAGCGACAACAGTGCCGCCGCCACACTGGCAAAGGCCCTGGGGCCGGACTGGCGCTATATCCGGACACCGGAGAAAGACGGCAACGACGCCATCCGTACCGCCCTGTATTACCGCCAGGACCGGGTGATCCCGGTCGGCGAGGCACACCGGTTGACCAGCGGTCCTTTCCGGAACACGGGACGGCCGCCGTTGGCGCAGGCGTTCCGGTTACGAAACAGCAATGACCCGGTGCGGGTGGTGGTTCCCCATCTCAAATCCAAGTCCTGCCGGGGAGCTACCGGCGCGGACCGGGACCAGGGCGATGGCCAGGGCTGCTATGCCCACCGCCGGACCCGGGCCGCCGAGGCGATCGCCGACTGGCTGGCGGATCTGCCCGAACAGGGGGCTGGCGCCGGCACCCTGATCACCGGTGATATCAACAGCTACACCCGGGAAACGCCCCTGGAGGCCTTCCGCCAGCGTGGCTACACGAGCATGGTGGCGCAACACCACCCATGCACACCTGCCCACTGCTCCCATTACACATACCGGTACAAGGGCCGCAAGGGTTCCCTGGATCATGCCCTCGCATCAGACCGCCTCGCGCCACGGGTTGTAAACGCCTTCACCTGGCGCATCAATGCCGACGAACCCAGGGCGCTGGGCTACCAGCATGACCTGGCCCCGGACAGCTCCGGGCCCTGGCGCTCCTCGGATCACAATCCGGTCATCGTCGACATCCGCCTCTGACCCTATCTGTCGGGCCCTCCCTTGCAGGTGACTCCCGCGCCCGAGCTGCAAGGCCGTGGAGCCAAGGCTGACTGATTCCCGACAGGTAAACTGGATCTGTGTCTCACTCCGACAGGACCTGTGATGAGAATTCCTGCCCCCAATTTCTGGCCCGCCGCCCGCACCGGGCAGCGCTGGCTGCTGAATGCCCGACGCCGGGTGGCCACCGTTGACGGCCACCGGATGGTTTACCTGGAGCGGGGCGAACCCGGCCCCGGTCGGCCAACAGTCCTGCTGATCCATGGCTTTGCTGCCATGAAAGAGAACTGGGCCTTCTGGCTACAACGGCTGCCGCGGCACTGGCATCTTCTGGTACCGGATGTTCCGGGCCTGGGCGAAAGCGATTACCGGGAGAATGCCAGCTACCGCTACCTGGCCCAGGCCCTGCGCCTGCGCGAGTGGCTCGCCAGCCTGCCAACGGACAACATTCACCTGGTGGGTAGCTCCATGGGGGGCGCCATCGCCGCCGTACTGGCCCACGAGATGACGCAGGCACCCCGTTCCCTGACCCTGCTCAACAGCGCCGGCATACCCGAGCACCCCGATGTGGACCTGGACCTGCCTTTCGAAACCGATCGCGACGACCTGCTGATTCCCCGGGACTGGAAAGGCGTCTACCGGATGTTCAACAGCGTCGGCAACGGCAAGGCCACGGCCACCGGTATCGCCATGGCCGGCCTGCTGGGACCGGATCTGTTGAGCCGTACCGATGCCCTCCGGCACATTTTCGCGGACATGGTCGCAGACGCCCTGGCCCCGGCCCGTTATCTGGGGCCGGACACACCACCACTTCAGGTCCAGTGGGGAGACCGGGATGTGATCACCCCGACCCGCTGCGTCCGCTGGTTCGAGACCGCCACGCCCGATGCCGAAGTGCATGTCTTTCCCCGGGTCGGCCACCTGCCGATGCTTGAGACTCCGGGCAAGTCTGCCGCTGTGCTGGAACGCTTTGTCGAACGCCATGCCCGGTGACAGCGAGCCAACCGGTGTATCGGGTCAGTCGGGCCAGTTGGCCCGACCGGCCTTGGCCCCCGTCAGACCAGCCATGGGAATGCTCAGCCACGCCGGCATAATCCCTCAACATCACCGATCCATTACATAACAAAAACGGTACTGAACGAGGAAACCCATGCGCGCCTCCGTCTCGACTGCTCAGGATCTGGGTATGCCGGCCATCTACCTGCACACCCTGGCCGGATTGCTCCACAGGATTGGCGTCGACGAACAGGATCTTCTGCTCCGCGTCGGCCTGGACCCCACCCGTCTGAACTGTCCGGAGCTCAGGGTAAGCCAGGCCCAGGCAAGCGAGTTTGTCACCCGCGCCATCATCGAAAGCGGGGAACCTGGCCTTGGCATCCTGCTGGCCCGGGAAATGAAACTGCCTCTGCACGGCACCCTGGGTACGGCGGTGATGAGCAGCCGGACCCTGAAGGATGCCCTGGAACTGGTCACCCGCTACCTGACCCTGCGCGCGCCGCACCTGAAGGTGAACCGGCACAAGTTCGAGAGTCATGCCCGCTATACCGTATCCTGCGACGTCGACATGGGTCCCCTGCAGGGCTTTATCCTCGATGCGACCCTGTTCGGCTGCGTTTTCATGGGAGCCCAGCTGACGGGCACGCCGGTGGATGGCACCCGGATTGTCAGGCAGGGCCCGGAACCCCACTATTTCCAGAGGTTCCGCCAGGTCATCCCGGTACCCGTGGAGTACGAGGCCCGGGAGGATGCCCTGATCATCCCGGAAAGCCGGCTGGCATTGCCCATCCGGTTCACCAATGACCAGCTCGCTGCCGCCTCCCGCGCCCAGTGCGAAGAGGCCCTGCAACGCCTGACCGAGGATGCCTGTTTCGCCAGCCGGGTCCGGCGGGTGATTGAAACCAGCCATCCGTTTCCTCCCAAGCTGGCTCGCGTGGCCGGCACCTTGTTTGTCTCGGAACGAACCCTGAAACGGCGCTTGCAGGAGGAGGATGCCAGCTTCCAGAACCTGGTGGACCAGGTCCGGCTGGAACGGGCGGGGGAACTGCTGACCAGCACCGGCATGAACCTGAGCCAGATTGCCGATGCCCTCGGCTACGCCGACGCCGCCAATTTCACCCGGGCGTTCAAACGCTGGACCGGCGAAAGCCCGAGCCAGTACCGCAATAAAGCGCTCCGGCCCGTGGCCACGGCCTGATCAGTCGATACCGATGATCTTGTGCATCTGCAGGGTCAGGCGCCAGCGGGGGTGGGCCAGGCAGTAATCAGTGGCCTTGCGGGTGTTGCTTTGCTTGACCGGGTCGTCACCGGTCGCCGGCAGGCTCGGAGAGGCCATGGGCGACAGGAAGTAGTGCCGGGCCCGGATATGCTCGAACCGTTCCGGCATGGCCAACGGCTGCGGATACACCAGCTTGAGTTCATCACAGGCCTCGATGACTACCGGCGCATCCGCCTTGGGGCTGACGCACAGCCAGTCAATGCCGGCGGGTGCCGGCAGGGTACCGTTGGTTTCCACGCCGACCTCAAAGCCGGCACGGTGAAAAGCGTCGATCAGGGCTTCGTCGAGCTGCAACAGGGGCTCACCGCCGGTGCATACCACGTAGGGGCGGCCCGGCGCCTCGGGCCAGAGACTGCGGATATGCCGGGCCAGCTCGTCTGCGGTTTCAAACCGGCCCCCGTTCTGGCCATCGGTGCCGACAAAGTCGGTATCACAGAAATCGCACACTGCACTGACGCGATCCTTCTCCCGGCCGGTCCACAGGTTGCACTTGCTGAACCGGCAGAAGACCGCCGCCCGGCCCGCCTGGGCACCCTCCCCCTGGAGCGTGTAGAACGCCTCTTTGACCCGGTACATCAGACCTGCTCCTCGTATTCCAGCGGATCGGTCACAGCATTGGCGGCAAAGGCCTCGAGCCGTTCCACGCACGAACCACAGCGGCCACAGGCCTTGTCCCGGCCGTTGTAACAGGTCCAGGTCTGACTGTAGTCAAGGCCCAGCTTCAGTCCCTCGGCCAGGATTTCGCCCTTGTCCATACGAATGAACGGTGCCTCGATCCCCACCGGCTCGTAATTGGCTACCCGGCACACCGCATCCATCTTCTCGACAAACTCGGGGCGGCAATCCGGATAGATGGCGTGATCCCCGCCGTGGGCACCGAACCATACTTCCGAAGCACCTGCCGTCACAGCGTATCCGGTAGCCAGGGACAGCAGGATCATGTTGCGGTTGGGCACCACCGTCGACTTCATGCTGTCCTCCTCATAATGGCCCTCGGGCACCTCGGTGTCGGAGGTCAGGGAAGAACCACTCATGACTTCGGACATGGCGCGGATGTCGATTTCCTTGTGGGGAATGCCAAGGTCCGCGCATACCTGCCGGGCGCAATCCAGCTCACGGACATGGCGCTGGCCGTAATTGAAGGACAGGGCGTGAACCTGATAGCCACGGGCCCGGGCCAGGTGCAACAGGGTGAAGGAGTCCATGCCTCCGGAATAGATTACAACCACGGTTTCAGTCATTCAGGCTCCCACAGGTTTCCGGGACAACAACGGTGTGTCATCGGGGTTTTACATTGAGTGGACATATTGTAACAGTGGACGCACAGGTTGGGTTCGCGTCTCGGGTACGGGGCGGGTAAACTCAACGAAAAACAACGCAGCAATGACCCTGACACCATGACCAGCGAATTCACTCCGGCATTCATCGATTTCGAGGCTTCGAGCCTGGATCTGATTGCGAGCTACCCGATTGAGGTGGGTATCTGCATGCCGGATGGAGAGCTTCACAGCTGGCTGATCCGACCCCACGTACTCTGGCAGGACTGGTCACCAAGCGCGGAACAGATTCACGGGATTTCCCGGGACACCCTGAACGAGGAAGGCAAGGCGGTGGAGGAAGTGGCCCACCAGCTGAACCGTCTATTGCCGGAGCAGGTGTTCTGTGACGCCTGGACCTTCGACAGCTTCTGGCTGCACCGGCTGTTCCGGGCCGCAGGTGTGCAGACCGAATTCCAGCTGGAATCAATCTCCATGCTGCTGAACAGCCAGCAGGTCCGGTTGTGGTCGGGCGTTCGTCAGCAGGTAATCTCGGAACTGGGATTACCCGTTCACCGGGCTGCCAACGACGCCCTGATCCTCCACAGGACCTGGCGGCGGATTATTTTCCAGGACGAAGCCGCACTGCAATGAACTGCAGGCCGTCCTTGAGGGTATGCAGGGTCCAGTAAGTTGCCACGGCCATCAGTGCCGCGCCGGCAACGGTAAAGCTCAGGTCATCCCCTACAATCTTGTCCTGGGCCAGCACCATGTAAACCGCCAGGGCGGCGATCAGTGCAATTTCAACGATAAAATCAGAACGGAACTTGTTTCTGGCAGATCCGGGTTCGTCGGGCATTTGCTTCGGTTTCAACCTCTGTATTCAAGATAAGTCAATTGACAGGTTAGTGTGCAAATTATCGCCAATCCGGACTGATCCATCTGTACGAAGTAGTGGCTACGAACTTTCCGAGATGCCAAAAAAAACGCAGCCAAGGCGGCTGCGTAGAAAGGAGAGATCCATTGATACCCGACTCGGCAGGTATCGCGGATTGCACAACGTAAAAACACGTGACGCTGCAAATTATGGGCTTCCCGGGCGCATCCGTCTGTACGGGTTTGCCGAAGCCGGAGGGCTCTTGCAAACCGTCCGATAGCCTATACACTGAGTAGTGAACCGAAACCAAAGAGCCGGTATGACCAGGATGATTTTACAGTTCATTGTTTACCCAGCCGCTGATTGCCAGAAAGGGCAGTCTGCGCGCGCCATGGTGAAAGACATCTAACGGCTTTCGGTCAGTCCCGGGAGCCTTCGCAGCGACCGGGTCAGCTTCTCCGCCAAACCCCGGTTGCCCTTGGCTCCGGGGTTTTTGTTTTTGCAGCCGCAAAACGACAAGGAGAACATCATGAAAAGACGTCCGACAACACGTGCGGCGAACCAGCCGATGGGCAACCGCCAGGGCCCGATCAAGCGCCCGGAAAAACTGCCGCTGCTGGATGCGATCTGCAAGAAGCTGAACCAGCGCGTCAATCTGGATGATGAACAGCGGGTGCTGGGACTGTATGAGCGAGGCTGGATCTTCAACGGCGTGCTGGCCAATCTCAGTGGCGCCGAGGCCCGGTATGTGCGGGCACTGGCCACCCGCTACAATTCCTGGATTGCCCGCCAGGTGGCCTGAGCAGGCAGCCAGCTTCGAACGGAAGACTGGACCGGTCAATGTTGCCGGTTCAGTCCCTCCAGCATCGCCATCTCACCACCGTGAACCATCGCGTAGTTATTGATCACATCGTGAATCTTGTCCTGGGAATAGGGCTTGACCACGTAGCCGTTGGCACCGGCGCTGATCGCCCGCTGGATGCTGTCGATGGAATCGTCCGCGGTCACCAGCACAATATGCTGCTCTTCCCGTCGCCGCTTGAACTCCTGCATCAGCTCATGACCATCGCCATCCGGCAATCCCAGATCCAGCAGGATGATGTGATACTCACTGGCGTCGAACGCCTGCCTCGCTGAGACTGCATCCACCGCCCCGGTCACTTCCGTGGCACCGGCCCGGTAGAGCATTTCCACCAGGCGTTCCCGCATCAGGGGCTCGTCTTCCACCACCAGAACTTTCAGATCCGTCATCGGTTTTCTCCACTGATTCCTTGGCTGTACCTTGTATCAAAACATTGCCGGTTACAGCCGGTCATTGCCGGTCCGCCGGGGCAGGTCCAGGGGTGCCGGCCGGGGCCTGCTGTCCTGCTCCGGGCTGTCCGCCGGCCTGCCATCGTCCTGCCCCAATGCGAATGCTTCGGTGCCGAACCGGGTCAGCAGGTTACTGATGCTCACCGCGGTGCTGTACAGCGATATGGCGATGATCAGCAGGACCGGCTGGACGAAAGCAACAAAACCGGGCACTTCCTCGTTACCGACGATGCTCAGCATCAGGATAATGGAAGGACCGAGCACCACGAACAGGGTCAGGGCAATAAAGAAGACAATCCGCTCCTTGTACCGTCCCAGCTCCCGGTTGGTCACCAGGCCCAGGACAAACTTGCCGATCGCCAGGCCCGCCAGGATGGCGGCGGCAATGCTCAGGTCCGGCTGCATCAGGGTGTCGTACAGCCGCCCGTCCCAGAGCCGTTGCATGCCGATCACCAGGAAGGGAAAGAGCACAAACAGGATATCGGCGTAGGTTCCGTACATCATGCTCAGGGAATACTGTTCACTGCGTTGGGGCGACCTGTCTGTCATGGCATTTTCCTGTTGTTGCTGTTATCGGATACGCAGGGTTGTGTCGCTGCAGCCGCGCGGGCACGGTCTATCATGTCATCGAGTACCTCCAGTTCGCTGCCAATCCGGCTCCAGTCCGGCTCGCCAGGCTCCTTCAGCATGGCTTCGAGAATCCCGGCCTGCCGGGTCATCGCAGGGTATCCCATGGCCCCGGCGGTACCCTTGATCTGGTGCGCCTCGGTGCGCAGGGCGTCGGACTGCCGGTTCGCAAGCGCGTCGTCCATCACCCGCTTGCGTTGGGCCAGGCCCTCCAGAAAGCGGGACACGAGTGCTGCAATTTCCCGGTCTTCATCAGGCTTCTGGGCCTCTCGCACGGGATTGGCCATATACCTGCCCAGGATGGTCTCCAGGCGGGACTGGTCTATCGGTTTATTCAACACCCCGTCACAGCCGGCTTCAAGCAGGGCATCGGTTTCCTGCTGATCACCGGCGGTGAAAGCAATGATCGGGTGCCGGAATCCGGCCTGACGAAGCAGCCGTGTCGCGGCCACGCCATCGAGCCCTGGCATGTGCCGATCCATCAGCACCAGGTGCACCGTGTCCGACAGCGCCGTGCGCACCGCCTGATCCCCGCCACTGACGGCAATAACTTCCAGCCCCAGCCGGCGCAGCATGCGCTCCACCAGCTGCCGGTTTTCCTCGTTGTCCTCCGCCACCAGCACCCGGCCCTGGTAACTACCGCGCCGGTCCGGCACCGCGTCCTGTCGCACCACCAGGTAACGGGCCAACACCTCGTAGAAACGCTGCTTGTCGATGGGCTTGGCCAGGTGCTCGTTACAGCCGGCCCGGCGGTAATCGGCAATGTCCTCGGCCATCACGTTGGCGGTCAGGGCAATCACGGGCGTATTCACCCCCGCCTCCCGGAGCGCGGCGGTGGCGTCCCGGCCATTCATCACCGGCATCTGGATATCCATCAGAATCAGGTCGAACGGCTCCCGGATGGCCAGTTCCAGGGCTTCGGCACCATTGACCACGTGTACCAGATCCGCGCCGGTGCGCGACACCAGCAGGGACACCAGACGCCGGTTAACCTCGTTATCCTCGGCACAGAGAATGCGCCCGGTGAGCCGGGGTGCGGCCACCATGGGAATGGCTCGCCGGCGCTGGCTGAGTTCGGAGGCATCCCGGAGAAAATGCACCTGATCCAGCGGGCCGGTGCGGATTGACAGCTCGAATTCGCTACCCTCACCGTAGGTGCTGGCCACGGTGATATTGCCACCGAGCAGCTCCGCCAGCCGCCGGGAGATACTCAACCCCAGGCCGGTACCGCCATACTGGCGTGAAATCGCCGCACTGCCCTGGGCGAACGGGTCGAACAGCCGGCGCAGCTGTTCCTGCTTCATGCCGATCCCGGTGTCCACCACCCGGGCCATCAGCATCCCGGTCTCCCGGTCACACCTGATGCTCAGGGAGATCGAACCTTTTTCCGTAAATTTGAGCGCATTTCCGCACAGATTGATGATGATCTGCCGGAAACGCGTGGGATCGGTGCGGATCTGCTCGGGCAGCGGATACTCGCAGATGATGGAGAAATCCAGACCCTTCTCCCGGGCACGGGGAGTGAAGAAAGCCCGGATCTCGTCCAGCAATTCCGGCAGATTGACCGGAATCACATCCACATCGAGCTTGTTGGCATCGATCTTGGAGTGGTCGAGAATGTCGTTGACCAGATCGAGCAGGTGGCGGCCGCTGCGCACCACCGTCTCGGCGCTGCTCTTCTTTTCCGTCTCGGTCAGGTCCGGATCCAGCAAGGTCTCGCCGTAGCCGATGATCGCTGCCAGCGGCGTGCGGATCTCGTGGCTCATGTTGGCCAGGAACTGGCTCTTGGCCTCGGCCGAGTTGCGCGCCAGTTCTTTCTCCAGCCGCTCCTGTTCCCGCTCCCGTTCGATCCGCTGGCGCTGTCGGCTCTCGGTCACATCGATGCAGGTACCCTCCAGATGGGTGGGCTCACCGTCGGTATCGTAGGCGGTATGCAGGGATATGGTAGCCCAGCGTTCCTCGCCATCCCGGGTCAGGTACCGGGCCTCGATGCCCTTCACGGTGCCCCGGGCCTCCAGCTGTTCAACCACCAGGCGCCGCAGGCGGTCATCCGCGATACAGGTTTCCAGTACATCCGGATTACGCCGCAGCAGCTCCCGGCTACTGTTGTAACCGAGCATCCGGGCCATGGCCGGGTTGGCGGTCACGAAGCGGCGGTCCGGAGACATCTGGAACACCCCCTCCACGGCATTATCGAACAGCGACTGGTAACGGCGGAGGTTGGCCAGTGCCCGCTCACTCCAGCCCAGGGCCTCCCCCTGCACCTGCTTGATGCGGTCAGCCAGGGCAAACGAGAACAGGATGATCTGGGCGGTAAGGCCAAACTGGGGGGAATAGCTGGTGAAGGTGTTCAGTGGCAAATACCCCATGACTGTCAGGGCATAGATCCCGAACCCGATCAGGGCCAGGGTCCAGGCAAAGAAGTAGGACCGCGCCGCCGGGTTGTAGTAGCGCCAGGACAGGTAACTGACCACGATCAGGATAATGCTGAGCAGAATGGAGCCCAGCACGATCCACTCCATGGCGACGTGATAGGGCAGGAAGAAGCAGAGAACGAAGGTAGCCCCGACAGAATACAGGCACAGACGGACAATCTGGTCCAGGTCCCGGGAACGCTCCCGGGTCTCCAGCAGCGAACGGGCCATCAGCAGGCCCCAGAACCAGGTCAGTACAATCTGGAAGTGCAGGTATTCCTTGTTGAACAGGACCGGGCGGCTGTCCAGCAGCTGTACGCCATGGACCTGCTCGGTGAAGATGAAGATGGTGGCCGAGACCAGGTACAGGACGTAATAGACGTTACTCCGCTCGCGCACCGATACTGCGACGAACAGGTTGTAGGCAAGTATCGCCAGCACCGCCCCCAGCAGTACGCCCCGCACCGCCTCATCCACGGAAACCTTCTCGATGTAACTGTCCGGATGCCAGAGGCTGATAGGGAGGCGGAAGGTATTGGTGTTGGTAATGCGCAGGTACACCGTGTTGACCGTGTCCGGCGCCAGTTTCAGGCGGAAGGTGGGATTCGGAACGGCCAGGTCCCGCTCCTGCCAGTTATCCTGGTACCCGGCCTGACGCTGGTCCACCAGCTCGCCGTCACGCACCAGGAAGAGATTGACCTGATCCACCAGGGGCAACGCCAGCTCCAGGATCCAGTCGGTCCGGGCCGCGCCGGCCCGGGGCTCCAGGTCCATGCGGGTCCAGTAGGCAGATTCGGTATAGCCAAAGTTGAGCACGCCGCCTTCATGGCGGGTGAAGGCCCCGGGCTCCAGTGCCAGCACCTCCCGGAATGTCATGGATTGTCCGGGATCTTCCAGGTACGAGACGCAACTGCCCAGGTTCCGGATGCTGCTGGTATTTGAATCAAGCACCAGCTTGCCGTCACGGCACAGGTCCTGAGCCGCCACCGTCGACGGCAGCAAAACCAGCGCCAGCAGCACCCATACCATCAGGGCCGGGACCGAAACCAGGTTTGTGAGCCGTTGCTGCAAAATGTGATCTCCGCGAGGGCAGATGCCGGTGTTATGTTTTATTGTCAGCATTCGGGCCGAAGCGGGCCCCGCGCGTATCCACTTTAGCGGTTAATGATCCGTAACGCATCTCAGGGCCTTCTGAAATGAGACATTCCTGCATTTTCGCCGTCTTTTCCCTCGCTTTGGTGAACCTTGGCGGTTGTGGCCTTGAGGATACCGGCCCATCGGCGCTGAATCCGGCCACCAACGTGGACCCGGTATTCTCCAGCTTCACCCTGACCGAACAGACGTCCACCACCCTGTTCCACGACCTTTCCCTGGCCGTTGAACCGGCTACGTCAGACAACAGCCAGGCCAGCGCCATGGCCAGGGACATCCGCCAGCAGCTGTCCGCGTTTCTAACCATCGCCTACAACGAGGTCACGCCTCCGACCATTGCTTCGGTGCGCAACCCCCTGGATCTCATGCGCCGGGTCATCGGTGAAGGGGAGATTGCGAATTTCGTGGAAGCCCGCCAGTACATCAGTGACCGGATCGACGCCGGAGAAGCCGGTGAATACAGCAACACCACCAACGATGTGTCTGTCCGCTTCACCGACCAGGGCGCGTTCGAGGAAGGTTTGCCAGTGGCGGACTATGAATGGCGTTATCCCATCGTCAAATGGGTCTACACTCCGGACACCTCGAACCTGGTGACCCGGGTGTTTACCTGGGTGTCCTCCGGCACCTTTCCCGAAGGCAGCACCCGGCCAAGCGCGACCCTGGGTACCGAGTTTCTGCCCCGGGATTTCCTGACCACCGGCTACAACGATCAGGCCCGGCTGCACAGCGAAGGCAGTATTGTGATTGAGGGCGAGCGGGAAATGGCGTTTGTCCGTGAGTACGACGGGCTGAACACGGACACCATCAATATCGACGGCACCGACATTGGAACCAATCAGGGCACTACCGGAGGTCCTGAGTTCTCGTTTGCCGGCGAGACGGTCGACTGCCTGAAAATCCGGATGCTTTACGCCGAGCAACGGGTCGAGGTGTTCACCTCACTGGATCAGCCGCCACGGGTGGAGAATCCGGACAACCCCGGTGAACTCATGTCCAATCCCGATTACTGCCTGAACCGGGATGCCTCGACCCACAGCTACCAGGCCATGAACACCGGGCTACGCATCTGAAGTGGTCTTCAGCGCGGGCCACCGTCCTTCAGGTTCCAGCTCTGCAGAAAGCCCTTCTTGCGATCGAGTAACCGTTCATAGGTCGAGATCAGGATATCGGCATGGGGTGCCCGGCTCAGGCGAAGGCTGGCGATACGGCGTTCGAGGTGCTCGACTTCCGAGCTGATGCGCTCGCGCACATGGCTGCGGACACTGTCGTGGTGATCGAGCTTTACGGCCCGACGGATGGGTTTTTCGGGGGAAGCTGGCTTGTCCATTTGCGGCCTCGTCCATTGAGTCATGAATAATCCATATTCTTTCAGCGAGAGTCTGCCCCTTTCCGCGGTAGCCTGCAATAAAAATGAATATAGTTTCACTTTTATTGACGGTTCCGGGGGCAGGACCACGTCGACCAGCACATTACACGACGAATCCCCTGCTATAGTTCCTTGTAGCACCGAATCTCTCAATCGGCCAATTCCGGCCCGCAATGAATCGAGCACGCCATGACCCAGACCACCATTGCCGACACTCTGCGCGAATACCAGTCCCTGCTGGAGCTGCTGGACGATGCCTACTGGGAAGCGGGCAGCATCCAGCACAAGGACATGCTGTATGACATCATCAGCGTTCTCAGTCAGGAGATTGCCGAGATCAACAAGCTGAACACCCAGGACCACCACTATCCCTACGAAGTCATCACCGAAGGGATGCGGCGCCTGGTACCCAAGCTGGAGCGGCTGGATGAACAGCGTGAGGACGTGATCCAGCGCACCCAGACGCTGACCGATTTCCGGGACCTGCTGTCATCGGTGCTCGGCATCCTCGAAGCGCAGGTCCAGACCCTGTAATCAGGCGGCCACCAGGGGCCGCTGGGTCTCCGGAATCAGGGGGAACTGCCGGCACACGGTATAGACGAACTTCGCCAGCGCCGGCAGGTGGTGCGCGACAATAGGCAGCCCGGTGTTGAGCAGGCTGACGGAAATATCCCGCGCCGGGTCGGCCCAGCACAGTTTGTTGATCAGGCCCACATGGCCGAAGGCGTAACGGCTGTTCGGCCCCCACAGACCAACGGGATTGCCCCCCAGCATCATGCCGGCACTGAACCGCATGGGAACCAGCATGGTGCGGTCGATCTGCAGGGAGCCGAATTGCTGGATGGCACGCTTGACCGTGATTTCACTGCAGACCCTGCGGCCGTTCCAGATACCCCCGTTGAGCATCATCTGGAAGAACCGGCCCATTTCCTCGGCGGTCCCGCACAGGTTGCCGGCCGGAATCACCGCCTCCTGAAACCGCGGGTCGTTGGTCACCGACTCCACCGTTCCGATATCGCCGCCCAGGGCCCGGCGCACCACCCAGGACACCGGGAAATGCGGTGTCGGACCGGTGGCGTAATTGACCGCCAGGTCATTGAGATTCTCCGGCGCAATGCCATAGGTGAACCACTTCATCCCCATGGGCTTGCGCAAGTGTTTGTCCAGATAGTTCTCGATGGTATCGCCGGTGACCTTTTCCAGCACCCGTTGCAACACGAAACCACCGGTGATCGCGTGGTAGGCAACCTTGGCGCCGTCCACTTCCACCGGCCGGGCCTGACACAGGATGCGCCAGATTTCGTCCCGGTCCCAGAGCACTTCGATGGGAGTCTCCCTGGGAATGGCCGGAATCCCGCCCCGGTGGGAAAGAATCTGGTGCACGGTGATGGTTCGCTTGCCACGGCGGGCAAACTCCGGGCAGTAGTAGGACACCGGGTCCATCAGGTTCACCAGCCCCTGCTCGGACAACATGTGCATCAGCAACGCCGTGACCGCCTTGGAGGCGGAGAAATAACAGACCGGGGTGTCCGTGGTCATCGGTACCCGCACCACATCGCGTCCGTCGTGGGGACCGTTGCCACTGGCATGGCCGATGGCCCGGTGCAGGACCTGGTGCCCCCGGTGCCGGACCGATACCTGGATACCCGGATGGACCCCGGTACGGTATAGCGATTCGACACTCTGCCAGATCGCCTCGACCGTTTCCCGGCTGATACCGGCGGCATCCGGATGTTCACCGGCCACGTCCCGACTGGTGACGGAACTCAGGTCTTTGGCAATCAATGAGGTATTCAGGGCTCGACGGGCAATGGGGATCATGGCTGGTACTCTGACATCCTGGACTGATTTTTATTGTAGTGTGGACAGCCCGGCCGTCGGTGGCATTGGCCGAAGCGGAACCCGGTTCGCGTCACTGGCTGCACTCAGCCACGGGCGTCCTTCCGGTCATTATGATCCCCATCGACCTCCGGCGCCATCACCACACAGTTCCGGCCCCGGCTCTTGGCGGCGTACATGGCGCGGTCCGCCGCTGCACACAGGGTGGCTGCATCGGAGCCGTGGTCGGGATAGACCGCCACGCCGACGCTGATGGTCATGGGAACCGCCGGGCCGTTGTTCAGCGGATGCAGCTGGCCACTGACCCGGTGACGGATCCGTTCGGCGGTTTCATGGGCTTCATGGACGCCCATTTCCGGCAGGATGATGACAAACTCCTCACCGCCAAACCGGCCTACCGAATCGACGCTGCGCACGCTGTCATCGAGCAACTTGCTGACGGACCTCAGCACCGAGTCGCCGGCAGCATGGCCGTAGGTGTCGTTGATTTCCTTGAAGTGATCGAAATCCACCCATAGCAGGGCCATGGGGCGGTTATAGCGGCGGGCCCGCTCAAGTTCCTCCTCCAGCAGGCGCGAGCTTTCCCGCCGGTTATACAGGCCGGTCAGGGGATCGCGGGTTGCCAGCTCCTCCAGCTCGTCCTCCAATGCCTTTCGGTCGGAAATATCCAGGATGATGCCTTCCAGCAGGATTTCGCCGTCATCGTCCTCGACACCACGGCCACGTTCCCAGACCCAGATCTGACGGCCATCCTTGCGGATCAGCGGGTATTCAATGGAGAAGGGTTCCCGATTCTCAACCGCCTTCCTGACCTCCTCCACGACCTTTTCGCTACTCTGGGGATCGGCTATCAGTTCGGCAAAGGTGACCTTGTGATTGCGAACCAGTTCTCCGGGCAGGTAACCGGTCAGCCGCTCGCAGCCCTGGGACACGAACAGCATGGTCCAGTGTTCGTCAAAACGGCAGCGGTAGGCCATGCCCGGGAGGTTATCCATCAGTACCGAAAGTTGTCGCTCGCGCCGGCGCAACGCCTGACGCTGGTCATACTGCAGGGCCAGCAACTTGCGATCCTTGTGGAACTGTCGAAGGGTGGCGGCAAACAGGACGGCGCCGGTTACCATGACGAACAGGAAACCCTTCCAGGTCTGGACCAGGGACAGGGTGTCGGCGTCAGAAAACCAGGCTTCGACCAGACGGTCCGAGAAAACGATCCAGACCAGCCCGACCGCGATATAGATCGCAGCCGCCCACAGGGCCCGGCGGGCGGGACCCCGGTGATCGGACAATCGCCTGTTCCGCTGCTTGTCGACACCGGTTGAAGCCATGGATACCCTGTTATCAGATAACGGTGCTGGATGTGTACGAAAATAGCCGCACCGGGCCCATAAGTCGAGCATAATGCCAGTCGTCCCGCCAACCGCAGCAGGAGTAGCCATGACCCCCGGAATCAATGTGGCGAAGAAAGCCAGGGTTCCCCACCGGATTCACGAATACGACCACGATCCCAACAGCGAGAGCTACGGCACCGAGGCGGCTGAGAAGACCGGCGCCGATCCGGCCCGGGTGTTCAAGACCCTGGTGGCCTCGGTGGACAACCGGGAGCTGGTGGTAGGTGTCCTGCCGGTGACCGAGATGCTCAGCATGAAACTGATCGCCAAGGCAGCCGGCGGCAAGAAGGCCACCATGGCGGACAAGCAGGAAGTCCAGCGGGCCACCGGCTATGTCCTCGGCGGTGTCAGCCCTCTGGGCCAAAAACGGCGCCTGAGAACCTTTATCGACCAGTCGGCTCGCAACTTTGACACCATCTATGTCAGCGCCGGCCGCCGGGGCCTTGAGATTGAGCTGGCGCCTGAGGACCTGGCCAACCTCACCTCCGCTCAATTTACCGACCTGCAACAGGCATAGGGAGGCCCCGTGCAGCACGCAACGGATCTGCTTCTGATCGGCGGCACCCTGCTGCTGGCGCTGGCCGCACACGGGCTGGGCCAGAAAATCCATGTGCCGCGGGTAACCCTGTTGTTGCTGGTGGGGGCCGCATCCGGTCCAGACATGCTCGCCCTGCTGCCCGAGGACAGCGACCAGAGCTTTACCCTGATTACCCAGCTGACCCTTGCCATGGTCGGCTTTTTGCTCGGCGAACGGATGTCGGTCAAGAATCTGAGTGAAGGCCGGGAAGCGCTGATCGTGAGTCTGGCCGTGACCCTGGTGACCGCGGCCACGGTGGCGCTGGCGGTCTGGCTGATTACCGGCAACGGTGCCGCGGCGCTGCTGCTGGGCTCCATTGCCACCGCAACCGCACCGGCTGCCACCCTGGACGTGCTCCGGGAAGCCGGTGCCCGCGGGCCCCTGACCCGGCTGGTGTACCAGGTGGTGGCCATTGATGATGCCTGGGGCGCAATCCTGTTCAGCCTTGCCCTGGTCACCGCGGGCCTGCTGGCCGGTACCAGCCAACCGGGTACCGACGCGCTGCTGCACGGCGTCACGGAAGTCGGCGGCTCGATTGTACTCGGGCTCTTGCTGGGCTTCCCCATGGCCTGGTTGACCGGGCGCCTGCGGCCGGGGGAACCCATGCTGCTCGAATCCGCCGGTTTCGTTTTTGTGGCGGCGGGAATCGCGGGCCTGTTTGAACTGTCCTACCTGCTCACCTGCATGACCCTGGGGGTGGTGGTTGCCAACAGGGCGCGCCACCATGTCCGGCCTTTCCGCTCCATTGAAGGCATCTCCGAGCCATTCCTGGCGCTGTTCTTCTTCATGGCCGGCTACCAGCTCGAATGGTCCGCCCTGCCCACCCTGGGAGCACTCGGGCTGGCCTATGTCGGTGCCCGGATTGTCGGCCGACTGCTCGGAGGCCAGATCGGTGGCTACCTGGCCGGCTCGGACCACCACACCCGAAAACGCATCGGCGCCTGCCTGATGCCCCAGGCCGGTGTCGCCCTGGGCCTCGCCCTGGTGGCTACCGACCGGTTCCCGGAAATGAGCTATATCCTGCCCCTGGTCATCGGGGCAACGGTGATTTTCGAGCTGGTGGGGCCGCCACTCACCCTGATCCAGCTGCGCCGCGCCGGTGAAATCGGCAAGGGTTATGAGGAAGAACCGGACGAAGACTGACGACAGCCAATAAAAAACCCGGAGCAGCTCGGAGCTGTCCGGGTTTCATCTCAGGTGGCCGGAACAGACGCCCGGCCGGTTTCCCGAGGGATCACTTCACGGATGCGCACGCATCCTCGAGGATCTTGTTGAAGGTTTTGCTCGGCTGCATGACTTCGCAAACCTTCTCCATCGGCGGGTGATAGTAACCACCGATATCCGCAGGATGACCCTGCACAACCGTCATCTCTTCCAGGATCTTGTCCTTGTTCTCTTCCAGCTGCTTGGACAGCTTGCCGAAGAACTCCTTCAGTTCCTTGTCATCGTCCTGCTTGGACAGTTCCTCGGCCCAGTAGCGGGCCAGGTGGAAGTGGGAACCACGGTTGTCCAGTTCGCCAGTTACCCGGGACGGAGACTGGTTGTTCTCCAGCAGGCGCTCGGTGGCCTTGTCCAGAGTCTGGCCCAGCAGGCGGGCACGCTCGTTGTGATGCTTCTCGCCCAGCTCCTCCAGGGACACGGCCGTAGCCAGGAACTCGCCCAGGGAATCCCAGCGCAGGTGGTTTTCCTGAATCAGCTGCTGCACGTGCTTGGGCGCGGAACCGCCGGCACCGGTCTCGTACAGACCACCACCATTGAGCAGCGGTACGATGGACAGCATCTTGGCACTGGTGCCCAGTTCCAGAATCGGGAACAGGTCGGTCAGGTAGTCACGCAGCACGTTGCCGGTCACGGAGATGGTATCCAGACCACGGATCAGACGCTCCATGGTCCAACGGATGGCGCGCACCGGAGACATGATGCGGATATCCAGACCCTCGGTGTCGTGATCCTTCAGGTACTTCTCGACCTTCTTGATCAGCTGGGCGTCGTGGGCACGCTCGTCGTCCAGCCAGAACACCGCCGGCATACCGGTGGCACGGGCACGGTTGACCGCCAGCTTGACCCAGTCGCGGATCGGCAGGTCCTTGGTCTGGCAGGCACGCCAGATGTCGCCTTGCTCGACGTTGTGCTCGGTCAGCACGGCGCCGTCCTCGGTCACGACGCGGACAATGCCGTCTTCCTTGATTTCGAAGGTCTTGTCGTGGGAACCATATTCCTCGGCCTTCTGGGCCATCAGACCTACGTTCGGCACGGTACCCATGGTGGTGGGATCGAAAGCACCGTGGGTCTTACAGAAGTTGATCACTTCCTGGTAGATGGTGGCGTAGGTGGACTCCGGCATTACGGCCTTGGTGTCCTTGAGCTTGTTGTCACGGGCCCACATCTTGCCGGAGTTACGGATCATCGCCGGCATGGAGGCGTCGACAATCACGTCACTCGGTACGTGCAGGTTGGTGATGCCCTTGACGGAATCGACCATGGCGATTTCCGGACGGTGCTCGTAGCACGCGTGCAGGTCTTCCTGGATCTGCTCCTGCTTGGATTCCGGCAGCTGCTTGATCTTCTCGATCACGCTGGAGAGGCCGTTGTTCGGGTTCACACCGATCTCGTCGAACAGCTCACCGTACTTGTCGAACAGGTCCTTGTAGAAAACCTTCACCGCGTGACCGAACACGATCGGGTGGGAGATTTTCATCATGGTGGCTTTCACGTGCAGGGAGAACATGACGCCGGTCTTTTCGCAGTCTTCGATGGCATCTTCGAAGAACTTCACCAGCGCCTTCTTGCTCATGAACATGCCGTCGAGCACTTCGCCTTCCTGCAGCGGCAGGTCGGATTTCAGGACGGTCTGCTCGCCCTTCTTGTTCTCGAACACGATGCGGGCGTTGGTGGCCTTGTCCAGGGTTACGGACTGCTCGCTGGAGTAGAAGTCGCCACCGCGCATGTGTGCCACGTGGGTGCGGGAGGCCGGGCTCCACTCGCCCATGGTGTGCGGATGCTTGCGAGCGAAGGCCTTGACCGCAGCCGGGGCGCGACGGTCGGAGTTGCCTTCACGCAGTACCGGGTTAACGGCACTGCCGAGCACCTTGGAGTAACGCTCCTGGATTTCCTTCTCTTCGTCGGTCTCCGGATGCTCCTTGTACTCGGGCACCTTGTAGCCCTGCTCGTTCAGCTCCTTGATGGCTGCGCGCAGCTGGGGGATGGACGCGGAGATGTTCGGCAACTTGATGATGTTGGCGTCCGGATCCTTGGTGTACTCACCCAATTCAGCCAGGGCATCCGGAACCCGCTGGTCTTCCTCGAGGTAGTCGGGAAACGCTGCCAGGATACGCGCCGCGAGAGAGATATCGCTGGTTTCGAAGTCGATACCAGCCGGCTTGGCGAAGGTTTCCAGGATGGGAAGCAGTGACCGGGTGGCGAGGGCGGGGGCCTCGTCGGTCAGTGTGTAGACAATCTTGGCTTTGGATGATGTCATTTTCGTCCTCAGGCTATTGGGTGGGTTCAGGACGGTCATTGCAGGGTCAGGCGTCTTTTGGACGTCCGGCCTGTGCCATGACTGATTTCGGAACTTTTGATAGACCTACTAAGATACCATTTTTTCGTAATTTTTGGTTACGATCTTAGTATTAGAACGGACTAAAAATGCCGGATCTTCGGTTACAGGACGATGAAATGGCGGGAATTTACGAAATTTTCTAACATTATGATTTTTCTGGTTTGGGAGTGTCGCGGTGGTGTGGCCGCCTCCCAAAACCCGCTCAAGCCCGTCCATGGGGCGCTTGAGCTCCGCCATCCATGGCTCCGCACAGTTTTGGGAGGCGGCCACACCACCGCTCTTCAGACCACTCAGTTAAGCCCCCGAACGAAGGTCCGGCACGGCGTATTTCAACCCGGTTTTGTCAACAATACGCCATGGCAGACCATCAAGGCTCCCTAACCTTCCGGCAACAAATTGGCCTGCTGGAGCCGGTCCCGGATCTGGTCCAAAGCTTCCGGATTGCCCAGGGCATCCCGGTTGTCGGCTTTTTTCGAGCCGTTGATCAGCCGGGCCACCGCCAGCTCTACCTTCTTGCCGCTACGGGTGTAGGGAATGTCCGGTACCTGGACGATGTGTTTGGGCACATGCCGGGGGCTGGCGCCTTCGCGGATTCGGGTTTTGAGCTGTTTTCTCAGGTCGTCGGTGACGTCCTGGCCGTCGGCGGGGACGACCAGCAGAACGACTTCCACGTCACCCTCGATCTGGCGGCCGACCACGAGGCTGTCTTTGACCTCGGGGATGGTTTCCACCTGGCGGTAGATTTCGGCGGTGCCGATGCGGACGCCGCCGGGGTTGAGGGTGGCGTCGGAGCGGCCGTAGATGATGGCGCCGCCGTGTTCGGTGAATTCGATGAAGTCGCCGTGGGCCCAGACGCCGGGGAAGGTGTTGAAGTAGGCATCGCGATAACGCTCGCCGTTCGGGTCGTCCCAGAAGCACACGGGCATGGACGGCAGGGGCTGGCGGCAGACGAGTTCGCCGCGCCCTTCGCTGACCGGTTTGCCGTCATCGCCGTAAGCGACGGCGTCGACGCCGAGGAAGCGGCACTGGATTTCGCCGCGGCGTACCGGGAGCAGCGGGGTGGAGCCGACGAAGCAGCCGCAGATGTCGGTGCCGCCGGCGATGGAGCCGAGCAGCACGTTCGGGGCGCCGTCGGTGTACATCCAGTCGTAGTCTTCGGGTAGTAGCGGGGAGCCGGTGGAGAACACCACGCGCAGGGCGCTCTGGTCCAAGGTTTTCGTGGGCTGGAGTTCGGCCTTGCGGCAGCCGGCGATGAAGCGTGCGCTGGTGCCGAAGTGGGTGACTTTTTCCCCGGCCACGGTGTCCCACAGGAAGCTGAGGCTGGGGTAGCCCGGGGAGCCGTCAACGGTGATCACCGCGGCACCGGTCAGCAGGGCGGAGGCCTGCCAGTTCCACATCATCCAGCCACAGGTGGTGAAGTACAGGAAGCGGTCCTCGGGGCCGACGTCGCCGTGCAGCATCAGTTCCTTGGCGTGGTTGACCAGCAGGCCGGCGGTGCCGTGGACGATGCACTTGGGTTTGCCGGTGGTGCCGGAGGAATAGAGGATGTAGACCGGATGGTCCGGGTCCATCGGGGTGAAGGACGGGGCCTGGCCACGGCCTGCGGCCAGGGCGTCTTCCCAGGTGGTGACCAGCTCACCGGGGATGGGGGCTTCGTCCGGCAGCTGCGGGATGCTGACCACGGTCTTGAGGGATGGCAGGCCGGCGATCAGTTCGGCGAAGTCATCCTGGCGGGCGAAGACCTTGCCGCCGTATCCATAGCCGTTCACCACGATCAGGGCTGACGGTTCAATCTGCCCGAAGCGGTCGTTGATGGCACCGATGCCGAAATCCGGGGAGGCGGAGCTCCAGATGGCGCCCATGCTGGTGGCAGCCAGCATACCCACCATGGCTTCATAGCCGTTGGTGACCACACCCGCGACCCGGTCGCCCTGCGCGATGCCCTGGCTGCGCAGGAAGGCCTCGAGGGCGCCGGTGTCGGCCTTGAGTTCGGCGTAGGTCTTGCGCAGGACCGGGCGGGTTTCACAGTAGGCCACCACGGCCTCTTTGTCGGCGTGGTCACCGTCCGCCAGCCGCAGCAGGTTGGCGGCAAAGTTCAGCTTCATGCCGGGGAACCACTGCGCTCCGGGCATTTCCCGCTTGCCCAGCACCTTGTCCGCGGGAGTATCACAGACCAGGCCACAGTAATCCCAGACCTTCTGCCAGAAGGTGTCGAGCTCAGTGATGGACCACTGGTGCAGGGCATGATAGTCGGCAAACGGACCGAAGCCCTGCTGCTCCAGCCAGGCCTTGAACCGGCCCATGCGGGAGTGCGTCAGGGTGTCTTCCGTGGGAGACCAGACTACCGGTGATTGTTCTGTATTGCTCATCCGTCTCTCCTGAGTGTTACTGCATATGCCAGCCGTGACTGACCACGATCGACTGGCCGGTCAGGGCGGCGGACGGGAAAGCGGCCAGGTGAACGGCCAGTTCCGCAACGTCTTCGAGGGTGGTGAACTCCCCGTCCACAGTGTTCTTCAACATGACTTTGCTGATCACTTCCTCTTCGGAAATGCCCAGCTCCCTGGCCTGTTCCGGAATCTGCTTGTCCACCAGGGGCGTACGCACGAACCCGGGGCAGATGATGTTGCTGCGCACCCCGTGTTCCGCCCCCTCCTTCGCCACCGCCCGGCACAGCCCGAGCATGCCATGCTTGGCCGCCACGTAGGGCGCTTTCAGCGGCGAGGCTTCCAGCGAATGCACCGACCCCATGTACAGCATGGTGCCGCCACCGCTCTGGTACATGTGCTTCAGCGCGGCACGGGTCACCAGGAAGGCGCCATCGAGGTGCACGCTCATGACCTTGCTCCAGTCGGAATAGGCGAGCTTGTGCACCGGATCGATGTGCTGGACGCCGGCATTTGCCAGAGCGATGTCCAGACCGCCCCACTGTTTAACCACATAGTTTACGTTTACGTCAACTTCTTCTTCGTTGGTGACATCCATTTTAAGCGCCATGGCGGTGCCACCCGCCTGCTCTATGGCCGCCACGGTTTCCCGGGCCGACTCGAGTGTCAGGTCGGCTACGGCGACTTTGGCACCTTCACGGCCATAGGCCTCGGCGATGGCCCGGCCGATGCCCCGGCCGGCCCCGGTGATCAGTGCGATGCGGTTTTCGAGACGCATGGTTTTGTCCCCTTGTTGTTATTCATGGAAAGTCTAGCGGAAAAATGCCGGGGCCCCGGTCAGGGCCCACCATAAACTTCGTTGGGCAGCCAGGTGGCGAGTGGCTGGAACCAGAACACCAGGGCCAGGGCCAGCAGCTGCAGGGCGATAAAAGGCAGTACGCCCAGATAGATATGCCGGGTGGTGATCCCTGGCGGGCACACGCCCTTGATGTAGAACAGCGAGAAGCCCACCGGCGGCGTCAGGAACGAGGTCTGCAGACAGATGGCGAACATGATGGCAAACCACACCGGTTCCACTCCCAGCTTGAACAGCACCGGCGCCACCAGGGGCAGGATGATCAGGGTGATCTCCACCCAGTCCAGGAAGAAGCCCAGCAGAAAGGTGATGAACAGAACCGTCAGCAGGATGCCGGTGGTACCAAACGGCAGGCCGGTGATGGCACCTTCGATCACTTCGTCGCCACCCAGGCCGCGCAGCACCGAGGCGAACACGGTGGCGCCGATAAAGATGCCGAAGATGAACGCCGAGGTCCGGCTGGTCTGGTACAGGGATTCCTTCAGGGTGGCCATGTCCAGGCGCTTGCTCACCAGCGCCATCAACAGGGCACCACCGGCGCCGACCGCCGAGGCTTCGGTGGTGGTGGCAATGCCGAAGAAGATCGAGCCCAGCACCGCGATGATCAGCGCCATCGGCGGCAGTACCGCCCGGAGTACATCCAGCCAGGCCCGGGCATCAAAGGGCTCCCGGTTCTTCGGAGCCGGGGCCAGGTCTTTTTTCAGGAACGAGGCAATGAGGATGTACAGGATGTACATGGCCCCGAGCATGATGCCCGGAATCAGCGCCCCCATGAACAGCTTGCCGACGGAGGCATCGGAGGTGCCCAGGCGGTCAGCCATCAGTACCAGCATGATGCTTGGCGGTACCAGGATGCCCAGGGTGCCCACCGAACAGGCCGTGCCCACGGCCAGGGACTTGTTGTACTGGGCCTGCATCATCGGCCCCAGGGACAGCATGCCCAGCAGCACCACCGAGGCACCGACGATACCGGTGGACGCGGCGAGCAGAACGCCGACAATCACCACGGTGATGGCATAGCCACCCCGCAGCGGGCCCAGCACCCGCACCAGGCTGTGCATCAGTTTCTCGGCAATACCGGAGCGGTCGAGCATGATGCCCATGAAGATGAACATGGGCAGCGCCACCATCAATTCGTTGGCGACGATACCGTAGATCCTGGCGTCCAGCACACCGATGGTGCCTTGCCAGGTGAACCACAGCGGAGAGTCGAAATACTCCACCATAACGTGTCCGACCACGCCGAACACAAGGCCAATACCCGCCAGTGACCAGGCTACCGGGAAACCCAGCAGCAACAGCACCATGAAGCTGGCGAACATGGCGATAACAAGAATCGCTTCTACACCCATGACGTCTGCCTCTTCACTCAGGGATTGGGATGGCCGGTGGACCGGCGGTCATCTTTGGGGGGCGTCACCGCTCTCGGGAAGCCGAACAGGTAAGTGGCGCAGCGCAGGGCCCGGGAGAACAGGGCGATCATCACGAAGGCCAGCCCCAGGGGCAGCATGCTCTTGAAGATGAAACGGTAGGGCAGCCCGCTCGGTGCCTGGGATCGTTCGTCGTAGATCCAGGCCTTCCAGGCATAGGGCACCAGGGCGTCAATCATCAGGTAGATGACCGGCAATGCCAGCAGCAGGATGCCAAGCAGCTCAATCACCGCCTGAGCCCTGGGCGAGAATTTTTCCTTGAGTACATCGACCCGTACATGATCATCCCGGACCACCGCATATCCCAGGGTGAGCATGGTCGCGGTACCAAACAGGTGCCAGGACAGCTCCTCGAGGGCGATGGAGCCCTGGGACAGCACGTACCGTGAAAACACATTGATCAGCACCACGACAAGGACGCCGATCCAGAGCCAGGAGCTGAGGCGGCCAACCGCCACCACCAGCCGGTCCAGGCGCCAGGACAGGGCGTTGGCGGGCAGAAAATCGTCGTCCGGTGTCGGGGATTGGGCATCCCTGGACGCATTGGTATCAGTCACAACAACCTCGGTTCATTCGGATGGGGGAGGGAAAGCAGACAGCGGGAACCCGCTGTCTGCCGTGATCATCATCCGCTGATCAGTCGTACTGGTAGAAATCCCGGGGCAGGTAGCCGTTGGAGTGCCAGATGGAGTGGTGCTCCATGAACTCGCGCTGGCTGGTCAGGACCCGCTTGAACATTTCGTCCTCGGCGGCGATCTCGTCCAGCACCTCGTTGGTCACCTTCTGCAATTCACGCAGGACCGGCTCCGGCAGGGTCTGGGCAGTCACGCCTTCCTTCTCGTACTCGCGCAGGGCGGTCGGCTGGGCCCACTCGCTCTCGGCAAAGCCTTTCAGGGTAGCGGACTCACAACCCATCTCGATCAGGGCGCGGGTCTGGGGCTCAAGGCCATCCCAGGTGTCCTTGTTGACCAGCAGGTGGGAGGTGGTCAGGGTCTGGTGCCAGCCCGGCATGATGTAGTTCTTGATGATCTGGTCCAGGCCCAGCATCTTGTCGATGGCCGGCTGGGAGAACTCGGTTGCGTCGATGGTCTTGCGTTCCAGCGCCTGGTAAATCTCGCCACCAGGCACCATGGTCACGGACGCGCCCAGCTTCTCCAGCACCTTGCCACCGATACCGGCAAAGCGGATCTTCAGGCCGTCGAAATCACCCATGCCTTCAATCGGTTCTGCGAACCAGCCGGCACCTTCGGGACCGATGATGGAACACAGCATCGGATGGATGTTGCGCTCGGCGTAGATTTCTTCCAACAGCTCACGGCCGTCACCCTCATAGTACCAGGCCAGGTAGGCCGGCGGCTCCATGTTGAACGGGGCGCCCGAGTAGAGCGGCAGGGCGGGAATGGTGCCCTGGTCATAGCCGACCCAGGTGTAACCGGCCGGGTACTTGCCACTGCCAACGGCATCCATGATCTCGAACGGCGGAACCAGCTCGCCCGGCTCATAGTAGCGCATCTGGATGTCGCCGCCGGAGATTTCCTTGAGGTTCTCGGTCAGGTGCTTGACCGGCGTGGTCAGACCCACCAGGTGGGAGGGGAAAGCCAGGGGTACCTGCCAGCGGACCTTTTCCGCAGCCAGGGCGTCACTGCTCGCCAGGCCGCCGGTAATGACGGCAGCGGCGGTAATTCCATAGGTCAAACGGGAAAGCTTGTGCTTGATAGACATGAAGTTTGATCCTTCTTGTTGTTTTCTCGGACCTGCGCTGTGGCGCGGGTCGGGTCCGGGTTTGGCCAGACAACGCAGGCATTCAGACTGAACCGGGTTCGGGTCCAAGATGTGAGCGTCAGTCTTGTTGTCTGCGTTGTTCTGACGTCCTGCAACCACGGCATAGCAGAGGGCGTGCCAGATCGGCATTCCGTTTATTTTTCAACGTACTAGGTGACGAACAGCAATTAGAGGGGGACAGAGCTGTCCGATATTCCGGACACTTTCAGACCCGGGTCGTAAGTAGTTGTACGGATACCGGGACAACCGTCCGGTAATCAGGACATCTTGGCGAGCTTTTCGTAGAGGACGGAGCGGGAGATTCCGAGCAGCTTGGCCGCACGGGTCCGGTTGCCACGGGCGGCCACCAGGGCCTCCTCGATGGCCTGGGCCTCGGCTTCCGCCATGGTCTGGCCCAGGGGCCGGACGGGGCGTGGAGCCAGGGTCGACACCGGACGGTTGCCGTTGCGCGGGAGCACCTTGAAGATGGCATCGGCGTCCAGCTGGCCGCCGTCCTCGCCCATGGTCAGGGCCCGCTCCAGCACATTGCGCAATTCCCGGATATTGCCGGGCCAGTCGTAACCGGCCAGGGCCGAAACACCGGCGTCGGTGATCTCGCCACGGACATCCAGGCCGTCACCGATATCCTCCAGCAGTGCTTCGCAAAGCACCCCGAGGTCGGCGAGACGGTCGCGCAAGGGCGGAATGGGGATTTCCAGTACGTTGAGACGGTAGTACAGATCCGACCGGAAGCTGCCCTCGGCAATCATCGCTTCCAGGTTGCGGCTGGTGGCGGCAATAACCCGGACATCCACGGGCACCACCTTGTTCGAACCCAGCGGTTCGATCTCACCTTCCTGGAGGGCGCGCAACAACTTGGCCTGCAGTGGCAACGGCATATCGCCGACCTCGTCCAGGAACAGGGTGCCGCCGTTGGCCAGCTGGAACTTGCCATCGCGGGTGCGCCGGTCCGCGCCGGTGTAGGCGCCGGGGGCGACGCCAAAGAACTCGGCCTCGAGCAGGTTGTCGGGAATCGCCGCCACGTTCACGCCCACGAAGGGCTTGTCGGTGCGGGTGGAGACCGAGTGGATAGCCTGGGCCAGCACTTCCTTGCCGGTGCCGGTCTCGCCCAGCAGCAACACCGGCATGTCCCGTCCGGCAGCCAGACGGGCCCGGCGCTTCACTTCCAGCGCAGCCGGACTTGCGCCGACAAAATCCCCCAGACTGTAGCGGGTGCCCCGGGCCTTCTTCGCCAGCGCCTTGCGCGCCGCCGCCAGATCCTGGTGCAGCCGCCGGTACTTGCTGACCAAGGGGGTCAGGGGCTGCAGGTCATCGTAGAGGACGAAAGCCACCGCCCCGACAATCTCACCGCCGTCGTCGTAGTAGGGCAAGCGGGTGACCACCAGCTGCTGTTTGTCATGCTCCATGATGTCCAGCAGCAACGGTTTGCCGGTTTCCACCACCTCGGGCATGCGGGTATGGGGAATCACCGCCCGCACCGGCTTACCGATAGCGTTACCGGCATCCCCGAGCCCCAGCAGCTGGGTGTAGCTCTGGTTGATCCAGGTGATCCGGGCCTCCCGGTCCACGGCGATGGCACCGGCGCTGGCTTCCTCGAACATGGGAAACAGCGCTTCTATTAATTCACGAGTGAGAACACTGCGATTTTTCGCTTCAAACAACCGGGTCATGTCGCTTGCAATGCCGCCCTGGGTACGCTGGGTGAAATCGAAGGTGTATCCGGATAACCGGACACATCGAGTATATGGCGCCCCCGAAAAGGGAGCAAATACCCCACCAGCGGGACTAAACTCGACCAACGCCGGCAAACTTCCTCCGGTACTGGGCCGGTGTCAGCCCAACCCGCTGCTGGAATTTCCGGGAGAAGAACGCCGCGTCCTGATAGCCCACCATCTCCGCCACCGCTTCCACCGAAACATGGCTGGTCTCGAGAATCTGTTTGGCCTCCTCCAGCCGCAGCGTCAGAACATACTCGATGGGGGTCATCCCGGTGGCCTGGCGGAAGCGGCGATGGAAAGAGCGTTCACTCAGGCCACTGAGGCTGATCATGCCGGCCACCGGTGAGTGCTGGTCGTAATGATGCGCCAGCCAGCGTTGGCACTCGGCGATCACTGCGTCACTGGATTGGCGCTGGTGGTTGATAGCAACGAACGGCTGCTGGCCGTCCTCGTGCCATTCGATCAGGTGCACCTTGGCAACGCGGATCGCCTCCGCCTGGCTGCAGAAGCGGGCAATCAGGTACAGGCCCAGATCCATCCACGACGTGCCGCCGCCGGACATGATCAGGCGCTGACCGGTGCCGGAGGCGACCATGGCCCGCTCCGGATGCATGCGCACACCGGGATAACGGCTGGCCATGAACTCACAGAAGCCCCAGTGGGTGGTGGCATCCTGGCCCGCCAGCAGCCCCGCCTCGCCCAGCAGGACCGCGCCGGTGCAGGCTGTGGCCAGCAGTCCGCCCCTGTCCCAGTAGTCCCGGATCCAGGCCACCTCGCGCTCGAACAGTCCATCCGGCCCCTCCGCCGGGTCGAACGTCACTTCCAGAATGCACAAGGCATCGGGGCAATAATCCCGGTCCAGCCGGCGGGTGGGTCGCACCAGGGCGCCGTTGGCCAATTCCATGGGCTCACCTTCCACCGACACGATCTCCGCCCGGATCAGTGGCGTGCCGGCTTCCCCCTCCACCAGCAGACTCCAGTCCCTTCCCGCCGAACCCAGCACCTCCTGCATGCCATAGATCGGCGAGGCAGTGGCCTGGGGCATGGCCAGGATGCCGATCTGCACCGGCCCGGCCGTCTTGTTGTCGTTCGCCATGGAGTTTTCCTCGGTGTTCCTGTCCAAATCTTCCGCCATGGGGCAAAAAACGCAAGTCCGGGGGTCCGGTGGCGGAATCGGACAGGAACTGACCGATTTCGCTGAAGGACAACAGCAACATAGCGCGCACGATCAGGGGGCATCCACAACAACACCAGAAGGAGCACCAACATGAACGCACCCCTGAAACTCGACACCCGGCAACCACGGACACCGGAAGCTTTTGGCGAACACTTCGCCACCATGGTCAACCACGCCGCCGTGGTGACCATGACCTCCCTGGGCCACCGGCTCGGACTGTTCGATACCCTGGCCAGTCTGCCGCCCTCGACCAGCCAGCAGATTGCCGACGCCTGCGGCCTGAACGAACGCTATGTCCGGGAATGGCTGTCAGTGATGGTCACCGGCAGTATCGTGGACTACCAGCCAGAAGCGGGAACCTTCAGCCTGGACCCGGCCCATGCCGCCTGCCTGACCCGCAGCGCCAGCCCCGACAACCTGGCGGTGACGGCCCGTTTCATTCCCGTGATCGCCAGCATGGAAGGACCCCTGACCGAGTGTTTCCGCACCGGGGAAGGCCTGCCCTACCACCGTTATCCCTGCTTTCATGAGGTGATGGCCGAAGACAGCCACCAGACCGTGGTGTGCGCCCTGTTTGACCACATCCTGCCACTGGCCCCGGAGCTCCGGAGCCGTCTGGAGCAGGGCATCTCGGTACTCGACGCCGGCTGTGGCCGGGGACTTGCCCTGCTTACCCTCGCGAAGGCCTTCCCGAACAGCCGGTTCCAGGGCTATGACCTGTGCGAGGAAGCCTTTGGGCCAACCCGGGCCGAAGCCGAGAGACTGGGGCTGAGCAACCTGCACTTTGGCGCCCGGGATTTGCGGGATTTCGATGAGCCCGGGCACTACGACCTGATTACCTCCTTCGATGCCGTGCACGACCAGGCCGACCCCGCGGCGTTACTGCGCGGAATCGCCAGGGCCCTCAGACCGGGCGGCATCTACCTGATGCAGGATATCGCCGGTTCCAGTTTCCTGGAAAACAACCTGGACCACCCGCTGGGGCCGCTGCTCTATGCCATTTCCTGCGCCCACTGCACGCCGGTATCGCTGGCCCAGGGTGGTCCGGGCCTGGGTACCCTGTGGGGCGAGGAACGGGCAGAACTGATGCTCCGGCAGGCCGGTTTCGGAGACATCCGGTCCCATAGGCTCGACCACGACCCGTTCAATGTCTACTTCATCGCCCGGCATGGCGAGGGAGAGCAGTCATGATCAAGGTCCAGTTTCTGGACTATGTCCCGGCCAGCTATCACCATGCGCGCATCCGCAGCCGGCAATCCCTCGTAGATTGTCCTGACAGGTAACAATGACAGGAGTCCTGCGGGTGAGACAACGCTGGAACGCGAACCTGGCCGCCCTGATTATGGGCGGCCTTTTGCTGGCCGGGTGCGCCAGCCATGACAAAGCACGCCAAGAGCCAGTGGCCTTGCCGGAGACCGGCTACGAGGTGCGCTCCCCGGTCCGTTTCTCGCCGGATGACTGGCCCGAACCATTGTTTGCGGACCTTTACCTGCCACAGCGGCCGGACCCGGCACCGGCGGTGTTGCTGGTTCACGGTGGTGGCTGGGAGCGACGCTCCCGGGAAGACATGACCTGGATTGCCGAGGAACTGGCCGGGCGTGGTTTCGCGGTGATGAACATCGATTACCGCTTTGCACCGGAGTACACCTTCCCGGCACAGCTCCATGACCTGCAGGTGGCCATGCGCTGGCTGCGGCAGCAGGCAACAACCTACCGGATTGATCCCGATGCCATCAGCGCCTTCGGGTTCTCTTCCGGCGCCCATCTGGTGAGCCTGCTGGCCCTGACCAGCGATCCCCGGAATCCGCTGAGCAAACCCCATGGCGGGCCCGGGGCCCGGCCGGTTGCAGTGGTGGCCGGCGGCATCCCCAGCGATCTGCGCCGGTTCGATTCGGGACGACTGATCCGCCAGTTCCTGGGTGGGACCGAGCAGGAGAAGCCGGAAATCTATCGGCTGGCCTCACCCATGGCCCATGTCTCCCCCGATGCGCCGCCGTTCTTCCTGTTCCACGGCAACCTGGACATGCTGGTGCCGCCGGAGCAGGCGGAGGAATTCCACAATGCCTTGCTGGCGAAAGGGGTGCACTCCGAGCTCTACCTGATGCATCTGCGGGGCCACATCACCAGCTTCCTGACCGCCGGCAATGCCGTGGAACAGGCAACGGAATTCCTGGTCCGTTTCGGTGGTGGGCCCAGTCATCAGCCGTGATCTAGCCGAGACCAACGAACGGCGCGAGGGTTAACGCCAGTATGACCAGGATGGCGACACAGGCGGCAAGGATAGTCACCGGCTTCCGGCGGAAGCTGTGCCAGAAACCCACTTCACCCCGGGCCTGGCGCGCTTCAAAGTCCTCCCGCTGCCGGTCTCGCCTCTGCCTCTGGTATTCGTCCAGCAACGACCGGGCCCGGGCAGCCTCATCGTCATCATGCACCCAGAAGCCCCCCATACTGATACCCCAGCGGCTCGGGGGCGTCTCGTAATAGCGAACCCCGTGTTCGTCGAACAGGGCCCGGATCTCGTCGGCCTCGTCATCGGGTACATGGCGCAGATTCATCAGGTGGTGGGGCATGGGCTTCCATTGGCTGGTATCAGGATCGGGATTGCCTATATGCTAACAGCAAAGCATCCATGACCGAATTTGCCATCAGGACACTGCATGAGCCAGAACCCCCTTCGTCTGCTGCTGGATTTTGACGACCGTATCCAGCGGGACAGGGACCAGCCCTCCGCTTTCCTCCACCGACGGGACCGTCGCTTTGCCCTCGACTGCGAGCAGCAGGGAATAACCCCCGACGCCTCGCACTGGCTGGCACACATGGATCGCCTGTCCGGTCCGGGCAGCACCGTCACTGCCGGCAGCCGCGAGCTCCGACTCTGGCGCCGGGTCAACGGCGGCTTCGTGGCCGCCGGATGCCTGATCGGCATCCTCACCATGCTGGGCCTGCTGTTCTATGACGGCGGCCAGCGCATCAACATCACCGTGATCCTGGCGTTTGTCCTTTTCCAGCTGCTGCTGGCGCTGGCAACCACCGTGCAGGCACTGGTCGGCTGGCAACCCTGGCGCTGGTTGCTGAAACGGCTCCGCCGGGACCACGCCAGCCCGACCCGGGCCCGGCTCCAGCCACTGCTCATGGCCCGCGCTGCCCATGCCGGCGGTGTTGCTTTCGGCCTCGCCGGCCTCGCCACCCTGCTGGTAATGGTCGTGGTCCAGGATCTGGCCTTCGGCTGGAGCACCACCCTGGATACCGCGGCCTCCGGCTACCACAACCTGGTCAACACCCTGGCCACGCCCTGGTCCTGGCTCTGGCCCGCAGCCGTGCCGTCCCTGGAGCTGGTGGAGGCCACCCGTTTCTTCCGGGCCGCGTCGGGCACCACCGGGATTGATCCTTCCCGCTGGGGCCAGTGGTGGCCATTCGTGGTCATGCTCTGGCTGACCTGGACCGTGATACCGCGGGTACTCCTGCTGATCCTGAGCCAGGGTCTGCTACGGCACCGAGCCGCCCGGCTACTGGCCCGTCATCCGGGCATGCAGGCACTGTTGTACCGGATGGAAACCGCCACCCTGGATACCGGCAGCAGCCACAACGACGCCGCCGACCTCCCCGACACCCGGACCCGATCACGCCCGGACCTGCTGCCGGACACACCCATCATGATCTGCTGGGCCGGAGCCGGGGAACCGGAACTGCCCCAACGCCTGCAGGCGCCGGATACCCGCATTTTCCGGGCCGGAGGCCGGGCCACCCTGGCCCAGGACGACGAGGTACTGGCGCAGGTGGGCGATCAACTGGCCGGCCAGAAAGCGCCTGCCGTGATTGTCGTCACCCGCAGCTGGGAACCACCCACCGGGGAACTGCACGACTTCCTGGAGACCGCGCGCGAGCGCTGGCCATCCGGGGCCCGGGTGACCCTGCTGCCCCTGGCCAGCGACCCGAACCGGCCCCCGGAAACGCACCTGGTGCAACCCTGGCTCCGATTCACCGAGCGCCTGGCCCCGGGTTTTGCCTCGGTCGCGCTGCCACCCACCGACGAGCCGGATCCCTACCTGGCCGGGAGCGTCCAGCCATGACCACAGCACCGGTGTTCGCCGTCGTCGGCCACCCGAACAAGGGCAAATCCAGTGTCGTGGCCACCCTGTCCCAGAACGACGCCATCGCCATTGCCCTGGAACCAGGCACCACCCGGGCCCGGCAGGACTATCCGCTGACCGTGGACGGCCAGAAACTCTACACCCTGGTGGACACCCCCGGCTTCCAGCGCCCCCGGCGGGTACTGCAATGGCTGGAAGCCCACAGCATCTCCGCCTCGGACCACCCGGAGACGGTCAGGGCGTTTGTGCTTCAGCACCGGGGCGATGACCGGTTTGTTGATGAATGCGAACTGCTGGCGCCGATCGTGGAAGGAGCGGGAATCATCTACGTGGTGGATGGCTCGGTGCCCTACAGCGCCGAACACGAAGCCGAGATGACCATCCTGCGCTGGACCGGCCGCCCGAGCCTGGCCCTGATCAACAGCATCGGCGAGGACGATTACAGTGATACCTGGCAGTCGGCACTCGGCCAGTTCTTCCAGGTAGTCCGCAAATTCGACGCCGTTCGCGCCCCGTTCGAACAACATCTCAGCCTGTTACGGGCATTCGGCCAACTGGAGCCGGACTGGGAGGAACCGCTGGAACGGGCCACCCGGTTCCTGTCCGAACAACGTCACCAGCGCAGGCACCAGTCTGCCGGCCTGATTGCCAGGGCCCTGGAAGACCTGATGTCCTACCAGGAAAAACGCACCCTGACCCTGAACCAGGTGGCCGAAACCAGCGATGCCAGCCTGGCGGAAACCCTTCGGGACCGATGGTACCGGCACCAGCGCAAGCGGGAACAGACCCTGCGCATCGACATCGAGCACCTGTACCAGCATCAGCGCATCCGACGCCAGGAAGCGGAACTCCAGTGGCACAGCCAGCATGACCTGTTCTCCGAAGACACCCGCAAACACTGGGCGGTCAGCAAGCGCTACCTGGCCACCGCAGGCTTTGGCGCCGGGGCTGTGGGCGGCGCCGGCATCGATGCCATAACCCTGGGCTCCTCCCTGGGGACCGGTGCCCTGGTCGGCGGCCTGATTGGTGCCGCCGGCAGCTACTTCTACGGCGACCGGCTGCTGCTCCCGGCACTGAACATCGGGCCCCTGAAAGACGGTCTGAAAACCGCCAGCTTCGGGCCTGTACAGGACAGCCAGTTCGGCTATGTTGTATTAGGGCGGGCCGTGGACCACTGGTGGCATATCAGCCACCGGAACCACGCCGGACGTGAGCTGCTGGAACTGGAGCCGGCCGATCACCACTGGCTGGAACAGCTCGACAAGACCAGCCGGCGGGAGATTCAGCGGGCTTTTGACCGGTGTCGGAAACAGCGGCCCCTGACCCACCAGCAGAGGGAAAATCTGACTGCGGCCATCGAGCAGGCGATGTCGGCTTATGACGACTGGCGGTTGAACCGGGCCTGAGGCGCATGTTTATACTGTATGGCTATTCCATCACAAAATGAGGAATGCGAATGAAAATTGTACGAGTGCAAGACATCATCGGTACCGAGCGCGAGGTCAGCGACAAGCAATGGACCAGCCGCCGGCTGCTGCTGAAAAAAGACGGCATGGGATTCTCCTTCCACGAGACCATCATCAAGGCCGGCTCTGAACACACCTTCTGGTACAAGCACCACCTGGAGGCCGTGTACTGCGTTGCCGGTAACGGCCGCATCAAGGACCTCGCCACCGGCGAAGTACATGAAATCACCGACGGCACTCTGTACGCCCTGGACAAGCACGACCGGCACACCCTGTACGGCGGCACCGAAGACATGCGCTTGATCTGCGCCTTCAACCCGCCAGTCACCGGCCGTGAGATCCACGACGAAGACGGCGCCTACCTGCCGGACACCAGCGAAGACTGATCCGGCATACCGTGGCTGAACACCAGGCCGCGAACACACCGCCACCGCCAGCCCGACTGCTGCCGGTGGCGGTGTTGCTTTGGCTATCCGGCGTTTACCTGCGCATCCCCGTGCTGGTGGCGCCGCCTCTGGCTCCCTTCATCGGCGAGGAACTCGCCCTGTCCAAGGCCCTGACCGGCGCCCTGACCACCTTGCCCATCCTGATGCTTGCCATCGGCGCCATGCCCGGTTCCCTGGCTATCTCCCGCATCGGACCGAGAAATACCCTGGCGCTGGCCATGGTCATCATGGTGATCGGCTCCGCCAGCCGTGGCCTCGCACCTGAAACCCTGACCCTGATGATCGCCAGTGCCGTCATGGGCCTGGGGGTGGCCATGATGCAACCGGCGCTGCCGGCCCTGTTACCAAGGTGGCTGCAGCCCCACCACCTGGCCCTGGGCACCGCCATCTACATGAACGGCATGCTCATGGGCGAATTCATCGGCGCCGGCGTCACCCTGCCGGTGCTTATGCCGCTGCTGGACAATAGCTGGCGCGCGACCCTGATTGCCTGGTCGCTACCGGCCTTGCTGGTCGCCGCCGCCCTGTTCCTGCCCAGACGGGACCTTGCCCGCCCGGTCCGCAAAGCCGCCTGGCTCCCGGACTGGAGCAACCCCCTGACCCTGAAACTCGGCCTGCTGCTCGGCCTCTCCGGCTCCATGTTCTTCGGCCTCAACGCCTACATGGGCAACCTGCTCGAACAGCAGGGCCAGTTCGACAGACTCTCCGAAGCCCTGTTCTGGTTTAACATCGCCCAGGTCTTCGCCTCGCTGACCATGCTCAAATTCGCCCGCGCCTGGGTTGGCCGCCGAACCCTGATCATCACCATGGCCGCCCTCAGCATCCTCGGTACCGCCGGCACCATTGCCCTGGACGGCTGGTGGTCCATCGCCAGCGCCACCCTGATGAGTTTCGTTGCCGGCATCCTGTTGATCCTGCTGGTGGCCCTGCCGCCCATGCTGGTCCGCTCCGAAGAAACCGGGCGCCTGTCCGCCGGCACCTTCCTGGTGGGCTATACCCTGGCGTTCTCTGTGCCCATGCTCGGCGGACTGCTGGCCGACTGGACCGGTGATGTGCGTCATGCGGTGATGGTGATGATTGCTTATAGCGTGGCGGTTTTGCCGCTGGCGTTTACGTTGGATTTGAGGCGGAGGGAGAGGTGAGTGAAGTTGGGGTCAGAAGAACGAGATCTTCAGACCCCTGAGCGGGGCGGAAAATCGGGTGAAAGAGCATCCAAGATGGGGTCAGAAGAAGGCTTTCTTCAGACCCCGAAGAGGCAGAACAATCCCCCAGCGCCCCCCCACCAATGGCCGAACGGCCGAGGCAAGGGGTGCTTTTCCGCAGGGAACAATTGTCTGAGCGAAGCGAGTTTTTTGTTCCCGAAGGAAAAGCACCCCTTGCCTCGGCCAGACTCCCAAATCAGATGTAATAGTCCTCAAGCGGAGGAAACCCATTAAACTCAATAGCACTATAAGTGGTCGTATAGGCTCCCGTAGAAAGCCAGTACATCCGATCCCCGATGGCCAGATTCAGCGGCAGCGGATACTTGTGATGTTCGTACATGATATCGGCACTGTCACAGGTCGGCCCCGCAATCACACAGTCCTCGCCCTCGCCGGACTTCTCCGTCCAGATCGGAAACTTGATCGCCTCATCCAGCGTCTCGATCAGCCCCGAGAACTTGCCCACATCGGTATAGACCCAGCGGTGCAGGGCCGTACGGGACTTACGGGAAATCAGCACCACCTCACTCACCAGCACCCCAGCATTGGAAATCAGTGACCGCCCCGGCTCGATGATGATCTCCGGCAACTCCTCACCGAAATCCTCGCGCAGGAAACGGGCAATCTCCTCGGCGTACACCCCCAGCTCATTGGTCCGGGTGATGTAGTTGGCCGGGAAGCCACCGCCCATGTTGATCATCTTCAGCTCGATGCCGTCCTCTTCCTTCAGGCGCTCGAAGATCACCTTCACCTTGTTCAACGCCGCATCCCAGGCGCCGATTTCCCGCTGCTGGGAACCCACGTGGAAGGACACGCCGTAGGGCACCAGGCCCAGGTCACGGGCCAGGATCAGCAGGTCCATGGCCATGTCGGTCTGACAGCCAAACTTGCGGGACAACGGCCAGTCGGCGGTCAGGGTGCCCTCGGTCAGGATGCGAACGTACACCTTCGAACCCGGAGCCGCCCGGGCAATGTTGCGCAGGTCGGCCTCGGAATCGGTGGCAAACAGGCGCACACCCTTCTCGTAGAAGGTGCGGATGTCCTTCGCCTTCTTGATGGTGTTGCCGTAACTGATCCGATCACCGGTCACGCCCAGGGCCAACACTTTCTCCAGCTCATACACCGACGCGATGTCGAAATTGGCACCCTTGTCCCGCAGCATGGTCAGGATCTGGGGCGCCGGGTTCGCCTTCACCGCGTAGTAGACCTTGGCGTAGGGAAAACCTTCCACCAGCTCGTTGTACTGGCGGTCGATGGTTTTGGTATCGATCACCACGAACGGGGTCTCTTTGGTGTCGGCGAAATCCTTGATCCGCTTGAAAGTCTCGGCGTCGTAGTAGTCGGCGATGTTGGCGTTAACGGCTTCGGTCATGGGTGGTGTTTCCCTCCACAGGGCAAACAGGCATAAAAAAAGGCGCTACAGCAACGCTGCAGCACCCGTAAGATGGCGCGATCATCGGGCTTTTCTCCGATCACCGCAAATGCGCATATCTACCCATAGGTAAAACAGGCAGGGCGGGTGGGTTATGGCACGGAAATTGGTGCGACGGCGCGCTCAGATTGCCACCGGCCACAGGGGCGGCCCGGTAGGACCGTCCGGATCCCGCGGTACGGTCTGACGCCTCAGGTAGCCGAGGATGGCCTGTTGCAGGTCGGTGCCCTTGTCCAGGCCCTTGTTGCCAAACAACCGGTTGAATTCCAGTACGTAGGGATAACCTCCCACCAGGGCAATGTCGAACCCGGCGTGATCCACCCCCAGCTCGTGAGCAAGACGCAGGGCCAGCCCTGTGGCCGCCTCGGGCACCGGACTGTTATCGATCTGTCCGCCCCGCGCCACATTGTTGTAGAAGCCCTGGTCCGCCTGGGTCCGCCAGTAGGCCGTCAATACCTCATCACCAATCACCACCACCCGGACATCCCGGTCAATGGGCAGGTATTCCTGGGCATAGAGCACCTCGGTGCGCTCACAGTAACGGCGCCAGTCCTCACGGGTCTCGATCAGCCACACGCCCTCGCCCATGCTCGCCTTGGGCAGCTTGGCCACGAAGGGCAGGCTCATGGCATCCCAGATCTTGTCCCGTTCCAGGGGGCCGTTGGCCTCGATCATGGTCCAGGGCGTGTGCTCCGGCGCCACCGTCTGGAAGGCGCGGGTCATCTCGACCTTGTCATGGCCGATCCGGTAGCTGGCAATGCTGGGGAAAACCCGGCACTTGAGGCCGTGAACCAGGGCGTTCAGTTGCCAGTACTCCGGGAACAGCACCCAGTCTGCCTCCTGCAGCAACGCTTTGTGCTGCAGGTAGTGCTCGGGCTTGAGCACCATGGTATCGGGGAAGCCGAGGGTACGGAACGCGTTGAAGGAAACAAGGTGCATGGTAACCGCCTGGTGGAAAACTGAACGCATTTTATTCAGCTCCCGGCATCTGGCAAGGGGTATTTTCCGGACGGTATTGATCGATCTCATGGATTCCTTTAAGGTTTATGATAATCATTCGTATTACAATTCTTCTGAAAAGGAAAACGCCATGAAAATCACCCGCAAACTGACCGTTACCGCAGCTGCCCTGATGTTCTCCCTGCCCGCATTCGCGGAAGACTACGAGCACTACAAGGGCGAGCCGGCAGAAACCCTGGAACAGGCCGTGGCCAACTTCTCCGAATACAACAACCGGCTCGACAAGGTGCTGGCCGGCGAACTGACCCCCGAAGCCATGAACGAGATCCATCAGCTGACCTACACCCTGGAGAACGCCCTCGGTAAACTGAACGAGGAATTCGACGACTTGGCCGAACGGCTGGAGCTGGTGCACAAGGCCTCCGAGCATGCCGATCCGGAAACAATCCAACGGGAAGGTTCGGTTTACCTGGAGAAAAGCCGGAAAGTGATCCCGTAAAATCCCGGTCGGAAATCCCTGCTACGCTGGAGATAAACAGCCCAGCTTCGCAAACCGGAGTAACGACCATGGATCAGCAGACCCGGCGGATAATCCAGACGATCAGGGACGATCGTCAGTCGGGTGCAACCCAGCTGGCGTCCGCCGCATTGTCCGTAGTTCGGGACTGGCTGGCCTCAGGCAAGGTGCCCGCCAGCCTGCTGGAACAGCTGCTGGATGAGCTGACCCGGGCCCGCCCGAGCATGGTGCCCCTGGCCAACGCCATAGCACGCTGCCAGGAGCTGTTCGGCCCCTGGCGGGACAGCAGCAATGTCTCGGAGCAGGCTGCCCCGGTGGTCCGCTCGGTACTGGAACAACTGGCCCGGGCCAACGAGCGGGTGGCCCTCAGCGCCTTCGAACTGGTGCCGGAACAGGCAACCATCCTGACCCACAGCCGCAGTTCCCAGGTAGTGGCCCTGTTCCGCTTGCTCGCTGACCGGCAGCATCCCTTCTCGGTCATCTGCACCCAGAGCAGTCCCGGCAATGAGGGCTTCACCCTGGCGCGGGAGCTGGACGAACTGGGCGTCCCGGTAACCCTGATCACCGATGCCCAGACCGGACTGTTCATGCCCGAAGCGGATCTCGTCTTCAGTGGCTGCGACACCTGGCTTTCGGACCAGCACTTCGTGAACAAGAGTGGCACCTACCTGCTCGCCCTCGCCGCCCGGGACCAGGGCAAGCCGCTCTGGGTCCTGGCTGACAGCTTCAAGGACAGCCCGGACACGGTCCAGTCGGTGGCCCTGGAGGAAATGACGCCGGAAGAACTCGGGGGTCCCACCGGTGCTCACATCCGGACCCGCAATATCTATTTCGAAACCGTGCCGGTACAGCTGGTCACCGGACGGGTCAGCGATCAGGGCGTTTTTTCGTTCCCTGCTGAGCCTCGGCGGTGAACGGATCTTCGGGCCAGGGGTGTTTGGGGTAACGGCCACGCATGTCCTTGCGCACCTCCGGATAGGCATTACGCCAGAAACTGGCCAGGTCCGAGGTAACCGCCAGGGGCCGCTGGGCCGGAGACAGCAGATGGATCACCACCGGCACCTGCCCACCTGCCACCCTCGGGGTTTCGGTCCAGCCGAACAGAGCCTGTAGCTTGGCCGCCAGCACCGGGCCGTGATCCGGGGTGTAATCCAGAGTGACTTTCTGGCCGGTAGGGATGGTCAGGGTCCTGGGTGCCAGGGTCTCCAGCTGTTGCTCCTGTTGGTAATCCAGGAGTGAAGCCAGGGCCTGAAGCAGGTTGAGCCTGGCGAGATCGGACCAGCGCTGCAGGCCGGCAATGAACGGGCCGAGCCAGGAGTCCAGGCTCGCCAGCAGGGCATCATCCCCGGTGTCGGGCCAGTCGCCGGGGAACTGCGCCGCCAGCAGGCCGACCCGGGCACACCACTGCCGGGCCTCGGCGGTCCAGGGCAGACTGGCCAGACCTTTCCTGCGCACGGCATCCAGCAGCCCCTGTTGAATCAGGGCGGGATCCACTTGGGACAGCGCCTGCTCCGCCAGCACCAGCTCCCCGAGTTTTCGGACCTTGCGGGCAATCACCGTACCCCGCCGGTCGTCCCAGGTGGCCTCATCCTGCTCGACGATGTGGTCGGCCAGATCCTGTTCCAGATCCGGCAGATCCACTGGTGCGGCCAGGTAGATGGTCGCCTCCCGGGCCTTGCCATCCAGATCGGCAGCCACCAGCCAGTCGTGGCGGGCGAGCGGGTCATCCTCTCGCAACACCGCCCCCTTGCCGTTGCTCAGCTGATAACGCGGCGCCGATCCGGGACGCCGGCGGGCGATCCGATCCGGATACGCCTGGGCCAGCAGCCGGCCAACCAGGGCCTCTCCGGGTTCCGGCCCCTGCAGCGCACCGGTATCCAGTCGTTTCGCCGCCTGCCGCACGGCTTTCAGGCGGGCCGGATCCAGGCGACGGGTGCCCATCTCGCCACGGAGCAGGCGCACCCGCTGGTGCAGGTCCGCGCCGTCGTCCGGTCCCAGCAGGTCCCGCTCTCCCAGCAGGGCGGCCAGTTCCGCCGCCAGTCCGCCGAAACCCAGCACCCGCCCCCGAAGCACCATATGGGCCAGGCGGGGGTGGATACCCAGATCCCGGGCGGCCTTGCCGTGATCGGTGATGGCGCCGTCGTCATCGAGCAGGTCAAGCCATTGCAGCAGGGCCACCGCCTGTTGCCAGTGGGGTCGGGGGGGAGCGTCAATCCAGGCCACCTGATCTGGCGAACGGGCGCCCCACTGGGCCAGTTCCAGCACCAGTGGCGCCAGATCCGCCTCCCGGATTTCCGGGGGCGTGAACTCCGCCAGGCCAAACTGTTCCGATTCACTCCAGAGCCGGTAACACACTCCGGGCTCGACCCGTCCGGCCCGGCCCTTGCGTTGTTCGGCCGAGGCCTTGGATACCCGACCGGTCACCAACCGGGTCATACCGCTATTGGCATCAAACACGGCCCGGCGCTGCTGACCGGCATCGATGACCACCCGCACCCCCTCGATGGTCAGACTGGTCTCCGCTATGGCAGTCGCCAGCACCACCTTGCGGGTACCGTCTGGCGCCGGCGCAATGGCCCGGTCCTGGTCTTCACCGCTCAGATTACCGTACAGGGGCGCCAGGATGACCTGATCCGGTACCTGCCACTGCAGCTGCTGCGCCACCCGACGGATTTCGCCGGCACCGGGCAGGAATATCAATATTGAACCGGTCTGGTCTCGAAGAGCTTCCTGCACCACCGCCACAAGCTGGTCGACTATCCGTGTATTCCGCGGCAAAGGCCGATACAGCACCTCCACCGGGAACGCCCGCCCTTCGCTGCTGATCACCGGCACGTCTCCAAGCACCCGGGCGATCGGCGCAGTCTCCAGTGTGGCCGACATCACCAGCAGGCGCAGATCTTCGCGCAGCGCCTGCTGGGACTCCCGAACCAGGGCCAGACCCAGGTCCGCCTGCAACGAGCGCTCATGGAACTCATCAAACAGAACAGCGGCGTAGTCTTCCAGCATGGGATCGCTCTGGATCAGCCGCGTCAGGATGCCCTCGGTCACCACCTCGATCCGGGTGGCACCGGAGACCCTTGTATCCAGCCGGGTCCGGTAGCCCACCGTCTGGCCCGGCTTTTCTCCCAACTGTCGGGCCATGAACCGCGCCGTCGACCGTGCCGCCAGCCGCCTGGGCTCCAGCATCAGGATCTTGCGGTCCTCGCGCCAGGGAGCATCCAGAAGAGCCAGAGGTACACGGGTGGTTTTACCGGCGCCCGGAGGGGCCTGCAACAGGGCGCTGGTGGACTGTTCCAGGGTCTGCTTCAGGTCCGGCAGGATCTGGTCAATGGGCAGCATGGCTTTGGCTTTGTTTTCAGGATTCACGCGAATGCCAGAGCTCCGGGCGGGGCACGAAGAACGCGAAAAACAGTCCGAACGCCAGCGCTCCGACACCAATTCCGAACGCCGAAACCAGGGTACCGCCTGCCTCAAGCCATTGTTTGGTCAACCACGGCCCGACCATCTGGGTGAAGCCGTAAAGCGCCACCATGGCGGCAGACAGCCTTGGCCCCTGGTGCGGATGCAGGGCACGACCGATGCGCTGGGTCAGCAGCACAGTACCGAGGAAGGTACTGCCCACCAGGACAGAACACAGAAACAGGCCGACATCACCCGGCCATACGACCGCTACCAGGACACCCAGCAGCTGGATCAGAAAATTGAGCCTCAGTGCAGGCAGATCGCCGATTGTCCCGCCCACGCGGTTCCAGATCCAGGCGGCGGGAATGGTACACAACGCCACGATGACCCAGGCACCATCCAGCAACCAGTGGCCGGACGGCAGTTCGATTTTGGCCAGCAGTGGCAGGAAGGTCATTGGCAGGATGTAGCCCAGTCCCGCGCCGGCGTACGACAAAAAGAGCGGGATGCTTGCCCGATCCAGCAGGGGCGTGGACGTAACGACCTTGCCCGAGTCGTCATGAGTGGAGGACGGGATATCAAGACGAATAAGCCGCACCGCCCCCCACCAGGCCAGGGGAATCGACAACAGCGCCGCGGGCCACCACCGCTGGGCACCTTGCAGCCAATCTGCCGTGCCTGTCACCAGTCCACTGGACAACAGCAGCCCGACACCCACGCCAAAATACACCAGGCCACTGATCGACGCCCGGTTTCGCAATACCAGCCACTCCAGGATCAAGGCCGGGGCATGGACAAAGACCATGCCATTGGCGACACCGTTCAGCGTGGGGATGGCAGAAATGAGGGTCAGGTTATCGGTCTGGGTGATCGCCAGGGTGGTGATCACATGGACAGCAAGGGACACCGGCAGGAGTGTGCGGATCTGATCAATGCGGTGCCACCAGATCGCCAGCATCGCGCCTATCAGATAACCCAGGTAGTTCCAGGTGGCCACCGCCGCACCATCGGCAGCACTGAATTGACCGTCGTCCACCAGGTAGGGCAAAAGCGGGGTATAGATGAACCGGCCAAGACCATGCACCACCAACAACACCACTGCGCCGGCAGTTAGGACGGAAAACAGCTCTTTTGGTGGCGTTGAAGTCTGGGTTGGCATCAGCAAACAGTCCGGCGGTCAGTTAATCAGCCCAACAGTCTAAGCCACCCCTGCCCGGATGTCTTTTGGACCTTGGCCGAAAAATTACTAGTCAATCAGGAACTTGTCCTGTCCCGATTGGCCCTGGCCCACTGATAGATCCGCTCGAAGGCCTGCGCCAGTTCCTCCGGCCGATGCGGCGGCTGGATCAGCGCCTGCAGCTGGCCTTCGGGGTTCAGAAGGGCGAAATGACCACTGTGGTCCACCAACAGCTCGCCGTCCACTTCCCGGTGGACAAACACCGCACTCAGGCTCTTCGCCAGTGCCCGTGTCGTTTCCAGGTCCCCGGTCAAACCGTGGAAGTGTTCGCCAAAGAAACCGGTGTAATCTTTCAGCTTCTGCGGGGTGTCGTGCTCCGGATCAGCACTGATCAACAGGTAGTCGGGCTGCGGCAATTCCGCGGGTAGCCGTTGATCCAGCTGGCGCAGATTGGCCATGGCCGCCGGGCAGATATCCGGGCAGTTGGTGTAGCCGACAAAGGCAAAGGTCCAGCGTCCCTTCAGATCTTCCCGTGTGACGGTCTCGCCGTTCTCGTCGGTGAGGGTAAACTCCGCCAGCGGTTTCGCCTGATCATAAACGTAGGTATTGAACTCGGAGAGATCCGGCGCCGGCTCGGGATCGCCCCCCACCAGATACACCTGACGGGCAACCACCAGCCCGAAAATCAGAAGAACAATCAACAACAGCGCAACGAGCGTAATCCGCACAGACCGATTCATCAGTACTCCAATACCGAACTCCGATGCTGGGAGGTGGCGGGGGGATCCTTTTCTGCCGGGAACAATTGTCTGAGCGAAGCGAGTTGTTTGTTCCCAGAAGAAAAGGATCCCCCCGGCGCCTCCCGACCCCGGCACCAGGCCAGAGGATCAGAAGAATACAAAGTGATCCACAAGAAGTACCACAAACAGGGCCATGAGATAAGTGATGGAGTACTTGAAGGTATTGAGAGCAACGCGGCGATCATCGCCCTTCAGCAGCCGGATGGCGTACTGCAGGAAGCGCAGGCCAAGGGCCAGGGCGCCGATGAGGTAGATGCCACCGGACATTCCTGTGACAAAAGGTAGCAGGCTCACGGCAAGCAGCATCAGGGTGTACAGCAGGATATGCAGCTCGGTGTACTTGTTGCCGTGGGTGACCGGGAGCATGGGGATGCCGGCCTTGGCGTATTCTTCCTTGCGATGGATGGCCAGGGCCCAGAAGTGCGGCGGGGTCCAGGCGAAGATGATCAGGACCAGCAGCAAGGCGTGGCCTTCCACCTGGCCGGTCACGGCGGTCCAACCCAGCAGCGGCGGCATGGCGCCGGCGAGGCCGCCGATGGTGATGTTCTGGGGCGTGGCGCGCTTGAGGAACAAGGTATAAACGCCAGCGTACCCGACCAACGAGGCCAACGTCAGCCAGGCGGTCAGGTGATTGACCATCAACATCAGGATTGCCATGCCGACGCAAGCCAGCAAGGTCGCAAATACGATGGCATCCACCGGGGAAATCTTGCCGGTGGCCACTGGCCGCTTGCGGGTGCGGGCCATGACGGTGTCGATCTTCTGGTCCACCACGTGGTTGACCACGGCGGCGGCACCGGCCAGCAGGGCGATGCCGAGGTTGCCGAACAGCAGCACACTCCAGCCGGGCACGCCCGGGGCCGCCAGCAACATGCCGATCACGGAGGTAAGGATCATCAGTGCGACCACCCGGGGCTTGGTCAGCTCCAGGTAATCCCGCCAGGAAATGGTCTTGCCGGAAGCACTCGCAGTATTCCGGGCCGGCAGTGCTTTCACTTGCTCGCTCATGCCGTTACCTCTCGTTTTATCGTTGTAGTATGGGTTGCGCTTGCGGTCTGGGTCCGCAGCAGCAGGTGATGACGCCAGACCAGATGAATCACGGACAACAGCAGTCCGGCGCCCATGGCGTTATGTGCCACCGCTATGGACAGGGGAATGTGCAGTATGACGTTGGCCAGCCCCAGGGCGATCTGCGCGGCCAGAACCACGGCCACCAGCTGAATCGAGTCGTCCAGGCCGCTGGCTTCCCGCCGGCGCCACATCAGGGCCAGCAAGACAGTGAAATACGCCAGCACGATCATTGCTCCGAGGCGGTGGGTCACGTGAATGGCCACCCGGCCATCGGCCGTGAGCTGGCCACCGAGGTAGTTCGGGCCCACGTGCTGGGCAACGTCAAAGCCGTGGCGGAAATCCATGCCCTCCGGCCACCACTGGCCCTGGCAGGTAGGCAGGTCGGTGCAGGCCACGGCGGCATAGTTCGCGGCGGTCCAGGCACCCAGCGCAATCTGCAGGACCACCAGCAGCAATCCGCCGTAGAGCCAGGGTCGGAACCGGGCGAGGCCCGGAGCGGCCGGAGGCCTGGGTGCCGCTTTTGCCCTTCGCCACAGGCGCAGGCTCAGCAGGGTCAACAGGCTCAGGGTGGTGAAGCCGCCCAGCAGGTGTAGCGCGACCACCTGGGGCCAGAGTTTCAGGGTGACGGTCCACATGCCGAACGCACCCTGGAGAACGATGAATCCGGCGATGAACAGGGGCAACTTGACCGGCACGCCAACCCGGCGGTGCCGAAAGGCGTAGGCAGCCAGGCCGAACACCACCAGGCCCAGAGTGCCGGCGGCATAGCGGTGAATCATTTCCGGCCAGCCCTTTTCCACATCCACCGGGGTTTCAGGGAACCGGGCATTGGCGATGGCAATGCTGGATTCGCTCTGGGGCACGGTGAGGAAGCCGTAACAGCCCGGCCAGTCAGGGCAGCCCAGGCCGGCGTGTACCAGCCGGGTCCAGGCGCCCAGCATGATCACAACGACGGCTAGACAGGCGGCAATGGTTGCCCAGCGCGCCATGGTGCGATGGACACTGGCAGTCGAAACCTCGGGGTGGACGAACTGATTCACTGGGACTACCTCCGGCCTCAGCCAATCTGGGACAGTTTCAGGAGGTGCTTGAGGTCGTCAAGCATGTCCTTGCCACTGTGTTCCGCACCGTAATGCATCATCACGTTACCGAAGGGATCCACCAGCAGGATCCGGGGCTCGCTGGCAGGATTGATGCCGGTCGGCCAGGCCGGGGTGGTGCCCTCTGCCGGCACCAGCCGTTCCATCAGGCTGTATTCCCGGGACCATTTGGCGGAAAGGTCCGACGGCACGGAACCCAGCGCGGCCGCCCGGGATACCCGGTTGGCATTCTTGCCCAGGGCGATGTTCACCTGCCGGGCCAGGTACAGCAGTTCCTGACAGTTGCTGCCGCAATCACCGGCGACCACCATCAGGAGCCACTCCGGCTCGACCTTGTCCGGACCGAATCGCGCTTCCAGGGGTTCACCGGATTCTGTCTGGAGATGCAGCGCCTGGACCGGAACCACCGGCTGAACCAGGGTGCCATTGTTGGTGTGTCCCGCCGGATTGAGCCAGCCGGTGTAGAACATCACGGTGGCCACGATCATCGGGCCGAAGCCGAGGGCAAACAGCAGAAAGGCCGTGCGACGCCCCCGGCGAACCTGGTCAGGTGTCGGCTCGTCAGCCTGATGTTGTCGGGTACCCTTTTCAGCCATTGTCATTGTCATTATTGGCTCCTGTCTTTCGGTAACTCGCCACTACAGTCAATATAGTCAGTGCCACCGCAAGCGCAAACCATTGAGCTGCATAGCCATAATGGGTTCCCGGACCCATCAGGTCCGGCGCCCAGTCAGCCCGGAAAGCGCCGGGTTGTTGGCCACTGTCGAGGCGGATTATCAGGGCCGGTAATCCTTCCACCTCATTCGTGACCCCCTCTCTCGGGAGACGCTGAACCCTGCGCGGCCAGCCCTGTTCTTCCTGACCCTGGTCGGCAAGCACCGGTGGCACCGGATAGTCCGCCAGCCGGCCCGACAGGGTGAACAGTCCCTCCGGGGTATCGATACCGGGCAGGCGCTCGCGGCTTCGGGGCGCCTGAATCCAGCCACGATTCACCAGTACCGGGGGTCCTTCCAGGGGATAGAAATCCGTGATCACTTCGTACCCGGGAACGCCGTCGCGGGTCCGGTTATCGAGCAACCAGCTATGGTCGCCGTACATCCCCGTCACCCGGACCGGCTTGCCGGAACGCACCTCGCCTTCGATCAGTTGCTGCCAGGGAAGGTTTTCCGCCTGCTGCTGCCAGCTCTCCAGCATTGCCTGCTTCTGGCCGGCCCGGTCCAGCTGCCAGATGCCGAGGCCCAGGAGCACCGGCAGGAAGAATCCGCTGAACAGCATCAAACGCCAGTCAAAGTGCCATTTTCGTTTTGATACCTGCGGATCAGCCATGCTTTGCTATAGTGACTCCACCGGCACCGCAAACTTCCGGTTTCCGGCTACCCCCGAAACCTATAACAACAGGGATTACCATGCTCAAGGCCGTCATCGTTGTCCTGATGCTCGCCGTTGTCGCCAGCCTCTTCAGCGGGCTGTTCTTCCTGATCCGGGATGGCGGCAAAACCAACCGGGTTGTCAATTCGCTTGCTGTCCGGGTCGCCCTCAGCATACTGCTCCTGCTGGTTATCCTGATTGCCTTGTGGCAGGGCAGCCTGACGCTGAATCCGACGCCCTGACCACGCAACCAGTCAGATGATGTAGACAAACACGAACAGGCCGAGCCAGACCACATCCACAAAGTGCCAGTACCAGGCAGCCGCCTCGAAACCGAAATGGTTATCGGCTGTGAAGTGGCCCTTGAATATGCGCACCAGCATGACCGTCAGCATCAGCGATCCCAGCAACACGTGTGCGCCGTGGAAACCGGTGAGCATGAAGAAGGTACTGCCGTAGATGCCAGACTGCAGGGTCAGGTCCAGATCCTGGTAGGCGTGCATGTACTCGTAGCCCTGAACAAACAGGAACACGACCGCCAGGGCAAGGGTGGCGCCCAGCCAGAGTTTCGTCTTGGCCCGGTGACCTGCCTTGAGGGCATGGTGGGCTATGGTGATCGTGAAGGACGAGGTGACCAGCAGAATGGTGTTCATCAGCGGCAGTCCCCAGGGACCAATCACCTCACTGGGTCCCGGATAAGCCTCGGGATTGGGGTTCTGGACCAGTGGCCACGCCGAACTGAAGCCCTCCCACAGCATCGCGGAGGAGCCCTTGTCCCCCTCACCACCCAGCCAGGGCACGACAAACACCCGGACATAGAACAGGGCGCCGAAGAAGGCGGCAAAGAACATCACTTCCGAGAAGATGAACCAGCTCATACCCCAGCGGAATGAGCGGTCCATCTGGTCACTGTAAAGCCCTGCCCGGCTTTCCCGGATCACGTTGCCAAACCAGCCGAACAGCATGTAGGCCATGATCAGTGCGCCGATGAAAAACATCACCCAGGAGGCCGTGGTGCTTTCTCCCTGGTTGCTGTTCACCATGATCGAGGCAACACCGTACAGGGTGACCCCGAGGCCGACCGTCGCAACGATTGGCCACTTGCTCTGTTCCGGAACGTAGTAGGTCTGGTTTTCCGCCATGACAGTCTCCGATGGCTTAGCCGTTGTCGTTTGTTTTTGTTGTCGCCTTCACAGGCCCCCGCCGGTGGCCTATTTCACCTCCGGCGGCGTGGCGAAGGTGTGATAGGGCGCCGGCGAAGGTACGGTCCATTCCAGGCCCTCGGCACCGTCCCAGGGTTTGGCCGCCGCTTCCTTGCCACCCCGGATGCACTTGATCACGATCAGCAGGAACAGCAATTGGGTGGCGCCGAACATGAACGCGCCGATGCTGGAGACCATGTTGAAGTCGGCAAACTGCAGGGCGTAATCGGGGATCCGGCGCGGCATGCCGGCCAGCCCCAGAAAGTGCATGGGGAAGAAGGCCAGGTTCATGCCGATGAAGGACAGCCAGAAGTGCGTCTTGGCCAGGGTCTCGTCATACATGTGGCCGGTCCACTTGGGCAGCCAGAAGTAGGCTGAGGCAAAGATGCCGAAGATCGCGCCGGGCACCAGTACGTAGTGGAAGTGGGCCACCACGAAGTAGGTGTCGTGATACTGGAAGTCTGCCGGGGCGATGGCCAGCATCAGGCCGGAAAAACCGCCGATGGTGAACAGGATCACGAAGGCCACGGCAAACAGCATGGGCGCCTCGAAGGTCAGCGACCCCCGGAACATGGTGGCCACCCAGTTGAACACCTTCACCCCGGTTGGCACGGCAATCAGCATGGTGGCGTACATGAAGAACAGCTGACCCGCCAGCGGCACACCCACGGTGAACATGTGGTGAGCCCAGACGATGAAGGACAGCAGGGCAATGGCACCGACTGCGTACACCATGGAGGCGTAGCCGAACAGCGGTTTGCGGGAGAATGCCGGAATGATATGGGATACCGCACCGAAGGCCGGCAGGATCATGATATAGACCTCGGGATGCCCGAAGAACCAGAACACATGCTGGAACAGGACCGGGTCACCGCCGCCGGAGGCATCAAAGAAGCTGGTGCCGAAGTTGATGTCCATCAGCATCATGGTGACCACACCGGCCAGCACGGGCATGACGGCAATGAGCAGGAACGCGGTGATCAGCCAGGTCCAAACGAACAGGGGCATCTTCATCAGGGTCATGCCCGGGGCCCGCAGGTTCAGGATGGTGGCAATCACGTTGATCGCGCCCATGATGGAGGAGATCCCCATGATATGGACGGCGAAGATGAAGAAGGTGGTACTCGGCGGCCCGTAGGTGGTCGACAGGGGCGCGTAGAAGGTCCAGCCGAAGTTGGGCGCGCCGCCTTCCATGAACAGGGTGGACACCAGGATCAGGAACGCGCACGGCAGCAGCCAGAAGCTCCAGTTGTTCATCCGTGGCAGCGCCATGTCCGGCGCGCCGATCATCAGTGGCAGCATCCAGTTGGCCAGGCCCACGAATGCTGGCATGACCGCGCCAAAGACCATGATCAGACCATGCATGGTGGTCATCTGGTTGAAGAATTCCGGCTGCACGATCTGCAGGCCGGGCTGGAAGAGTTCTGCCCGGATGACCATGGCCATGGTTCCCCCCAGGAGGAACATGGTAAAACTGAACATCAGGTACATGGTCCCGATGTCCTTGTGGTTGGTGGTCAGCAGCCAGCGGCTGATGCCTTTGGCCGGGCCGTGATGATGTTCCTGGGCGTGGGTATCTGCAACCGCACTCATGAAAACCCCCGTTACCGCCGTTAATTTTGGCTGGTGATCGTTATTATCTGGCGTCGATTACTGCTGGTTCTTGTAATCCAGAATTTCCTTGGGCGTGACCATGTCACCGGTGTTGTTACCCCAGGCATTCCGCTCGTAGGTAATCACCGCCGCCAGGTCCACCTCGCTCAACTGGTTGCCGAAGGCCTGCATGGCCGTACCGGCTTTACCGTTGACCACAATGTCAATGTGCGCAGTCATGTCTCCGGTGGCAATCGGGCTACCCTTGAGCGCCGGGAAGGCCGGAGGCGCGCCACTGCCATCAGGCTGGTGACAGGCGGCACAGGCGGTCTGGTAGGCCTTCTCGCCACGGGCCATGAGCTCGTCCATGGTCCAGTCCTTCTGTGTCAGCTCACGCTCTTTCTCGGCAGCGGCTTTCTGTTCCGCCAGCCAGGTATTGAATTCCTCTTCCGGGACGGCTTCGACCACCACCGGCATGAAGCCGTGGTCCTTGCCGCACAGTTCGGTGCACTGGCCGCGATAAGTACCCGGCTCGTCCACCCGGAACCAGGTTTCGTTGATGAACCCCGGAATGGCATCCTTCTTGACGCCGAACTCCGGCACCCACCAGGAATGAATGACATCGTTGGCGGTCAGCAACAGCCGAACCTTCTTGCCAACCGGAACAATCAGCGGGTTGTCCACCTCAAGCAGGTAGTTTTCACCCTTGTCCTGCCGGTTTTCGATCTGATCGCGGGGAGTCGCCAGGTTGGAGAAGTAGCCGAAGTCCTGATCGACATACTCGTATTGCCACTTCCACTGGTAACCCGTGACCTTGATATCCACCTCGGACTCGGTGGTGTCGTACATGTCGACCAGCGTGGCCGTAGCCGGGATCGCCATGACCACCAGGATGACAAACGGTATGATGGTCCAGAGAATCTCCACCATCGTGTTCTCGTGGAAATTCGCCGGTTTGTGACCCTGGGATTTGCGGTGGGCGAAGATGGACCAGAACATGACCCCGAAGACCACCACGCCGATGACGACGCAGATCCAGAGAATGGTCATGTGAAGGCTGAAAATATCATTACTGGTGCCGGTTACCCCGGGCGTCATGTTCATCGTCCAGTCCGCCATGGACCAGGTCGGGAACACAAGACCACCCAACAGGGCACCTGCCCGCTTAGCGTGCACGCGCATACTGTGTCTCCACAGAGTGTTATTCTTGTCGGATTTTGCGTTATCCCTCTGTTTTGACGGCACTCGCAGAAACACCAGCCAAACCAGAGTGAAAGCCTGCTTACGGATACTTCAAATTCGAGTATAGACACAGATCAAAAAAAAACTAAAAAATCACCTAAATCTAAAGCTGCTAACCCGGGATTTTTAAGAATCAAAGCGAATATGACTTTTCAACTGGCCACCACCGACCGGCGACTCTGGGCGCTGGCCTGGCCCCTGATGCTGACCAATCTGACCGTGCCCCTGCTCGGCCTGGTGGACACCGCCGTACTGGGCCATCTGGAGAGCCCGGAATACCTTGGCGCGGTCGCCGTCGGCGCCAACCTGTTCAGCATCCTGTACTGGACCTTCGGCTTCATGCGCATGGGCACCACCGGCCTGGCAGCCCAGGCGTGGGGCAAACGGGACAGCTTTGGTCAGGTGGCGTTGCTGCTGCGCTCGGTGCTGCTTGCCGTGGGCATTGGCCTGCTGCTGATCCTTTTTCACCAGCCGCTGATCCGCATTGGCCTCGCGCTGATGAACCCGAGCCCGGATGTGACCGGGCTGGCAGCCGAATACGCCGCCATCCGGATCTGGAGCGCACCGGCAGTGCTGTGCCAGTACACCCTGGTGGGCTGGCTGATCGGCATGCAGTTTCCCCGGGGGCCGATGATCATGCTGATCGTCGCCAACGGCCTCAACATCGTGCTGGATGTGCTGTTCGTGACCGGGCTGGGCTGGAACAGCCGGGGTGTGGCCATTGCCACGGTGATCGCCGAATACGGCGCCGCCATGATCGGCTTCGCCATTGTGCTGACCCGCTTGCCGGAGGGGCAGCGCCTGACCCGGGAACTCTTTGGGCAGATGTCCGACTACCTGAAAATCCTGCGAGTCAACCGCTACATCATGGTGCGGACCATCGCCCTGTTGCTGGTGCTGGCCTTCTTTACCGCCCAGGGTGCCCGACAGGGCGATACCATCCTGGCCGCCAATGCCGTGCTGATCACCTTCCTGCTGGTAATCTCCAACGCCCTGGACGGCTTCGCCAATGCCGCCGAGGCATTGATCGGCGAAGCCATCGGCAAGGACAGCCGGCGCCGGTTCCGCGTGGTGTTCCGCAGCGCCCTGCGGTGGTCCCTGTGGGGCGCCCTGCTGCTGACGATTATCTTTGTCTTCGGCGGGCAGCATCTGATCGCGCTGCTCACCGGCATCGAGTCGGTCCGGGTGACCGCCTGGGAATACCTGCCGTGGCTGTGGCTGCTGCCGTTCGCCTCGGTCTGGGGCTTCCTGCTGGACGGGGTGTTCATCGGCGCCACCCGCACCCGGGACATGCAGAACACCATGCTGTTCTCTGCCCTGGGCGTGTTCCTGCCGGTGTGGTGGCTGACCACCGGCTGGGGCAATCACGGCCTGTGGTTCTCCCTGATCTGCCTGATGCTCGCCCGGGCCGTCACGATGGGCTGGCTGTGCTGGTCCCACACCCGGGCCGGGCGCTGGTTCGAGCCGTCCTGATCCCGGCCTGTACGGACGGTAATTTTCGGGCGTCGTATTTTGCAGGCAACGGACCGGCAAGCGGACAAATGTCGACTACACTAGTCAGAAACAGCAGGCGGGTTGGTACAGTGCACCGCTTCCTGCTGCACTGATTGACTCGTTGCAGACAACGGGAGGCGCCTTGCGACCTCAATTCGTACAGACACTGGCATCTCCTCACATGACACCACAGGTAGTGCTCGAAATCATTGACGACGCCCGGCGCAAGGAAGCCCGATCCGGGACTTTCCTCCGCCAGCTTCGCGAGAAGGCAGAGCGGTTGCCGTCGTCTGTAGTGATCGAGGGTTACCAGCCGGCCACCGCGCTGTTCCAGTTCGCCATCGAATACATCGAGATGGCGCCCCGGCTGATCGAATGCGTGGAAGCCTGCGCCCGTGAGGCAGGCAAAGCCGAACTGTTCCGGCCCTTCGTGGACGCCGCCATCCGTTACTTCACCCAACCCTCGGTGCTCCTGGTCCGCTACGACGGACTCGATGGCCTGCTGATCCGCGCCTACCTGTGCCACCGGCTGATGGAAGAAATGCACGAAAACAATCGTTCCATCCGGCAGAGCGAACTGGTGGATATCGAGGCCACACGGGCCAATCTTCTGGTTCACGAACTGATCGGCGAACCCTTCGCCAACGAGCTGGATGATTCGGTGACAGTCACAGTCCTGCAGATCGCCGGCACACCGGACTACTACGACCTGAACCTGGATCCGTTTGTCGAGCAGGTGAACAACGCGGCCTGGAACTGGATGCGCCAGTACTGGGAAAACCTGCTGGTCCGCAACCATATCCGGTTTTCACTGGGCGGAGGTCTGGTTTAGACGGTATCCTTGGCGGCTTTCCAAGACTGCAATCAGCCACAGGAGACGTCATGCTGGAAAATGCCGATCTGGGTAAACTCATTCTGCGCCTGACTTTGGGCGGACTGATGCTGTTTCACGGCATCGCCAAGCTGCTCAACGGCATCGGCTTTATCGAAGGGGAGCTGGCTAGCCACGGGCTACCCGCTTTTCTGGCCTATGGTGTGTTCATCGGTGAACTGATTGCGCCGCTGATGGTGATCCTGGGCTACCAGACCCGTATCGGTGCGATGCTGATTGCGTTCAACATGGTCGTGGCCATCGTACTGGTTCACGCCCATGAACTGCTGGCACTGGGCCGCAACGGTGGGCTGGCGCTGGAACTCCAGCTGTTCTTCCTGTTCACCGCCGTCGCCGTGGTCTTCCTCGGGCCCGGCAGGTACAAGCTCAAGAACTGAAAGGGCTGACCATGACTGACAAGAAACCGACCATAAGCCCCGGGCGTTACCGCCATTACAAGGGCCAGGATTACGAAGTAATTGGCGTGGCCCGGCACAGCGAAACCGAAGAGCCCCTGGTGGTGTACCGCTGCCTGTACGGTGACTACAGCCTCTGGGTGCGCCCCCTGGCCATGTTCCGGGAGACTGTGGAAGTCGCCGGCGAACAGGTTCCCCGCTTTGCCCGCATCGACGACTGAGTTCGGGAATCCCGTTTTGACTCGGGCGGTCATTTCCTGCACATTAGCGCGCTTTTCATGATGCCGGCCCCCACAAGGGGCCGGAACAACCCCTGATTCCTACCCGGAGTTTGCCATGAATGCCGTTGTTGCCGCGGTACTGATCATGCTCGTGTTGAGCCTGTGCCGTATCCACGTTGTCGTTGCCCTGATCGTCGGCGCTATTTCCGGCGGCCTGATCGCGGGCATGTCCCTGGACGCCACTATCGAAGCCTTCAACAACGGGCTGGGTGGTGGGGCCACGGTCGCACTGTCCTACGCCACCCTGGGCGCTTTCGCCGTTGCCATCGGCAAATCCGGCCTGGCCCACGCCCTGGCCGACCGCGCCCTGGCCCTGGTCGGCCGCCAGGAAGACGGCACCGCCGCCACCGGCATCCGTTTCCTGATCGTCGGGCTGCTGCTGGCCATTGCCATTTCATCCCAGAACATCCTGCCGATCCACATTGCCTTCATTCCGCTGGTGGTGCCGCCGCTGCTGTACGTAATGGCGAAACTCAACATGGACCGCCGGCTGGTCGCCTGCGTACTCACCTTTGGCCTGATCACCCCGTACATGTTCCTGCCGGTCGGTTTCGGCGGCATCTACCTGAACGAAATCCTGCTGGCCAACGTGGCCGACAACGGCGTCGACGCCAGCGAGCTCAACGTCATGTCCGCCATGGCCCTGCCGGCCCTGGGTATGCTCGTGGGCCTGCTGATCGCGGTGTTCTTCAGCTATCGCGGCGACCGCAAGTACAACATGGAAGCCATCGCGAAGACCGAGCGGGTCAACGTCGCCTACAGCCCCCGCACCCTGATCATGGCCCTGGCGGCCATCGTGGTCGCGTTCGTGGTGCAGCTCTGGCTGGGCTCGATGATCCTGGGTGCCCTGGCCGGCTTCGTGCTGTTCAACCTGTCCGGCGTGGTGAAGTGGAAAGAGGCCGATGACCTGTTCACCGAGGGCATGAAGATGCTCGCCATGATCGGCTTCATCATGATCGCCGCCAACGGCTTTGCGGAAGTGATGCGGGAAACCGGTGACATCGCCAATCTGGTGCAAGGCTCCGTCGCCGCCATCGGCGAAAACAAGGCCCTGGCCGCGTTCCTGATGCTGGCGGTAGGCCTGCTGATCACCATGGGTATCGGTTCGTCCTTCTCCACCATCCCGATCATCGCAGCCCTGTACGTGCCGCTGGCCCTGCAGATGGGCTTCAGCCCCCTGGCCATCGTGGCCCTGGTCGGCACCGCCGGCGCCCTGGGTGACGCCGGTTCCCCGGCCTCCGACTCCACCCTCGGCCCCACCGCCGGCCTGAACGTCGACGGCCAGCACAACCACATCTGGGATACGGTGGTGCCGACGTTCCTGCACTACAACCTGCCGTTGCTTGGCTTCGGGTGGTTGGCGGCTATGGTGCTCTGACTTCTGGGGTACGCCGTTCTTTTGTAGCCTGCTGGTTTTGGGGGCTTACGAGGGGGCGGGGTCCCGTTTCAGGAATCTCCATGGACGCCGAGCGCGGCGCCCTAGATATATCGGAGTGTTCCGTGAAAGAGGGAGTGGGGGTGCTTTCCTGCAGGGCACAATTGTCTGAGCGAAGCGAGTTTTTTGTGCCTGAAAGGAAAGCACCCCCACTCCCTCAAAGCCCCCAAATCCAACAGGCTAGGACCAAAGTCAGTCCTCAGACCCAGCCTTGAAAAACACCACCTGCTTGACGGTGTGATCGTCCTCATTCTTGCGCTTGTTCACCCGGGTCTCCAACTCCAACACCTGGGTATCCGGCTCCTCGGATAACCCATCGGTGAACCCGCAGGCCACGCACTCGCGTATCTGCTTGTCGTTGTCATCCGTGAACATCATGATCTTGTCCATCTCCGCACAGCGGGGGCAAACCGCACCGGCGATGAAACGTTTCGGACTTGCCATAGCTTACTCCGGTTTCTCAGATCGGCAGCCGGGCTTCGCAGGGTTCCACCCGGCCGATTACCGACATTGTATCAGGCGGCTTCGTCCGTGATGCCGGATTGTCTCAAAAGGGCGTCCACCTGAGGCTCTCGACCGCGGAAGGCCTTGAACAGTTCCATGGGCTCCTGGGAGCCGCCTTTCTCCAGAATGTTCTGCAGGAAGGCCTTGCCGGTTTCCGGGTCGAAGATGCCTTTTTCCTCGAACAGGGAAAAGGCATCCGCCGCCAGTACTTCCGCCCACTTGTAGCTGTAGTAGCCTGCCGCATAGCCGCCGGCGAAGATGTGGGAGAAGGCGTTGGGGAAGCGGTTGAACTCCGGTGCTTCCACCACGGCGATCTCTTCCCGCACCTTGCGGTGCATGTCCAGCGGGTTGGTGGGAGCCTCGTCCGTGAATTCCGCGTGCAAGCGGAAGTCGAACAGGGAGAACTCCAGCTGGCGCACCATGGCCATGCCGGACTGGAAGTTCTTGGCGGCCAGCAGCTTCTGCAACAGGTCCTCGGGCAGTGGCTCGCCGGTTTCGTGGTGGCTGGCGATCAGTGCCAGGGAATCCGGGTTCCAGCACCAGTTCTCCAGGAACTGGCTGGGCAGCTCCACCGCATCCCAGGCCACCCCGTTAATGCCGGATACGTCCAGTACGTCCACCTGGGTCAGCATGTGGTGCAGGCCGTGCCCGAATTCGTGGAACAGGGTAGTGACTTCGTCGTGGGTCAGCAGTGACGGCTTGCCATTCACCGGCGGGGTAAAGTTGCAGGTCAGGAACGCTACCGGGAGTTGCAGCCTTCCGCGCTGGTCACGCCAGCGTACCCGGCAGTCGGCCATCCAGGCACCGCCACGCTTGCCCTGACGGGCGAACAGATCCAGGTAGAACCAGGCCACCGGTTCGCCATGGCGGCTGATGCAGTAGGCAGTGGCATCCTCGTGCCAGGTCTCGACTTCGGGGCGTTCTTCAATCTGGACATCGAACAGCTTTTCGGCCACCCGGAACAGGCCCGGCACCACCTTGTTGACCGGGAACCAGGGACGCAGGGTCTCCGGGGAGATGTCGTACTGCTTCTGGCGCAGTTTCTCGCTGTAGTAGCCGATGTCCCAGGCCTGCAGATCCTCCACACCGTGCTCGTCCTTGGCGAAGGCTTTCAGTTCGGCAAATTCCTTTTCGGCCACCGGCTTGGACTTGGCCGCCAGCTGGTTCAGGAACTCCAGCACCTCGTCGACGCTACGGGCCATCTTGGTGGCCAGCGAGCGCTCGGCGTAGTTGCCGAAGCCCAACAGCTGGGACAGGGCGTGGCGGCGCTTGAGGATTTCCGCCATCACCGGGGTGTTGTCCCAGGTAGCGGCGTCCGGACCCTGGTCGGAGGCACGGGTAACAAACGCTTCGTAGACTTCCCGGCGCAGGTCCCGGTTATCACAGTAGGTCATGACCGGGTAGAAGCTGGGGAAGTCCAGGGTGATAACGTAGCCATCCAGCTCTTTCTGGCGCGCAGCCTGCTTCGCGCCCTCGATGGCGGTTTCCGGCAGGCCGGACAGCTCGTCCACATCGGTGATCTGTTTATACCAGTGCTGGGTGGCGTCCAGTACGTTGTCGCTGAACTTGTTGGACAGCTCCGCCAGCTCCCGGGACAGGTCAGCGTAACGCTTTTTCTTGTCCGCGGGCAGATCGACACCACCGAGGTGGAAATCACGCAGGGTGTTCTCGACGGATTTGCGCTGGGCCTCGCTCAGGTCCTTGAAGTCGTCCCGGGCCGCCAGTTTCTTGTAGGCGTTGCACAGGGCTTCGTTCTGGCTGATTTCGGTGCTGTACTCGGTCAGCTTCTCCAGGCAGTTCTTGTAGACCTTGCGCAGCTCGTCGTTGTTCATCACTCCGTTCAGGTGTGAAATCACCGACCAGGCGTTGGAGAGTTTGTCTTCCAGCGCCTGCATGGGCTGGGCCAGGGTGTCCCAGGTGGGGTCGTCCTGCTCGGCGAGCTGGCTGATCTTCATGCGGTTCTCGCTGAGAATCTGGTCAATCGCCGTTTCCATGTGCTCGGTGCGCACATGGTCGAATTTCGGCAACAGATCGTCGGTCAATAAAGGGTTATTCATAAGTCCTCTTCTCAGCAGTACGTGGATACGATAGTTTCAGGCGACTGCAATGTTCGGGGAGTCTCCGGGGGAAGGCTTTCCAAAACTGTGCGGAGCCATGGATGGCGGAGCCCAAGCGTCACAGGGACGTGCCGCCAGGAGCGTGTTTTGGAAAGCCTTCCCCCGGAGACTCCTTCCTCCAAACTCAAAAACACCTGAAAGGTATATGTAATGACGAATGTACGCTCTCACAAGGGTATTACGCCACATTTTGGGGAACGGTGCTGGGTAGATCCAAGTGCCGTGGTCATCGGCGATGTCCAGACGGGTGAGGATGTCTCCATCTGGCCGATGACCGTGGTGCGGGGTGACATGCACCAGATCCGGATCGGTGATCGCTGCAGTATCCAGGACGGGTCGGTGCTTCATATCACCCATGCCAGTGACTACAACCCCGGGGGCTATCCGTTGACGCTCGGCGACGACGTCACTGTCGGCCACAAGGCCCTGTTGCACGGCTGCACGATCGGTAGCCGGGTGCTGGTCGGGATGGGCTGCATCATCATGGATGGCGCCGTGGTCGAAGACGAGGTGATCGTTGCCGCCGGCTGTCTGGTACCGCCCGGCAAGACCCTGGAATCCGGTTATCTGTATGTGGGATCACCGGCCAAACAGGCCCGGCCGCTGACCGACAAGGAAAAAACCTTCTTCAAGTACACCGCTGCCAATTACGTGAAGCTCAAGGATGAGTACCTCGGCGAAGCCGGGCAGAAGTAACACCGAAGTGGTCTGAACCTTGAGGGATCTCCGTATGTTTCCCAGCTATCGAGACACCGGGAGACCCTCATGGATGTTACCGATCCCCTTTACCAGCGGGCACTTCTCTACCTGCGGGCTGCCGGCCACGAGACCGGCGCACGGACCCGCCTGCGCCTGCAGGAACACTTCCACCGCTGCCGGGCTGACCGGCAGGATTTGACGGCAGCGACGCTGCTGCCGCAACTGCACCAATGGTTCGATTTGCCCGGCCAGGCCCACATGCCTGCTCCGCCGCGTCTGGTTCGCGGCAGCGTCGGATATCCCGGTGGCTGACCAGCCCTGGTACACCGTCGCGCGCCGGCGGCGGTGGCTGCTTGCCGCCCTGGTGATCAGCCAGACCCTCGCCGGACTCTGGCTGCTGCAACAGGGGCTGCCGGCAGGTGCTCCGGGCTGGGCGGCCATGCTGTTGTTGGTGGTATTCGCCACCCTGTTCCTCTGGATCGGTCTGGGCTTCTGGACCGCAGCCTTCGGTTTTTTCTTCCTGCGCCGTGGCGGTGACCGCTGGAGCCCGGACCACCAGTGCCCTGAGGAAGCTGGTGGCGAACTGCCTCGCACGGCGGTGATCATGCCCATCTGCCATGAACCGGTGCAGCGAACCCTGAACAATCTGGCGGCCACCTACCGGGAACTTCAGCAACGGGGCGACCTGGAGGCGTTCGATTTCTTCGTGCTCTCGGACAGCGAGGACCCGGAGATCTGGCTTGAAGAGCAGGCGGCGTGTGCCGACCTGTGTGCCAGGGTTGGCGGCCATCGAAGGATCTTCTACCGGCGGCGGCGAATCCGGCTCAATTACAAGAGCGGCAACATTGCCGATTTCCTGCGACGCTGGGGCCAGCGCTACCGTTACCTGGTGGTGCTGGATGCCGACAGCCTGCTGGAGGCCGATGCCATTGTCCGGCTGGTTCAGCTGATGGAGCATCGGCCCCGGGCCGGGATCATCCAGACAGCGCCGCGCCTGGCTCGGGCGGAGACCCGGTTTGCCCGGCTCCAGCAGTTCGCTAACCGGTGCTACGGAAGGCTCTACAGTGCCGGACTGGCCGCCGTTCAGCTGGGAGACGCCACCTACTGGGGCCACAATGCGATTCTGCGCACCTCGGCCTTTATGCGCCACTGCGGGCTTCGACGACTGCGAGGACCTGGACTGTTCAGCGGCCCCGTCCTCAGCCACGATTACATCGAGTCAGCCCTGATGGGGCGAGCCGGTCTCGAAGTCTGGCTGGAGCCTTCCATCGGGGGCAGTTTCGAGGAATCCCCGCCTACCTTCGAGGATGATCTGATCCGGGACCGACGCTGGTGCCGGGGCAATCTTCAACACCTGTGGCTGCTGGCCACCCTGGACCGGCTACGCCCGGTCCATCGCCTGGCCCTGGTTACCGGTATCCTGTGCTACCTGGCTTCGCCGTTGTGGCTCGGTTTCCTGGGGCTGTCCGGCTATCTTGGCGTGCACAGTGAGAGTCCACCACCGGTACTTCCCGGCCTGGTCGGTGGCAGCGCCAGCTTCTCCGGCGCCAGCCATCTGCTGATGGCACTCACCGCGACCCTGTTGCTCGGGCCCCGGATCCTGGCTCTGGTGGACCAGGCCCTTGCCCGCCGGACGACCTTGTTTGGCGGTGCCGCGCGACTGCTCGCCAGTGCCATTGGCGAGACGCTGGTGGCTCTGACCCTGGCACCAGTACGCATGGTGACTCACAGTGTTCATGTTACCCGGGCACTACTCAATCTCCCCACCGGATGGCATGGCCAGAACCGGACCGGTAGCCAGCACAACCGAACGCAGTGGCGGCAATTCCTCTGGCCCATGGCGACCGCCGGGGCGATACTGGTGTTGGTGCATTGGCAGGCGCCCGAACTCACGCCCTGGGCCCTGCCGGTTATTGTCCCGGTGCTGGCAACACCGTTACTGGCTCATTGGCTGGCCAGGCCTGTTCCGGCCCGGGGTTGGTGGTTCGTGCCCGAGGATTTCCGGAGACCACCGGTCCTTGCACGTGCGGATGCAGGTGCAGGGCTCGCGCCGTTATGGCCCGGCCTGAGCCGGTTCGAACAGCGGGTACTGGCGCCGCCATCGGCGGAACCTGCAGCCAGGAACCGGCAGGACCTCCACGGCAGCAAACAGCAACGGCTGGCCCGGCTGGTGGAGCGCTGTGCATTCGGAGGCAGCCAGGCGCTCAGTGCCCCGGAGATCACCCTGCTGTGCGAGCACCCCGAAGCACTCAGGGCTTTGCATTACCGGGTCTGGCAGGCCGAGCCCGGCACACCCTGGGGCAGGGTTCTGGAGCGCCTGGCGCAAACACCGGAAAGGCACACGGAACCGGCCGGTATTGGCATTGAGGAGATGGAGCAACAATGGGTCGAAGTCGCATCCTGATGGCCATTGCCTTCCTGTTGTTCAATGGCCTGCTGCTGGTTCCGGCACTGGCGGTGCCGGGCAGGGTGCCATGGCTCGCGGTGGAAGCGCTGGCCATCTGGGCACTGCTGGCTCTGCGGCAAAGGCCTCCGGGGCTCCTGCTCCGCATTCTGGCGGTGGGCTACGGTGCACTGGTACTGCTGGTCGCGGCCGATGCCTTGCTCCGGGAGAGCCTCGGGCGGGGCCTGAATCTGTACCTGGAAGTGGGCCTGGTGGATGCCGCCTGGCATCTTCTGCACACCAACCTTGGCACGGCCGGCGCCGTCCTTGCCCTGGCTTTGCTGGCCCTGGTGCTGGCCGTGCTCACCAGGCTGTTCCTTGCCCTCGCTATGCGGTTGTCGAAACACTCGCCGCAATCCCTGGGAAAGCCATTATTGCTGATTACCGGCCTGGTGGCTGCCCTGGCGATCACGCCCTGGGTCGGCAGCCCGGCCATGGCCTTTGTCGCCAACCAGGGTTCCCTGATCACCCATACCCACCGTACCACCGAAGCTTTTGCCGAGCAGCTGCGGAAACAGGCGGCTGCCGGTGAACCCAGGGAGCTGGTCCGCCTGGCAGACAAGGACGTGATTCTGGCCTTTATCGAATCCTATGGCATGACCGGCCTGACCGACGAGCCCTACCGGTCCATCATCGGGCCCCGGCTGGAGACCATGGCGGATGAGCTGGCACAGGCGGGCCTGACCGTAGCCACCGGTCGACTGGAATCGCCGATCCAGGGCGGCCAGTCCTGGCTCGGGCACCTGTCGGTTCTCAGCGGGCAATGGATCGAGAACCAGCTGGCCTACGAAACGCTGCTGAGCAGCGATTACCCGACGCTGGTGGACGACTTCCGCCGTACCGGCCATGAAACGCTGGCGGTGATGCCCGCAATCACCGAACCCTGGCAGGAGGGCAGGCTGCTGGGGTACGACCGGATCTTCGACCACGACGACCTTGGCTACCAGGGTCCGCCCTTCAACTGGGTCACCATGCCGGATCAGTACACCTGGCACTGGTTCGGGCGCCACCGCACAGAACGTCCCGGCCCGATGTTTGCGGAGCTGGCGCTGATCAGCAGCCACGCACCCTGGGTGCCCATTCTGCCGGTGCTTGCGCAATGGGACGGCATCGGGAACGGCCAGGTGTTCCGGCAATGGGAGGGGGCCGGTGAGGCGCCGGCGTCACTCTGGCGGGAACCGGACCGGGTGCGTGAGCATTACGCCCGGGCGACCGATTATGCCCTGGCGGTCGCCAGCGGCTTTGCCGTCCGCCACCTGGGCGACAACACCCTGATGTTCGTTCTGGGTGATCACCAGCCTGCGCCCCTGATCACCGGCGAAAGCGCGAGCCGGGATGTCATCGTGCATGTGATCAGCAGTGACCCGGCCCTGGTCGCGCCGTTCCTGTCCGGGGAGCTGCCCGGCTTCCGGCCGGGCACCCGGCCCGACATGGACACCGCCGGCGCGCCCATGAGCCGATTCCGGGCCTTTCTGCACCAACACTATGGCGCTCCCTGAACAGCTGACAGCGCGATTGATGCCGGTCAAATATTGACCACAGCCACCCTTGAAAACCGACCGGGAGCGCCTACATTCCAAGGTAGCAGATGTTCACGGATAACCGGCCGGTTGGCGCCGCCGGCAGGGAGCTGTTCCGCGAGCGAAGCTGATAACACACTTTCAGATTCGTTTTCGTACCAAGGAGGAATGACTATGAGCAACCTGACACGCTGGAATCCGATCAATGAATTCGAAGACCTGATGAACCGCTACAACCGGATGTTCGGGCTGACCCGGGCCGGTGAGCGGGAAGGCAAGGACCTGTTCAGCCGCAGTGACTGGGCTCCGGCGGTGGATATCAAGGAAACCGACCAGGCCTTTACCGTGGAGGCCGAGTTGCCGGGCATGTCCAAGGACGATGTGAAGGTAACCGTGCATGACGGTGTCCTGACCATCAAGGGCGAGCGCAGGCAGGAAGAGGAAACCGAGGACAAGAAGATGCACCGCATCGAGCGGTTCTACGGCAGCTTCATGCGCCGCTTCACCCTGCCGGACAATGTGGACGAGAACAGCGTCAAGGCCAACTTCAAGGATGGTGTGCTGACCCTGACCATCAACAAGGCCGAACCGAAGGAGCCGAAGGCCATCGAAGTGAACGTGGAGTAAGTCCGCTTCGCTTCACACTGACCCTTCTCCGGGCAGGCGCCGGGATCACGCCCCGGCCACTGCCTTTCTTTTTGCCCGCCCGGCTCAGTCGGTACGTAACTCCTCAACCACCGAGGCGGTCTCCGGGCGCACGCCACGCCAGACCCGGAACGACTCCGCGGCCTGTTCCACCAGCATACCGAGGCCATCGAACACCCGGGTTGCCCCTTGGTCCAGTGCCCACTGGTTGAAGGTGGTGGTCTTCAAGGAATACATCATGTCGTAGACCACGGTCTGCGCCCCGATAACCTTCGGTGACAGGGCCGGCAGGTCGCCCTGGAGGCTGGCGCTGGTGCCGTTGATAATCAGGTCGAAAGGCTGATCCGGCTCTCCGAACCCGCAGGCGCTGAGGCGGGTGTTGCCAGCGTCGTCGGAAAACAGATCGACCAGGGCTTCAGCCTTCGTTACGGTCCGGTTGGCGATCACCAGCTCCGCCGGTTGTTCCGCCAGCAGCGGACCGATCACGCCCCGCACGGCACCGCCGGCGCCGAGCAACAGAATCCGGGCGTCCTTGAGGGTCACACCGTGGTTATCAACCAGATCCCGGACGATCCCGCAGCCATCGGTGTTATCCGCCACCAGTCGGTCGTTGTCGTAATACAGGGTATTGGCCGCGCCGGCCTTCTCCGCCCGCCCGGTACGCTGGTCCGCCAGCTGCCAGGCCTGTTCCTTGAACGGGACCGTGACATTGAGGCCTTTGCCACCCCGCTCGAAGAACTGCCGGACGGTACCGGCGAAGTCGTCGAGGGGCGCCTGGATGGCGGTGTACTCCACCGGCTCACCGGTCTGCTGTGCAAACAGGCTGTGAATCCGCGGGGATTTGCTGTGGCTGATCGGATGCCCGATCACCGCGTACAGATCATTGGTCATGGTGCTCTCCCAGCCAGTCCCGGCCCGTGAGGAAATACTCGGTCAGCCGGGCTTCCTCGGTGCCGGGCTCCGGTACCCGGTTATAGTCCCAGCGCACCAGCGGCGGCAGGGACATCAGGATCGACTCGGTGCGGCCGCCGGACTGCAGGCCGAACAGGGTGCCACGGTCGTACACCAGGTTGAACTCGACATAGCGGCCCCGGCGGTAGAGCTGGAAGTTGCGTTCGCGCTCGCCGTATTCCATGCCCATCCGTTTCCGGACGATCGGTTCATAGGCTTCAATATAGCTGTCGCCCACCGATTGCATCAGGGCAAAATCCTGGCCGAAATCACCGGTGTTGTGGTCGTCGAAGAACAGACCGCCGACACCCCGGGGCTCGTTCCGGTGCCTGAGATAGAAATAGTCGTCACACCAGTCCTTGAAGCGCCGGTAGGTATCCTCGCCGAAGGGCTCACAGGCGGCTTTGGCAGTCCGGTGCCAGTGCACGCAATCCTCGTCAATCCCATAGTAGGGCGTCAGGTCATACCCACCACCGAACCAGTACACCGGCTCACCGTCTTTGGGTGTGGCGATAAAGAACCGGACGTTGGCGTGGGAGGTGGGCACGTAGGGATTGTTCGGGTGAATCACCAGGGAAACGCCCATGGCCTGCCAGGGAGCGCCCGCCAGATGGGGCCGGTGGGCCGTGGCGGAGGCGGGCATGGTGTCGCCCATGACGTGGGAGAAGTTCACGCCGCCTTTCTCGAACACCCGGCCTTCACTGATGACCCGGCTGATACCACCGCCACCTTCCGGACGGTCCCAGGAATCACGAATGAACGAGGCCTCGCCGTCCACCGCTTCCAGGCGACGACAGATGTTTTCCTGCAGGCCGAGCAGGTATTCCTTGACGGCCTGACTGTCGGGTTGTTGTGACATGGACTCTCCTATCGAAGCTGCTGGCCGGTGACGATATCAATAATGCGGCTGGGTTTGCGATTGCCACCGAGTTCGCCGGGTACGATCCAGTCCAGCTGGTCACCGAAATACCGGCGTACCTGCCAGGAGTGACGGGCCGGCTGGCGCCCGGCGGGATTGCAGGAGGTGGAGACCAGCGGCATGCCGGCCGCCTCGCACAGGGAACGGACGACCGGATGGTCACTGACCCGCACCGCAATGGAGCTGTGGCGGCCCCGGACCCACTCCGGAATCTGTTCGTTCACATCCGGCAGCAGACAGGTCACGGGCCCCGGCCAGTGACTCAAAGCGGTTTGCTGGAGGTCCGCCGGCAACGGGTCGAGCAGGAAACGCACCTGCTCCACGGAGGCAGCCACCAGGATCATGCCCTTTTCCATGGGGCGCTGTTTCAGTTCCAGGATGCGCTCTACCGCCAGGACGTCCCAGGGATCACACCCCAGGCCCCAGACCGCTTCGGTCGGGTAGGCGATAACACCACCCTGGAGCAGGGTGCGGCGGGCACGACGGCATTGCCAGTCATTCAGTGGTTTGGACACGGGCATCGAGAATCATCTGTTCAGAACGGGGTGGAACAGGGCACCGGGTTCAGGCGATTCGCAGGTAGCCGCCGGGTGCTGAACTGGCCAGCCCTTCCAGCTCCAGGAGCAACAGGGACTGCATCAGCTGGTCCGCGGCCAAACCGGTCGCCGAACTCAGTGCATCGGTTGATACCGGATCATACCCTAATGCCTCAAATACCGCGATTTCCCGCTGCCCCAGGCGCGACAGGTCCGGTGCCCCCGGCTCCCGGGCAGGGTCCGCTTCACCCGCTTGGAGCGACCACCAGGCACCCAGTTCTTCCAGCACGTCATCCACGGTTTCCACCAGCCGGGCGCCCTGCTTGATCAGGTGGTGGCAGCCGCGGGCCACCGGACTGTGAACGGAACCGGGAATAGCAAACACCTCGCGGCCCTGCTCCAGCGCCAGCCTGGCGGTGATCAGAGAACCACTCTTGAGGCCCGCCTCCACCACCAGTACACCCCGGGACAACCCGCTGATGATCCGGTTGCGCTGAGGGAAATGGGCGGCACGGGCCGGCGTCCCCGGGGGATATTCCGACACCAGCACACCTTGTTCGATCACCCGCTGGCCCAGTCTCTGGTGCTGGCGGGGATAGATCTGATCCAGCCCGCAGCCGATGACCGCAATGGTGGGAAAGCCGGCATCGAGGGCGCCGGCATGGGCGGCACCGTCCACACCCAGGGCGAGTCCACTGGTGACCACCAGTTCCCGGCGACTGAGCTCCGCCGCGAACCGGCGGGCATGGTCCAGGCCCGGGCGGGTGGCATGACGGCTGCCGACAATGCCGATCTGGTCCCGGCCAAGAAGGGCACGATCCCCCAGGATATAGAGCACCAGGGGCGCATCATGGATGTGGCGCAATGCTTCAGGATAATCAGCATCAGCCCAGGTAACGAGGTGGATGCCGTGTTGGCCGCAGGCAATGAGGGCCTCCGCGATTTCCAACAGGGCAGGGTGGCTGGTGTCTTTGTCCTGCCAGGCGCGGATTCCGGTGATGGTTTCCGGATGCAGGCCGACAGCTTTCAGGGTGGCCGGGTTCATGGCCAGCAGATCGGTCAGTTGTGCGGTTGCGGCCATCGCGGCCTCACGCCGCCGGATACCGAACCGGGGCAGGATTGCCAGCAGGAGCCAGGGCGCAGCGGGATGTTCAAGCGCCTGGCAGAAACGGTCGCGGGAACCCGCGCCGGAAAGCAATTCGTTCATGATTCTTCATCCTTGAAAACAACAATGGCCGGGCAATCCCGCCCGGCCATTCAACTTGCAGCTGGAAGCTACTGTCCGATCAGGGATTGGTAACCTTGTCACCCACGGACAGTGGACGGGTGGCCTGCAGGACCAATCCGTAGCTCATCTTCTCGTAGGCCTGGAATACCATCAGCAGACCGGCACGCTCCGACGGCAGCTCGATGGTCTCACCGGTGACCGGATCGCGCACCAGGTTGCCGCTCTTGAGTACCGCCATGACGTTGCCGGCTTCAAGGCCATCCCGTTCACCGCGGTTGATCGCCACCACGTCGTACTGACCGATCTGGCTGACACCGCCATCGACAGCGATCATCTCGCCCTCAACGGTTTCGTCCGGCGAGCTGGGCACAAAGCTGGTGGCGATGGGGCGATCAACACTGGTCAGCAGGCGATCACCGATACGGATCTCCTGGTTGGACTTGGTCAGGCGCAGGGTCAGCACATCCCCGTTCTCGGCGGTGATGTTGCCGGCACCGATGCTACGGGCCTCCAAACCCAGGAACTCGCCGGTATCCGGATCGCGGAATTCCTTGGTACGGCGGAAGATACCCACCTTGTCGGCCGGCTTGTCGCCCCGGGCATAGACCCGGTCACCGGCACCGGTGATGATGCGACCGTCCTCGCCTTCCAGGACGTAGGGCGCACCCTCGAGCTCTTCCGGGGTCACGATACGGGTATCGGTCAGGAAGCTGCTGATGGCATCCAGCGGAATGGCCGGGATCGGGGTATCAATCGGCTCGGAACGCACCTGGGGCGAGAGCTTCACCACGCCGTTGGAAGCCACCTTGGTGATCCGCGGTTTGCCGTCGATGTAGACCAGGGCGAGGCGATCACCAGGGTAGATGAGGTGCGGGTTGGCAACCTGGGGATTAACGTGCCAGATTTCCGGCCAATACCACGGATTGTTCAGAAAGCGCGCCGAAATGTCCCAGAGGGTGTCCCCCTTCACGACAGTGTAACGCTCGGGATGGTCGGACCGCAGTTCCGGTTGAGCCTGGGCCCAGGAAGTAAACAGCAGCGCAGTGGCTGCCAGAGCGTACAGCAGTTTCCTCATTGTGTAAGTCCTTGATCGCGTGCCTTGAGTCTTTGCATTCTGTTGGGATGCAGCCGGAGTATCTGCAGCTTATTACGTTGTTATTCCTGATACTATAGAAGAAGTCTCGGAAATTGTGATGTTATCTTTTGTTCTTCCAGTGAATTCTATTCTGCCAGTGAAAGATTTTAACTATTAACTGATCAGTTTGTACTCAATCGTGGATTTGGGGGATAATATCGAGACTTCCTTCACAGGATTACAAAACTCAAACGGTAGCCGGGCAGATTGCCTGAACTGCCGGACATACGGACCAGAAACGCGAGCGTTATGATACTAGAAATCCTCGAATACCCGGATCCCCGTCTGCGCACCATTGCCAAGCCGGTGGACGAAGTCACAGACGACATCCGCAAGCTGATCGACGACATGTTCGAGACCATGTACGATGCGCCCGGAATCGGTCTGGCGGCGACCCAGGTCAATGTTCACAAGCAGATCATCGTGATGGACCTGTCCGAGGACAAGAGCGAGCCGCGGGTATTCATCAACCCCGAGGTGGAAGTCCTGGATGGTGACTACGAAGCCATGCAGGAAGGCTGTCTCTCCGTCCCCGGTTTCTACGAGGACGTGGAGCGCATCGAACACTGCCGGATCCGGGCACTGGACCGCAACGGCGAGCCGTTCGAGATTGAGGCGCAAGGCCTGCTGGCGGTCTGTATCCAGCACGAGATGGACCACCTCAACGGCAAGCTGTTCGTGGACTATCTCAGCGCCCTGAAGCGGAACCGGATCAAGAAGAAACTGGAAAAGCTTCATCGCAAGAGTGCCTGATCTGTTTCAGGCCACCAGAACAGACAGGCAGTGACGGACCGGGCGATGACCCGGTCTTTTCGTATTCAACGGAACAGAGACGACACCACAGTGCGAATCGTATTTGCCGGCACGCCCGACTTTGCCGCTACCGCCCTGAAAGCACTTCTGGCGACCCACCACGACATCGTTGGCGTTTACTCCCAGCCGGACCGGCCCGCCGGCCGGGGCCGCAAGCTGATGCCCAGCCCGGTCAAGAAGGTGGCCCTTGAAGCTGACCTGCCGGTGTTCCAGCCCGAGAACTTTCGCAGTCCGGAAGCCCGGCAGGAACTGGCGATGCTGAACCCGGATGTGATGATTGTTGCCGCCTACGGCCTGATCCTGCCCAAGACCGTGCTGGAAATCCCGGCCCACGGCTGCCTGAACATCCACGCCTCACTGCTGCCGCGCTGGCGCGGTGCCGCCCCGATCCAGCGGGCCATTGCCGCCGGCGACCGGGAAACCGGCATCACCATCATGCAGATGGACGAAGGCCTTGATACCGGTGCCATGTTGCTGAAAACCATTACCCCGATCCATGACGACGATACTGGCGGCAGTCTCCATGACCGGCTGGCAACCCTGGGCGGGGAGGCCATCGTCAAGGCGCTGGCTCTGCTGGAAAAGGGCGAACTGTCCGGGGAAGCCCAGAACGACGATCTGGCCTGCTACGCCCACAAGCTGTCGAAAGAGGAAGGCCATATCGCCTGGCACCAGGATGCCACCGGCATCGAACGGCTGGTGCGCGCCTTCAATCCCTGGCCCGGCACCTACACCGACCTCGACGACCAGCGCATCCGCATTCACGAGGCCAGTGCCCTGGCCGATGCCTCCACCGAAACCCCAGGCACCGTGATTCGCCGGGAACGGGAAGGCATCGACGTGGCCTGTGGTGAAGGCACCCTGCGCATCACCCGCCTGCAGCTGCCCGGAGCCCGCGCCCAGAGCGTGAACGACCTGATCAACGGCGGCAAGCAGCTGTTGCTGCCCGGCCAGGAGCTGAACTGAGATGGGCTCCGGCCAACAACCCATGCGGTCCGTGGCGGCCAGCGTCCTGCTGGCGGTCGAGCAGGGCCAGTCCCTGTCCCAGTGCCTGCCGCCGGCCCTGAGCCGGGTCGGTGAGGGCGAACGGGCGGAACTGCAGGCACTGTGTTACGGCACCTGCCGCTGGTTCCACCGGCTCGATGGTGAACTGCAGGGCCGGCTGAAGAAACCGCTGCGCAAACAGGACCGCATCGTCCACCACCTGATGCTGGTTGCCCTGTTCCAGCTCCGGTTCAGCGAGCAGGCCACCTACGCCGTGCTCAATGAATCGGTGGAAGCCTGCCGGGCCCTGGACAAGCCGCACCTGACCGGTCTGGTCAACGGGGTACTACGCGCTGCCGAGCGTGAAGGCGCCCCCGAGCCGAAAGACGACGCCGAACGCTTCAGCCACCCCCAGTGGATGGTGGACAAGCTGCGCCACAACTGGCCGCAGGACTGGCAACGGATTCTCGAGGCCAATAACACCCAGGCGCCCATGACCCTGCGGGTCAATGCCCTGCGTTTCAGCCGCGAACACTACCTGGGCCTGCTGGACGAGGCGGGCATCGAGGCCTCGCCGACCCGGTTCGCACCCCACGCCATCCAGCTGGCCCGCCCGGTGCCGGTGGATCGGCTACCCTGGTTCGCCGACGGTGCCGCCAGCGTCCAGGACGAGGCCGCCCAGCTTTGCACCACCCTGCTGGACCTTGCCCCGGGCCAGCGGGTGCTGGATGCCTGCGCGGCCCCGGGTGGCAAGACCTGCGCCATCCTGGAAGCCTGCGGGGAACTGTCCGAGGTGGTAGCCATCGACGAATCCGCCGAGCGCCTGCCCCGGGTACAGGAAAACCTGGACCGCCTGGACCTCACCGCCACCCTGAAACAGGCAGATGCGGCGGATATCGACAGCTGGTGGGATGGCGTCGGGTTCGACCGGATCCTGCTGGATGTGCCCTGCAGCGCCACGGGCGTGATCCGCCGGCATCCGGACATCAAGCTGCTGCGGCGGGAATCGGACATCACGCCCCTGGCGGGCATCCAGATGGGGCTGCTCGAGGCCATGTGGTCGATCCTCAAACCCGGTGGCCGCCTGGTGTATGCCACCTGTTCCGTGTTCCCCCAGGAAAACCACCGTATAATCCAACGGTTCATGAAACAGCAGCCGGACGCCGGCCTGATCGAGCCGGATGTGGCCTGGGGCCGGGACACCGGCGCCGGTCGCCAGTTGCTGCCGGACCCCGACAGCCACGATGGCTTCTTCTACGCGGTACTGGAGAAACCCGAACCATGAAGATCCTGATTCTCGGTGCCGGCCAGGTGGGCGGAACCCTGGCCGAAAACCTCGCCAACGAAGCCAACGACATCACCGTGGTCGACAGTGACAGCGTCCGGCTGCGGGAACTGCAGGATCGCCTGGACATCCGGACGGTCCAGGGCAAGGCCTCCTACCCGACGGTGCTCCGCCAGGCCGGCGCCGAAGACGGCGACATGGTGATCGCCGTCACCAACAGCGACGAGACCAACATGGTCGCCTGCCAGGTCACCAAACTGCTGTACAAGACCCCGACCACCATCTGCCGGGTCCGGGCCAACGCCTACCTGGCCAAGCCCGAGCTGTTCTACCAGCGGGACAAGGCCAAGGACCTGGACAGCCTGCGCGGTTTTCCCATCGATGTCCTGATCAGTCCCGAGCACCTGGTGACCAAGCACATCACCCGGCTGATCGAATACCCGGGTGCCCTGCAGGTACTGGAGTTCTCCAAGGGCCTGGCACGACTGGTGGCGATCCAGGCCACCGAGGGCGGGCCGCTGGTCGGGCACGAGCTGTCCTACCTGCGCACCCACATGCCCAAGATCGATACCCGGGTGGCCGCCATCTTCCGCAAGGACCGGGCGATCATGCCCCAGGGCGACACCGTGATCGAGGACGGCGACGAGGTGTTCTTCATCGCCGGCGCCGACCACATCCGCTCGGTCATGAGCGAATTGCAGCCCCTGGAAAAGCCCTACAAGAAGATCTTTATCTGCGGCGGCGGCAACATCGGCCAGCGCCTGGCCAGCACCCTGGAGGGGCGCTACCAGGTCAAGCTGCTGGAGCGGGACCACGAACGCTGCGTGATGCTGTCCGAGAACCTGCGCAAGACCGTGGTGCTGGAAGGGGATGCCGCCAACAAGGACATCCTGCTGGAAGAGAACATCGAGAACACCGATGTCTTCTGCGCGGTGACCAACGATGACGAGGCCAACATCATGGCCTCCCTGCTGGCCAAGCGGCTCGGCGCCCGCAAGGTGCTGACCCTGATCAACAATCCCGACTACGTGGACCTGATCCAGGGCGGGGATATCGATGTCGCCATCTCGCCGCAGCAAACCACCATCGGCAGCTTGCTCACGCACGTCCGCCGGGGCGACGTAGTTAACGTTCACTCACTGCGGCGCGGCGCGGCCGAGGCCATCGAGGCGATCGCCCACGGCGATCACCGGTCCTCGAAGGTGGTGGGCAAACGGCTCGACGAGATCTCCCTGCCGGAAGGCACCACCATCGGTGCCATCGTCCGCCACAACGAGGTCCTGATCGCCCACGACCACCTCCGGGTGCAGCCGGACGACCACGTGATCCTGTTCCTGGTGGACAAGACCAAGGTCAGGGATGTGGAGAAACTTTTCCAGGTCGGGCTGACCTTCTTCTAGTTCAAAATCAACGCAGTGAAGACCTCTTAGAAATACCGCATTGGCAAGCGTATAATGCGCCTTTTTTCGGAGTGCCCCGGAGGATGATCGGGGCGCCACACACAGACTGAATCAGCAGGCAAACGTCGTGACAGACAAGGCAACGAACAACTCCGCGCCGGATATCAAGACCTTCCAGGGTCTGATCCTGGCTCTGCAGAATTTCTGGGCGCAGCACGGCTGCGTGGTTCTCCAGCCCCTGGATATGGAAGTGGGCGCCGGTACTTTCCACCCGGCCACCTTCCTGCGGGCGATCGGTCCGGAGACCTGGAATGCGGCCTACGTTCAGCCCAGCCGTCGTCCCACCGACGGCCGTTACGGGGAAAACCCGAACCGTCTGCAACACTACTACCAGTTCCAGGTGGTCCTGAAGCCGTCCCCGGACAACATCCAGGAGCTTTACCTGGATTCCCTGCGGGCCCTGGGCCTGGACCCGCTGGTCCACGACATCCGTTTCGTCGAGGACAACTGGGAATCCCCGACCCTCGGCGCCTGGGGTCTGGGCTGGGAAATCTGGCTCAACGGCATGGAAGTGACCCAGTTCACCTACTTCCAGCAGGTGGGCGGCCTGGAGTGCTATCCGGTGACCGGCGAGCTGACCTACGGCCTCGAGCGGATCGCCATGTACCTGCAGGGCGTGGACAGCGTCTATGACCTGGTGTGGACCGAAGGCCCGGATGGCGTCGTCACTTATGGTGATGTGTTCCACCAGCAGGAAGTGGAGATGTCCACCTACAACTTCGAGCAGGCGGATACCGAGTTCCTGTTCCACAGCTTCGACGTCCACGAGCGCGAGAGTGCCCGGCTGATCGAGGCCGGCCTGCCGCTGCCGGCCTATGAACAGGTTCTGAAAGCCTCCCACACCTTCAACCTGCTGGATGCCCGCCACGCCATCTCCGTGACCGAGCGTCAGCGTTTCATTCTGCGCGTACGTACCCTGGCCCGTGCCGTGGCCCAGGCCTACTTCGACAGCCGCCGCAAGCTCGGCTTCCCGCTGGCCCCGGAGGCCCTGAAACAGGAAGTGCTGTCTGCGGCAGAAGCCGCTGAGGCCAAGGCCAACGGCAAGAAGAAAGGCAAGAAAGCGAAGAAGGCACAGCAGGAACAGGGGAACGCATAACCATGGCTACACAGGATTTTCTGGTTGAACTGGGCACCGAAGAACTGCCCCCCAAGGCCCTCAAGCCACTGTCTGATGCCTTTACCCGGGGTATCGCCAAGGGCCTCGAAGATGCCGGCATCGAGTTCGGCAAGGTCGAAGCCTTTGCCGCTCCGCGCCGACTGGCTGTCCGGGTCCGCGACCTGGCCGACGCCCAGCCGGACAAGCCGGTGGAGAAGCGTGGCCCGGCGGTCAAGGCCGCCTTCGACGACTCCGGCAACCCGACCCGGGCGCTGACCGGTTTCGCCACCTCCCTGGGCATCACCCCGGACCAGCTCGACACCATGGAAACCGACAAGGGTGCCTGGGTGGTCTATCGCACCGTGGAAAAAGGCCGGCCGACCGTGGAACTGATGCCGGAACTGGTGGAGCAGTCCCTGGCCGCTCTGCCCATTCCCAAGCGCATGCGCTGGGGTGCCTACCGCACCGAATTTGTCCGGCCGGTCCACTGGCTGGTCCTGCTGTTCGGCACCAAGGTGATCGACGCCTCCATCATGGGCCTGAAGCCCGGCAACACCACCCGCGGCCACCGGTTCCACTGCCCGAAACCGCTGATCGTGCCGACACCGAATGACTACGAGGTGGTACTCAAGCAGGAAGGCTATGTGCTGGCGGACTTCGCCGAGCGCCGGGAGCATATCCGCGCCGGTGTTACTGCCCTGGCCGAGAAGGAAGCCGGCGGCAAGGCGGTCATCGACGAGGACCTGCTGGACGAGGTTACCGCCCTGAACGAATGGCCGGTGCCGCTGATGGGCCGGTTCGAGGAGCGCTTCCTGGAGGTTCCGGCAGAAGCCCTGATTTCCTCCATGAAGGAACACCAGAAATACTTCCACGTGGTGGACAGGGACGGCAAGATGCTGCCGCTGTTCATTACCGTGGCCAACCTGGAAAGCAAGGACCCGAGTCAGGTCATCTCCGGCAACGAGAAAGTGATCCGCCCGCGCCTGGCCGACGCCGCCTTCTTCTACGACACCGACCGCAAGACCCGGCTGGAAGACCGCATCGAGTCCCTCAAGCCGATCGTGTTCCAGGAGAAGCTGGGCAGCATTTACGACAAGTCCGTGCGGGTTGCCGCCCTGGCGAAGAAGATCGCCGAGGCGATCAACAGCGATCCGGCCCTGGCCGAGCGCGCTGCCATGCTGGCCAAGACCGACCTGGTCACCGAGATGGTCCTGGAGTTCACCGACCTACAGGGCATCATGGGCCAGTACTATGCTGCCAACGACGGCGAGCACGAGGACGTGGCCAAAGCGCTGAACGAGCAGTACATGCCGCGCTTTGCCGGTGATGACCTGCCCGGCACCCTGACCGGCTGCGCCGTCGCCATCGCCGACCGAATTGATTCCCTGGTGGGCCTGTTCGGCATCAACCAGCCGCCCTCGGGCACCCGTGATCCGTTCGGCCTGCGCCGGGCCTCCCTGGGCGTGCTGCGCATCATCATCGAGCGTGAGCTGCCGCTGGACCTGCAGACCGTCTGCGAGTGGGCCGAGCAAAACTTCAGCGTGCTGACCGAGCAGAACACCGCCACCACCGTGGTGGACTACATGCTCGAGCGCTTCCGCGCCCACTACGAAGAGCAGGGCATCGGCGCCGAGGTTTACCTGGCGGTACACGCCCGCCGGCCCACCAAACCGCTGGACTTTGATCGCCGGGTCAAGGCCGTGGAAGCCTTCCGCCAGCTGCCCGAGGCCCAGGCCCTGGCAGGCGCCAACAAGCGGGTTTCCAACATCCTGACCAAGCAGGGTGGTGACAGCATCGGGGAAACCGTGGACGAGAACCTGCTGCAGGATGCCGAGGAAAAGACCCTGGCGGCCCAGGTGGAAGAGCAAGCCCAGAAGGTCCTGCCGCTGTTCGAAAAAGGGGACTACGCCAGTGCCCTGAGCTCCCTGGCGAGCCTGCGGGAACCGGTGGATACCTTCTTCGATGAGGTCATGGTCATGGCCGAGGATGAGGCGATCCGCAACAACCGCCTGGCGCTGCTCAACCGCCTGCGCAACCTGTTCCTGCGGGTGGCGGACATCTCCCTGTTGCCCACCGCCGGGTAACAGGGAAGGCGATACGGCCGGTCTCCGCAGTTATACGGACGAAAATTCCCCGCCCGAGGGGTAGCCAAAACTCGTTTAATCCGTATAATACCGGCCGTTGTTCGGCGTGTGGCGCAGCTTGGTAGCGCACTTCGTTCGGGACGAAGGGGTCGCAGGTTCGAATCCTGCCACGCCGACCACTTTCCCGCCTTTCTGTATCTCCTTTTTATAATTCGCAACACCGTTTCCCTGTCAGGTTCTTGCACCTGAAGCCGCCGAATTTCTGTATCCTCTATAAATCTGCTAGAGATCAAAGGGGTTATTTTGATGAATGAGGCGATTGCCCGACTACGACAATTCCGGGATGACAGAGACTGGAAGCAGTTCCATAACCCAAAGGACCTCTCCCTGGCATTGAGTATAGAGGCGGCGGAACTGCTCGAGCTTTTCCTGTGGAAATCACCTGATCAGGCCGATATCGGTAAAGTGAAGGAAGAGCTGGCCGATGTCATCGCTTATGCGCTGCTACTGGCAGACAGCTATGAGCTGGACGTTGAACAGATTGTTCTGGACAAGATTGCACTGAACGAAAAGAAATACCCTATAAGCAAAGCCAAGGGAACAGCAAAGAAATACACCGAGCTATGAGTCACTCGCCGTTGGTAGAAATTCAGCGCTACCCATTCAGCCGGGAAGCTCTGGACGACTTGCGTGACAATGCGTTTGCCGCGGGCAACTGGCCACTGGTGTACGTTCTCAGTGACGAAAAGCACCGGCGCGCCTACATCGGCGAGACCACCGATACGCTCACCCGCATGAGCACACACCTAAAACACGATGAGAAGCAGCTGCTTACCGCGGCTCATCTGATCACCAGCGAGTATTTCAACAAATCCGCTACCCTGGATGTAGAATCCCTGCTGATCAAATACATGGCCGCCGACGGCAAATACACCCTGCTGAACGGCAACCTGGGGCTGGCTGATCACAACTATTACCAGCGCGATGCACTTTATGAAGAGGTATTCCGGGAAGTCTGGAACCGGTTGATTGCCAAGGGTGTTGTATCCCGCACCCTGGACCATCTTGATAACTCCGATGTCTTCAAATACTCCCCCTACAAATCCCTGTCTTTCGACCAACGTCAGGGATTGCTCACCATACTGCATGAGCTGACCAACCCCGGTGTGCAGAACATTGTGGTGGAAGGGGGAGCCGGAACCGGCAAGTCCGTGTTAGCAATCTTTCTGTTCAAACTGCTCAACTCAGAAGATCACCATATCAATCTCCGAGAATTCTCTGACGAAGAGGCCGAAATCCAGTCTCTGTTGGCGTCACTCAGAGAATCCCTTCCCAAGCCGAAAATGGCGCTGGTGGTACCGATGACCTCCTTCCGAACCACCTTGAAGAAGGCGTTCAAGCATGTTTCCGGACTTAGCCCCAACATGGTGATCAGCCCATCTGAGCTGACCAAACAGCACTACGATATTGTACTGGTGGATGAGTCTCACCGTTTGCGCAAGCGCAAGAATCTGGGCGCGTACTTTGGCAGTTTTGACAAAGCTGCGGCTACGCTGGGTATAGACAAGCATACCTGCAGCGAAGTCGACTGGGTTTGCCTGCAGGCGGACAAGGCGATTTTCTTCTATGACGAAGGCCAGTCCATCAAACCCTCCGATGCCGATGTGGAGGTTTTCCAGCGGCTAAAATCTGCCAGAGGCTCAGTGACGCACCAGTTGCTGTCCCAGTTCCGGGTCAAAGCCGGTCAGCCCTATGTGGAGTTTGTGGATAAGTTGCTTGACGGCCGTGTTGATGAAGGTGAGGTATTCGCCGCCAAAAACTATGAGTTTGAAGTGTTCGATTCCCTCAGTGACATGGTCAGCACTATAAACGAGAAAGAGGAGCAGGTAGGACTATCCCGGCTGATTGCTGGCTATTCGTGGCCCTGGGCTTCCAGGAAGGACGGTGAAGCCTATGACATAGTCATCGACGATGTTCGCCTACGCTGGAACAGCACCAATACCGACTGGATCAATAAAGCAGGCTCCCACAGGGAAGTCGGCTGCATTCATACCACTCAGGGGTACGACCTGAATTACGCCGGCATTATCTTTGGTGAAGAGATCCGGTATGACCCGGAAAGCCAGTCTATTGTGATCCAAAAGGACAACTACCACGACCGCACCGGTGGACAGGGCATCAAAGACCCGGCAGAGCTGAAGCAGTACATCATCAATATCTACCGTACCATTATGCTCCGGGGTATCCGCGGAACCTTTGTCTACGCTTGTGACAAAGCACTGCGGGATTATCTGAAACAACACATTCCAGTCCACGTTACCAATGCAGCAAGGCCTGAACCCCTTAAGGCGATTGAGCTCGAACCCTATGTAAATGCAGTACCACTGTTCGACCTCCAAGCCGCAGCAGGGGATTTCGGTGCACTCAAGGATGTCAGTGACCTTGACCCCACCAATCACCAAGACTGGGTCGTTGTGCCCACGGGAGTCCCCGTACACAAAGACATGTATGCCTGCCGAGTCTTCGGCGAATCCATGAATCGGGTAATCCCCAATGGTGCCCTGTGCCTGTTCCGGAGCGACCGCGGCGGTTCCCGAAACGGCAAGACAGTGCTGGTTGAATGCATAGACAGCATTGATACCGACTCCGACTCACGCTACACAGTGAAGGTGTACGAAAGCTTCAAAACTGAAGACGAACACGGCTGGCGCCATACCCGTATTCAGCTGAAACCTAATTCATACGATGACATCTTTCAGCCCATTGAGGTGACCGATCAAGAAGCTCTTCAGTACCGAGTGGTAGGGGAGTTCCTTTGTGTGATTGACCAGTGATGTACACACTCACTGCTCCACCACAATCAACTCCCCAAGCTCAAACCCCTCCGCCTCAGCCCGGGCCTTGAACGCCTCCAGCACCTCGTCACTCACCTCCGGCGTACGGGACATCAACCACAGGTAATCCCGGTTGTAGCCGGTCAGGTAAGCCGTGGAGTAATCCTCATCCAGGCCGAACACCACGTAAGAGCCGTAAAAGGGTCCGAAGAAGGACACTTTCAGGTGGCCCACATCGCTGTCGCCCACAAACACGGCGCGGCCTTCGGCTTGTTCCCACTTGCCTTCTTCAGCGTTATATCCCCGGTTGATTACTTTGATGCTGCCGTCCTCATTCAGGGTGTACTCGGCGGTCACCTTGCTCAGGCCTTCCTCGAAGGAGTGGTCCAGGCGGGCGATTTCGTACCAGGTGCCCAGGTAACGGTCTTTGTCGAAGCCGGTGACCGGCTGAATGCCTTCGGGCAGGCCGGTGCAGCCAACCAGTAGCAGCAGGGTGACAGCAGTCAGGCTCAGTGCTTTCATGGTGTTATCCTCAAACCGACAGGTGTCTGCGGAACAGTATCAGAGCGGTGGAGAAAAACACTACGCCAATGGCCACCAACGCCAGCATTTGCGGCCACACCACCTCCAGCCCGGCACCCCGGTAAAGAATGGCCTGGGCCATGCTCACGAAGTGGGTGGTGGGGGCCGCCAGCATCAGGTTCTGTACCAGGTCTGGCATGCTTTCCCGGGGGGTTATGCCGCCGGATAACAGCTGCAAGGGCAGGATGGTGAGAATGAGCAGCAGGCCGAACTGGGGCATGGTGCGGGCCACGGTGCCGATCAGGATGCCGATGGCGGTGGTGGAGAACAGGTGAATCAATGCCCCCAGCAGGAACAGCCACACGGAGCCGGCGATGGGTACGTTCAGCCAGCCCTGAATCACCAGGGTGATAGACACAGACGCCGCCACCAACACCACCAGGCCGTTGGCCCATACCTTGGAGGCCATAATCTCGAACGGCCGCAGCGGCATCACCATCAGGTGTTCCACGGTGCCGTGCTCCCGCTCGCGAATAAGCGCCGCGCCAGTCAGGATGATGCTGATCAGGGTGACCTGGGTAATTAGTTCCATCACGCCACCAAACCAGGTGCCGTCCAGGTTGGGGTTAAAGCTGGCGCGGGTGACCAGGGTCACCGGCAGGCCGTCACTTGAGCTGCCCGGCTGCAGGAATTCCGCCACTTCGGTCATGGCGAAGCGTTCTATGTAGGTGGTGCCGATAAAGGCCTGGCTCATGCGGGTAGCGTCGATGTTCAGCTGCAGACTCACTTGCTGGCCCTGGCGCACCTTGCGCTCGAAGCCTTCCGGGATCACCAGGGCGAAGGTGTGGCTACCCTTGTCCAGCAACTCGTCGATCTCGTCATAGCGCACCATGTCCGGCGGCAGAAACCAGGGCTGCTGCAGGGCATTGATGACCCGGCCGGAGAGCACGGTCTGGTCTTCATCCACCACCGCCACCGGGGCGTTGTGCAGCTCCATGGAACCGGCGGAGCCTGCGGTGTAGATCATCAGGGTGAAGGCCACCAGCACGAACACCATCAGCACCTTGTCCTGCCACAGGCTGCGCAGTTCCTTGATGCCCAGATGCCAGATATTCCCGAGAGATTCCATCATCAGCGCCCCTGTTTCCGTAGCAATACCATGGCCAGGCCGGTCAGCACCGGAATGAACGCCGCCAACGCCAGAAACGCCCCCTCCATATCCGCCAGGGTCAGGCCCTTGGTGAACACGCCCCGGCTAATCTGCAGGAACCAGGTGGCCGGCCAGAAGGGGCCGATCCAGGCACCGGCACCGCTCAGGGAGGATACCGGCTCGGTCAGGCCGGAGAACTGCACGGTGGGCAGGATGGTGAGTATGGCAGTGGCGGCCAGAGCGGCAATCTGGGTGGAGGCAAAGGTGGACATCACCTGGCCCAGGGCGGTGGTGGCGGTCACAAACAGCAGGGCACCGAAGGTGAGGGTGAGCAGGCCGCCCTTCAGGGGTACATCAAACAGGTACACCGCCAGCAGCACCAGGCTGGCGTAGCTGACCATGCTGAAGGCAATGTAGGGCAACTGCTTGCCCAGCAGGAATTCCAGCCGGGTGACCGGGGTGACGTACAGGTTGGTGATGGAGCCCAGCTCTTTCTCCCGGACAATGCCGAGGGCCATCAGGATGGCGGGAATGAAGATCAGCAGGATCGGAATCACCGCCGGCACCATGGCATCCAGGCTGCGAAAATCCTGGTTGTAGCGGTAGCGGTCTTCCAGGCTGACCAGGCTCAGGCTGGGCACCTCGCCCCAGGCACGCCGGGCCTGTTCACTCAGGTAGCTGATGTGCATGCCCTGCACGTAGCCGAGGATGGTTTCACCGCGGAACGGCATGGCGCCATCCACCCACACCGCCAGCTCGGTGTCGCGGCCCCGTTTCATATCCCGGCCGAAGCCGGAGGGGATTTCGATGGCCAGGCTCAGCTCCCCGGAACGCATGCGCCGCTCCAGCTCCTCGGACGACGACAGCGCCGGTTGCTCAACAAAGTAACGGGAGCCGGAAATAGCCGCGGTGTAATTCCGGCTCTGGGGCGTCTGGTCCCGGTCCAGCACCGCAAAGGGCAGGTCTTCCACATCCAGGGTAATACCGTAGCCCAGTATCAGCATCAGCAGGGCCGAACCGATAAAGGCAAAGGCCATGCGGATCGGGTCCCGCAGTAGTTCCCGGGCTTCACGCCGGCCGTAGGCCAGCAGCCGTTGCGGGCTGAAGACCTTGTGGCGTTCCGGCTGGCCGCTGTCCCGGCTCAGCAGTTTGCCGCCGTTCTGGCTTTCCGGTTCCTTGTCTACCGTTTCCAGGGTGGTCATAAACGCGCCTTCCAGGCTGTCGCTGCCGGTTTGTTCGATCAGCGCTTCGGGCGTGTCGCATGCCAGTACTTCCCCGGCGTGCATCAGCGAGATGCGGTCGCAGCGCTCGCCTTCATTCATGAAATGGGTGGAGATAAAGATGGTGACTCCGTCTTCCCGGGACAGCCGCAACAGCAGTTGCCAGAACCGGTTACGGGCACCTGGGTCTACGCCCGACGTGGGTTCATCCAGAATCAGCAGCTCCGGTTCATGCACCACCGCCACCGCCAGGGACAAGCGCTGGCGTACCCCCAGCGGCAGGGAGCCGGCCTGGTGGTCCAGCACCTCTTCGAGACCAAATTCCCGGGTCAGGCTACTGATGCGCTCGGCAATCTTCGGCTCCGGCAGGTGGAACAGCCGGGCGTGCAGGTCCAGGTTCTGACGCACGGTCAGCTCGCCGTAAAGGGAGAACGACTGGGACATATAGCCCACCCTGCGGCGGGTGGCCAGGTCTTTAGCATCCAGCGGCTCGCCGAACAACGCCACCTTGCCCTCGGTCGGGGTCAGCAGGCCGGTGAGCATTTTCATGGTGGTGGTTTTGCCGCAGCCGTTGGAACCCAGAAAACCGAAGATCTCGCCTTTCGGGATGGCGAAGCTGACGTCTTTAACTGCAGTGAAACTGCCAAACTTAAGGGTCAGGTTCTCCGCCACGATGGCCGGAGTGCCATTTTCGGGTGCCGGCGAAGGTGCCGATTCTGCCGATGCCTGCATTCCCAGCTCCTCTTCCCGGCGGCTGTCCGGCAACAGGGCGATAAAGGCGTCGTCCAGGTTATCGGTGCGGGTTTGCTGGCGCAGCTCGGCCGGGGAGCCGGTGGCCAGTACCTGGCCGGCGTCCATGGCCACCAGCCAGTCGTAGCGTTCTGCTTCTTCCATGTAGGCGGTGGCTACCAGCACGCTCATGCCGGCGCTTTGCCCGCGGATGGTATCGATCAGGTCCCAGAAGCGTTTGCGGGAGAGCGGGTCTACGCCGGTGGTGGGCTCGTCCAGAATCAGCAGGTCCGGGTTGTGGATAAGTGCACAGCACAGCCCCAGCTTCTGTTTCATGCCGCCCGAGAGCTTGCCCGCGGGGCGTTCCCGGAAGGCCAGCAGACCGGTGGCATCCAGCAGGCGGTCGATCTGCTGCTTGCGGGAGGCGCCGGTAAGGCCGAACAGGTCGGCAAAGAAGGCGATGTTCTCATCCACCGTCAGGGTGTGGTACAGGTTGCCACCCAGGCCCTGGGGCATATAGGCAATGCGGGGAGCGGCCCGGTTGCGAAACCGGTGGCTGGCCATGTCGCCGCCCAGCACCTGCAGGCTGCCCTGCTGCAATTCACGAGCCCCGGCAATCAGCCCCAGCAGGGTGGATTTACCGACACCATCCGGGCCGATCAGGCCCACCATGCAGCCAGCGGGGAAATCCAGCGTTATGTCGCACAGCGCAGCGGTTTCCCCGTAGCGGTGGCTGATTCCTTCCAGCCGGGCTACGGTATCAGTCATTGGGCAGGCTCACCTTCAGGCTGTCAGGCCAGGGCAGGCTTTCATCGAGGCGCACGTAGGCTTCGCCCGGCACACCGGTTTTCACTCGGTCCCGGTAGGCCTTGAGCAGGTCCGGATTGATGCGGATGCGCACCCGGAACATCAGTTTTTCCCGCTCGCTGCGGGTTTCCACCGACTTGGGGGTGAACTGGGCTTCTGCCGCGACAAAGCTGACCTCCGCCGGCACCACGTAATCCGGCAGGGCATCCAGAATGATGCGCGCTTCCGAGCGGACCCGCACTTTGCCAGCCTGGGCCGTAGGCAGGAAGATGGTCATGTACACATCGGTCACATCCAGTACCGTCGCCACTTTTCCACCAGCCGCCAGTACCTCGCCGGGTTCCGCCAACCGGTAGAGCACTCGGCCGCCCACCGGGGTGGAAAGCTGGCTGTCGTCGATATTGGTCTGGATCTGCCGGATAGCGGCGCGGGCGGCTTCAATACCGGCGTCGGCAGAGGCAACCTGCACCCGGGCAGCCTGGAGGGCGGCAGCGGCCGTCTCCGCCGCAGTCCGCGCCTGGTCAATCTGCTCCCGGGAAACATGCCCCTTTTCCATCAGGGCTTCGAACCTTGCCAACTCAGCCCTGGCAAGACGCAGCTCGCTTTCCCGTTGTATAACCGTGGCCTCGGCCAGACGTCTGCCTTGCAACGCCTGACTGAGATTGGCATTTGCGGCCGCCAGTTTTGCCTTCAGCTCGTCAGTATCCATCTCTGCAATCGAGGTGTCTGCTTCAATCAGGTCACCTTCCTCAACAAAGAAACTCTTCAGACGGCCCGGTATACGAGTGGCAATATCAACTTCGGTCGCTTCGATACGGCCATTTCCGGAGGCAATGTACCCGGGCATTTCATTGTTTACTGACACAAACTTCCAGATAACGATCGCAATAATCAGAATGGTAATAATCAGTACAACAAGGACTTTCGGGCCAGGCCCGGCTTTGGAATCAGGCATTGATCTTCCCTGGTCAAGGTATTCAAGACGTGTAGCTTACTATTAATGGAACAGAAGTGTTCAGTGGTTTGTTGATACCCATCAGTTTAGTCGCATTACAGCAGGGACTCGATCGGCATCAGCGACCAGAAAAACACCAGCATCCGCTTCAGTGGCCCGGTTCCCGGTTCATGGCTGTAAGTCACCGTCCGGTGTTCCTGTTGTTCCAGCCAGCGCAGTTCGCCATCCTCGTTCAGCACCACTCGATAAGCGGTGAACCGCACCTGCTGGTCAAATTCGCGTTCCAGCACCCGTGCCAGTTCCGGGCTCTCGATCACGAAGCCCAGTTCGGTATTGAGGTGAATGGATCGGGGATCGAAATTGAACGAGCCCACGAACAGGGTCTCACCATCAACCGCGAAAGTCTTGGCATGCAGGCTGGACGCCGAACTGCCCATCATGCCGGACTGCAGGTCCCGCTCCCGCGGGGGTTCGTCATCGAGCCTGCGCATCTCCCACAGCTCGACACCCGCCCGCAACAGGGGTTTGCGGTATTTGCTGTAGCCGGCATGCACCATCGCCACGTCATTGGCCTCGAGGGAATTGGTCAGAACCCGCACCTCAACTCCCCGCTCTTCGAGCTTCCGGAACAGTTCGACCCCGGCATCCCGGGGGATGAAATAGGGGGAGACCAGGGTAATGCTCCGTTCGGGATCATCCAGCGCCCGCGCCAGTTGTCGGCTGAGCAGGTCCTCCCTGTTGTTCCCGCCCAGAACCTTGGCGGGATCATCGCTGACCATGACCACCGGCGCCCAGCTGAAGGCCAGTTCCCTGGCAAGCAAGCTTCGCAGGAACGCCGAATCCTCCAGCGTACGGGCATATACCGAGGCGGCATCACTGTTCTCCGTGGTCCTGAATGACTCCGCCAGTGCCGCCAGTGGTTCCGGGCCGGGCTCGCCCAGGATCTGCCGGGCCGTTCGTGCATAGCTGCTGGCCCAGTATCGGTCAAAATCCCGGGAAACCTCGTCCACGGCCGGTCCGATCGCCAGCACGTCCAGGTCCGCAAACATCGCGCCCTGGGCGGCACCAAAGTATTCATCCGCGATGTTGCGGCCACCAATGATTGTGGCCTGGTTGTCCGCGGTGAAAGACTTGTTATGCATCCGGTAATTGAGACGCCGGAAATCTGTGAAGTAACCCAGCCACTTGGGATTACGGACCACAAAAGGGTTGAACAGGCGAATCTCGATGTTGGGGTGCTGACTCAGGGCCGCCAGGATGTCATCCATGCCGGCGATGCCGTTGTCATCCAGCAACAGCCGCACCCTGACTCCCCGTTCCGCCGCCCGGTACAGGGTGTAAAGCATCAGAGATCCCGTGGTGTCCGGGCGCCAGATGTAGTACTGGACATCCAGGCTGGCTTCGGCCGCCTCGGCGAGCAGGGCCCGGGCGGCAAAGGCATCGTAGGGGTCCGGTAGCAGGACAACGCCACTCTGACCGGGATGGGCCTCGGTTTTCGGGGTAATGGCCTGGCCCAGGACGGTTTCCCGGGTCTGGGACTGGGGAATGGATCGGCTGTCAGGCCGGTCGGCCAAGGGTGGCAAGGCACAACCCGAGAGCATAAGGATGACCAATCCTGTCCAGATTTGCCGACGGTGCTCTGCCAGATTATGTAACAACAATCGCCTCACCACATGGGCCTTTCAGGGAAAACTCGGACTCCTGATGACAATATATTCGCTCTCTCGGGTTTCGGGAACAAAACGGCAAACTACCCTTGCTATAAATACTTAATGGAATAACCTTATACTCATATTGATATAACAGAGACCCGGCGCTAATCTGGTTGGGCCCTGAAACGAAAGCCTGTCGGTTTCGGGTCTTCACAGCCGTTGACCGGCATCAACTTTCGATTCTGTTTTTGGTAGAACCCGGGACAGGTTCCGAGATCTGACCTAAGATTTCAGTATTCGTATCCGGGCTGTACCTGACTTATCAAATCCGAAACGAGCGATACCGCTCCTGGGAGGGACCGCAATGAAAACCCTGCTACTGTCACTGCTGATTACTTTTGGCCTGGTCTTTCAGGCGCAGGCACAAGAGGCCCTGTCTGTCACCCCCGAGGAAACCTGGAAAATGACCCAGGAACAGGGAGATGAGATCCTGTTCATTGATGTCCGGGACCCCGTCGAGATCATGTTCATCGGTTTCACCGATGCCGTGGATGCCAACATTCCGTTCAAACTGGTGGACCGCGCCCGCTTCAGTGAAGAAAAAGCCAAGTTCGCCATGGATACCAATCCGGACTTCGTTGCGGATGTCGACAAGGCACTCGAAGCCAAGGGTCTGGACCGGGATGCCCTGATCATCACCATGTGCCGTTCCGGTTCCTCCCGGGGCAAGCCCAGTGCCGAGTATCTTCTGGAGCGGGGCTTCACCAATGTGAAATACATCGACCACGGCTTCCAGGGCAGCAGCGCCAAAGAGGGACGACTGAAAGGTCTCCGTGCTGTCAACGGCTGGCAGAATTCCGGCCTGCCCTGGTCCATGGATATCAATCCGGACAAGATCTATCGTCCCTGATAATAAAGTCAGACCCTGGATAGGGCGCCAATGGCCAGAGCTCGAGCTCTGGCCTGCCCTGTTCTGAAAATGGACTATGCTGTACTGGGTAAATCCCGAGCGTGGAGGGAGTCATGGCATCAACAGGATGTGTAGGATTCAGGCCAAGAGTGGTCACAGCCTTTATGGCCATGCTGGCTTTGGCAGTTGTTTCCATAGCCCAGGGAGCGGAACGTTCACCTCCCACCGCAGACCACAGCAAGTTCGAAGCGCTCAAGGGTCCTTTCGAGGACGCCACGGAAGTCACCGAAGCGTGCCTGGGCTGCCACACCGAAGCGGCCGATCAGGTGATGGGCACCACCCACTGGACCTGGCTCTACGATCACCAGGAAACCGGCCAGCAACTGGGCAAGAGCAAGGTGATCAACAGCTTCTGTGGCATGGTGGTTACCAACGAGGCCCGCTGCACCTCCTGCCATGTCGGCTATGGCTGGGAAGACATGAACCAGCCACCCCCCCAGGCGGACTCGGCAGTGGATTGTCTGGTCTGCCACGACACCACCGGTGACTACTGGAAATTCCCCACCCTGGCCGGGCACCCCACCTACGTTCCCCGGGAATGGCCGAAAGGCAGTGGCAAGATGGTGCAGCCGCCCGATCTGGCCAATATTGCCCAGAATGTTGGCGCCTCCGACCGGGCAAACTGCGGCAGCTGCCATTTCTATGGCGGTGGCGGTGATGGCGTCAAGCACGGTGACCTGGACTCATCCCTGGTGAATCCGCCCAAGTCACTGGACGTGCATATGTCGCCGGAAGGGCTGGACTTTGCCTGTGCCGACTGTCATTCCACCTGGGGACACAATGTGTCCGGCAGTCGTTACCAGGTCCAGGCCAAGGATACCGTCGGTATCGACGTACCCGGCCACACCGACATGACCCGCACCACCTGTGAATCCTGTCATGGTGCCAGCCCGCACGAGCAGCAGAAACTCAACGACCATGTGGATACCCTGGCCTGCCAGACCTGCCATGTGCCCGAATTCGCCAGGGGCGGCGTCCCCACCAAGATGTGGTGGGACTGGTCCACGGCCGGCAAGCTGGATGAGGATGGTAACCCCATCACCGAATACGACGAGAACGGGCATGTCAGTTACCTGAGCGAGAAAGGCAACTTCCGCCACGGAGAGGATGTGGTACCGCACTACGCCTGGTTCGACGGTACCGTGGAGTACACCCTGATCGATAAAAAACTGGACCTGTCCAATCCGCCCATGGACATCAACCACTTTGACGGTGGTCCGGATGACCCGGACTCCCGGATCTGGCCTTTCAAGTTGATGCGCGGAAAGCAGCCCTTCGATACCGAGCTGGGCACCCTGCTGGTCACCCATGTCTTCGGGGCGGATGACACCTCCCTGTGGAGCAATTTCAACTGGCAGAAAGCCCTGGAAGCAGGCAGCGCCATGTCCGGAATGCCCTTCAGTGGCCAGTTCGACTTTGTCGAAACCCGGATGTACTGGCCCATTGCCCACATGGTGCCACCGGCCGAGCAAGCCCTGCGCTGCGGTTCTTGCCACGCGGCCGAGAGCCGGCTGGCCGGTATCGGGGGCATCTACATGCCCGGGCACGACAGCAATGTCTGGCTTGACTGGATTGGCTGGCTGGCAGTCGCGCTGACCCTGCTGGGCGTGATTCTCCATGCCATCGCACGGATGATCTTCAAGGGGAGGAAGCACTCATGAGCCGGGTAATGATCTATAAACGCTTCGAGCGCTTCTGGCACTGGTGCCAGGCATTGCTGATCTTCACCCTGTTGATCACCGGGTTCGAGATCCACGGCAGCTATTCCTGGCTGGGGTTCGGCGACGCCGCCCGGATCCACACCCTGGCCGCCTGGGCCCTGATCGTGCTCTGGCTGTTTGCCATCTTCTGGCACTTCACCACCGGTGAATGGCGCCAGTACATACCCACGAAGAACGGCCTGTTTGCCGTCATCCACTATTACCTGATCGGCACCTTCACCGGTGCCGAGCACCCGTACCGCAAGACCACCAAGGCCAAGCATAACCCGCTGCAACGGCTGGCTTACCTGTTCTTCAAGGTGGTGATCTCACCAGTGATCTGGGTGACCGGGCTGCTCTACCTGTTCTATAACGACTGGCCGGCAACCCTCGCCGGTGCGCTGGAACTGGAGTGGGTGGCGCTGGTACACACCGGAGCGGCCTTCGCCATGCTGGTGTTCATCATTGCCCACGTTTACATGACCACCATGGGCCACACCCTGACCAGCCATATCAAACCGATGGTGACCGGCTACGAGGATCTTGACCAGTAATCCCCGTAGACCGGAAATACCTCAGTCCTCGATACAGACCGCCCGGCGCCTGACGGCCTGGGCGGTCTTGCCCGCCAGCACCACAATCAGCAAGGTCAAAAGGACCAGCAGTACTGCACCCAGCCCCTTGAAGAAGGCCAGCTCAAGCTGGTGATACATGGCAAAGGTGGCAATGGTGATAGCCGCCATGGGGAACGAGTAGGCCCACCACGACAGGAAGAATTCCAGCCGCAGGAAACGCCGAACCTGGGTCATCAGCATCAGGGTCAGGAAGATAGCGCTGTAGTACAGGATCCGGGCAAAGGCATCCACCTCGCCGGTCAGCTGGAGCCAGGAAATGAACCCGACCGCCGGCGGCGCAATCAGGATAAACAGGGTAGGCAGCAGTTTGGCCGGCAGCGGATGATGAAAGAACATCCGGTAGAAAATGATGGTCAGCAACACCACCCAGAACACCAGACCGATACTGAAGAAGAACCAGGAGATCTCGGGCGAGGCATGCTGAACCCCGGCAATGGGCACCAGGATGTTACCGACAATCGGTATGAACCACGCCGGATTGATGTGGGCAACCTCAAAATGGGTATGGTGCAACCAGGCTGACAACACATACAGGGTGAAGGTCAGGTGCAGAAAGGCGCCCACTGCCCAACATCCGAACGAAATAGTAGCACTGTAGGGCAACACAGCAATGCTGATCAGGATCAGACCGATGGATATGGTCGGAAAGAAATTGAGTTTTACCGGATGGCCGAATTCGGCTTTGACCCGATCCGGATACTTGATCGCCTTGGCCAGGTAGAATCCTGCAAGAACCAGAAAGATAGCAACAGTCAGGCCGAGCAGGATCGGACTTGGCTTTACAGGCAGAGCAAAGAGGGTTTCGGCCCGGTGCCAGGCAATGGTGAACCCGGTCATACCCATGACCACGGCAAACCAGGAAATCGGGAAATTCTGCAAGCGGGAAGGCTGGATCTCGGTCATTACGCCTCTGGTCTCCCTGTTCTGTGAAGCGTGCGCCGGCATACTGCGCCGACGCACCGTTTCATGGCTCAGAAAGTGAACGTGCGCATCGCGGGATTCAGCATCTGGCCCGCCATCTCCGGCGGCATGGCAACGCCGACACCCTCGATCAGGTCATCCTTGGTGTTCTCGCTGTTCGGCAGATACAGGGCGCACACCTTGGCACTGCCGCCGTTTTTCAGCAGACCGCGCAGCATCTGGCCCGGGGTCACATTCTTCGGCTTCAGGGGCTCGGCCTCATAGGACTTGAGGGCCAGGTCACCGGCCTTGTCACACAGCAGGACGTTCACCTTGGCACCCTTTTCCGCCATGGTATTGGACAGCACCATGGCCATGCCCTGGGTCTGCAGCGAATCGCTGGAGAGAATCACCAGGACCTCATCAACGGTTTCCTTGTGATTGTCAGCCTGTGCTACAAACGGCACACAGATGAGCAGGGCGGTCAGGCCCAGTACCTTGAGTTTTCTGATCATGGCTATTGCCTCCTTGACGGGTTTTACGATCGTTTCGCACTTTAACTATAGGCGGCATATCCCGATCACTCAGTGACAAAGTCACTTTCGGCCATAAACCAGGCACAAAAAAACCGGGCCCGAAGGCCCGGCAAGGGGTTGTGAAACCGGTTTGGGGTCAGTCCCAGGCTGCGCCTTCCAGCGCATCCAGGGGAATTTTCAGGTATCGGCGGCCGTTACTCTCCGGTTCCGGCAGGCGCCCGCCGCGGGTATTGACCTGCAGGGCATGCAGGATCAGCTTGGGCATTGGCAGCTCGCTGTCGCGATTGTTTCTCAATGCGACATAGGCCTCCTCACTGGTACCCGCCAGGTGCTTGTTCGCCTCCTTCTGTTCACGAACTGTGCTTTCCCACTGCGGTTCCCGGCCACCGGGCATGTAATCATGGCCGGTAAACAGACGGGTCTCGTCCGGCAGTGACAGAATCTCCTGGATCGAATCCCAGAGCTGGTGGGCATCGCCTCCCGGGAAATCCGCCCGTGCTGTCCCGAAGTCGGGCTGGAACAAAGTGTCGTGCACGAACGCTGCATCACCGATTACGTAGGTCACCGATGCCAGGGTATGCCCGGGCGAGAACAGTACTCGTCCCTTCAGCTCGCCGATGGAGAACTCATCACCGGCACGGAACAGGTGGTCCCACTGGCGGCCGTCTGCCGGAAAATCAGGCCAGTTATAGATACCCTTCCAGAGCTCCTGCACGTCTGTGACGTAGCCACCGATAGCAGTGGGAGCACCAGTCTTGCCCTTGAGGTACTGGGCTGCCGAAAAGTGATCGGCATGGGGATGGGTGTCCATAATCCACTGCACCTCAAAACCTTGTTCCCGCACATAGTCGAGCAGCTCATCGGCATGGTGAGTGGCGGTGGCTCCGGATTTTTCGTCGTAGTCGAGCACCGGATCGATGATCGCACAGTGACGGGTTGCCGGATCGCTGACCACGTACTGGACGCTGAACGTGCGCGGATCGAAAAACCCCGCAACGTCCGGGGATGCTGAGCCTTGGGAAGCGGACAATCTGAAGGTCTTCATCGAACCCTCCTTTCAATAGGTAAGTGCGTTTTCCCCTTTTGTTATTAGATTATTCCTATCAGAACTACTAATTCAAATAGATTAATCTCATGCTTAAAATTTTCAAAAGCTATCGATATAGACATTATTGATAGTCCTGAACTAACTTAGCCTGCATGTCGCACAAGCCGGATATATTTAATTGATATAACGTTATACCCCTATGTTTGCTACTATTTGATCAATATCAACTGCGGCCTGGCAGTTGCTCCAACAATGACAAACAGAGAGGTTAAGGGCATGAGTTTGAATGCAGTCCCCAGGGAATCCGATAAGAAACACACGGTCGTGATTGTCGGTGGCGGGGCCGCCGGTATATCGGTCGCATCCAGTCTTCACAAACGGGACCGCTCCCTCGATATCGCGGTGGTGGAACCTTCCTCCACTCATCACTACCAGCCCGGCTGGACGATGGTTGGTGGCGGCGTTTTTCGTCCCGAGGTGACCTCCAGACCCATGAAAGAGGTCATGCCCTCGTTCGTCAGCTGGTACCAGCAAAAGGTCCTCTCCGTTGACCCGGACCAGAATCGCATCCAGCTCGCCGACGGATCCTGGATGATCTACGAGACCCTGGTAGTTGCTCCGGGCCTCGAACTGAACTGGGGTGCCATCGATGGCCTGGAGGAGGCCCTCGGCCAGAACGGCGTGACCTCAAACTACCGTGAGGGCATGGCCAGCTACACGTGGGAAACCGTTCAGCGGCTGAAGAATGGCCGCGCACTGTTCAGTCAGCCACCCATGCCGATCAAGTGTGCCGGCGCCCCCCAGAAAGCCATGTACCTGTCGTCAGACTACTGGCTCCGGCATGGTGTGCTGAACAATCTTGATATCCAGTTCCACAATGCCGGAGCCGTGCTGTTCGGCGTTCCCGATTACGTACCGGCTCTGGAGTCTTACATCCGGAAATACGGTATCGATGTCCATTTCCAGAGCAACCTGGTGGCGGTGAACGGTCCGGCCAGGAAAGCGACATTCCGCATCACTGATGCCGAAGGCAACGCCCGGGATGAAGAGATCGGTTTCGACATGCTGCACGCGGTACCGCCACAGCGCGCGCCGGAATTCATCCGGGAATCCCCTCTGGCCAATGAAGGTGGCTGGCTGGATCTGGAAGACGATACCCTGCGCCACAAGCGCTTCGCCAATATTTTCGGTCTCGGGGATGTCAGTGGTACCGGCAATGCCAAGACCGCGGCAGCCGTGCGCAAACAGGCGCCGGTGGTAGCGGAAAACCTGCTGGCAACCGTACGCAACCAACCTCTGAAGGCGGCCTATCTGGGCTACGGTTCATGCCCGCTGACGGTAGAGAATGGCCGGATTGTACTGGCGGAATTCGGCTATGGTGGCAAGCTGCAGCCCAGCTTCCCGAAGTGGATCAACGATGGCACCAAGGCAACGAGGGCGGCCTGGTGGTTGAAGGCCAAGCAGCTGCCGGGCCTTTACTGGCACGGCATGCTGAAGGGTCATGAATGGCTGGCAAAGCCCGCACCACGAGGGTGAGGGCTAACGCTCAGTAGGCCCCGCGGATCAGATCGATCCCGGGGTTCAGGACGTCACGCCAGGCTTTGCCCAATTCAGGCGTGTAATGGGGGTCGTGCTGGCGAACGGTTTTCAGCAGGGCCTCCAGCCACAGCGTGTACCACTCCGGCTTGATGTCGTAGTGGTTGCGATTGTGGCTCTCGCCCAGGGCCCTCAGCTTGCGGTCAGACATGCCACGGGCGTGCAGGATCAGCTGCATGATGCCGTTGCGGAGCAGGTGCCGCTGGGCTTCCATGTCGGTTTTCAGGAAGCGGTTGCGGATGGTGTCCGAACCGGACATGAAAAAGTCGTAGAAATCGACGAAAAACTCATCCTTGCGGCAACAACGTCCGTAACTTTGGAAGACCAGATCCGTATTGTTCATTTGCACTCAGTGTCCTTGTCAGTTTTTAGGGATTCCTGATAGGGACACGCATTCTAAATAGTAAGGGAAAGGTTTGTATAGCGACATACCGTAACTACCTGGTTATGCGACAATATGACGCTAAATCGAACCAGACAATTATGGGTTTCAGGCAAACCACCACCGCGGCAGCAGGTTCCGCACCTGCGGACGTGTGAACCGGTCGTCGATGAGCCAGATCACGCCCCGGTCCTCCGGGGTCCGGATCACCCGGCCGGCGGCCTGGGCGACTTTCCGGAGTCCCGGTATCAGGTAGGTGTAGTCATAGCCCGCACCGAAACGTTCCTCTAACCGATCCTTGAGTATTTCGTGCCAGGGATCGAACGGTGGGAGCCCCAGGGTCGCCACGAAAGCGCCGATGAGTTGCTCACCCGGCAAATCGATACCCTCACTAAACACCCCGCCGAGCACGGCAAACGCGACACCGGGCTCCGGCTGCCGGAACTCCGCCAGGAAGGCTTCCCGCTCGGCCTGGCTCATGCCGGGCGCCTGACAGCGCTGGGGAATGTCCGGTGCCTGTTGGGCGAGGGTTTCACTGACCGCCCGGAGGTACTGGAAACTGCTGAAGAACGCCAGGTAATGACCCGGCTGCTCCCGGAACTGGCGGGAAATGATCTCCGCAATTGGCGCCCGGGAGGCTTCCCGGTGCGCCTGGCGGGTACTGATTCTCGGCGTAAAGTGGACCTGCAGCTGATCGGCACTGAAAGGGCTGGGCAGAGAGGTAAACGCCGTGGTTTCCGGCAGGCCCAGCAGATCCCGGTAGTAGATGCCGGGACTCAGGGTCGCCGAGAACAACAACACCGGGCCGGCGGCGGCAAACCGCTCGCGCAGGAAGTCCGCCGGGATCAGGTTCTGGATGGTGAGTGTGGCCCGGCCGCGACCGGCACGGCGGAATTCACACAGGGAGTGGTCACCGAAGCTGTCCGCCAGCTTCATGAAGCCGACGCTCTCGAACAACAGTTCCTGCAGCGCCAGGTCCGGCGGGTTGTCCGCCAGATAATCGGTCAGGGTGGACACCAGCCCCTGCAGGCTGCCGATCAGGCCCGGCGGTAAAGCCTCGATAAACACCGGCACAGCCAGGTCCACATCCTGGTCCCGGATCAGGGTTTGCCAGGCGCGCGCGGTGCGGTCCAGGGCCTTCTTCAGCACCTTCGGGGCAGTTTTCTTTACCCGCAACAGTCGCTGCTGGTCAAGCGTTACCGAGTACATGCCCCGGGCCCGGTCCACCAGGTTATGGGCCTCATCCACCAGGATCGAGACCTGCCACTGGTTCTGGCGAACCAGGCCGTGGAGCAGGGCGGACTGGTCGAACATCCGGTTGACGTCGCCGATGACCACGTCACTCCACCGGGCCATCTCCTGGGCCAGGAAATAGGGACAGATATCATGGCCCGCGGCAATACGCGCCAGTTCGGCCCGGGTGAGTGTCCCGGACTGGGCGGCCTCGGCACGGGCAGCCGGCAGCCGATCGAAGAACCCTTTGGCCAGCGGGCAGGAGTCACCGTGGCAGGCCTTGTCCGGGTGCTCGCAGGCGTCGTCCTTCGCCACCAGTTCCAGCACCCTGAGCGACCAGTCAACAGACTCGTCCTGGGCGGCCCTGAGCTTATCCACAGCATCCAGGGCCAGTTGCCGGGCGGTATTGCGGCAGGTCAGATAGAACAGGCGGTCCTGGTCGGCCCGGGCCATGGCCATCAGGCCCGGAAACAGTGTGCCCAGGGTCTTGCCCAGGCCGGTGGGGGCTTCCAGCAACAAGGTGCCGCCGGTCATGGCATTCTTGTAGACGGTTTCGGCCAGTTGCCGCTGGCGCGGTCGGAAGTCGGCAAAGGGAAAATTCAGGCGGGCAAGGGCCACATTACGCTGTTCCCGGTGGTGTTCTTCCTGCTCGGCCCAGAGGCGAAATTGCTGGCACAGCCCTTCGAGTTCCTGCCAAAGTTCGTCGGCGCTGGCGGTTTCGGCTACCAGGCTCTCCTTGTCCCGGCCGGTGTCGTAATACACCAGCACCAGCTCGATCTTTTTCAGCTTTTCCTGTTGGCACAGCAGGGCACCATAGGCCCGCAACTGCGCCCGGTGCAGAGCCCGCTGGTGTTCCCGAACCCGGGCAAGGTCGCCCCGGTGGGTCTTGATTTCCTCCAGCTGGCCACGGTGGGGATCATAGCCGTCCGCTCTGCCCGAAAGCTTTATTCCCAGGCACTCTCCGGTCAGTAAATACTCGCTTTTGTAACCATAGCCCCGGCGGGACTGGATGGCCTGGTGGCCGGCAATGCCCTCCTCGGAGGAGGGTGCCGGGGTGTACCGGAAGTCCAGGTCCCCGGCCCGGGCAGCAAACTCGCACAGGGTACGCACCGCCGCTTTCATTCACGGCTCCCGACGCCGGAATCCTCGTCCCAACGAACGTAACAGACACTGGCGGGAATACCCTCCCGGGCAAAGAAGTCGAGCCATCGGCGCTGGTGATCCTGCAATCGGTCACCCGGGCCTTTCACCTCCACCATTTCATATCGCGGTTCATCGTCCGGACGCTGCGGGTGGAACTGGATCAGGTCCGGGAAGCCGCTGCGATGCTCCTTCACATTCAGTAGCAGGCGCCGAAACATGGCCTCCAGGTGCTCCGCCGGGATGCACTCCAGAGCCAGCTCGATCAGGTCCTGAGACAGGGCCGGCCAGATAACAAACGGATTCGCGAGCCCCTGCTTGCCATGCCAGGTATCCAGGATGCGCTGCTGGTAGCCGCCATCGCCGAGGGTAGCGAAGCAGGCCTCGAAGTCGGGACGGCGGCGCTCCACGAAATCCTCCCGGGTCAGATCGGCGGGGCCGGTATGGAAGGGGTGGAAAAAGGCACCGGGCACCGGTTTGAAGATTGCCGACCAGCACAACAGGCCGAACAGGCCGTTGATCAGCGTGTTCTCCACATAGGCCACGGGAGCCTCGGGTCGGTGCAGATGTTCCGCTGCGGCCCATTCCACCGAGCCAACCGCCGGCCGGGGTAACGAAATCTGCCATTCATTGATCGGCAGTGTCGTTATCGGAGCCGGCCTGGGCTCGCCCACCTTCGGGGCCACCCGTTTCAGTATCCGGTCCAGGCCCTGGCGTTCGGCATCACTCATTTCTTCGCTTTGCCAATGGCTGGCGATGCCCCAGGCTTCCTCGTGCCGTTTCATCCGCTCCAGCAGCCGCAACTGCTTCAACCGGGCTTCCCGATGCTGGCTCCGGGCCCAGACGGTCAACGCCAGCTCCCGGTCGCCCTGGCGCTCGGCCTGTCGGCCCAGTTCCAGCAGCAGCCGATCCCGACGGCTCGCCAGCCAGGCGTTGGTCACCGGCCCGGGCACCTGAGACCACACTTCAAATGCCGGAACCCCCTCGTCAAGCTGGTCCCGACAGGCCTGCATCGCCAGGTAGCAATCCACTTCCTCCCGATGCGAAAAGGCCCGGGATTCGGCTGTGAATGGCACCTGCTCGTAGCTCTGGTAACCCAACTCCACCAGCACAAAGTCAGACCAGGTCTGGCGGAGGTTACCGAAAAACATTAGCCGGATTCGGTCAAACAGCGCCATGTGTCGCAGACAAACCACCCAGGCCTCACCGGTATCGAACCATTGGTCGAGAGTCCGTGCCTCGGAAAAGTGATCGGACAATACCGTTTTCATGGTCGCTTTGGGCAGTGTGCGGCTGTGGCCAAGCTCTTGCAGGGTATCGGCGAAGGCCGGTCGTAGCTCAGCCAGGGTGAACAGCCGGAACAGCTGATCGAGGTCAAGCAAAGGCTCCGGTTCGAGCCAGTCGGCCGACACCAGGCGGTGCAGGATTTCAGAAACCGGTGAATCCAGCTCCGGATACACCAGTTTGTCCGCCCGGAACAGTTCGCCCGTGCGCATCACCAGACGGGTCAACAGCGCTTTTTCCTCTGTCTCAAGACCGAGGAAGGTTTCCAACAAACGGAATTCGGACCCGGTCAGCAGGTCACCATGGTGATCCAGCACCCAGCGCACCACGGTTTCCATGTTTTCCAGGTAATACAGAGGATTATCCAGGTCCGCGGTACGCGGCACAGAGGCAGGATCAAACGTGGTCATAGGGCGAGCAGGTACTTCACGGAAAGCAGTCAGGTCATGCAACTGTACGCCCGCTCGCCTGCGACCTCAAATGCCCTTTAAATTCCCATGTCCGCGGGCTGCAGCTGCACGCCGGCAACCCGCCAGTCGCCATCACTGCGCACCATCCGGTAGTAGGCATCCCAGCGTTGTCCGTCCGGGCCGGTCAGTCGTACCACCTGGATATCGAACGTACCGTGGGGGACCAGCTCGACAAATTCGATGGTCGTGGCCCGGTGCACGGCAGGGTAGGCCTCCCGAACCATGCTGAAGAACACATCGGCATCACCAAATCGACGCTTGATACCCTCGGATGCAAAGGACCAGGCGGCCTCCTGATCGTCGTTGGCAAAGGCCTCAATCTGCCGCAGGATGGTCTGCTCAATGGCCTCGTCCTGTTCCTCGGCACTGGGCACGCCCGGCAGCGCGACTACCAACAAGACAATGAGAAGAAAAAACGGTAATCGGACTCTTGTCCGGAGAGGATTCCAGGCCATCTTTCTCACCTCCGCTTTTACGCCACGCCCTCCCTGAATCATACGCTGCGGGCCACGAACAGATGATTAAAAAGTGATCGACCAGTAAAGCTCCCGCGACCGTAGCTGTCGCAGCCATTGGTCAGACTGATCAGGCATAATGACCGTCTGATTTTCCAGCCACATACGGTAACCTGTGGCATCAGGATTGAACCGATCGCCAACAAGGAGCCCCATGGCCGACCACTCCGCCATCCAGCCCGGCTTTCACGCCATCCATGCCAACCATCTGGAGGACCTGCGCCGTGCGGTGATCTTCCTGTGCCGGGAAAACCCGCTGCCCCCGCTGCAAAGCGAGACTTTCCTGGTCCAGAGTAACGGTATTGCCCAGTGGCTGAAGCTGGCCCTGGCGGAAAAGCGCTCGGACGACGGTGCCGAAGGGGGACTGGGTATCGCCGCCGGTATGGACTTCCTGTTTCCGGCGCGGTTTATCTGGCAGGCGTACCGGGCAGTGCTGCCTGACGGCGAAGTGCCGGAACAGTCACCCTTCGACAAGCGCCGGCTGGTCTGGCGTCTGTACCGGCTGCTGCCGGACCTGGTGGACCAGGACCAGGCCTTCACGCCGCTGGCGCGGTTCCTGGATGGCAGCGACACCGACCTGCGCAACTTCCAGCTGGCGGAGAAGGTGGCGGACCTGTTTGACCAGTACCAGGTATTTCGCGCCGACTGGCTCAGTGCCTGGGAGCAGGGCCGGGATGTGGTGATTACCGCCCGCAACGAGGAAAAGCCCCTGGACCCGGAGACGCTCTGGCAACCCCTGCTCTGGCGCAAACTGGTGGAGGATGTGGGAGCGGACGCCCACACCAGCCGCTCCCGGATTCACACCCGGTTCATGGCCGAAGGCCAGCGCCTGTCGGCACCGGCGAACCGCTCCCGGCTGCCCGCGCGCATCGTGGTGTTCGGCGTCTCCTCGCTACCACGGCAGGCCCTGGAAGCGCTGTACGTGCTCAGCCGGTTCAGTCAGGTGGTGCTGTGTGTCCACAACCCCTGCCAGTACTACTGGGCCGATATTGTCAGCGACCGGGAACTGCTGAAGGCCGAACGCAAACGGGGGATCGCCCATCCGGAACTGTCGAAGATCGCCGACCCGGACCAGCTGCACCAGCATGCCAATCCGTTGCTGGCGGCCTGGGGTAAACAGGGCCGGGACTACATCCGCCTGCTGGATGAGTTCGACAATCCCGAGGAATACCGGGACCGGTTCGAGACCCCGGACCAGAAGATCGACATTTTCTCCGCCCACGGCGAACCGGGCGAACCAACCCTGCTGCACCAGCTACAGAACGACATCTACAACCTGACGCCGTTGCAGGACATCCGCGCGGAAAGCCGCCAGCTGGACCTGGCCCGGGACCACTCGCTGGTCTTCCACGATGCCCACAGCCCCCAGCGGGAAGTGGAAATCCTCCACGACCAGCTGCTGGCGGCCTTCAATGCCGATCGCGACCTGCGCCCCCGGGACGTGATGGTCATGGTGCCGGACATCAATGTCTACGCGCCCCATATCCAGGCCGTGTTCGGCCGCTACCAGGCCGGACAGAAACGCCACATCCCGTTCACCATCTCCGATCAGGGGCAGCGTCATCACGAGCCAGTGTTGATTGCCCTGGAAACCCTGATGTCCCTGCCGCGCAGCCGCTTCGGGGTGAGCGAGATCCTGAGCCTGCTGGAAGTACCCGGCATCCGGGACCGCTTCGGCATCGACGAGGGCGAGATTCCCCTGGCCCGGCGCTGGGTGGAAGGCGCCAATATCCGCTGGGGCCTGCACGGGCAGCACCGGCAAAGCCTGGAGCTGCCGGCGGAGCTGGAACGCAACACCTGGCAATCCGGCCTGCGGGCCATGTTGCTCGGCTACGGCATGGGTGAGGATGAGCCCTGGGCCGGCATCGAACCCTATGGTGAAATCGGCGGGCTGCAGGCCAGCCTCGCCGGGCGGCTGGCGGAATTCGTGGAACAACTCGAGGACCTTTGGCAGGCCCTGCAAACGCCGCGCACCCCGACGGACTGGGAGACCCTGTTCTCGCAGATGCTCGAGCGCTTTTTCCTCAGGGTCGAGGGCAACGACCTGTTATTGCTCAACCGATTCCGCCGCCAGCTGGAACAATGGCTGGAGGATGCCCTGGCCGCCGGGCTGGACGCCCGCCCACTACCATTGAACATCGTCAAGGATGTCCTGCTGGCCGGATTGGACGAAGGCGGACTGAATCAGCGCTTCCTCGCCGGCAAGGTCAACTTCGCCACCCTGATGCCGATGCGGGCGATTCCGTTCCGCAAAGTCTGCCTGTTGGGCATGAACGATGGCGACTACCCGCGCTCCCGGCCGCCGGTGGATTTCGATCTGATGGCCAACGACTACCGCCCCGGGGACCGTTCCCGGCGCGAGGATGATCGCTACCTGTTCCTGGAAGCCCTGCTGTCAGCCCGGGAACAGCTCTATATCAGTTGGGTGGGCCGCAGCATCAGGGACGATTCCGAGCGCCCTCCCTCCGTTCTGGTGGGCCAGCTGCAGGATCACCTGGACAGCCTGTGGACAATCCCGGGCGAGCCGGACGGATCGGTCACCGAAGCCCTGACCACCCGGCATCCGCTGCAGCCCTTCAGCCGGGATTATTTTCCCCGGAGCAATGGCCTGGAAGCCGGTCACGAGAGCCCGCCCCGACCCCTGGCCGAGGTGCTGCAATCCCGACGCCTGTTCACCTTCGAGCAGGAGTGGCGCAGTGCCCACGGCGCCGAAACAACCGAACCGGATCAGGCACCGCTGCCGTACCAGCAACCGGAGGAGCCGATCCGGCTGAACGACCTGTCGAACTTCCTGAAAAAGCCCATCGACACCTTCTATCAGCGACGCCTGCAGGTGCATTTCGAGGAGCTGGAGGACGATGACACCGATAACGAGAACTTTGACCTCAACGGCCTGGACCGGTGGCGGCTGGACAGCGAACTGATCCGCGAAGGCGTGATCAAGGCCGTCAGCGAGGAAGAGCTGCATGAGCGCCTGGAAGCGACCCTCGATCGCATGGCCCGGCGCGGTGATTTGGGCATGGGGGTCACCGAACACCGGTTGCGCACGGAACTGGCCGGTCGGTTACCGGACCTGCATCAACGCTACCGGGCCGCGCTGTCCGACTGGCCGGAGGCCATCTCCGAACCATTGAACTTCGAGTACCAGTACCGGAACGACACCGGGGCGGTGGAAGTGGTCGACCTGATCGACAACCTGCGCACCAGCCCCGACGGCCGGTTGTGCCGGCTGGTGGTGGCCGGCTCCAGCCTGTTGTCCGGCTCCGGTGGCAGCAGGAAAGTGCGCTACGCCAACCTGATGCGGGACTGGGTGATTCACCTGGCCGGCCAGCTCACCGATCAGCCATTCGAGACCCTGATCCTGGCCAGGGAGGAGAAACGCACCTTCAGTTTCACGCCGATGGCTCCGGAACAGGCCAGGCAGTATCTGGAAGCCATCCTGGCCCGGTGGATGGAGGCTACCACCCGCACCCTGCCGATCCACTGCGAGGCCGGCTTCGCCTGGATCACCAGCTACTACCAGAGCAAGAAATACCGGGGCGATGACGAACGAGCCCGCAGTGATGCCGAGCAGGCCTACAGCACGGCCCTGGAACGGGACACCGGTTACCTGCGCGGTGCTTTCGACAGCCCGGAGGCCTTGCTCGCCAGCGGTGAATTCGAGGCGCTTCTGCATCAACTATACGTGCCCCTGTGGGAGGCAGAGCAGGGCAAGTCCGCCGCCGAACAGATCGAGGGAGAGGCATGAGTACCGAGATGACCAATCGCAATCCGAACCTCGACCCTTTGACCCTGCCCCTGAACGGCAGCACCCTGATCGAGGCCAGTGCCGGTACCGGCAAGACTTTCACCATCGCCATCCTGTACGTACGACTGGTACTGGGTCATGGCCAGAACCAAGACAGTCCGCTGGCCCAGGGCATGCTTCCACCCAACCTGCTGGTGGTGACCTTTACCGACGCCGCTACCAAGGAGCTGCGGGACCGGATCCGCACCCGCCTGACCCAGGCGGCCGAGGTGTTTTCCGACAGTGCGGACGCCAGCGAACCGCCGGCGGAAACCCGACTCCTGTATGAGCTGAGAGACCGCAGTTACCCGGACCCGGCCACCTGGCCGGAGTGCCGGAAAAAGCTGCTGCTGGCGGCGGAATGGATGGACGAGGCGGCGGTTTCCACCATCCACGGCTGGTGCAACCGGATGCTCAGCGAACACGCCTTCGACAGCGGCAGCCTGTTCCGGCTGACCCTGGAGACCGACCAGAGCGAACTGCTGGACGATGTGGTCCGCGACTACTGGCGCACCTTCATCTACCCCTTGCCTCCGGTACTGATGGACGAGGCCCTGGGTCACTGGAAAACCCCGGAAGCCCTGCGCGGGGCCGTCCGTAACCTGATTCCCGAGGCAAGTCAGCTAGGCACTCCGGCCGGCGATGTCCATCAGGTGGTCGATTCGGTGGTCAGCGAGCGCCATGAGCGCGCCCGGGAACTGAAAGCGAATCCGTGGGCCGAGTGGCAGGGCGAGGTGATTGCCCTGCTCAACGAGCTGAACAAGAGCAAGCGCCTGCATGGCGGCAGCAAGAACGCCATGGTCAAGATCTGGGACACCCTCCTGGCCTGGGCGGAATCGGACGAACCGGTTCCGGACGGCCTGGACAAGGCGGGGTTCCGCAACCAGACCCCGGAGGGCCTGGAACAGATCCTCAAGGGCGAGGATCCGGCCCCGCATCATCCCGCGTTCGACGCCATCGATGAACTGATGGAGTTCAGCCAGAACCAGCCCAGCGCCCGGGCGGATATCCTCAGGCACGCCAGCGTCTGGGTGGCGAAACGGCTGGAATCGGAAAAACAGCAACGCTCGGAAATGGGCTTCGACGACCTGCTCACCCGCCTGGACGATGCCCTGCACGGCCCCCGGGGTGATCAGCTCGCCGCCACCATCCGCCGCCAGTTCCCGGTGGCGCTGATCGACGAGTTCCAGGACACCGACCCGGTGCAGTACCGGATCTTCAACCGGATCTACCGGGTTGCGGACAACGATCCGGACACCTGCCTGCTGATGATCGGCGACCCCAAGCAGGCCATCTACGGTTTCCGTGGCGCGGATATCTACACCTACCTGGAAGCCCGCCAGGGTGCCCGGGACCGCACCTGGACCCTGGGCCGCAACTTCCGCTCCTCCGCCAGCATGGTGGCGGCGGTGAACCGGGTGTTCGAGCATGCCGACCAGCACAGCCGGGACGGCGCCTTCCTGTTCGGCAAGGGCGACAGCACGCCACTGCCGTTCCAGGGTGTCGACGCCAACGGCACCAGGCGGCAATGGCGGATCGACGGCGAGGACCAACCCAGCCTCAGTTTCTGGACCGTCGACAGTGAGGACGAGGACCGGAACGGCAACCGCAAGGCCCTGGCCAAGGGCACGGCCACCGCCGAAGTGGCACAAAGCTGTGCCAGCGAAGTCGCCCGAATGCTGACCCTGGGGCAACAGGGCAGGGCCGGCTTTGCGCTGCCGGATAACCCGGCAGACCTTCAGCCGGTTTGCCCCGCAGACATCGCTATCCTGGTCAACAACCGCAACGAGGCGGCAGCGGTACGTGAAGCCCTGGGCCAGCGCCGGATCAAGAGCGTGTACCTGTCCGACCGGGATTCCGTGCTGACCTCCACCGAGGCCAGCGAGGTGCTGACCTGGCTGCGGGCCTTTGCCGAACCCCGGCAACTGGCCCTGACCCGGGCAGCACTGGCCACGCCCACCCTGGGTCAGTCCTGGCAGAGCCTGGATCGGCTACTCACCGACGAAATAGCCCTGGAGCGGGAAATCGAACGGTTCATGGGCTATCACGAGCAGTGGCGGAGCCAGGGCGTACTGCCCATGCTGCGCAGCTTCCTGATGGACTTCGAGGTCCCGGCACGGCTGCTGCAACGGCCCGATGGCGAACGGCGGCTGACCGATATCCTGCACATCGCCGAGCTGTTACAGCAGGACAGCCTGCAGCTGGATGGGGAGCACGCGCTGGTGCATCACTACGCCCAGATCCTGAGGGCGGCGGACGAAGAGGACGAATACCGCACCCTGCGCCTGGAAAGCGACGCCGGCCTGGTCAAAGTCATTACCGTGCACAAGTCCAAGGGTCTGGAATACCCGCTGGTGTTCCTGCCGTTCGGGACTGCCTTCCGGGCGCAGAACGACAAGCAGGCCTATGTCCGCTATCACGATGACCAGGGCCGGCTGGTAACCGTGTTCGATCCGGAGCCCGAGGCGGTCGCCCGGGCCGACCGGGAACGGCTGGGCGAGGATATCCGCAAACTCTACGTGGCCCTGACCCGGGCCCGGTATGCCACCTGGGTGGGGGTCGCCGCCATCGACAACTGGGCACAAAGCGGCCTGGGCTACCTGCTCGGTGGCGAAGGCCGGGAACAGTACCCCCTGGCCGACAGCCTGACTCCCCTGGCAGGGGACGAGGACATCATTACGGTCATGGCACTGCCTGAAGCCGGCACGGCCTGCTATACCGAGGAGGCACCGGAGGCATTGGGGCCGGCACTGGAAGCCAGCCGGGAGGCCCGGGAAGACTGGTGGATTGCCAGCTATTCCTCGATCGAATACACCGGCCTGGCCGGCACCGGCATCGTGTTCAGCGGGGAAGTGGAGGATGCCGAAACCCAGAACCTGCTGGAAGAATCCGCCCAGGGCACCGGCGATGAGGGGCCGACCGTTCCCGCCGATCACTCGCTCCACCAGTTTCCGAAAGGGGCGGGGCCGGGCACCTTCCTCCACGAACTGCTGGAATGGTGCTGCCAGCAGGGCTTTGGCCAGGTTGTGGATAACCCGGCGGTGCTGCGGGAATACCTGGAGCGGCGTTGCACCATTCGCGGCTGGGCCGACTGGACCGAAACTCTGGAGCACTGGCTTCTGAGCCTGATCCGGACCCCCGTGCGCCTGGACCGCGACGGAGACACTCGCGCCGCCCTTAAGGATTTCGGCACCGTGCGACCCGAACTGGAATTCTGGTTCGAGAGCCGCAACGTCGCCACCGGTGCCCTGGACAGCCTGGTGCGCCGGCACACCCTCGAGGGTGCGGACCGGGTCCAGGTGGATAACCGCCGGTTCAACGGCATGCTCAAGGGCTTCATCGACCTGGTGTTTGAACACCAGGGCCGCTACTACGTGCTCGACTACAAATCCAATACCCTCGGGGAAGACGACAGCGCCTACACCGACCAGGCCATGGGCCAGGCCATCCTCGACAAGCGCTACGACCTGCAATACGTACTCTACCTGCTGGCCCTGCATCGCCTGCTCAAGGCCCGGTTGCCCGGTTACGACTATGACCAGCACATTGGCGGAGCCGTCTATCTGTTCCTGCGGGGTATCCATTCCCCCGGTGCCGGTGCTTTCACCGACAGACCGCCACGGGCACTGATCGAACAGCTCGACGCCCTGTTCGATGGTGACACCTTGCACGGGGAGGATGCCGCATGAATCTCGAGCAACTGGAAACACTGCTGGAGCAATGGCGCCAGGCCGAATGGATCCGCCCCCTGGACGTGGCCTTCGCGCGCCTGATCCGGCAACTGTGCGAAGAGCAGGCTGAGACCCCGGAGCCGCTGCTGCTGTTGCTGGCCGCGCTGGCCTCACACCAGGTCGGGCGAGGGCATGTCTGCATCGACCTGGTGAGCTTGCTGGAGGACGCGGGCAACACCCTGGCCTTGCCACCGGAAGAGACCATGGCCGCACTCCCGGTCGGGGACCAGGAGGCATGCCCCTCGCCATCCGAGGTCCTGGCAAAGGCCTCTCTCGAAGACTGCCTGACTGCGCTGGCCAATACTCGAGCGGTAAGTGATGGCTTACTGACCACACCACTGGTTGTGAACGATACCCGCCTTTACCTGCGGCGTTTCTGGCGTTACGAACAACGGATTGCCCGGGGTATCAGCAACCGCCTGGCCCTGAATTCCCCGCTCGATGATCCCGGCTCGGGCGCCACCCGGACCCTCACCGAAACGTTGAACATCCTGTTCCAGCCCGGGGATGACGTGGACTACCAGAAACTGGCCTGTGCGCTGGCAGCGCGCAAACGTTTCGCCGTAATTACCGGCGGGCCGGGTACCGGAAAGACCACGACAGTGGTGAACCTGCTGGCGGCCCTGCAGGCAGTGGCGGGTGAGGATCCGGCCCGCGCCGGCCGGAAGTTCCGCATTCGCCTGGCCGCGCCCACTGGCAAGGCGGCGGCACGGCTGAACGAGTCCATTGGCGGGGCGGTGAGCCGCCTGCCACTGGATCAGCTCCCCGGTCGGGTCCGGCTGGAGGATATCCCCACCCGGGTCACCACCCTGCACCGATTGCTGGGCAGTCGCCCGGATACCCGGAAGTTCCGCCATAACCGGGACAATCCCCTGCTGGTGGATATCCTGGTAATCGACGAAGCCTCCATGGTGGATGTCGACCTGATGGCCTCGGTGTTCGAGGCCCTGCCGGACCATGCCCAGCTGATCCTGCTCGGCGACAAGGACCAGCTCGCCTCGGTGGATGCCGGCGCGGTTCTTGGCGAACTGTGCCAACGGGCCCGGCAGGCCCACTACCGGCCTGACACGGCACAGTGGCTGGAATCGGTGACCGGACAACCACTGCCGGAGAATTTGCTCGATCCACAGGGGCAGGCGCTCGACCAGGCGGTGGCCATGCTTCGCAAGAGCTACCGCTTCACCGAGGGCAGCGGTATCCGTGAACTGGCGGAAGCGGTCAATACCAACACCCTGGATGCCAGGATGCTCGAACATTGTCGCCGGGCGCACTTCGATGATGTGGTCTGGCTCAACGGCGACGACGCCGATCCTGATCCGGAAGCGACCCTGGAGCGCATCTGCCATCACGCCATCTCCGGCAGTCCCGGAGCCTTCCGCAATGAAGGCCGGGGCAGGGTACTGCACGGTAAGGACCTACCAGTCCCCGTGGGCTATCGCCATTACCTTGAACTGATGGCCAACCACCATCTGGGGATGGACAGCCCGTTGGCGGACTGGGACGAGCTGGCCCGCCGCGTGCTGGCTGCCTTCGGTGACTTCCAGCTGCTGTGTGCGCTGCGTCAGGGTCCGTGGGGCGTGGAAGGTCTGAACGAACGCATTGCCCGACACCTGCTGTCGGAAAAACTGATCCCCCGGGCGGAAGGCTGGTACGCCGGGCGGCCGGTACTGGTCACCGGCAATGACTACAATCTCGGCCTCATGAACGGTGATATCGGCATCACCTTCAGCGTGCCCTGGGACCGGGCCGAGAACGGCGAACCCCGTCCGGCGTTGCGGGTGGCCTTCCCCAGCAGCGATGGTACCGACGGCATCCGCTGGATTTCCCCGAGCCGCCTGCAGCAGCTGGAGACGGTCTACGCCATGACGGTCCACAAGTCCCAGGGCTCGGAATTCAATCACACCTGTCTGGTCTTGCCGGATCGCATGAGCCCGGTGCTGACCCGGGAGCTGGTCTACACCGGCATCACCCGGGCCCGGAACTGGTTCAGCCTGATCACCGGTGATGCCGGTGTGTTCAAGGCCAGTGCCAGCCAACGGGTGGTGCGGGCCTCGGGGCTGGCCCGGGCGCTTGCCGCATCCGAGGGGCCGGCCGAGTCGTATATGAACGATTCCTCAACTATAGTCTGACAAGACCCCGAAAGTTCCAGGCAATCAATTCAAATGACCGACAGATCCACAACGGAACAGAGCGCCTACCTCGGCCAGGATGAGGCCGCCCGGCTCAAGACCATTCTTGAAGGCACCCGGGCCGGCACCTGGGAATGGAACGTCCAGACCGGTGAGACGGTGTTCAACGAGCGCTGGGCCCAGATCATTGGTTACACGCTGGAAGAACTGCAGCCTATCTCCATCGAGACCTGGCTGAAGTTTGCCCATCCCGATGATCTGGCAGAGTCCGAGCAGCGCCTGCAGGCCCACTTCCGGGGTGAGACGGACTACTACGAATGCGAAGCCCGCATGCGCCACCGGAATGGCCACTGGGTCTGGGTACGGGATTACGGACGCCTGGTGAGCCGGACCCCCGAGGGCGATCCAGAATGGGTCAGTGGGACCCACATCGACATCAGCGCCGCCAGGCAATACCAGCAACAGCTCGAGGCAGTCCAGGCGGAGCAGCTCGAGACCATCGAGCGACTGGAAAAGATGGCGGCGACAATTCCGGGGGTAATTTACCAGTTCGAGATGCAACCGGATGGCTTCATGAGTTTTCCCTACGCCAGCGCCGGGATCGAGCGGATCTATGGGGTCAGCCCGGAACAGGTACGCAAGGATGCCTCCCTGATCTTTGACAAGATTCATCCCGACGATCTCCAGCATGTTCGCGACACCATTGAGGCCTCACGGGCCAGTGGCGGCGACTGGAATTGTGAGTACCGGGTCGTGGTCGACGGCCATGTCCGCTGGGTTTTCGGCCAGGCCCGACCGGAATTCAGGGACAGCGGCAGTATCCTCTGGCATGGCGCGATTCTCGACATCAGCGCCCAGAAGGAACTGGAGGAAAAGCTGCGGCAGATTGCCATCACCGACGAGCTGACCGGGGCCGCCAACCGACGCCAGTTCATGGAACTGCTGTCGCGGGAATACCAGCGCTATCGCCGCAACGGTCCATCCTATGCGGTCATCCTGTTTGATTTCGACTGGTTCAAGCAGGTGAACGATCGGTTCGGCCATAACGCCGGAGACATGGTGCTACGGGAGACCACCCATCTGGTCCAGGACAGCCTGCGCGCCAGTGATACCTTCGCCCGCATTGGTGGCGAGGAATTTGCCATCCTCCTGCCCGACAGCGACCAGGACAGCGCCCACCATCTTGCCGAACGGCTTCGCCAGACCCTGTCCGAGCATTCCTTCGAGGGCCCGGAGCAGTGTATCCGGGGTTCCATAACCTGCGGTATTGCGGTCTCCTGCCCGCAGGATGGCAACGCCAAAGAAATCATGCTCCGGGCAGATACCGCGCTCTATGCCGGCAAGGCCGCGGGACGGAACCGGGTCATGGTCTATGACCGGAACCTGGCCCCGGCGAGGCGTCACGCCGGCGACTGATCCTGGTGTTGCTGACGCCACAGTCGGGCGTAATGTCCGGCCCGGGCCAGCAGTTCATTATGATGGCCACTTTCCACGATCCGGCCGGCATCCATCACCAGGATGGTATCGGCATCGCGGATGGTGGACAGCCGATGGGCGATAACCAGGGTGGTGCGCTGCCGGCTGACCTCCCGCAGGGCCCCGAGGATCGCCTGCTCCGACAGGGAATCCAGTGACGACGTGGCCTCGTCCAGGATCAGCAACGGCGGGTTCTTGAGGATGACCCGGGCGATGGCCACCCGCTGTTTCTCGCCCCCCGACAGTTTCAGACCACGCTCACCCACCTTGGTGTCATAGCCCTCGGGCAGGCTGTGGATAAACCCCTCCAGGTGAGCCATCCGGGCTGCCCGGTGCACTTCCTCTTCAGTCGCTTCCGGCCGGCCATAGGCGAGGTTCCGGTACAGGGTGTCATTGAACAGAACCGTATCCTGGGGCACCACCCCGATGGCAGCCCGCAGGCTGTCCTGGGTTACGTCCCGGATATCCTGGCCATCGATCCGGATACTGCCGCTGTCCACATCGAAGAACCGGAACAGCAACCTCGCCAGGGTGGACTTGCCGGCGCCACTGGCACCGACCACCGCCACCGTATGCCCGGCGGGAATGGCAAAGTCCACATCCCTGAGGATCGGCCGGTCGGGCCGGTAGCCGAAGTGAACATGGTCAAACCGGACCTCACCGTTATCCACAGCCAGGGCCGGGGCATCCGGTTTATCCACAATCGCCGGGCGATCATCGAGCAGCTTGAACAGGCGCTCGACGTTCACCAGGGCCTGACGGATCTCCCGGTAGACAAATCCGAGCGCGTTCAGGGGGATGAACAGCTGGATCAGGTAGGCGTTGATCATGGTGAAATCCCCCAGGGTAATCTCCCCGGCCGCCACCTCACGCACCGCCATCGCCATGATCACGATCAGGGCCACGCCGATGATCAAGGCCTGGCCACCGTTCAGGCTGGCCAGTGACAGGCGGTTTTTCAGCCGGGCCGCTTCCCAGTCCTCCAGGTCCCGGTCATACAGCTCCGCTTCATAGCGCTCATTGTTGAAATACTTGACTGTCTCGTAGTTGAGCAGGCTGTCCACGGCCCTGGAATTGGACTGGTTGTCCCGGGCATTAGCCTCCCGTACGAACTTGGTGCGCCATTCGGTGACCTTGATGGAAAACACCACGTAGACCACGACGGCGACCAGGATTGCCAGCACATAGCTCACGTTGAACACCACCAGCAGGATGCCGGCAACCAGCAGGATCTCCAGCAGGGTGGGGACGATGTTGAACAGGGTGAAGCGCAGCAGGAAACTGATGCCGTTGGTGCCCCGCTCGATATCCCGGGCGAGGCCCCCGGTCTTCCGGTCCAGGTGGAAGGCCAGTTCCCGCTGGTGCAGGTGACGGAACACCCGCAGCGATACCCGGCGCATGGCTCGCTCCGCCACCCGGGCAAAGACCGCATCCCGCAATTCACTGAACAGGGTACTGCCAAACCGGAGACTGCCGTAGGCGATCACCAGCACTACCGGTATCCACAGCACCATGTCCGCCCCCCGGTTCTGGTCCAGGTAATCGACGATGTACTTGAGGGCAACCGGCGTGGCCACCGTGGCCAGCTTCGCCAATACCAGCAACGACAGCGCCAGGATCACCCGGCCACGGAACTCCGCCAGATAGGGCCAGAGGCCGGCTATCACTTTCCAGTCGGGTTTATGATCGGCGGGGTAGTCATTGTCGGCGTAGGCGCGCACGGGTTTTCCTTTTCGGTCAGGGCAAAATGATCGATTCAGCCGTATGATGGACAGCAATCAAAGTGTACAGCACTTCCTGTGGATATCCGGAGGCCGACTATCAACACCCGTCATCGCAAGGCCCTGAAACTGGTCTATGAGTTCATCAGCCCCTACCGGCGTGCCGTTGCCGGTGCCCTGGTGGCCCTGGTCATTACCGCCGGCATCACCCTGAGTCTGGGGCAGGGGCTGCGGATCCTGGTGGACCAGGGCCTGGCCACCGAGTCACCGGCCAACCTGGCCCGGGCCATCGGGCTGTTCTTTGTGCTGGTGCTGGGCCTGGCGTTCGGTTCTTTTGCCCGGTTCTACCTGGTGTCCTGGATCGGGGAGCGGGTGGTGGCGGATATCCGAAAACGGGTGTTCAATCACCTGATCGACCTGCACCCGGGCTTCTTCGAAGAGAACCGCGCGCTCGAGATCCAGTCCCGGTTCACCGCCGATACCACCGTGCTGCAATCGGTGATCGGCTCGACGGTATCCATCGCGCTGCGCAACGCGCTGATGCTGGTGGGCGGGCTGATTCTCCTGTTCGTGACCAACCCGAAACTGGCCAGCATCATCCTGCTCGGCTTTCCGCTGGTGATTGCGCCGATCCTGTTCTTTGGCCGCCGGGTCCGGCAGCTGTCCCGGCTGAGCCAGGACCGGGTGGCCGATGTCGGCAGTTACGTGGGCGAGAGCCTCACCCAGATCAAGACCGTACAGGCATTCAATCACCAGTCCCAGGATCGTCAGTATTTCGGGGAGGTGTCGGAAGGGGCATTCGATATCGCCCGGGCCCGCATACGGCAGCGGGCCTGGCTCACCACTCTGGCGATTTCCCTGGTGATGGGCGCCGTGGGTATCGTGATCTGGATTGGTGGCCTGGATGTCATCGAGGGCCGTATCAGCCCGGGGGAACTGGCGGCCTTCGTGTTTTACAGCCTGTTGGTGGGCGTCGCCGCCGGGGCCATCAGCGAGGTGATTGGTGAGGTGCAACGGGCCGCCGGGTCCGCGGCCCGGTTGTTCGAACTGCTGCAAACCCGCCCGGAATTCGGTGAGCGGGGCAAATCCACGACCAGGCTGCCGGAGCGGGTAAGCGGCCGGATCGAGATTGACCATCTGCGGTTCTGTTACCCGAGCCGACCCGAGACGCCTGCCCTGGATGACCTGTGCCTGACCGTCGAGCCTGGCGAGACCCTTGCCCTGGTGGGCCCCTCGGGTGCCGGAAAATCCACCCTGTTCGACCTGCTGCTGCACTTCTATTCACCACAGGCAGGCAGCATCCGGATCGATGGTATCGACAGCTCCACACTGGAGCTTGCCGATCTGCGCCGCTGCTTTGCCCTGGTGCCGCAGAACCCGGCCCTGTTTAACGGTTCGGTCGCCGACAATATCCGTTATGCCCGCCCGGATGCCAGCGAGACGGAAGTGGAGCAGGTAGCCCGCGTGGCCCATGCCCACGAATTTATCCACAGGCTCCCCGAAGGTTATGACACCCGGCTCGGTGACAACGGCCTGGGCCTGTCCGGCGGCCAGAAACAGCGTCTGGCCCTGGCCCGGGCACTGCTGGCCGATGCCCCGATACTGTTACTGGACGAGGCCACCAGCGCCCTGGATGCAGAAAGTGAACACCTGATCCAGCAGGCGATGCCGGCACTGACTCGGGACCGGACTACCCTGGTGATCGCCCACCGGCTGGCCACGGTGCGCGATGCCGACCGGATTGCGGTACTGGAGGATGGCCGGTTACTGGCGATCGGCAACCACCAGAAACTGATGGAAACCAGTCCCTTGTACCAGCGCCTTGCCCGTCTCCAGTTCCGGGATCAGCAAAGCTGAGATAGTGGTCGGTTTGTGGCCGGCGCCCGTACTCCTTACACTGGTAGTTAAACCTACTGACTCCCGAACAGGAGGATCGCAAAGTGACCAATCAAGAATTGCAGGCACTCAAAGAACGTTACGTGGCAGCGGGCGCGGCAAGTCCCAATGAACAATTTGCCGATCATGCCCTGAACGCCGAGCTGTGGGACGCCGACGGCAAGCGCATGATCGACTTCGCCGGTGGTATCGGCGTGCTGAACATCGGCCACCGTCATCCCAAGGTGGTCGAAGCCGTCAAGGCGCAGCTGGACAAGCTGATGCACACCTGCCAGACGGTAATGCCCTACGAGGGTTATGTGAAGCTGGCCCAGAAGCTGAGCGAAGTGGTGCCGGTACGCGGACACGGCAAGGTCATGCTGGCCAACTCCGGCGCCGAGGCCCTGGAGAACGCCGTGAAGATCGCCCGGGCAGCCACCGGCAAGACCAACGTCATCTGTTTCGATGGCGGCTACCATGGCCGCACCTTCATGACCATGGCCATGAACGGCAAGGCCGCGCCCTACCAGACTGACTTCGGCCCGATGCCGGGCATGGTGTACCGCGCGCCCTTCCCGGTGCCGTACCACGGTGTCTCCGAAGACGAGGCCCTGCGTGGCCTGGCCATGACCATGAAGGCCGACTCCCCGGCCCGCAATACCGCAGCGATTGTGCTGGAACCGGTACTGGGTGAGGGCGGTTTCTATCCGGCACCGAAAAGCTTCCTGGAAAAGGTCCGCAAGATCTGCGACGACAACGACATCCTGATGATCGTCGACGAGGTCCAGAGCGGTTTTGGCCGGACCGGCAAGATGTTCGCCATCGAGCACAGCGGTGTCGAGCCGGACATCATGACCATGGCCAAGTCCATGGCGGACGGTATGCCGATCTCGGCGATTGTCGGCACCGACAAGGTCATGGATTCCTCCGGCCCGAACTCCCTGGGCGGCACCTACACCGGCAGCCCGACGGCCTGTGCGGCGGCGCTCGCGGTGTTCGACGTGTTCAAGGAAGAGGATATCCTGGGCAAGAGCCAGCGCCTCGGCGAAAAGCTCAAGGCCCGGTTTGCCCAGTGGCAGGAACAGTTCGAGCATGTGGATAACGTACGCAACCTCGGCCCCATGGCGGCAATCGAGCTGGTGGAAAGCAAGGATTCCCACAAGCCGATGCCGGAACTGGCCGCGGCAGTCACCAAGAAGGCCAAGGAAAAGGGCCTGATCCTGCTGAGCTGTGGCATGTACGGCAATACCCTGCGCTTCCTCATGCCGGTCACCATCGAGGACGAGATCCTTGAGGAAGGCCTGGCGATTGTCGAGGAAAGCCTGAAAGAGGCAGGTGCCTGATCGTCAAAGGCATTTGCCGGCCGGGCCTCTGTGGCCCGGCCAACTCCCTTCGAATACCCCCGGATTCATCGTATACTGCCTGAACACGATTATTCACCCGGCCTGTGTGTGCAGGCTGTCCAACCAGGTAATTCAATGACTCCGGACACTCCCCGATCCGTTCCCGATCACAAGCCCCGTCCCTGGGTTGATCTGCTGGTCAGTATCATCATCCCATCGGTCATCCTGATGAAGTTCAGCGGGGACGAACACCTCGGCAGCGTCAACGCCCTGATCATCGGCCTGGCATTCCCTCTGGGCTGGGGCCTGTTCGAGCTGGTGCGGTATCACAAGAAAAACTTCATTGCCCTGCTGGGTCTGATCAGCGTCGGCCTCACCGGCGGGATCGGTCTGCTCGAGCTCAATTCCCAGTGGCTGGCCATCAAGGAAGCCGCGGTACCGGCCATCATCGGGCTGGCCGTGCTGGTGTCGACCCGGACCCGGTATCCGCTGGTCCGGACCCTGCTGTACAACCCGACCGTGCTGGATGTGGACAAGATCCAGGAGCGCTTGGTGCATGAGGGCAAGGAGAACGAGTTCGAGGGCCGGCTGCTGAAAGCCAGTTATTTCTTCGCCGGCACCTTCCTGTTTTCTTCGATCATGAACTACGTGCTGGCAAAATGGATCGTCACCAGCCCCTCCGGCACCCAGGCCTTCAACGAGGAGCTCGGCCGGATGACCCTGGTGAGCTATCCGATGATCGCGATTCCCTCCATGGTCATGATGATGCTGATCTTCTGGTACCTGTGGCGGACCATCCGCCGGCTGACCGGGTACTCCCTGGAAGAGGTGATGGCGCCGCACCTGCTGGAAAAGGAACGTGAGAAGGAAAAGGCCAGGTCCAGGGAACAGACCTCCGGGAAGTAGGCTTTAAAGCTTCAGGAAATAAAAACGAATGGTTTAAAACAAAAAAGGCGGGAAGTGAAAGCTTCCCGCCTTTTTTATGCCTGTTTCAAGTCACTTACACGTCCAGGTTAGTCACTTCCAGCGCGTTGGTCTGGATGAACTCACGACGCGGCTCCACATCATCACCCATCAGAGTGGTGAAGATCTGGTCGGCCGCGATGGCGTCCTCGATGGTGACTTTCATCATCCGACGGGTCTCCGGATCCATGGTGGTCTCCCACAACTGCTCCGGGTTCATCTCACCGAGCCCCTTGTAGCGCTGGATATTGAGGCCCCGCTGGGCCTCCTTCATCAGCCAGGCCAGGGCACCCTCGAACGACAGCACCGTCTGCTTGCGCTCGCCACGCTGGATATAGGCGCCTTCCTCGATCAGCCCCTCCAGGGTTTCGCCCATGCGGGCAATGGCGGCATAGGAGGAGGATTCGAAGAAATCGTGGCTGAACACGTGCTCGTGGGGAATACCGTGCACGTAGATCGTGACCTTGGGCAGGAAAAGGCCGCGCTCTTCGTCTCGGGTGACCGAGAAGGTGTACTTGGTCCCGGTGCGGGTATCCAGGTTCAGACCCTCGCCCAGGCGCCCCACCCAGCGGGCCACTGCCTCCTCGTCCTTCAGGTCGTCCATCTTGAGCGTGACGTTATGCAGCATCTGCTCCAGGACCTTGGCGGGGTAGGCGCGGGAGAGACGGTCGATCATCGCCATCACCGCCTGATAATCCTTGACCATGGTCTCCAGAGCCGAGTCCTTGATGGCCGGTGCATCGGGGTTCACGAACAGCTGGGCGCCCTCGAGTGCGGTCTGGGTCAGGTAGGCTTCCTTGGCCTTCTCGTCCTTCAGGTACTGTTCCTGCTTGCCGCGCTTGACCTTGTACAGGGGCGGCATGGCGATAAAGACGTGACCACGCTCGATGATTTCGCGCATCTGCCGGAACAGGAACGTCAGCAGCAGGGTCCGGATGTGAGAACCGTCCACGTCGGCATCGGTCATGATGATGATGGAGTGGTAACGGAGCTTGTCCGGGTTGAACTCCTCACGGCCAATACCACAGCCCAGAGCGGTGATCAGGGTGCCGACTTCCGCGGAGGACAGCATCTTGTCGAACCGTGCTTTTTCGACGTTCAGGATCTTACCCTTCAGCGGCAGGATGGCCTGGGTCTTGCGGTCACGGCCTTGCTTGGCACTGCCACCCGCGGAGTCACCCTCCACAATGAACAGTTCGGACAGGGCAGGATCCTTTTCCTGGCAGTCGGCCAGTTTGCCGGGCAGACCGGCAATGTCCAGAGCGCCCTTGCGGCGGGTCATGTCCCTGGCCTTACGGGCGGCTTCCCGGGCACGGGCCGCCTCGATCATCTTGTTGACGATCAGCTTGGCTTCGTTCGGCTGCTCTTGCAGGAAGTCACTGAAACTCTGGTACAGCTCCTGCTCCACCGCGGTTTTCACTTCCGAGGAGACCAGCTTGTCCTTGGTCTGGGAAGAGAATTTCGGGTCCGGAACTTTTACGGAAATGATGGCGGTCAGGCCTTCCCGGGCATCGTCACCGGAGGTCGCTACTTTGGCCTTCTTGCCCAGGCCTTCATGCTCGATGTAGTTGTTCAACGAGCGGGTCAGGGCGGCCCGGAAACCGGCCAGGTGGGTACCGCCATCCCGCTGGGGGATGTTGTTGGTGAAGCAGTAAAGGTTTTCCTGAAAGGCGTCGTTCCACTGCATGGCCACCTCGACGGCAATGCCGTCCTCACGTTCCCGGTTGAAATGGAAGACGCGGTTGATCGGGGTCTTGGTGGAATTCAGGTGCTCAACGAAGGCACGCAGCCCGCCTTCATACTCGAAGACCTCTTCCTTGCCAGACCGCTCATCGGTCAGGCGAATCCGTACGCCACTGTTCAGGAAGGCCAGTTCCCGCAGGCGCTTGGCCAGGATATCGTAGTGGAACTGGATACTCGAAAAGGTTTCCGGAGACGGAATGAAATGGACCTTGGTGCCGGAAGCATCGGTGTCACCGACAACCGAGAGCGGTGCTTTCGGTACACCGTGAGCATAGGTCTGTTCCCAGACTTTGCCATCCCGGCGGATGGTCAGGGTCAGGTTAGAGGAGAGGGCGTTAACCACGGATACGCCCACACCGTGCAGGCCACCCGAGACCTTGTAGCTGTTGTCATCGAACTTACCGCCGGCGTGGAGAACGGTCATGATCACCTCGGCGGCAGATACCCCTTCCTCCTCATGGAGGTCGGTGGGGATACCACGGCCGTTATCCTTGACGGTGACTGATTCGTCCGGGTGAATGATCACCCCGATTTCGGAGCAGTAACCTGCCAGAGCCTCATCGATGGAGTTGTCCACCAACTCAAAGACCATGTGGTGCAGGCCCGTGCCATCATCGGTGTCACCGATGTACATGCCGGGCCGCTTTCGCACCGCATCCAGTCCTTTCAAGACTTTGATACTGGAGGAATTGTAGTTCGATTCACTCATTAGGTGACTCCTGAAGGGTGATGACCGGTGCTATAGCCTGACGGCCTCGTGGGCTTCATCATCAGGTTTGGCATCGCCGGTTTTATTCTTCCGTCAATTTGCCATGTTCCACGTGGAACATTCTGTAATCCGGGGTATCGCCAGCGCCCCAGAGGGACTCGGGATCCGGATGTTCAATCGATGTAATAAATACCTGACTCCCAAGCGCCCGGAGTTTCTGGGCCAGCATGGCCCGATGACCAACATCCAGTTCCGCATTGATGTCGTCGAGTAAAAACGTGACCTGCCGGCCCATGTCGCTCAACACCATCCCTTGGGCAATCTTCATTAATATAACCAACGTTTTCTGCTGACCCCGGGAAAAGGTTTCGGCAACCGGTCGCCCCTGAAACTTGAGGCGTATGTCTGCCCGATTGGGTCCATACAAGGTATGGCCCATTTTCAGTTCCTGTTCCCGGTGATTCCTGAGAATCTCGGTCAGCTCGTGCGCCCGGTCCCAACCGGGAAAAAACTCCATTGTCAAACCCTGGGTCCAGGGTACATCCACCTGCTTAACCAGCAGTTCGAACGCTTCCTTGAACCGGTCGAAGGTGGCCTGCCTCGAGTCGCTCAGGCGCTCGCTGAGGCCTGCGTACTGGCTATCCCAGACCCGAAGCAGGGATTCGTCTATTCTACCATTTCTGAGCGTCTGATTCCGCTGTGATGTGACTCTCTGGCATTGTTGCCACACCGACGCGAAGGAAGGTTCCACGTGGAACACCAACCAGTCCAGAAACTGCCGCCGTTTTCCCGGCCCACCCGCCACAATGTCAAAAACCCCCGGATCAATCACTGACACCGGGAGGTGCTTCGCCATCGAGGAAAGACTCCGCACGTTTTCACCATCAACTCGCAACGACGTCTCTTTCGCACTCACATCCCGGGCAATCCCCAGCCGGTGCGCCAGACCGCCCTCATCGCCGGATACAGATTCGTCCGCGCCCTGGTCCAGACCACCGAACACGGTAAAACGGCTTTGCCCATGGGAAACCACCGCCTGGTGACGACTCACCCGGAACGAGCGGCCAAGTCCCAGATAGCCGATCGCCTCCAGCACGCTGGTTTTGCCACTGCCGTTGGCGCCGTAGAGAAGATTGAAGGACGGCGAGAAAGACACCGGATCCGGCGCCAGATTTCGGAAATGCTCGGTCTGGAGTCTGACAAGGGCCATAGAAGGGTTGGCTTTCCGGGGGGACGAAACTGGGCCATTAAAAAAGGCAGCGCCGGATTATCCATGCGCTGCCTTAGTGTACAAAAGCTGTCCGGGGATGGCGACCAGCTCAGTGCAACATGTTCAATCGTTCATCCATGAAAACATCCATTTCTGGCGCCAGGATATGTACGTAACGGTCGAAGTACAGGAACTGCTTCAGCAGCAGGGCAAATTCCCTCGGGAAATGCAGCCCGTGACTCTCACCAATCTTCACCATATCCATCAGGATGTTGTTCACATCGTCTTCCGCCTGGTCCGCTTCGTAAGGCACATGATCAGGCACCATCTTGTCCATCTGCTGGTACAGCCGGCGCAGATCCGCTGCCAGATCCGAGACTTTCACGGTCTGATGAGTCACCCCGATCCGGATCATGGCCGACGCCATGCCATCAAAGTTGCCAACCATGATCGCCGAGATGAAATCGCTCACCGCCTGCCAGGTATCCGGCTTGATCCGGCCCACGATCCCGAAATCGATGAAACCGACCCGGCCATCCCGCAACACCATGAGATTGCCGGCGTGAACGTCCGCATGGAAAAACTCGCACTGGGTCAGGCTGGCAAACCAGGTATTCATGGCGGTGATCAGCGTGTGCTCCGGATCCCGGGCATAACCGCGAATACTTTCCAGATCGGTCAGGGGTACCCCGTAGAACCGTTCCATGGTCAGGATCCTGCGGGTACTGCAATGTTCATAGACCAGGGGGCAGGTTGCCTCTTCATTATGGGTATCGTGCAGGAAGTTGCGGAACACCTTCAGGTTGTTCGCTTCCTTGATGAAGTCACATTCCTCCATCATCGTGCGCTGGATTTCTTCCACAATGCCGGACATCGAGGTCCAGGACAGCTTCGGTGCCAGGGTCTCGACGATCCGCGCCGACAGATAAAGGAAGTTAAGGTCGGTGAGCAGGATGTTTTCCACACCCGGCTTCTGGACCTTGATCACCACATCTTCCCCGGTGACCAGCCGGGCGGCATGAACCTGGGCAATGGAAGCCGATGCCAGCGCCACAGGATCAATCTCGGAGTAGACCTCCTCAATCGGGCGACCCAGTTCCTCACGGATGATTTTCTTGATCACCCCGAATGGAAGACTCGGTGTCTTGTCCAGGCAGTACTGGAATTCCTCGACGTATTCCTTCGGGAAAAATGTCGGGGAACTGGCAATGAACTGACCGAGCTTGATGTAAGTGGCACCCAACGATTCAAACGTTTGCCGAAGCAGACGCGGGGCAGGGGGCCGATCGCCCCGAACCCAGTTGACCCCGGTGCGGCCAAGCACCGACAGGGTCTGGCCAATCCTGAATGCGCCTTTGATTCCGTTCGTCACGGTACCCATGGTGTGTCTCCCTTACCCGGCACCCCGGTTACAGCCGCATTGGCATGACCACGTACAGGCACCGGTTGTCACTTTCCGATTCGATCAATGCGCTGCTGTTCGGATTGGACAGGGTAATCTTCACCTGATCATCATCCAGCGCATTCATCACATCCACCAGGTAGCCTACATTAAAGCCAATCTGGAGTGATTCGCCCTGATACTCCACCGGCAGCGCGTCTTCGGCCTGTTCCTGATCCGGGTTGTTGGCAAACACCTCGAGCTGGTTCGGACCCAGGTTCAACCGGACACCACGGATATTTTCGTGGGAAAGAATACCCGCACGCTGAAGGGTGTTCTTCAGCGTCGAGCGGTCAGCCAGCACGACCTTGTCACCGCCCCTGGGGATAACCCGGTTGTAATCCGGGAACTTGCCTTCGATCAGCTTGGAGGTGAAGGTATAGGCCCCCACGGTGGCGCGCAGGTGGTTATCCCCGATCACCAGGGTCACCGGCGTTTCCACGTCATCCAGCAGACGGGCGAGTTCCAGCACGCCTTTTCTGGGTACGATAACCTGGCGCAGTTCCGGGCATCCGGTCTGCATATCCACATGGGCCATCGCCAGCCGGTGGCCATCGGTGGCCACGGTGCGCACGTGATCCGAGGACACTTCCAGCAACAGTCCGTTCAGGTAGTACCGCACATCCTGCTGCGCCATGGCGAACGCAGTGGCATCCAGCATCCGCCCGAGTTCCTTCTGGGGAAGTTCCAGCCGGAAGCTCTCGTCTTCATCCTCCACGTTGGGGAAATGCTCCGCCGGCAACGTGGACAGGGTGAAATGACTGTTGCCGGAGCGCAGGTGCAGGCGATCTCCCTCCAGGGACAACTCGATCGGTGACTCGTCACCCAGGGCCCGACAGATGTCGGACAGCTTCCGGGCGGGCACCGTGATCCGGCCAGACTGGTCCACATGCACCGGGGTGACCCGGCCCACCAGTTCAACCTCCATATTGGTCCCGGTCAGGGTCAGCGTATTGTCCTCGGCCACCAGCAGTACGTTGGACAGCACGGGCATTGTCTGTTTCTTCTCCACCACGCCGGCAATGCTTTGCAGCGGGGTGAGCAGGGATTCACGGCTGATCGTCAGTTTCATGGCACTCAGCTTTCTTTGGTGTTGGAAGGGTGAATGTTGTCGCTAACGCCCGACATCAGGTGGTCAGCAATCTCATAAAGTTCTGATAATCCTCACGGATACCCGGATCCGTATCCTGCAGCTCCAGGATCTTCTTGCACGCGTGCAGCACCGTCGTATGGTCCCGCCCGCCAAAGGCATCGCCGATTTCCGGCAAACTGTGGTTAGTCAGTTCCTTGGCCAGCGACATGGCAACCTGCCGGGGCCGGGTCACGGTCCGGGTCCGGCGCTTGGACAACAGGTCCGCCACCTTGATCTTGTAGTACTCCGCCACCGTGCGCTGGATATTGTCGATACTGACCTGCTTTTCATGCAGGGCCAGCAGGTCTTTCAGGCTCTCGCGGATAAACGGCGGAGTAATCTCCGAGCCCGTGAAGTGAGCATTCGCTATCACCAGACGTAGCGCCCCTTCGAGCTCTCGCACGTTGGAACGGATCTTCTGGGCAATAAAAAAAGCCGCTTCGCTACTGAGCTTGACGTTGGCCTGTTCCGCCTTCTTCATCAGGATCGCGACCCGGGTTTCCAGCTCCGGCGGCTCCACCATCACGGTCAGCCCCCAGCCGAACCGGGACTTCAACCGCTCTTCCATGTCGGAGATTTCTTTCGGGAAGCGATCACAGGTCACGATCACCTGCTGTCCGCCCTCCAGCAGGGCATTGAAGGTGTGGAAAAACTCTTCCTGGGAACGTTCCTTGCGGGCGAAGAACTGGATATCGTCGATCAGGAGGGCATCCACCGACCGGTAATAGCGCTTGAACTCGTTTATGGCATTGAGCTGCAACGCCTTGACCATATCAGCCACAAAGCGTTCGGAGCGCAGGTAAGCCACCTTTGCCCGGGGATTGCGCCGGACGATCTCATTACCAATGGCGTGCATCAGGTGGGTTTTACCGAGGCCCACGCCACCGTACAGAAAGAGCGGGTTATAGGCACCGCCCGGATTTTCCGCGACCTGCATGGAAGCAGCCCGGGCCAGCTGGTTCGATTTACCTTCCACGAAGGTTTCGAAGGTAAAGCCCTCGTTGAGGAAGCTCTGGTGCTTGATATCACCTTCTACCTGCACTTCCCGGCGATCATTGTCGGTTTTCGGCTTTACACTCACCGGCCCCGCCACGGTGGCAGCGACACCCTTTTCCTCTTCCGTGACCTGGTTGCCGGTTTCTTCCTGCAGCCGGCCATTAACCGCTGGTTTGTCGGCGGCGCGGTTTACCGGTGCCTGTTCCCGGGGGGCTGACCCCACCTTCATGTTAACCCGGGGAGCCTGGCCCCCGTTCAAATCCTTGAGTACTTCCTCTATACGGCGAAGATATTTTTCGTTGACCCAGTCCATGACAAACCGGTTGGGAGCAAACAGCACCAGCTGACCTTCCCTGTGATCAGACTGTAGCGGTCTCAACCAGGTATTGAACTGTTGTGCGGGAAACTCGTCCCGGAGTACTTCAAGACATTGATGCCAGATACTGTTCGGCACGACCGTCTGCTCCCGATAACCCAGAAATTCTTCTCTCCGGAATGACTGCATCCGGTAGTAAAGAGGCGATCACGGATTCTAACCCGAGTGCCCTGGCAGTAAAAGTGCAAAACTGAACTCATAAACAGCCTGTGGAAATTTAAAATTATTAAAAACAAATTCTTAGAGACTTACCTACAGGCTTGTGTACAGTAAAGCTCCCACAAAAAAGTTACCCACAGCCCTGTGTGCACACCCTGCGTGCAACCCTGTGCGAAAGCCCGGGACCAATCAGGGTATAACTCGCACCTTTTGGACAAAGTAGACTTTCCCACATTTCGTCACTGCTTCCTCCACAGGCCTCACGCCACCTTGTCAATACCCTTGTCAACGACAGAAGAAATTGAATTTGAAACGAAAATTCGGCTTTTCCACAGAAATCATGGTCCCTAATAACAGTAATAATTAATCCTTAAAAGAATTCATAAAAGACCTAATGATTTTATTATCTGACCACCACGCTACCGCACCCACCGACCCCGTATTGTCCCTGACACAATAATCATTGAATTCTCACCGGTATTTGCATAGAATGCCGCTCCTGTTTTGGCTGTACATTTTCCAGCCAGTTACTGAATTTCAAACTTACGAAATGTGAGATCGTCACCATGAAAAGAACGTTTCAACCAAGCGTCCTGAAGCGTAAGCGCGTCCACGGTTTCCGTGCCCGTATGGCTACTGCCAACGGCCGCAAGGTTCTGTCCCGTCGCCGTGCCAAAGGTCGCGCGCGCCTGTCAGCGTAAGACCTGTTCGCCTGATGAAGGCTTTGGGTTTCCCCAAATCCGCCCGTCTCCTGCGGCCAGCGGATTACAGCAAAGTCTTCGATGACGTACAGCTGAAGGTTCCGCACCGGAATTTCCTGATCCTGGCTACGCCGAACGATCTCGGTCATGCCAGGATTGGTCTGGTTTTTTCCAAGAAGAACCTCAAGCTGGCCGTCCAGAGAAACCGGGTAAAACGCCAGGTCAGGGAGACTTTCAGGCTCCAGAGTGACCTGCCCGGCGTGGACATCGTGATCCTTGGGCGTCAAGGCCTGGCCAATCTGGATAATCAGACCATCCGGGATTCCCTGAACGATCTCTGGCGCCGGCTCAAGAAAAAATACCACCAGTCATCGCCATCCCGCGCAGCTGAATCCAGGCCTGCCGGTAGAGGAACGGGGTAATGCGCAAGCTCTTGCTTCTGCCCATTCGCTTCTATCAATACGCAATCAGTCCTCTGATGGCGAGTCACTGCCGCCACTATCCCACGTGCTCGCAATACGCGGTTGAAGCCATTACTCTGCATGGTGCTGCCAAAGGTTCGGTGCTGGCCATCCGGCGTATAGGCAGGTGTCACCCCTGGAGTGAAGGCGGCTACGATCCTGTTCCAGGTACTGAGCATTCCCCTCAAACCACCCAGACCAGACAGTAATCCTATGGATATTCAACGCATTGTTTTGTTTGCCGGCCTGGCGATTGTCAGTTATCTGATGGTGTTGGCCTGGAACGAGGATTATCATCAGCAACCGCAACCTACTGAAACTGCTCAGGTTGCCAGCACATCCAATGGCAACGGTAGCAATGGTGATGACGGCATGGTCCTTCCGGAACAGGGCACCACGTCCTCGGATGGCAGCGAAGAGTTTTCCACACCCGAATCCGGCCAGGCGACAGTCTCGGCAAGCGCAGAAGGCACCAGCGTCGACAATCAGTTCATCACCATCCGCACTGATGTCTACGACCTGACCATCGATCGGGTCAGCGGTAATCTTGTCCAAAGCTCACTGCTCAATTACGACAAGTCGCTGAACAGCGAAGAACCACTGCAGCTTCTGACCAACACCGAAACCCGCACGTACCTCTTGGAGAGCGGTCTGATTGGTCGCGACGGCCCGGACAGCCAGAAGAACGGCACCGCACCGGTGTACCAGGCCACGGCTGACGATTATCAGCTCGATGACGGTCAGGACCAGTTGACCGTCGATCTCACCTACACTACCGATACCGGCGTCAAGATCACCAAACGCTACCAGTTCGAGCGTGACAGCTATGAAATCGGGGTTCGTTACCAGGTGGAAAACAATTCCGGAGCGCCCTGGCAAGCCAACTTCACCGGCAAGATTGTCCGTGATGAAGCACCGGACCCCACCAGCCAGGCCAGTATGGGTATCCGCGCCTACCTGGGCATGGTGATGAGCTCGCCGGAAGATCCCTACGAAAAGTTCGACTTTGACGACCTCAAGGAAAATCGCGTCAACCAGCAGGTCACCAACGGTTGGCTGGCGTTCCTGCAGCACTACTTCCTGAGCGCCTGGATTCCCGAACGGGATATGCCGGCCCAGTTCCAGAGCACACAGCGTGGCCAGCTGCACGTGATGGGCTTTGTCTATCCGGCCACCACCGTGGCGCCGGGCGAGACCGCCGAAGTTGGCGCCACCGCCTATGTTGGTCCGAAGATCATCGACCGGCTTGAAGCCATTGCCCCGAATCTCGACCGCACAGTGGACTTTGGCTGGCTGTTTTTCATCTCCCTGCCGCTGTTCTACATCCTGCAGTGGTTCCACAGCCTTGTGGGTAACTGGGGCGTGTCCATCATCCTGCTGACAGTGCTGGTGAAGGCGGTGTTCTTCCACCTGTCCGCCACCAGTTACAAGTCCATGGCCAAGATGCGCGCGGTGGCCCCGCAGCTGACTCGGCTCAAGGAGCTCTATGGCGATGACCGCCAGCGCATGTCCCAGGAGATGATGGCCCTGTACAAGCGGGAGAAGATCAATCCGCTGGGCGGCTGTCTGCCGATCCTGGTGCAGATGCCGGTGTTCATCTCCCTGTACTGGGTTCTGTTCGAGAGCGTCCAGCTGCGCCACGCGCCGTTCATGCTGTGGATCCAGGATCTGTCCCAGATGGATCCGTACTTCATCCTGCCGATCCTGATGGGCGCCAGCATGTTCCTGCAGATGCACCTGAACCCGACGCCACCGGATCCCATGCAGGCGAAGATCATGAAGATGATGCCGCTGATCTTCACCGTGTTCTTCCTGTGGTTCCCGGCGGGTCTGGTTCTGTACTGGCTGGTGAACAACATTCTGTCCATTGCCCAGCAGTGGTACATTACCCGCAAGATCGAAGCGGAAGTGGCAGGCAAGAAGCACTGACCAGAGTGCTGACCTGACCCGACAGAGGCTCCTTCATGGAGCCTCTGTTATTTCAGCCGGGGAATTTTCATGCAGCAGAGCACAGATACCATCGCCGCGATTGCCACTGCGCCTGGCCAGGCCGGCGTCGGCATCGTCCGGGTCTCCGGTCCGAAAGCCCGGGACATCGCCCACCGCATGCTGGGATTCGAACCCAGACCCCGGTACGCCCATTACGGTCCCTTTGTGGATAACTCCGGCCAGCTCATCGACGAGGGCATCGGGCTGTTTTTCCCCAACCCCCACTCCTTCACCGGCGAGGATGTATTCGAGCTCCAGGGCCACGGTGGTACCGTCATCCTGGATCTGCTGCTCCGGGAAGTCTGCAGCCTCGGTGGCCGTCTGGCCCGACCGGGTGAATTCTCCGAACGGGCATTCCTGAACGACAAGCTCGACCTGGCCCAGGCCGAGGCCATTGCCGATCTGATCGAGAGTAGCTCGGAGCAGGCGGCTCGCTGTGCAGTGCGTTCCATGCAGGGGGTATTCTCCCGTCGGATCGACGATCTGGTGGAAGCGGTTACTCACTTACGGATCTATGTCGAGGCCGCCATCGACTTTCCCGAGGAGGAAATCGACTTCCTTGCCGACGGCAAGGTGGCCACCGATCTGAAGGCACTTATCGGACGGGTGAATACCATCCTGGCCGAGGCCCAGCAGGGCACCATACTGCGTGACGGCATGAAAGTGGTCATCGCCGGCCGCCCCAATGCCGGCAAGTCCAGCCTGCTCAATGCCCTGGCCGGCCGGGAAGCCGCGATTGTAACCGCCATCGAGGGCACCACCCGGGACGTGCTCCGGGAACATATCCACATCGACGGCATGCCCCTGCATATCATCGATACCGCCGGCCTTCGGGACAGTCCTGACGAGGTGGAACAGATCGGCATTGCCCGGGCCTGGGACGAAATTCGCCAGGCCGACCGGATCCTGCTGATGGTGGACGCCACCACCACCGACAAGACCGAACCCCACGAAATCTGGCCGGACTTCATCGATCGGTTGCCCGCTAATGCGCCGGTGACGGTGATCCGTAACAAGGTGGACCTGTCCGGGGAAACGGTGGGCATTACCGCCGAACCCCACCAGGCGGCGCCGGTCATCCGGCTGGCCGCCAAGTCGGCCGAAGGACTTGAGGTACTGCGGGATCATCTGAAGCAGTGCATGGGCTTCGTTACCACCACCGAGGGTGGCTTCCTGGCCCGCCGCCGGCACCTGGATGCCCTCGAGCGGGCCAGGGATTCGCTGCTGCAGGGCCAGACCCAGCTGGAAGGCTACGGCGCCGGCGAACTGTTGGCGGAAGACCTGCGCGCAGCCCAGGATGCCTTGGGGGAAATCACCGGGCACCTGACACCGGATGAACTTCTGGGCAAGATATTCAGCAGCTTCTGCATCGGTAAATAGAGGAATACAGCCATGGAACAGTCACACAGCCGGGTGCTCACGCTCGCTTCCGCATTTCTCCTTGCCCTGGCGCTGGGCGGCTGCAGCACGGTGTATTACAACACCATGGAAAAGCTCGGTTTCGAGAAACGGGATATCCTGGTGGACCGGGTGGAAGATGCCCGGGATGCCCAGTCCGACGCCCAGGAAACCTTCCGCTCGTCCCTGGCGCGGTTCCAGAGCGTGGTGGCCACTCCGGACACCGAGCTCAAGGAAAAATACGAGGAAATCCGTGACGCCTACGAGGACAGCGTCGATGCCGCCGATGAGGTGAGGGATCGCATTGACGGTGTCGAGGATGTGTCCGAGGCCCTGTTCGCCGAATGGGAAGAGGAGCTGGATCTGTACGAGAGTGCTTCTCTCCGGCGCAGCAGCGAGCAGCAGTTGCGGGAAACCCGGAGCCAGTACCAGCAACTGATCACCCGCATGCATCAGGCCGAAGATCGTATGGATCCGGTCCTGCAGGCCTTCGAGGACCAGGTGCTGTACCTCAAGCACAACCTCAATGCCCAGGCCATCGGCGCCCTGGAAAACGAACTCGGCCGCATCCGCAGTGATGTCGACAGCCTGATTCGCAACATGGAAGCCTCCATCGCCGAATCCGAGGCCTTTATCCAGCGGTTCCGGGATCAGTAACCCGCATCGGGGGTAATAGACAAAAAAGGGAAGCCTGATCATGGGCTTCCCTTTTTCATTTTCGTCGAGTTGGTCAGACCTCAGCCGGTCTTGCGGACGTCGTCCTCCGTGACTGGCTGCAGTGCTTCGGTGTTGGTCCGGTTACCCAGGAAATCCGGCCGGGGCTTGTTGCCGCAATAGGGCTGTTCCAGCTGGTTTTCCACACTGTTGTAGACAAAGAACAGGTTGCTCCGCGGCCAGGGTGACATGTTGGCGTTGGAGGCGTGCAGGGTGTTGCACTCGAAAATGATCAGCGAGCCGGCCGCGCCGGTGGGCGCCTTGATACCGAACTCATCCGCCATCCGCTTCAGGTCCCGGTCATTGGGTACGCCCAGCTCCTGCTTTTTCAGGGACGACTGGTAGTTGTCCTCCGGGGTGCGGCCGACGCAGGGCACGAAAGTCTTGTGGGAACCGGGGATCAGCATCAGCGGCCCGTTGAACGGGGTGTTATCGGTCAGGGCAATGGAGAAACTGACGGCGCGCATGCGCGGCATGCCATCTTCGGCGTGCCAGGTCTCGAAATCCGAGTGCCAGTCAAACCCCTTACCGTGGAAGCCCGGCTTGAAGTTGATGCGGGACTGGTGGATGTAGGCATCACTGCCCAGGAGCTGGCGCACCATGGCGAGGATCTTCGGGTCCCGGGTCAGGCGGTCAAAGCGATCGGACAGCTCGTGGATACCGAAGATCGAGCGGATCTCCTGCTTGCCCGGCTCGGTGATGGTTCCTTCCGAGCGCAGGATGCTGTCGTCATCCTCATAGGCGCGCAGATCTTCACGGAATTTCTGTACCGTGGCCTGGTCAAGGAAATTGTTGATGGCCAGGAAACCGTCGCGCTCGTATTGGGCCAGTTCGGTTTCGCTCAGGGGGCCATTGGTACGGTCGTCTCCGGTGCTGTGGATAACCGGGTCCCGGCGTTCAAAGCTCGGGGTGGGGCGTTCCAGGCGGGTTGGATAAAAGTCGTCAGAACGAGTTTCCATATTCGAACCTCCTTACTTTTATTCAATAACTGAAATTTTCCTTTCACCTCATGAAGTTAATGGCTTTGGCATGGAAAGGCACAACGAATGTGGGGTTGCCTTTTCTCATTTCAAGGGCAAAAAAAATCCCGGGGCGGGGCACCCCGGGATCAAGAGTCACCGGCCGGATCAACCGGTGAAGGCCATATGATCGGAATCCAGCTGCATCAGGCTCCGGGTCGGGCTGAGCATGCTGGTGGCGTGGGCCTGGGCCCGGGGTAACAGGCGCTCGAAGTAGAATTCCGTGGTGGCCAGCTTGGCTTGATAGAACTCTTCCGAGTCCTCGCCGCCGTTATCCAGTTTATCCACAGCGACCGCGGACTGGCGCAGCCACATGTAAGCCATGGTCACGTAGCCGCTGTACATCAGGAAGTCGTTGGCGGCAGAGCTCACTACATCGCGGTCCTTGCGTGCCGCCAGCATCACCCGCACCGTCAGCAGGTTCCACTGGGCCGTCAGCTTGAGCAGTTCCACCGCGTACGGGCGCAGGCGCTTGTCGGTCAGATGCTTGCGAGCAAAGTTGGCGATCTTCAGGGTGAATTCCCGGACCGCGCCGCCCTGGGTCATCAGCAGTACCTTCCGGCCCAGCAGGTCCAGCGCCTGGATGCCGGTAGTACCCTCGTACAGGGTGGCGATGCGGGTATCACGGACGATCTGTTCCATGCCGTGCTCGCGGATGTAGCCGTGGCCACCGAATACCTGCATGCCCAGGTTGGTGCACTCGTACCCCAGTTCGGTCAGGAAACCCTTCAGGATCGGAGTCAGGAAACCGAGTTTGTCGTCGTAGGCCTCGGCTTTCTTGTCATCTCCCCGGGTGTGGGCCTCCACCATGTGGTCCGCCAGGCGGGCCGCGTAATAGAGCATGGCCCGGCCGCCCTCGGCGACCGCCTTCTGGGTCAGCAGCATGCGACGGACATCGGCGTGGTGGATGATGGCGTCGGCCACCTGCTCCGGTTCCTTCTTGCCGGACAGCGCCCGCATGGAACGGCGTTCTCTGGCATAGTCCAGCGCCCACTGATAGGACAGCTCGGCCGGGCCGACGCCCTGGATGGCGGTACCGATCCGGGCTGTGTTCATGAAGGTGAACATGCACTCCAGGCCCTGATTCTCCGGGCCGATCAGGTAACCGGTAGCACCGTCGAAGTTCATCACGCAGGTGGCGGAGGCCTTGATACCCATTTTCTTTTCCAGGCTGCCACAGCTGACGCCATTGCGCTCGCCGACACCACCGTCGGCGTCCGGCAGGAACTTGGGCACGATGAACAGGCTGATACCTCGCGTACCCTTGGGTGCATCGGGCAGTCTGGCCAGGACGATGTGGACAATGTTCTCGGTCAGGTCATGCTCACCGGAGGAAATGAAGATCTTGGTGCCGGTGATCCGGTAGCTGCCATCGCCCTGGGGTTCCGCTTTGGTCTTCACCTGGCCCAGGTCAGTACCGCACTGGGGCTCGGTCAGGCACATGGTGCCGCCCCAGCGGCCCTCGGTCAGGGGGACCAGGTAGGTCTGCTTCTGGGCCTCGCTGCCGTGCAGGTAGATAGTGTTCATTGCCCCCAGGGACAGACCGGGGTACATGGAGAATGACCAGTTGGCGGTGCCCATCATTTCCTGCTTGAGCAGACCCATGGAGGCGGGCAGACCCTGGCCGCCATATTCCTCGGGGGCGGACAGGCCCTGCCAGCCGCCCATCATGTACTGGTGGTAGGCTTCCTTGTACCCGGCGGGGGTGGTCACTTCGCCATTTTCCAGCTTGCAACCTTCCTCGTCGCCGGACTGGTAGAGCGGGCTCAGGACTTCTTCACAGAACTTGCCGCATTCGGCCAGGATGGCATCGACGATGTCCGGCGTGGCGTTTTCGCCGCTGGCCAGCGACTCATAGTGTTTGGGGTAATCGAACACTTCATTGAGCAGGAATTTCATGTCGCGCAGGGGCGCCTTGTAGACCGGCATAACGAAACCTCTGTACCTGTAATGGATTCGGGGGAGGGCGATCGGCCTCCGATGTTCTTTGTTTTACGGCATTCCCGGGGCGCTGCCATTGACGAAAAGCACCGGTGGCTATGTCACCAAAGACAATTGGCTGAAATGACGATCTGCTGTTCAGCAGCGCCGCCGGTTTCTGATCGAACCCGGGCCGGGTTTCGTATGTTTCTGACAAGCATTCGGAATTTTCTGCAACGGGGGAGTGTAAAAGTCATGCAAAAGCGTCGGTTTCGGTCCCGGGGTACTGGCCCTGTCACACTGCTATGGTTATGTTTGAGCCTGGTGCTCTTGTCCGGCTGTGCGTCTCCCTCGCTGGAGGACTACGCGGACCGCTCGCCGAAACTGGTCCCGGAACAGTTCTTTAGCGGCGAACTTTCTGCCCGTGGGGTGGTCAAGAATTTCTCGGGTGAGGTAATTCGTACGTTCGACGCCGATATCTCGGCCTCCTGGGATGCCAACGGGGTCGGTACCCTGGATGAAGTGTTCCGCTTCGATGACGGTGAGGTCCAGACCCGGGTCTGGACCCTGGAGCCCACTCCGGAGGGCTATCATGCCGATGCCGGTGACGTGGTTGAACCAGGCACCATGCGCTGGCAGGGCAACGCCATTCATATGAATTACGTACTCCGGGTTGCCTATGGCGACGGCACCATTGACGTGCGTATGGACGACTGGATGTACCTGATTACCCCGGACACCCTGATCAACCAGACCACCATGAGCAAGTGGGGGATCGATGTCGGGGAGATTGTATTGGTCATCCAGAAAAAATAACCGGGCGGGTACGCCGGATCATTAATCAACAGGCAGTCATACCATCATGTGGAAACAATGGGTCATCGCGCTGGTTCTCGTCGCCGTTGCTGTCGGCGGAGCCTGGGTCTACCGGACATACGACAGCGGCTCGGAACAGCAGGCCGGTGGTGAGCGTCCTGCCAGCGCCGTGAATACGGTGCGTCCGGAGCGCGATACGGTCAGGGATGTGGTCAAGACGGTGGGGAATCTCCAGGCGCTGAACGCTGTGGAACTGACCACCGAAGTCAGTGGCCGGGCCATTGAAATCAACCTGGCGGCTGGTAAGAAAGTGGCCGAAGGCGACCTGCTCCTGCGTCTCGATGACCGCCAGGCCCGGGCCGACCTGGCCGAGATTGAAGCCCGGCTCGCCGATGCCCGGCGGCAACTGGAGCGGGCCAATCGCCTGCGTTCAAATAACAGCATTTCCCAGTCCCAGGTGGATGAACTGAGAACCGCGGTCGACGTCGCCCTGGCGCAGCGCCAGGCCGCCCGGGTGCGGCTGGATAACCATCGGATCGAGGCACCGTTTTCCGGTGTGGTTGGTCTGAGCGATATCAGCATCGGTGCCTATGTCACGGCCGGAACCGCTATCACTACCCTGGATACCACCGAACGGATGGAGCTGAATTTCAGTATTCCTGAACGGTTCCTGGGGCAGGTGAGTGTGGGGCAGGAGGTCCGGGGGATCTCGCCGGCCTACCCCGATCAGCCTTTTCGTGGCGAACTGGTGGAACTGGGTACCCGCATCAACGAGCTGAGCCGGAGCCTGCCGGTCCGGGCCCTGATTGATAACACCGACGGACGGCTGCGCCCGGGCCAGTTCATGTCCGCCACCCTGACTCTGCAACAGCGGGAGGCCCTGGTCATCCCGGAACAGGCGGTGATGATCCGCGGAGACGAGCAGTATGTGTTTGTCGCCGAAGATGGAGCTGCAAAGCGGGTATCGGTGGAGCTTGGCTCTCGGATGCCCGGTATGGTCGAAGTGGTCAGCGGCATACAGCCCGAGGATGAAGTGATCGTCACCGGTCAGGATCGACTGAGTTCCGGTGACCGTATCCGTGTGCTGGACGGCGAGAACGTTATCCCGGAAAACCGCTTCGTCAGCTCCTTGGAGTCCTGAGCCATGGTGCTGTCCGATATTTCCATCAAGCGTCCGGTCTTTGCCACGGTCCTGAGTCTGCTGATCGTGGTTTTCGGCCTTGCGGCCCTGTTCGAGTTGCCGGTGCGGGAGTACCCGGACATTGATCCGCCGGTGGTGTCCATTTCCACCGATTACACCGGTGCCGCCGCCGAGGTGGTCGATACCCAGATCACCCAGGTGATCGAGGGGGCGATCAGTGGCATTGAGGGTATCCGCTCCATTGAATCCTCTACCGAGCAGGGCGAGTCCCGCACCAGCATTGAATTCAACATTTCCCGGGATGTGGATATCGCCGCCAACGACGTGCGTGATGCGGTCTCCCGGGTGGCCAACCAGCTGCCCGACGAGGCCGATGCCCCGGTGGTGCGCAAGGCCGATTCCGATGCCCGGCCGATGATGTGGATAACTTTGCGCAGTCAGGTCTGGGACAGTGCCGAACTCAGCGATTTTGCTGACCGGGTGCTGGCGGACCGGTTATCGGTACTCGACGGGGTGGCGGATGTTCGCATCGGCGGTGAGCGCCGGTACGCCATCCGGGTTTGGCTTGATCGCGAGCGGCTGGCGGCCCGGAACATCACCGTGGCTGAAGTGGAGCGGGCGCTGCGCGCCAACAACGTGGAACTGCCCGCGGGCTCAGTGGATTCTTCCACCCGCAACTTCACGGTACGGGCCGAGGGCCGGTTATCCACAGTCGAACAATTCCGGGAACTGGTGATCCGGCGCAACGGCAACGACCTGTTACGCCTGGGTGAGGTGGCCAACGTCCAGATGGGGGTGGAGTCGGATGTCAGCCGGCTGCGCGCCAACGGCGAGACCGCCATCGGTATGGGGATCATCCGCCAGTCCAAGGCCAACACCGTGGCGGTGTCCGACGCCGTGCGGGCCGAGCTGGACCGGATCCGGGAAACCCTGCCGCCGGAAGTCACCATCGCCGAGAGCTACGACGAATCGATCTTCATCCGTGCCTCAATCAAGGAGGTGGTGATCACCCTGGCCATTGCCGTATCCCTGGTCATCCTGGTGATCTTCCTGTTCCTTCGCTCCTGGCGGGCAACCCTGATTCCGGCCGTCACCATTCCGGTTGCGGTCATCGGTGCCTTCATCGGCCTGGGTTTCCTCGGGTTCTCCATCAACGTGCTGACCCTGCTGGCGGTGATCCTGGCCATCGGCCTGGTGGTAGATGACGCCATTGTCATGCTGGAGAACATCCAGCGACGCATTGATGAGGGCGAGCCGCCTTTGCTCGCGGCTTACCGGGGCGCCAAACAGGTGGCCTTCGCGGTAATCGCCACCACCCTGACCCTGGTGGCGGTGTTCGTGCCCATCTCGTTCATGGGGGGCAACGTCGGCCGGTTGTTTGCCGAGTTCGGTTTCACCCTCGCCGCAGCCGTGGTTTTTTCCAGCCTCGTGGCCCTGACCCTGGCGCCCATGCTCTGTTCCAAGTGGTTGCGCCACAGTCCGGAGAGCGCGGAGGGGCACCGGCTCTGGGCCGCCAGTGAGAAGGTTTTGAACGGCCTGACCCGCGGCTACGAGCGGTTGTTGCGATTTTCACTGAGTATGCCTGGCCTCCTGATCGGCCTAGGGGTCGCCGGGCTCGTGGTAGCAGCGGTCGTCTATCCGAAACTGCCCCAGGAGCTGGCACCCACCGAGGACCGGGGTGTCATCATCATGCCCACCAGCGCGCCCCGGGGTTCCACCGTGGAATTCACCGACCATTACGTCCGCAAGGCCGAGGAGAAGCTGCTGCCTTACCTGGATGACGGCATTGCCAACCGGCTGTTGTCCATCGTCGGCTTCCGGGACGAGGAAGACAACGCTTTCATGATCATGGGCCTGGTACCGTGGGAACAGCGGGACATCAAGCAGCAACAGGTGACCAGCGAAATCCGCCAGAAGCTCAGTGACATCTCCGGGATCCGGACCGTGGCCGTGAACCCGCCGGGCCTGGGTCAGCGGGGCTTCAGCCAGCCGGTGGAATTTGTGGTTGCCGGCCCGGATTACGAGTCGGTGCAAGCCTGGAGCGACGAGATTGTCGAGCGGGCCAAGGAGAATCCGAACCTGCTTAACCTGGAGACGGATTTTGAGCTGACCCGTCCGGAACTGCGGGTGGACATTGACCGGGAGCGGGCCGCGGACCTGGACATCACCGTCGAGGATGTTGGCCTGACCCTGCAGACCATGCTGGCGTCCCGCCAGGTCACCACGTATTTGGACCGGGGCCGGGAGTACGATGTCATCATCCAGGCGACTGAAGCCGATCGCGCCACCCCGGCCGACCTCGGCCAGATCTTCCTGCGGCCGCGGGAGGGTGGCAGCCTGATTCCGCTTCAGGCCCTGGTATCGGTGGAAGAAATTGGCGCCAATCCTGACCTGCGCCGGATTGACCGCCTGCCGGCGGTGGTGATCAGTGCTTCCCTGGCCGACGGTTATGATCTCGGCTCGGCACTGACCTACCTGAACAATCTGGCTGTGGATAACTTGCCGCCGGAGGCGCGAACCAGCTACAAGGGCCTGTCCCGGGAGTTCGAGGAATCCTCCAACGCCATCTACGTGACCTTTGGCCTGGCCTTCGTGATCGTATTCCTGGTACTGGCGGCCCAGTTCGAGAGCTGGATCCACCCGCTGATCATCATGCTGACGGTGCCGCTGGCGGTGACCGGGGCCCTGCTGGCGCTGTTCTGGTCGGGCATCAGCCTGAATATCTACAGCCAGATCGGCATCATCATGTTGCTCGGTTTGATGGCCAAGAACGGGATACTGATCGTGGAGTTTGCCAATCAGCTCCGGGACAAGGGCTATGAGGTCCGGGAAGCGATCCTCGAGGGCGCCGTGCTGCGTTTCCGCCCGGTCCTGATGACCACCATCTCTACCGTGTTCGGTGCCGTACCCCTGGTGATTGCCACCGGTGCCGGCGCCGAGAGCCGGGCCGCCATCGGTATGGTGATCCTGGGCGGGTTGCTCTTCGCCACCACGCTCACCCTGTTCCTGATTCCGGTGCTCTATAACCTGCTGGCCCGGTTTGCCAAGTCCACTAACGCCGTGGAGCAGGAGCTGGAACGTCTGGCCGCTGGCCAGGCGGGAGGTACCGGGCTGGCAACGGCACCGCAGAAACGGGCGGATGATTTCTGAGATGGGGCACGTGCTTCGTTGAATCCAGAGAATTCTGTGGAAAAATAAATGAACAAACCGCGGATAACCTCTGGATTCATTTCATAGAGTTTAATTAAAACAATAAGTTAAGGTGCTTTTTCGGGCTAACGGCAAGCTCCTGAATCTGTGGATAACTTTTTGAAAACTTTTCTGAGATGTGTCTTCCAAGCCACTGAAAAAGCAAAAATTTCGGTTATTACTTATACAGATTCGGGGTTATTCCGGCGGTTATCAACAAGGGCTCCTGCACGGTGACTTTCAAGTGTCGCCGACTCTGGTTAAAATTTGCACATCCTGACTGCATTTTCCACGGCGAGGCGTTATACTCGCCGCCCTGTTTTTATCCCCCGATTTCCGAGGTGAAGAGTGGAGTTTCCGACCCGTTTCGATGTCATTGTCATTGGTGGTGGCCACGCCGGTACCGAAGCCGCGCTGGCCGCAGCGCGCATGGGTTCGCAAACCCTGCTGCTGACCCACAACATTGAGACCCTGGGCCAGATGTCCTGTAACCCGGCCATCGGCGGGATCGGCAAGAGCCATCTGGTCAAGGAAATCGACGCCCTGGGCGGCGCCATGGCCCGTGCCACCGACCAGGCCGGTATCCAGTTCCGGGTCCTCAACAGCCGCAAGGGTCCGGCGGTGCGCGCCACCCGCGCCCAGGCCGACCGGGTGCTGTACAAGGCAGCAATCCGCCATGTGCTGGAAAACCAGCCCAACCTGACCCTGTTCCAGCAGGCGGCGGACGACCTGGTTGTGGAAAACGACCAGGTGGTGGGCGTGGTGACCCAGACCGGCATCCGCTTCAACGCCAAAACCGTGGTGCTGACCACCGGTACCTTCCTTGGCGGAGTTATCCACATCGGCATGCAGCACCACTCCGGTGGCCGTGCCGGGGATGCGCCGGCCAATGCCCTGGCCAAACGCCTGCGCGAACTGCCGTTCAACGTCGGCCGCCTGAAAACCGGCACCCCGCCCCGGATCGATGCCCGCTCTGTGGATTTCTCGGTAATGGACAAGCAATGGGGCGACAACCCGACCCCGGTGATGTCCTTCATCGGTAGCCGGGACGAGCACCCCGAGCAGGTCTGTTGTTACGTGACCCGCACCACCGAGCAGACCCACGACATCATCCGCAGCGGTTTTGACCGCTCGCCGATGTTTGCCGGCAGCATCGAGGGCGTGGGCCCGCGCTACTGCCCGTCCATCGAGGACAAGGTAAACCGGTTTGCCGACAAGGATTCACACCAGATTTTCGTGGAGCCCGAGGGCCTGACCACCAACGAACTGTATCCGAACGGTATCTCCACCAGCCTGCCGTTTGATATCCAGCTGGCGGCGGTGCGCTCCATTCCCGGGTTCGAGAACGCCCACATCACCCGGCCGGGCTACGCCATCGAATACGATTACCTGAACCCGCAGGACCTGCGCCACACCCTGGAAACCAAGTTTATCCAGGGCCTGTACTTTGCCGGCCAGATCAACGGCACCACCGGTTACGAAGAGGCCGGTGCCCAGGGCCTGCTGGCGGGCATCAACGCGTCCCTGCGTGCCCAGGAGAAGGACGAATGGTACCCGCGCCGGGATGAAGCCTATCTCGGCGTGCTGGTGGACGACCTGATCACCATGGGTACCAGCGAGCCCTATCGCATGTTCACCAGCCGTGCCGAATACCGGCTGATCCTGCGTGAAGACAACGCCGACCTGCGCCTGACCGAAACCGGCCGCAAGCTGGGGCTGGTGGATGATGAGCGCTGGCAGAAATTCAACGACAAGCGTGAAGGCATTGCCCGGGAACGTAGCCGGCTGGAATCCACCCGGATTCACCCGAATACCGGGGCCGGGGAGCGGGCCAATGGTTTCCTGAAACAGCCCATGGCCCGGGACCAGTCCCTGGCCGAACTGCTGCGTCGCCCGGAGATTGCCTACGACCAGATTGCCGAGATTGGCGGCGAGCGGGCCGACGATCCGAACGTGGCGGATCAGGTGGAAATCGAGATCAAGTACGAGGGTTACATCTCCCGCCAGGCGGACGAGATCGAGCGCCTGCGCAAGAACGAGAACACCGCTCTGCCCATTGACCTGGACTACGATGTGATCGGCGGCTTGTCCAACGAGATCAAGCAGAAGCTCAAGGACGTGCGGCCGGAGACCGTGGCCCAGGCCTCCCGCATCCAGGGGGTCACCCCGGCGGCGGTGAGCCAGATCCTGGTGCACCTGAAAAAGCGGGACCTGCTGCGCAAGCAGAGCGCCTGAGCCTGGCCCATGACGCAAGCACTCTGGCAACGCCAGCTCCGGGACGGGCTGGCCGAGATGAACCTGTCCCTGACCGACGGCCAGCAGCAACAGCTGTTGGCCTTTCTGGCTTTACTCAACAAGTGGAACAAGGCGTATAACCTGACCGCCGTGCGTGATGAGCGGGTGATGGTTTCGCGCCAGCTGCTGGACAGCCTGAGCATTCTGCCCTGGGTTACCACGGACCACCTGCTCGATGTTGGTGCTGGTGGTGGTCTGCCGGGTATTCCCCTGGCCATCGCCCTGCCGGACAGGCGCTTCACCCTGCTCGACAGCAATGGCAAGAAGACCCGCTTCCTGAACCAGTGTGTACTGGAACTGGGACTGGACAACGTCGACGTGATTCATGGCCGGGCCGAGGACTGCCAGCCGGAGCAGCCCTTTACCCAGATCAGCAGCCGCGCCTTCACGGCTCTGGAGAACCTGGTGACCTGGTGTGGTTCGTTGCTGGACAATGAGGGCGAGTTCCTTGCCATGAAAGGTCAGTTTCCGGATGATGAGGTAGCTGCCCTTCCGGCCGGCTGGCAGGTAAAATCCAGCCATTCCCTGAAGGTCCCCGGCGCAGATGGCGAACGGCATTTGCTGGTCGTTGCCCGGGCAGAGCATTCCCGGTAACCCGCAACAGGAGGCAAAACATGGCGCGCGTGATTGCAGTGACCAATCAGAAAGGCGGTGTGGGCAAGACCACCACCTGCGTCAACCTGGCTGCCTCCCTGGCCGCAACCAAGCGGCGGGTGCTGCTGGTGGATATGGACCCCCAGGGCAACGCCACCATGGGCAGCGGTGTGGACAAGAATGCCCTGGAGTTGTCCGGTTATGATGTCCTGACCAAGCGTGCGACTCCGGCTGATGTGATCGTCACTGTGGAAAACGGCGGGTTCGACCTGCTGCCGGCGAACGGTGACCTGACCGCCGCGGAAGTGGAGCTGATGAACGAGATCGGCCGGGAACACCGCCTGCGCCTGTCCCTGAACAGCATCCGGGACACCTACGATTACATCCTGATTGATTGTCCGCCGTCCCTGAACCTGCTCACCGTCAATGCCCTGTCGGCCGCGGATTCGGTGCTGATCCCCATGCAGTGCGAGTACTATGCCCTGGAGGGGCTGGCGGCGTTGATGAATACGGTGGAGCAGATCCAGGAAACGGTGAATCCCAACCTGGAGATCGAAGGTCTGTTGCGTACCATGTACGATCCGCGCAACAGTCTGACCCTGGATGTATCCGCCCAGCTGGCGGAGTTTTTCGGTGACAAGGTTTACCGTGCCGTGATTCCCCGCAATGTGCGGCTGGCGGAAGCGCCCAGCTACGGGCTGCCGGCCCTGAAGTACGATCGTGCCTCCAAGGGCGCCGTGGCCTACCTGGCCCTGGCCGGTGAAATGGTCCGCCGCCATGGTTCGAAAAAGACATCCGAGCCGGTTGCGGTGTAACATACCGGGCCGTTGGTACACGACACACAACGCTTTTCAACGGGAAGAATGACAGACACCATGGCGGCTAAGAAACGAGGATTGGGTGAGCGTGGACTGGGAGCCCTGCTGCAGGGTTCAAAGGTCAACCTTAACCAGGAGGTGAAGGACCACGACGGCGAGCTGCGCGAGATCCCGATCGATCTGGTTCAGCGTGGCCGCTACCAGCCCCGCCGAGACATGGATCCCGCCGCCCTGCAGGAACTGGCCGACTCCATCCGCCAACAGGGTGTGATGCAGCCGGTAGTCGTTCGCCCGATCGCCGAGGGCCGTTTCGAGCTGATTGCCGGTGAGCGCCGCTGGCGCGCGGCCCAGATTGCCGAACTCGACAGCCTGCCTGCCATCATCCGCGATGTACCCGATGAAGCCGCCATCGCCATGGCGCTGATCGAGAACATCCAGCGCGAGAACCTCAACCCCATCGAGGAAGCTTTTGCCCTGCAGCGCCTGCAGGACGAGTTCGGGCTGACCCAGGCCCAGGTCGCCGAGGCTGTGGGTAAATCCCGGACCACCATCACCAACCTGCTGCGGCTGATCGGCCTGACCGAGGATGTTCGTCTGATGCTCGAACACGGTGACCTGGAGATGGGCCATGGCCGGGCAATGCTGACCCTGCCCCCGGAACTGCAGATGCAGGTGGCCCGCCAGGTGGTGGCCAAGTCCCTGTCGGTGCGCCAGACCGAAGCGCTGGTGCGCCGGGTCCAGCAACAGTCGCCCGGGGGCAAGTCCAAAGACAAGGGCGCCATTGACCCCAACATTCGCGCCCTGCAGGACGACCTGGCCGAGCGCCTTGGTGCCCGCGTCTCCATCAGTCATGGCCAGCGCGGCAAGGGCAAACTGGTGATCGAATACAGCTCCCTCGACGAGCTCGATGGCATTCTGGGCCATATCAAGTAGCCGGAAATTTTTCCTACTCTTTTCGACCCCCTACGAAAGTCCGTACCGGCTGTTTTACACAACATGTAGTGTTCAATAATTGATCCTGTACCTATTTGTGTCCGGAGGCCGAGAACGCCGCGGATTTCGGGCAATCCGGGCCTGCGCAGTGCGGCCGGATTTGTTGATTCGTGCACATTGAACACATATAATCTGCCGCGCTTGTATCGGTGTATTTGTTTATTTTTTAGACCGAATCGAGTCGAAAACACCGAATTCCCGGGAAAAACATGACGAAGGCAACCCCGAGCGGCATCCGCCGCCCGCCCATCGCACGATGGTTCTTGATTGAGAGTGTGATTCTTGTCGTCGTCAGCCTGGCCTTTTTGTTACGCAGCCAGGTCGCAGGTTATTCAGCGCTACTGGGCGGTCTTATTTTTCTGCTGCCCCATGGTTACTTTGCGCTCAAGGCATTCCGCTACTCCGGCGCGCGGTCTGCCAAAAAGATCATGAGTTCTTTTTACCAGGGTGAGGCCGGCAAGCTCATCCTGTGCGCCATCCTCTTCACGATGGTGTTCAAATGGATTCAGCCGCTTGATGTAGCGGCACTTTTTTTAACATTTGCGATCATGCTGGTCACCAACTGGTTGACACCGCTTCTGGCGGGCAGCAATACGCAGCAAAGCTAACTGGACCTGGGAACCCGTTATGGCAGGAAGTGCATCCGAATATATACAGCATCACCTCCAGAACCTGACCTACGGAAAACTGCCGGCCGGATATGAGCGCGCCGATGGTTCCGTGGTTGAAGAAGCCACCTGGACACTGGCCCGCACCGGCCAGGAAGCCTCCGACATGGGCTTCTGGGCGTTGCACATTGACTCTCTGGGCTGGGCCGTCGGTCTCGGCGTTCTGTTCCTCTTTCTGTTCCGCATGGCCGCCAAGCGTGCCACGTCCGATCAGCCCGGCGGGCTCCAGAACTTCGTCGAAGTGATGGTCGAGTTCGTGGACAACAGCGTGAAGGAAACCTTCCACGGCAAGAACAAGGTGATTGCCCCGCTGGCCCTGACCATCTTCTGCTGGATCTTCCTGATGAACCTGATGGACCTGGTGCCGGTGGACTTCCTGCCGCAGCTGTTCCATCTCATGGGTCTGGAGTACATGAAGGTCGTTCCGACCACCGACGTGAACGTGACCCTGGGTATGTCCCTGTCCGTATTCGCGCTGATCATCTACTACAGCCTGAAGGTGAAGGGCGTGGGTGGCTTCCTCGGTGAGCTGACCCTGCACCCCTTCTCCTCCGACAACCTGTTCCTGAAAATCCTGCTGGTGCCGGTCAATTTCCTGCTCGAGGGCGTGAGCCTGATCGCCAAGCCGATTTCACTGGCTCTGCGTCTGTTCGGTAACCTGTACGCCGGCGAGCTGATCTTCATCCTGATTGCACTGTTGCCGCTGTGGGCACAGTGGACGCTGTCTGTACCCTGGGCGATCTTCCACATCCTGGTAATCACCCTGCAGGCGTTCATCTTCATGATGTTGACGATCGTGTACCTGAGCATGGCTCACGAAGACAGTCACTGATCGGACACCATTGAACCGTAGTCTTAAACCCTAAACCCTTAAACTGAAAACCTAACTGAAACTGGGAGTTATCATGGAAACTGTAGTTGGAATGACCGCTATTGCTGTTGCACTGCTGATCGGCCTGGGTGCCCTGGGTACTGCAATCGGCTTTGGTATCCTCGGTGGCAAGTTCCTGGAAGGCGCCGCGCGTCAGCCGGAAATGACCCCGATGCTGCAGGTTAAAATGTTCATCGTTGCAGGTCTGCTGGACGCCGTAACCATGATCGGTGTTGGTATCGCGCTGTTCTTCACTTTCGCCAACCCGTTTGTCGGCCAGATCGCCGGTTAATCGAGTCGCCAGCCGGGGGCTTTACCCCGGTCAGATGATTCTTAACAAAACAGGCGAGAGGTGAAGACGTGAACATTAATTTGACGATGATTGGTCAAGCCATCGCGTTCTTTATCTTTGTCGTCTTCTGCATGAAGTATGTGTGGCCGCCAATCATGGCCGCACTGCAGGAGCGTCAAAAGAAGATCGCTGACGGCCTGGCTGCTTCAGACCGTGCTGCGCGCGATCTGGAACTGGCTCAGGAAAAGTCAGCAGAGGAACTGCGTGAAGCCAAGCAGCAAGCTGCGGCCCTGATTGAGCAGGCCAACAAGCGTGCGGCCCAGATTGTGGAAGCATCCAAGGATGACGCCCGCAAGGAAGGCCAGAAGCTGATTGAGCAGGCCAAGGCCGAAATTGAACAGGAGCGCAATCAGGCTCGTGACGCCCTGCGTGCAGAAATTGCCGCAATCGCTGTCGCCGGTGCTGAGAAGATCCTGGAAACCTCTGTCGATGCCTCCAAGCACAACGAGATGTTGGAAAAACTGGCGGCAGAACTTTAAACGGCGAGGTTCATCATGGCAGAACTGAGAACGCTGGCCCGTCCATACGCGAAAGCAGCATTTGCAGCCGCCCAGGAGCATAAAGAGCTGGCTGAGTGGTCCCAGGTGCTGACGATTGCCGGACAGGTCACTGCGAATGTAGACATTCGACAGCTTCTCGCGAATCCGGGTCTGGAGGAGCAGAAGAAAGCCGAGCTGATTCTGGAGGTCGTCGAGGACGGCGTCACCGAGCAGGTTCGCAATTTCTTCGCTGTACTGGCAGAAAACCGCCGGCTGACTCTTCTTCCTGAGATTGCAGCGCTCTTCAACACGTACCGGGCTGATCTGGAGCGCACTGTTGATATCGACGTCACCGCCGCATTCGAGCTGACGGACGAACAGCAACAGAAGCTCGCCCAGGCGCTCTCCGAAAAACTCGAGCGGAAAGTGTCACTCGCAGCGTCAACTGACAAGTCTCTGATTGGCGGTGTGATCATCCGCACCGGCGATATGGTCATTGACGCATCTGTACGCGGAAAGCTGAACAAGCTGGCCGACGCTCTGGGCTCCTGATTTCAGCACAAGGTTTGAGGATATTGGCATGCAGCAACTGAATCCATCCGAGATCAGTGACATCATCAAGAAGAGAATCGAGAAGCTCGATATCTCTTCCGAAGCAAAGAACGAAGGTACGATCCTGTCTGTTTCTGACGGTATCGTGCTGATCCACGGTCTCGCCGACGTTATGTACGGTGAGATGATTGAATTCGCCAACGGCACTTTCGGTATGGCTCTGAACCTGGAGCGTGATTCCGTTGGTGCGGTTGTACTGGGTGACTACGAAGATCTGGCCGAAGGTCAGAAGGTTCGTTGTACCGGCCGCATCCTGGAAGTTCCGGTAGGTCCGGAGCTGATGGGTCGTGTGGTTGACGCCCTGGGTAATCCGATCGACGGCAAGGGCGATCTGGGCACCGAGCTGACCTCCCCGGTCGAGAAGGTTGCACCCGGCGTTATCGCTCGTCAGTCCGTTGACGAGCCGGTCCAGACCGGTCTGAAAGCCATCGACACCATGGTGCCGATCGGTCGCGGTCAGCGTGAGCTGATCATCGGTGACCGTCAGATCGGTAAGACTGCGGTTGCGATCGACGCGATCATCAACCAGAAGGACACCGGCATCAAGTGTATCTACGTTGCCGTTGGCCAGAAGCAGTCTTCCATCGCCGCTGTGGTACGTAAGCTCGAAGAGCACGGCGCCATGGACCACACCATCGTGGTTGCCGCGGGTGCTGCGGATCCTGCTTCCATGCAGTTCCTGGCTCCGTACGCCGGTACCTCCATGGGTGAATACTTCCGTGACCGTGGTCAGGACGCCCTGATCATTTACGACGACCTGTCCAAGCAGGCTGTGGCTTACCGCCAGATCTCCCTGCTGCTGCGTCGTCCGCCGGGCCGTGAAGCTTACCCGGGTGACGTATTCTACCTGCACTCACGTCTGCTCGAGCGCGCTTCCCGCGTTAACGCTGACTACGTGGAGGAGTTCACCAACGGTGAAGTGAAAGGCAAGACCGGTTCTCTGACCGCACTGCCGATCATCGAGACCCAGGCCGGTGACGTTTCCGCATTCGTACCGACCAACGTGATCTCCATCACCGACGGCCAGATCTTCCTGGAAACCAACCTGTTCAACTCCGGTATCCGTCCGGCGATGAACGCCGGTATCTCCGTATCCCGGGTAGGTGGTTCCGCCCAGACCAAGATCATGAAGAAGCTTGGCGGTAACATCCGTCTGGCCCTGGCCCAGTATCGTGAACTGGCCGCTTTCGCCCAGTTTGCTTCCGATCTCGACGAAGCAACCCGTAAGCAGCTTGAGCACGGTCAGCGTGTTACGGAACTCATGAAGCAGAACCAGTACAGCCCGATGTCCGTGGCTGAGATGGGCACGGTTCTGTTTGCAGCCAACGAAGGCTTCCTGGACGACGTTGATGTCGACAAGGTGGTTAAGTTCGAAGCGCAGATGCTCGACTGGATGCGCTCCGAGCAGAAAGACCTCCTCGACAAGATCAACGAGAAAGGCGATTACAACGACGAAATCGCTTCCGGCCTGAAAGCTGCACTTGAGAAATTCAAGACCACTCAGAGCTGGTAAGAAATCGGGCCTGCGGCATCAGTCGCGGGCCGCTTTCGTAGCAACGAGTGTCTAACTTGAGAAGGCAGTGAGTTATGGCCGTCGGCAAAGAAATACGTAACCAGATTTCAAGCATCAAGAGCACGCAGAAAATCACCAGCGCCATGGAAATGGTGGCTGCGAGTAAGATGCGGAAGGCTCAGGAGCGCATGCAGGCGACTCGCCCGTATGCCGACAAGATGCGTCAGGTGATCGGGCACATTGCCAAGGCGAATGCTCAGTACAAGCACCCGTTCATGGTCGAGCGCGAGGTCAAGCGCGTGGGCTATATCGTGGTGTCGACTGATCGTGGCCTCTGCGGTGGTCTGAACATCAACCTGTTCAAAGCGCTTGTCCGTGAAATGAAAGCGTGGAAAGAAAAAGGGGTCGAAACCGATCTGTGCGCCATCGGGCAGAAAGGGGCTTCCTTTTTCCGGAGCTACGGCGGCAACGTCGTTGCGGCATTGACCCATATGGGTGACAGCCCGAGCTCCGAAAAACTCATCGGCAACGTCAAGGTCATGTTGGACGCGTTCTCGGAAGGCAAGATCGATCGCCTATACGTGGTAAGCAACGAGTTCGTCAACACCATGACCCAGAGCCCGAAGGTGGAGCAGCTTCTGCCCCTGCCTCCGAGCGAAGACGAAGAAGAGATCAAGAACCAGTGGGATTATCTCTACGAGCCCGATGCCAGGCAGATCCTCGATGGCCTTCTGCCACGTTTTATTGAATCCCAGGTATACCAGGGTGTGGTAGAGAATCTGGCATGTGAACAGGCAGCCCGGATGATCGCCATGAAGAGCGCAACTGATAACGCCGGTAGCATTATCGACGAACTTCAGCTGGCTTATAACAAGGCGCGTCAGGCAGCCATCACCCAAGAGATTTCAGAGATTGTGAGCGGTGCGGCTTCGGTCTGATCACCCCACGATCCAACTGGTTTTATTGACTATCAAGATAACGAGGAACCGAGCATGAGTAGCGGACAAATCGTTCAGATCATTGGCGCGGTTATCGACGTGGAATTCCCACGTGACTCCGTACCCAACGTATATGACGCACTGCTGCTTGAAGGTGGCGAAACAACTCTGGAAGTCCAGCAGCAGCTGGGTGACGGCATTGTTCGTACCATCGCCATGGGCAGCACCGAGGGCCTGAAGCGTGGCCTGAAAGCAGAAAACACCGGCAAGCCGATCTCTGTACCGGTTGGTACACAGACTCTGGGCCGGATCATGGACGTTCTGGGTCGTCCCATCGACGAGCAGGGCGACATTGGTGAAGAAGAGCGCTGGGCTATCCACCGCAAGGCGCCGGGCTATGCCGACCAGGCAGCGTCCGCCGACCTGCTGGAAACCGGCATCAAGGTTATCGACCTGATCTGCCCGTTCGCCAAGGGTGGTAAGGTTGGCCTGTTCGGTGGTGCCGGTGTAGGCAAGACCGTAAACATGATGGAGCTGATCAACAACATCGCGAAAGAGCACTCCGGTCTCTCCGTATTCGCGGGTGTTGGTGAGCGGACCCGGGAAGGTAACGACTTCTACTATGAAATGAAGGAGTCCAACGTTCTCGATAAGGTTGCCATGGTTTACGGCCAGATGAACGAGCCTCCCGGAAACCGTCTGCGTGTGGCCCTGACCGGTCTCACCATGGCCGAGAAGTTCCGTGACGAAGGTCGTGACGTACTGTTGTTCGTTGACAACATCTACCGTTACACCCTGGCCGGTACCGAGGTATCCGCACTGCTGGGCCGTATGCCGTCCGCGGTAGGTTACCAGCCGACCCTGGCCGAAGAGATGGGTCAGCTGCAGGAGCGGATCACCTCCACCAAGACCGGTTCCATCACTTCCATCCAGGCGGTCTACGTACCGGCGGATGACTTGACTGACCCCTCCCCGGCCACCACCTTCTCGCACCTGGATGCGACCGTGGTACTGAGCCGTGACATCGCCTCCAAGGGTATCTACCCGGCGATCGATCCGCTGGATTCCACCTCTCGTCAGCTGGATCCGCTGATCATCGGTCAGGAGCACTACGAAGTGGCTCGTGGCGTGCAGACCAACCTGCAGCGCTACAAGGAACTGAAAGACATCATCGCCATCCTGGGTATGGACGAACTGTCAGAAGAAGACAAGCTGACTGTAGCCCGTGCCCGTAAGATCGAGCGTTTTCTGTCCCAGCCGTTCCACGTTGCTGAAGTATTCACCGGCTCCCCCGGTAAGTACGTGTCTCTGAAGGAGACCATCAGCAGCTTTAAGGGCATCCTCAACGGCGACTATGACGACATGCCTGAGCAGGCGTTCTACATGGTCGGTACCATCGAGGAAGCGGTCGAGAAAGCGAAGGAAATGAAGAGCAAGGGCGAGTAAACTGAAGCCCAAGCCCGAATTTCCGGATCGATCAAAGAGGCAACTGACATGGGTATGACCGTGCATTGTGACGTGGTAAGTGCCGAAACAAAGATCTATTCCGGATTGGTAGAGATGCTGATCGCAGCGGGCTCTGAAGGTGACCTGGGTATTGCCCCGGGTCACGCTCCGCTGCTGACCCAGCTGAAGCCTGGTCCCATTCGGATCATCAAGCAGGGCGGTGAAGAAGAGATTCTTTACGTGTCCGGCGGATATCTGGAGGTCCAGCCCAATCTGGTGACTTTGCTGGCAGACACAGCCGTTCGTGCAAAGGATGTGGACGAAGCTGCTGCGCTTGAAGCCCAGAAAGAGGCTGAGAAGGCACTTGCCGACAAGACCGGTGAATTCGAGTATTCCCGTGCTGCTGCGGAACTGGCCGAGGCTGTTGCTCAGCTTCGTACCATCCAGCAGCTGCGTAACAAAATGCGCTGAGCATTTTCGTTTCGGGTTTGCCGAACACCAAAGCCGCATCCTGAGCGGCTGGAATACCAGCGCCCTGCGTTGGCGATCCGGCCCCGATGGTTGCGGCTTTTTTATTGATTCAAACAAACATCCCGGGAGCCTGAGTTTTCCATGAGCCCGTTACACGTCGTGATCCTGGCCGCCGGCCAGGGTTCCAGAATGAAGTCCGCACTGCCCAAGGTTCTGCACCCGGTGGCCGGCAAAGCCATGCTGCATCACGTGGTGGATACCGCCAAGCAGCTCGGGGCGGAGAAAATTCACACGGTGATCGGCCATGGTGCGGATCAGGTGCGTGCTTCCCTCGACGATCAGACGGTGAACTGGGTACTCCAGACCGAACAACTGGGCACCGGCCATGCCGTCGCACAGGCCCTGCCGGACCTGCCGGATGATGCCCGGGTGCTGGTCCTGTACGGGGATGTCCCCCTGACCCGCCGGGAAACCCTGGAGGCGATGGTCAGCGAGCTGGACGAGGGCAACCTGGCGCTGCTGACCGTGGATATGGACAACCCCCATGGTTATGGTCGCATCGTGCGCAATGACCGGGGTGAGGTTCAGGCCATTGTCGAGCAGAAGGACGCCACTGCCGAGCAGCAGGCCATCCACGAAGTGAACACCGGGATTCTGGCGGTCTCCGCAAGGCATCTGAAAAGCTGGCTGCCGACCCTGTCCAACAGTAATGCCCAGGGCGAATACTATTTGACCGACATCATCGCCATGGCGGTGGAGCATGGGTTGGAAGTCACGGTGTCCCAGCCGCTCAATCCTTTCGAGGTCCAGGGCGTGAACAACCGGGTGCAACTGGCGGAACTGGAGCGCTGGTTCCAGCGCCAGCAGGCCGAACGCCTGATGACCGAAGGCGCCAGCCTGGCGGATCCGGCCCGGGTGGACGTCCGGGGTGAACTCACTATCGGCAACGACCTGTGGATCGACGTGAACGCGGTGTTCGAGGGCAAGGTCAGCCTCGGCAACAACGTGGTTATCGGCCCCAATTGCGTGATCAAGGATGCCACCATTGCCGACGGCGCCGAGATCAAGGCCAACAGCGTGATTGAAGGCGCGGTGGTTGGCGCCAATGCCCAGATCGGCCCGTTCGCCCGCCTGCGTCCGGGTACCGAGCTGGCCGCCAACACCAAGGTGGGCAACTTCGTCGAAACCAAGAAAGCCGTGGTGGGCGAGGGCAGCAAGATCAATCACCTGAGCTACGTGGGTGATGCCTCCCTGGGTCGTAATGTGAATGTGGGTGCAGGTACCATCACCTGCAATTATGATGGGGTGAACAAGTACCGGACCGTGATCGGTGACGGTGTCTTCGTGGGGTCCAATACCTCCCTGGTCGCGCCGGTTACCATCGCCCCGGAGGCGACCATCGGCGCCGGCTCCACCATCACCCGGGATGTGGCAGACAGCGAACTGGCCGTGGCCCGTGGCCGCCAGCGCAACATTTCCGGCTGGGAAAAGCCGAAAAAAGCATAAACGAACGATCAGCGAACAGGTGACAACAGCATGTGTGGGATTGTAGGAGCGGTTTCCGAACGGGACGTCCAGGGTATTTTGCTCGAGGGACTGCGCCGCCTTGAGTACCGGGGTTATGACTCCGCGGGTATGGCCGTCATCGACGGCAAGCATGAAGTGCAGCGCGCCCGTGAAGTCGGCAAGGTTGCGGCCCTGGCCGAGGCCATCGAGGCCAATCCCCTGAGCGGTCACCTGGGCATCGCCCATACCCGCTGGGCCACCCACGGCGAGCCGTCCCAGCTCAATGCCCACCCGCACATGTCTGGTGAGCGCCTGGCCATTGTCCACAACGGCATCATCGAGAACTACCAGGAGCTGCGTGAGGAACTGAAAGCCGACGGCTTCGAGTTTACCTCCCAGACCGACACCGAGGTGGTCGCCCACCTGATCGAGAAGAATTACCGGGAACTGGGTGAACTGTACGCTGCGGTGAAAGCCGCGATTGCCCGCCTGCGCGGTGCCTACGCCCTGGCGGTCGTCCATGCCGACGAGCCGGATCACCTGGTGGTATGCCGGGAAGGCAGCCCGCTGGTAGTGGGCGTCGGTATCGGCGAGAACTTCATCGCCTCGGACCAGCTGGCCCTGCTGCCGGTGACCGACCGGTTCATGTTCCTGGAAGAAGGCGACATGGCTGATATCCGCAAGGACCGGATCGAGATCCACGACCGTGAGGGCACGCCGGTCGAGCGCCAGATCACCCGTTTCGAGCATGGCGCCGATTCCGCCGACAAGGGCGAGTACCGCCACTTCATGCTCAAGGAAATCTACGAACAGCCGAAAGTGATCAAGGCCACCATGGAAGGCCGGCTGACCGATTCACGGGTGCTGGAACAAGCCCTGGGTACCGAAGCGGCCAACCTGCTGGACAACGTTCGCCATGTCCAGATCATCGCCTGCGGCACCTCCTACCACGCCGGCATGGTGGCCCGTTACTGGATCGAGGAACTGGCCGGCGTGCCCTGTTCCGTGGAAGTGGCGTCCGAGTTCCGCTACCGCAAGCACGTGATCCAGCCCGACACGCTGTTCCTGTGCATCTCCCAGTCCGGTGAGACCGCCGACACCCTGGCCGCCTTGCGCCAGGCCAAGCAAGCCGGTTTCCGTGCAGCGCTGGCGATCTGTAACGTACCGGGCAGTTCCCTGGTGCGGGAGTCGGACCTGGTGATCATGACCCAGGCCGGTCCGGAAATCGGTGTCGCCTCCACCAAGGCCTTTACCACCCAGCTGACCGCACTGCTGATCTTCACTCTGGCCCTGGCCCGTCACAATGGCCTGAGCGAAGAGCGTGAAGCCGAGATCGTGCAGGCCATCCATCAGCTCCCGGGTCAGGTCAACGATATCCTGGCCCTGGATGGCGAAATCCAGGAGCTCTCCAAAGCCTTCATGGACAAGCACCACAGCCTGTTCCTGGGTCGGGGCTCCCAGTTCCCGGTCGCCCTGGAAGGCGCCCTGAAGCTCAAGGAAATCTCCTACATCCACGCCGAAGCCTACCCCGCCGGCGAGCTCAAGCACGGCCCGCTGGCGCTGGTGGACAGTGAAATGCCGGTGGTAACCGTCGCACCGAACAACGACCTGGTGGAAAAGCTCAAGTCCAACCTGGAAGAAGTCCGTGCCCGGGGCGGTGAACTGTTCGTGTTTGCCGACAAGGCGGCGGATGTGAAGCCGGAGGAAGGCGTCCACGTGATGCAGATCCCGTCTGTGCACGAGATCACCGCACCGATCGTGTACACCGTACCGCTGCAGTTGCTGTCCTACCATGTGGCTGTACTGAAGGGTACCGATGTGGACCAGCCGCGGAATCTGGCGAAGAGTGTGACGGTGGAGTAATTCCACCGTCGCGCCAACAATGGCCAAGTGTCGCCGCCAGCTCGCAAAAATGCTGCCAGTTCAAACGTTTCCGAAGCGTATTATCTGAAACATCCCTACAATTCCCCTGCAGTTCTGCCTATTAGCAAGGCAGAACTGCGACGTCCTCTCTTGTTGTTTTCTCCACCTCTTGAGTTTTCAGCTTAAAAAAGTCGGTTAAATTTAAAAAATTTAGGAAAATTGTCTGCTAAACGGGAAATTTCAAGAATTTTCACTAAAAAATCTACGGTAGTATTTAAATCGTATGCTCTCTGCACATAGCGGGCGCTATGTAAGCATATCGATTACGCAATAATTGCTGATAAAAGAACAAGAGAGACAAACTATGATCCGTAAACTTGCAACGCTAGTATTCGCGTGTGCTGCCCTCACATCCGTGAGCGCCACTGCCGACCAGCTGGACACCGTGATTCAACGAGGTACTTTGAATTGTGGTGTGGTCCTGGATTTCCCGCCGATGGGGTATTTCGACGAAAACAATGAACCGGCCGGTTTCGACGTCGATTACTGTAATGACCTGGGCGAAGTGCTCGGCGTGGACGTGAATGTCCTCAACCTCACCTGGGGTGACCGGATCCCCTCCCTGATTTCCGGCAAGACCGATGTTGTAATCGGTTCTACCTCCGATACCCTGGAACGTGCCAAGACTGTTGGCTTTACCTACCCGTACTTCGTCTTCAAGTTCCAGGTGATCTCTCATGAAGACAAGAACATCGATTCCTTTGAGGATCTGAAGGATCTCAAAGTCGGTGCAGCTCTCGGAACCACCTACGAAACCGAATACCTGGCTTATGCCGATCAACAGGGCTGGGGCCGGGACAATTACACCTCGTTCAAATCTGAAAACGATGCTTTCCTGGGTCTGTACCAGGGCAAAGTCGACGCCATCATTTCAACCAACACCAACATCGCTACCAAGTTGCGAAGCAAGGAATTCGAAGAGTTTGTCGCTGGCCCTTACGTTCCCAACTACGACGATGTTGTAGGCATCATTGCCAAGCGGGATGAAACCGCCTGGATCAACTACCTGAATCTGTTCCTGATTCACCAGATCCGCGACGGCAACATGAACAAGGCTTACAACAAGCATTTCGGTGTGGACGCGCCCGCCGATCTGATCCAGTCCCTGAGAGACAACAAGTAAGCGCTGAATTGGCGGCCGCCCGACCGGGGGGTCGCCATGGCTCGTCTTACGAGCCAGGCGCAAATTCCCATATGCCCTGGCTCGGATTTCTGATCACGGCTATCAATCAGCGTGGGTCGAGTTTCCTTCCATTCTAAGAAAATGGCCAAGGTATGGACTACGAATTTCACTGGAACATCGTGTTCCAGAATATGCCCGAGTTGCTGAACGGCGCGTTTGTTACCCTGCACGTCTCTGTTCTAGCCATGTTCCTGGGCGTTGTGATCGCCATATTGCTGGCGATTGCCAAAATGAACAACAGCAAACCCTTCTGCTACGTCGCAACGGTCTGGGTCGAGGTTGCCCGAAACACGCCGGCTCTGTTCCAGATCTACATGGCGTATTTTGGCCTTGGGGCGTTTGGCATACACCTGAGCCCCTATGTTGCGGTACTGAGTGCACTGGTGTTCATCAATGCCGGTTACCTCACCGAAACCTTCCGGGGTGGGTTCCAGTCGATTCCGGCTACCCAGTACAGCGCCTCCAAATCCCTGGGCATGACCAGCATTCAGGCTTACCGGTACATCATCCTGCCGCAGATGCTCAGGCGCATCTATCACCCGATGACGAATCAGTTTGTCTGGTCAATCCTGATGAGCTCGTTGGGCATTCTTGTGGGCATGAGTGAGCTTTCCGGCACCACCCAGAGGTTGCAGTCATTGTCGTTCAGAACGCTTGAGTTCTTCATCGTGGCGGCGGTTATGTACTTTGTCATCACCAAGCTGGTGTTGTTCACCTCATCACTGCTTGCTCGAAGACTCTTCAAGGGGGAAATCTGATGAATTCCTTATTCACACCCCTGTCATGGAGCGATAGCGGCCTGATCCTGACCGGTATCTGGAATACCATCATCATCTCCGTTGTCGCAATCGTTGTGGGCACTGTACTGGGTTTGATCGTCGGTTTTCTGCGTGCCGAGAGCAACAAGGCTGTCAACGTCCTTTTCGGCAGCGTGCTGGACGTGCTCAGGAGTGTTCCCCTGATCATCCAGCTTATCCTGTTCTCCACCTTTGTCGGTGCGATGGGGAACCCATTGGCGCCGTTTGTGGCGGGCTCCATCGTACTTTCGCTGTACACCATGGCCTTCATGAGCGAGGTATTTCGCAGTGGCTTCGAGAGTGTCAGCCCCTCGATGCAGATAGCTGCGCGCTCGCTCGGTATGACCAAGTGGCAAACCATCTACCACATCCGGTTACCCATTGGGTTGCGTGCCGTGTTCCCGTCCTGGCTGGGTGTCTCGCTCAGTGTGATCAAGGACTCGGCCCTGGTCTCGGTCATCGGTTACATGGAATTGCTGCGCACCTCGGAGCAACTGATTTCAAGAACCCAGCAGCCGCTCGAGATCCTGATAGGCGTTGGTATCTTTTACTTCATTATTTCCTACCCGCTGTCCCATTACGGCCGGTATGTTGAGAGGAAAATGGCAATATGATCAGCGTACAGAATGTCCATAAATCCTTTGGAGACCTTGAAGTACTGAAAGGCGTGAGCCTGGATGTGGAAAAAGGCGAGGTCGTGAGTGTTATCGGGGGCTCTGGCAGCGGTAAGTCGACCCTGCTGTACTGCATCAATGCCATTGAGACGATCAACAGTGGAAAAATCCTGGTTGATGGTGTGGATGTCCATGCCAAAGAGACCAACAAGGACAAGTTGCGCCAGAAACTGGGCATGGTCTTCCAGCAGTGGAACTCCTTTCCTCACATGACGGTGCTGGAAAATGCGGCGCTTGCCCCCCGGATCGTCAAGAAAATGAGCAGGGACGAGGCGATGGAAATCGCCAAAAAGGAGCTCGAGCACGTGGGCCTGGGTGACAAGCTGGACGTATACCCCACCAAAATGTCCGGCGGCCAGCAGCAGCGCCTGGCAATCGCCCGGGCACTGGCCATGAAACCCGACTACATGCTGCTTGATGAGGTGACCTCCGCACTCGACCCGGAGCTGGTCGGCGAGGTTCTGGACACCTTGCGCCTGTTGGCGGAAGAGGGAATGACCATGATCTGCGTGACCCATGAAATGGGCTTCGCACGGGACGTCTCCGATCGAGTGGCGTATTTCCACCAGGGCGTTATTGCCGAGATTGGTGAGGCCAGGCAGGTGATTACCGATCCGCAAAACCCGCTCACCCAGAAGTTCCTTTCAAAAGTGCGCTAAAAAGTCGCCACAGGCGTGGCGCTGGTTGGGGAGCTTGTGGACCCGGGCTCTCCAACCAACTTTCTGCACGATCCGGGAACACTCGCCTCTACAGTTTCAATCGCAATTCAATCCGGAACATCAGCCACACTCGCAACCACCGCCGAAGGCAGATCCGCGATCGCCGTATGGGCAGCCATATGCACCTGATCGGCCGGAATCACCTCGCCTGAGATGGGGGATGGCAGTGCCCGGGTCGCGGTGGCCGAAGCCACTACAGTGGGGTTGTAACCAAGGGAGAACGCTTCCCGGGCTGTGGCATTCACGCACATGTGTGACATGAAACCGACCAGGATCAGGTTCTCGATACCCGCTTCCTTGAGCTGCTTGTCCAGATCGGTGCTGGCGAAAGAATTCGGGTAGTTCTTGGTGACAACGGGCTCACCCTCTTTCGGTGCGACGATATCGGCAATCTGGCCAATCGGGGCGTTGATGTCGTAGGGGGAGCCGGCACCCGCATCGTGCTGGATATGAAAGACCGGGCGTCCGGCGGCACGGAACCGGTCCAGCAGCTTGCGGCATTCCTCCAGCGCGGGCTCGACACCCTCGAGTTGCATGACGCCTTCCCGATAGGTCTGTTGGGCGTCGATGATGACCAGTGCCGAGGAACTGATGGGGCTTGCGCTATTGCCAAGCCCGACCAGATCACGAAGGGTTTGGGGATTACTCATGATGCTCTCCTTTGTCTTTATTCGTCGTTGGCAACCGAATTACGGCTTGCGTAACTACCTGGATTAACGAGACCTGTCATTCCTCCCCGACTCGACTTATGCTGGAGGCGAAACCGGTATGAGAGGTAATCATCCCCTCCGAAGCTACTGAACGAATGGCTAAAAGGGAAGCACCCGGGTGGTGCAATCACCTGCTACGTTAGTTCCGGTGCTTTGGTACCGGTGTCAGCCGGTTGGTACGCCAGCTCAACAGGTATCTTGATCAGGTAGCCGATGAACATCAGATCCCTCGAAACCTTCTACTGGATTGCCAAGCTGGGCAGCTTCCGCGCGACCGGTGACAAGCTCTATGCCTCCCAGCCCACGATTTCGGCCCGTATTTCCGGGCTTGAGGACGAGCTTGGTGTCGAGTTGTTCGACCGCTCCGGCCGTAGTGCCGTGCTGACGGCAAAAGGACGGGAATTGCTGATTTATGCCGAGAAAATCCTGGAACTTCACCGGGAATTGCTGGAAAAGGTAGCCGATCCGGAGTCCATCCACGGCACTATCCGGCTCGGGGTGGCGGAGACCATTGCCTACACCTGGCTGCCGAAACTGATCGAGCGGATCAACGAAACCTATCCGGCGATCAACCTGGAGCTGGATGTCGACATCTCCATCAATCTTGCCGAGAAACTGATCAAACGGGAGGTGGACATCGCGTTTCTGATCGGCGATGTCCGGCACGAGGATTTTGTCACCAAACCCTTCTACAGTTATTCCCTGACCTGGGTTGCCAGCTCGAAAATGACCCTGCCCGAAGACCCGCTCAGCCTGTCCTCACTGGCACGGATTCCGATCATCACTTACCCGCGCATGAGCGAGCCTCACGCCCATATCCGGTCACTGGTTCATCCCGTGGGGCGTTCCATCCAGATTCACTCCAGTTCGTCGCTTTCAACCATCATCCGGATGACGGTGGACGGCATTGGCGTTAGCGCCTTGCCCCGGGAGATCGTGACCAGTGAGCTGGCCTCCGGCAAATTGCGGGAGTTCCGGGTGGAGGCGACCCTTCCGGACCTGGTGTTCAACGTCGCCTATATGACGGCTCCCGGGGCGCATGTGGTTCGCGCGGTGGCGGATCTGTCGCTGGCGCTGGTCGCTTCCGAAAAGGACTAAAAAACCTGATTTTTGTAACTGATCAGGTTTTTCGATCAATTAAGATCCTTATTATCAATTGGAATTGATCATTGTTTTCGCCTTAACTTAAGTAGAAACCAGTACAAGGCGAAAAAATGACCAATTCCAATACTTCCCCCGCTCAAGCGGTCCGGCTCCGGGCCCGTGATGGTAGCCTGATCAGCCCAACGGCCGGCCTGGCCAACGGCTTCGTTCAGGTCAACCTGGTCATACTTCCCGAGGCCCAGGCCAACGGGTTCCTGAGATTCTGCCAGGCCAACCCGAAGCCGTGCCCCTTGATTGCCGTCAGCGAGCCCGGCCAGCGCGGTTGTGACATCCTGGCCGATGACCTGGATATTGCCCGCGACGTGCCGTCCTACTGTGTCTACCGTGATGGCCAGCTGTCCGAAACCCTTCCGGATGTCTCCGGCCTCTGGCGGGATGATCTGGTGACTTTCGCACTGGGCTGCTCGTTCAGTTTTGAACACGCCCTGGTGCAGAACGGCGTGGCCGTGCGTCATATCGACGAAGGCCGCAACGTGCCCATGTTCAAGACCTCGATCCCGCTCCAGACCGCCGGCGGTTTTGCTGGCCGGATGGTGGTATCCATGCGGCCGTTCCGGGCAGCCCAGGCCATCCGCGCCATCCAGATCACCACCCGTTATCCCCAGGCCCATGGCGCTCCGGTGCATCTGGGCGATCCCGCCCTGATCGGCATTTCCGATCTGGCGCATCCGGACTACGGCGACGCGGTTTCGGTCCATACTGATGAGATCCCGGTCTTCTGGGCCTGCGGTGTGACACCCCAACAGGTGTTGATGGATGCCGGCGTTCCATTCGCGATCACCCACAATCCGGGCTACATGCTGGTAACGGATATTCCCGAAAGTCACGTGGCCCTGCTGTAAAAACGAACGACAACAAAGAGAAGAGGAACCATCCCATGATCAACAAGAAGCATCTTACCTCCGCTGTCGCTGCCGTAACCCTGGCCCTGGCTGGTCAAGCCTCCGCCCAGGAGATCGACGAGACCAGCATTTCCTACGTCGGCAGCTGGAGCAGCCTGTCCCTGTACCAGAACTTCGAGCAGCCGTTCTGGAGCAAGCACATCCCCGAGGCTTCCGGTGGCAACATATCCACCGAAGTCACCACCTTTGACCAGATGGGCCTGGGAGGCGGCGAGGTGTATCGCCTGATGGCCCGGAATGTCATCGAAGTTACCTCCACGGTGGCCGATTACGCCGTCCAGGACGCGCCGGAACTTGAGGGGCTGGACATGCCCATGATCGCGCCGGATGTGGAAACCGCCCGCAAGATCGCCGAGGCCTACTGGCCGGTTCTGGATGACGCCTTCAGCGAACGGTTTGACGGTGCCAAGGTACTGGCGGTGGCCCCGTACCCGTCCCAGGTGGTGTTCTGTAATACCGAGATTGGTGGCCTGTCGGATCTTGCCGGCAAGAAGGTTCGTGCCAGCGGCCGCACCACCGCCGAGTTCCTGGAAGCCCTGGGTGCGGAAGGTATCACCCTGAACTTCAGCGAAGTACCGGGTGCCTTGCAGCGCGGCGTTATCGACTGTGCCGTCACCGGTTCCCTCTCCGGCTACAGCTCCGGCTGGTATGAAGTCTCGACCCATCTGTACCCGCTGCCGGTCGGTGGCTGGGACCATGTGGTCACCGCCATGAATGGCAACAAGTGGAAATCCCTGTCTCCCGAGACCCAGGAATGGTTGCTGAAAGAAATCAAGGAGAACTACGAACAGCCGGTATGGGCTTCCGCAGTAGACGAGACCAAGGAGGGTATTGCCTGCCTGACCGGGCAGGGTGAGTGTTCCCGTGGTGAGCCCGGCGACATGGTTCTGGTGGAAGCTACCGAGAGCGATTTCGAGCAGGTCTCCCGTCACCTGGAAGAAACCCTGCTGCCGAACTGGGCCGCCCGGGTGGACCAGCGCTGGGTGGACCGCTGGAACGAGACCATTGGCAGTGTCAGCGGTCTCAAGGCCTCCAAGTAACCCTGCTTAACCTTCCAGAGACAGAGAACGGGCCGGTAGCTGCCGGCCCGTTCCGGAGAACACTATGTTGGAACAGGTAACGTCCGGACTCGACCGGATTCTTCAGGGCGTCCGTACCGGGTCACTCTGGCTGGCCCGGGCCGGCGGACTTCTGATTCTTCTGACGGTGATCCTGGTGACCATCGAGGTACTGTCCCGCCAGTTTTTCGGGCGTTCGAACGTGCATGCCACCGAAATCACCGGGTATGTCATGGCCATCAGCACCAGTTGGGCGTTTGCCTACACGCTGATGCGCAAGGCCCACATCCGGATCGATGCGCTGTACCTGAAATTCCCGGTCAGTGTCCGTGGCGTGCTGGACCTGGTGGCCTTGCTGTCCCTGGCCCTGTTCTGCGTTCTGGTGGTGGGAGCTGCCTTTGGCGTTACCGAACATTCCTTCAGCGGCGGTGCCCGGGCCAATACACCCCTGGGCACACCGGTATGGATTCCCCAGGCCCTTTGGTTTCTGGGCCTGGTCTGGTTTTCCATCGCGGTCGTGTTGATGTCGCTTCGGGTTCTGCTGGGCGTGATCGGTGGCCACGTGGATGAGGTCCAGTGGCTGGCGGGTAGTCCGACCCTGGATGAACAGATCAGTGATGAGAAAGGGGAAACCAACTGATGATTCTGATAACCCTGCTGGTCCTGCTGGTCCTTCTGCTGCTGAGTGTCCCGGTTGCCGCCACTCTGATCGTGCTGGGACTGTTTCTCGATGAATTTTTCTCGCCGTTTCCCCTGGTCAATGCCATGGGGGACGTGTTGTGGTCGGCGTCCAACAGTTTCCTGCTGATTGCCATTCCACTGTTTATCCTGCTGGGTGAAATCCTGGTGCGTACGGGGATTGCCAAGGGTACCTACCGGGCCCTGGAGAGCTGGTTGTCGTGGCTGCCCGGTGGTCTGCTGCACGCCAACGTTGGAACAGCCACCCTGTTTTCCGCCACCTCGGGCTCCAGTGTCGCCACGGCGGCCACCATCGGTACCGTGGCCATTCCCCAGGGCAAGGAAATGAACTACGACCCACGGCTGTTTACCGGCTCGATTGCCGCCGGCGGCACCCTGGGCATCATGATTCCGCCGTCCATCAACCTGATTGTCTATGGCTTCCTGACCGAGACCTCGATCCCCCAGCTGTTCGCCGCCGGCCTGATCCCGGGTCTGTTGCTGGCACTGCTGTTCGTGGTTGGCACTGCGCTTATCTGCCTGTGGCGGCCTTCGATGGGAGGTCCGAGCACCCATCACTCCTGGGGCGAACGGTTTGCCGGGCTGAAACACCTGGTGCCGGTCCTGGTGCTGTTCGGCATCGTGGTCGGTTCCATCTACGCCGGCTGGGCCACGCCCACCGAGGCGGCGTCGCTTGGTGTCATCGGGGCTTTCGCGATTGCCCTGTCCATGGGCAAGCTGACCAAGACCGTGGTGATGGAAGCCCTTGAGGGCACCATGCGCACCACCGGCATGATCATGCTGATCATTATCGCCTCCTATTTCCTGAACTTCGTTCTGGCCTCGGCGGGCATCACCCGGGAGCTGACGGCGTTCCTGGAGTCCGCGGGCCTGGGTCCCTATTCGACCCTGCTGCTGGTGATCGCCCTGTACATTATCCTGGGCTTCTTCATCGAGACCCTGTCGCTGATGGTTATTACCATTCCGATTGTGGCGCCTATCATCATCGGCATGGGCTTTGATCCGGTCTGGTTCGGCATTCTGCTGATCCTGCTGATCGAAATGGCACTGATTACCCCGCCGGTGGGGCTCAACCTCTACGTTGTCCAGGGGGTGCGCCAGGGCGGTTCTTTCAACGATGTGATGGTCGGAGCGATGCCGTATGTGGCAATGATGCTGCTGATGGCAGTGGCGCTGGTTCTGTTCCCGTCCATCGCCATGTTCCTGCCGGATCTTTTGAACTGATCAGTAACCGGCTGACAACAACAGGAGACACGTAATGACACAATTCCAGCTGGCCGATACCGGTGAAAAACTGGACATCACCGTCCGGGAACTGATCATTGCCGGATGGGCAGGGCGTGAACAGGCGGCCATCGATGAGCATATCGAGGAGCTGAAGGCGATCGGGGTTTCCCCGCCGTCCAGTACCCCCCTGTTCTATCGGGTATCGGCGGACCTGCTGACCACCGAGGGCAATGTCCAGTTCCTGGGCAACGCCTCAAGCGGCGAGGTGGAGGTGCTGCTGCTCGGTACCGAGCGGGGCACGGTGGTGGGCATCGGTTCCGACCATACCGACCGTGAAGCAGAGGCCTGGTCGGTGGCCCATTCCAAGCAGGTGTGTGCCAAGCCCGTGGGCTACCAGGTGTGGTGGCTCGCTGACGTGATCGACCATTGGGATGAACTGGAGATGGCGTCGTTCGCCACCATTGACGGTGAGGAAGTGCGTTACCAGGAGGGCGGTGTCACCGGGCTGCTGCATCCGGAGGAATTGCTGCGCCGTTTTGGCCTGGACCAGCCACAACTGGCGCCCGGGCAGGCCATGCTGTGCGGCACCCTGCCGGTTATTGGCGGGGTCCGTCCCGCCCAGGCGTTCCGGATGGTGTTGAGGGATCCGGTTACCAGCCGCACTCTGGAACACAGTTATCACATTCAGACGCTGCCGGTGGTGAAATGACCCAGTTCAAAGCCGAGGATCTCAAGCCATTGCCGGCCGGGACGCTGGCGGACCTGCTGGATGGCCTGGCAACGGGGCAGTGGCAGGCCGCGGACTTGCTGAAGACCTGTCAGCACAACATGGATACCGGAGATGATCGCGCCCGGCAGGTTTATACCGCCCGTTTTGACCGGACCGCGACCGCCGAGGCGCGTGCAGCGGATAACCTGTACGAGGCGCGGGTGCCGGTGGGGGAGCTGGCGGGGATTCCCGTGGCTCTCAAGGCACTGTTCGACGTGGCAGGGCAGGTGACCCACGCCGGAAGTCAGTGGTGGGACACCCCCGCCGAGCATGATGCGCTGATAGTGTCACGCCTGCGGCGTGCGGGGGCGGTGATCACCGGGCACACCAACATGACCGAGTTTGCCTATTCCGGCCTCGGCCTGAACCCCCATTACGGTACCCCGGACAATCCGCTGGCCCCGGGCCGGATTCCCGGGGGGTCTTCGTCGGGTGCCGCCGTGGCCGTTGCCTGTGATATGGCCGCTGCGGCCATCGGCACCGATACCGGTGGTTCCATCCGTATTCCCTCGGCGTTCTGTGGCCTGGTCGGGTTCAAGCCGTCCCAGCAACGCATACCGAGGCGGGGCACCTTTCCCCTGTCGGACAGCCTGGATTCGGTCGGGCCCATTGCCCGTTCCGTGGACTGTTGTGCCCGGGTCGATGCGGTGCTGGCCGGACTGGAGTGGCAACCGCTCAGGCCCCGGCCACTGGACGGGCTGCGCTTCGCGGTACCCGCCAATTACATGCTGGACGACGTTTCCCGGGAGGTCGCCGATGCCTTCACCCGGAGCCTGAAACTGCTTCGCGACGCCGGCGCCCGGATCGAGGAAGTGGCGGTGCCGGTGCTGGATACCCTGCCGGAACTTTTGGAAGGTGGTGGCCTCACCGCCGCGGAGAGTTACCATATCCACCGGGAATGGTTGCGCTGCCACGGGGACCGCTATGATCCGAGAGTCCGCAGCCGAATGGAGCGGGGCGCACAGCTCGGGGCCGCGGATTACATCGAACTGCTCCGGCGCCGGGCTGACCGCAAGCTACAGGCTGACCAGTGGCTGGCGGCCTACGACGGCCTGCTTGCGCCGACAGTACCGATTGCACCGCCGCGTTTTGAGGAGCTTGCCAGTGATGACGATTATGGTCGTCTGAACCTGCTGGTGCTGCGTAATCCCACGGTGGCCAACCTGCTGGACCTGTGTGCCATCACGCTGCCGAACCACGAGCCGGGTGAGTTGCCCTCGGGGCTGATGCTGGTCGGTCGCAATGGTACCGATGCCGGCTTGCTGGCCATCGCGGCGGGTATCGAGGAGGCGCTCAGGGAAGCATGCTGAGTGTTCTGATCGCAAAGCTGGTGGCCACCGCCCTGGTGGTCATCGGCGTTTCAGTGGCGGTGGGCAAGGTGGGCCCGCGGCTTGGGGGCATACTGGCAGGGACACCCATCATCCTGGGCCCCGGCTACTTTTTCATGCTTCAGGAGCGCTCTGTGGAGTTCCTCCAGGCCGCCGCGCTGTCGACGCTACATGCCCTGATCGCCACCCTCATCTTTGCCATCTGCTTTGTGGTGGCCGCCGGGCGTTTCGGCGTGTACACCAGCCTGGCGTTGGCGACCGGGATCTGGATACCGACGGCCCTGCTGTTTTCCCTGTTGCCGGGTGGGGTATGGGGTGGTTTGCTGGTATACGCTCTGGTGCTGTTCGCGGCCGAAGCCATACGCCGGGCCCTGAAACTGGGCCAGACAGTGGTGGTTGCCCGGTCCGGGTGGTTTGATCTGCTGTTTCGGGGGCTGTTGGCGGGAATTCTGGTGAGCCTCGCGACCACCGTGGCAGCGAAATCCGGGCCGTTGCTTTCCGGTATGCTGGTGGGGTTCCCGGTGGGGCTGTTCACCATTGGCTGGACGTTATATGAGCGCTATGGCGCTGAAGTGGCCAGGGCAACGGTCAGCATGGCCCAGAAAGGCATGCTGAGTCTGGTCGCTTTCGCCTTGGCGCTGGCCCTGATGGTGGGTACCTTGCCACCCATGGCCACCTTTGCCATCTCCCTGCTTGCCTCGATAATGGTAAGTCTGGGTATTTTTGTCATCAGCCAGTGGCGTTATCGCGCACTGCAGACGGGAGAGGGAAAATGAGAACTCTGATGATCAACGCCGACATGGGGGAAAGCTTTGGCCCCTGGGTCATGGGCATGGACGAGCATGTCATGCCCCATGTCGATCTGGCCAACGTGGCCTGTGGCTTCCACGCCTCCGACCCGCACGTTATCCGGCGCACGGTGCGGCTGGCGAAACAGCACGATGTGAAGGTGGGTGCCCATCCGTCCTACCCGGATCTGGTGGGTTTTGGCCGCCGCTCCATCGCCTGCTCGCCGGACGAAGTGGAAGACCTGGTGCTGTACCAGATCGGGGCGCTATCCGGCATTTGCCAGGCCGAGGGCACGGGTATCCACTACGTGAAACCCCACGGTGCCCTCTACAACGACATGATCAAGGATCCCGGCCTGTTCGAGGCCGTGGTCAAGGCGGTCAAGGATTTCGATGGCAACCTGCCTTTGATGACCATGGCCTCCTGTGACACTTCCATGGCCCGGGAAATCGCGGATCGCTACGGCATCAAGCTGTGGTTCGAGGCGTTTGCCGACCGTGCCTATGACGGGGAAGGTCGTCTGGTATCCCGGCGCATACCCGGGGCAGTCCATGAAGACCCCGACGAGATCCTGGAGCAGGCTGTGAAGATTGCCAAGGGCGAACCGCTGACCGCCATTGACGGCAGCGAGATCGAGTTGAACGCCGATACCCTGTGCGTGCACGGGGACAACAACGACTCCATCGCCGCGATCCAGTCGATCCGCGAGGCGATCCTGGCACTGGGAAACCGGGCATGACCGGTAGCCCGGCCAACGCCTTGCCCCGGCTCGAGTCCGCCGGTCTCGATGGCTGGATGGTCCGGCTGTTCGAGCAGATCGACGAGGCCAACCTGCCCTGGATCACGGCCCTGGCACGCCACTGCGAGTCGGCGTTTGCTGACGCGCTGGTGGATCTGGTGCCGTCCTACACCACGCTGCTGGTGGTCTTCGATCCTGTCCGGTTGTCTCCGGCCGAGGCACGGCAAACGATTGCCGGGTTACTGGCGGACCTGAAACCGGACGAGGACCTCGGCACCGGCCAGGTCCACGAACTGCCGACTTTCTATGACCCCAGCGTCGGGCCGGACCTGGGCCGGGTCGCCGAGCACACCGGCATGACCGTGGAGCAAGTCATCGACTGCCACAGCAGCAAAACCTACCGCGTGTTTGCCCTGGGCTTTGCTCCCGGCTTTGCCTTCATGGGGCTGATTGATCCACGACTGGAATGCCCCAGGCTGGATACCCCGCGCAAGAAGGTGCCGGTGGGCAGTGTCGCCATTGCCGCCCGCCAGACCGCCGCCTACCCCACGGCCACCCCTGGTGGCTGGAACCTGCTCGGCCGCACCAGTGCCCGGCTGTTTGACCGTGAACGGGAGGGTTTCAGCCTGCTGAGAGTGGGAGACGAAGTACGCTTTGTCTCCGTCAGCCGCGAGGAATTCGAACGCCAGGGCGGTGATGCCACCCCCATGGAGGCGGCGGGATGACAGCACAAAGCAAGGCGGAAACCGCCATCCGGGTGCACCGGGCCGGGCCGCTGGCGCTGCTGCAGGACCGGGGCCGTTTCGGCGTGCGCCATCTGGGCGTGACCCAGGGCGGGCCGGCGGATCTGTACTCCTGGGCCTGGGCCAATTACCTGGCTGGCAACCCCTGGGGTACCGCGAGCCTGGAGATCACCTTTGGCGGGCTGCAACTGATCGCGGAACGGGATCTGGACATCGCCATCGCCGGCGCCGATCTCGGCGCGACCCTCGATGAGCAACCGGTGCCCCTATGGCAGCGAGTGACCTGGAAGGAAGGCCAGAAACTGATCTTTGCCTCGCCCGTAAGTGGTCTGCGGGCCTACCTCTCGGTTCGGGGTGGCTTTGCCGCCGAACCGGTGATGGGCAGCGTTGCCTGTGTCAGTCGCGAACAGTTGGGCGGCTTCGATGGCTGGGGCAGCAAGCTGGCGGAGGGCGACCGGCTGGCAATTCATACCCCGGAAGGGAAAACGGCCGAGGGAATGACCGAGGCGCCGGGCCATGCCCGTAAAGATTTCCGGGAAGCGCCGGTCCTGGAGCTGCTGCCCGGCGCCCAGATCGGGGAGTTCACCGGCCGCAGCCTCTACGATGCCTTCAATACCTGGTGGCGGGTGGATGACCGGGCGGACCGCATGGGCGTACGTTTGCTCGGCCCGAAGCTGCAGTGCCGGATCGGCTCGCTGATCTCCGAGGGCATCAACCTGGGCGGCGTCCAGGTGCCAGCGGATGGCCAGCCCATTGCCCTGCTCAATGACCGCCAGACCATCGGCGGCTACCCGCGGCTCGGGGCGTTGTCTCCGCTGTCGGCATCCCGGCTGGCCCAGTGCCTGCCAGGGCAGGAGGTCAAGTTCGTGGCCCGCGGAAGTGGGCAAGTACTCAGGGACTACCGGGCTTTTCTGGAGCTGTTTCGGCTTCGGAGGTCATAGATACGTTGGACAGGTCCTGCTGGAGTTTCTTGAGCAGGTGCAGCAGGCTGACGCCGTCATCGAAGCTCATCCCCAGCAGGGCCTGGCGGTAGAACTCGGTGATGGTGTCCTGCAGCTGGTTCCAGAAGGCCCGGCCGGATTCGGTGAGCACCACCAGCCGCGCCCGGCGGTCCTGAGGATCGGGAATTCTCACCACGTGGCCATCCCGCTCCATGCGTTTGAGCACGCCGTCCAGGTTCTGGCGGCTGACATACAGGTATTCCTTGAGCTGGTTGAAGGAGGTGCCTTCCTCGAACCCCTCCCGTGACAGCGCCCCCAGCACCGCCCACTGCACAGCGCTGATGCCCATTTCGTTCTGGACCTGGCGCTGCAGGATGTTTCCGGTCTGGAACAGCCGGAAAAACAGTCGGTTGGGTACGCCTCCGGATTCGTTGACGATCATCTGTGCTCCTGTCGTGCCGCCCGGGCTCTCGGGCCAGGGCAGGCTGTCACCGGCACCCCGAATCGCGGAGGACATGGGGTGCGTCACCTGGGGAGGTACTCGCGCGCGATGATGTTCTTCATGATCTGCGCGGTACCATCACCAATCTGCAGGCCAAGGACATCACGCAACCGCTGGGCAAAGGGCAGGTCTTCGCCCCAGCCAGTGTGGCCGTGGGCCAGCAGGCACTGTTTAACCACATCGAAAGCGAGCTTTGGGCCCCACCACTTGTTCATGGCGGCTTCGGCGTTATGGGGCAGGTTGTTGTCCTTGAGCCAGAGCGCATGGTAGCACTGCATGCGCGCGGCATGAACGTAGGTCTGGTATTCCGCCAGCGGATGGGTCAGGCCCTGGAAGGCGGACAGGTTCTGGCCAAAGGCGGTGCGCTCGGTCAGCCACTGCCAGGTTTCCTCCAGGGACTGCTGGGCCACCGCCAGGCACTGCAGGCCGATCAGCGCGCGGCTGTAGTCGAAACCCTGCATGACCTGTTTGAAGCCCTTGCCTTCGTCACCCATCATGTGGCTGGCGGGCACTTCCACGTTGTCGAAGAAGATGGAGCCCCGGCCGATGGCGCGCTGACCATTGTCCTCGAACCGGGTGGTGGTGATGCCCGGGCTGTCCATGGGCACCAGAAACGCGCTGATGCCGGAGGCGCGCTGCTCCACCGTGCCGGTGCGGGCAAACACCACCGCCACGTCGGCCTGGTCGGCCATGGAGATGGAGGTTTTCTCGCCGTTGAGCACGTAGACGTCGCCCTTTTTCTCCGCCTTCAGGCGCAGGTTGGCGGCGTCGGAGCCGCCGTGGGGTTCGGTCAGGGCGATACAGGCCACCTTCTGGCCGGAGGTCATGCCGTGCAGCCATTCCTTGGCCAGATCCGGCGCGGCGTGGCTGGCAATGATCTGTCCGTTCAGGGACGTCAGCAGGGGAATGTAGCCAACGTTGAAATCCCCCTTGGAGATTTCCTCGATGATCAGGCCGCTGGTGACACAGTCCATGCCACTGCCGCCGAATTCCTCGGGCAGCTCGCCACCGAGCAGGCCCATCTCGCCAAGCTGGCGGATGACATCCTTTTCGATCACGCCTTCCCGGTCCCGTTTGCGATAGCCCGGAGCCAGTACCTCGGCGCTGAAGCGGGCCACAACCTCGCGGATCGCGTTTTGTTCTTCGTTGAATGCGAAATTCATGGTGTTCTCCGGGCTATCGTGCCGTTACTTGTAGTACTTGCGGAATTCCGGTTTGCGCTTTTCCTTGAAGGCGTTGACGCCCTCCTTGGACTCGTCGGTGTCGTAGTAGAGGCTCAGGGCCTGCATACCGAGGGCACCGATGCCGGCGATATTGTCGCTGTCAGCGTTGAACGAGCGCTTGGCGATGGTCAGGGCGGTGGGGCTCTTCTCCAGGATCTCGTCACACCACTTGCGTACTTCCTCGTCCAGCTGCTCGGGGGGAACTACGGCGTTCACCAGGCCCCACTCCAGCGCCTGCTGGGCCGAATACTTGCGGCACAGGTACCAGATCTCCCGGGCCCGCTTCTCACCCACGACCCGCGCCAGGTAGGCGGTGCCGAAGCCGGGATCGACGGAGCCGACCTTGGGGCCGACCTGGCCGAAAATGGCCGTTTCCGAGGCGATGCTCAGGTCACAGATCACGTGCAGGACGTGGCCACCGCCGATGGCGAAGCCGTTGACCCGGGCAATCACTGGCTTGGGTACTTCCCGGATCAGGCGCTGCAGTTCTTCCACCGGCAGGCCGATCAGGCCGCGGCCGTCGTACTGGCCCTCGTGGGCGCCCTGGTCGCCACCGGTGCAGAAAGCTTTCTCGCCGGCGCCGGTGAACACGATCACGCCGATATCCTTGTTCCAGCCGGCGCGATGGAAGGCGTCGATCAGTTCCATGCAGGTCTGGCCGCGGAAGGCGTTGTAGCGGTCCGGGCGGTTGATGGTGATGGTAGCGACGCCGTCGGTTTCGTCGTACAGGATGTCTTCGTAACTCATGTCTGGGTCTCCGTGTTCGTGAAGGTGGCAGTTAGCCGGCCATGGTCAGGCCGCCGGACACACTGATGACCTGGCCGGTGATGAAGTTGGCGTCGTCACTGGCGAGCAGTGCAATGATTCCGGGGTAATCGTCCGGCTGGGCCAGGCGTTTCATGGGCACGGCGTTGCGGAACGCTTCCAGCAATTTCTCCGGGTTCGGCGCACTCTCGGCAACGCCCTTGAGCAGGGCGGTGTCGGTGGGGCCTGGGCAGACCACGTTCAGGCACACGTTCTTGGTGGCCAGTTCCCGGGCCACGGTCTTGCTGAAGCCCACCAGGCCGGCCTTGCAGGCGGCATAGACGGATTCACCGGAGGAACCGACCCGGGCCGCATCGGAAGCCACGTTGATGACCTTGCCACCGCCGGCGGCCACCATCTTCGGCAGTACCACGTGGTGCATGTTCAGGGCGCCGGTCAGGTTCACCGCGATCAGCTGTTCCCAGAGTTTCGGTTCGGTCTTGAGGAACGGGATGAAGCGGTCGAAACCGGCGTTGTTCACCAGTACCGTGGGTACGCCCAGCTCTTTCTCGATGGCCGCCACGGTGTCGGTGATCGCGGCGTAATCGGTGATGTCCGCCGCATAGGCACGGGCGGTGCCGCCGGCTTCGGTAATCAGGTTAGCGGTGGCCCGGGCAGCACTCTCGTCCCGGTCCAGCACCGCAACCAGACTGCCTTCCTCGGCAAATCGCCGGCACACGGCGCGGCCGATGCCGCCCCCGCCGCCGGTGACGATGACGGTTTTTCCGTTCAGGCCTCTCATGATGATTTGCTCCTGTTGCTGGTCAGTCAAAGGGATCAGCCGCGTCTGGCCGGTTCGAGGCGAACCTCTTTGGCCTGCTCGCGCAGCTTGAATTTCTGGATCTTGCCGGAGGCGGTGCGGGGCATGGCCTCGATCACTTCCAGGTATTCCGGCAGGTAGTTCCTCGACAGTTGCTGTTCGGTCAGGTAGGCCTTGACCTGATCCAGCGTCAGATCGGTGGCGTTCTCGTCGAGGGTGACGTAGGCACACAGGCGCTCGCCCAGGCGTTCGTCCGGACAACCCACCAGCGCCACATCGACAATGCCCGGGTACTTGTAGAGCAGGTTCTCTACCTCAACCACGGGGATGTTCTCGCCGCCGCGGATCACCACGTCCTTGGTGCGACCGGTGATGCGGATGTAGCCGTCATTGTCCATGCGAGCGAGGTCGCCGGTGTTGAACCAGCCGTTCTCGTCCACGCCGTAGAGTTCGGGCCGTTTGAGGTAGCCGACAAACAGGCTGGAGCCCCGGACCAGCAGGCTGCCTTCTTCGCCGGCCGGCAGTTCGTTGCCCTGGAAGTCGGTCACTTTCACGTCCATCCAGGGCAGAGCCTTGCCGTCGGACTGGCTGGCCCGCTCGGCGGGATCTTCCGGGCAGGTCATGGTGACCGCACCGTTTTCGGTCATGCCCCAGGCCGAGACAATCTTTGCCTTCAGAACCTTGCCGGCCTGTTCCACCACGGCACTGGGGATGGGGGCGCCGGCGGAGACGAAGATCCGCAGGGAATCCAGTTCGCCCTCGTGCTTGGGTGCGGTTTTCACCAGGTCCGCCAGGAAGGGCGTGGCGGCCATGGTGAAGGCCGGTTTCTCGGCAGCAATCACCTTGCAGACGTAGTCTGCGTCCCAGATGTCCTGGAGGATGGCGGTGGTGCCCAGGTAAACGGGCATCATGATGCCGTACATGAAGCCGGTCTGGTGGGCGACCGGGGAGGCCATCAGTACCTTGTCGTCGGAGCTCAGGTGCAGCCGGTCGGCATAGGGCCGCACGTTGGAGAACAGGGTGTTGGAGGTGTGCATGACCCCCTTGGGTTCGCCGGTGGTGCCGGAGGTGTAGAGGATCTGGATGGCGTCGTCGGCGGTGAGTTCGCGCTCGGCAAACAGGGCGTTGATGTCCTGCTTTTGTTCCCAGGGAGTCTCCACCAGGCGCTGTTCGAAGCTGCGTTCGCCCTCGCCGCCGATCACCAGCAGGGTTTCCAGGTTCGGCAGTTCGGCGCGGATGCCGTCGATCATGGCTTCGTAGTCGAAGCCCCGGAACACCTTGGGAATCACCAGCAGTTTGGCCTCGCCATGCTTGAGCATGAAGCGCAGTTCCCGCTCCCGGAAGATCGGCATAAGCGGGTTCAGGATGGCGCCGATGCGCATACAGGCCAGGTGCAGGGCAGTGGTCTGCCACCAGTTCGGCAGCTGGCAGGCCACCACGTCGCCTTTACCGATGCCCATGCCGGCCAGGCCGGCCGCCATGCGGGTGACCTTGTCATTGAGTTCCCGATAGGTAAGGGCGGTGCGGGTATCGCTGGTGACCTGGTAGCCGACGATGGCTTCCCGGTCCGGGGTGCTGGCCACGGCCTGGTCCAGGTAGTCGGTAATGCGTTTGTCGTTCCATGCGCCGCTCTCGACCATGGCGGCGCGGCGTTCCGGATTGAGAGTGATGCCTGTGTCCATCTGATTCACCTGTTGTGTCCGGTTTGTTGTTGTCGGGGACCTGACTGCAGATGCAGGTCGTTATGGCCTCCATTTCAAAATACGCCCCGCCCAAATATTGTGTCAACATATTGCTTAAAAAAATAGCGGGGTGTAGTCTGTTTTCAATCAGTAAAGTCTTTATATAGAGATATAAAAGGAATAAAGGCAGATCTCTTAGAGAGGGCGGTTATGGAATACAGCAACATATTGCTTGAAAAGCGCGAGGCCGTCGCGCTCATCCGGCTCAACCGGCCGAAGGTGCATAACGCACTGAACAATGCCTTGATGAACGAGCTGACCTCGGTTCTGGAGGCCCTCGAAAAAGACGACAGCATCCGCGCCATTGTCATCACCGGGAACGAGAAGGCCTTTGCCGCCGGTGCGGATATCACCGAAGTCTATGCCCTGGATTTCTCCAGGGCTTACCGGGAGCGCTTCATCTCGGCTAACTGGGAAACCGTGACCCGCTGTCGCAAGCCGGTGATTGCGGCAGTCGCCGGCCTGGCGCTTGGTGGTGGCTGTGAGCTCGCGATGATGTGTGACCTGTTGATCGCGGCCGATACCGCCCGTTTCGGTCAGCCGGAAGTAAAAATCGGCACTCTGCCCGGAGCCGGGGGCACCCAGCGCCTGGCCCGGGCCATTGGCAAGGCCAAGACCATGGACCTGTGCCTGACCGGGCGCACCATGGACGCCGAAGAAGCCGAGCGCAGTGGCCTGGTGAGCCGGATCGTCCCGGCCGGGGAACTGATTGAGACGGCCCTGGCGGTGGCGGCGGAAATCGCGGGCTACTCGCAGATGGCGACCATGATCAACAAGGAGGCGGTCAATCAGGCCTTCGAGACGACCCTGGCGGCGGGCGTGGAGTACGAGCGCCGGTTGCTGTGGTCCAGCTTCGCCAGTGAGGATCGTCATGAGGGCATGAGTGCGTTCCTCGAAAAACGCCAACCGCAATGGAAGCACCGCTGATATCCTGAACGTATCTGCCAGAAACTGTCATATAACCGTGATACCGGAATTGAGTGGAGACCAACCATGGCCAACCAAGCAAGTTTCAACTGGGAAGACCCCCTGTTGCTGGACCAGCAGCTGACCGAAGAAGAGCGCATGGTGCGCGACAGTGCCCGCCAGTTTGCCGACAGCAAGCTCCGGCCGCGGGTACTGGAAGCCTTCCGCAATGAAAAGACCGATCCGGAGATCTTCCGGGAAATGGGCGAGACCGGCCTGCTCGGCGCCACCATCCCCGAGCAGTACGGTGGCAGCGGCCTGAATTACGTGTGTTACGGACTGATCGCCCGGGAAATCGAGCGGGTGGATTCCGGTTACCGTTCCATGATGAGCGTGCAGTCGTCCCTGGTGATGGTGCCCATCTACGAATTCGGCAATGAGGAAACCCGCCAGAAGTACCTGCCGAAACTGGCTTCCGGCGAGTGGATCGGCTGCTTCGGCCTGACCGAGCCGGACCACGGCTCCGATCCCGGCAGCATGGCGACCCGGGCCCGGAAGGTTGACGGCGGTTACCGGCTGACCGGCAGCAAGATGTGGATCACCAACAGCCCGATCGCCGACGTATTTGTGGTCTGGGCCAAGGACGACGATGGCGCGATCCGCGGCTTTGTGCTGGAGAAAGGCTGGGAAGGCCTGAGTGCGCCTGCCATTCACGGCAAGGTGGGGCTGCGCGCCTCCATCACCGGCGAGATCGTGATGGACGGCGTGTTTGTGCCGGAGGAAAACGCCTTCCCGGACGTACGAGGCCTCAAAGGGCCGTTCACCTGCCTGAACTCCGCCCGCTACGGCATTTCCTGGGGTGCCCTGGGCGCGGCCGAGGACTGCTGGCACACTGCCCGTCAGTATGTGCTGGATCGCAAGCAGTTCGGCCGGCCATTGGCGGCCAATCAGCTCATCCAGAAGAAGCTGGCGGACATGCAGACCGACATCACCCTGGCCCTGCAGGGCTGTCTGCGCCTCGGCCGCATGAAGGACGAGGGCACAGCCGCGGTGGAAATCACCTCCATCATGAAGCGTAATTCCTGTGGCAAGGCCCTGGATATCGCCCGCATGGCCCGGGACATGCTCGGTGGTAACGGCATCAGTGATGAGTTCGGGGTGGCCCGCCACCTGGTGAACCTGGAAGTGGTGAACACCTACGAAGGCACCCACGATGTGCATGCCCTGATCCTTGGCCGCGCCCAGACCGGAATCCAGGCTTTCTTCTGACAACCTTTTCATCATTTTTTTAGAAAGCGACCGCATCTGGCCGGAAATCGGTTAGAATGCGGCCGCCCAATTGGTCGATGCACCAATATATAAATATCAAGGAAGATTCAGGGCTTTAGCGACATAATTGCAACTATTCGTTTTCTCAGAAGATCTCTGCAATGCCCACTACCGTGTTGTCCGGCTTCACCCACAATTTCCTTGGCAAGGCGCCTGTCTGGTACAAGCAGGCCATCCTGCTGTTTCTGATTGCCAACCCGATTGTGATGTACGTGCTTGGCCCTGGCGTGGCGGGGTGGTTGCTTATCGGCGAGTTCATTTTCACCCTGGCCATGGCGCTGAAATGCTACCCGTTGCTGCCGGGCGGCCTGCTGGCGGTGGAGGCCTTGCTGATCGGGCTGACCACGCCGGATGCGGTGTATCTGGAGGTGTTGACCAACTTCCCGGTGATCCTGCTGCTGATGTTCATGGTGGCCGGTATCTACTTCATGAAGGAACTGCTGCTGGTCACCTTCACCCAGATCCTGGTGGGGGTCCGCTCCAAGTCGGCGCTGTCCCTGTTGTTCTGCAGCGCCGCGGCGGTACTTTCGGCCTTTCTGGATGCCCTGACCGTCACCGCGGTGATCATTTCCGTGGCCGTCGGTTTCTACTCGGTTTACCACAAGGTGGCGTCCGGCAAGGGCTACCAGCACTCTGACCACAACGCCAACAGTGACGAGGAAGTGATCGAGCTGCACCGGGAAGATCTGGAAAACTTCCGGGCCTTTCTGCGTAGCCTGCTGATGCATGGTGCTGTGGGTACCGCGTTGGGTGGCGTAACCACGATGGTGGGGGAGCCCCAGAACCTGCTGATTGCCAAGGTTGTGGGCTGGGATTTCATCGGCTTCTTCCTGAGCATGGCGCCGGTGAGTCTGCCCGTGCTGGTGGGCGGTCTGGTTACCTGCTGGGCCCTGGAGAAGCTGCGCTGGTTCGGCTATGGCGGCCGCCTGCCGAAGCCGGTGCGCCGGGTGCTGGAAGAGTTTGCCGAGAACGAGCGTAACAAGCGCACCAAGGCAGATCAGGCCGCCCTTTGGGTTCAGGCTGCCGCCGCCGCGGTGCTGGTTATTGGCTTGGCCTTCCACCTGGCGGAGGTGGGGCTGATCGGTCTGCTGGTGATTATCCTGGTAACCTCCTTCACCGGCATCACCGACGAGCACCAGATCGGCAAGGCGTTCCAGGAATCCCTGCCGTTCACTTCACTGCTGGTGGTGTTTTTTGCCGTTGTTGCCGTTATCCACGAGCAGCACCTGTTCAAGCCGATCATTGACTACGTGCTGTCCCTGCCGGAAAGTGAACAGCCGGGCATGTTCTTCATCGCCAACGGCCTGCTTTCCATGATCAGTGACAACGTGTTCGTGGCCACGGTCTACATCAGCGAGGTCAAGCAGGCCCTGGATGCCGGCGCCATCAGTGTCGAGCATTTCCGGGATCTGGCGGTGTCCATCAACACCGGCACCAACCTGCCCAGTGTGGCAACCCCCAACGGCCAGGCCGCCTTCCTGTTCCTGCTGACCTCCGCGATTGCTCCGCTCGTGCGCCTTTCCTACGGGCGCATGGTCTGGATGGCGCTGCCCTATACCCTGGTGATGGGCGGGATCGGCCTGTATTTCGTGGTCTATCACATCTGACAAGTTGCGGGAATTGCGCCACGCGTCAGTGCAGACTCCGTAAGTTCTGGTACTCTAGGCTGCAGTGAAATTTGCAGAACTGGAGATCATGAATAGTCGCGCGAAGTTGTCCTCCGGATTCCGGGAGGTTCGGTTTACGGTCCGGTTTTGTGCCTGGGTGACCATGGCCCTGTTGGCTATCGCGGCCTCTTCGTCCGTTGCGGAGCCCACCGGGGACCGCCGGGTTCTCACCATTGCCTACAATGAATTCCCGCCCTTTGCCCATCACACCGAATCCGGTGAAGCCTCCGGCGAGATTATCGAGGTGACCCGCAAGGTGGTGGAAGAGGCCGGTTATGAGCCCGAATTCCTGTTCCTGCCCATCAGCCGCATCTACCTCTACCTGAAAAACGGCACAGTGGATGCCTGGCCCGGGCTGACCAACATTCCCCAGCTGGAAGGGGAAGTGCTGGAAAGCTGGGCGCAACCACTCACTGTGCAGCTCAGCGCCTGGTATCTGGAGGGCAATCCGCCCCTGAATCACTTTGATGACCTCCAGGGCAAGACCGTGATCGTGATCGGAGGCTATACCTACGCCGGCATGATCCAGTGGCTGCGGGAGTCGGGCCAGATCCTGGTCACCGAGGCTCCGAATCACCGGGCGGCCATCGATATGCTCAAGCGCCGGAGGGGCGACTACGTTCTGGATTACCGTGCACCGGTACGGGAGATCCTGACCGAGCCTTCCGACAGCGTGGTGAGGGAATCGGAAGTCCGCTCCCGGACCGCGGCCTGGTTGTTCTCCCTCGCCAACCCGCGGGCGGCGATTCTCCGGGAAGAGTTTGATGATGCCTACCTGCGTCTGGTGCAGCGGGGTGAACTACCGGCCATCTACCCGAACAGCCATGGCTACGTGATTCCCGGTTTTCCGGAAGCCTACCGCTGAGTTCCGATTTGTTCAGGGCGAGAGGGTGAGGTCCCGGTACCACGCGGTGGCCCGCTCTCCGGTGTTGTCCGAATCCGACATGATGGCAATGCCCACCACCGGTGGTGGGTCCTCGCCGAAGGCCCTGCGATAGTCCGCCGCGATATCCCGTTCCACGCTGACCCATTGACCGACCCGACTGCCGCCGGAGCTTACCGCCACCATCATGGTCCGGTCGGTGTAGGAATTGGCGATGAACTCCCCCTCGGGCAGCTTGTTGGCCCAGATGTAATTGAGGGCATTGCCGGGCAGGGTCTCCCCGAACAGCACTTCCACTGTCTTGCGCTTGGCCCGCTCGAAGAACCCGGCTTCCTCGGGCTGGAACTCGAAGGCCACGTAGATCCGGGCGGGGTAGTCGTCCCCGGATTTTTCCCGGGCGTTGCCGGCTTCGAATACGTTCGACACCTTCCACTGCCAGGCGAGCTTCTGAGTGCTGTCCGGATCCAGGTTCAGGCGGGTGATCAGCCCGGAGGCGCCACCCTCGGTGGTGGCCCTGACCACCTGTTGGCCATCCTCCTGCACGAGTTCATAGAGAGTGTGCTGCTCGATCTTCGGGAATTGCAGCGGCTCCCAGCCATCATCCAGCGATCCGATTTGCGAGAAAGGCGGTATCGGATTGTTCATGGCCAGGGCCTGGGCGCCCAACGCCGCGGAGACGGTGATGCCGGCCAACCAGTACCAGCGAGATTTCATGGCCTACCCCTTGTAATGTTGTATCAACGAAGACAGGGCGATGGCGGAAAAGTGCCTTGTCCCGATCCTTTTACGTGTATATAGTGTTTCTATCCTTGGTCAACTACCAGATGTTGTGATCATTCTCTGATCGCCTCTGGTAGTCGGGAATCCGGTGAGAGTCCGGAACTGACGCGCAGCGGTATTGGGGAACGAGCGTGGCACGATGACACTGGCATCCGCCGGGAAGTCGCTACGCAAGGCCGGATCAGACGATCCACGCCCCTGAGTCCGAAGACCTGCCAGGGATCAGGAGCCAGTAACACCGGCTTCTGGACTGCACCTTCGCGACTCAGGGTGAGCAGACCGGTTCCCGTTGCCTGTCCTCCAGGCAAAGTGTGCCCCTGCATTCGCGAAGGTGAAATGGAACCAACGCGAACCCAGGAGAGCACCATGACAGCCACCGCCTTTGCCGAACCGCCGGCCGCTTCCACCGATACCCAATCCCTTCAGGTAATTAAACGCAACGGCACTCTGGTTGGATTCAATCCGGCCAAGATCAGTGTTGCCGTCACCAAGGCCTTCCTTGCCGTGGAAGGTGACAAGGCCGCTGGCTCCGCCCGCATCAACGATGCCGTACACCGGGTCACCGAACAGGTGGTCCAGGCCATCAGCCGGCGCCTGAAAGCCGGCGGCAAGGTTCATATCGAGGATATCCAGGACCAGGTGGAACTGGCCCTGATGCGGGCCGAGGAACAGAAAGTGGCCCGGGCCTACGTACTGTACCGGGAAGAACACGCCCGCAAGCGCGCCGTGGAAGAACCCATGGAGGCCCACCCGCACCTGACCGTGAAAAAGGCCGACGGCAGCATCGCCCCGCTGGACCTGGGCCTGATGAAGCTGCAGGTGGAACAGGCCGCTACCGGCCTGGACGGCATCGATGGCGAATCCCTGGTGGAAGACGCCCTGCGCAACCTGTACGACGGCATCGAAGAAACCGAAGTGCTCTCGGCCCTGGTCATGACCGCCCGCAGCCGGATCGAGCAGGAGCCCGATTACAGCGCCGTGACCGCCCGACTGCTGCTGGAACAGCTGCGCCTCGAAACTGCCGAAGCCCTGGACCTGCCCCGGAATCAAACGCTGGCGGAGGTCTATCCACAGGCCCTGGCTGCCTTCATCCACGCCGGTATCCGCCACGAGTTGCTGGACGAAGCCCTGGCGGCTTTTGATCTGGAACGCCTCGGCGAGGCCCTGAAACCCGAGCGCGATCACCAGTTCGGCTTCCTGGGCCTGCAGACCCTGTACGACCGCTACTTCCTGCACTGGAACAAGGCCAGGTTGGAGCTGCCCCAGGTGTTCTTCATGCGCGTCGCCATGGGCCTGGCGCTGCGGGAAGACGACCCCAACGCCCGCGCCATCGAGTTCTACGAGCTGCTCTCCAGTTTCGACTACATGGCGAGCACACCAACCCTGTTCAACAGCGGCACCCGCCACTCCCAGCTGTCCTCCTGCTACCTGACCACCGTGCAGGACGACCTGGAAAGCATCTACGGCGCCATTCGCGACAACGCCATGCTGTCAAAATGGGCGGGCGGCCTTGGTAACGACTGGACACCAGTACGGGCGCTCGGCTCCCACATCAAGGGCACCAACGGCCAGAGCCAGGGCGTGGTGCCGTTCCTGAAAGTGGTGAACGACACCGCCGTGGCAGTGAACCAGGGGGGCAAGCGCAAGGGCGCCGTGTGCGCCTACCTGGAAAGCTGGCATCTGGACATCGAGGAATTCCTGGAGCTGCGCAAGAACACCGGTGACGAGCGCCGCCGCACCCACGACATGAACACCGCCAACTGGGTACCGGACCTGCTGATCGAACGCATGCGCGAGGACCGCGACTGGACTCTGTTCTCCCCTAGCGACGTGCCGGATCTGCACGACCTGTACGGCAACGCCTTCCGGGAGCGCTACGAGCAATACGAAGCCCTGGCGGAGCAGGGCAAGATCAAGCTGTTCAAGAAGATCCCCGCCAAACAGCTGTGGCGCAAGATGCTGACCGTGCTGTTCGAGACCGGCCACCCCTGGATCACCTTCAAGGACCCCTGCAACCTGCGCTCACCCCAGCAGCACCAGGGCGTAGTCCACAGCTCCAACCTGTGCACCGAGATCACCCTGAACACCAGTGCCGACGAAATCGCCGTGTGTAACCTGGGCTCGGTGAACCTGGCCGCCCATATCGTTGGGGGCGAACTGGACGTGCAGCGCCTGGAACGCACCGTCACCACCGCCGTACGGATGCTCGATAACGTCATCGACATCAACTACTACGCCGTGCCCCAGGCGAAAAACTCCAACCTCAAGCACCGTCCCGTGGGCCTGGGCCTGATGGGCTTCCAGGACGCGCTGTATCAACTGGGCCTGCCGTATTCCAGCCCGGAGGCGGTCGAGTTTGCCGATGTCGCCATGGAGCAGCTCAGCTACTTCGCCATCCGCGCCTCCGCCACCCTGGCCGGCGAACGGGGCGCCTACGACACCTATGAAGGCTCACTCTGGCACCAGGGCATCCTGCCCATCGACTCCATCAACCTGCTGCAGGAAAACCGCCGGGACGGCGACTGCTCAGTGAATACCGACACGCGCCTGGACTGGACCCCGGTGCGTGATCTGATTGCCAAAAACGGCATGCGCAACAGCAACGTCATGGCCATCGCACCCACCGCCACCATCTCCAACATCGTCGGCGTGTCCCAGTCCATCGAACCGGCGTACCAGAACCTGTTCGTCAAATCGAACCTCTCCGGCGAGTTCACGGTGGTGAACCCCTCCCTGGTCCGTGACCTCAAGGCCGAGGGCCTGTGGGACAACGTGATGGTCAACGACCTCAAGTACTTCGACGGCTCGGTGCAGCAGATCGACCGTATCCCGGCGGAACTGAAAGCCCGCTACGCCACCGCCTTCGAGATCGATGCACGATGGCTGGTGGAGGCTGCCGCCCGGCGCCAGAAATGGCTCGACCAGGCCCAGAGCCTGAACCTGTACATGGCCGAACCCAGCGGCAAGAAGCTTGATGCGCTGTATCAGCTGGCGTGGGAGCGTGGGCTCAAGACCACCTATTACCTGCGTTCCCTGGGGGCCACCGGCGCCGAAAAAATCGCCCCGGTCGCCGCGCCGCAACCGCAGGTGTGTTCCATTGCCGACCCGGACTGCGAGGCGTGTCAGTAAATACTGACATACACAACAGACTATAACTGCCAAGCCTGGAGAACCGGGCTGGTATCCCCTCCCGAAAATGTCTGTAGCCATGGATGGCTACAGCCAAGCCCTACAGGGACGTATTCACGGGCGGTTTTCGGGAGGGGATACCAGATCGGTTCAATCACCAGTTCTGGCAGGCTAAGGAATCAGAGGTAGAAAGCAATGTTGAACTGGGACGACGAACCGAAAACCGAATCCGGACCTGCCGCCACCGGCGGCCCCGCACCCGTGAATGTGGACGACAAGCGGGTAATCAACGGCGAGACCGACATCAACCAACTGGCGCCGTTCAAGTACCCCTGGGCCTGGGAATACTTCATGAACGCCAACAAGAACCACTGGACCCCGCTGGACGTGAACATGGCCCAGGACGTCCACGACTACCATCACCGCCTGAACCCGGCGGAGAAGCACGTGTACGAGAACGTGCTGGCTTATTTGACCACTTCGGACATCCTGGCCATGCGCAACATCGGCCTGGCGGTGATGGAGAAGATGAGCGCACCGGAGCTGCAGATCTATCAGGCCCGCCAGGTGTACGAAGAATCCATGCACACCTGGGCTTATCAGCACTGCATCGAAACCCTGAACCTGGACCAGAGCGAGATCTACAACCGCTACCGCGTGGTGCCGGAGATCCACGGCAAGATCAGGATGGCCAATCGCCGGCTCGATGCCGCCATGCGCCCCGACATGAACCTGCGCAACCCCTATGACCTGCAGGAATTCGTCATGTCCTATCTGTTCTTCGCGGCGGTGTTCGAGGGCGCCTGGTTCTACAACGGCTTCAGCCCGATTTTCGCACTCCAGCGTCGTGGCCTGATGCGCGGCACCGGCGAGCAACTGCAGTACATCCTGCGGGACGAGGCCATGCACTTCTCCTTTGGCCTGAAAGTGGTGAACCAGATCCTCGAGGAGGAAAACATCACCCTGGACCCGAAAGCCGTGCGCGAGATGTGGGATGAATCCGAGGCGGCGGAAACGGCCTACGCCAACTACATCCTGCGCGACCCGATCCTGGGTTATTCGGCGGAATACCACAGCGAGCAGTTCCGCTTCGTGGCCAACCGGCGGGCCCGCACCGTGGGGCTGGAAGAACCGTTCCCGGGGGCGAAGAACGTCTCGCCCTGGCTGGACGAGCAGGCCACCCTGCGCAAGGAGAAGAACTTCTTCGAGACCCGGGTGATCGAATACCAGACCGGCGCGCAGCTGGAGTGGTAAGCCGGTAGGGAAGCGCGGAGCTGTCCGATCTGCCGGGCAGCTCCGGTTGAGTTATTTCCGGGCCATGGCCTCCAGCATCCGGTTCACCGCGTCCAGGTGCTCCGGCTCGTTGTGGCACATGCCCTGGAAGCAGGCGCAGATATCCAGGAAATCCTTCAGCTCGGTGCGCTGGGCCATCTTCATCAGGCGCTTGGTGAGCCGTGTGGCCTTGGGCGGCTGATTGGCCATCTTATTTGCCATTTTCAGGGCTGCCGGCATCAGCTCCTCGCCGGGCACCACGTCCATCACGATGCCCAGTTCCCTGGCTTCGGCGGCATCCACGATGCGGCCGGTCAGCGTCAGCTCGAAGGCACGCTGGTAACCAATCAGCCGCTGCATGAACCAGGCCCCGCCATCGCCGGGAATGATGCCAAGGTTCAGGAAGGTTTCCCCGAATTTGGCGGAATCGGCGGCAATGCGGATATCCGCCATATTGGCCAGATCAAAACCCGCGCCAATGGCTGGCCCGTTCACCGCGGCAATGACCGGTACCTCCACCGCCTGCATCGCCAGTGGAATGCGCTGGATGCCCTTGCGATAGCGCTCGGCACACTCGGCCGGATCCCCGGCGAAATCGCCGCTGCGGTTGGCCATGTCCCGGACGTTGCCGCCGGCACTGAACGCCGAGCCGGCCCCGGTGATCACCAGCACCGAGACGTCCTGGCAGTGATTGACCCATTCCGCCGTGGTGACGATGTCATCAATCAGATTCGAGCCGGTGAGGGCATTGCGCAGGTCGTGCCGGTTCAGGGTCAGCACCGCCACGCCGTCTTCCAGGGTGAGCAGGGCGTCGGTCAGCTGGGGCAGGTTGGTCATCATGGATTCCTTGTTCGGTAGATTCAGAGCGATTGTCTCCCTATGATTGGCCCATGCCAAGAACCTTCTACCGCCGAGGCCCCGACCATCGGGACGATGCCCCCGTGACCTTCCTGGACGTTCGCCGCCGCTTCGATTTCCGCACGGTGGAGATCGGCCGCTGGGTGACCGAACCGGAAAAACAGCGCAGTGCTGCCCTGTTCTACGATGCCCTGTGTGATCTCATGACCATCCTCGGCGGCACCGAGAGCCTCATCTCCCTGCGCGGCACCCTGGCGCTGCAGTACGGCATCGGAGGCCGCCCTGGTGTTTCTGCCCACTACAGCCCCGCCACCCGCAGCTTCGCCCTGGCCAAGAACGCCGGCCCAGGCAGCATCGCCCACGAATGGTTCCACGCCTTCGACCATTACATCTCCGACAAGTTATTCACAGGTACGGGCAAAGGCGAGTTTGCCTCAAAGCTCTGGCTCACCCGCGAAGACGCCATCCCCCATCCCCTGAACGACCGCCTGCAAGCCTGCTACCGCGCCGTTCTGCTGAACGACGCCGGCACCGAACCCAGCGACCTGTTCCGAAAATCTGCGAAAGCCGACAAGGCTGCCGGCGTGCATTACTACAGCCAGCCGGAAGAACTCTGCGCCCGGGCCTTTGAAGCATTTGTGCAGGATGCACAGTGCAAGAATGCATTTCTGGTGCGCGGAACCCGGGAATCGGAAGAAGCAAAGCTGGGGCTTTATCCACAGGGTGAACAGCGAGGGCGGATTAACTTTGCCTTCAAGGATTACTTCCAGAACCTGGGCTGTGCATTGCAAAGACTGGCTCGCTGAGCGGCGTGATCAACCAAGTGGGCTACGTACCCCTGCAAATCCTTGCCCGAGCACATGGGTATAGATCTGGGTGGTGCGCAGATCCGAGTGGCCCAGCAAGTCCTGTACTGTCCGTATATCGGTTCCTCTTTTCAGCAACTCAGTGGCAAAGCTGTGGCGAAACGTGTGACAACCGGCCTTTTTACCGATGCCGGCTTCTCTTGCGGCGTTACGTACGGCCCTCTGCACGGAGGATATGTGGCGATGATGGCGGCAAACATTGCCCAGATTATCCGTGCTGAGAGTGGGCGATGAGAAGAGCCATTGCCATTCCAGTGAATGGCCGGCTCCCGGGTACTTTCGAGCCAGCGCAAAAGGAAGGCTTACGGGATGCAGGAACTGTTCACTTCGTTGTTTCCATGCTCTACGGATGGCTTCCACATGGTCCTGTAACGATCCGATGAGAGAAGCAGGCATCAATGTTGTCCGGTCTTTTGCCCCTTTGCCATCGCGTATCGTGATCACCTGTTGTGGGAAATCCAGATCTTTTATCCTGAGTCGGCATGCCTCTGTAACACGTAGCCCTGATCCATAGAGCAAAGAGGCAATCAGCCTATTAGTATCGTCAAGCTGATTGATGATACGCATGGCCTCTTCGTGACTAAGCACCACCGGCAGCTTTCGGGGTTTCTTTGAGCGAATAACCTCGCCGATGTCTCCCAACGGTTGGTCCAGGACCTTGTCATATAAAAACACCAGAGAATTCAAAGCCTGAGCTTGCGTCGCTGCAGCAACATTCCGGTGCACCGCAAGCCAGGTTAAAAACTCATTAACCTCACGCGGCCCCATGTCCCGGGGATGCCTCATTTGATGAAACCGAATGAAATGGCGGATCCAGTACCAGTAAGTTTTCTCTGTGCGGACGCTGTAGTGATTAACCCGAATAACAGCGCGAACCTGGTCGCGCAGGCGGGGCTGCTTTTCCTGCATAGTGAAGGCTCCATGCCGATAACTGTATATCTATACAGTATTATTGGAGGAGCGGATCACAGATGTCAAATGATTACGTGGAAACGACCCATGCGGTGGGCTAAGCTGTTGTTTTATAAATTTTTGGACGAAATGCTGCCGGTTTCAAAACCCGTAATCATGAAGCGGTAAAATTTCCGCGATAATGCAGCACGTTGTCCAATTGCTGTTAGGACGATATGGAATATCTAGTCAGAATTATTGAAGCCTTAGCTTGGCCTGGAGTGGCCCTCATCGCTCTGTTCGTCTTACGGAGGCCCATCGCTGACATTGATTCCAATGTTGCAGCGCTTGAAGTACAAGGATCTGGAGTTGGAGTTTGAAAGAGATTTGGACAAACTCCGGGAAGAAGCTCGGGACGCGCGGTCAAAAACTACGCTTCCTCCTTCTGACGAATCGGTAGTTGCAGATTTAGACTATTACTTGCAGCAGGTTCGGGAATCCTCGCCAAGAAATGCCGTCATCGAAGCATGGCTGGGTCTCGAATCCTCAGCAGTATCCACCGCCACGCACTTTAAGCTAATGCCGGAGGGAGCGAGGGTAACTGCTTCATCAGCGATAAAGGCGCTCGTAACCGCAGGTGTTCTTTCCGACAACGATATGCGGATCATTAATGAGTTGCGCCTTCTACGAAACAAAGCTGTTCATGAGCTAAGTGCAAGCATTTCAGAATACGAGGCAGCCAAATTCTTGGAAATTGCCCGAGATGTATCGGACATAATTGCCGGGGAAGCTTGGCAAAAATTTGGTGGTTGTAGCGGGTAAGTCCTAACCAATAGTTCCAGTTCGTTCCGGGCCTGAAGGCCCTCCACCGGACGCCCTTTTCTCCGCTTCGCTCCGAAAAGGTCGCCGCTGAACAAAAGCGTTAGAAGGATAGGCGCCAATGTCTGAGTTGGCCTTTTGAAGTGGAGGGAAGATGAAAGAAGGGATCTCTAGATTTGATGATTTTTGGGCGCTCCACGTGAATGGGTATATTTTCCTGCTCTCGGGCAAAGATTTTTCTGAAGCTACCCAAACCGCCAAGAAAAAGTGCGGAGAGACGGTGTGGGCGCAATTTCTCGTGGCAGTTTCGAGCTTTTCAAGACTGTCGGATGCGAAGCGCCATGCCAGCATTGAACGTGACACAGTTAAAGCCATTCAAAACTTCTTTCAACAGAATCCAAGATCGATCCCGCAATACAAGTTCGTGGGCAAAGAGGCTGTAACCGTCGCATCCACATTCATCGAGGCTTGCACCACATGTCCCGCATCCAAGGGCTTGTTTACATGGGAAGAAATCCAGATCGATGGTAAAAACCAATGGATTCTCCGCGAATATTATTCTCAAAGCCTTGTTGAGCGCTTAAGCAACAAAAAAAGATTAGCGAAGACGGTGCCTATCACTCCATCGAAGATTGAAGAGCTGAATGGTAACTCAACTGATTTCACAATCCGCGTAGCTGGGGATTGGCTCCGGATATGTCACGAAGGAGTTCGTGCCCCATGAGTAATCGCGTCACTCGGGAGGACCTAAACACTTCTAACCAGGCCATGCACCGGATGCCAAACCCTCCGCTTCGCTGCGGTTTTGTCACCGGTGATGGCGGGCGTTTGGGCAGACCTTAGTAAGTGCAATGAATCCAAAGGCCCAAGATCTCAACAAGTTAGACAAACATAACTGTATATTCAAACAGTATTTTTCGAGTTGAGATCTGAACCACGAAACAAAATAAGGAAGATCGTTGTTGAACGCTTTTTCAGCTACCCTCGGAGACTCACAGGTGCGTCACAAGACGCGGCTTGAGAACGCCACCTGTGAGTCTCCGAGGGCACGCCATTCATCAGCGATCGCGTTACCTTTTTTGTTGCCATTCTCATCTTTTCAGTACGTCGTTAACCACTCGCCTGGAGCCACGTCGCATGCCCAATAATCCGGAGTGGACTTAGAGGAAGGTGGATCCTGGTAACTTTGCTGGACTGGGCTGCCAAACAAGGTCACTACACGAGACACTCGCGTTGCTCGCGCTCGTGAGTTCCAAACGTTAAAGCTGAAAAGTCGAGTCGTGGCACCTGGTACCCATCCGTGTCAAAATTGGGTGATACGTGAACGAGAGGTTTTGTCCATGAATCTCCAGAAAATTGAAGACGAGGCGCTGCACCTCCCTAAAGAGGAGCGAGCCCAATTGATCCAGAGACTGGTATTGAGTCTGGAGTCTCCTTCAGAAGAAGAGCTCAGATCCGATTGGTTACTTGAGGCCCGACGTAGAGGCGAAGAGCTGGACAATGGCACAGTTCAGGCTGTGTCTAGTGAGGATGTCATGAGGAAGGCTAGAGCACTGATCAAATGACCTATTCTTTTCACCCGGCAGCGGAAGCCGAGTTCCTGGAGTCAGTTGGTTATTACGAATCAAAAGTTCCGGGATTGGGTGGTGCCTTCATAGAGGAATTTGAGGCCTTGGCCAATTTAGTTGGCGAGTCACCAAAAGCCTGGCAAGTCGAGTTGCCACCAGATATTCGTAGAGCGCCCCTTCACAGATTTCCCTTGTCCATCGTTTACCGAGAGAGGCCTGATGGTTTTCAGGTTCTGGCCGTTGCCCATGATCGGCGGCGTCCGCAGTACTGGCTGGGCAGGCTTTAACAATCCGCTGCACAGCGACCGATTTTCCGCCGCTCCGCGGCTCCAAACCGGCGCGTGAGCCGGGCGTTAAATGCCAGTGACAGCAAGATCCAGAGCCCCAACAATCTGCTCTCTAAAATGCGAGAGGGAGCCAACTGGGTTTTTGAGATGCTTTTCTGGTACGGAGGAAATTTGGGGGGTTAACAGCAGTAGTTCCTGATCGGCAAAGCTGATTTCCGGAGTGAGTCCTTGCATGGCTTCGCCACCCAAGGCAGAACGTTTGCCCAAAGGAATAACGATCCGAGTTGCCAGATCGCTCAGGAGGCTGCTCTGAATATCGACAAAGTAAGGGTAGTGCGCTTTGCTAGTTTTACTTGGGTTGGGGTACACATCAAACTGTGACATTCAGAACTCCCTGAATTCATCGCCGAAGCATCCATGTTGTTCGACGAAATCGTTGTAGCTTTTTATCGCAGTACGATTTTCCTCAACCCATTTTGCTGCTTCGCGTTTCGAAAGCTCTTCTTTTAGAGCTCTTTCCAGGGTGGCAGACAAGTTAATGTTCAGTTCTCGGGTCTTACGCAGCAGATCGCTATTGATTGAAAGGTTCGCTGCTTTTTTTGGCGCGGCTGAATTGTAGAGTTCGGCCATGGGGCCTCCAAGTAGCTTTCAAATCCACAATCTGAGTCTATGCGCATGATAATGCGCATGCAAGCATTTAACCAACGCCTGTTGCCGGACGCACCTCCGCTGTCGCTCCGGCACGCCGCAATGCGGGGCGTTAATGGCAAAGGCTTCAGTCTTTTGGGTGGCTTTGTGACAGTAGCCTTACGTAGGTCTCGTCGCTAAAAATGTCGAAACATAACTATCGGTTCCAAGCGACGTCCATAGAGCAGAAGGTGGGAATACCATAAGATAGGCGGGTGACTAGCTGCGAGCGTGGTGCCGTCTTAGCCGGGTGCTGTGCGCAGTTTTATTTTCCAAGCCAATCATCAAGATAAGTCATTACCTATGTTGAATGCCTCGTCGACCCGCCTCAATAAATACATCAGCAGCAGCGGTATGTGCTCGCGCCGCGAAGCGGACCGTTACATTGAACAGGGCAACGTATCTCTGAATGGCCGGCGTGCTGAGGTGGGCGATCTGGTCATGCCCGGAGATACGGTAAAGGTTAACGGGCAGCTGATCGAGCCGCCAGAGCCCGACGACTTCGTTTTCATTGCACTGAATAAACCCGTGGGGGTTGTCAGTACGACAGACAGCAGTGAGCGCAATAACATTGTGCGCTTTGTGGGTCACGGTACCCGAATCTTTCCCATTGGTCGCCTGGATAAAGACTCCCAGGGTTTGATTTTTTTAACCAGTAACGGCGATCTGGTGAATAAGATCTTGCGCGCTGGCAATGACCATGAAAAAGAATATCTGGTGGAAGTGAACAAACCCATTAACAAGGGTTTTGTTGAAGGTATGGCCAACGGGGTGCCGATTCTCGGTACCGTCACCCAAAAATGTAAGGTGCAGCAGGAATCTTCGACGGTCTTCAGAATCACCCTGGTGCAAGGTTTAAACCGCCAGATTCGCCGTATGTGCGCACATTTTGGGTACGATGTGGTCACGCTGGAACGTGTTCGCATCATGAATGTGGATCTCAAAGGCCTGGCCGTTGGTGAGTGGCGCGACCTCACGCAAAAAGAGCTGAATGGCATTATGGACGCCATTAAAGACTCCTCGTCTGAGGCGCCTGCCGGGCATAAAACCACGCAAAAACGGTCAGCCAGTAAGAAGTCCGGTCCGAAACGTGGCGACCCACCTAAAGCCCAGAAAACTGGCGTTAAACCCAATGGCAGGCATAAGCCCGGGAAACCATCCGGCAAACCTAAGAAACCGGGCAAGGGCGGTGACAGAAACCGGCCGGGTGGGAAACCCGGCGGTAAAAACACAGGGCCGAAGTCAAAACGGCCAAGGAAGCCAAGCGTCAAGAAAGCGCGTGGCTAGCCTTTGAAGCCTTTGGCCACTACATAGACCTCGCGGGAGCGGGCGCGTGACGCATCGGGTTTGCGAATCAAGACCTTGCTGAACGACGAACGCACGTCTTTGAGGTACTCGTCATAGCCCACCCCCTGAAACACCTTGGCGACAAAACAGCCGCCGGGCTTCAGGACCTGGCGGGCCATATCCAGGGCCAGCTCCACCAGATACATGGACGCTGCCTGGTCGGCCACATTGATACCGCTGATGTTGGGGGCCATGTCCGAGACCACCAGGTCCACCGGGGCGTTGTCCAGGGTGGCCATGATGTCGTCAAAGACCTCGTCTTCGGTAAAGTCTCCCTGGATGAAGTCCACACCCGCTATGGCATCCATGGGCAGAATATCGGATGCGATCACGCGGCCCTTGGCGCCGACCCTGGTCGCCAATACCTGCGACCAGCCGCCCGGTGCACTGCCAAGGTCCATGGCCACCATGCCGGGGCGAACCAGCTTGTCTTTCTCAATCAGCTCAAGCAGCTTGTAGCTGGCGCGGGAGCGATAGCCATCAGCTTGGGCGCGTTTCACGTACACATCATTGACGTGCTCATCAAGCCATTGCTGGCTGCTTTTGGATCTGGCCATGTCATTGCTCTGAATAGAACCTGAAGTGTGCGCGGATTATACCTGCTCCGGCAGGGGGCTGTAACATGGGAAAATCGCGATCCATGCTAGTATTCAGTGGCTTATTGGTGTGAGTAACGCGCGATGAAACTGGATGACATAAAAAAGCTGCATAAGAAGAAAGGCCGCAAAGATCTGGGCTGTTTTTTGGTGGAAGGCGAGCACCTGATCCTGGAGCTGGAAAAGGCGGCCAGAGCCATTCCTGCATTCCGGCAGGCGAAAGTTTATGTCAGTGAAAGCTACGGCGACGTGGCGACATCGCTGGAACAGGTACGTATTACTGACAAGCAAATGCAAAAGATTGCCGATACGCAGACCCCGCAGGGCATTGTTGCGGTGGTGCCATTTCTTACCGCTGAGCCGCTCTCTGCGCCTTCTGTTGATGCGGGTGAAACACCCCAGGAAAAAACCATTTATTTATACGAAGTTCAGGACCCGGGCAACCTGGGTACCATTTTGCGAACCTTGGCCTGGTTCGGCGGTTTTCGCTGCGTATTAAGCCCCAACAGTGTGGACCCCTATAACCCAAAAGTGGTGCGTGCGAGTATGGGGGCGATTTTCCATGTGCCCATTGAATTGGATGTGAGTATCAACGAGCTGAAAACGCGCTTTGATCACTTTGCGTGCCTGGATATTGCCGGAGCACCACTCTCCAGTGAAAGCTTTACAACGCAACAGTGCTTTATATTTGGCAATGAAGCGCGCGGAGTTCCCCACGACGAACTGGCCAGGCTTGATGTGACCGCGTATTCCATTAAAGGGGCCGGCGTTCTTGAATCGCTGAATTTGGCCACGGTCGTCAATATGTGCGCGTACGAACTGAATCGCTAGCCTCGACGCCGCTCACAGATCGGGTCTCGGAATCCTGCGAGAAAAGGCCCCCGTATGAGGTATAAAAAAAGGATTTAACAATCGGCTGCACGGCGACTGATTTTCCACCGCTTCGCGGTGCAAGATCACGCCGCTTATGGCAGGCGTTACACCTCACTGATCTTGCCTTGACGCTCGTACGGCAACGCCGTATATTTTGGCAATGCTGTTCATCGAAACCTCAACGTTCACAAAGCTATTGCCGAACTACCTCACGGACGAGGAATACCGTGGGCTTCAAACCTACCTTTTGCAGAAGCCGGATGCCGGGGATCTAATCAAAGGCTCGGGTGGCGTTCGTAAAGTTCGATGGGCACCAGCGGGTTCGGGAAAGAGCGGTGGTATCAGAGCCATTTACTACTGGAAGAAGTCTGACCACGAGATATGGATGCTCACGCTGTACAGTAAATCAGAGCGCGCCAGCATTCCTGGCCATACGCTCAAGCAGATAGCGGAGGCAATCAAAAATGGGTGACAGGAACCTTGGGGCAGAAATTCTTGATGGCATCAATGAAATCAAGCAGTTCAAGAAGGGCAAATTGGCTCTACGAACCCACGAGCTATCAGAGCCCTCACCGCCTAAAGTGATCAGGCTGAAGTTGAACATGTCGCAGTCAGCATTTGCCGGTCTTATGGGCGTGAGTGTGCGAACCCTTCAGGATTGGGAACAGGGTCGGCGAGAGCCGCAGGGGCCTGCGGTTGCGCTTCTGCGCATTGCTGAGCAACACCCGGAAGTTTTCAATCAGCTTCACTGACCAGAGTGAGGTGTAACCAGGCCATGCACCGGATGCCACAACTTCCGCTTCGCTGCGGTTTTGCCACCGGTGATGGCGGGCGTTAGCTGTTTTGGTACGACCATGATTGACAAGTTTGAGGCATGGACAAAGAGGGTTTATCAGCCGCAGGAGGCGAAATGGAAGCGTCCTGTCTTGTTGATCCTCAGCCTCGCTATCGGAATCTTGTGTGGGTCGGCTGGCTACGCCCAGTTCCAGTATCAATGGACAAATGACGGGGTCTGGCTGGTCATTGGTTTATTTGGCTTTTTCTCTGTTGTTGGGACCATAGTGGCCCTGTTCTGTAAAGACTATTGGGTTGCCCTAGTGCTTGGAAAAAAATAGTGGATCCTTGCCAGTCACAGCTAACCAATCGTTCAAGTTCGCTACTGGCCTGGCGGCCGTCCGCCGGACGCCCACTACGCTGCGCTCCGCAGGCGCCGCTTAACATTCAGCGTTAATTGCCAAGGAGAGGTATGGCTGTCAGTTTCAAGGTGAATCGCCCCATTACCATAGACCAGTTCACTCGTTTGCTGGAGAGTTCTACCCTCGGGGAGCGTCGGCCGATTCACGACCGAGAATGCATGGAGGGGATGATTTCCAATTCCAATCTCATCGTGAGCGCTTGGGATGGTGCTTTGCTTGTCGGTATAGCCCGCAGTGTCACGGATTTTCACTATGCCTGCTATCTGTCAGATCTGGCTGTTCACAAGAGCTACCAGAAGTCAGGAATAGGTAAACGGTTACAGTCACTGACCCAGGAGCAGCTGGGGCCACTCTGCAAATTGATACTCATCGCAGCACCAGCAGCCAATTCGTACTATGGTCAGATTGGTTACACGCACAATGATCGCTGTTGGGTTCTGGAGCCGGGGGTGACCATTGGCAATTAACAAAGCCATTAAGTCTGTTCCGGGCCGATGGCCCCCCGACGGGCGCCCATTTCGCTGCGCTGCATGGGCGCCGCTAAGCGTTGGCAACCACAGTGATGGCGGGCGTTAACCACACTGGCAATCTGGAGAGTCGATCATTGTGGAAGTTTGACCCAGTCCTCCGAGATGCTGGCTATTATCGTCGGCGTTGGTCATTTATTAATGGTTTACTCAGCTTCGTATTCCTGGTTGCCGGTACAGTAGCTTTCTATTTCGACAATGTGACCCTACCCGGACGTACCGGACTCGCCGAGTTTTCGGGAAAGTGGGCCCACGGGGTAGGGGTGGCTTCCTTTTTCATTGCTGCCTATTGGATTTATCAGTCGGTAAAGGAGTATCGAGTTTCTTTGCTCATACTCCTGGCCCCGTTTTTAGCTGCGGCGGCGGTGTCGGCAATTTTGCTTGCCATCAAGTATGGTTAATAAGTCGTTGTAGTACATTCCGGGCCTTCGGCCCTACACTGGGCGCCCATTTTGCTGCGCGGCATGGCCGCAAAGCCAATGCGTTATGTGTTTTCACCCACAGTCCAGGGAAGGAGTTCTGATGACTGATCATTTCGGCTCTTGTCTGTGCGGTACCGTGAGCTTTGAGATAAAAGGTGAGTTCGACAGCTTTTACCTGTGCCATTGTCAGCATTGCCAAAAAGATACAGGTTCGGCTCATGCAGCAAATCTATTCTCGCACTCAGCGAAATTGGTCTGGCAGTCGGGTGCAGATGCAGTGACTTCCTTTACGCTTCCAGGCACTCGTCATAACAAGAGCTTTTGTAAGTTGTGTGGTTCAGCATTGCCAAACACTCAGATCGCAGGTTTGCTTGTCGTTCCCGCAGGGTGTTTGGACACTGAAATCACTATGGTGCCAACTGCGCATATCTTCTCATCCAGCAAAGCCGCTTGGGATGAGGGGTTAGGGGAGGTGCCAAAGTTCGAGGGACTGCCAACTTGAGCTACCATCACACAACCAGTGACTGTTGTCGGACGCACCTTCGCTGCGCTTTGGCACGCCGCGAAGCCGGGGCGTAAGCCCAACAAAAGACTCGGACCAAGATGAATACGTTCAAAAAGATAGTCGTAGTTGCATGTTTCAGCCTGATCGCAGGATGTTCAAGTGTCCAGCCCGTGGCCGGGGGTAGCTGGGCCGGATTCACTGAAACCGGGCAGGCGTCCTACTATGCGGATAAATTTCAGAACAGGCAGACAGCCAGTGGTGCAATTTATAAGCACGACCTCCCTACAGCGGCACACAAGAAGCTACCGTTCGGTTCAAAGGTGAAAGTCACCAACGTAGAGAATGGCAAAGATGTCGTTGTAGAGATCAACGATCGTGGGCCGTTCGTGAAGGGGCGTATCATTGATCTCTCTAAATCTGCGTTCAGTAGTATCGGCAGTACATCGTCGGGCTTGATCGACGTGAAAATCGAAGTGCTGAGGTAGCGCAAAGCGAGAGAATGCAGCGGACACCAGTTACGGTTTCCCAACACTGAACTGCCAGTCAAACCTGCTTCGCTTCCACATCATCGCGGATAACCCGAAGTAGAAGGACATGTACAACGCAAAGTGCCATTCGATGACGTTCTCCGATTGATCAGCCCAGCTGACGCCGGTGGCTTTGATGACAACGTTGGCGATGCCCAGGCACCAATAGAGCACCATTAACAGGAACTGCAGGTTCAGGTAGCGGCGGATGTGGGTGTCCAGTTCGGCAGATTTCTGTTGAAGGCTTCGAATACTGAACATCTGGGCCAGTACCGTCAGGGCAAAATAGAGCGTCGTGCCGTACCGGCGCAGGAACCGGTAGAAATCCCCCTCGGTTCCCAGGAAGTCCACATAGAGGATCAGGAAGAGCGCGCCAATAGCCCCTGAAACAAAGGTCCAGAAATGGGCCTTTTGTGTGATCTGCTTTAACCAGACACTTTGCAGGTACCAGAATAGAACCAGTAAAGCCGCCACGGGCATCATCAGGCCACGAAACAGGAAGATCGCATTGCCTTCACGGGCGGCGCGACTGATGGATGTGCACCCCCCGACATAGGGCACACATTCGTTTGCCACCCCTTCCCATAATCCAAATAAAAACGACCCGTGAGCCGCGATGATGGGTATCAGGCAAACACTCCAGGCAAGATGGTGGGGACGCATACTGTGCTCCCGAACTTTTGAATTTTTATTATGGCAAGTTCGAGGAGAATGGGCATGGATTGATCAAGCAAGAGCTCCCCGCTGACAGGGTGATTGCTAGTCCGTATTGGTATACTTCTGGCCGTACATAATCTGGAGGAACATTTTTTGAACGATAAACATTTGAAGTATCTGCTGATGGCATTTGCTTGCCTTGCGATCTTATTGGGTGGCGGTATGGCGCATGCTGCAAAGATGATCGATGGCAGTAAGCCTGGGGATATCCTGGAGATTGCCAAGGGTTTCGGCTACGCCACCTTGGACACCGATGATGACGGCGACCCGATGATCACTGGCCGTATCGATGGTAACCGCTTCGTTATTCACTTTTATAATTGCACCAATGGTGAGAACTGCGGCGTGATCCTGTTGAGAGCGGCTTGGATATCTGACAATGTCGACTGGGAGACGCTCAACGGCTGGAACACCAGAATGCTGGTCGGCATGGCCTATCTGGATGATGAGAACGATCCGGTCATCGAGTTGCCGGTGATTCTGGAGGGAGGGGTCAGTGCCGATAATCTTGAAGAGGTCTTTGATTACTGGCGCACCGTGCTGGGGAGCTTCGAGACGGAAGTGATCAAGGACTGACAATCAGCTTTGGTTCGGAATGACTACTCTGGCAGGCCGCCCTCATGGCTGCGGCCTGCATCTTTATTGAATCGCCGTCTTACCCGAAGTAGTAAAACGCCAGCTTGTTACCATCCGGGTCTTTCACGTAGGCCCCATAAAACTGCCCGGGAATCCGCTGCCCCGGTTCGCCGTCACAGGTGGCGCCCAGTTCGATGGCCTTTTTGTAGTGGGCATCGACGGCCTCTTTGGGGCCGGGGTGGATCGCCAGCATGTTGCCATTGCCCGGATGGTTGGGCTCTTCATTGAAGGGGATGCACACCGCCAGCATCGGTTCGCGCATGCTCTTGCCGATGAAGGCAATGCGCCCCATGTCCAACAGTACCTTGGCGCCCAGATCACTCAGCAGTTCGCTGTAGAAGGCTTTTGCCCGTTCCATGTCACTGACACCGATGGTGACGTAGCCGATCATTGTGTTTTCTCCTCATTGGTTGTTGATCCAGCAGTGTAAATACGAGGCGAGCGGCGAAAAGTTCTGTTCGTCTCGGGGCTGCCAGGCGAATAGTCGGGAAGGGTAGAGATGGCGGAAGAGAGCAGGAGTCGAACCTACCAGGGATTGCTTGACAACCCCTCCCGGTTTTGAAGACCGGGCGCCCCACCGGGGAACGATCTCTTCCTTAAGTGTTTTCATACTGACCAAGGTGGTGCAGTACTGTCCTCACGAATGACATGGTCGTCACGGACACGCCGAGTGTAGCCGATGCGATCGAAGAATTCGAGAATGCGAATAGCCACCTTGCGACCGCCGCTGCCGTCCGGATAGAGGATGTCCCGAAAAGGCGCTGCTCGGGCGCCGTCGTAGGTTTCATTGAGCTGGCGGACGATCCCGGCCAGCTCAGCCACGGCGTCGGCGGTGAAATAGTGGTCGTGGGCGACCGGGTAGAGTTCGCCGGCACGGGCGAGGCGTTTGAACAGTTGCCGCACCTCGTGCTCCGGTACGCCGGTGGCGTGGAACACGTCCCGTACGCGCGGCGGGTTATAGGGCTGTTCGTCCAATAGCGGCTTGAGCCGGGCAAATTGCTCCCGGTCTTCGTCCGTGACATTGGCGCGATGCGTTGGCAGATGCAGCCAGGCCCGGGTCTGGATGATCTGGCCGGATGCCAGCAGTTCGTTGCAGAGCGCGTCGAAGGGAGCCCGGCCAAGTCGTGCGGCAGTCATTCGGCGAAGACGGTCAGGTTCGACACCGATCATGTCCGGGCTGTTGTCGTGTTCGCGGGCAAGGGTATCGAGCAACCGGGCCTTGAGTGCCTTCCAGGCCGGTTGGGTGAAACCGGTGGCGGTCTCCCGATCCCGGATCACCTTGAGCCCTGCCCGCTCCCAGAGCTTTTCTGCTTCCTCATCCGCCAGGTTCCAGGCCAGGGTGAAACGCTGCAAATCAACGCCGGCCGCAGCCTGTTTTGCCAGGGTTTGCAGTGTGACCAGCGGATCGTCCTGGCGCATCTGATCAAGCAGCGCGAGGCGTTGTTCAGTGCGTTTGTGGCGCGTGGGCGGGAAGATGTCGAGCACCCTGCCACCGCCGACGGTACGACGAGCGCCGGCATCGCGCAGGATGAAGCGGTCCCCGCGCAGGGCCAGGGTTTCGCGCTCCAGCAGGATTTCCGCCAGTGCCGTGCTGCCGGATTCCACCTTCTTGCAATCCAGCAGTGCCACTCGCCCCATGATGTCATCGGCGCCCAGGTGTACATGCACGGTCTGCATGTGTTTGACCGGCTGCTGGCCGGCCGGAACCCGAAGTTCTGCCTGGAACCGCGTGAGCGGCAGGTGCAGTGACGGGTCGATCAGCCACATGCCCCGCTCGATGTCCTGCTTGTCGAAATCCCCTTTCAGCGCTATGGCGCAGCGGTCGCCGGCACGGCCGGTTTCAGCTTCCCGGTCCTGAACATGCAGTCCTCGCACCCTCGCTGTCAGGCCGGCCGGTGAGACCATGACTGTCTGGCCGACGGTTATGGTGCCTGCGTGGGCCGTGCCGGTTACGACCGTGCCTGCGCCGGTAATCGAGAAGCGCCGGTCGATGGCAAGGCGGAAGCGGCCTTTTGCCGGCCGGGTGGGCCAGGCGGCTGCGGCGGCTTCCAGATACTCCCGCAGAGCCGGCACGTCTTCGCCGGTCTGGCCGGACAGGGGGAAGATCGGGCTGTCCCTGAGCCCGGTCCCGGCGAGCAGTTCCATGATTTCTTCTTGTACCTGTTCAAGCCGCTCGGGCGAGACCGCATTGATCTTGGTCAGGGCAACCGCGCCCTGTTTCCGGTCCAGCAGGTCGAGCAGTTCCAGGTGTTCCCGGGTCTGGGGCATCGGGCCGTCGTCAGCGGCAATGACCAGGAGCACGAAATCGATGGCGGTCGAGCCGGCGAGCATGTTCCGGATGAGCTTTTCATGGCCGGGTACGTCAACGAATCCCAACACCGAACCGTCCGGCAGGGGGCTATAGGCATAGCCCAGGTCGACCGTGATGCCGCGGGCTTTCTCCTCCGGCAGGCGGTCGGCGTCGACGCCGGTCAGCGCTTTAACGAGGGTGGTTTTGCCGTGGTCGATGTGGCCGGCGGTGCCTATCAGCATGGTGTAGAGCTCAGCGTGTTGGTGTTTGGGATAGGTCCAGTTGCGTTAGTTGCGCCGTGAAATCCGGTTCCTGTTCGGGCGGCAAGCAGCGCAGGTCGAGCAGCAGGGCGCCGTCCTCGATGCGCCCGACCACCGGTTTGGGCAAGCAGCGTAAGCCGGCCTCAAGACGGTTGAGTACGCCACTGCTGCGCCCCTGCGGACGCACCGCCAGGCCGGCAGAAGGCAGGCGATCCACTGGCAGCGAACCCGAACCGATCTGGGACCGCAGCGGGACGATCTCCACGTCCACCGGCCATGCGTCGAGCGCGGATTGCAGCTCTGGCAGCAGCCGTTGGGCGGCCTCGCGGATTTCGGCCTCGGGCCGGGTCAGTTGTTGCAGGGTGGTCAGGCGTTGTGACAGCCGATCGGGATCGCGATACAGGCGCAGTACCGCTTCCAGGCTGGCCAGGGTCAGCTTGCCGACGCGCAACGCCCGCTTGAGCGGGTTCTGCTTGATCTGGGCAATCAGGTCCCGGCGGCCCACCAGCATTCCCACCTGCGGGCCGCCGAGCAGCTTGTCACCGGAGAAGGTGACCAGGTCGGCGCCGGCCTCGATGCTCTCGCGCGGGGTGGGCTCATGGGGCAATCCCCAGCGTTCGAGATCGGTCAGGGTACCTGAGCCCAGATCCACCGCGAAGGTCAATTCATGCTCATGGGCGAGGGTGGCGAGTTCGTGTTCGGGAACGGCGTGGGTGAAGCCCTCGATGGCATAGTTGCTGGTGTGTACCTTCATGAACATGCCGGTGCGCGGGCTGATGGCGCCGGCGAAATCCCTGAGGTGGGTGCGGTTGGTGGTGCCAACCTCGACCAGCTTGGCACCGGCCCGTTTCATGATATCCGGGACCCGGAATGCACCACCGATCTCGACCAGCTCACCCCGGGAAACCACCACTTTTTTCTTGTGGGCCAGGGTATTGAGCAACAGAAACACTGCAGCGGCGTTGTTGTTGACCACCGTGGCAGCCTCGGCGCCGGTCAGTTCGCAAAGCAGTTGCTCGACCACGTCGTCACGATCACCGCGGCCGCCCTGCTCGATATCGTACTCCAGTGCACAGGGGTTGCGGGCCGCCTCGACCAGAGCCGTGATGGCCTCCTCGGGCAGTGAAGCGCGGCCGAGATTGGTGTGCAGCACGGTACCGGTCAGGTTGAACACCGGGCACAGGCGGGGAAGGGCCTGTGCCTGCGCGGCGGCGGAAACATCTTCGATCAAGCTTGATTCATCCGGAATCGGTGCGCCATTCCGGCCGGCTTCACGGGCTTCGGCCAACTGGTCGCGAATCAGGCCGGTAATGACGGCGCGACCATGGGCTTGAACCAGGCCCTCGATGCGGTCATGGGTTAGCAGATGGCTGACCGAAGGCAACTTCGAAAGAGCATTCATCGTGGAGTTCCATTTGTTGTCGTCGTCCCGCCTTCCAGCCAAAAAGAACCCCGTCACTGGGACGGGGTTCATGATGGTCGGCTACAAGACGAGACCGATCATTCCATGGAGGGATTCCAGACCTTCCAGACATTCCCGACCAGATCCGGCCCGGGTTTGAGGGTGGTCTTGCCCGGTTCCCAACCGGCCGGACAGGCTTCTTTGCCTTGAGTCGCACGAACGTGCTGGTAGGCCTGAATCTGCCGGATGGTTTCACCCAGCTTGCGGCCAACTGGCGGGGTGAGCATTTCCATGGCCTGGATGACACCATCGGGATCGATGATGAACCGACCGCGGAGCTCAACGCCCTGGTTTTCTTCCCAGCAACCGTAGGCCCGGCCCAAGGCGCCGTTCTGATCGGCCACCATCGGGAAGGGGACTTCTCCTCCAATCATTTTGCTCAGTTCGTGCTCATCCCAGATTTTGTGCACGAACTGACTGTCGACACTGACAGATATGACTTCAACACCCAGGTCCTGGAGCTTCTGATAATTTGCGGCGACCGCCGACACTTCAGTAGCTCAGACGAATGTGAAATCACCCGGATAGAAACAGAGCATCACCCACTTGCCGGCATAATCGGAGAGCGACACGTTGGTGAATCCCCCCTTGTGATAAGCCGGTGCTGTGAAGCCGGGGGCTTTTTGCCCAACGCGCGCTGCCATCACAGATACCTCTTCCTTTGCTGTTGGTTCAGTTGTTGCCGGCGGTGGGCCGCTCTCGACCGAGCCGGTGGGCCGGTCACATGATGCAGAATCCTGATTTGCCATAAGTTCTCCTTCAATAGCGGTGTGACAGATGCAAGTACAGGTACTCGAAACCCGTCATGAGCAAGATTAGCCCACTGAGGGAACTTTGCCAGTCAGCCGCAGTAATACGGAGAGACGAGGCCTTGCAAAAACTGGATAATGACGGGTTTTAGCCTGACGGCTCGCCGAAATTCTCCAAGCCTGGTGCTCCCGCTATGGAAATCAAAGTCAATTTTCTCGACAACCTCCGCCTTGAAGCCAAGTTCGACGACTTCACTGTCGTCACCGATCAGCCCATCCGTTACAAGGGCGATGGCTCGGCCCCGAGTCCTTTCGACTACTTCCTGGCATCCTCAGCGCTGTGTGCGGCCTATTTTGTCCGGGTGTACTGCCTGGCGCGTAACATTCCCACCGACAACATCCGGCTGTCCCAGAACAACATCGTGGACCCGGAGAACCGGTACAACCAGATCTTCAAGATCCAGGTGGAGCTGCCGGAGGATCTGCCCGAGAAAGATCGGCAGGGCATCCTGCGTTCAATCGACCGCTGCACCGTGAAGAAGGTGGTGCAGACCGGCCCGAATTTCGAGATCGAGACGGTGGAAAGCCTGGACGAGGATGCCCAGGCGCTGCTGATGGTGGAGCCGGACAGCGAGCACCACACGTTCATCGAGGGCAAGGACGCACCGCTGGAGCAGACCATCGCCAGAATGACCGGCATCCTGCGGGAGCTGGGCATGAAGATCGAGATCGCTTCCTGGCGCAACATCGTGCCTCACGTGTGGTCCCTGCACATCCGCGATGCGGCGTCGCCCATGTGCTTCACCAACGGCAAGGGTGCCACCAAGGAGAGTGCCCTGTGTTCGGCCCTGGGCGAGTTCATCGAGCGGCTGAACTGCAACTTCTTCTACAACGATCAGTTCTTCGGCGAGGACATCGCCAACGCCGATTTTGTGCATTATCCGGATGAGAAGTGGTTCCAGCCGGGCCCGGAGGACGAGCTGCCCGAAGGCATCCTGGACGACCACTGCCTGGCCATCTACAACCCGGAGGGGGAGCTTGGTGGTTCCAACCTGATTGATACCAACTCCGGTCGGGTGGACCGGGGTATCTGCTCCCTGCCGTTCGTGCGCCAGTCTGATGGTGAGGTGGTGTATTTCCCCTCCAACCTGATTGAGAACCTGTTCCTGAGCAACGGCATGAGCGCCGGTAACACGCTTGCTGAGGCCAAGGTTCAGTGCCTGTCCGAGATTTTCGAGCGGGCGGTGAAGAAGCAGATCATCGAGGAAGAGATTGCCCTGCCGGATGTGCCCCGGCATGTGCTTGAGCGCTATCCCGAGATCGTGGAAGCGATCGAGGCGCTGGAAGCCCAGGGCTTCCCGGTGCTGGTGAAAGATGCCTCCCTCGGCGGCCGGTTCCCGGTGATGTGTGTGACCCTGATGAACCCGAAAACCGGCGGCGTGTTCGCCTCCTTCGGGGCGCACCCGAGCTTCCACGTGGCCCTGGAGCGCAGCCTGACCGAGCTGATGCAGGGCCGCAGCTTCGAGGGCCTGAACGACGTGCCGCCGCCCACCTTCAATAGCCTGGCGGTCTCCGAGCCCAACAATTACGTGGAGCACTTCATCGACTCCACCGGCGTGGTGTCCTGGCGCTTCTTCAGCGCGAAGTCCGACTACGAGTTCAGTGACTGGAATTTTTCCGGGACTAACGAGGAAGAGGCCGATTTTCTCTTTGGCATCCTGGCGAACCTGGGCAAGGAAGTTTACGTGGCTGTGCATGAGGCTCTTGGCGCCCCGACCTGCCGCATTCTGGTGCCGGGCTACTCCGAGGTCTATCCGGTGGAGGACCTGATCTGGGACAACACCAACATGGCCCTGGACTACCGGGAAGACATCCTCAACTTGCACTCCCTGAGTGACGAGCAGCTGGCGGACCTGGCGGAGCGGCTGGAAGCCAGCCAGCTCGATAACTACATGACCATCATCAACCTGATCGGCGTGGAGTTTGATGAAAACACCGTGTGGGGGCAGCTGACCATCCTCGAGCTCAAACTGCTGATCTGCCTGGCCTTGGGCTGGCACGAGGAAGCGCTGGAATTCGTCGAGATGTTCCTGCAGTTCAACGACAACACCGTCGAACGTGGCCTGTTCTACCAGGCCATGCAAGCGGTGCTGGAAGTGACCCTGGACGAGGATCTGGAGCTGGACGATTACATCGCCAACTTCCGCCGCATGTTCGGCGATGACACCATGGATGCGGTGGTTGGCTCTGTCGAGGGCACCGTGCGCTTCCACGGCCTGACGCCGACCAACATGCAGCTCGAAGGTCTGGAGAAGCACCTGCGACTGGTCGACAGCTACAAGAAGCTGCACGCGGCCCGGGCGCGTGCAGCGGGTGTGGCCAAGGGCTGAGGTCCGACCCCAGCCGAACCGGTCCCAATAGGGTGGCTCGCCGAAGTAGCCGTCGAGAAAGGCGGTGATTCTCGGGAAACAGTCGGGGATGTTCTATTGGCGCTTAGGCCCTTAAAGTGGGAGTTCACGCACAGCATCGGGAGGGTGCCGGACCATGAAATTACTCGTCATCGCAATTTTTGTGGGAGTGGTGCTGTTTCTGATCTATCGGAGTAAAAAGAACATCGATCCGGCGGAACAGGCCTGTGCGAAAGAAATCGGAAGTTTGCTGAATTCAGATCCGGATGCTGATACCCGCACCATCGCGGATATTTTTGCCAGGCACGACATTGACCAGTCTCGGTGTTCCCGGGTTGGTGCCATGGTGATGCCCCAGTTGCGGAAAAACGGGATGAAGCCGGAGGATGCCCGAATCGCCATGATTCAGGTAAAAAAGGCGTATTCTCTTGTCCCCTGAGTTCTATCTCGCGCTGGCGGATTCACTGCTGGTGCTGCATGTACTGCTGGTGGCCTTTGTCATTTTCGGCCTGGCAGCAATTTTTATCGGCCCCTTCCTGCATTGGCACTGGGTGCGGAATGTCTGGTTCCGGGTCACTCACCTGGTGGTGATCGGCATCGTCGTCCTGCAAGCCTGGCTTGGCGTTCTTTGTCCACTGACAGCCTGGGAGATGGCGTTACGTGAAAAGGCAGGAACGGCCGGCTATGAGGGCTCCTTCATCCAGCATTGGCTGCAATCCATTCTCTATTACAGCGCCCCGGAGTGGGTATTCATCCTCGCTTATACTGTGTTCGGGGGCGTGGTCCTGGCCAGCTGGTTCCTGGTCAGGCCAGGACGGCCCCGGAAATGATCCTCAGCGTGTCTGGATCACGCCGCTCTCGTCGGAAATGACGATCTCCACCCGTCGGTTCTGTTGTCGCCCGGCACTGGTGTCGTTGCTCGCTACGGGATAAGCCTCGCCGTAGCCGATCACTTCCACCCGGCTTCGCGCAACTCCCTCGGCCATCAGCGCATCGCGCACGGCCATGGCCCGGCGTTCGGACAGGTCCTGGTTGTATGACTCTGCGCCGGTGCTGTCGGTGTAGCCTTCGACCCGCACCCGGCGCTCTTCATATTGCAGCATGAAGTCCGAGAGCCTCTGTACCGTGCGCATACCGGCGGGTTTCAGATCGGCCTTGTTGAGGTCGAACAGGACGTCACCGAGGGTCAGTACCATGCCGCGCTCGGTTTGCTCCGCCTGGAGGGCCTCCATTTGCGCCCGGAGCGCGTCGGCTTCGCTGGTTTTGAGCTGTAGCATGATGTCCTGGCGCCGCTTTTCTGCAGAGCTGATTTCCTCTTCCAGTTCAGCGCGCAAGCCCTGCTGCTCGGCGATTTCGGCATGACGCTTGGCGAGGTAGGCAGCCTGCTCGACGAGCACGATATCCTCGTCGTCCGCCAGCAAGGCGTCTGCCCGATCCAGTTCAGTCTGCGCGCTGCGGAGCTGGCTGGAACCGCTGCGGGCAACGTAGGGATCTTCCGCGATCTTGTTGTAGACCATTCGTGCTTCTTCGACTTTGGTGTTCTGCTCGGGGGCGCTGGCACAGCCAAACATCAGCGCCGACAGCCCGACCGTGGTAATCAGGGACAGTGTACGATTCATGGTGTCGATCTCCTTTCAGGGCTCACTGTTGGTCCATTTCCAGCTGTCTGCGGAGGTTCTCGATGTTGGCATTGATCTCCTCCACGGCGCGCCTGGCTTTCTCGGTCTCGGAGCGGGCTCCGGCCAACTGTGCGTCCACCGCGGCCTGCTCCAGCAAGCGCTCGGCTTCCCTGTATTCTTCCCGATCGATCAGTTCGCGGGCATCGGCCACCTTGTTCTGGGCCTGGTTCAGCAGAACCGGCTCGAACTGGCGGGCATCGGCGGCCTCAGCTTGTGAGATGGACCCGGTGGCCAGCTGCAAATCGCTGTCAGGGCGTGGTCCGGGACCCGCACAGGCCGCAAGGGTGGCTGCGAATCCCAGAATGATGAAGGTGCGTGAGAAACGGATGTGTGGCTGCATGCATGAACTCCCTTGTTCAGACATTTCCTTGGGTGGGGGTGATCACGGCTGTGAAATTTTGTGAAATCCCAAGAAAAATATAGCAGCTGTGGGGGCAGTAACGAGGTTTTTGGTCAAAAAGTGCCCTGATCAGGCGGGCCTGAGCGAATCTTGCCCGGGCGGATATCACGCCCGGGCAGATGCAGATCAGCGAACGCGATCGGTCTGCAGGTATTGCTTCTTCGGCAGTGAGATACCGTCGTCGTACAGGGTGGTTCCCGAGCGCAGGCACACGGAGAGGTTGCGGTGGGATTCCCCGGTTTCCTTCGGCAGAAGGTCTTTCACGGTTTCCATTTCCGTGAGCAGTTCCTGCTCGGACAGGGTCATTTTTTCCCGGGCAAACTCACTGATTTCCAGGCCCTGAACGATCTGGTAGCGGCCGTAGTCGCAGCGCACCGGGAACGAGTAGATGATGCCTTTCTCGATGCCATAGCTGCCGTCACTGACAATCCCCATGCTGACCCAGTCGTTCTCGGGGGTGCCGTTAATCCAGTCGTGCATGTGGTTGATGATGGCCTGGGCGGCGGAGGCGGCGCTGGAATGGCCACGGGCGTCGATGATGGCAGAGCCACGTTTCTGGATCTTCTCGATGAAGGTGTCCCGGTACCAGTCCTGGTCGATCTGCGGCAGCGCCGGTTCCCCATAGATGGTGGCGTGGTGCAGGTCCGGGAACTGGGTGGAGGAGTGGTTACCCCAGACAGTGACGCGGCGGATATCCTTGGGATTGGCGCCGGTATGGTTGGCCATGATGCCCCGGGTCCGGTTGTGGTCCAGACGGGTGAGGGCGGTGAACTGGGCGGGTGACAGATCCGGGGCGTTGCGGCTGGCGATCAGGGCGTTGGTGTTGGCCGGGTTACCGACTACCAGCACCTTCACATCCCGGTTCGCCAATTTGTTGATGGCCTGGCCCTGATGGGCAAAGATCGGCGCGTTGGTGGCGATCAGTTCGCTGCGCTCCATCCCCGGTCCGCGGGGCTTGGCGCCAATGAGCAACACATAGTGGGCACCGACCACACCTTCCTCGAAATTGTCGTGCAGGCTGATGCTGTGCAGCAGGGGGAAGGCACAGTCTTCCAGCTCCATGGCGATACCACGCAGGGGTTCCATGGCCTGCGGCATTTCGATCAGTTGCAGGATAACCGGCTGGTCCTGGCCGATCATTTCACCGGTGGCGATCTTGAACAGCAGAGAGTGGCTGATGCTGCCGGCGGCGCCGGTGATGGCGATTCTGACGGGACGTTTCATAGCAAGTAACCATTGTTGTTGGGGCCGAATTTGCCGGCATTCACCGGCGGAAACGAGAGGGACGATTATGCTTGGAGAATGGAGGCTCGTCATTGCCTGCGATGGTTTGTCGCAGCGCCTGTTCCGTGCAACGCATCGATAAGGCCAGGGAGGCTGTTTGGTGATGAGAGATGAAATTGTCCTGCTTGCCTACTACCTGGCGGAGCTCCTGGCTTTCGGTTTCGGTCTCTATATCTGGATTTCCAACGGGGCCATCTTTAACTGGGGTGCAATGTTGGGAGCGGGTATTGCGTGGTTTCTCGCCAGGGTTGTGCTGGTTAACCTGGCTGCCGTTCTCTTTCGTTAGATGCGGGCCGTCATTCAGTCATCGCCTTCTGCCCTGTCTTTTTCCTCCATTTCGGCCTTGCGCTTGCGGATTTTCTCCAGTTTCTCCGGTGGAAGGCGCATGTGGGCCGAGTCGCGCAGTAGCATGAGGCTGCCGACGATCAGGGCCAGGGCAAGCAGGATTATGATCCATCCTATGAGGGGCATGGCCTTATGACTCCGGTGCGGGATGTTCTCTCTTTATAGTGGACCTTCCGGGCAGGAGGCAACCTGCAGAGGTTACGACCGCTCGCGTTCGACCTTTTCCGGGGGGGGGGGGGCGGGTAACAAATCCTTCATGATTCAGTCGGAACGGCTGGCGGCAGTTTGGCGTGGATTTGTTGTATCAGACCAAAAACAAGGAGTGGGATATGTCTTTTTCGCGGATTCAGGCCGCCTGGCTGGCGTTGCTCATCGGCCCGGCAGTCGCACTTACCGGCTGTGGCGGCTCGTCTTCTGATTCGTCTTCGACGACAACAGCGGAGTCCACGTCGCCCCAGGGCTCGGTGGCGATGTTTGTAACCGATGCACCCGCTGATCCCGATCTGTTCGAAGCGGTGTATGTAACCCTGAGCCAGGTTGAGCTGGTTCCGGAGGATGGCAGCCAGCCAATCGTTGTCCGTGAGGGTGATCCGGTCACCGTGGATTTACTCAACCTGACCCATGATTCCTTGCCGCTGAGCTACCGTGAGGGTATCCCGGAGGGCCGTTATTGCGAGATCCGGTTGACGGTGGATGAGGTGAAGCTGGATCTGGCGGATGGAGAGACTGTGACAACCGGGTTGCCCGCTGATGGCTTGGTGACACTGCTGCCGGATGACTGCCTTGACGTGCAGACCGGTGGTGTCGTCAATGTGCAGCTGGATATCGACCTGGGCAAATCCATCTTCGAGGAAGACGGTGCCTATTTCATGCGCCCGGTGTTCTACGTGGACGTGATTCGGGAGCCAGGTAGTCAGCGCCTCGTGCGCCTGGAAGGTAAAATCTCCGAGTTTGACCAGGACCAGCAGCGGATCCTGTTGTGTGACAGCCTGCCGGTCCAGCGGTATGACTTTGATAACACCTACCAGGGTTGCGCCTGGGTGGACCTGACCGATTCAACAGCCCTGTTCGATAATCTGAATTACGATGGCGAACCCCGTGCGCTTTCAGAGTTGTTCATGGATGCCAAGCTCGGTCAGACCCTGGCTGTTGCCGGTGTAGTCAGCGAATTCGGCCATGGTGTGCTCGAGTTTGATATTCCGGCAGGCCAGCTGCCACCGCCTGGTGAGTGCAAGCTCTGGTATCCGGAGCGGCCAGCAGGCCAGCAGCCACCACCCAAACCCTGTGATCTGCTGGTTGAGACCGCGCCGACTGACACGGTGGTTATTGACCACGATGCCCGGATCATCCTTGACCGTCGGGGACTGATGGCTGTGGATGCCATAGCCCTTGAGCTTGGCGAATTCCTTCGGGTCGATGGCTCGGTTGTTGATCCCGTCACCGATGGCGCATTCACCATGGCCTCACGGCCCGGAGAAGCTGTGCAGGCTGACGCCGCCGATCCTCTTCCGGTGGCTTTGCAGGCAACGGCCGCTGGTGTAAATGGAACGCGCATTGTGTCCAAAACCGGAGCGTACTTGGGCACCGACGCAGTCATCCCCGAAACGCCGGTTTCCGTGGATGGCATCCTCGAAACATCTTCGGTCGGCAACACTCTCCGGGCTGCTCTGGTGGTTCTCGATGAAGCCATGCAGGGGCTTGAGCGCCTGAGCGGCACCGTCCAGACTGTGGATGGCTCGACGGCCATCGTGACCACTGCAATCGCCGACGATAACCCCTGTGGTGATTCTGCCGGTGACCTGCAGATCGTGACCGATGCAGAGACCCGGTTCCTGACCGTGACCGTGACTGACTCCGGCAGCACCTCCCGTGATGGCGGTACCCTTGAGGCCGATCAGACGGTGGATGTTTACGGTGTGTGCGCCACAGATGGTACCTTCGATGCCGAACAGGTCGTGATTATCGAGGACACGCGAGCATTTTGATGCTCCTGTCAGTTTTTTCACTCAACGCCAATCTTGATGAGCGGATCAGTGGCAGTGCGCATGCGCTGCCGCGTCCGTGTCTCTCGGATCGCCCATGCCGCCCTTCAGACCATATTTGATCAGCAGCAGATTTGCCGGCCAGGCGGCGAACAGGCCAAGCGACAGGGACACATAGAGTGATGACCAGAACAGGGCATCGCTCATGGTCGCTTCACCACCCAGGTACAGGTCCGTGGTGATGGCCACAGATTCCATGACCACGATGGAGATGGATTCCGCCACGAAGGCACCCTTGAAGGCTTCCTTGAAGGGCATGCCGTTCTGCATCATGGGGCCGATATTCATGGCGAAGCCGAAGATGTACGCCAGCGAGAAGGTGATGATCGCAGCCCAGAAATTTCCCATGGCAAACAGGCCGACGGAGATAATGACACCGAGGATCTCACCGATGCCGCAGCCGGAATAGCAGTGGGCCACGGAGCGGAAGCCTTTTCTGGACAGACTGTCGGTGGCTATCTGCTTGCGCCCCGAATAGCGGTAGATCAGGACACCGATGGGGCCGGAATAGAGTACTGTCAGTCCCCATACCCACTGCATCATGGAGGCGATGTGGCTGTTGTTGGTGCGCAGATCGTAGACCACCCACGCAACACTGGCTGCGACGAGGGCCAGCCAGATACCGAGACCGGTCCAGTTGTCGATCAAGGCCTGAATCTGGTCAATAGCCATAGCCGAGAGAAACCTTTGCCCGGAAAATTTGGAGTAATGTTTAAACTCTGGACCCGCTTGACCGTTTTTCAACCATGTATGGTGAAGAACGGCCGAGGTAACGCACACAGGAGGGGATCATGAGTTCACAAAAAGTCCGGAGTGAGCCTGCAAGCCAATGGTCACAGAGAGTGACGGAGACCAGTGACTCGCTGGATCTCGAGGACGGTATTTTTACCCTGGAGGATCCGAAGGAGATTGCGTTATCCCTGAAGCGTTCAGCGGAACAGAGTTCACGGCGGAAATCCAAACCTTTCCGCGCCGCCATGTCGATGCTGACGTTCTACATCAACCGTGCGGGTAAACATCTTCCTGAAGAGCAACGGCAACGACTGGAGCAGGCCAAGGATGAATTGCGAGCCCTGTATGGGCGGCCACGGAAACAGTCCGTTGACCGGAAATAAGCAGACTGCCGGGTCTTCTGTTAAGTTTAGGGATAATCCCCCGAGAAGGAGTTCGTCCATGTTTGTTGCCGAGAAAGCCACCGGGCACTTGATTGAAGTGCTTGATACCGCAGCTTTGTTTGATCCCCATCTCGACTCTGTCAAAGGCAGTTTGCATTACGGAGAGGAGGCCCAGGATCCCGAGTTCTACCGGAAATCGGAACTGGTGTTTCCTTCTGGTGAAGCCCTGCCGGTATGCTGGACCAATCCGGACTACCGTCGTAAGAAATAAATCTTTCCTGCTTTGCCTGCATCCTGGCGAAGTAACGGAGCGAGGTGGCTGCCATCAAATCGTCACCCAGGGAAAATATTCTGGATTTCCACAAGATTGAACTTGCGGGATAAGACCCCATATCAACAACCGCAGTTACTTCCCGGGATGGAATTGGCTGCGGGTTGTTGATCCGGGCTTCGCCTGGATAGACTGAACCTATCCCTTGATTGGAAATTATCAATTTAAACGAAGCCGGAAAAATCCGTATCTTTGCGTCCCGTAAATTCTTCAACCCTCAAATGCACCAAACAGGAGTTATCTTTAATGGGCATCATTAACAGCGAGATCAAGCCGTTCAACGCCACCGCTTTCAAGAACGGTGAGTTTGTTGAGATCAGCGAAGCAGACGTAAAAGGAAAGTGGGCTGTCTTTTTCTTCTACCCGGCCGACTTCACTTTCGTATGCCCGACCGAGCTGGGCGACGTAGCTGACAAGTACGAAGAGCTGCAGAAGCTGGGCGTAGAAGTGTTCTCCGTGTCCACCGACACCCACTTCACCCACAAGGCGTGGCACGATACTTCCGAGACCATCGGTAAGATCCAGTACTACATGGTTGGCGACCAGACCGGCACCATCACCAACAACTTCGGTGTTATGCGTGAAGGCCAGGGCCTGGCCGACCGTGCCACTTTCGTGATCGATCCGGACGGCATCATCCAGGCCGTTGAGATCACCGCCGAAGGCATCGGCCGTGACGCCGACGACCTGCTGCGCAAGATCAAGGCCGCCCAGTACGTTCGCAAGAACCCGGGTGAAGTTTGCCCGGCCAAGTGGAAAGAAGGCGAAGAGACTCTGGCTCCGTCCCTGGACCTGGTCGGCAAGATCTAAGTTTCCCCTAGCGGTGAAACTGAACGGATGCGAGGTCTGCCGTGCGGACCTCAGATTCCCGAAGAACCCCGGTTTATCCGGGGTTCTTTGCGTTTGGGCATCAGCAACTTGCTTAACTCGCGCAGCCAGAGTACCGAGCTGGCAACTGTGGCGCAGAACAGCCAGTCTCCCGGAGCCAGGCTGACCGTGGAGAACGCCTGCTGCAGAAATGGCAGGTAGACCACTGCCATTTGCAGCGCCAGCGCCAGGGCGATGGAGCCCCAGAGCCAGGGGTTGGAGAACAGACCCTTGAAGGCGCTGGATTCATCCGAGCGGGAAGTGAATACGGTAAACATCGAGAACAGTACCAGGGTGGTGAAGGCCATGGTCTGGCCGTAGGCCAGGTCCCCTGTGCCCTCGATCAGCCCGGCTGGCAGGGAGGCGTCGAGAACGAACAGGGTGCCGGCTGCGGTGATGGCACCCACCATCACGATACCGGCCCACATCTGCCGGGTGATCACCCCTTCCTTTCGCGGCCTGGGCGGCCGTTTCATTGCTTCCTCATCGCCGGGATCGAGCCCCAGCGCCAGTGCCGGAGCGCCATCACTGACCATGTTGATCCACAGGATCTGAGTGGCCAGAAGGGGCAGGGCGAGGCCGTCGCTGGTCATGCCCAGGCCAATGATGTCCGCCAGAAGCACTCCGAAGAACATGGTAAGCACCTCGCCCATGTTGGACGACAGCAGGTACCGGAGAAACTTGCGGATGTTGGCGAAAATAGCCCGGCCTTCCTCCACCGCCGCGACAATCGAGGCGAAGTTGTCGTCCGCCAGAATGATGTCCGATGCCTTGCGGGAGACATCGGTGCCGGTGATGCCCATGGCTACCCCGATATCGGCGGTACGCAGGGCCGGGGCATCGTTCACTCCGTCGCCGGTCATGGCCACGATGGCGCCGTCTCTCTGCAATGCCTTGACGATCCTGAGTTTGTGCTCGGGGTTTACCCGGGCATAGACGGAAACCTCCCGTGCCGTCCTGTACAGCAGGTCGTCTGGCATCCGGTCGATCTCGGCACCGGTAACGGCGCGGCCGTCACGACAGATACCCAGCTCGGCCCCGATGACTGCCGCGGTCACCGGATGGTCGCCGGTAATCATCACCGGCCGGATACCGGCGGCCAGGGCCTGGGTTACCGCCTCTCTGGCTTCCTGCCGGGGCGGGTCGATCATTCCGATCAGGCCGACAAAGATCAGGTCCTGTTCCACATGGTCGCCGACATCTTCCGGCTCAAAGTCATCGGCCGGCAGCATTCGGGCTGCGACTCCGAGCGTGCGCAGGGCTTCACCGGCCAGTTGTTCGTTGGTGGCGAGGAGCTCTTTCCGGCGCTCGGGTGTCAGGGGGCGAGTGGTATCACCGACCCGCTCGCGGTTGCAACGACCCAGCAGAACATCCGGGGCGCCCTTGGTGAAAACCTGGATGTGTTCCCGTTGCTGGCTGTCGGTATGGAGGGTAGACATCAGTTTGCGTTCCGATGAGAACGGAACCTCGCCGACACGGCGGTAGCGGGAGTCCAGGGTTTCATCGGTCAATCCCACCTTGCGGGCAGCAACGATCAGGGCGCCTTCGGTGGGGTCGCCCTGGATGGTCCATTGACCATCTTCCTGCTGGAGCACGGCGTTAGTGGCCCGGTCACCAACGGTCAGGGCCCGTTCCAGTTCCAGCCTCAAGTCGTCGGAAAGGTCGCCGGTTGCTTCGGCCCCATCACGCCATGCAGTCACCTGGCCTTCAGGCGCGTAACCGGTACCGCCGAGAATGACCCGGCCACTGGCGGTCACCACGGCCCGCACCGTCATCTCGTTGCGGGTGAGGGTGCCGGTCTTGTCCGAGGCGATAACGTTGGCTGACCCCAGGGTTTCCACGGCAGCCAGATGACGAACGATGGCGTTGCGGCGGGCCATACGCTGAACCCCGAGGGCCAGAACGGCAGTAACCACGGCGGGCAAACCTTCGGGCACGGCGGCAACGGCCAGGGCGACACCGAGGATAAGCACGTCGAACACCGCGGAAAAGCCGGAGACATGCTCCACCAGAATGATGGTTACAATCATCACCGCGGCGATCGCGAGCACCACCAGTCCGAGGAGACGTCCAAGCCGGGCGAGGTCCTGCTGCAGTGGCGTGGTTTCCGGAAGTGCCGCCTCGAGCATGCCGGCAATCTGGCCCATCTGGCTCTGCATGCCAGTGGCGGTGACCACCGCCTTGCCCCGGCCATAGGTTACGGTAGTGCCGCTGAACACCATGTTCTGGCGGTCGCCAATGGCAGCCTCACCAATGATGGTTTCCGGTTCCTTGGTCTCGGGCAGGCTCTCACCGGTCAAAGAGGCTTCGGAGGTTTGCAGGGCCACTGACTGAATCAGCCGGCCGTCGGCGGGGATGGTGTCACCTTCCTCCATCATCAGGATGTCACCAACGACCACATCACGGGCGGGAATACTGCGTTGCTCGCCACCGCGAATCACCCGGGCCCGGGCGGCGGACATCTGACGGAGGGCCGCCACCGACTGTTCGGCCCGCGCCTGCTGGATAAATCCCATTGCCGCATTGAGAATGACAATGGCGAGGATCGCAATGGCTTCGTAGGGCAGATCAGACTCGCGCTCGAACAGCCACAAGGCAAGGGAGACCGCAGCGGCTAACAGCAACAGAATGACGAGGGGATCGGTAAATTGTGCCAGCAGTTTGCGCCAGCCGGGGATCGGTTTCCTGGTGCGCAGCTGGTTCGGCCCGTCCCGTTCCAGCCGGGCCCTGGCTTCGTCCTCGCTCAGGCCGCGATGTTCGTTACTGCCCAGAGCCTCGATGACCGCGCCGGGAGACAGGCGATAGGCCGCCATCGGTTCTCCCGGTACTCGTTCTCCCGCCATGAGGATGCGTCCTTGTGCCGATCAGGTTCACAAGCATCAGTGTAGACGCAGGACGGTATAGTAGGATGATTGGCGTCAGGAGCTGGCGATCTCGCTGCCGTAATCGGCGCCGCGGGCCTTGAGCCGGTAGAATTCCTCGATCACTTCCGCCATCGCTTCCGGACAGTAGGGCCGTAATCCACTCAGCACCAGTCGTTTGGTCACATCGCCCACCGGCTTGCCATCGGCCTTCAACAGATATTCCAGCGTCACGTTGCCCCGTTTACCGGCGGCTTCCAGGTCAGCGTTGCTCAGCTCCAGTTCCGGGGAGGAGGCATCCACCGTGTCCAGGGACAGGCTCATGCTCTCGTACATCACCATGGGGCGATCCGGATTGAACATGACACCGTTGGATTCCATCAGCGGCTTCAGGGTGTGCGGAAAGTTCTTGCCCGAGGCCGCCACGTAACAGCGGGTGAAATCCTCGATGAACTGCTCATCCCGGGTAAGCTCGCCGCTGCGGGTGACCTCAAGGTAGACCTTGCCATTGTCGTCACAGACTTCGATGCTGTCGTCGCCGTTTTCCCGGAACAGGAGCTCGACACCATCACCGACCAGGCTGCGGAACCGGAATGTCATGTTCTGGGAGAGCCCGAAGCGGGACAGAACCACGGCAAACAAGAGATCCCCCGGTACGCAGAAGCGGCGGGCATCGGGATCATGAATCGGGTTGAAGTCCCCGGCCACTTCCTTGGCGAACTGGCTGGCCTGAAGCGCGGAAATGGTGACACGTCCGTCCTGGACAGAGTGGAAACGTTTTAAAAACATGGTTCGCCTTTTACGGGTCGCGGGGCTGACAATGGGAAGATTAACTTCTCGTCCTCCTATGATAGTTGAGCCGCATCAATAGCAAAATGCGCTATTTGTCCTACTGTGGAGAAGAGGCAAGAAAATTCACGGGGGATGGCTTATGGGCATTACGGCAATTCCGGTTGACCAGCGGGTGATCGATATCGATTCCCGGCGGTTTGCGTCGGTGGAAAAGGCGCTGGTGGAGTTGATCACCAACAGCGATGACAGTTACTCCCGACTGGAGCGTGCCGGCGTTGAGGTCACCGGAGGCGTTACCATCCAGTACGAGCGCCACCAGAACGGCGCCATGCTGGTGGTTGCCGACCAGGCCGAGGGCATGACCTGGCAACAGGCGCTGGCCAGCCTGACCTACGGTGGTGCCCACAGCCCGCTGGCGAAGGGTGAGGGAACCGGTCGTGGCTTCTTTGGCCGTGGCCTCAAACAGGCTATCTACGGTCTTGGTTATGGCTGGCTGGAGACGCTGCACAACGGCCGCTATACCCGAATCGACCTGTTCCGTGGCGAAGACGGAGGCTATCTCTACGACGACGGCGAAGGTGATCGTGAGGCAAAGGATACCGATTATGAGCGCCTCGGCACCGATGCTAATGGCACCCGGGTGGCCATCGTGATCGACAATCCCCTGGTTCACATTTCCCAGTACCGTTCGGTGTTGCACTCGATCTCCCATAACATCTACCTGAGGGAGATTCTCGGGCGTCGGCGGGTGGAGCTGGTGCACCGCCAGGCCGGCAAGGAAGTGGAGCGGATGGGGCCGGTTCACTACCTGGAACCGGAATCCAGGGTGCTGCTGGGGCCACAACAGCCGTGCAGTTTTGTCTACGAACAGGTGAGCTACCCGTTTACCCTGACCCTGAAGCGGGCACTCAATGCCGAGTTGACCCTGCATGGTGACGAGCGCACCAATGGACTGCTGGTGCTGTCCGGTAACGCGGTGCTCGATTGCCAGTTGTTCGAATTCGAGAACCAGGTAGGTACGGAATACCTGTTCGGCGAGGTGAATTGTCCCGCTCTGACCGAGAAGCTTGGCCAGGGGCTGGCCATCATCAGCGATGAGCGGGAGGGGCTCAACCTCAAAGACCCCTTTGTGGCAGCGTTCGGGCGGGCCGTCAGCAAGTATCTCCGGCCGGCGGTGCAGGAGGAGCGGGAGCATCTGCGCCATCTGGAGCATGCCACCGCGTCGGGCAGAACCGACCACATGATCGAACATCTGCTGGAGCGCATGAACCGGGCTGCAATCCAGGATCTGCGCATCTCCTTGCCGCCGGCGGGTGATACTGAGGCGGAATCGGAGCCGGGGCCTGAAGAGCCTGCACTGCGTTTCACCACCCCGTTCTATTACCGGCAGGCCGGTCACCCGTTTCATGTCTCCTTGCTGGTGAATCCGGCCAGTTTTGCCCCGGACGATGTGTTGCACATCAGCTACCGCTTTCCGGATTCGGTTCAGCTGGATACCAAACCGACGGAGGTGCCGGTGTCCCAGTTAACCGACCGCCATCGGATTGAATGGACCATCACCGGTGATTCCGTCGGAGACCGGGGCGAGATTACCGTTCGCAGCCAGCATTACTGGGCCTGGTGTGAGGTGGTGATCGCGGACCACGGCGCCCATCACCGGCACCATCGGCCCAAGCATCATCCCAGGCACAATCACCGGGCCGCATCCCGTGACCACGGCGAGGCGATGTTCATCGGCTATGATTTCCGCGCCCTCCACAACGAACTGGAGCGGGCGGTATACAGCCCGAAGGAACGCAAGATCCTGATCAATACCGAGGCGCCGACCGTGCAGCTGTACGTGGACGGCCGCGGCCGTTTCCGGGATTCCGCACGTCTGCTGCTGGCGGAACTGTTCATGGACGTGATCTCCGACGAACTGGCCCGCCACCAGCTGGCACGGTCAAAGGAGCCCGAAAGCGTGGCCGCATTCCATGCCGCCAAGATGGACATCATCCGGCGCTACGGCAGCGACATTCACCGTTCTTTCATCAACGCCTGACAGCCTGCCAGGGAGTGGCAGGCTATTACTGCATTCCGCTTTATAGGGCTGCCCTATCAAACAATTTGGGGCAATTAATTTGAGGCTTAGGCTTCGAATCCTTATCTTACCCGCAACTTCAATTACTGATCCATTTTTAATTCAGACACTTAGCTTTACGACATATTAAGGGGAAAAACCTACATGTTGGATGCCAATATCAAGCAACAGCTCCAGGCCTACATGGAAAAACTGCAGCAGCCGATCGAGCTGGTGGCGGCCTATGACGACAGCAAGAAGTCCCAGGAGCTGAAAGAGCTGCTGGAAGACATCGAGCCGATGTCCTCCAAGATCAGCCTGCGTACCGAGGAATCCCCGGACGTGCGGCGCCCGTCTTTTGCGATCAACCGGGTGGGTACTGACATTGGTGTCCGGTTTGCCGGCATTCCCATGGGCCACGAGTTCACCTCCCTGGTGCTGGCCCTGCTGCAGGTGGGTGGTCATCCGTCCAAGGAATCCCGGGAGCTGATCGAGCAGATCAAAGACCTGGAAGGGAGTTTCGAGTTTGAAACCTACTTCTCCCTGTCCTGCCAGAACTGCCCGGACGTGGTTCAGGCCCTCAACCTGATGGCTGTTCTGAACCCGAACATCAAGCACACCTCCATTGACGGTGCACTGTTCCAGGACGAAGTGGAACAGCGTGAAGTGATGGCTGTGCCCAGTGTGTTCATGAACGGCGAGTCCTGGGGCCAGGGCCGTATGACCCTGGAAGAGATCGTGGCACGGCTGGACACCAGTTCCGCCGAGAAGGAAGCCGAGAAGCTCAACCAGAAGGATTCGTTCGAGGTGCTGGTCATCGGTGGTGGCCCGGCAGGTTCTGCTGCCGCGATCTATGCCGCTCGTAAGGGTATCTCTACCGCCATCGCAGCGGAGCGTTTCGGTGGCCAGGTGGCTGACACCATGGGCATCGAGAACCTGATTTCCGTGCCGTACACCGAGGGTCCAAAGCTGGTCTCCGCCATGGAGCAGCACGTCAAGGAATACGACGTGGACATCATGAACATGCAGCGCGCCGAGAAACTGATCCCGGCCGCCAAGACCGGTGGCCTGCATGAGGTGCGGCTGGCCAACGGCGCGACCCTGAAATCCCGTACCGTGGTGCTGTCCACCGGTGCCCGCTGGCGCCAGCTGGGCGTGCCGGGTGAGGAAGAGTACCGCAACAAGGGTGTGGCCTACTGCCCGCACTGTGACGGCCCGCTGTTCAAGGGCAAGCGCGTGGCGGTCATCGGCGGTGGTAACTCCGGCGTGGAAGCGGCCATCGACCTGGCGGGTATCGTCGGCCACGTGACCTTGATCGAGTTCGGCGCCGAGATGCGTGCCGATGACGTGCTGCAGAAGAAGCTGCGCAGTCTGGCCAATGTGAAGATCGTGACCTCCGCCCAGACCACCGAGATCGTGGGTGAAAATGGCAAGGTCAGCGGCCTGAACTACACCGATCGCAACACCGGTGAAGAACACCACGTGGAACTTGAAGGCGTGTTCGTCCAGATCGGCCTTGTTCCGAACACCGAGTGGCTGAAGGGTGACATTGAGCTGAGCCAGCACGGCGAGGTCATCGTCAACGACCGCAACGAGACCTCCATCCCGGGCGTCTTCGCGGCCGGCGATGCCACCACGGTGCCCTACAAGCAGATCGTGATTTCCATGGGTGAGGGATCCAAGGCGGCGCTGAGTGCCTTTGACTTCCTGATCCGGAATTCTGTCGAGGACTGAGATTGGCTTAAAAATGGGGTCTGATGAAAGCTTTCTTCTGACCCCTCCTTCACCCCAACTACCGCCCGGAAATATCCTTCTCCAGACTCCCCTCAACCCCCAAACTCTCCCCATCCTCCGGAAACAGATGCCCATACGCCGCCCGCACCCCATCCACAATGAACCGGTGCGGCACATCGTCAAACACCCCGTGGTCGTTGATGTACTCCATGTGCGCCTGGCCATCCTCGGTGAACTCCTGGAACACCGAGTCATGCACACCATCAAACTCCAGCGGCTCCACCTTCATCAGCTCGCAAAGCTGCTTGTTGAACGCCGGGGTCGCCTTTACCCACCGGCCATTCAGGTACAGCTCGATAAAACCGTGCATCCGGAAAATATCGGAGCGCAGCCATTCGATCAGTTTGGGGCTGGAGAGGTGGTTACGCACATCGGCCAGGCCCAGCTGGCTGGGGATGCCGATGGCCCGGGCGGCGGCGCCGAGGAGGACGGCCTTGGGGATACAGTAGGTCTCGCCGCTGGTCAGGGCATAGCTGGCGGACAGGGTCCTGGGATCGGTGCAGAACACGTAGGGGTTGTAGTTGATGCTGTCCCGGACCGCGAGGTAGAGCACCTTGATCTGCTCCACCGGGTCGTCGGAAACACCTTCAAGCTGCCGGGCGATCCAGGCCTTGAGTTCGGGCTTGTCGTAATCGAAGAAGGCGGTGGGCTGAAGGTAGCGTTCCATAGGGACTCATCCAGGTTTCGGGCATCAAAGTCCGATCCTCCCTGATTAGCAACCTACGGGCAATGGCCATTTCCGCCAAAGCCATTGCCCGCTTTGCTCATTCCTTGCCTTCAAAGCCCTGCATGACATTGACCGCATTCACGCCGATGGCGTCCACGTCATAACCGCCTTCCATGGTGAATACCGTGGGCAGCCCCAGCTGCTCCAGGCGTTTGCCGAGCTTCAGGTAATCGCCGGAGGTGAGCTTGAAGAAGGAAATCGGGTCCTCCTCGAAGGTATCCACCCCCAGCGCAACCACCAGGGCATCCGGTCCGAATGCCTGGATACGCTCGCAGGCCTTCTCCAGACCCTGGCTCCAGACGCTATAAGGCGTGTTCGGCGGGTACACGATATTGAGATTATAGCCTTCCCCTTCACCCTCTCCGGTTTCATCCTCGAAGCCGAGGAAGTGCGGGAAGACCAGGTCCGGGTCGCCATGCAGGCTGATGGTGAGGACGTCGCTGCGATCATAGAAAATCGCCTGGGTGCCGTTGCCATGATGGAAGTCCACATCGAGCACCGCCACTTTGTCGTAGCCCTGGTCCCGGAAGGCCTGGGCGACAATGGCGGCATTGTTGAAGAAGCAGTAGCCTCCGAACACATCGGCATGGGCGTGATGACCCGGTGGCCGGCACAGGGCAAAGGCGGCTCGTTCACCACCGGCCACCAGTTTCAGGGCGGTGAGAGCGACATTGGCAGAGGCCCGGGCCGCTTCCCAGGTGCCATCGGAGATCGAGGTATCGGCGCCGAGGCTGTAATAGCCCAGGCGACCGTCGATATCCTTCGGCAGCCGGGCGCGCATGCCCCGGCCAACCCAGAAGGTGGGGATGGCCTCGCCGCGTTTGCCGGCCGCCACCCACTCGTCCCAGCAGGTTTCCAGAAAACTGACATAATCGACCGTGTGCACCCGCTTGACCGGCTCAAGCCCGAACTCTTCCGGCTCCAGGATCTCCCCGAGCGACTGGTCCTTAACCCGCGCCAGGATGGTTTCGGCCCGGGAAGGCTTCTCGTGGGGCTCGATCAGCAGACCGCCGTCCAGTTCGGTTTTGACATGGCGACGGCTGTGCAGGGGGGAGAACACGGTTTTCATGGCGGCGGATATTCCTCGCTGAACGAATCGGATCACTCTGGCACACGGGAGATCGTGGCTCAAATGCGGCAATTGTGGCAGGCTGGTGCCCTTTTCAGGGAGAGGGGATTACCGATATGAGGACTTTTGAATTAGCGGAGAACCATGACTGATCTGATTGCGGATATGTCCCTGGCCGAAGGACTCGGGCAGCTATGTGGCCTCATCGCCCTGGCATTCTGCATTGCCGGCTTCGCCAACAAGAACGACGACCGGCTGATGGTGCTGCTGATCTCCGCCAACGTCGCCTTCGCCCTGATGTTTGCTTTCTTCGAGAGCTGGACAGCGTCGGCACTGACGGTGCTGGTGATTGTCCGCATCACGCTCGCCCGCAAATACCAGGGCAACTGGCAGATCATGGCGGTGATGCTGGCGGTGAATCTGGTGGTCGCCTGGGTAACCTGGAAATCTCTGACTGACGTCTTCCCGCTCACGGCCGCGGTGCTCGGTACCGTGGGCATGTTCATGCTCCGGGGTATCGCGCTCAGAATTGTTCTGGGCCTGGCTGCGCTGGCCTGGATGCTCAACAACATCGTGATCGGCTCGGTGGGCGGTACGCTCGCTGAAGCCATGGTGTTGGTCACCAACATCATCACCATCATCCGGCTCTACCGGCTGCAGAAAAAGTACCCGGATTTCCGTCCCGGCGACTGATCCTGAGAGAGCTTCCCACCTTTTCTCCCGGTGAATTCTGGACTATTGTCAGAGAGGCTTTGCTACGCAAACTCACTGAATACAGTCGATAAAAGGAACAGATTATGGCCAATGAAAGCTACCATGAACCCGTCGAAGAGCTGTCCGACGATACCCGGGACATGCATAGGGCAATCAGTTCTCTGATGGAGGAGTTCGAGGCCGTCGACTGGTACAACCAGCGTGCTTCCTCCTGCAAGGATTCCCAGCTGAAGGCGATTCTCGAGCACAACCGGGATGAGGAAAAGGAACACGCAGCCATGGTGCTGGAATGGATCCGCCGGAAAGATCCCACCATGGACAAGTATCTGCGGGAATTCCTGTTCACGGATGGCCCGATCGGGCACCACGACTGACTCTTTCAACAGGCCTGTTGTGCGACATGGGCCAATTTTTGCCGGAGCGGAACTCGTTACCGTTGAATCATGACCCGGGCCTGCTGTCTCACAGCAAGGGCCCGGAATGAGTTCATCTGTTTGCGAGGCCGCACCCATGAGCCATCACCATTTTGACATCCTGATCATCGGCGCCGGCGTTTCCGGCATTGGCATGGCGTGCCACCTGAAGCGCGAGTGCCCGGGCAAGTCGTTTGCCATTCTGGAGCGCCGCCAGTCCCTTGGGGGCACCTGGGACCTGTTCCGCTATCCCGGCATCCGTTCCGATTCCGACATGTTCACCTTCGGCTACAACTTCCGCCCCTGGACCGGTGGCAAGGTGCTGGCGGATGGCGCCTCGATCAAGAATTACGTGCGTGAGACTGCCCGGGAGAATGATGTCGAACTGCATATCCGCTACGGCCTGGCGGTGAAAACAGCGGATTGGTCGGGTGTGGACAAGTGCTGGAAACTGACCGCCCAGAACGAGGCCACTGGCGAAACCGAACACTACACCGCCAGTTTCCTGGTGGGCTGTACCGGTTACTACAACTATGACCAGGGCTATAAGCCGGACTTTCCCGGCGAGAGTGATTTCAAAGGTCAGATCGTGCATCCCCAGCACTGGCCAGAGGACCTGGACTACACCGGCAAAAAGGTGGTGGTGATCGGCAGTGGCGCCACTGCCATAACCCTGGTACCGACCATGGCAGAAAAGGCGGCGCACGTGACCATGCTGCAGCGCTCGCCCACCTACCTGATGCCGTTGCCCTCAACAGACAAGGTGACGCTGGCTCTTCAGAAGGTACTGCCGGAGAAGGCGGCGTACCGGCTGACCCGCGCCCGCAATATTTCCATCTCGCGCCTGCTGTACCAGCGCTCCCGCAAGAGCCCGAAAGCCATGCGCCGGCTGTTTCTGTCGGTGATCAAGCGGCAGCTGGATGGCGAGGCGGATATGCGTCACTTCACGCCGGACTACAATCCGTGGGACCAGCGCCTTTGTGTGGTCAAGGATGGCGATCTGTTCAAGGCACTGAAGGCCGGCAAGGCTTCCATTGCCACTGACCACATCGAGCGGTTTACGGAGACCGGTATCCGGCTCAAATCCGGTGAGGAGCTGGACGCGGACATCATCATTCCGGCCACCGGACTGGACATCCAGATGCTCGGCGGCATCAAGCCGAGCGTGGATGGCCGGGAAGTGGTGCTCAAGGACAAGGTGATCTACAAGAACGTGATGGTCGAGGGCGTGCCCAACGCCGCCATGATTTTCGGCTACACCAACATTTCCTGGACCCTGAAGGTGGATATCGCCGCCGAGTACCTGTGCCGGCTGATCAACCTCATGGACAAGCGCGGTTACCGCACTGTTATGGCCCGCGATAACGAGAACAGTCGGGGCGAGGACACCATCCTGGGTTCCCTGAATTCGGGTTACATCAAGCGCGCCGCGGATCGTCTGCCACGTCAGGGTACCCAGGGCCCCTGGAAGTCTTCCCAGAACTATCTGGAGGATGTGAAGATCCTGCGGTTTGATCCGATCGAGGATGGCTACCTGGAATTCGATGGCCAACGCTCTCGCGCCGGCGAGCGCCAGGCCCGGGGCTTCCTGCGACCCTTGCGCTCGGCGCTGTTCGGCTCCTGATCAGTCGAACGCTGTGCGAATTACGTCTCGGTAGTTCCGGATCCGCTGGACATAGTGCACGGGCTCATAGCCCCGGGCGTAGCCATAGCGGGTGCTGGGGTAATAGCGCTTGTCGGCTTTCAGGGGTAGTACCTGAACCATGTCCTCCCAGGAGTCCGGATTCTTGCCCAGCTCCCGGGCCAGCTGGCGGGCATCCAGCAGGTGGCCGCGCCCGATGTTGTAGCTGGCCAGAGCCAGGAATGTCCGGTCCGGCTCAGGGATGGTTTCCGGCAGGCGGCGATGCCTGTCGGCCAGGTAGCGGGCCCCACCGTCGATGGCCGCTACGGGGTCGAGGCGGTTGGTCACGCCCAGGGATTCGGCAGTGCGCTGGGTCAGCATCATGATGCCCCTTACCCCGGTCGGCGATTTTGCGGTGGGGTCCCAGTGGGACTCCTGGTAGGCGAGGGCGGCCAGCAGGTCTGCGGGCATACCGGTTTTGGCTTCCGCTTCCTCGAACTTGTCGATGAATTTCGGCAACCGTTCGTCGATGCGGCGGTTCAGCGCCCGCAAGTCAACAAAGTCGAACTCGCCGATGTAGGCGTAGTAACGGTGCTCCATTTCGCCGATGGCCTCGTCACCCTCCTTGCTGTTCATCCACTCCCGGGCATCCGAGGCCAGCTCGTCGGCTCCGGCCGGCAGGTACCAGCCCAGATTGCGACCTTCGGTGAGGGGCATGGCGACTTCCAGGTGCGGGAAGTGGCGACGCATCACCTGCACGATGTTGGAATCAGCGACAGTACACTCGATGTCCCGCTCCGCCACCTCAGACAGCAGGATTTCAGTGGTGCGTTCGGCATCTTCGGTGAATTCGATGCCCGGGTATTGTTCGTTCAGCCGGCGCAGGGTCTCGGCATAGCTGGACCCGGCAGTGATCACGATCCCGGTACCGGGAATGGCATCCGGTTTCCGGGGCAGGGGGCGGGCATCCCGATGGCACACCAGCTGTTCGGTAATTTCCGTATGGGCCGGTCCGCGGGTGAACTGATCATCCCGTGACGGCAGGTGGGTCAGGCCGGCCGCGGCCAGGTGAGTGTTACCAGCGGCGAGCGCATCCAGCACGTCGCTGGTGGAATCGAGCATGGTCCACTCCACCTGCCAGCCGCGGGATGTGGCGTAATCACTGATCAATGCATGCTCGGGCCCGATCGGATTCTCGTGGCGGTCCAGATAATAGGTGGTGGAACCGTTCCGGGTGGCAACCTTGAGGATTCCGCTTTCAGAGGGGGGTGCGAGTTCCTCGCTGATGACCTGCTGGTTTTCGGTTTCGTTTTCGAGTCCGGTTTCGCTCCCGACTTCGGCTTCGCCGCAGCCTGCCAGCAGGATAGGTACGATCAGAAGACTTCTTCTGTACATCCGACCTGACATCATCACAACTCCGTGGCCTGGTGACTGTATAAGCATTATTACGTACTTATCAGAGACATACTCCCAGACTTCCGGAATGGATGCATCAAGATTCGCCCGGTGGTCTAGACTGGAGATTACATTTCCCTGAAGGGGTCACCGCTATGAATTTCCTGATCAAACCTGTTTCGTTCGTACTCGTCCTTGTGCTGGGTTCACTGGCCCATGCCGCCGACGGACTGATTGTGGTGAAGAGCAACCACGGTGTGGCAGAGACTGCAGACCGGCTCGAAGCCGTGTTGCAGGAGAAAGGCATGAAGATCATGAACCGGATCAACCACGCCGCTGGCGCGGATTCTGCCGGTATGGAGTTGCGCCCCACGGAGCTGGTGATCTTTGGTAACCCGAAAGTGGGGACGCCGCTGATGCAGTGTGCCCAGAGTGTGGCAGTGGACCTTCCCCAGAAGGCCCTGATCTGGGAGGACGAACAGGGTCAGGTGTGGTTCGGCTACAACGATCCCGCCTACCTGAAAGCCCGGCATACCATCGAGGGCTGTGACGAAGTCCTGGGTAAGGTGAACAACGCGTTGGCTAATTTCGCTGAGGCAGCAACAAAATAGATCCCGGCCAACCGGGATCTATCCCCATAAATGCTGATGGCGGTGCGTAAGTAGCTTCCTTAATATCGGCGCCTCGCCTATTGAGGAAGCATACCCTTGCAGTCGATCCGTTCCATTCTCGCCTACCTTGCCCTGATTGCCGCGGTGCTCTCGTTGTTGCCGGGGATGGCGCTTGTGGGTGCGGTCGCGGTGGGCCTGGCGGTGCTGCTGGGCTGGCAGGACATGCGCCGGGTGCCGAGGGTGGTGTTTTCCGTTGCCGTCCTGGCCCTGGTGTTCGCGCTGGGCCGGGATCCGGGACTGATTGTGGATGCTGCCAACAATATGACCCGTCTGGCGGGGCTTGTGCTGGCGGTGATGTTGCTGTCCAACGTGCTGGGTCGTTCCCGGGATCTGCAACGGATTTCAGCCAGTCTCTTCGGTGGCAAGCCCCTGACCCGTTACCTGAGCCTGGCCTTCGGTACCTCCCTGGTATCCATTCCGCTGAACTTTGGCTCGGTGGCGGTCGTTGGCAGCCTGGTGGGCGAGCGTATCCGCCGCGGAGGGGGTTCGGCTGCTACCCGCAACGCCACCCGGGCGGTGCTCCGTGGGTTCGGGGTATCGCCGATTTTCTCACCGCTTTCGATTTCGGTGGTGCTCACGCTCACCCTGTTGCCAGGCCTTGGCAGTATCGAGCTGCTGTCGCTCGCAATTCCTTTTTCGGTTTTACTGATCCTGATGGGCCTGTTCTGGCGGGACCCGGAAACCGGCCAGGAACAGGTTGCCCCGGAAAACATGGCCGGCGTGGCAACCTGGGTACGGTTTGGTGGCCTGGTCCTGGCCATTTGCGTGGGTGTCTTCGTGCTTAGCCACCGGTTCGACCTCAGCTACGCCTACGCGGTAACCCTCTCTTGCCTGGGCGCTGTGTTGGGAGGGCGCCTGCTGGCCTGGAGCCGCCGCCAGAATCCGCCCATGGCCAACATGGCGAACGTCAGTAACGAGCTGGCCATTGTTGGCGGTTCGGCTTTCATCGGTTCGGTCATCAGTGGCGTGGTGCTGGGTCAGATCAGCGGTAACGCCGACCTGCCGGCCTGGAGCTGGCCCATTCTGGCCGCCTGCGTGCCCTGGGTTTATTTCCTTGCGGGTCTGGGCGGTGTTAATCCCATCGTGGTCGGGACCCTGGTTGGCGGTGTCCTGGGATCCCTCTGGCCGTCGGAAGCTCTGATCGGACTGGGTATCGGCATGGTGACCGGCTGGGGCATTACCGCCTTTGGAACCCCGTTTGCCGCCAACGCCCTGATCATGGAGCGATTGACCGGGTACCCGGCCGTAGACGCCTCGTTCCGCTGGAGCCTTCCCCTTTCCCTGTCCGGGCTGACCCTTGCCAGCCTGACGGCCGTTATTCTGACCGCCTGGCTGGCCTGACCTGAACAGCACTCAGGGTTTAGGCCCCATCATGCGCTCCAGGGCCTGGGGATTCGGCAGGCCCTGCACCATCATCACCTTGCCCTCGTCGTCCTTGTAGAGAGTGCTCGGTGTGGCGCGGAGACCCAGCTCCTGCATCAGGCGGTTATTGGCTTTGACGTCCATGCGAGCCGCGCTTACCAGCTTGCGGTCAACCTCGATGCCGCCCTGCTGGTAGCTGGCCTGGTGATCGTGCAGTGCTTCTTCGGGGTTTTCACTGCCGAGAATCGTGGCGGCTTTGGTCAGGCTGTCTTCTTTCAGAATGCCCACCAGGATATGGCGCAGCTGGACCTTGCCGGCGGCAATCCAGGGCTCGGCCTGCTGGCGGAACCGGTAGCAGTAGGGGCAGTTGGGGTCGGTGAAGGTGTAGATGATGGTGTCCGCATCGCTGGAACCATCCTGTACCCAGTTGCTGTCCTCCAGTTGCGGCCAGGCTTCGGCGAACTTCGGGCCTTCGATCAGTTCCTGGATGCTGGCAGCACTGAGGTTGTTCCCTTCCTCGTCCAGCAGGGTGCCAACGATCACGTGCCTGCCATCGGGTGTCAGGTAAAAGGCCAGCGACCGCCCCTGCATTTCGCCGACATAGCCGGTCATGCCGCCCGGGGCGTCAAAGCTGTCCACAACCTTCACACCCTGTTGTTCCAGGGACTGGATGGCCGGCGGATAGTCCTGTGCCTGCACAGTGGCTGTAAAAAGGGCAGAGGTCAGCAGGGCGCCCCTGAACAGGCGCGGGAGTGGGGAATTGCTCATCGGGATGTTAACTCCTTGGATGGGGAGGATGGGAGAAAGCCGGAATCGAAGCGCTCGAGGCTCCGGGCCAGGCTGGCGCGTGACAGTTCGCCCATGTGGGTGTCCACCAGGTTGCCCTCGGCGTTGTAGAACAGGGTCGTGGGCAAGCCCTGGCTGCCCACGACCCGGCCGAAACTGCCCGGGCGGTCACTGAGTACATGGTCGAGGTGCAGGTTCTGTTCGCTCAGGAACTTGCGGATGGTCTCGGGGTGCTCGCCCTGGTTGGCGAACACGAAGTTGATACCGGGATACCGTTGCTGGGCTTCCTCCAGTACCGGCATTTCACGAATGCACGGTGGGCACCAGGTGGCCCAGAGATTCACCACAACGGGCTGGCCCCGGGAAATGTCGGCCAGGCTGACCGGCTGTTCGTTGAGGTCGGTCAGCGCGACTTCGGGCAACCCCTGGGTCTGCTGGTTGATCAGGGTAATGACTCCGGTGGTGAAGCCCCAGGTGATCATGCCCGCGGCAACGGCGGTGCCCAGGGCCCGGCGAATGTTTGCGCGCCGCCACATCAGGTACCCGGCAAAGACAAGTGCCACGATCAGGCCGGTCACCGGATCAAAACCGCCATCGCGGATATCGATCATACCCAGCCAGTCACCCTGGTAATGCTCGAAATAACGGACCACGAAGCCGATACGGGAACCGATCATGGCCACCAGGAAAATATCCGCCAGGGAGCCGGATATCGGGGTTTTTTGCTTGCGACCGGTGAGCGCGCCGACAATCAGGGCCACAACAAAGGCCAGAACAATAAGCAGATGCCCGATGGACAGGCTGAGGGGACCAACGCCGACGCTGAGCATGGAATCTCCAAAATTTGGCGGATTTGTAGAATGATACGGGCGCTAGTGACCAGAGACATTCGCCGGAGTTCCATCTTTTTCCGAAGATGAAAGCCTGCTAATGAAACCACTTATAGCTATTTCCCGGACCCTCTGTTACTGTGCCTGCATCCTGCCTCTAGGGATTCCGCACTATCACGGCCAACAGGCCGCTTTGCGAACCTCCATACGACCTGTCAGAGGACGTCCCGCCGATAACGGCGTGTGACTGTAGTCGTCATTTTTCCATGAATCATCATGGTTTCTGCCCGCATTCGCCGATGGACGGTGTTCGTGGAGGCAGAATCAATCAAGAGTTTATCCAATATGAGTTTTTCTTCTCTCGGTTTGTCCGAGCAGCTGGTCCGTGCCACTACCGACCAGGGCTATGAAACCCCGTCTCCGATCCAGCAGCAGGCCATCCCGGCGGTGCTGTCCGGCAAGGATGTGATGGCTGCCGCCCAGACCGGTACCGGCAAGACTGCCGGCTTTACCCTGCCGCTTTTGCAGCGCCTTGCGGCCAATCCGCGCTCCGGCAAGGGCCCCCGTGCCCTGATCCTGGCGCCGACCCGCGAGCTGGCGGCCCAGGTTCACGACAGCGTGGCCCTGTACAGCAAGTACATGCCGACCAAGTCCGCTGTGGTTTTCGGCGGGGTCAAGATCAATCCCCAGATGATGAAGCTGCGCAAGGGCCTGGACGTGCTGGTGGCAACACCGGGACGGCTGATGGATCTGTACCAGCAGAATGCGGTGCGCTTCAACGAAGTGGAAATCCTGGTGCTGGACGAAGCCGACCGCATGCTCGATATGGGCTTCATCCGCGACATCCGCAAGATCCTGGCGCTGTTGCCGGCCAAGCGCCAGAACCTGCTGTTCTCCGCCACCTTCTCCAACGAGATCCGTGGCCTGGCCCAGGGCCTGCTGAACGATCCGGTTCAGGTGGAAGTGGCGGCCCGTAACACCGCAGCAGAGAGCATCAAGCAATCAATTTACCCGGTAGACCAGAGCCAGAAGACCGCCCTGCTGAGCAAGCTGGTGCGGGACAACGCCTGGGAACAGGTGCTGGTGTTCACCCGTACCAAGCACGGTGCCAACCGCCTGACCAAGAAGCTGGAGCAGGACGGTATCACCGCCGCTGCCATCCATGGCAACAAGTCCCAGGGTGCGCGCACCCGGGCGCTGGCCGAGTTCAAGCAGGGTGATATCCGGGTACTGGTTGCCACCGACATCGCAGCCCGTGGCCTGGACATCAAACAGCTGCCGCAGGTGGTCAACTTTGAACTGCCGAACGTGCCGGAAGATTATGTGCACCGGATTGGCCGTACCGGCCGTGCCGGTGAGAGCGGCCATGCGTTGTCCCTGGTCAGTGCCGATGAGGGCAAACTGCTGGCGGGCATCGAGAAGCTGATCAAGAAGCAGCTGCCGCGCAAGGAAGTGGAAGGCTTCGAGCCGAAAAACAACCTGCCGTTGAAGCCCAAGGCCAAGGCCGATCCGGCCAAAGCCCGCAGCCGTAACGGGCGTAGCGGTGCCAATGGCAAGCCTGCCGGCAATGGCCGCAGCTTTGGCGGCCGTCCTGGTGAGAGCCGGAGCCGCAATGGCGGTGGCCAGCGGGGCCGGTCGGCGCAACGCCAGAGCGCCTGAGTCGCCCGGTAAGTCCTTTCAAAGCGGAGCCATTGGCTCCGCTTTGTTGTTTCTGGTGCCTGACTTTGGCCGGGGTAATGCTCTAGTATCCAGAGTTGTTACTCCGGCAAAAGGCGCAAGTGCCCATCCATGGCGACCGAAACAAATGTAAGGGAAGATCTGGGGCTGGTACCGCCGCCCCGGCTGTTCACGGACCGACAGTTCATTCTGGCGCTGGTGCCCGGGTGTGGTGTGAGCCTTTTGGTGGCGGGCTTGTCGGTTGCCGGCTCTTCCGGTGTCAGCCTGACCCTGCTCCAGGCCTTTTCCCTTGTGCTCTGGTACCCGGTACTGGAGGAACTGCTGTTCCGGGGAGCGCTCCAGGGCTATCTCAGCACCACCACGTTCGGTCAACGGGCACTGATGGGGCTGTCACTCGCCAATGTGCTGACGGCCATCCTCTTCACCACCCTGCATCTGGTTTACCGGGCCGACCCGCTGGCCTGGCTGGTGTTTTTCCCCGGCCTGGTGTTCGGCTATTTCCGCGACCGCCATGGGTCCCTTCTTGGCCCTGTGATCCTGCATTCTGCCTATAACGCCTGCCTGATTCCCGGCTGGTTGCTGTTCTCCGGATCCTGAACGAAAAAACCCCGGCACAGGGCCGGGGTTGAAAGGGTTGCGACTCTCAGCTATCAGGCACGAGCCTTGATCTTGCGGACAGTCAGACCACCGATGGCCAGGGCCGTCAGCAGGAACAGGGTCGGGTCAAACGGTGCGCCCGGCTTGTAGCTGCAGCCGAAGAGAGTGCCATCGCTGCTGCTTGATGAAGCGGTGCTGTCGCCGTCATCGGTACCGCCATCAGTGCCATCATCCGCAACTTCAACTGTTGTGGACTGACGGAACATGGCATGGGTGCCGCCATCCCGGTTCTCGTTCCAGACCACGTACAGGTTGTTGCCGGCCGGCGTCATCTGGATCTGGGACTCGAAGTCTTCCACATCGTCAGCTTCACCGGCGAATCGGGTCACATCTGTATAGGTGGCGCCCTTGTCTTCGGCGAGTGCGGCGTAAAGATCCAGCTCACTCGGCTCTTCCAGACTCCATTCGGAGACGTTGGTCTGGGTGCCCCAGGCTACGTAGAAGCGGCTTTGGTCCTGGCATTCCTCCGGGTTTGAACTACATGCAGGTGTATTCCCCGGTGTGCCCACCAGTCGCGGTTCACGCACGTTGATGGAGGTATCGGTGATATTGCTCAGGTTGTCCGGCGCCGACCAGGTACCGGCCACGCCGTCGTAATGGCGCATGTAGAAGTTGTAGTTCTTGGTGTTGGTGTACAACAGTTCTGCCAGCACCGGTGTGTAGGTGTAACCCACGTAGAGGTCATCGCCACGAAGCAGACCGCGGTGGGCGATGGCGTTCTCCTCGACCTTCTGGTACGTGTCGTCGGACAGGGTGGAGGTGGCAATATCCGCATCCGTGGTGGCTTCTGCTTCCTCGGTACGGCTGCTCATGTTCAGAGCCGGAGCGTTATCAAGCTGGGTAGCCAGCAAGAAATCCGACTCAAAACAGTTGCCTGCATCCACGGCTGGAACCATTTCTGCGGGGGAGAAACCGTTGCCGCCGGCCACGATACCCTTACGCAGCATGATGTCGGAAGGACCGCCCTGCGTAAATTCGCCCTCTTTCCAGAAGATGCCCAGGCGCATTCCGCTTTCAGCACCCGGCTCGCGCTGCATGACAAAACGCACGCGACGGGCATTCAGAAGCGGATCGCTGATGATGCAGCCGGCCGTTTCTTCGGGAATGGTATCGGTAATGGAAGTCCAGCTAGGCGGAGTGTTCCAGTTAAAGGTGTGGTACCGGACAAATTTACCCTCATCCAGGCCACCGGACCCTTTGGTTTCCTCATAGGCCACGATTACCTGTGGCGCCGAATCCAGAGTTCCCTTCATGACCCCCAGGTTCGCCCGTGAGGCGCCAGCGACACCACTTTCGATGACGACTTCACCAGAACCTGATCCACCGTCTTCGAGTGGCCCGAGTAGCACGCCATCGATGTCACGAATAGCGTTGTAGTTCCCGGAGGCATTCTGGCCGTTGAAGTTGTCAGTAATGCGAACCGGCGTTGACCAGATCTGATTTCCCTCGGTCACATCGTCCTGATCGAGCCATTCTTTGAGCGCGTAGCTGTACCAGATGTCGGTGCCAGAGCTGACGTTGGCCCCGGAAGCACCATCACCCGGGCCATCAGCCTCACCGAGTTGCAGGCCGCGAGGATCTTCCTGCCAGGTAACCGCCCACTCGCCGGTACCCAAGCCACGGTTTACGTCCTGTTTGGCGTCGCGTTCACCGGTCGACAGCTGTACCGGATCACCCCAGGTGATGCCCTCTTCGCCATTTAGGCCGGTTACGGCATAGGTACAGGCAAAGGGAATTTCCCGATTGTCGAGGGTCAGGTAGCTGACTGAACGTTGCTCTCCACCGGGACAGAATTTGTCGACCCAGGTGACCACGATGCGGTCGCCGGCGGCGTAGAGGTTTGGTTTTTCGGAATCGCCATAAAATGGGGTTCGCGTACCATTGCCGTCCCAATCCGTATCCATGGAAGATTCAGCAGCTGTGTTTGAAATGTTAGTCAGTTCCGACCAATTAGACTCTACGGAGCAATCTGAAGTCGCCTCACAGGTACGTACAAACAGATCCCGGGCAGGACGCTCTTCCTGACCCTTGACGTCATAGACGGGATAGTTGGCCGGATCAGTATAGTCGCCAAACACTGCCAACAGCCGACCATTAGCCAGCCTCGAAATCTTCGTCTTATTCGCGCCACCGTTGGCACTGAGTTCAACACTTTCTCCAAAATCGAGCCCGGTTGCCGCCCAACTTGCGCCCGGTGCAGCCATCGCTGCCACTACCGCCGTTACCAAAACCTTCTGTTTCATGAAAAACCTCATCACATCCATTGTTTCAAGGGTCAGGGACAACTGGCTCCTGATCGCTTTTTGCACTTTACTTGTAGTTCAGGTTGTCATTTCGGGCTATTAGTATTTTCTGTCGTCTGAGTAAAATCTGACCAGGGTCAACGTCGGCAAGGCCGTGCTGTATCACATTAAAGGGAATCAAAATCAGAGGGATAGCAGCATGAATACAAACGTTGCGGGTTTGTCGGGAATGGTGCGACATGTTGTCGCAGTTTTCATTATTGCTCTTGCAGGCTGTAGCGACGGAGGTGGGGGAAGTTCCGGAGACACGGATACCGGTGACGATGACCCGGTACTTCCGTCTCTAACCACGCAGATCGAACACTGGGAGCAGACGGGGGTTTTCATAGCGGCAGCCGACTGCGGCCAGTGCCACACCGCAAGCCAGCCGGGGGAAGACCCCGCCGTCATGCGATCACCTGATCCCCTGGTTTCGGAAAACCAGCCGTCGCCGGACGGCGAGGACATCAGCCCCTTCTATGACTGGAAAAGCAGCGTGATGGCCAATGCCTTCACGGACCCGTATTTCCGCGCGGTCATGATGCATGAAACCGAAGTCTTTCCCCATCTGGCAGGTTTTATCGAGGACACCTGCCTGACCTGTCACAGCCCCATGGCGCGAACCCATGCCCACCAGACCGGGGTCAGTCTGGTACAGGATGAGTCCTGTCTTCTCGAAGACGGTTGTTACCGGGCCGATCAGGCGCTGGAAGATCCGAGCGCCCGGGAAGGTATCAGTTGTACCGCCTGCCACCAGATCACGGATTCGGTGCTCGATGGGTATGTGCATTCCGGCGATTATGAGATTGTGGATGAGAACCACCCGGATGCTTTCACCATCTATGGTCCGTACCAGAACCCTCGCGGGCAGGCGATGCAGAACCAGGTGGGCTTCACACCAGAATATGGCATGCACATGGGAGATTCCCGCCACTGTGCCAGTTGCCACGATCTGTTTACCCCGACGCTCGACATGGTGACGGACGAGCCCAATGGTGAGGTTTTCCCGGAGCAGACTCCCTACACCGAGTGGGCGGCCAGCGATTTCGGACCCGATGGCAGCACCACCACTTCCTGTCAGCAGTGCCATATGGCTCGGCAGGAGATAAGTGAAAATTACCAAACCCGTATTGCTGTCATGGCTAATGGCGCGGTAAATCTGAATTGGCCCGAGCGCATCCCCTATTTTCCCCACGTTATGGTCGGAGGCAATACCTGGCTGCTGGAGACCCTGGAACTGTTCCGGGAGGAACTGGGCCGGGCCAACATCAATGAGGAAGGAGAGTTCGCCGCCACTGCGGAACTGACGAGGGAGCTCCTGAAAACATCAGCCGATCTGGTGCCCGCCAATGCCGCTTTCAGCGGTACAGAGTTGGCTTTCGATCTCACCATCACCAACAAAACCGGCCACAAGCTGCCCACCAGCTTCCCCTCCCGTCGGATCTGGGTCGCGACCCGGGTGACCGACAGTGCAGGGGCGGTGGTGTTTGACAGTGGTTTCCCGGACAAGAACTACCAGCTAACGGTAGATGCAGCCTTTACCTCTGATGCGTGCATGGCCATCAAGAAGCCGGCAGGCTTTGATTCCTCGGCTTGTTACCAACCGCACATTAACCGGGTGACGACACCGGAAGAGATTCCCATCTATGAAGTCGTGATGGGCTCCACCACTAACGCCATTACCCATGTATTGCTATATGCCTCTGTATCCCTGAAGGACAATCGCATTCCGCCGAGCGGATTTGACTCCAGCGTTGTGCCTCCCGAAATACTTCCTGAGGGCGTGGACGGTGACGCCGATTTCAATCTGAACAACGCCGGACAGGACACCATTACCTACCAGCTGCCGATGCCGGAGACGGCAAAGCCACCGTTCAGAGTGGAATCCACCCTGTACTACCAGAGCATTCGCCCCACCTTTGTCGATGCGGCCCATGGCGAACATCCCTGGATTCGCGAGTTCGAGACCATTGCCAGTATCAACCCGCCGCCTGCGGAAGTACTGGCCTCGGCGAACTTCACGGTCGATGCCGTTGAATAGGGATTGAAGGTTACTGGATCCAGAACCGGCTCAGGGACGAGCTTATTCGGGGCACAAAAAAGCGGGGCATAGCCCCGCACAGGAGAACGCACCTTCCGGCAGCCCACAGACCATGAGGCTGCCGGAGGGCACGGGGATCAGAATTTGTAGGAAACGCCTACCATGTAGACCCAGGGGTCGATGTCGACGTCGAGCTTGCCGGTCGTAATCTTGCTGCCGTCTGCAGCGTAGACTCCGATCTCGGCGTCGGTATCAATGTCGACCCACCAGATTGCAGCGTTGAGGCCGATGTTCTCGGTGATCATGTAGTCCATGCCGACTTCCGCGGCGAGGCCGAAGCTGTCATCGAGAGACAGATCTGTGCGATCGACTGTTCCAGCAGGGGTATCCAGATTGGCCTGTGCTACTGCATCAACCGTATCCGTCAGTGTCTGGGTGGTTTTTTCTTCGAAGAACATGGTGTAGTTGAAGCCGGCACCAACGTAAGGCTGGAACTTGCTGTTGTTCGGCATCGGGAAGTACTGCAGTGTAATGGTCGGGGGCAGGTGCTTAGTCTCACCCAGCTTTCCGGCTCCACCCAGCGCAGCGCCATCACCTTCAATGTCGTGTTTGAAGGGGGTTGCACCCAGCACACCCACCGCAATCTGGTCAGTCAGCATGTAACTGAACCGAAGCCCGAGCTGGGTATCAGAATCCACATCCACCTGGGCGCCCGGTACGGAAGGCAGGGCAGCCAGATCTGTTCTGAGGTCACTGCTGGAGGCGTCGGGATCAACCATAACTGCACCGACACGACCAATAAAATCGCCAGCTTCGAAGGCCTGAGCTGCAGGTGCCGCAGCCATAACCGCAGCAGCCAGTACACCAAGTTTGAAAGAACGGGACATAAGCCATCTCCTTTATGCAAATCGTCGATGGCTTCAGATTAATGACAGCGGCGAAGTGAAACTTGATATAGCGCAAGATTCGTCAGGGGATGGGGATGCTTTGAGCGGCGGATTGATCCAACTCAAGAAAATGCACACCTGCGGGTGCTGCGTATGGTCAGGCCGAGTTCTTTTTGTTGGAGGGCAGGTGCTCTTCCGGTACAGACACGTCGCGGATGCTCAGGGGCTGGCCGTCCGCATCCCGAACCTGAACTTCCTGGATCGGCCGGCCGGTGGCGCGGTCGCGCAGGTCGAGCGGCCCCTGATCAGGCGCCGGATTCCACTTGTCGCCCCACTGGCGCAGGGCGATCACCACCGGGAACAGATCCCGGCCCTTTTCGGTGAGCCGGTATTCGAAGCGGGAACCATGCTCACCGACATCCACCTTGCGCAGCACCCCGTTATCCACCAGGCGCGCCAGACGGTCACAGAGGATGTTCTTGGCGATGCCCAGCTCCTGCTGAAAGTCGACGAACCGGCGGGTGCCGTACATCGCCTGCAGCACGATCAACAACGACCACCAGTCACCCACTTCATTGAGGGCGCGGGCGACGGAGCACTGGGAATCATCAAAACGTTTTCTGGCCATGTACGGGAGTGTACCGAATAGGGTTGCATCTTAAAACCAGATTGAATAGGGTTGCTTTACGAAACCAAATTAGTGAGGTTGCACATTACCATGAGCATGAACCTGGGTCCTTTGTTTGAACCGTTTGAAATCCACAACCTCAAGCTGCGCAACCGCGTGGCCATGGCTCCGATGACCCGCAATTTCTCCCCCAATGGTGTTCCGGGTGAGGATGTCGTCGCTTATTACCGCCGCCGTGCCGAGGCCGGTGTTGGCCTGATCATTACCGAAGGCACTACCGTCAACCATGCGGCGGCGAATGGCTATCCCAATGTGCCGGCATTCCATGGCGAGGAAGCCCTGGCCGGCTGGAAGCAGGTGGTGGATGCCGTGCATGAGGCCGGCGGCGCCATTTTCCCGCAGCTTTGGCACGTAGGCGCTGTGCGTAAAGAAGGCACCGATCCGGATCCGTCCGTTCCCGGTTACAGCCCCTCCGGCCTGTTCGCGCCGGGCAAGCCCAACGGCAAGGCCATGACGAAGGAAGATATTCAGGAAGTCATCCAGGCCTTCGGTGATGCCGCCCAGGATGCCAAAGCACTGGGTTTTGACGGCGTCGAGATCCACGGTGCCCATGGTTACCTGCTGGACCAGTTCCTGTGGGAAGGCACCAACCAGCGGGACGACGAGTACGGCGGCAGCCTGGAAAACCGCCTGCGCTTTGTGGTGGAGATCGTCGAGGAAGTCCGCCACCGTGTCGGTCCTGATTTCCCGATCATGCTGCGTTTCTCCCAATGGAAGCAGCAGGATTACGAGGCCAGGCTGGTCCACAGTCCCGAAGAGCTTGAGCGTTTCCTGAAGCCCCTGGTGGAAGCCGGTGTGGACATCTTCCACGCGTCCACCCGTCGGTTCTGGGAGCCGGAGTTTGAAGGCTCCAACCTCAACCTGGCCGGCTGGACCCAGAAGCTGTCCGGCAAGCCCACCATGTCCGTCGGCAGCGTCGGCCTCACCGAAGACTTCATCAGCGGCACCTTCGCCAGCAAGAAAGAAGCGGTGGAAAAGGCCGGCATCGACGAGCTGGTTGAGCGCATGAACAACCACGAGTTCGAGCTGATCGCCGTTGGTCGGGCTCTGCTGCAAGACCCGGAATGGCTGGTCAAGGTGAAGGAAGGCCGCCTCGAGGAAGTGGAATCCTTCGCCAAGAAGTCCCTCGCCAAGCTTTACTGATCGACCCTTCGATCCCACTGTGCCGCAGCGCCGAAAGGCCTGCGGCTTTTTTGTGGCGGCTGGGCAGTGAGCCAGAACCTCTCAGCCACGTAATCGCGTCCTTCGAGATAACAGCTAAGATTAGGGAAATTCAGAAGTAAACAGGGAGTTCACAATGACTGCGTTTCAGTCACTCAAAACCATGGCAATGGCCATCCTGGTCGCAACTCTGGTTGGCTGTGCCACCGTTGGCCACGATTTCCCGACCCATAACGTCGACCAGATCCGCATCGGCGAGACCACCCGGTCAGATATCCAGGAACTGTTCGGTGAACCCTGGCGCACCGGCGTCGAGGATGGCAAACGCACCTGGACCTATGGCAAGTACAAGTGGTCTGCTTTTGGTGATGCGGAAACCACTGATCTGGTCGTGCGATTCAACCAGGACGGAACCGTGTCGTCCTACGTGTACAACACCACCGAATAATGCCCGGAGTAGACAGGGGCTGGCCTCAGCCCCGCAACCCGCTGACCAGCTTGTCGATGCTTTCCTTGGCATCGCCGAACAGCATGCGGGCGTTGTCCTTGAAGAACAGCGGGTTCTCGACGCCGGAATAACCGGTAGCCATGCCGCGTTTGAGGACAACCACCTGGCGGGCCTTCCAGACCTCGAGCACCGGCATGCCGGCAATCGGGCTGCCCGGGTCTTCGGCGGCGGCCGGGTTCACCGTGTCGTTGGCGCCGATCACCAGTACCACATCAGTATCCGGGAAATCGGCGTTGATCTCGTCCATTTCCAGCACGATGTCATAGGGCACGTGGGCCTCGGCCAGTAGCACGTTCATATGCCCCGGCAGGCGGCCCGCCACCGGGTGGATGCCAAAGCGCACATTCACCCCACGGTCCCGAAGGATTTTAGTCATTTCGCTGACACCGTTTTGGGCCTGGGCCACCGCCATGCCGTAACCGGGAACAATGATCACCGACTCGGCGTTGCGCAGTTCCTCACAGACATCATCGACACTGGATTCGTGCACTGTCTGGTCGGTATCCGCGGCCGCCGAACTGCTGCTGGTCTGGCCGAAGCCGCCCAGGATCACGCTGATGAATGACCGGTTCATGGCCTTGCACATGATGTAGCTGAGAATGGCACCGCTGCTGCCCACCAGGGCACCAACAACAATCAACAGGTCGTTGCCCAGCATGAAACCGATGGAAGCCGCTGCCCACCCGGAGTAGCTGTTGAGCATGGACACCACCACCGGCATATCGGCGCCGCCAATGGCCATGATCAGGTGAATGCCAAGGACCGAGGCAATCGCGGTCATCAGCACCAGGGCGACAATGCCCAGGGCCATGCTCTCGGTGCCCAGGAACCACGCCCCGAGGAATACACAGACAATGATTGCCGCCAGGTTCATCAGGTGCCGGCCGGGCAGGGTCAGGGCCTTGCTGTCGATGCGACCATCCAGCTTGCCGCAGGCCACCAGAGAGCCCGTGAAGGTCACCGCGCCAATGAAGGTGCCAACGAAGACTTCCACCAGTTTGATGGTGTGCTCGGCTCCGGAGGTGGCAATCAGCGGCTCGATGTAGCCGGAAAAGCCCACAAACACGGCTGCCGCGCCGACAAAGCTGTGAAGCAGGGCCACCAGTTGCGGCATCTGGGTCATTTCCACCTTGTTGGCGATGGCGATGCCAATGCCGGCACCCAGCAAAACTGCAACCACGATCGAGACGATGCCGCCGTCAACGCTGGCCAGCGTGGCACCCACGGCGATGATGATGCCGGCAACGCCGTAGAGATTACCTCGCCGTGCCGATTCCTGGTGGCTGAGGCCGCCCAGGCTGAGAATGAAACAGATACTTGCGACCACGTAGGCCACGCTCACCAGTCCTGTGCTCATATCGGGCGCCTCCTACTTGCGGAACATTTTGAGCATGCGATGGGTGACCCGGAAGCCACCGCCCACGTTGATGCTGGCAATCAGCACCGCGACAAACGCCATGATGCCAACGGCAATATTCTCCGACTGGGCCAGGTGCAGAATGGCGCCGATCACGATGATGCCGCTGATGGCGTTGGTGACGCTCATCAGGGGGGTATGCAGAGAAGGGGTCACGTTCCAGATCACCTGCCAGCCAATAAAGCAGGCCAGCACAAACACGGTGAAGTGCTGCAGGAAGCTCTCTGGTGCGTGGGCGCCCACTCCGTAGAGTGCCAGTGCCGTAACCACGAACAGCGCGCCCTTGCCGATCAGGCTGCGGCGGTCCGCCTCCTTCTTGGCGGCCGCTTTTGCTTCGGCTGAAGGCTCCTCGGTGCCCGGTGCGGGTTTGGGGCTGACCGGCGATTCCGGTTTCGGTGGTGGCCAGGTGATGTCGTCCTCGTGGACTACCGTCAGGCCACGAATGACTTCGTCTTCCATGTTCACCAGTGGCTTGCCGTCTTTTTCGGGCGTCAGCTCGGTGAGCAGGTGCACCAGGTTGGTGGCGTAGAGATCACTGGCCACTTTGGCCATGCGGCTGGGCAGGTCGGTGTAGCCGATCAGGGTGACGCCATGATGATGTGCCACCTTGCCGGGTTCAGTGAGTTCGCAGTTACCGCCCCGCTCGGAGGCCAGGTCGACAATGACGCTGCCGGGTTTCATGGATTTCACCATGTCGGCGGTGATCAGTTTCGGTGCCGGCTTGCCGGGAATCAGGGCGGTGGTGATGATGATATCCACCTCTTTCGCCTGCTCCGCAAACAACGCCATCTCTGCCTTGATGAACTCGTCGCTCATCTGCTTGGCGTAGCCACCGCTGCCGCTGCCATCCTCATTCTCGAAGTCCAGAACCAGGAACTCGGCCCCCATGCTCTCAACCTGTTCCTTCACCTCAAGACGGGTATCGAAAGCCCGCACGATAGCGCCCATGCTGTTGGCGGCGCCGATCGCCGCGAGGCCTGCCACCCCGGCACCGATTACCATGATCTTCGCCGGGGGCACCTTGCCTGCGGCCGTTACCTGACCGGTAAAGAAACGCCCGAAGTGGTTCGCCGCCTCGATCACCGCCCGATAGCCGGCAATGTTGGCCATGGCGCTGAGGGCGTCCATTTTCTGGGCGCGGCTGATGCGGGGCAGGCTGTCGATGGCGAAGGACGTAATCTTTCTGGCGGCGAGCTTCTCAAGCAGTTCCGGATTCTGGGCCGGCCAGATGTAGCTGACCAGAAACGCACCCTCTTTCATCAGATCCGCTTCGTGCTTGCCCAGCGCCGGGTTTTCCATCGGTGCCCGGACCTTCAGGATGAAATCGGATTCTTTCCACAGCGAGCCGGTGTCCGCTGCGATGGCTGCGCCCACTTTTTCATAGGCGGCATCGGAGTAGTTCGCGGCCTCGCCGGCGCCGCCTTCGACGATGACCTCGTAACCAAGTCCGATCAGTTTGTGAACAGAGGGTGGCGTAGCGGCCACCCGCCGTTCGTCCTCGAAAATTTCCCTGGGGATACCGATTTTCATTATTGGCGTGCCTCCGGATTTCCCGATCAATCAGATGCCTGGATACCTACATACTAGTGCAGGCTGCCAGATCTGCCCGTAAACCGGAGGTTTTGAAAGCGTATCAGGTGTGTGTCAGAGCAAGTTCCTCGACGTCCGACTGGGACAGGTGGTCCAGCATAGCGCCCCGGAACTGACGGTTGATGAAGTGTTCGGTTTCAGTCTGGATGGTTTCCCGATGTGCCGGTTTCTCGATGTAATCCATGGCCCGGAAGAGGATGTAGCGGATGGTCATACGGGAAATTTCATGGATGGTCTCCGGCGGCACGGCACTGACCAAATGTCGCTCGATAATATCCTCCGCCATTTCCCGGGCGCTGGCCTCCAGCTGCGATTCCAGAGCCCGGCGCAGCGCCGGCGAAGGGCCGTGAAGTTCCCGCACCGCCACGGTGGTCGCGGCTGGGTTGGCCAGGAAATAGCGGTATACGAACGCAACTGTGTCGTGGGAGGCCTGTTCGGAGGAATCCGCCATCTGCCGAAGCTCCCGGACTCCGGCCTTCATGTCTTCGGCAATATAGCCCAGTACCTGCAGCCCGAATTCGTCCAGGTTCTTGAAGTGCCGGTAAAAAGTATTCGGGTTCAGCCCCGCCTCACGGGCAAGTTCCCGCAACCCGAGTGACGTGAGACTTCTCGTTTCGGTAATCAGCCTGAGTGCGGCCTGGATCAGCTTCAGTTTTCCGCCTGTTAAAGCGTTCATGCGTTCCTCGTGTTTCGGAGTAAGGCCGGGTGGTGGCGCACCTTCCCAGACACGCTACAAGCACGTCCCTGTGCGCTTGTTTCAGGCCATCCATGGCCTTCAACAGTCTGGGAAGGTGCGCCACCACCCGGCCCCGAGCCTGGGAGACGGCATTCTCCGGATGTCTGCAGGTTGGTTTGGGCAGGGCTTTCCAAAACTGTGCGGAGCCATGGATGGCGGAGCCCAAGCGTCACAGGGGTGAGGCCGAGCGTTTATGAAGCGAAGCTTCATGCGATAGCCGAACGACCGCAATCTGTGATTGCGGGCTGGACCCCGCAGGGGTGCCGAAGGAGCGGGTTTTGGAAAGCCCTGCCCAAACCAACCTCGCTCCCAGATTCTGAGGTGACAGAGGACAGTTACCTGTCAGCCGAGGCCATTTCTCCATTATTTCGACTTTTGAAGTATACGACTGTCTACTTTGCTGTGTATACATGTGTCTACCGGTCATGATGACCACCCGAACAAGAGCAGACAAGGCCGCAAAGGCCAACCAGGAGAGCAGCAATGACAACAACCACGCAGATCGCCATCATCGGCACCGGCTTCTCCGGCCTGGGCATGGCCATCAAACTCAAGGAAGCCGGATTTCACGACTTTGTCATCCTCGAACAGAGCGACGACATTGGCGGTACCTGGCACGAGAACCACTACCCGGGCTGCGCCTGTGACGTCCAGTCAGCGCTGTACTCCTTCTCCTTCGAACAGAACCCCGACTGGAGCCGAATGTTTGCGACCCAGCCGGAGATCAAGGCCTACCTCAAACGCTGCGCCGAAAAATACGGACTGATGGAACACATCCAGCTCAATACCCACGTCGCAGGTGCCCATTGGGACGAAAAAACCGGAACCTGGACTGTCGAAACCTGCTACAGCCCCAAACTCTGGGCCTACATGCAGGAGAAGGGCCTGAAGCCGGGGGATGAACTGGACCGGGATGACAAGGACCTGCCCTGGTTCAGCAAGCTGAACGCAGACATCCTGGTATCCGGCATGGGTGGTCTCAGCACTCCGTCCTACCCGGAGATCAAAGGCATCGAAACCTTCACCGGCACCAGCTTCCACTCCCAGGACTGGGACCATGGTTATGATCTTCGCGGCAAGCGCGTGGCAGTCATTGGCACCGGAGCGTCCGCGATTCAGTTCGTACCGGAAGTGGCCAAAGAAGCTGCGAGGCTGGATCTGTACCAGCGCACGCCGCCCTGGATCATGCCCAAGCCGGATCGGGAGATCCGTCCGCTTGAGAAAATGATGTTCCGGAAGTTTCCGCAAACCCTGAACGCCTTCCGCCAGAGCATCTACTGGATGCTGGAAGGCCGGGTGCTGGGCTTTGTGGGTAACCCCCGCATCCTGAAACTCGGGGAGCTGCAGGCGCGCCGACACATCCGCAGCCAGATCAGGGACAAGGACCTGCGCAAAAAGGTTACCCCGGATTTCCACTTTGGCTGCAAGCGGGTACTGATCTCCAACAACTATTACCCGGCCCTGGACCAGGATCATGTGAACGTGTTGACCGACGGTATTCGGGAAGTGAAAGGCAACGTGATTGTGGATAACGCCGGCAACGAGCGTTCCGTGGACTGCATCATCTACGGCACCGGCTTCAAGGCTCAGGAGCCCATTCCCCGGGGCATGATCTTCGGCCGTGGTGGCCTGGACCTGCTCGATGCCTGGCACGAAGGCGCCGAGGCCTATAAGGGTACCACCGTGGCCGGCTTCCCCAACTTCTTCATGCTTATGGGCCCTAACACCGGCCTGGGCCACAGTTCCATGGTGTACATGATTGAATCCCAGGTGCAGTACGTGCTCGATGCCATCAGGAAGATGCAACACCGGGGCTGGAAGAGCGTGGAGGTAAAGGATGAAGCCTTCAGCGAGTACAACGCCTCGATTCACGCCAAGCTTGGCGACTCGGTCTGGCAGACCGGCTGCAAGAGCTGGTACGTGAACGAGAATGGCAAGAACACCACCCTCTGGCCGGGCTTTACCTGGCAGTTCCGTCAGCAGACAAAGCGGTTTGATGCCGAGCAATACGTTTGCGAGGAAGTGACGGGAATGCAGGCCCACGGCGAGCCGGCGATGGCTGGCTGATGGCTTAACAGGTCGGGATGAATTCCTTCTACCCAGATTGGGTAAAAATATGCCCAATCTGGGTAGGTTTGAATTGAGAGCCTGTCCCTTGTGTCGTGCTAGCAAATTGAGTAGTTTCTCCTGTCCCGGCGAGCCACGGATTCGGCTCGCCATCGACAGGTGCCCGACAGTGAATCGGGCACTCAGGACCAACAGGGAACGTTATGCATATCAAACCCTTCTATCGCCTGCGCCCGGCGGATTTGCCGTTGGTCGAAAGCCCGTTTCTGGCTTCGCAAACCCTTCGCCGGACACTGTCTGACCCGCTTGCGGGCCACTCCTCACTGCTACTCGATGATATTCCGGGCGTTCTGCCTGGCACCCCGCGCGAGGTGGTTCACCAGTACCTGATCTCCCGCGTTGCCACAGGCGAATTGTGTCTGGTTCATACCGGCATCGGCTCGGATCGCCCAATGAGCCCAGTGGTTTCCTGGCGACCGGATCAAGGTGATGGCAACTCGGGAGCCTGGCACTGCGAGAGCGGCGCGCGCGAAATCATCGGCCTCGAACATTCCGTATCGGAGCTGAACCGAAAGGGGCTGACCCCCAGGGACCTGTCCCGTGCTGAAGGGATCGGTTTCCGGAATTATCAGGGAAGTCCGGCGGAGTCCGAGCTCAATGGAGGCCCGCAGCATGAAAATGCTGATCGCCGGCTAACGCTACCGCTGGGCGCATCGGCCAGTGTCCTGCCGCTTGCGGCCGAGTCAAAAACTCTTGAATCCGAAGGTGAACCGGACGGCGTCCATCTGGTAGCGGGATTGTTCACCGATGGCACGCTGAATAACGTCGACAACATCGAGATATTCAGAAAGCGGCTGATGGCCGAGTGCGTGGAGCCGGTCAAGGCTGATCCTTCCCGTCTGGAAGAGTGCCGGAATCTACTCGCGATGCGGATGGGGGAGAGCTATGCCAATGGGCCGACCAATGTTGTGAAGTTGTTTGATTTGTATGATCGTGGAGCAGTCAAAAGAGACCTTCGCACGACACTTTTTGTGAAGGCATACGAACCCGGTCCTGGAACCAAAACTGGCGAAGAGGATTCGAAACTTGGTGCAGCTACTGGGCTCGGCGACACTGGTGTGCCGGCTCAAGTTAGCAAGCTTTTCAGAAAATTGGTGCAGGAGATTGTTCGTGTTTTAGGAGAGTCTGAAATCAAAAGTCTGACACTGGACCTCTTCGGATTTAGCCGTGGTGCGGCTGCCGCTCGTCATGCAAGCAATGAGATTTTGAAAGGAAATGATGGAGCTCTGGCCAGAGCCATGGCCAGTAAAGGCCTGGATTGGCCAAAAGAGGTGAGTATTCGTTTTATTGGTTTGTTTGATACCGTGGCCGGCATTTTGAATTTGCCACAATTAGATTTTTCGCCGCGGAATGATGTTAACAGGCCTTTGGAGCTTTATTTGGATCCAGAAAAGTTGGGAAAGGTTGTTCACTTGGTGGCAACAGATGAAAAACGAGCCAACTTTTCTTTGAACAGTGTCAGAGCTGATGATGGCATCCTCCCTGCCAATTATAGAGAGATCGAAATGCCGGGAGCACACTCAGATGTGGGTGGTGGGTATCCGGACGCACAAACTGAGGAGCTCTTACTGCATCCGACGCTTAGGATTTTTGGCAGTAGAGCCGGGAGACCCTCAGAGACAATGGAGTGGGACAACTTAGAGAGTCTTCGTGCACAAACAGAAGCAGAAGGTTGGATTGGTGAGTACAGCCTGCCCTTGTCGGATGGAAGTAAGCCATTTCTGGAAATTGAACAGAAGGTAAATCAACATCCGTCTCCTGATGGGAGCATTGAACTGTCGTTAAGGATGATGCGGCACGTGAGAGGTGAATACTCCCGTATTGGGATGCATTTAATGCACATGTTGGCGGTAAGTGAAGGCGTTCCTCTCAAACCCATACCCGAGAATGGTAGCTTTAAGATTCCGGATGGGCTGGAGTCGGTAGCTGAAGAAATGAAGGCTCAGGTCTCGGCAGGTATCGATAACCTGAAGCTCAGCGATAAAGATCTGCGGCTTGTCCGTCAGCGATACATCCATCATTCAGCCCACTATAACCTCATGGATCTATTGGTTGCTGATCAAGTGCTTTCCCTCGAAGTACCAGCTGAACAGTGGTTTCATCCGCTTAGACCTTCGTCATCACAAGAGCGGCTTGTGCATTTCAACCGGAAGCCAGGATAGGGAGCCTCAATGTTTAAGGGACTGATAGTAGTATTAACCATTTTGGTGTCTGGTTGCAGCGTCACAGCCGCACAGAAAGAAGAGGTCACATGGTACTTTTCTTTGGCGACCCCGGAACACTATGACGTATGGGTTGAGCATCTGGAGTTTGAACTTTCCGGAGTGCGGCACTGGTACCATCCCGCAGGTTCGATGAGTTGTTGTTGGATAGGACCCTACGGGCCTTCAGGTGTTTCAGGATACATGGAACCATTCCCGAATTTCGTTGCTATTCAGTGGTTTTCTTTCGCAGAACAGAAGTTTTATCAGAGATTGATTGAGATTCCGGCCAACTGGAAAAAGCGAATGATGAAGCGTGCACCAGTTGTTACTCCACGGAGTGTGAGAATGGAGCCGCGCGACACTCTCACTTTTGGTCTCGCCCCCGGCGGAGAAATTGTCGTCTGGATGATGAATCAGGTTGGCAATGAGGTTGAACTGGCCCGCCTCCAGGCGAACGAGATGGACAGAAATCCGGATATTTATCGGGCGAATACTCGTGAATATCTGGAAGAGCATGGTGAGTATCTAAAAGAACACGGCATACCACTGACCGGCTGGTAACCCCAGCCGGTCAATCAAGGCAGTCACATCTGCCCGGTTTCCTCAAACCGCTGATGCCAGCTCAATGCCTCGCCCAGCAAATGCGGGGTATGCATACCCCGGCCGCTGGCGCAGGCGCGCTCGAAGTAGTCCAGCAGTTTTGGCTTGAAGTCCGGATGGGCGCAGTTTTCGATGATTTTCAGGGCTCGCTGGCGAGGTGCCAGGCCGCGGAGGTCGGCCAGGCCCTGTTCGGTCACGACGATCTGCACATCGTGTTCGGTGTGGTCCACGTGGGAGACCATGGGCACGATCGTCGAGATGGCGCCGCCCTTGGCGGTGGACGGGGTCATGAACACGGAGATGTAGCCGTTGCGCGCGAAGTCGCCGGAGCCGCCGATGCCGTTCATGATGCGGCTGCCCATGACGTGGGTGGAGTTCACGTTGCCATAGATGTCCGCCTCGATCATGCCGTTCATGGCGATGATGCCCAGCCGGCGGATGACTTCCGGGTGGTTACTGATTTCCTGGGTGCGCAGGATGATGCGTTCCCGGTAGAAATCGATGTTCCGGGCCAGTTCCCGGTTGGCTTCCGGGCTCAGGGAGAAAGCAGTGGCGGAGGCCATGCGCAGCTTGCCGGATTTGAGCATGTCGAGCATGCCGTCCTGCAGTACCTCGGTGTAGGCGGTCAGGTTTTCGAACGGGCCGTCGTTCAGGCCAGCCAGTACGGCGTTGGCGATGTTGCCGACTCCGGACTGTAGCGGCAGCAGGTTCTGTGGCAGCCGGTTGTCCTCCACTTCCATCTCGAAGAACTTGAGCAGGTGCCGGGCGATGCGCCGGGAGTTTTCGTCCGGGTCACTGAACCGGGAATTGCGGTCCGGGGCGTTGGTTTCCACCACTGCGATGACTTTTTCCGGAGGGCACAGCAGGTACTTCTCGCCAATCCGGTCGTCCGGAGCGGTCATCTGGATCGGTTTGCGGCGCGGCGGCAGGGCGGTACCGTAGTAGACATCGTGCATGCCTTCCAGGCCGGAACTCTGGCCGTGGTTTACTTCCAGGATGACCTTGTCGGTCTGGTCGATCCAGGTCTTGTTGTTGCCGATGGAAGACGAGGGAATCAGCCGGCCGTCCTCGGTCACCCCCGCCACCTCGATTACCGCCACGTCGAGCTTGCCGAAGAATCCGGACCAGGCATGCTGGGCCACGTGGGAAAGGTGAATGTCGATGTATTCCATCCGCCCTTCGTTGATCTTCTGCCGGCACACCGGGTCACTCTGGTAGGGCAGGCGCATTTCGATGCCGTCCACCTCGGCCAGGGCACCGTCCAGTTCCGGCGCGGTAGAGGCGCCGGTCCAGACGCTGATGCGGTAGTTCTCTCCGCGGTCGCGGTGTTCCCGAATATGCTCGGCCAGGGCCTGGGGAACGGCTTTCGGATAGCCGGCACCGGTGAATCCGCTCATGCCGACGTTGACGCCGGAGGGGATAAGGGCAGCCGCTTCCTTGGCAGTCATGATGCGTTCACGCAGGTGGGGGCAGAGAATTCGGGGGGCTGTAATCACGATGACTCCGGTTTGCTGTTTGCTAACAATGGTTCTCAAAATAGCTAGAAATAATACCATAAGTATAGGTACCTATGCTTAAGACTTAAGGCGATAGGGGCGGAGTACGTTCTGTTGCGTACGGAAGTCATTGAAATCAGGCGCTATGCTTGTCGTTTTTTCCAGCCGGACTTTCCTGATGTTTGAGACGTTTTTTAGCACCTATCTGAGCAGCACCATCCGCTTCGTGTTCCTGTTGGCGCCGTTCTTTGTGGTCACCATGTTCCTGGCGCTGACCCGGGGGCTTCCGGCTGCGGAGAAATCCTCGATCATCCGCCGGTCCATCGTGTCCGCGTTTATCCTGGGGCTGGTGCTGTTCTTTGCCGGCCCGCTGCTGTTCGATGCCATCGGCATTACCCTGAATTCCTTCCGCATCGGCGCCGGTTGCCTGCTGTTCCTGACGGCGGTAAGCCTGGTCAGCAGTGGTACCCGTAACCACGCGACAGGCCTGCCGGAGGAAGACCGGGACGATGTGGCCGTGGTGCCTCTGGCCATTCCGGTAATGATTGGCCCGGCCACCATTGGTGCGATCATGGTGTATGGTGCCGAACTGAAGGCGGTGCCCCAGGTGGCAGGTGGCTTGCTGGGTCTGGTATCGGGGCTGCTGATCCTGGGACTGTTGTTGCATCTCTCCGGCTACCTGGAGAAGGTCCTGGGTAAGACCGGCCTCAACATCATGTCGAAAATCAGTGGTCTGATCCTGTCCGCCATGGCAGCGGAAATCGTCCTGACGGGTATTGCCGGCTTTATCGCCAGCACCCAGACGGCCTAGAATGGCAGACTTCAGCAACATTCCGGCAGTAATCCATGTCTGTTAACACCATCGAGCACAACCGCAAGCGATTCAATTTCGAGGGTATTGATGCCATCTGGCTGTTCGGCTATGGCTCGCTGATCTACAAGGTGGATTTTCCGTTCCTGGAGAAACGTCCTGCCTCGATTCGGGGCTGGGTTCGGCGGTTCTGGCAGGCTTCCCATGACCACCGGGGCACGCCGGAAGCGCCGGGACGCGTGGTGACCCTGATCGAGCAGCCGGGTGCCGTGTGCAAGGGTATGGCCTATCGGGTCTCGCCCCACGTGTTCGAGTACCTGGATGTGCGGGAGAAGAACGGCTACCTGCGCTTCAGTACCACCATGACCTTTGACGATGGCAGTCACGCCGAGGGCCTGGTGTACATCGCTACCGAGGATAACGAAGCGTTCCTGGGCGAGGCGTCGGAAGCGGATATTGCCCGCCAGATTGCTTCCGCCACCGGGCCGAGTGGCCCCAATTCCGAGTACCTGCTGCGGCTGGCGGAGTCGTTACGGGCGCTCGGGGATGACTGCGCCCATACCTTCACCATCGAGTCTCACCTGCGTTCTGTCGACAACGCCGACAGATAAACGTCAAGTTTGCCCTGTTCCATGTAAAGCTTGTGCAAAGCCCCGGCCAGGGCGCTGACATTCTTCTCCTGTTCGATAACCTGCTATCAGGTAACCCGGAAATGGCTCCGGGTTGTTGTCGATCCAGTCTTGAACAGGACGGGAGAACAGCTATGAAACGATTCCTGATCAGCAGTCTTGTGGTGATCGCCCTTGGTTTTGCCGGCACAGCTGCCGCCGAAGATTACCGGGGCTTTGGCCATCCGCCGGGCATCCAGAAACAGCTGGACCGGGGCAAGGCCTTACCGCCAGGGCACCAGAAGAAATTCATGAAGGCCCATTACCGACGGGACCACCACGAGCGGCACTACAAGCACCGTGACCGTCGTTACCGGGATCGCGATGATCGCCACCATCATCGTCGTCACGACCGCCGCGACTACCGGGACAAGTACCGGCATCACCGGGACCGCCACGACCACTATCGCTACCGCGACGGTTACCGCACCAACCTGCGGTATGACGATCACTTGCCGCCGGAACACCGGGTTGCCCGGATCATTCGCGACACTCATGCGCTAATCGATGATTCCCGTCGCTGAAGCCGGCCTTCCGTTCTTCCTTCTTTGCTCGCCGGGTGTCGGGGTTGAAACCCCGGGCCGGTGAGCGGCGCCGGTGCCGCAATCCGATCAGGATCAGCGGTACCACGATCATCAGGCTGCCGGCCAGGAACCAGAGATCCGGCACTTCCCCGAACCAGATCCAGCCAATGGCGACGGCCCAGATCAGGCCGGTGTATTCGGCGCTGGTGACCTGGTTGGCGTCTACCTGCCGGTAGGCCAGCAGCACGGTGATGTTGTAACCGAGTATGAACAGGGCGGAGCCCAGGGCGCTGATCAGAATGCCGGCGTTCCAGGCAGCGCCTTCCCACCAGGCCAAGGCGCCCGCCGCTGGCAGGATCAGCAGGTAGTTCAGGAACAGTTTGTGGACGGTGGACTGCTGTTTGGGCAACTGGCGAACCATCACTGCGTTGATCGCCAGGGCAAACGCGGAGGCGAGGGCGGCGATGGCGGCCCAGTTGAATTCCACCGGGCGCAGGATGACGACGATGCCGGCAAAGCCGCTGAACACGGCGAATACGCTCAGCGGGGTCAGCTGCTCACGGAAGATGATGACGGACAGCACCATGACCAGGATCGGCGCGGCGTAGAACACGGCGTTGGCGGTGGCCAGGGGGAGGTTGCCCAGGGCGATGACCATGCACAGGATGCCAGCCAGGTGAATGTGGGCGCGCACGGTGTGGACGCCGAGGCCTGCGAACAGGTGCCGGCGGTTCAGTTGGCCGAGCAGGGGCAGCAGGAACACCAGGGTCAGGATGCAGCGCAGGAACGCAAACTGGAAGATGGGGGTTCCCGGTTCCAGCAGTTTGATGAATACGTCCGAGGCGATGGCCATGGCGTTGCCGATGACCAGCAGAAGAATGGCGCTGTTTACGGTCTTGCCTGACATGGTGTTACTCCGCTCATAAACCTTCGAGTCTGGTGCCTGGAACAGGCCAGTTTCCCCCTCCGAAAACCGCTGTGAATACGTCCCTGTACGCTTGCTCTCCGCCATCCATGGCTCCGAGCATTTTCGGAGGGGGAAACCGGCCTGTCCCTCAAGTTTCGGTGGTGAGTCTACGACCATGCTAATATCCGATAAAATGATCTTTATTATTCACCCATTAGAAAATTAGATAATGAAACTGCCACCCCTGAAAGCACTCCCCGTCTTCGAGGCCGTCGCCCGCCTTAACAGCTTCTCCCATGCTGCCGAGGAACTGGCGGTCAGCCAGAGTGCCGTGAGTCATCAGATCAAACAGCTGGAGACCTACCTCGGCGAGCAGCTGTTCTGGCGTAGTGGCCGGACGCTGACGCTGACCGATGAGGGGCGGCAGTATCTGGATGCGGTCAGTTCCGCGCTGTTGCAGATCGAACGGGCCAGTGAGCAATTGCTGGGGCACGAGGAGTCCCGCATCCGGTTGTCGGTGTTCAGTTCGTTTGCGGTGCGTTGGTTGGTGCCGCGGTTGCCGGAGTTGCAGCGGTTACATCCGCAGATTGATCTGGCGCTGGAGATGAGCAGTGAGAATCCGCAGTTGTCGGATAGGGTGGCAGACTGCTTTATCACCGTGCACAAGAATTCCGCTGCTTACAGCTATGAGTTGTTGTATGTAGAGCAGTTGTTCCCGGTTTGCAGTCAGGATTACTGGCAGAAGATCCGGCGGGAGCTCGGGCGTGAGGGTGCCGATGCGGACAACGAGGCGTTGACGCCGGATGAGGTGGCGCGGTTTCCACTGTTGTCGACCCACAGCATTTTCGAGAAACCGGCCGGTGACTGGGAGGTCTGGTACAAGGCGGTGGATCGGGACATTCCGTCAGGCGCGCGTATTCAGCATTTCAGCCACATGCTGCTGGCGCTGGAGGCGGCCAGGTTCCATCAGGGGGTCGCGCTGACCAACGATTACATGTTGAGCACCCGTAAGGACTCGGAGGATTTTGTCCGGTTGCCCTGTCATCCGGTGATAACGGGGGATGAGTTCTATTTTGCCTGGAAGACCAGCCGGCGGCGGGAGCGGGGTATTCAGGTTTTGCGGCGTTGGTTGCTGGATGAGGCGATTCGGGGAGGTTTGCGGAGCGGTGGCCAGGGCGGTTCGGAGGGTATCTGAACGGATGGTATTAACGGTCGCGGCGCATGGCCCGCGCCGCAACATTTATTGGCATGGAATCCCGTTGTCGGTTTTCGGGGGTGCTTTCGGGCTGAAGGCGCAGCGGTCGGGCTTGATGTCCACCAGGGGGGTGCCATCAAGGCAATCGAGGCCGCGCACGAACACGGTGCCCTTTTCAATTCGAACCAGTTTGACGATGGACGTGCCGATCGGATTGGGGCGTACCGGAGAGCGCAGCGCAAAGGTTCCGAATGTTTGGCCATCGCTTTTGGGGCTTTGCCGGACCAGGTCGCGGCGGCTTTTGTCCAGCCAATAGAGCACTTCGATGGTGTCATAGTCTTCAAGGCCTTTCAGCCCGTCATGCCAGACCGGATCCAGAACCAGCTGGCATTCCGGGCCGTCAAGTCGGCCCTGGCGCGGGCAATCGCGGCGATCGCGCCAGGGGGTCCGGATGGTGCCAATGAAGCGCAGTGTGGCGTCAGAGGCTGGTCCGAGTTCGACTGCCTGCTCGTTGGGGCGTAATTCTCCAGGGTCGCTCATTGTGTGGCCTGCAGGTTATGTTTCTTCTTTTGGTGAGCGTTCCACTACCTTGCGCTTGCCCTTGGCGCAGCGGGACAGAGCCTTGAGGCCATCCTCATCAAACGCATCCACCCGGATAACATCGTAAAGGGCTTCCAGAGCTTCCAGCAGCTTGTCGCACTCGTCCGCCTTTACCACGCCTTCGGCACAGGCCCAGTCCACCAGCTCCTTGCGCTCGTGGCCCATCAGCAGGGCAATGCCATCCAGCTCATCCTCATCGCGGTTGCGAATGGCCTCATGCAGCCGGCCACGCATGCCGGCGGTTTCGTTGGCCAGTTTGTAGGCGTTGAGTACGCGGCCCAGGGGATCTTCCGGGTCCATGTTGGTGTAGGCGCCCCGGCTGATGCGCTGGCGCACCGGGGTATCCTCGACGATAGTGCGGGAGACCTTGGTGCCCAGGCTGTCGTCCGGGCCGTTGAGGCCGGTGGCGCCGAGCGGGAATACCAGCAGGCGTAGCGGCCAGCGCAGGGCCGGAACCGGGAAGTTGATGATGGCTTCGCGCATGGAGTCCTGCAGATCGCGAAGACAGGTTTTCAGGCTCCATTCCACCAGCGGCCGCTGGTCATCCGGGTAGCCTTCCTCATGCCATTGTTTGATCACCGCTGTGGCGTAGTAGAGGTGCACCAGGCAGTCTGCCATCCGGCCGGACAGGCGCTGGCGGGCTTTCAGGCCGCCGCCGACGGTGAGCAGGGTGACGTCGGTCATCAGGGCGAAGGCCGCGGAGAACCGGGCGAGCTGGCGGTAGTGGCGTATGATCTCGCCGTGGCGAGGCACCGATTCGATCACGCCTCCGGTCAGCGCCAGGAGGAAGGCTCGCAGCGCATTGCGGGTGGTGTGGGCCAGGTGGCGGTAGAAGATGCCATCGAATTTCTTCGCGGCCTTGTCTTCGTCTTCCATGCCCGCCGCCTCGATTTCCTCGACGATGAACGGATGGCAGCGGATAGAGCCCTGGCCGAAGATCATCAGGCTGCGGGTGAGAATGTTGGCGCCTTCCACGGTTATGCCGATGGGCACCGCCTGGTAGGCCCGGGCCAGGAAGTTGCGGGGGCCAGTGATGACGCCGCGGCCGGCCACTACATCCATGGCGTGGTTGATCACTTCCCGCATCAGGTCGGTGTTGCGGTATTTCAGCACCGCCGAGGGCACGGATGGGCGCACGCCCCGGTCCAGCATGCCGGAGGTGAGCAGCCGGGCGGCATCCATCATGTAGGTATAGCCGGCGATGGGCTCCAGGGCTTCCTGAACGCCTTCAAACTGGCTGATGGAGCGGCCGAACTGCTCCCGGGTGTAGGCGTAGGAGCCGGTGGCCAGGCTGGCCACCTTGCCGGCACCGGTGCCGAGGGCGGGCAGGGAGATGGAGCGGCCGATGGACAGGCACTCCAGCAGCATGGTCCAGCCTTTGCCGAGCATGTCCTGGCCGCCGATCACCTGGTCCATGGGGATGAAAACGTCGGTGCCCCAGGTGGGGCCGTTCATGAAAACGGTGTTCATGGGCAGGTGCCGGGCACCGGCGTTCACGCCCTCGGTATCCCTGGGCACCAGCACGCAGGTGACGCCCACCTCGTCGGTCTCGCCCACCAGATGCTCCGGGTCGTAGACCTTGATGGCCAGGCCGATCAGGGTGGCTACCGGGGCCAGGGTGATGTAACGCTTGTTCCAGGTGACCTTCAGGCCCAGTACTTCCTCACCGTTCCACTCACCTTTGCAGACGATGCCTTTGTCCGGGATGGCACCCGCGTCGGAACCGGCCACTGGGGATGTCAGGGCGAAACAGGGGATTTCCTCGCCCTGGGCCAGGCGCGGAAGGTAATGCTGTTTCTGGCCGTCGGTGCCGTAGTGCATCAGGAGCTCACCCGGGCCCAGGGAGTTGGGCACCATGACGGTAACCGCTGCCGAGACGCTGCGGGTGGAGATCTTCATGACAATCTCAGAATGGGCGGTGTTGGAGAAACCGAGGCCGCCATCCTCCTTGGGAATCACCAGGCCGAAGAAACCGTTCTCCCTGATGAACTTCCAGACCTTGTCTGGCAGGTCGTAATGCTCATGGGTGATCTTCCAGTCATCGAGCATAGAGCAGAGCTTTTCCACCGGGCCATCGAGAAAGGCCTGCTCTTCGCTGGTCAGGTGCGCGGGCTTGGCGTCCAGCAGTTTGTTCCAGTTGGGTTTGCCCGAGAAGAGTTCGCCATCCCAGTCCACAGAGCCCGAGCTGAGCGCTTCCTGCTCAGTATCGGACAGCTTGGGCAGCCGGCTGCGAACCCAGCCCAGCAGGGGGCGGCTGATCTTGTCCAGGCGCAGGTCGCCGGGGATGACCAGGATCAGTGCGAGCGCGAGGAAAATGCCGCCGAAGATGATGCTGAGAAGGTGCCATTCATCCTGGAAAAGGCCGACAACGGTGGCAATGGCCATCACCGCGGCCGCCACGGTGCCTCCGATGCCAAGGTAGATCAGTACCAGGGCACTGATCAGTAACAGCAGAACACTCATGGGCAGACCTCCATATCATCAATGAAATCAACAAAATCTGACCTTAACCATCGGCCAAAGTCCCTGTACTTGCAAGGATCGGGATCAAGTCCGGATGGGAAACCCGGTTGGTTGTCAGAGGCTGAGTCCGGCAATCAGTAACGCCAGTGTGGACAGCAGGACGGCCACGTTCGTTCCCAGCACCGCATTCAGCCGCTCCGGGTTGTCGAGAACCAGCGGCAGTTGCCGGGAAATCCACAGGCTGACGGGCAAGGTAACCAGGGCCAGGGCGCTCCATACCGGTAATCCGCCCAGCAGAACACCCGCGAGGACAGGAACATAGCTGCCAAGCAAGAGCACTGCGACCAGTCGTGCAGCCGCCGTTCGGCCCAGGGTAATAACCAGGTGACGCCGGCCGACTTTCTGGTCAGCATCGGCATCCGGAATCTGGTTGATCAGCAACAGCTCACTCACCAGGCACTGGGCTACCAGGGTCACCAGGAGGGCGGAAGTATCGATCCTGCCGCCCAGGGCGACGATGGCACCGAGGACCATGACCGGCCCGAACCCGAGGCCGGGGGCGAGCAGGCACAGGATGGGCCGGCGGGTAATCCAGCGGGTATAGGTCAGCACCAGGACGATACCGGCAACGCCCAGTACCAGAAGGGGCAATCCCCGTTGCCATAGGAAATACAGGCCGATTGCCGTCACCAGGCCCAGGGTTCCGATGGCGGCAGCCAGAACGCCCTTGGCCGCCGAAGGCACGTCGGGGAGTGCGCCGCTGCCACCGGAGAAGGGGGTGCGACGGGTGATCATATCCAGACCGGAAACAAAGTCCTCGTACTCGTTGAACAGGTTGACCGCCGCGTGGGCGAGCAGGGCGCCGATGAATACCAGCAGGGTGTCGATCAGGGCGGGTGAGCCGCCCTGTTGCCAGGCGACGGCCACACCAAGCCCGGCGCAGAGAGGGGCGAGAACCAGAAAGTTGGGGCGAAAGGCGCGAACCACCGCAGCCGCTTCGGACATGCTGTCTTTTCCTTATACGTAACCGGCGGCAAACACCAGTCCCAGCACGATCGGCATCACTATCAGGCTGCCGAGGTTACTGAGCAGGACCAGTGACGCCACGGTATGGGGCTCCTGCTGGTATTGCTCAGCAACCATATAATTGAGCACCGCTGGAGGCAAGGCGGCGAACACCCACAGTGAGGCGGCCTGAAGGCCGGGCAGATCGAGCACGGCAATCAGCGGCCAGGCCAGCAGCAGGCCGCTGGCGGGGCAGGCGATGGCCCCCAGCAGGCCTAGTTTCCAGTCGTTGAAATCGATGTCGAGCATGCGTACCCCCAGGGCAAACAGCATCAGCGGGATACACACCTCACCGAGCATGTTCATGCTTTCCAGCAGGGTGTCAGGCAGAGCGATGCCGCTGAGGTTGACCGCGAGGCCGGCAACGCACGCGAACACGATGGGGAGCTTCAGCCGCTGGATGATCGAGGTGTGGGGATCGAGCATGTAGAGCCCCACGCTGAAATGCAGAAGCATCTCGACGATGAACAGCACGATGGCCGCGGGCAGGGCTGCATCACCGAAGGCCAGCAACAGCACCGGAATGCCCATGTTGCCGGAATTGTTGAACATCATCGGGGGCAGGAAGGTTTTCAGGTTCAGCTTGAGCGCCTTCGCCACCGGGTACAGCAGGACGCCGGAGCCGAGCACCACCACCGTCGCGCCCAGGGCCAGCCTGGCGTATTCCTGGAGGGGAGCCTGTTGGTCCGCCAGTACCGCAAACACGAGCAGGGGCACAAAAAGCTCCATGTTCAGCACGTTCAGGCCCTTTATGTCGGGGCTGCGGTAACGGCCGTACAGGGCGCCACAGCCGGTGATCAGAAACACCGGCAACATCGTGGAAAGAATCTGGCCAAGCATCGGAGGGCTCCGGCAAACAGGAAAAGTCGGATGAATAAACGGTTAGGTTCGCAAGTAACGCGGAGCTTGGCAAATGCTATTGTCGCGAATTCGACCAAAGCCCAAGGGTTTGCCTGACGCCCTCGCGGTGGACACAATAACCGGCATTGTCAGTTCGTATTCCGACCCTGGAGAGCACCCGTGCCCCGTTTCGATCAACCTTTGTCCCGTGAGAACACCTGTTCCGTGAAGTTCGATGCCCGCAAGGCGGTCTTTGGCCGGGAAGACGTCGTGCCGGTCTGGGTGGCGGACATGGACTTCGCGGCCCCGGAGGCGGTAACGGAGGCCCTGAAGCAGCGCGCCGAACATCCGGTCTATGGCTACACCCTGTTTCCGGAATCCCTGTACCAGTCCATGATCGACTGGTTCCGGCAGCGTCACGGCTGGGAAATCCGCCGGGAGTGGATCCTGATGGCGCCGGGGGTGGTGCCATCACTGCACGCGGCCTGTCTCGCCTACGCCGGGCCCGGTGAGGGTGTGATCGTCCAGCCGCCGGTATACCCGCCGTTTTTCAGTTCGGTGAAGCTGACCGGGCGGAGTGTCGTGGAGAACCCGCTCATTGCTGACCGAACCGAGGATGGCGAGATCCGCTACACCATGGATCTGGAGCATCTGGAGGCCTGCGCGGCGCGGCCGGAGAACCGGGTCCTGATGTTATGCTCGCCCCATAACCCGGTAGGCCGGGTGTGGTCGGAACAGGAGCTGCGATCGGTTCTGGATATCGCGCGCCGGCACGATCTGGTGGTGCTCAGCGACGAAATCCACTGTGACCTGGTGTTCCCCGATGCACCTCGTCATCGGATGCTGGCCACCCTGGCGCAACCGGACGATGCCCTGGTCACCGCAGTGGCGCCGAGTAAGAGTTTCAACATGCCGGGGCTCGGGCTCTCGGCCCTGGTGATCCCCGACCAGTCCCGTCGGCAGGCCATCAAGGCCGTGTTTGACCAGATGCATTTGCCGCAGTGCAACCCGTTCAGCGTGGCCGGATTCGAGGCGGGCTACCGGGAAGGCGGCCCCTGGCTGGACCAGTTGATGGCGTACCTGCAGGGGAACCGGGATTATGTGGTCGATGCCGTCAGCCGCCTGCCCGGAATCACCACCTTCGCGCCCGAAGGGACCTACCTGATGTGGCTGGATTGTCGCGAGCTGGGGCTGGACGATGCCGGGCTGAAACGGTTCTTTGTCCAGGACGCCGGCGTGGGCATGAATCCGGGCATCAGCTTCGGAGAGCCGGGAACCGGGTTCATGCGCCTGAACATCGGCTGTCCGCGCCAGACCCTCGTGGAGGTGCTGGATCGGATCGAGCAGGCGCTCTCGGCAGCCTGAACCGGCAGGTCTAGTCGTCAGCCTTGCGAAACGCGGGCCGTTTGACCCGTGTTGCCAGCAACAGTCCCACGAGAATCAGGCCACCCCCGACGATATGGAACAGTCCCAGGGATTCGCCCAGGAACAGACCGGCGAGGACGGACGCATACACCGGGGTCAGATACATGAAAATGGCGGCGCCTCCCGGGCCGATGGTATGCACGCCGTGGTTCCAGAACCCGTAGGCCAGAATGCCGGGGAAGATGGCGAAGTACAGCAGTGGCAGGGCGGTATCGCGGGATAGTTCGAAGCCGCCGGCGAAGAAAAACAGATCCATCAGATAGAACGGAAAGATGATCAGGGTGCCAAGCAGGATCTGGGTGGTAAGGAAAGTCAGGGCCGGCAGTGGCACAGCCTGGCGGCGCAGCAGCACCGAGAACAACCCCCAGCTGAATACCGCCGCGACCATGATCAGGTCACCGGGCTGGGCCTGCAGCCCGGTGAGCACTGAAAGCTGGCCCCGGGCAATCACCACCAGGATACCGAGCACCGCCAGACCGATACCCAGGGCCTGGATGGGGCGGGTGCGGTCACCCAGCATCAGCCAGGCCAGCAGGGCCACGAAGATGGGGATGGTGGCATTGATCAGGGCGATGTTGGTGGCGGTGGTGGTGATGGCGGCGTAGTACAGCAACGAGTTGAACGCGGCCACGCTGAAGGTGGCCAGGGCCACCATGGAGCCGAGGTGTTGGCGGATTACCTGCCGGTGGCGCAGGATGCCCGGCAGGCCAAACGGTAGCAGGATGGCCAGGGCAATGATCCAGCGCCAGAACGACATGGACAGGGGCGGTATGTCCTGCACGGTGCCCCGGGCAACCACTGCATTGCCGGCCCAGAACAGGGGCGTCAGCACCAGCCCGGTGTAGGCCAGTGCCGTGGATTTCGAGAAGGACTGTGACGAAGCCAAGAGCGGTTCTCCCGTCGTTTTTCATCCGCTGGGTGAAAAACGACTAGCATACTACTCTCCCGGCACTTCTGCCTCCGTACCAATGTGGTAGGCGGCAAAGCCGGCCATCACGACCTGGTCCACCGCCATGCCGATAATCCGGCCTTTCGAGGTTGAGCGGATCGGATGCTGGGCATTGGTGATCGGATCGGCGACATAACCGAGGATCTCCCCCTCGCTGACATTGGCGCCAAGCTCCACCTCGCTGAACAGGATGCCGCCGTGGTTGGCCCGGATCCAGTCAGAATCGTAGTAGACCGGCTCCGGGTCGCCCCAGACAAACATCCGCGAAATCATGCCCTGTTTCTCCATCAGGCTGGTGAGGCTGTTGACCCCGGCCTCGATCTGATGCTCCTGGATCCGGTGGGATTCGCCGGCCTCCATGGTGACGGTGGTAATCCCGGCATCTACCGCCGCGGTCCTGAGCATGCCGGCCGATCCGGAGCTGTGGACCACGGCCATGCGATCAAAGCCTCGGGTGAACCGGGCCACATCCGGGTTGTTCATGTCCGCCCGCAACTGCGGCAGGTTGGTGCGCTTGAGGGAACCGGTGTGGATGTCCACCAGCATGTCGCAACGGCGGATAATGTTCTCGAACAGGGAATGGGCGATCCGGTCTGCCAGGCTGCCGGTCTCGCTGCCGGGAAAGTGCCGGTTCAGGTCGCGCCGGTCCGGCAGGTAACGGCTGGCCTGCTGGAATCCGGGCAGGTTGACGATGGGGATGCCCACCACGCGCCCGCTGAGTTTCTCAGGATTCAGGTCGTACACCGTGCGGCGGATGATCTCGATACCGTTGAGCTCGTCACCATGAACGGCCCCGGTCAGGCAAAGGGTAGGGCCGGCATTGACGCCATTGACCACCAGCACCGGCGTGGGCTGGGACAGCCCGGCGATCTGGATGCCCGGCGACCAGGCCAGTCGGGTCGAGGTCCCCGGCATCACTTCGCTGCCCAGCAGGGTGAAGCTGCTGGCTTTTTCCGGCTCAGGTTCAGGCTCAGGCGCGGCCTGGACGGTGTCCGGAGCCGCCTCCGTTTCATCTTCCGCGCCAGCTTCCGGTTCCGGTCTGGTCACCGTGGCTGAGGGGGCAGGCTCTGGCACGACCTCCTTCAGGTCAATGTGCGGGGCCACCCTCTGGGCCGGCTCTTCCCGGACAGCCTGCTCGCTGGCATCGGGATCAGTGTCCGGTTCCTGTTCCGCTTCCGTTGCGGTTGATTCCAGAGGCTCGGACTGCTCGATGTCCTCGACATCCTCATCCTCGGCCAGTTCAGCCACCAGGATCGCTTTCGCGGCTGTCTCGCCGGGGGCATTGGCAGCGGAGTCTTCGGCCAGTGCGGGCGGGGAGGCAAGGCCAAGCGCGGCGGCCAGTGCCAGCAGGAAGCTCGTTGTTCGGGAGGCGTCAAACAGCATGGTTCCTCAACGTTCGTGATTTGGCGCTAAAGGATAGAGTCACGCTGGCCTTGATGGATACAGCTGTGACAAAGGTTTAATGCCCATTTCATTAAATCCGGCCACGATGAGTTACAGTGCCGGTCTAAGCTGTTTACAGGTGCTATGTTGTAAGCATGTGACAGTTATAACGTTGCCAAGGAGTGAACCCTATGGATCTTTTGCGAATTTTGATAGCAATTTTGTTACCGCCTCTGGGCGTGTTTTTGCAGGTAGGTATCGGCAAACACTTCTGGATCAACATTCTGCTGACGCTCCTGGGTTACATTCCAGGCATCGTGCATGCGGTGTGGGTAATTGCCAAGAAGTAGAAAATTCTGAATGTTCAAAGCAAAAGCCCGGGAATTCCGGGCTTTTTGCGTTAGATGGCTGTGAAAACATTCGGTTGGAGCCGACTGCTCTGGTCAGGTGTGATCATTACGGAACCACTGCCCGTCCTCTTCCCTGGCCCGGCCATCGGCTTCGAGCTTCAGCAGGTGCGCAAGCGCCGAGCGAGCGGCCAGACCGTGAATCGCCGCCGGGACATCGTCGTAGGCTTTCGCTGTCAGATCCTTCAGACCGACCGGCGACAACTCCTTGAGGGCCTTGGCCACCTTGTGCTCTCGGGACAGCCGATGAGTGATCAGGTAGTCGATCACCGCCTCAGGGCGGGCCATGAGGAAACCATGGGCCGGCGCGATATAGTTCAGCGGTTCTGTCAGCAGCTCGTACAGCGACTCGATGTAGGCCTTCATGTCGCCGTCCGGCGGATTAATGACCACGGTCGAACCCTGCATGATGTGATCCCCGGAGAACAACAGCTCCTGGTCCACCAGCAGGTAACACAGATGATTCGAGGCATGGCCGGGGGTATGGAGCACCTTGAGCAGCCCGGCCTCGGTAACAATCAGATCCCCGTGCTCCGGCTGATCGTCAGGCTCAAACGATTGGTCCTGGGAGGCCCCGGCAGGCGCGGGCCAGCCGAAGACCCGGCAACCGGTCTTCTCTTTCAGCGTGGCGGTGCCCGGCGAGTGGTCAATATGGGTGTGGGTCACCACCACCTGATCGATCACGCCCCCGGTCAGCTCCAGAATCCGCTCGATATGGGCCGGCTCATCCGGCCCCGGATCCAGGACCGTAAACCGCTCGTGACCCAGCAGGTAGGTGTTGGTACCGGGGCCGGTCATCATGCCCGGATTGGGCGCGGTCAGTCGCAGCACCCCGGCGGCAATCTCCACCGCTTCCCCGGGTACGATCTCCGCACGAGTCGATCCTTCACCTTCCGGATCCAGCTTGGCCGCCTCATCATAAGCCGGCGAGCCGGGCTCCAGGGTGACCGGCTTACCCTTCCGCACCGCTGGCCAGGGCTGACTGGGATAAGGCTCCGGCGGATTGGCGTGGGCATAGCGCATGACCGCTTCGGTGGTGTCAAAATCGCTCAGCACCCGCAACGTCCGGATCGTCGGCAGCCCCAGCAACCGCTTGCCGCTGCGATGCTCCTCCAAGGCCTCGGCCGGATCGATCCAGACATGATCAATGGTCTCCACCCCGTCATGGGAAGCATCCTGCCCCTCCGGCGCTGTCGCCACGAAAAACCGGGTATCAAACCGCCGTGGCGGGCCGGGCGGTGTAATCCAGTGGCTCAGATAAGCCACCCGGTCCAGGGGAATCGTCAGGGCGTGTTTCTGACACAAGTCCGCGAGTGAAACCTCACCCTTGAACAGCGGCATCCGCTCCTTCCGGACCGGGTGGCCGCCATCCACTAGCGCCCCCTGCTCATCCAGCGCCAGCAGAATCCCGGCCTCCTCGAAACACTCCCGGACGGCAGCCAGCATATAATCCGCTCCACCCTCATCCAGGCTCATGATCTGACTGATCTCGGCATCAGCCGGACCAATGGCATGTTCACGGCCATGGGGTTCCTGAACGTCCACTGCCCCTCCGGGAAAAACAAAGTACCCGGGCATGAAAGCGGCTTTCCAGGTCCGTTGCAGGAGCAGAACCTGAAGCCCCTCGGACGTGTCTCGAAGCAGGATCAGTGTGGCGGCAGGGCGTATATCCATAAGGTTTCCAGTCAGTCGTTCTTGTCAGGTGCGCGAACGGGGCGGGAACAAGGGGGTTGGGATGGCCTTTCCAAAACTGTGCGGAGCCATGGATGGCGGAGCTCAAGCGCCACATGGACGTGCTTGAGCGGGTTTTGGAAAGGCCATCCCAACCCCCGCTCCCCCGAACTCAAGGCGCAGGGATCAGAAGCAAGATAACTGAATTTGCCATAGGGTGAACAGTAAAACCCAAGAGCGTATGATTCGCGACAACAGCAACCCGCATCCAGACAGGTGACCAACCGTGGCCCGAATCAAACTCTCCTTCCCGGACGACGCCTTCGTCTTCGAAACCAGAATGCCCGTCCGCATCACCGACATCAACGGCGCCAACCACCTCGGCAACGACGCCCTCATCTCCATGCTGTCCGAAGCCCGGGCCCAGTTTCTGGTGGAATACGGCGTCGAAGAAAGCGACCGGCAGGACATCGGCATCATCATTACCGACCTCGCCACCATGTACCAGTCCGAGTCCTTCTACCCGGACATGCTGCGCTTCGAAGTCGGCCTGATGGACTTCAACAAATACGGCGGCGATTTCGTATTCCGGGTCACCAAGGCCGACGGCGGCCAGCCCGTGGCGCTCGCCAAGTACGGCTTCGTATTCTTCGACTACCAGCGCCGACAAGTGGCCCCGATGCCCGACAGCTTCCGCTCACGCTTCGCCGGCAGTGAATCAGGGGATTCCTGAGCGAGTCCCTCCAGCGGGTGCCCGCAATCAGGCGGGCGCCTCCTGCTGGCGGAGATGGGTCATGCCCTGGCGGTACAGGAGATAGGCGGTGGTGCCGGCCAGCAGGTTGCCCACCAGCGCTCCTGACATCAGCCCGGTGAGTCCTGAGATCTGCGAGCCTAGCCAAAGCATCGGCAGGTACCAGGCAAACAGCCGCAGGGTGGAAATCAGCAGAGCGCGCATGGGCAGCCCGAGGGCATTGTTCACCGAGACCATCAGCATACACACCCCCAGCCCGCTGTAACTCAGCGGCACCCGCAACAGATAGTTCACCAGGATCTCCTGCACATCCGCATCCCGGGTGAACAGGGTCGAAACCAGGCCTGATGCGGCCAGCCAGATCAGCGCCAGAGCCAGCTGCCAGACCACGATAAACCGCACGGCAATGCGCACCAGTCGGCGGATGGTTTCCACTTCGCCGGCGCCCAGCAGGCGCCCGATCATTGGCGGCATGGACATGGTCAGGGCCAGCACCACCACGATCGAGAAGAACTCCAGACGGGTACCCAGACCCCAGGCGGCCACCGCCGCCGAACCGAAACCGGCCACCAGCGCCGTGGCCAGCATGGCCGAGACTGGCGGCATCAGCTGGCTGACCATGGCCGGTGCCATGATGCTGCCAAGCTGACGTAGGGCCTGGGTCAGTTTCAGCTGGAGCAGGTCAAAGCGGAGCCATTGGCGGCGAATCAGGGCCGGGTATATAACCAGCGCGCCCAGCCCGAACGCGGTAATGGTGGCCCAGGCCGCACCCGGCAGACCCCAGCCGAAAACAAAAATGTACAGCGGGTCGAGGGCGATGTTGATCAGGCTGGTGGCAATCATCATGTAGCCCGGCAGCTTGGTATCGCCATTGGAACGGCACACCGCGTAACCGAAATACAGCATGGCCCCGGTCCATGCCGACACCAGCCAGGGCGCCCAGTACTCCCGGATTACCGGGCGCAGCGACGTTTCGGCCCCCAGCAGATCGAGGATTACGGTCTGCAGCAGCCATACCGACAGGCACAGGATCAGCGCCAGACTGGCACCGATGGTGACGACCAGCCCGCCCAGACGCTGGGCCCGGAGTTCGTCGCCCTGGCCCAGGGTGCGGGAGATGATGGCGGTGGTGGCAATGCCAAGACCCACATACATGCCACTCACCAGCTGCTGCATCGGCACCGTAAAACCCAGTGCGGCCAGCGGATCGCGCCCGAGCTGACCCACGAAGGCACTGTCGGCCAGATGGAAGGTCATCAGGGACAGGACGCCGAACAGCATGGGCCAGGTCATGTCATAGAGCTGGCGGCCGAGGCTCGCGTTTTCGGATGTCTGGTTCAAAACAGCCTGCGTGGTATCGGGAGTGGGTGAAAAGGCTGGAGAGTATAACGCAGATCGGCTGTCGGAGCCTGAACGCCCCGGCAGCCGATCGGGAGGGTATCAGAGTGCGTTCAGGGCGGCGTCGTAATCCGGCTCGTTCTTGATTTCGTTCACCAGCTCGCTGTGCAGCACCTTGTTGTTCTCGTCCAGCACCACAACGGCACGGGCACACAGGCCGGCCAGCGGGCCATCCTGGATGGCGACGCCGTAGTCCTGCTGGAACGCGTAGTTACGGAAGGTGGACAGGGTTTCCACATCTTTCAGGCCTTCGGCGCCGCAGAAGCGTGAGGCGGCGAAGGGCAGGTCGGCGGAGACCACCAGCACCACGGTGTTGTCCAGGTTGCCGGCCTTCTCGTTGAATTTGCGGGTGGAGGCGGCGCAGACACCGGTGTCGATGCTGGGGATGATGTTCAGGATCTTGCGCTTGCCCGCCCAGTTGTCGAGTTTGACTTCTTCCAGGCCGCTGTTGGTCAGGGTGAAGGGGGGAGCGTTGTCGCCCGGTTGGGGGAATTTGCCGCTCAGTTCGATGGGGTTGCCGTCCAGGGTGACTTTGCTCATTTTGGCTCCTTGTTGAGTCCGGTTTGGGGTTTTACTGATCTACTCTTCCCAGACTAGTTTGGATGACTTTGATTGTCATTATCGCTGTTCTGGTTGGGTGCCGGTCCGGGCAGGGGCCTGCTTTCCAAAACCCGCTCCTGCGGCACGTCCCTGTGACGCTTGAGCTCCGCCATCCTTGGCTCCGCACAGTTTTGGAAAGCAGGCCCCTACCCGGACTCCAACCACCGAGGTGGATTCAATCAGACCAGACCACTATCGGCTGGATGCACCCTGCGGCTCGAAGCCGGGAGCCGGGTGGCGTTGGACCAGGATCAGGTAGCAGGCCATTGCGATGGCGGCGCATACGGCGATGATGCTGGCCATGACCAGGGAGGTGCCGTCGTGGAAGTGGCCGACGAGGCCTCCGGCTACGGCGGCGAGGGCCATCTGGATGAAGCCGAACAGGGCGGAGGCGGAGCCGGCCATGGTGGGGAAGTTGGCCAGGGCGCCAGCCATGGTCTGGGGGAGGACCATGCCGGTGCCGATCATGAACAGGGCCTGGGGCAGGATGACGGCCCAGACGTTGTAGATTTCCTGGTAGGCCAGGATGGCCATAGTGGCCCCGCCCGCAACGGCGACCATCAGTCCACGGACGAGAATCTGATCGGTATTGAGGTTGCGGCCGAGGCGCACGGCGGTGAGGTTGCCGATGATGAAGCCGGCGACCACGCAGGCCGCGTAGAGGCCGAAGTGCCGGGGAGCGACTCCGAGGAAATCGATCAGCACGAAAGAAGATCCGGACAGGAAGGCGAACAGTCCGGCAAAGATAGCTGCATTGGTGAGCGAGTAGCCCAGAAAGCTGACATCCGTGATGATGCGACGATAGTTCTTGAGCAGGGCGCAGGGCTTGAGCGGCTGGCGATACTCCGGGCGCATGGGTTCAGGAATGCCGTAGGCAACGACCACGGCCATGATCAGGGCGTAGGCGCCGAGCGCGATGAAGATGGACGACCAGCCCAGGCCGGTTACCAGTACGCCGCCGATGGTCGGAGCAACCGCCGGCGCCACGGCCATGATGCTGGCCAGGATGGCGAGGATTTTTGCCGCTTCGCGCGGGGTGTAGATGTCCCGGATGGCGGCACGGCCAAGAACCGGCCCGGCGGAACCGCCCAGAGCCTGGAGGAAGCGGCAGACCTGGAGGGTTTCGATGTTGGTGGCCAGGGCACAGCCCAGGCTGGCCAGTGCAAACAGGACAAAGCCGCCAATCATGATCGGCTTGCGACCAAACCGGTCGGCCAGCGGGCCACAGATCAGCTGTGCGATGGCAAAGCCCGCCAGGTAGAGGCTCAGCGTCAACTGGACCTGGTCAGTGCCGGTACCGAAGTCGCTGCCGATTTGCGGCATCGCAGGCAGGTACATGTCCGTCGCCAGGGGACCCAGGGCGACGGCCGCTGCCAATAAAATCGTTGTCCAGACACTGGTGAGTGTGAGCATCGTGGTCCTGTTGCGTTATCAAAAGAGTTCGACAGGCCGGGTTGGGATAGCCTTTCCGAAACTGTGCGGAGCCATGGATGGCGGAGCTCAAGCGTCACATGGACGTGCCGCAAGGAGCGTGTTTCGGAAAGGCTATCCCAACCTGGCCGACCTACTACGTGTTGGAAGTCTAGGGTGGAAGGAGGCGAAAGATAACGGGGCTATCGTTCATAGGATATATGAACAAAACTAATTGATTAGCCGTCAAGCCTGTTCATGGTGGCTGCAACCGCGTTCACCTGATTTCTTAACCACTTATGGGCCGGATCGTTCTGGTTGCGGCGATGCCAGAGCATCAGCAGCGTGAAGGGCTTGAAATCGAAGGGCAGCGGCACCCAGGCAAAATCCCGCATCAGGTGCTTGCTCATCCGCTCCGGTGCCGTTGCCAGCATATCGGTGCCCCGGAGGAACTCGGGGAGCCCGGAGAAGTTGGAGACCGTAACCACGTTGCGCCGCGTGAGACCCCGAGCCGAGATCGAGATATCAAGACTGGGTTTTTCGCCGGTGGCGAAGAGCAGGGCGATGTGATCGGCCTTGAGGTAGTCCGACAGATCATTGGGTGGCTCGCGATGGGAAGGGTCATAGAACACCACCATGCGATCGGCCATCAGCCCACGCTGCATGATGTCCGTAGCTTCCGGCGGGTGGGGGGAAATAATCAGGTCGCACACATCCTTGCGCAGCATGTCAGCACTCGGAATCCCGGACGGAATCACCTGAAGGCTGATCCCCGGTGCTTCCCTACGCAGGATTTTAACAAGGCCCGGAAGCAGCAGATCCCTCTGGTAATCATTGGCGGCAATGGTGAACGTAAACTCGGCCGTGGCCGGGCTGAACGGAGGGCCGGCGGAGAGTGAGTGAAGATCGTCCAGGATCTGCCGAATATGCGGCCCCGCCTGCAGGGCATAGCGGGTCGGCACGATACCCCGGCCGGACTTCACGAACAGCGGATCCCCCAGCCCCTGCCGGAGTCGCTCCAGCGTATGACTGACCGCCGACTGGGTCACGCCCAGCCGAAGGGCAGCCCGCGACACACTGCCCTCGTCCAGAACGGCGAGGAAGGTACTGAGCGCGCGAAAATCCAGGTTCAATGTATCAATCGGGTTCATGAATGGCAGTGTAACCTGTGCCCGGATGGTCGGCCATCTCTGCGCTTTGAGTGTTTATTCAAAAATGTGGGACTTCTGTAGTACGGTTAGTCGTAACGGACAAGACAACTACACGAAACGAGGCTCATTCTATGACCATGCATCTGGCGTTCGATGTCTACGGCACCCTGGTGGACCCCATGGGCATGTCCGACCTGTTACGGCAGGACGCCGGCGACCAGGCCGAATCGGTAGCCGCCCTCTGGCGCGAGAAACAGCTGGAGTTCTCGTTCCGCAAAGGCCTGATGAAAGCCTACGAAGATTTCGGCGTTTGCACCCGCCAGGCCCTGCGCTACGCCATGGCCACCCGAAAACTGGAACTGTCCCAGGACCGGGAAGACGAACTGATGGCCGCCTACCTCGCATTACCCGCGTTCGAGGATTCCCTGCCCGCGCTTCAGGCGCTTAAGGGAAAATACCCGCTGTTTGCGTTCTCCAACGGCAGTTACCCGGCACTGGAGAAGGTGCTGGGGCACAATAACCTACTGGACCAGTTCGACGACCTGGTATCGGTCGACGATATCAAGAGCTTCAAACCCGACCCGGCGGTATACACCTACGCAAGGCGGGCGACAGGCGCTTGGGACCAGCCGCTGTGCTTGGTGTCGAGTAATGCGTGGGATGTCATTGGTGCCAGAGCTGCGGGGTTAATGGCGATCTGGGTGCAAAGGGATGGTAATAAGATCTTTGAAGACTGGGGCATTAAACCCTCTGCAGTAATCAGCAGCCTCTCAGAGCTGCCTTCGACACTGGCAAGCCTCTAAAGTTAGCGGAGGCGGTTGTTGGGTAGGGCTGTCCAAAACTGTGCGGAGCCATGGATGGCGGAGCTCAAGCGTCACATGGACGTGCCGAAGGAGCGGGTTTTGGACAGCCCTACCCAACATCCGCCGCCATGCACAGAGTCGAAACCTTGAAATCCTGAAAGGCTGAAATGCTAGTCAGACCGCAAAGCAAGCCACTCGGCCATCTCCAACCAGCTCTCCTTGGGCGCTTTGCTCCCCGCCAGAATCCCCATATGCCCCCCAGGCACCACCCGAAATGTCTTGTCCCCGGAACTCACATGATCCATCACCCGCTTGGCCGCCCCCGGCGTCACCATCGTATCCTCACTACCGGCAATCGCCAGTAAGTTGGCACTCACGTTCTCCAGCCGGGCAATATCCTCACCGATCTGGATCTCACCCTTCGACAACTGATTATCGATCCACACCCGAACCACCGTGTCCTGAATAATCCCGCCGGGATACGCCACCATGCGATCCAGGAACGCCGAGGTCGTGGCATGACTGGTCACAAACTCCCGGTCCCCCAGCCGCACAATCAGCTCCCAGTAGCCCATCACGCTGCCAATCGGATTGGTCAGCTTGAACCCCAGGGTATTGGCCCAGCCGGGGGTATGGAACCAGTGCGGTTTCAGATTGTGGATCCGGAAGCCCGTACGCTTGCGAATCACCTCGGCCGCCTCGGCAATGGCCTGGGACGCCACCCCCATGAACCCGGAGGCGTGGCTGTCGATGGGCGAACCCAGCACAATGGCATTGCGCACATGCTGGTCCCGACTCAGGGCAGAGTAGAACAGGGTGAACATGCCGCCCATACTCCAGCCGTGCAGGGACAGCTCCTGCTCACCACAGTGCTCGCGCACCCGGTTCAGATAGTCAGGCAGCAGTTCCGCCACATAGGTGTGCAGGCTGTAGTGGCTGTGTTCGCGCTTCGGCACACCCCAGTCGATCAGGTAGACCTCGAAACCCTTGGCGCGCAGGAAACGGACCAGACTGCGCTGGGGAAACAGATCATAGATCAGCATGTTGACCGCCAGTGGCGGGATGATGACGATCGGTGTGCGGTGGGTGGTCCGTTCCACCGGAATGGTCAGATCGTCCAGTTCGATGAAATCTTCCTGCAGCGGCGGGTAGTAGCGCAGGCTGACCAGACCGTCGGAATGCAGTGTCTCAAAGGGCGTCTGGCCGGCCTGGACCAGGCTGGCGGCGCGGAACACCCGGTCAAAAGCATTGCCGGCATAGATGGTGGTCTGGCGGGTCAGGCCGGAGGTTTTGTCGAGCACCGACTTGAACGGATTGGGCATCGGGATTTCCATGGAACAGTTGATCACACCAGTTTAGAGAAAACAGGTGGCAAGGCTAACCCCGGGAGCGTGTGGTGCCTATGGCAAAACCGTCCACCGTGGCGGGCAAACCGGTCACATCGGGCCACTGCCCATTATCGCCGGCCCTTGCTATCATGCGGCGCCATCGGACACAAAAACCAGAAGCAGGAAAGCCATGCTCAGTTTCCTCCCGGCCCCGGTCAAGGGCGTACTCAATTCCATCCTCCTCGGCATCAACACGTTGTTCTGGTGCATCCTGCTGTACATCCCGGCAATCCTGAAGCTGATCGTCCCGATCAAGGGTTTTCGCGTGCTGTGCACCCGCTGGATCATCGCCATCGCCGAAGCCTGGGTGGCCTGCAACATCGGCTGGATGAAGCTCACCCACGGCACCCGCTGGGACGTGAAAGGTGCCGAGGAGCTGGAGCGCCAAAGCTGGTACCTGGTTCTTAGCAACCATCAGAGCTGGGTCGACATCCTGGCCATGCAGCGGGTGTTCAACAAGCGGGCACCGTTCCTGAAATTCTTCCTGAAGCAGCAACTGATCTGGGTGCCGGTGATCGGCCTGGCCTGGTGGGGCCTGGATTTCCCGTTCATGAAGCGCTACACCCGGGAATACCTGATCAAGCACCCGGAAAAGCGGGGTGAGGACCTCAAGGCCACCCGCCACGCTTGCGAGAAGTTCCGCTTCACCCCGGTGAGCGTGATGAACTTTGTCGAGGGCACCCGGTTTACCCAGGCCAAGCACGACAAACAGAAATCACCCTACAAACACCTGCTGACCCCGAAGGCGGGCGGTGTAGCCTTTGTGCTGGATGCCATGGGTGATTCCATCGAGACCCTGGTGGACCTCACCATTGCCTATCCCGATGGCGCGCCCACGTTCTGGGAGTTCCTCTGTGGTGAGGTGAAGGCCATCCGGATGGAGATCCATACCAAGACCATTCCGGAACACCTGAAAGGTCGGGATTATTCCGCCGATGCCGAACATCGGCGGAACGTGAAGAACTGGCTGGCGGAACTATGGCAGGCGAAGGACGCGCGGCTGGAGCGGATGCTGGCCGACCGGTAAGCCGGCGGTTTTTAACTGCCGGCTTCGTCGTTACCGTTCTGGATTTCCTCGGCGTCCACCAGCTTGAAGTTGATCTGGCGGCACTCGTCATCCACGCCTGCAAAGGTGACGTTCACCCGCTGCTCCAGCTGGAAGATGCGGCCGTTCTTGTTGTGCACCAGGCGCAGGGTCACCGGATCGAAGCTGAACTTTCCTTCCAGGTCCCGGCAGCTGACAAAGCCTTCGAGGCCGTTGCAGTCCAGGCGCACAAAGAAGCCGGAGGGAACGGTCCGGCTGATGGTGCCGGCCATGGGTTCTTCGTTGAGGGACTTGGCGTAGTCGCTCTTGAGCCAGGCTTCCAGTGAGTTGGCGGCCTGGCGCGCGCGGATCTGGCTCGCCTGCAGGGCTTCGAGCTGCTGCGCGTTCAATGGCTTGATCGGCGTATCCCAGAGGCTGGCCTTGATCAGCCGGTGCACGTAAAAGTCCGAGAACTTGCGCAACGGCGAGGTGAAGGTGGTGTAGGCCGCAAGGCCCATGCCCTGGTGCGGTGCCGCCTCGAAGCGCAATTCGGCCCGCGCCAGCTGACGGGAGATGATGGCCTTAACCGGCACCTCCGCCTCCAGATCCTCGGTCTGCTTCATCAGGGCCTTGAAGCCCTCGGCAGAATTGGCATCCAGGTCGGCCAGGTGCGGCGCGTGGCTCTCCAGCAGTTTGCGGATATTCTCGGCACGATCGTCGCGCAGGCCCGGGTGCTGGATGAACAGGCCTTCACCCCGCTGCCGTAGGAAGTCGGCAGCACAGCGGTTAGCAGCCACCATGCACTCCTCCACCAGGCGATGCGCCTCGTTCTGGACCGCCGGTTCGATCAACCGGATTCGCTTGTTCTCGTCCAGGCGCAGGCGGAATTCCGGCCGGTCGGTGCTGAGCAGGGCGTGCTCGCTGCGCCATTTACGCAGGGCCGTAGCCGTCTGATGCAGCTGGTCCAGACTGTTGGCGACGGCATCCGGCAGGGCCTTGATCTCGTCGTCCTCCCGGCCCTCGATCAGGTGCGATACCAGGTCGTAGCTGAGCTTGCCCCGGGAGCGGATCACTGCCTGGTGGAAGCTGTAATCTCCCAGGCTGCCATCGTTGTTGACCTGCAGGTCACACACCAGGGCCAGTCGCTTCACCTCCGGCATCAATGAACACAGACGGGTGCTGATGGCGTCCGGCAGCATGGGCAAGGGTTCGCCCGGAAAGTAGATCGCCGTGGCGCGGTTGAATGCCTCTTCCTCCGCCGGTGTACCCGGTTTGATGACCGCGGTCGGGTCGGCGATGGCGATAGACAGGGTCCAGCCAGTGGCGTTGGGCGTGGCCATCAAGGCGTCGTCCATGTCCTGGGTGCCCGGGCTGTCGATGGTCACGTAGGGCTGGTCGGTGCGATCTTCCCGGCCTTCGTGGTGGGCCTCCAGGCTGTCCTCGCTCAGGCTGTCCGCCTGTTTCCGGACCGACTCCGGCCAGGTGTCGGCCAGGTCGAAGCTGGCCAGGGTAAAGGAGCGTTCGATGCCGGGCTCACCGGCCTTGCCGATGATCCGCAGCACCCGGGCCTGGCCCTTGCCGTCCTTGAACGGGTGGCGATGGATCTGGCAGTAGATGTAATCGTCCGGCTGGGCGCCCTTGCGTTCCTTGGGCGGAATGAAAATCCAGCGGTTGATGCCCGGGGTGTCCGGCGCCACGAAGTGGCCCTTGCCCTTGATCAGGTAACGGCCGACAAAGGTGGTCAGGTGGGTTTCCAGCACTTCGTCCACCACGCCCTGGGTCTTGCCCTTTTCCACCTCGTGCTCGGTGACGTTAATGCGGTCGCCGGGCAGCACTTTCTGCATCTCCTCGGGGGGCAGAAACACATCACGGCCCTCATCGAGGGCAACAAAGCCGAAGCGCCCGTTGGTGGCCTTAACGGTACCGGGGAAGACCACCTTGTTTTCCTTGATATCGGTTTTGAGCTGGCGCAATTGACTGAGAGCGTCGGCGTTGAGCATGTAAGAGGAACCTGGCTGCAAAAAATGGATGTTGGGGCGGAGTATAACGGTTATGAAAGCAGCCGTCAGATACGGTGTGGTAACCCGTAACTCAGGCTTCGGGCAGGACGCTGGAGTCTTCCTGGATGCAGACCTGATTACGGCCGCCGGCCTTGGCCTGGTAGAGCGCCCGGTCCGCCTCGCGGAGGATGGTATCGCTGCTGTCGCCGGGCTTCCAGAGATAACCGCCGACGCTCACGGTCACCGGCAATCCGGTCTTGCGGCTCTCCTCCTCGACACCCTCACAGATTCGTCTGGCAATCCGCTCCAGGGTCGGGGCATCACAGGGTGACAGCAGAACCACGAACTCGTCGCCGCCCCAGCGCCCGGGCTGGTCATAGGGCCGGACGTTGGCCCTGAGCCAGAGTGCAACGCGACAGAGAATTTCATCGCCGGCCTGGTGGCCGTGCCTGTCATTGATGGCCTTGAAATGATCGATGTCGAGCCAGATCAGGCCAAAGTCCTGTTGGCTGCGGTCACTGCGCTCGATTTCCGCTTCCAGCAGTTCATCCAGCCCGCGACGGTTCTTCAGTCCGGTCAGGGCATCGATCCGGGCCAGGCGCTGCAGCTCCTCGGTCCGCTGGGCGACTTTCTGTTCCAGGTCCCGGGTGTTGAGCTGGACCCGGTTGGCCATGGTTTCGAAGTGATCCACCAGCCGGCCGATCTCGTTGTCCGGCTTGGGCAGGTAGGGCAGATTGAAATTGCCCTCCCGAAGGCGCTTGACCGCATCTTCCAGAGCCACCACCGGGCGGAGAATGCGGGACTGGATGATCAGGTGGAACAGCACCAGGGAGATCAGCAGGCTGACCAGGAAGACCGCGACCAGGGGCCAGAGATAACTGGTGGGGACAAGGGTATCGAGATCCACCAGGGTGATTTCGAACCAGCCGATGTTGGGCAGAAAGGCGACACCGGCCAGATGCTTGCGTCCATCCACGGTCACAAACCCGCTCTCCACGGCACCAACACGGCCCTCCCGCTGCTTGAGCATCTGCAGCATGCCAAGGATCTGTTGCTTGTCCTGGGGATCTTCGAACAGCAGGTCGACGGTGTTCTTCTGGCCTTCGGGCTTGATGATACTGGCAAAATCGATGTAGTTACGGTCCCGGTAGAGCTGGATGGCACCGTTGTAGTCGACGAACAGGGTGGTGATGCCTTCCTGCCCGATATCCACGATATCCTGCAGGAAATCGTCCAGATTCAGGCCGGTGCCCACCATCCCGACTATTTCACCCTGGTCGTTGCGCATAAGCACGTCGATCCAGACCTTGGTCACGCCCAGCTCCACATCCGGATTCACGTTCAGATGGAAATCCCGGCCTTCGTCAATGAGCTGGAAAAACCAGGCGTCCTCGGGCTTGTTGGCGTCCAGGGTATAGCGGTACTGGTTGCCGGCATACTCGTTTGCGGCGTTGTTGTAGTAGTAATGGCCGTTCTGGCGAAGCGCGACGAAATAGCTGTTGTCCCGGAAATTGGAACGGAAGCTTTCCATCTGCCGGATGGCGTCGGCTTGCAGGGCAGGGTCGTCGGGATTTTGTGCCCACTGGATCAGGGTTGATGAGCTGGCCATCTGCCTGGCAAGACCGATCTCACGCTCCAGGGATTGCAGCAGGCGGGCGCTGTCATAACGGACCTGGATCTCCGCGACTTGCTGGCCCCAGCGTTCGATGATGTTCTCGGAGAGCTCGCGATAAGCCAGCCAGGAAGCACTCGCCGCCACGATGATCAGTGCGGCGGCGAGACCAAGAATTCGGGTTTTGAGACTCAAGGGGTGTCCTTGCCAATGTTCCGTTTGAGACCTGCTTCTCATCATAGAACACTGGTGAAGGACAGTGTAGGAAAAATAGACAGAAGTCGGAGCCTGCCATGTGCGACAGGCATCCGTCAGCCGTTAATTGTACTCGGAGAAAACCCGGGTCTGGCCGGCATCATTGAACATGATCACTTTGTAGTGATCCTTGCGGTCGCCCATTTCCATGCCGGGGGAGCCGGCGGGCATGCCGGGCACGCTGAGTCCCGTGACTTTGGGCGCTTCCGAGATCAGACGCTGGATGTCACTGGCCGGCACATGACCCTCGATCACATAGTCGCCGACAAACGCGGTGTGGCAGCTTGCCAGGGCCGGCGTCAGCCCGGCCTTGATCTTGATCGGGTTCAGGTCGTTGGTATCGGTCACCTTCACGTCAAAGCCGTTTTCTTCCAGATGGTCGACCCAGTCCGTGCAGCAGCCACAGGTGGGTGATTTGTACACATGAATGCTCTGGGCGGCGCCGCCGGCAAGGGCGGTGGTGCTGAAACCGAGGGCAGCGGCGAGGCCAAGGGCCAGGGTGTGTTTCTTCATGGTGTTCACCTCAATGATGTTGATGTTCGTCGGACGCTTTGCTGCCGGAATCGCTCAGCCAGAACCACCAGACAATGGCGGCCATGAGTACAATCCCTCCGGCGTTGACCAGAAAAGTGTCCATCAGTTCTGCTCCTTGTGTTCAGTACGCTCCGGATTGTGGCTGGTTCGGAACAGCCGCAGACGGTTGGCGTTGGAGACCACGGTGACCGAAGACAGGGACATGGCCGCGCCGGCCAGGATCGGATTCATCAGGATGCCCCACAAAGGATAGAGCAGGCCTGCGGCCACCGGTATACCCAGGGAGTTGTATATGAAGGCCCCGAACAGGTTCTGGTGAATGTTCTTCACCGTGGCCCGGGAAATCTCGATGGCATCGGGCACCCCGTGCAGGGACCCGCGCATCAGGGTGATGGCGGCACTCTCGATGGCCACATCCGTGCCGGTGCCGATGGCGAAGCCGACATCAGCAGCCGCCAGCGCGGGCGCATCGTTGATGCCGTCACCGACCATGGCCACGGTGTAGCCCTTGCCACGCATCTCGCTGACCACCTCGGCCTTGTCCTCGGGCAGGACTTCCGCCCGGTAATCGTCGATGTCCGCCTTACTGGCGATGGCCCGTGCCGTTGCCTCCACGTCGCCGGTAACCATCATCACCTTGATGCCGGCGTGGTGCAGCCGCTTGATGGCGGCTTTTGAATCGGGCTTGATGGCATCGGCCACCCCGATCACCCCCAGAACCTCGTCGCCAAGGGCCAGGTACAGCGGGGTGCCGGCCTCTGCCGTGATGGTATCGGCGGCGTCAGAGAGACTGTCCAGAGTCAGGCCCTCGTCTTCCAGCCAGCGGCGATTGCCGAGGTTTACGGTCTGCCCGTCCAGCTCACCCCGGACGCCCTTGCCATTGATGGCCTCGAAGCCGGATACCTTTTCCGGCTCGATGTTCTCATCCCGTGCTTTTGCCAGAATTGCCTCTGCCAGCGGATGCTCCGAGTGCTGCTCCAGGCCGGCGGCCAGGGCAAGCAGCCGGGACTCGTCACCGTTGGCCGAATGCACACGGGTGACCCCAGGATGCCCCTCGGTGATGGTTCCGGTCTTGTCGAGGATCACCAGATCCAGCTTGCCGGCGGTCTGCAGGGCATCCCCCTGGCGGATCAGGGCGCCATACTCGGCGGCCTTGCCGACACCGACCATCACCGACATCGGCGTGGCCAGCCCAAGGGCACACGGGCAGGCAATAATCAGCACCGTGGTGGCGGCCACCATCATGTGCACGACCGCCGGCTCCGGCCCGACGTTGTACCAGACCAGCGCCGAAAAGACGGCGATGATCATCACCGTGGGCACGAACACCGACGAGATCTTGTCTGCCAGGCGACCGATGGCGGGCTTGGAGCCCTGGGCCTTTTTCACCAGCCGGATGATCTGCGCCAGGGCCGTCTCGCTGCCGACCCGGGTGGCTTCATAGATGATTGAGCCGTGAGTATTCAGGGTGCCGGCGGAAACCTCGTCACCCTCGGCCTTGCTCACCGGCATGGGCTCGCCGGTCAGCATGCTCTCGTCCACCCGGCTGCTGCCCTCGCGGATGACGCCATCCACCGGAATCTTCTCGCCCGGACGCACCCGGACCCGGTCGCCTTTGCGCACCTCTTCCACCGGAATGTCCTGCTCCTGGCCATCCCGGATCACCCGGGCGGTTTTCGCCCGCAGATCCAGCAGCCGGCGGACCGCCTCCGACGTCTTGCCCTTGGCCCGCAACTCCAGTGCCTGGCCCAGATTGATCAGACCGATGATCATCGCCGAGGCCTCGAAATACACATGCCGGGCCATCTCCGGCAACAACTCCGGCACGCTGGCCACGACAATGGAATACAGCCAGGCGGTACCTGTGCCGACGGCAATCAGCGTGTCCATATTGGCGTTATGATGCCGGAACGCCTTCCAGGCCCCGGTGTAGAAATGCCCGCCGGTGGCGGCCATCACGATCAACGTCAGAACACCAAGTCCCAACCAGGTGGTCTGGTTGGCCTCGGTCACCATCATCGACCCGAAGCCCATGCCCCAGATCATCAGACCCAGACCCAGGGACAGACTCACCGCCATCTTGATCAGCAGTGAGCGGTACTGCCTGCGATCCTCTGCCTGCTTACGCTCATCCGCATCGTCGGCATTCTCGATCACACTGGCGCCATAACCGGCACTCTCGATGGCCCTGACCAGTGCCTGCGGATCCGCGTCCCCGGTCGCCGTCGCGGTGTTGTCCGCCAGGTTCATATGGGCGTGGGAAACGCCTGAAACCGACATCATCGCCTTCTCGATGGTATTCACGCAGGAGGCGCAGGTAGCACCGGAGACCGAAAGACTGACCTGGTCACCCCCGGCCGGCGCCTCTGGGGCAACCTCATCCGGCGTTTCCGCCTGGTGCCCGGAATGATCCTGGTGAGTATGCCCCTCAGAAGTCTCAGCCTTCGCCTTGCCGGCGCAACAACTGGCCGGTTGTTCATCGGCCTCTTTGACCGGTTCGGCCGGATAGCCTGCGTCCGTCACCCGCCGTGCCGCCTCCTCAAGGTCGACACCCTCGGGCAAGGCGACCGTCTGCTCCTCCAGATTCACCTCCACCAGCTCGGTGTCACCGGTCAGAGGTTCAAGCGCGTTACGAATCTTTTTCGCACAGCCCTGACAGGACGCCCCTGAAATGGACAATGCCCGGTGCAGTTCGGTTGTCTCAGTCATCTGAATACGCCTCCGTATCTTTGGCGAGGGCCGGCTCGTCCCAATGCTCGATCAGCCGACAGATCGTATGACCGTCCGGCGTGCCATCCGGCATATCGCGCCAGATCCCGAGAGCACTCTTCATCCGCTCCCGCAGCTGCTGCAACTCGGCAATCTCCCGCTCCACCTCGGCCAACCGCTTCTCGAACACCTCCCGCACCATCGGGCACGGCGAATGGTGGTCATCGGCCTGATCCAGAATCGACCGTATCTCCGGCAGCGAAAACCCCAGCTGCCGAGCCTTGCGGGCAAACCGCAGCCGGCGCAGGTCATCGGCGTCGTACTGCTGATAATTGTTGTCTGGGTTGCGGGTCGGATTGAGCAGACCCTCCCGGGTGTAGAAGCGGACGGTGTCGGGATTCACACCGGCGGCCTGGGCGATTTCTTTGACTTTCATAATGACGTTTCCACCCTGAGTTGGCGGAGCGGCCGGTTGGGCTATCGGTATGAAACTGTGCGGAGCCATGGATGGCGGAGCTCAAGCGTCACAGGGACGTGCTTGAGCGTGTTTCATACCGATAGCCCAACCGGACACGGCATGCACCAGTGATAACTCAACTAATGAAGATAGCCTAAAACCTGTGAGCAACTCACAGGTCAAAGGTTTTTTGAGGACTTTGAGGAAGGAGAGGTCAGCGCCCCTTGGCGCGCAGGAAGGTTCCGCAGGTCTTGCACTGATCCGGCGCCATCAGCTTCGCCTGCCAGCCGATCTTGTGGCCACAGGCCGGACACCGCAGCCGCAGCTGCAACACAATGATTGGGGCGATCAGAGCCGCAATCAGAACCCCCAGGGAACCCCAGTTCTCGCCACTGGACAGCCCCAGCTGGCTACTGAACACCAGCACCACTGTCAGCGCCACAAACGCAAAAATGAAGTAATTGCGGTTCCAGCGCTCCCACCGCCGGATCTGCGCATCCTGCTCGGGAGTCAGATACTTCGCTGCCATAAAACACACGCCATAGAATTGTTCCAGACATCATGGGGATAACGATCGGCCATTACAATCAGGTGCTCTCCGGAGTGCCGAGATTCAGAAGCCCCGCTTCAAGGGCCTTTTCCAGTTCCACGGCAGGAATCGGCCGGCTGATCAGGTAACCCTGGATCAGGTTGCAACCGTGTTGCCTGAGGAAATCCAGCTGCTCCTCCGTCTCCACACCTTCGGCAATCACCCGGATGCCCAGGTTGTGGGCCAGATTGATCACCGCCCGGGTGATCACCGAGTCATCGTGGCGCTCGGTCACCGAGGTAATGAACGAGCGGTCGATCTTCAGCAGATCCACCGGGAAGTCCCGCAGATAGCCCAGGGAAGAATAGCCCACACCGAAATCATCGATGGCCAGATTGACGCCGAGCTCATGGAGCCGCCCCAGCTGATTGCGGTTGTGTTCAATGTTCTGGATGAAGATCTCTTCGGTCAGCTCCACTTCCAGATGATTGGCCGGCACATGCTCCGCTTCGAGGGTTTCCCGGATGTCATCCACCAGATGCTCATCGTCCAGTTCCCGCCCGGACAGGTTGATGGCGATGCGCAGGTCCTTGCAGGAAGTGCCTTTCCAGGCTGCCAGCTGGCGACAGGCGGCGGCCACCACCCAGCGACCGATATCCGTGATCCGCCCACTTTCCTCGGCCAGGGGAATGAACTCCACCGGCGACAACAGGCCGCGGCGAGGGTGTTGCCAGCGGATCAGCGCCTCCACGCTGTGAATCTCCCCGGTCTCCAGGTCGACCTGGGGCTGGAAGTGGAGCACGAACTCGTTGTTGGCCAGTGCCTGGTCGAGATCCTTGTCCAGCTCCAGGCGGGTGACTTCCCGTTCCTGCATGCCTTCGGTATAGAACTGATAGGAATTGCGTCCCTGCTCCTTGGCCCGGTACAGGGCGACATCGGCATTGCGCAGCAGGGTATCGGCATCCTGCCCGCTCTGGGGGTAGATCGCCACACCCATGGTGGCGGTAATCCGGTGGCCCTCGCCGTGAACCTCGAAGGGCGTCTCGAAGCAATGCTTGATATGGCCGAGCAGGTGGATGACATCATCGATCGTCTCCACCTGCTGCTGGCAGAACATGAACTCGTCGCCCCCGGAGTAGGCCACCAGGATGCGCTCATCACTCAGCTGGTTCAGGCGTTCGGCAACCCGGACCAGGAGCTCGTCACCGAACTGGTGGCCAAGGGAGTCGTTGAGCATCTGGAACCGGTCCAGGTCCAGCATGATCAGGGCCACCTGCCGGTTCTGGCGCCCGGCAATGCCGAGCGTGTGGGCCAGGTCCTCCATGAAGAACCGGCGGTTGGCCAGACCGGTGAGGGTGTCGGTGGATTCCAGGCGGGCCAGATCCTGCTGGATCTCCTTGCGCTGGTCGATTTCCTGCTCCAGTTCCCGGCGGGTTTTCAGCAATGCCCGGTTGCGCTTGAGAATCAGCTGGGCCAGCAGGGTGGTCAGACTGGTCAGCAGGCCCATGAACAGGACGGCGGTGAACGTCAGCCAGGGCCAGTCACTGCGCTGGTTACCCACCCAGGTGCTGGTGGGCCGGATCGTCAGCGTCCAGTCCAGGGTTGGCAGGTCGACCGTTTCGGTCTGGGCAAAGTGTTCGCTGGTGTCAGCCAGCCTGTTGAGCTGGTAACTGAGTTCACCGTTGTCCCGGATGTCCACCTGGAATGACTGCAGCACGCGGCTGGTCAACAACTGCTGGATCAGGGTCTCGATCTGGAACACCCCGGCAATGAAGCCGTTGTTGTCGGCTCCGGTGCCCACCGGTGCGTAAATCACCATGCCCTTGCCGCCCTGTTTCAGGTCGATGATCCCGGAAATGTCGTACTGGCCGGTGGTACGTGCGGTCTCCAGGGCCTGGCGACGGCGGTCGGAGAAGGCGACGTTGTAGCCCACGACATTGTGATTACCGGAAACCGGTTCCAGCCAGCGGATGACAAATTCCCGGTCGATCCATTCGATGGCCTGGTAGACGCCAAAGTCGTTGAGGTAATGGCGGGCATCGGCGCGCCAGGCGGCCTCGGTGGTTTCCGGTTCCACGTGCAGCCGGGCGGCCATCCGGTTGATGGCCTGGGCGTGGATGGTGAATTCCCGCTCCAGGTGGTCGACCATGGCGACCGCTTCGTTGGCCAGGTTGGCCCGGATCTGATGATCGTCCTGGTGAATCATGCCATAGCGCAAGCCGGCCGCCAGGGCCAGGAATGCCAGCAGGATGAGAACCGGGAAAACGGGGCTCAGCAGGGCGCGGGCAAGGATGTTGTTGGTGGGGCCCATGACCGACCCTCAGTGTTTTTTGGTGATGCCCAGGCGCGAAATGTCCTGTTTCGGGCAGCGGTCCATCACTACCGTAAGTCCGGCATCCTCGGCCCGGGCTGCGCCCGGCTGGTTGATGACGCCGATCTGCATCCACACCACCGGGATCTTCAGCTCGATGGCCTGGTCGATGACCGCATCGGTGCGTTCTGGGGCCAGGAACAGGTCGGCCATATCCACTGTCTGCGGCACGGATTTCAGATCCGGGAATACGGTCTCGCCCAGCAGGGTCTGCCCGACCAGGCGAGGGTTGACCGGGATTACCCGGTAGCCCTGCCCCTGGAGAAATTCCATGACTTCATGGGAAGGCCGGTTGGTTTTTTCGCTGGCGCCCACCAGAGCAATGGTGTGCACGTTTTCCAGGATGGAACGGATCTCTTCCGGGGAGTTGCTGGGCATGAATGCCTCTCTGCTACGGATTAACGGTGCGCCTCAAGGCACACGGACACGGATTCGGCATAGCGTAACGCGTGGGGCTTGTCGATTTCCACCTGCGCCCACTGTACCGCACCATGCTCCATGACAATGCTCAGTACTTCGTGAGTCAGACGCTCGAGCAGTGCGAACCGGTTGCCATCCACATGAGCGATGATCTGCTTGGTAATGGTGCGATAGTTCAGGGCCGCATCGATCTCGTTCTGGTGGATGGCATCACTGGCGTCGTAGGTCAGTTCAACGTTGATCACCACATCCTGCTGGTTGTTGATCTCTTCTTCCTTGATGCCGATGTAGGCGCGCAGCAACAGGTTCTTGATGCGCACCCGGGCCTGCTTTTTCCCGATAACGTCTGTCATACCATCTCCGTTGCCCGCTTGGGCCTCAGCGGTTGTTGCCGATCAGGTTGAGGAATTCTGTACGGGTTGCCTGGGATTTACGGAACTGGCCCAGCATCATCGAGGTTTTCATGCGGGAGTTCTGTTTTTCCACACCGCGCATCATCATGCACATGTGCTGGGCCTCGATTACCACGGCAACGCCCTTGGCGTTGGTGACACTTTCGATGGCCTCGGCAATCTGCCGGGTCAGGTTTTCCTGGATCTGCAGGCGACGGGCGTACATGTCCACGATGCGGGCGAACTTCGAAAGGCCCAGCACCTTGCCCTGGGGCAGGTAGGCGATGTGGCACTTGCCGATGAATGGCAGGATGTGGTGTTCGCACATGCTATACAGCTCGATGTCCTGGACCACTACCATTTCGTCCATGGCGGACTCGAACACGGCATTGTTGACCAGGTCGCCGAGATCCTGCTGGTAGCCTCGGGTCAGGAACTGCATGGCCTTGGCCGCGCGCATGGGGGTGTCCTGCAGACCTTCGCGGTTGGAGTCTTCGCCGAGTCCGTCAATAATGGCACGGTAGTGGCCCGCGAGGTCATCAAGGAGTTTGGTCATAATCGTTTCCGGTTGGCTGTCACTTTCAAGGGCCAAAGCTTAAGGCAATTTGCCCCTCATCTCTACGCTTTACGCAGCCGGCGTGGGAAAAGACCACATTCCCGGAAAGTCATGTCGGCAGCCGCGCCCGGGCTATGGCGGGTTCCCGTTCTTTGCTTTAAAGTTTCAGGCATTCAGTCACATGTCGGGGATGACCCATGGATCACGTGATAGCCGGAGCCTGGGCGGGTGCCCAGGCGCGGGAGGCGGGAAGCCTCGAGGGCTGGCAGCAGGGAGGCAAGTGGTTCAGCTACGGCGGCCACGCCATTTTCAGCCGGATGGCCGGTCAGGGCGAACCACTGGTGCTCCTGCACGGGTTTCCCACCGCCAGCTGGGACTGGAGCCGGATCTGGCCAATGCTGGTTCAGCAACATTCAGTACTGGCTCTGGACATGCTGGGTTTCGGCTTTTCCGACAAACCGACCGGCTACCACTACAGCATTGAGGATCAGGCGGATCTGGTGCAGGGCTGGCTTGAGGGGCTGGGACTGGGGACAGTGCATCTGTTTGCCCACGATTACGGTTGTAGCGTGGTTCAGGAGTTGCTGGCCCGGGACCAGGAGGACCGACTGCATTTCCGGATCGGTTCGGTCTGCTTCCTCAACGGCGCACTTTTCCCCGAAGTTCATAACCCCCTGTTCATACAACGGGTATTGCGCAGCCCGTTAGGCGGCCTGATCAGCCGCGGCCTGACCCGGCGCACCTTCGAATACAACTTCCGGCGCCTGTTTGGCACCCAGAATCCGCCGGACCGCCAGGACCTCGAGGATTTCTGGCACCTGCTGACCTACAACAACGGCCGGGGCATCCTGCACCATCTGATCCAGTTCATGGAGGAGCGACGCTGTCACCGGAACCGATGGGTGGGTGCACTGCAGTTGGCGCGCCTGCCCATGCGCCTGATCTCCGGTACCGCCGATCCGGTGTCCGGCGTCGCCATGGCCCGGCGCTACCGGGAGCTGATCCGGGACGCGGATATGGTCAGCCTGCGTAACGTTGGTCACTATCCCCACTTCGAAAGCCCCTGGGACGTGTTCACCGGGTACCGGGATTTTCGCAAACAGCTGGCCGGTGGCTAGCTGATCATGGGATCCGGGATTCCGCCGTCAGGTTCGGGGGTCCTGGTGGTTTCAGGGCGACCGGCATTGATCACCTGGTTGCGGCCGCGGGATTTGGCGTCATAAAGCGCCTGATCGGCCCGATTCAGCCACACCGACCAGGTTTCGCCCCGGGACACCTCTGCCACACTGGCACTGGCGCTCAGTTTGATATTGTCGAGAAAGGGCTTGCCGCTGATGCCGGCCAACAGATGGTGGGCCAGGGTGTTGGCATCCCGCTCGCCGGTTTCCGGCAGCACGATCATGAATTCCTCACCGCCGATCCGGAACAGTTTGTCGTTTTCCCGTAACCGTTTGCGCAATCGCAACGCCATCTCCTTGAGGACCTTGTCGCCGGCCAGGTGACCCCATTGGTCGTTGATGGTCTTGAAATAGTCCAGGTCCAGCAGGATCAGGCTGGAAATCCGGTCATACCGCTCCCGCATCTGGATCTGGCTGTTCAGGACATCGGAGAGCTGCGAACGGTTCAGGCAACCGGTCAAGGGGTCGGTGGTGGCCAGGCGGGTGAGTTCCTGCTGGAGCTTGCCCACCAGCCACGCGAAGATCATGGCAAACAGGCAGGTCAGCCCCAGGGAGAAGGTGATCCGCCAGAAATCCGCCTCCGGAAACTTCACGAACGACACCACCGCCATGATGGCGACAAAGATGGCATTGCTGACGATTGCTTCCCGCAGCGGCAGCAGGAAAAACAGGGCAGTGGCGGCCGGGTAGGCCCAGTACAGGCCGGAGTGACCATTAATGCTGGTGGAGTAGGCGGCACAGACCACGGCCAGCAGGGGAAACAGCCGACCTTTGAGGAAATAGGTACCCTTCAGGCGCAGGAAGGCGATAACGAGCAGGGCATTGAGGCAGAACAGGAGCAACAGCCCGGATAACAGAAAATGGTCCTGCTTCCACTGCACCAGTACCAGCGGCGCCACGGCGACGAATGCCCAGAAATGAAGATGGTACACCAGCTGGCGTTTGAACCCGAGAACCGCAAGGGTCGGTGTCGTTGCCAGCGAACTGTCGGACGCCGTGATATTCAAATCCTTCTCCTGGTGGTGATTCTGGCTTACGTTCCATGAAAGCATTCAGGCCCTCTCGTGACCTTTGCCTATTAATGAAGCAGAAAGCGCGGTTTATGGCCACCATTAGTTTTGTTCAGTTGGCTGGCAATTGATGCTTTCGATACACTCCCCGCCACTGAAACAGGGAGCCTGCCATGACCGCCATCCATACCCGAGCTCCGGCCCTGACTGTCCGGGCCGGTCGCCGAGCCTTGCAACGGCTCAGAGACAAACCGCTGACGCCGGACGACGTTCATGTCATACCCGGTGCCGCTGGCGGTCCGAAAGCGCTCGGCATCAGCGGGCTGGACAAGGCAATTTTCGGGGACTGGCTGCCCGGAGCACCGCAGGAGCGCGCCCTGATTGGCTCTTCCATCGGCAGCTGGCGCTTTGCCGCGGTGGCGTCCTCGGACGACCCCAAGGCACAGCTGGCACGCCTGGCTGACCTGTATACCTCCCAGCGCTTTGCCAAGGGCGTGAGTGCCGCCGAGGTGACCCGCAAGAGTATCCAGTTCCTGGAGGAACTGCTCGGCGGCCGGGAGGAGTACATCCTGAACCACCCCTGGTATCGGCTGAACATTGTCGTGGTGCGCAGTCTCGGCCTGCTGGAGCACGACACCCGGGGCCGGCTGGGACTGGGCCTGATGAATGCCATCAGCGCCAACATGGTCAGTCGCCGGCATCTGGGGCGCTTCATGGAGCGGGGTATCATTCACGATGCCCGCCTGAAAACGCCGGTGTCCAAACTGGTGGACTTCCCCAGCCACGAGGTGGCCCTGACCAGTGATAATCTGCTGCCGGCGTTGCTGGCATCGGCCTCCATCCCGCTGGTGATGTCCGGAGTGCGCAACATTCCCGGCGCACCGGACGGTGTCTACCGCGATGGTGGCTTGCTGGATTATCACCTGGATCTGCCTTACCAGCAGCCGGGTGTGATCCTGTACCCGCACTTTACCGACAAGGTGGTGCCCGGCTGGTTCGACAAGTCGCTGCCCTGGCGCCGGGGCGATGCCAACCGCTTGCAGGATGTGCTGCTGGTGGCACCCTCCGCCGAGTACCTGCAGACCCTCCCGGATCGCAAACTCCCGGACCGCAAGGATTTCGAGAAATACGTGGGGGACGATACCGGCCGGGAGCGTTCCTGGCGCCAGGCGATTGCCGAGAGCGACCGGCTGGGGGATGAATTCCTGGAATTGCTGGAAACTGGCCGCCTGGCGGAGGTGATCAAGCCGCTGCAATAGTCTTGGCTATACTGAACCGACAGAATCAGCGAATGGAGATAAGCCATGCCGGAAGAACAGCCGAAGATTGCAAAGAAAAGCCCCTACGCCGTGCAGGTCGAGGGTGGCAAGAACTATGTGTGGTGTGCTTGCGGACACAGTGACAACCAGCCCTTTTGCGACGGCTCCCACAAGGGCACCGGTTTCAGCCCGGTGAAGTACACCGCCGAGAAAACCGAGTGGGTCTGGTTCTGTGGCTGCAAACGCACGGGCTCACCACCCATGTGTGATGGCACCCACAAGACGCTGGACTAGAAACCGGCCAATCAGGCGGCGGTTCTGGCCGTTGTGCTGTAGGTTACCAGGAAGGCCAGAAACGCCGTCACCACCACCGAGGGCCCGGCCGGTGTGTCCAGATGCCAGGATAGCGCCAGGCCGCCACTGACCGAGACAAAGCCGAATACGACAGCCAACCCCACCATGTGTTCCGGTGTGCGGGCCAGTCGCCGAGCGGAGGCGGCCGGGATGATCAGCAGCGCGGTAATCAGCAGCACGCCGACGATTTTCATGGCCACGGCGATGACCAGGGAAAACATCAGCATCAACACCAGCCGCAGCCGCTCCACCGGGAACCCCTCCACCCGGGCCAGCTCCTCGTGAATGGTGCTCATCAGCAGGCCCTGCCACAGGGTCACCAGCAGCACGAGAATCACCGCCGCTCCGCCGTAGATCCACAACAGGTCATCCCGGCTCATGGCCAACAGATCGCCGAATAGCAGCCCGGTCAGATCCACCCGCACATCCGGCATGAAACTCAGCGTGACCAGGCCGATGGCCAGGGCACTGTGGGCGAGGATCCCGAGCAGGGTATCCGTGGCCAGGGTCCGGGTTTTCGAGAATGCCACCAGCACCAGGGCAATGACCACGCAGGTGATGATGACGCCAACATTCAGCGGCACGCTGATCAGGAAACTCAGGGCAATGCCTAGCAGCGCGGAGTGGGCCAGGGTATCGCCGAAATAGGCCAGACGGCGCCACACCACGAAGCACCCGAGGGGGCCGGCGATCAGGGCAACCCCCAGGCCACCGATCAGGGCGCGCCAGAAGAAGTCGTTCAGGAGACTGTCAATGATGGACATGGTTGCAGCTGTCTCCGTGGCTATCGGCTGGGGAGGACTGGCCGAGGACGACGTCTCCGTGCAGGTTGTGGCGGTGGTTGTGGTGGTGATGGTAAACCGCCACGGATTCGGCCACCGACTGGCCGAAGGTCTCGATGAAGGCCGGGTCGTGGGAAATGTCGGCGGGAAAGCCGCTGCAGCAGACGTGCTGGTTCAGGCAGATAACCTTGTCGGTGGCGGCCATCACCAGGTGCAGATCGTGGGAGATCATGATGACGCCGCACCTGAGTTCGTCCCGCAGTTCCCGGATCAGCTCGTACAGCGCCGCCTGGCCGTTGATGTCGACCCCCTGGGCGGGTTCGTCCAGAACCAGCAGGTCCGGTTTCCGGGCCAGCGCCCGGGCCAGCAGCAGTCGTTGTTTTTCACCGCCGGACAGATGATGGACCGAGGCGTTGACCAGATGCTCGATGCCGGTCCGGGCCAGGGCTTTCAGGCATTCGCCGCGACTGCGGCCGCTCAGAGCCATAAAGCGTTTGACGCTCAACGGCAGGGTAGCTTCCATTTGCAGGTTCTGGGGCACATAGCCGATCACCAGACCGGACGCCCGTTGCACCTTGCCCCCGGTGATCGGCTGCAGGCCCAGCAGGGCCTTGATCAGGGTAGTCTTGCCGGCGCCGTTGGGGCCGATGATGGTGATGATGTCACCGCGATGGACGTTCAGGTTGACCCGATCCACCGCGGGACGGTCATCGAACCGGACCGTGACGTTGTCCAGGGTCACCAGGGGATCAGTCATGGCGGCTCTCCGACTGGCATCTCGGGCACAGGCCGGCGATCTCCAGGGTCACGTTCTCGGCCTTGAAATGCTCGGCCTTAGCGGCGCCCTCGATCGCGCCGGAGACGCCGGGTGCTGTGAGCTCCAGAACATTGCCGCAGCTGCGGCAGATCAGGAACATGCCGGTATGGTTCTCCCCGGCATGGGCACAGCCGATGAAGGCATTGAGAGAGGCAATCCGGTGCACCAGTCCATGTTGCTGGAGGAAATCCAGGGCCCGGTACACCGTCGGTGGTGCCGCATTCTGGCCTTCGGCGGTCAGCTCAGCCAGGACGTCGTAAGCTCCCAGGGGCTTGTGGGATTGCCAGATCAGTTCCAGGACCCGCTCCCGGGTGGGCGTCAGGCGCGCGTTCTGGGCCCGGCAAATCGCACGGGCATCAGCCAGGGCCTGGGTGACACAGGCCTGATGGTTGTGTGGGCGATAGGGAAGTGCTTGGCTTGCCATGACGGGAATCCTGGGAAATTTGGTACATTATAACATTTCCAGGATTCCCTGCCATGACCGGGTAGGAGCAGGTACTAGCGGCGTGCTGAGCGTGCCAGGGATTCCAGGTATTCCAAATTGGGAATCCAGGCTTCCTCGCTCTCGACTTCGACCTTCATCAGATCTGCCGGGCCGGTGTCACCCTCGAGCCGGTGCACTTCCGCTTCGGTCAGTCGTGCCTGGCTGGGAATCCCCTGGGTGACCAGCGCCATGAACGGCACCTCACTGTGATGCTCGCCAATGGTGTTCAACACCACGATCCGGCCCCGGTTGTCACCGGGCACCATCAGGCTGCCGCCATTGGCGGCATCGTAGGAAATCACCGGCAAATCCAGGCCTCGCCAGTCCAGGTAGCCCACCAGCCAGTCCGGGGTATTGGAGCCGGGTTCTTCGCTGGCGTAGTCCACAACCTCGGCGATGGAAACGTTGGGCAGTAACAATTGCCGACCGGTCATCGGGATCATGACACAGGGGAGGGCTTGACGGTTTTCGGGCATCGCTTCTGTCCTCAGGCGGAATCGCGTTTCTGCCGGCCTCTGAGCAGGCAGGATTTTTCAATGGTTTTGATCAGTTCCCGTGCCAGTTGCTCGGGAGTGCCGGTGAAACTGGCGCAGCCGGTGGCCGCCACGGAATCCGGCATGGAACTGTTGCCGCAACTGCTGCTTTCCTGGACCCAGATCCGGCTACCAAAGGCTTTGAGAATGGGCGCTGCCAGAGCGCCATCGTTGCCCATGCCGGAAAAGAGGATAGCATGGCAGCGGGCCCGGTAGTGGTCGGCCACATTGAGTAGCACCTGGTCGATGGAGGGGCCGTACGGTCCGGGCCAGGGCTTGTTCACTTCGGTCAGGGCGCCGGTACTGTCCAGCCGCCACTCGTGTTCCACCGGCATCAGCACCACATCTCCGTTGCGGACCCGGTAGCCTTCCTGTGCCGCCTTGAGCCGGTAATGGGCATCGCGGCCCAGGACCCGGGTCAGCACCCCGGTGAAATTGTCGTCGATGTGCTGGGCGTAGATAAACCCCACGGGTAGTCCCTGGGGCAGGTGATCGAGAAAGGTTTTGACCGCCGCCGGTCCGCCCAGGGAGGCACCCAGAATCCAGACCTCCTCGGCAATGGAGTCCGGTACCGCAGGTTTGATCCAGTGGGGCAGTTCGGGTTTGCTCTGTGGTGCCGCCGGCTCGTCTTCGAGTTTTTCGAGCGTCGTTTCCGAGTCCAGCTCCTCGAGATGCCCCAGTTGCTTTTCCAGTTTGCCCAGCAGCCGTCGTTCCCAGCGGAAATAGTCGGTGCTGCCAGGCTTGGGGGCCTGGTCAAGACCGAACAGGACCGGTGCCTCGGTATTGTCCAGCAGCAGATCGAACAGCGCGGGGTGGTCGGCCTCGTCTTCCAGGGTGATCAGCCACAGATCCGCCTCGGGAAACTGTGGCTGGTATTCCAGCCGCTGGGGATCGCCACAGAAGGAGACCTCGAGTCCGAACTTGGCCGTTGCGGCCTGCAGCCGGTGTCGCTGCAGCACCACATCGGACACGATTCCGACCCGGGGCCGGCCTCCCTGGCCGGCCATTACTCGGTTCCGGTCAGCCGCTTGATGGTCTCAAGCAGCTCGGTTTCCTGGAACGGTTTGCCGAGGTACTCGTTGACGCCGATGGCCAGGGCCCGCTCGCGGTGCTTCTCGCCGGTCCTGGAGGTAATCATGCAGATCGGCGTCTCCCGCAGGTTGTCGTCGTGGCGAATGAAGCTGGCCACTTCGAAGCCGTCCATCCTCGGCATCTCGATATCGAGCAGGATGATGTCGGGCTTGTGATCCTGCAGCTGGGCAACTGCATCCAGGCCGTCTTTGGCGGTGAGTACTTCCATGCCATTGCGCTCCAGCAGGCGGGAAGTAACTTTCCGTACGGTAACCGAGTCGTCCACCACCATGACGGTGGTGATCTGCTCTTCGTACCGGGCAGCTTCCCGCGCCTTCTCCAGGTTCGCCAGACGCTGGCGGTCGGAGAGGATGTCCGAACGCAGCATGGCCGGAAGGTCGAGGATCACCACCACGTTACCATCACCGAGGATGGTGGCACCGGAGACCCCGCGAACGGTACTGAACTGGGGCCCGAGGGATTTAACCACGATTTCCCGGCTGCCCATCAGGCTGTCCACCTGCAGGGCCATGGGTTGCTCGGCACCCCGTACCAGGATTACCGGCAGCGGCAGTGCCTGGCCCTGGAGCTTGGGTTGGTGATCGCTGTTGAGCAGGCTACCCAGATACTGCAGGCGGTACTGCTGGCCGGCATACTCATACATCGGGGCATCCGGCTTGTAGTATTCCTCGAGTTCGTAGGTGCTGACCCGCACGATACCTTCGATGGTATTCAGCGGAATGGCGTAGAAGTCCTCGCCGGTGGTAACCATCAGCGCGCGGTTTACCGATACCGTGAACGGCAGTCGCACGGTGAAGGTGGTGCCACGACCTACCGCGGAGTCGATATCGAGGCTGCCACCGAGTTGCTTGATCTCGCTGGCCACCACGTCCATTCCGACACCCCGGCCGGAGATCTGGGTGACCTGCTCGGCAGTGGAAAAGCCCGGCTGCAGGATGAACTGCAGGACTTCCCGTTCTGACAGGTCTTCATCGGCCCGCAGCAACCCCTGGCGGATGGCCTTGTCGCGGATGACGCTGGAGGGAATGCCCTTGCCGTCGTCCATCATCCGCAGCACCACGTCACCCCCTTCCCGGGTCAGGGACAGGGTCACTTCCCCGGTTTCGGGCTTGCCGGCGTTCTTGCGGTCTTCCGGCGCTTCGATGCCGTGGTCGAGGGCGTTCCGCAGCATGTGCTCCAGGGGCGCAACCATGCGCTCCAGGATGTTGCGGTCCATCTCCCCTTCCGCGTTGCGGACATCGAAGTCCACTTTCTTGCCCAGTTCGCCGCTGATCTGGCGGACGATCCGGCGCAGGCGGGGCACCATGGAGGCAAACGGAATCATTCGGGTCTTCATCAGACCTTCCTGCAGTTCCGTGTTGATCCGGGACTGCTGGACCAGCAGGGTCTCGGTATCCCGGACCCGGTCGGCCATGGTTTCCCGGAGGTCTGCCAGGTCCGAGGAGGATTCGGTCAGGGCCCGTGACAACTGCTGGATGGCGGAGTAGCGGTCCATCTCCAGCGGGTCGAAGTCGTCGCCATAGTCCGGGCCGTGCTCCTGTTCGGCACGGAACAGGATCTGGGCTTCGGTCTCGATCTCCATCCGGCGCAGCTGCTCCCGCAGACGCTCGATGGTTGCCGCCATTTCATCCAGGGTGTGGCCGAAGTCGCTGGTCTGCTGTTCCAGTCGGCCACGGGTGATACTGGTTTCACCGGCCAGGTTGACCAGCTCGTCCAGCAGCGGTGCCGAAACCCGGATGGTTTCCTGGACCCGCTGCACTTCCGGAGCTTTTTTCCGGGGCTGGGCCGGCGTTTTCGCCGGTGCCTTCTCCGGTTTTGGTGCCGGTGCAGTCTCGGCCCTGGGCTCGGCTGTGGTGGCCGGGGTTGCCTCCGTCTTCGGCTCCGCCGGGGCAGGGCTGGTTTCAGCAGTGGTCTCCGGCTCGGCTGGACCACCCTCGAAGCGGCGGCGGACCTCGGTCACCAGGGCGATGATGGCGTCGTGATCGTCGGTGATGGCCTGCCACTGGGTTTCGTCCGGCGCGTTGCCGCCCAGATCGATCAACCGGGTCTCTAAGGCATGGGCCTTGTCACCCAGTTCGGTCAGTTGCGCCAGGCGCGCGCCACCCTTGAGGGTATGCAGGGCCCGCTGGGCTTCCTGGTTGAAATCGTGATTGCCGGGATCTTTACGCCAGTTCTCGAGTACTTGCTCGAGCTGGTCCATGATCTCGCCGGCCTCTTCCAGGAAGATCTCCAGGACTTCCGGATCGACCGTGTCGGCGCTGGCGGTTGTGGGCGCCTCGGGGCCTGACTCGGCCGCTGATGCCTCCTGTCCTACCGCCCGGAACGCCTCCACCAGACCGTGACCGGTTTCCGGCTTATCGCCTTCTTCCAGGGCGGTCAGCATGGCTTTCAGGGTGGCATTGGCGCGCTCACTCAATTCCAGCAGGGCGTGCTGGTTGTTGGCGCCGCCAATCAGGGGGTCCAGGGCCTCGGCCCAGGCTTCGGCCAGCTCGGCAATGGGATCGACATCCGAGAGCCGGGCACCGCCCTTGAGGGTATGAAGCTCCTGCTGGAGCTGGGTCACCCCGGACAGTTCCTCGGGTTCGTCTTTCCACTGGGCCAGGCATTCATCGATGGCCTCGTGAATTTCCAGACCCTCGTCCAGGAAGATGCCGATCAGGTCGTTATCGGAAGCCGGCTCCAGGTGCTCTTCGAAACCGGACTCGGTGCGAGCTTCCGGTTGCTCCCCGGCCACTTCCGGCGCCGGGGCAGTGGGGGTTTCGCCCCGGATGACGGATTCCACCTGGGCCACCAGGTCGGTAGCAGGCGGGCAGGGCTTCTGGGTCGCGACCTGCTCAACCATCTGGGCCAGACGGTCGTGACAGGCAAACAGCAGGTCCGTCATGTCCTCGGACGCGGCCAGATGGCCTTCGGCCACTTTCTCGAACAGGTCCTCGAGGACGTGGGTGAGATCGCCGATGGCATTGACGCCGGCCATGCGCGCGCCCCCTTTCAGGGTATGCACGTCACGCTGCAGTTCGGCTGCTACCGAAGTGTCTGACGGGTTCTCGCTCCAGGTGTGCAGGGCACTGCCGGTGGAGTTGATCAGGTCATAGGCTTCTTCGAGGAAGATGCCCACCAGCTCCGGATCCAGATGGGAAAGGTCAGTCGGACCTTCTTCCTGCGTCTCGCTGGCCGGTTCGCCGGCGGTTTCATCTACCGGTGCGGTCGATTCCCCGGGCTGTTGCTCCGGTGCGGGCTCGGCAACATCCGTGACCGGTCGTGAACCGGCCGCGCTGCCCATGTAAGCCTGGATCTCGGCAACCAGATCCGGTGCCGGCCGCGGAGTTTCACCGTTTTCAAGGGCCTCCACCATGCCGGCAAGGCGGTCATGGCTGCGGAACAAGAGGTCGGACAGCTGGTCGTTGACCGACAGCCGTTGCTCGGTCAGGCCCTCGAACAGGGTTTCCAGTTCGTGGGACAGGTCGCCTACGGCGGGAATGTCGGCCAGACGGGCGCCGCCCTTGAGGGTGTGCAGGTCGCGCTGCAGCAACCGGAGGATATCGAGATTACCGGTATTTTCGCTCCAGCTCTGCAGGGCCTCGGCGGTGCTGTCGATCAGGTCCCGGGCTTCTTCCAGGAAGATCTCGGCCAGTTCCTGATCGAGGCCGTCATCGGATTCATCGGTTTCGGGAAGCGGCGGCTGCTCGGCTTCAGCCTGCGGCTCCGTTTCTGCTTCGGGCTCGTCGAGACCGTCGGAGTCGAAACTCAGATCAATTTCTTCTAGTTCGTCGTCGAACTGCTGCTCGAAGGCGTCCGGTGTCACGGATGCTTCCGTGCCGGTTGTATCGGCCGGCTCACTCCGGCCTTCGGCCAGCGTCTCGATACGGGCCAGCAGCTCGGGATCGGAACTGGTGGCAAGGCCGGCAGCGACCTGATCCATCATGTTGATCAGTTGCTCATGACCGGCACGGACGGTGGTGAAGAAGTGCTCATCCGGCGCCTGATGGTCGTCGGCGACCGCCTCGTAGGCGTTGTTCAGGGCACCGGCAAGGGCGGAGACATCGGTGAGACCGGCTTCAGCCGCGCCCTCGGTCAGCTGGTCCAGCTCGTTCCGGAGCTGCGCCAGCGGGCCGGTTTCCGTCGGATCGGCCGCCCACCGGTCAAGGATCTGCTCGGCGTCGAGGACAATGTCCAGGCCTTCGTTCAGGAATAGGCGAACCAGCTGGGATTCGGCCTGTCGGGTCGGCGCTCTGGTGTCGTCATCGGCAGCAGCCCGCAGGGTGGAGCGGCTGAGGTTCTCGAGCCTTTCGAGGAATTCCTCGGTGCCCGTCAGCGGTGCTTGCGGGTTCTGTCGAATCTGGGCCAGGCCACGGGTCAGGAAGTCGCAGGCCTGCTCGATCAGGGCGACGACTTCCCGGTCAGCCCGCTTGTTCTGGGCGCGGGCTTCTTTCACAAACCGCTCGAGGGGAGTGATGACCTCGGCGATGGGTGTGATTCCGGCGGTATGGGCACTGCCCTTGAGGGTATGCAGGGCCCGGGACAGGTCGTCGGTGTAGGGGACGGTGGTCTTGTCTCCGGCGGCGGCCAGGTACTCCTTCAGGGTCTGCAGATGGGTCTCGGTTTCGCTCTCGAAAATGTCGAGCAGCACCGGATCCACGCCGTTGTCATCGGCCTCGTGGGTTTCCGCCGTAGTCTCCGGAGCTGCCTCGGATTCCTCTGCGCCGGTTGGCATGGCGCCGGTGTCGGGGATCTCGCCATTGGCCAGGGTGTTGGCCCGGGCTTCGAGGGCCAATGTGTCCATGGAAGGCGCACGACGTTTCTCGAAGTCTTCCACCAGTGGCGGCAGCGCCTCGGTGACATCCTGCAACAGCGCCGCAATTTCATCGTTCATGAGGATCGAGCCGTCGATGGCTCGATTGAGCATGTTCTCGACCGACCAGGCCAGTTCACCCACTACATTGGCACCAACCATACGGCCGCTGCCCTTGAGGGTGTGGAAGGCCCGGCGGACTTCGGTGAGCGCACTGCGGTCATCGTGCTGACGCAGCAGCATCGGCAGGTACTCACGGATGGTATCCAGGACTTCACCGGCCTCTTCGACGAAGATCTCGAGGATTTCGTCATCGATCAGATCGTCCTCGTCGCTTCCGGCCGGCGCTTCCGTTGCAAGAGCAGGCTCGGGTTGTGCCGGCGTCTCGTCAGCGGCCGGGGCCTCGGCAACCGGAGCGGATTCCGGCGCCTGTTCGTCGTCGGTGCGCCGGGTGTCGGCCATGGCTTCGGCGCGTCCGATCAGGCCGTCAACGTCTCCGTCCGCCTGGCCATCCCGGAATTCCTGGATCAGGGTCGGAATCCGTGCGTTGACCTCGTCCACCAGGGTGAACAGATCGTCGGTCGGTTTGATGGTCTGGTCGATGACCCGGTTCAGCAGGTTTTCCACCGACCAGGCCAGCTCGCCGATGCTGGTGGCACCGACCATACGACCACTGCCCTTGAGGGTGTGGAATGCCCGACGGACTTCGGTCAGGGCTTCACGGTCGTCGTGGTTCTGGCGCAGACGCGGATAGAAGTCGTGGATGGTCTCCAGGACCTCCTGGGCTTCCTCGACGAAGATCTCCAGGATCTCGTCGTCCAGCAGGTCCTCGTCGGATTCCTTGGCGTCCTCGGGTGCGGCTGCGGATTCTTCGGCAGGGCTCTCAGCCTCCGCCGGCACTTCAGGCTCGGCTGCTGGGGCGTTCCAGGTGGGCTCGGCACCCACCGGAAAACCGAGGGAGGCCAGGCTGTCTTCGGCGACCTGCAGCACGGCGTCGTTTTCGCTGATACCCTCGGCCAGCCGCTCCAGGTAGTACTCGATACTGGTGACCGCATCGGCCAGGGTGTCCAGTTGTTTCCAGTCCGGCACCTGTTTGCCACCGAGCAGGACATCTGTGATGTAACGCTCGGCGGATTCGAGCATGTCCACCACACGATCGAGGGGAATCAGGGCAAGACCGCCACGGATGCTGTGCAGCAATTCCGGAACGTGTTCGATCTCGCGGGTATCCCACTGGGATGCGATGAAGTTGACGATGGCGGATTTGACCTGCTCGAGGGTGTTGCGGGATTCCCGCAGCAGGGCAGAGCTGGCTTCGCCCAGTTCCCGTGAGCCCAGGTTGATCGCGTCGCCGGGGCGTGCGTCGTCCTGTGTCTCGACCTGGCGGTCGGTGTCGAGGCCGGCCAGGCTGGCTTCGACATACAGCAGGGCGCCGGCAATGTCCATCAGGGTGCCGTCGTCCACCAGTTCGGTCTGGTCGCTGAGTTTTTCCACCAGCTCAATCTGTTCGGTCACCACTTTGCGGGGGATACCCAGGCCGAGCACGGCGAGGGTGTTGGCCACCTGGCGCAGGCCGGGCAACAGATCGTCCAGCTCGCTGTTCTGGCGCAACTCGGAGCGCACGAACAGGTCCAGCTGGTCCTTGAGCTTGGCCAACTCTTCGTTCAGGGCGCTGACCACCGAGTGGATCGCCTCACGGCCCGGCCCGGATACCCGGGTACGGGCGGCATCGACGTCATCGTCCGATGGCAGTGCCATGTTGAGCTTGTAGTCGTTACGCAGGGCCTGGACCTGCGGGGTGTCCAGGTCCCGGGCACGGGCCACGTAGTAGAGCAGGTGCTTGAGCAGCGCTTCCGGGGCCTGCTGCTGGAGCACATTCGCTTGGCCGTCGGTAAGCAGCCGAATTTCGGCATCCAGCTCCCGCAGCAGGGATTTGACCGCGGCGTTGACCGGGTTCGCGTGGGCCTGGAGGGTCTCCACGAAGGCACTGGCGGCTTTCCACAGTTCACCGCGCGGTGTGTTCTGGCACAGGCGGGCGAGCCGCTGGATGACCTTCTGGAGGTAGCTGAACTGGGCGTCCAGATCCTCCTCGCGGACCACACCGGCCAGGGCGAACTGGTACATCTGCCGGAGCTTGCGGATATGGCCGAGAACCTTCGGGTCCTGCAGCCGCCGGGAGGCGGCGCCGCTGACACTCATCTGCGCCCGGCTGAGATCCGGCTTGAACAGCGAGGTATCGGAGAGCAGGGCTTCGCCCCGGGCGGCCCGCAGGTCATTGAGCATGGGCAGCAGCACCATCGGGAAATCATCTTCGCTGCTGGTCAGGTGCTCCAGGTACTGGGGCAACTGCAGGATCGCCTGCATCAGAATGTCAACGGCCTCGTCCACATTGCCGACGGACTCGTTGAGAATCGCCTGGGTGAGCTTTTCCATTTCCTCGGTGAGCAATGCCGCACCGTAGAGTTCCACCATCTGCAGGGTGCCATGCACCTGATGGAGATAATTCAGGCAGAAGCGCAGGCGCGCGGTGTCGTCACGGTTCTCGACATACGCTTCCAGTGCATGCTGGCCTTGGGTCAGCGTGTCCTGTATTTCTCCCCGAACCCAGTCGAGGGCGATGCTGTCATGGTGATTGCCCATAACCACTCCGGTTATTCTTCGTCGGCCTGGCGTTTGATCCACGCCAGAACATGTTCCGAGGGTACCCGCTGCAGGCCGGGTGGTTGCCAGTCGGTCAACTCACCCTGGCCCAGCACCAGTAATCCCCCCGGTGCCAGTCTTTCTGCTAACCGCTTCACGATCTCCCGCCGGCGCCAGCGGCGGAAATAGATCAGCAGATTCTGGCAGAAGATGATGTTCATTCCGTGCATGGGTGCGGTGTCCAGATCCAGGACATTGAGCCTGGTGAAACACACCCGATCTCGGATGCTCTTTACGATTTCGACAGTATTTCGCTCGGCGGGGCGGAAATACCGTTCCTTCAGGATTTCGTCCATCCCCAGCAGTTTCCGGGCGCTGAACTGCCCCTTGCCGGCCTTGTCAATGGCGGGCTTGCTGATGTCGGACCCGGTCACCCCGAACAATGGCTGCATTGCCAGCTGGTTCATGCACTCGTTGAGTACCATCGCCAGCGTGTAGGGCTCTTCGCCGGTTGAACAGCCGACGCTCCAGGCTTCCAGGGCACGCTTCCTCAGCTGCTCACGCGGCCGCGTCAGGACATAGTCGGACACCAGCCGGAAGGCATCGGGATCCCGGAAGAACCGGGTCTCCTGGACGGTCAGCCGATCCACCAGGGTTGCCCATTCCACCACCGCGTCCGGGCCGGATACGATTTTCTCGTAGTAGGCCTGGTAGCTGCTGCAGCCGATCTCCCGCATCCGGATCCCGATGTTGGTCTCCAGGAACGAGCGTCGATCGGCCGACAGGGTTATCCCGGTGCGATGCTCCAGCAGGGTCTGCCACTGGTGGAACTGCGCCGCATCCATATCCGGAAGGCGGCGCATGGACCAGATACCTTCGGCGGGTGACAGGTTGTCGTGGGTATGCGCCATAAACTGTCAGCTGCCCCGGGCCGTTCTTCAGCCCACCACCGGAACGTCGCTGTCTTCCTCTTGCTCTTCGTCGGCCACGTCCTCTTCCGGCAGGGTGAAGCCGGCAACAGAGGACCGCAGTTCGGACGCCATCTCGGCCAGGTTACCGATAGACTTCGCGGTCGCGTTGGTACCGGACGAGGTCTGGGAGGTGATTTCCTGGATAACGTTCATGGTGTTGGAAATGTGGGCCGCAGAGGACGACTGCTGGCGTGCGGCGTTGGAGATGTTCTGGATCAACTCCGCCAGAGACATGGATACGTTCTCGATTTCCTCGAGTGCGATACCCGCGTCCTGGGCCAGACGGGCACCACGGACCACCTCGGCGGTGGTGTGTTCCATGGAGATAACCGCCTCGTTGGTATCGGACTGGATCGTCTTAACCAGGGCTTCAATCTGCTTTGTTGCCGCAGAGGAACGTTCCGCGAGGCGCTGAACCTCGTCCGCAACCACCGCGAAGCCTCGACCCGCGTCACCGGCCATGGAGGCCTGGATCGCGGCGTTCAGGGACAGGATGTTGGTCTGGTCGGCGATGTCGTTGATCAGGGATACGATGTCACCGATTTCCTGGGAGGATTCACCCAGACGCTTGATCCGCTTGGAGGTTTCCTGGATCTGCTCCCGGATGTTGTCCATGCCGCGGATGGTATTCTGTACCACTTCCGCGCCTTTCTTCGCGATCGCAACCGACCGCTCCGCAACCGCGGAGGATTCGGCGGCGTTCGAGGATACCTGGTCGATGGACACGGCCATCTCGTTAACCGCGGCAGAAGCCCCGGCAATTTCCTGGGCCTGGTGCTCGGAAGCGTCGGCCAGGTGCATCGCGGTGGACTGGGTTTCCTGGGCGGCGCCCGCTACCCGTACCGCGGTACCACGAATCGCCTGTACCAGTCCGCGCATCTGGTCGATCGCGTAGTTGATGGAGTCGGCGATGGCACCGGTGAAGTCCTCGGTTACCGTGGCCTCGGTGGTCAGGTCACCATCCGCCAGGTCGGCGAGTTCGTCCAGCAGTCGCAGGATCGCGTTCTGGTTCTGTTCGTTCTGCTCCTGGGTCGCAGCCAGACGGGCCTGGGCTTCGCGGTAAAGGGCAAGACCGATGAAGACAACGATGGCAACCATCGCGGCCAGGATGATAAAGGCCAGGGTCGGGCTGACCAGGCGTGAGCCCGGCTGGGTACGGAAGCCTTCGGCCAGGACAGAGAGTTCTGAGAGCAGGATCTCGGAGTTCTGGAAGATGTCGCTGGCAGCGGTACGCACCTTGAAGAGGTCGGGAGAGGCTTCAAGGATGGCGTCAACGTTCTGGGAAACGAACTCGAACAGCTCGGCAACCGCTTCCAGACCGTAGATGGCGTCTTCATCGGTTACCCGGGAGATGCCCATGGCTTCGTTGCCGTTGAGCTGGCCGTCGAGAACCCGGCCGAACAGGCTGGCGTCGCGGCCGAACCGGTCGGCGGCGATAACCGCGTCTTCGTCACCGGACAGTACGTTGTTAACAGAACGGACGATACGCTCGGCCAGCAGCGACTGGCGCTGGGCCAGGGCGATCTGTTCGGCTGGTGCGTCGTTGTCCAGCAGGATCTGTACGATGTCGTCGTACTCCACCTGGAGCTGGGGAATGGTTTCGTTCAGGGTCCGGGCCACTTCGTGCAGGCCCAGTACCGCATCCTGGGTGGAGAGGATGCTGTCGGCATTTTCCCGGACAATGTTCCAGTTCTGCTGTACACCGCTTTGCTGTGCCAGTTCACTGGGGGGCAGGCCGGTTTCCGGGTTGCCTTCGGTGACGAAGGTCCAGAGCTGCTGGAAGTCATCGCGGGAGCGGCGCAACTGGTTGAATGCCTCGGCGGTACCGCCGGCGGCCTCGGTCGCGTTCTTCGCAATGGCCTGCGAGAGTACCCGCAGTTCCGCAGTGTGGGCAATGTATCGCTGGTCGTTCTGGCTGTCACGGTTGATGATGAACAGCACGGCAACGAGCAGGACGGTAAGTGCGATCAGTGCGGCGATCAGGCCGGCAACCAGCTTGTTGCCTCCCTGTCCCATACCCAATCTTCCGGCTCTGTTTTTCATGTTCTGGCTCCCGGCCTCTTCAAAATGTTGGCAAGTCTGTTTTAGCGGATTTCAGGCGGTCAGGGTGATGTTCCTGCCAGTGTCACCACCCTTTACCACTGCGCGACGTCCAGGAAGTGCTCGTCGGCCACCAGATCGGCAGCGGAGAACACTCTCCAGACTTCCTCGTTGCGTTCGTAGCCGCCTGTAACAAACGGACGAACGCTTTCGGGGACCCCTTGCGGCGCCTCCCGGAAACTGTCGGTTGTGAAATACTGCATCCCCAGGACGCTGTCCACGACCAGCCCGCTGAACACATCCCCCTGCTCAACGACCAGAACCCGCCGGTCACGCTGACTGCGCGAGGAGCGGGGTATGTCGAAGAAGCTGGCGAGATCGACCAGGGGGAGCAGGCGGCCGCGCACGTTGGCGGCGCCCAGCAAGAATGGCCGCACACCCGGAATGTGGGTGAAACGGGGCACATGGAGAATTTCTGTCACTTCACCCATGGGGGCCACATAGTGCTCACCCGATAACACGAAGCCGATGCCGTTCCACAGCTCAACGGCTTCCTGTTGCTCCGGCAGGCCGGCGGCCATGGACCGGCTGCGCTGGGCGATATCCGTCAGAACGGCAAAAGGGGCGGCCTGGGCGGACATGCGTACTCCAAGGTTGTGAGGGTCAGGCGATCAGGCTGTTGATGGTCTTGATCAGGTCGTCTTCGTTCACCGGCTTTACCAGGTAACCCTTGGCGCCCTGGCGGGTGCCCCATACGCGGTCGGTTTCCTGGTCCTTGGTGGTAACGATGACAACCGGAATGGAGGCAGTCTCGGGCGCACGGGTCAGCTGGCGGGTCGCCTGGAAGCCGTTCAGGCCTGGCATGACTACGTCCATCAGTACCAGGTCCGGCGTTTCAGCGCGGGCCTTGGCAACACCATCCGCGCCGTTATCGGCGGTCAGGACTTCGTGCTTGTGCTTTTCCAGGATGGTGGAAATCTTCTTCACCTCGGTGGGAGAGTCATCAACAATCAGAATGCGGGCCATGGTTTCCTCGATGGTTCTTGATTTCAGCAGGTTTACTGTTCCGCCTGTGGTACGTACTGGCGGATGGTGTTTAGCAGCTCGTCCTTGCTGAACGGTTTGGTCAGATATTGGTCAGAGCCTACGATGCGACCTTTCGCTTTATCGAACAGTCCGTCCTTGCTGGAGAGCATGATAACCGGCGTCTTTTTGAAAGAGGAATTGTTCTTGATCAGTGCGCAGGTCTGGTAGCCATCCAGGCGCGGCATCATGATGTCAACGAAAATGATGTCCGGCTGGGAATCGGCAATCTTGGCCAGAGCGTCAAAGCCGTCAGTCGCGGTGATGACCTCACAGCCGACCTTCTTGAGGAGGGTTTCTGCGGTGCGACGAATCGTTTTGCTGTCGTCGATCACCATAATCTTCAGATTCTCGAAGTTGTCATCCATTGTCCAACTGCCTTGCGCTCAGCGACTATCTTTATTTTGGAACGGGGGTTTTAACACAAACCTCAAGGTTCTTCTATAAACCCCGCTCAGTTATAGAATATCGATGGCCATATAAAAAGTATTAGTTTGTGACTAAATGTACTTCTGCCCGCACAGTCACGTATCTCCTGAGGATATCTCCGGATGCATTCGCGGCTCGGGTACAATACCATCTGACGTCTCAGGATAGCATTTAACGCCCGGCTCGCTCTGCTGACCGGTTCGTGTTTTTACTTCCCAGGAGCTGAAGAGACACTATGACAGTCCGACTCGGGATCGTGATGGATCCCATCGAAAACATCACGTTCAAGAAAGACAGTTCGCTCGCCATGTTGCTGGCCGCGCAGAAGCGGGGCTGGGAGATCGAATACATGGAGTTGCCCGACATGTACCTCGACGGTGGCCGGGCGATGGCCCACACCCGGGATCTGACTGTCCACATGGACCCGGAGAACTGGTTCAGCTTCGGCGGCAGTCAGGACCGGGCCCTGGGCGATCTGGACGTGATCCTGATGCGCAAGGATCCGCCCGTGGACCGCGAGTTCCTGATGGCTACCTACATCCTGGAGGCGGCGGAACTGCAGGGCGCCCTGGTGGTAAACCCCGCCGCCACTCTGCGGGACTGTAACGAGAAGCTGTTCGCCACCCAGTTCGAGGATCTGACGCCGCCGTTGCTGGTGAGCCGTTCGGCGCACCGGTTCCGGGAGTTCTATGCCGAGCACGGTGATATCATCATGAAGCCGGTGGACGGCATGGGCGGTCACTCGATCTTCCGGGTGCGGGAGAACGATTTCAACCTGGGCGTGATCATCGAGACCCTGACCAACTATGGCACCCACCAGGCCATGGCACAGAAATTCATTCCCGAGATTGTCGATGGCGACAAACGGATCCTGCTCATCGAGGGCGAGCCGGTGCCCTATGCCCTTGCGCGGATTCCGTCCCAGGGCGAGAATCGCGGCAACCTCGCGGCCGGCGGCCGGGGTGAGGGCCGGGAGTTGACCGATCGTGACCGGGAAATCTGTGCCCGCGTCGCCCCTGCGATCAAGGAGAAGGGCCTGATGTTTGTCGGCCTCGACGTGATCGGCGACTATCTGACTGAAATCAATGTAACCAGCCCCACCTGCATCCGGGAACTGGATGCGGCCTACGGCATCGATATCGGCGGCATGCTGATGGATGCCATTGAAAAGCGCCTGAAGCAGGCGTAACCGACAGAATGGGGCGAGCAGTGCAGGACCAACGACAGGATCAGGAACAGGAATGGCAGTTCAGGTAAGCGATTTTGACCGGTTTTCCTTCACCCTGTTCATGGCGTTGGCCGTGCACGCGATTATCGTGCTGGGCATCACCTTCGCGCCGGAGCCTCCGCGCTCGTCGGCCCAGACCATGGAAATCACCCTGTCCCAGTTTGAAGACGAGAAGGCCCCGGAAAAGGCCGATTTTCTGGCCCAGACCAATCAGCAGGGCAGTGGCACCGAAGACGAACCCCGGGAAATGACCACGCCCCAGCCGGCCGAGGTCAGCCAGCCGGAACCGGCACAGGTACAGCCCGAGCCGCCATCCCGGCCGGAACCGGTGAAGCAGCAGGAACAGACGGTGGTGCAGACCACAGCGCCCTCCAGCCGCAAGGTGGCCGAGCCGGAAGAGAAAGCCGAGCCGGAACCGCAACCGGTGGAGAAAAAGAAAAGCCTGATGGAGCGCAGCCTGGAAATCGCCAGCCTGGAAGCGCGGTTTGATGCCCAGCAACAGGCCTATGCCCGCAAGCCCCGGGTCATGCGGGTCACGTCTGCCTCGACCCTGCAGTCCACCAACGCCTGGTATGTCCAGAACTGGATCAGCAAGGTCACCCGTGTCGGGAACATCAATTACCCGACCGAGGCCCGCAGAGCGGGTATCTACGGCACGCTCCGGATGCTGGTATCGCTCAAGAAAGATGGCACAATCAAGGAAGTGGCTATCCTGCAGTCCTCGGGCAGCCGGGTCCTGGACGACGCCGCCATCCGCATCGTGCGCATGGCATCCCCGTTCGCCCCGTTCCCGGAAGACATGCGCGAGGAAGTGGATGAGCTGGAAATCATACGAACCTGGTCTTTCCAACGGCGGGGGCTGACATCCGGATGACCGCAACCAGGAAATCTCCCAACAGTCTGCAGCACCACTTTCTGGTGGCTTCGCCCTGGCTGGCCGACCCCCGTTTTCACGGTGGTGTGATCTACATCTGTGAACATTCCGACGACGGAGCGCTCGGGCTGATGATCAACCAGCCGCTGGATATCCACCTCGGTGAGATTCTGGAACAGCTGGACATGCATGGCTCCGAGCTGGACCTCCCGGTCTACAGTGGTGGCCCGGTTCAGCCCGAGCGTGGCTTCGTGCTCCACAGCCCCGCTACCACATGGCAGAACACCGTCCAGGTGGCCGAAGACGTTCTGCTTACCACCTCCCGGGACATCCTGGCCGGCATCGGCCGTGGCGATGGTCCGGAAGAGTTCCTGGTAGCACTGGGTTACTCCGGCTGGGGCGAGGGTCAGCTGGAGGAGGAGCTGGGCAGCAACTCCTGGCTGACCTGTCCGGCCAGTACCGACATCCTGTTCCGGACGCCGGCCCAGGACCGCTACCAGGCGGTACTCAAGCTGATCGGTATCGACCTGAACCAGCTGACCGAGTTCGGCGGCCATGCCTGAGGCGGGCAATCGCCGGGTGATGGCGTTCGATTTCGGCACCCGCAGGATCGGCGTGGCCACCGGGCAGGAGTTGCTGGGTACCGGTGAGCCGCTGGCGATGATTCCCGCCCGGGACGGCATCCCGGACTGGTCGGTGGTGGAAAAACTGCTGGAGGAGTGGCGGCCGGACCTGGTGCTGGTGGGCCTGCCCCTGAACATGGACGACACCGAGAACGAGATGTGCGCCCGGGCCCGCAAGTTCGGCAACCGTATCCACGGCCGTTTCCATTACCCGGTGGAGATGGTGGACGAACGGCTCACCAGTTTCGAGGCCAAGGGTGACGTCTTGGCCCGCGGTGGCAGCCGGGATTTCGGCCGCCATGGTGTTGATGACCGCGCCGCGGTACTGATTCTGGAAACCTGGTTCCGGGAACAGGATAATAGCGCCGGCTGACATTTCCGGCTGACCTGAAACACAGTGAGGACCTGATGACCGCACAGCTTGATATCAACCAGCTGCTGGATGAGCTGGAAACGGGATTGCGCCGGATCCTGGAGGAGCGCAATGTGACCGAGCCGGCGGTGATCGGTATCCGTACCGGCGGCGTCTGGCTGGCGGATGTGCTGAGCAAACGCCTGGGCATTGATCAGGCTTTCGGGGAGCTGGATATCTCGTTTTACCGGGACGACTTCAGCCGCATCGGCCTGAATCCGAAGGTGAAGCCCTCCAGCCTGCCGTTCGATACCGAGGGCCGGGACATCATCCTCATCGACGACGTCATCATGAGTGGCCGGACCATCCGTGCCGCCATGAACGAAATTTTCGACTACGGTCGTCCAGCCAGTATCATACTGGCCACCCTGATTGATCTCGGCGCCCGGGAACTGCCGATCCAGCCGGATGTGGCCGGGCGGGTGCTGTCCCTGGATGCCCATCAGCGGGTCAAGCTCCGGGGCCCCGACCCCCTGCGCATCGAACTACAGGAAACCGGGCAGTAACCAGCGATTCCATACGGCAACACAGCAAACAGGCGACCCATGACCGCACACGACCCTTCCCCGCACCACTTGCAGCTGACCCGGGATGGTCAGTTGCGGCATTTCCTCACCCTCGACGGCCTCGACCGTGATTTGCTTACCGATATCCTGGATACCGCCGACTCCTTCATCGAAGTGGGGGAGCGGACCATCAAGAAAGTGCCGCTGCTGCGGGGGCGAACGGTGGTCAACCTGTTCTTCGAGTCCAGTACCCGTACCCGAAGCACCTTCGAGCTTGCCGCCAAGCGCCTGTCGGCGGACGTGCTGAACCTGGATATCAGCACCTCGGCCACCTCCAAGGGCGAATCCCTGTCCGATACCCTGCTCAACCTCGAGGCCATGGCCAGCGACATGTTTGTGGTGCGCCACTCCCAGAGCGGGGCGCCGCATTTCATCGCCGAGAGCGTGACGCCGGGGGTTGCGATCATCAATGCCGGCGACGGCCGCCACGCTCATCCCACCCAGGCCATGCTCGACATGCTCACCATTCGCCAGCACAAGCAGCGGTTTGACGGCCTGAAAGTCGCCATTGTCGGTGATGTCCTGCATTCCCGGGTTGCCCGCTCCCAGATCCGGGCGTTGAATGTGCTCGGGGCGGAAGAAGTCCGGGTCATTGCCCCGGGAACCCTGCTGCCCAAGGATGTGGAGAGCCTCGGCTGCACCGTTGAATACGACATGGAAAAGGGCATGAAAGACCTGGATGTGGTGATCATGCTGCGGCTCCAGAAGGAGCGCATGGAGGGAGCCCTGCTGCCCAGTGAGCGGGAGTTCTACCGGTTGTATGGTCTCAATCGCGAGAAGCTGGCCCTGGCCCATCCGGAATGCATCGTGATGCATCCGGGGCCGATCAACCGCGGGGTGGAGATCGAATCGGCGGTGGCCGATGGGCCCCAGTCGGTGATTCTCAACCAGGTCACCAACGGCATCGCCATCCGGATGGCGGTAATGTCCATGGCCATGGGTGGCCAGGTGGCAGAACGTCAGCAGAAGGCAGAAAGGGCAAAAGCATGAGTCATACCAGCAACCAATCCTCGCCGCTGCTGCTGATTACCGGTGGTCGACTGATCGATGGCCAGGGCCGGGAAACCGACAACGACGCCCTGCTGATTCGCGATGGCCGGATTGCCGCCACCGGCAGTCAGGCCCGCAGTGCCGATGTCGATGACACCATCAACGCCGACGGCTGGGTGATCGCCCCGGGCTTTGTCGATCTGTGCTGCAACCTGCGTGAACCGGGCAACGGCCAGAAGGGCAATATTGCGTCGGAAACCCGGGCCGCGGCCCATGGTGGCTTCACCACGGTTTGCGCCTCGCCGGAAACCTCGCCGGTCAATGATTCCGGCGCGGTCACGCACCTGATCCGGGATGTGGCTGCCAGTCGCTCCCCGATCCGGGTATTGCCCATTGGCGCCATTACCCGCGGGCTTGAGGGTGACCTGCTCAGCGATATGGCGGGCCTCAGGAATGCCGGCTGCGTTGCCGTGGGTAACGGCGCCCGGGGCGTGCGCAATGCCCGTATCCTGCGCCGTTGCATGGCCTACGCCCAGACCTTTGGCCTGACCGTGATGTTCAGCCCGGAAAACCAGGCCCTGGCGGCAGACGGCTATGCCCATGACGGTCTGGTGACGTCCCGCCTGGGGCTTCTGGGGATACCCGAAGTGGCAGAGACGGCCGCGGTCATGGAGATGCTGTTGCTGGCGGAGGAGACCGGTGTACGGCTGCATCTGAGCCAGCTCTCCTGTGCCCGCAGTGTCGAAATGCTGGCGGAAGCGCAGCAGCGGGGTATCCAGGTCACGGCCGACGTCGCCATGCACCAGCTGGTGTTTACCGAGGATGCCCTGGCCGGCTTTGATAGCCGCTTCCATGTGCGCCCGCCGCTGCGCTCCGAGACTGACCGCAAAGCCCTGGTGGCCGGCGTGAGGGAGGGTATCATCGCGGCCATTGTCAGCCAGCACCAGCCCCACGATTCCGCCGCCAAGCAGGCGCCGCTGGCGGCTACCGAACCGGGCCTGTCCACCATCGAAAGTGTGCTGTCCATGGGTCTTGAACTGGTGAACCGGGACGAACTGGCGCTGACCGACCTGGTGCGGGCACTGACTGCCGGGCCGGCTTCGGTCATCGGCCGGAGCGCCGGACTGGCCGAGGGCGATGTGGCCGATCTATGTTTGTTTGATCCGGCAGCAACCTGGACCGCTGACGACAGCTCTCTGGTTTCAGCCGGGCGCCACGCACCGGTCATCGGCCGCGAACTGCCAGGCGTGGTCCGGATGACACTGGTCGAGGGTCACAAGGCCTGGGACGCGCTCCAGGTCTGACCCCGGAAATGCGGCAGAGGTCCGGTGGCCTCTGTCGATACCATCACAGAAACTCCTCCTCTTGCTGAAAAGACCTTGATGGCAGGCACCTGTGCCAACGTATTCTTGTAGCGGTCGACCTAAGGTCGCTCAAGGACAACGTGGCAACGCCGGCACCCGGACGTTCCGGCGCCCGACAATAATAAATCAGGAGTCATCCCGTGAAACCAGCACACTTCCCGCATCGGGTGGCCGTAGCCGCCACCCTGTGCGCTTCCCTGTTGTTTCCTTCCCTTGGTCAGGCCCAGGAGCAGGCGCCCAGGGAAATCCTCGAACGCAGCTTCTGCGTCTTTGATCCGGTGGGGGCCAACGGCCCGTTGTTCGCCATCACCAAAACCTTCCAACCGGTAGCCCTGAAGCGGGGCATCAAGCTCGACCTGCGGGCCTACACCGACGAAAAGGTGGCGGCCGAGGACTTCAAGGCCGGTCAGTGCGATGCGGTCCTGCTGACCGGCACCCGCGCCCGCGAGTTCAACAAGTTCACCGGCAGCCTCGAAGCCATGGGCGCGGTACCGGGCGAGGAGGAGATGCGCCTGCTGTACAACACCCTGAGCCAGCCCAAGGCCCGGCCGTTTCTGGTGAACGGGCCCTACGAGGTGGCTGGCGTGTTCCCGGCCGGTGCGATCTACCTGCACACCCGGGATCGCAGCATCGACTCTGTTGAAAAACTGCAGGGCAAGCGTATCGCGACCCTGGATTATGACGAGGCATCGGTGCGCATGGTGCGCCACGTCGGCGCCTCGGTGGTGGGTTCCAACTCCGCCAACTTCGCTGGCAAGTTCAACAACGGCAGCGTCGATCTCGCCTATGCACCTGCGGTGGCCTACCAGCCCCTGGAGCTGTATAAGGGCGTGAATCCGGACGGTGCCGTGGTTCGCTATGCGCTCGCCTACATGAACTTCCAGGTGATCATGCACCGGGATCGCTTTCCGGATGATGCCGGCCAGATGGTCCGTGACCAGGCCATCCAGCGGCTGGACGAGGCGTACGGGATCATTGCGGAGGCGGAAGCCGGCATTCCCGAAGAAGTCTGGATGAGCCTGCCGCAGGAAGATACCGCCGAGTACGACAAGATGCTGAGAAAGGTACGCCTGTCCCTGCTGGAGGATGGCGTTTACGACGAGCGTGCCATCAAGCTGATGAAGGCGATCCGGTGCCGGGTGGATGGTGCCCGTGCGGAGTGCGCCTCCTGAGAACGAGGGCCCGCGGTGCGGGCCCGATGCTCCTTACTGAACCGCATCCTTGAGGGCCTTGCCCGCCTTGAACCCGACGGTCTTGCTCGCCGGAATCTGGATGGAAGCCCCGGTCTGGGGATTGCGGCCGCTGCGGGCCTCACGGCTGCGGAGATTGAAAGTTCCGAAGCCGATCAGGCTGACATCCTCGCCACGGGCGGCAGCGGCGGATACCTGGTCGGTGAAAGCAGCAATGACTTCGCCCGCTTTCTCCCGGGTCATACCGGTGCGGTCGGCAATGGCGGCAGCGAGTTCAGGTTTACGCATGTGAGAGTCCTCTTATTGTCGTTGTCGACAGAAATCTATAGTGGCTCGGCGCAAATTGTGCAAACCGGGCTGTTACAAAAGCATCGGCCGGAGGCGTCATTTGCGGCCCCCGTCTCATAAAAACCGGTCCTGACAGGCCATAATGCCCGCCGGTTACAGTTCGTAACATTTGAGCCGGCTGCCGGTGTCGAGTCCGCGCGATCAGAACAAGAACGTAAAAAAGGTACAGAAGTCATGACCGACCTCCGCAAATCTCCCCGATCTCCGAGCACCCTGCGGGCCCGCTTCCGCGGCCTGCTCGCCACGCTTGCCGTCACGACCCTGGTCACCGGCTGCGGTGCGATTGACCACATGATGTACAAGACCACCGGTGACGTCATGCAGGGATTCTCCCGCAATCACACGGTTCCGTACCTGATGCAGTCACAGGATCTGGCCATGGGGTGTGCCATGAGCGAGGCCACGGCACCGTTGCTGATGTCCTTCGGGCGGGTCACGGACGAACCGGACCAGCTGGCGGTCATGCTGTACCTCTCCTCCGGCGGTTGTGCCGAGGAGCAGGCCCGGGAGCACGAGCTGGATGCCCTGGCCGCCCTGAACGGGATGGAGGCGGAGGAGGCCGAGGATGCCATGATCCGCCAGAAGCGGGCCTACGCTCTGGCCTCCCGGCGCTATTTCCGGGCCTGGCAGCATCACAATGCCCATTATGGCGAGGTCGGTACTGGCGAGTGCCCGGAATTCGAGGATGACATGGACGAGTTCATCTACCTTGCCGGCCTGCTGTCGGGTCTGCAGGCACTGAATGCCCAGATCCAGTCCACCTCCTCAATTGGCGTGCCGGCCAACATCGGTTCTATTGTGGAGCGGGGCACCAGTTGCCTGGCCAACGACAAGTGGTGGGGCGCGCCGATGGCGTTGCGCGCCACCGTCTGGGCAATGATTCCAGGAGCCCAACCCGAGGGCGAGGACGCCTTCGAACGATTGCAGATTGCCGACGATCAGGGCGAGGCCGCGGGTGTGCGCCTGCCGCACGTGTTCCATGCCATCGCGGCCGTGAACAAGGGTGATGAGGCACGCCTTAGGGAAGTCATCCGGGAGCATGCCGAATCCCTGGAGCAGGATCCGGCCAACGAGGACTGGCGTTTCGTGGATGCCATGGCCACCAACATGATCGTGGCCATTTCCGACCGGATGTGGGTGGAGAATACCGGCCACCGCACGCCGCTTGGTCAGCTCGGCACCTTCTGGGACGACCGGCAGGAGTCGGTTGAAACCATGGATCTGGATGATCTGCTGTAAACCATCGGTTCCCGGGGATAGGTAGTTATGACCAAGGCTGGTTTTCGTCGTACCGGACTGGAGTGGTTTTCGTCGCTGCCGGCCTGCTTGCTGTTGCTGGCGGTGGTGCTGTTCTCCACCAGCAGTGACATCCACAACCGGATGCTGCAGACCGGTGAGCAGTTGTGGAGTGGTTATTACAAGCTCCGGATGGATCCGGTGGCACCGGAGTGCGATCCGGACCGCGATATCGAAGACGCCGTTGCCGCCGAGATGGCACAGGAGCCGGACAGCGACGATCCGATGGCGGCGTTACTCGGGGCGGAAGAGAAAGATCCGGACGAGGTGCGCCTGTCGATCGAACGGTCGGTCGCGGACTGCAAGGCCGCCCATCAGGATTACCAGAACCTGAAAGACAACCTGACGCCGGGGGTCAAGGCATACCGGGCGGTGGAGCTGTTTGTTGCAGACGTCATCGCCCTGGGCCTGGAATCGCAGCGCTACATCCTGGTGATACTGGTCATGCTGTGCGCGGTGACCGCCACCCTGACCCGCCACCACATTGCCATGCGGGCCATGGAAACCCGCCTGGACTACACGGTATCCCACACCCTGCAAACCATTGCCAATGCCATGTTGCTGGGTTCCAGCGTGATCTTCCGCCAGTCCAGTCTTGGCTCGGACACCTCGGTCTCCGGTGAGGAACTGCTGCTGCACAACCTCTGGATCGCCGGCTTTGCCTGCCTGACCCTGGCCAGTCTCTACCGTCTGTTCCGGGTACCCGAGAATCTCCAGGAGGGCGGCAGTCTGAACAAGGCGTTCCTGGCGGTGCCGCTCTATACCGTCATGTGCCTGATCTCCGGCACCTATTTTGCCCTGATCGGCCACTCCTCGGGCATTGGCATCTACCTGGGCAAGATGATGGAGCTGGCGGACATGTTCCTGAACGTCGGGTTGTATGTCTGGGTGGGCATGATGCTCAAGCAGACCCGCCTGGCTACCCTGGTGTTCAACGTGTTCCGGCCCTGGCACATGCCACCGGAAATGCTGGCGGTGGTGGCTGTCCTGGTGGCGGCCGTACCCACCGCTTACACCGGTGCCTCGGGGATCTTTGTAATCGCCGCCGGCGCGGTGATCTACAGCGAGCTCCGTGCCGCCGGGGCCCGGCGGCAACTGGCCCTGGCCGCGACCGCCATGTCCGGTTCCCTGGGGGTGGTGCTGAGGCCGTGCCTGCTGGTCGTGGTGATCGCCTACCTGAACCGGGAAGTGACCACCGATGAACTGTTCGGCTGGGGTATCTGGGTGTTCCTGCTTACCGCTGCGATGTTCACGCTGGTGGCGCTGTCGGTCAACCGCCAGAGCCGGTTTGATCTTGCGCCCTCTTCAGTGGCGTTCCCGGCCATGATCCAGGCGCTTAAGCCACTGATTCCCTATGTTCTGGTGATTTCGGTGGTGGTCATGTTCTACCGGTTTGCCCTGGATGTGACCATGGACGAGTTCTCGGCACCCCGGCTGTTGCCGGTGATCATGCTGGCCATTCTGGTGTATGAGCATGTCAGCCTGAAGAACCGCAGGGGCAGGGCCTCCGGCGAGATCAATCACCAGGGCCTGGAGCGCAGCGTTCGGGGGGCGACCAACGATACCACGGCGGAAATTGGCGCGCTGCTGCTACTACTCGGGCTCTCGGTCAGCATCGGCGGTGTGATCGAGCGCTCCCACATCATGCAGAGCTTTCCCCAGGCTTTCGACAGTGCCTGGTCAGCAATGCTGCTGATGGTGGTGATCCTGGTCATCCTGGGCATGATCATGGATGCCTTCGGCGCCGTCATCCTGGTGACCGCCACCGTGGCCGGCATTGCCTATGCCAGCGGCATTCACCCTGTCCACTTCTGGATGGTCACCCTGGTGGCCTTTGAACTCGGCTATCTGAGTCCGCCGGTGGCGCTCAACCATCTGCTGACCCGGCAGGTGGTGGGCGAGGCCGAGGTGATGGCCGCCCAGCAGGAAACCGGTACCTTCTACCAGCGCCACGAGCGGATCATCCTGCCGCTGATTGCCATGGGGATCTCATTGCTGGTGGTGTCGTTCGTGCCACTGTTGTTTTACGCTTGATTAGATTGCTTCCTGACGAGGTTGGTCAGGCTGAAAGGAGCTATAATTGGTAGGGCACCCCTCGAAATAACCTACCGATGCCTCTGTGGCATTGGGTCAAGCGCGTTATGCGCGAGGAGGTTCCCGTGACAGAATCACTGTTCAACAGACTCGGTGGTGTGGATGGCATTACCCGGATTGCCAACGATGTGGTCGATAACCATGCGGTCAACAAAGTGGTTGGCGTCCGATTTGCTGATATTGATTTGCCGAAGCTCAAGCATGCGGCGGCGACGTTTTTCGTCAGCGCAACGGGTGGCCCGTCAGATGCCTATCAGGGCAAGGATATGTTGGCGGCCCACCGTGGTATGAATATTTCTCCCTCGGAATTCATGGCCGTACTTGATGACGCCCTGCTGGCGCTGGAGAAGAATGGTATTGGTCAGCGTGAGCGGGAGGAAGTGCTCTACGCGTTGTATGGCCTCAGATCCCAGGTAGTGGCGGTCTGAACGAAAAAGGGGTCAGATGAAAGCTTTCATCTGACCCCTTTTTTATACCGCGAATTTGGCGCCTTAAGTCGGGGTCAGAAGAATGCTTTCTTCTGACCCCTTTTTCATTTCAAAACTCAGCTCAGCTTCGGGCCGGCCTCGACGATGGAGTCGGCCACGTCGAACTTCTTGAAGTTCTCAACGAACTGGGCAATCAGTTCCTGGGCCTTGCCGTCGTAATAGTCCGGGCTGACCCAGGTTTGGCGCGGGTTCAGCAGTTCGGTATCGACACCCGGCACGTGCTTGGGAACGTCCAGATTCAGGGCGTCCAGGTGCTCGGTTTCCACGTCGTCCAGGTCGCCATTCTGGATTGCGGCGATGATGGCACGGGTGGTCGGGATGCTGAAACGGCTGCCTTCGCCGTAGGGACCACCGGTCCAGCCGGTGTTGACCAGAAATACCTTGCTGCCGAACTCGTCCATGCGCTTCATCAGCAGCTCGGCGTAGACGCCGGCCGGACGCGGGAAGAACGGTGCGCCGAAACAGGTGGAGAAGGTGGACTTCAGCTTGGAAGAAGAGCCCATCTCGGTGGAACCCACCAGGGCGGTGTAGCCGCTCAGGAAGTGGTAAGCCGCCGCTTCACGGTTCAGGATGGACACGGGCGGCAGTACGCCGGTCATGTCGCAGGTCAGGAACACGATGTGGGACGGCTCGCCGGCACGGTTCTCGATCACGCGCTTCTCCACGTGCTCCAGCGGGTAGGCGCAACGGGAGTTTTCGGTGAGGGACACGTCGGTGTAATCCGGTACGCGGGTTTCCTCGTCGATCATCACGTTTTCAACGATGGCGCCGAAACGGATGGCGTCCCAGATGATCGGTTCGTTTTTCTGGCTCAGGTCGATGCACTTGGCGTAGCACCCGCCTTCGATGTTGAATACGGTACCGGTGCCCCAGCCGTGCTCGTCGTCACCGATCAGGTAGCGGTGCGGATCGGCGGACAGGGTGGTCTTGCCCGTGCCGGACAGGCCGAAGAACAGGCAGGTTTCGCCAGTCTCGCTGACGTTGGCGGAGCAGTGCATCGGCAGCACGTCTTTCTCGGGCAGCAGGAAGTTCTGCACGGAGAACATCGCCTTCTTCATCTCGCCGGCGTAGTGCATGCCCGCCAGAAGCACCTTGCGCTTGGCAAAGTTGAGGATTACACAGCCATCGGAGTTGGTGCCGTCACGCTCGGGCACACACTCGAAGTTGGCGGCGTTGAGGATCTGCCATTCCTGCTTGTCGGCCTGGTTGTAGCTGTCCGGGCGGATAAACAGGTTCTGGCCGAACAGGTTCTGCCAGGCGGTCTCGGTGACCATCTTCACCGGCAGGTAATGCTCGGGATCGGAGCCGACGTGCACGTGGGCTACGAACTGGTCCTTTTCCGCGATGTAGGCTTCAACGCGATCCCACAGGGCGTCGAACTTGTCAGCGTCGAACGGACGGTTGATCGGCCCCCACTGGATGTCGTCAGCGGTGCTGGGCTCCTCGACGATAAAGCGGTCCATAGGAGACCGGCCCGTACGATCACCGGTTTTAACCACCAGTGAACCGTTGCAAGCCAGCTGGCCTTCGTTACGTGCCAGTGCCAGCTCGACCAGTCGTGCTGTACTCAGATCAGTATAAGTGTTGCTCACTTCGACCTCGCCCTCGGGATGTCTTCGTGATTGCCCAGGCCGTCCCCCCAAAATTGACGGAAATCTGAGCAATCGGGTCAATTCAGGCGCGCTATTATGCCAGAGACGCCGGTAAAAAACGACTGCCCTGAAAGCCGCGCCAGCTGGGGCTTCCGGGCAAATATAAGTCCGCGGTTAGTGTAACGTATGACCGGTGAAAAGGTGATCAATGTCATTTCTATCGAAGCGATAGTGAGAATGACAGAACTGGCAATCCATCTCGATCGAGCCCTGCTCGTCCAGAATGCTGTAGCACTCTTCCTTGCCGATGGCTTCCAGGGCGCCAAGGGTCCGCTCCCGGGAACAGCTGCACCGGAAAGCCACCGGTTCCGGGTCAAACAGGCGCACTGTCTCCTCATTGAACAGCCGGTACAGCAGGGTCTCGCTGTCCAGTTTGAGCAGTTCGTCGGCCTCGACCGTGCGGGCCAGGTGATTGACCCGTTCCCACAGCTCGTCGTCCTCCTCGGTATGGCCCGGCAGACGCTGAAGCATCAGGCCGGCGGCACCGTTCTCGTCGGCGAACAGGAACAGACTGGTGGCAAGCTGTTCGGAGCGCTCGAAGTACTCTTCCAGGCAGCCGGCCAGGCTGTTTTCCTCACGGGGCACGACGCCCTGGTAGCGCTGACCCTGGGCCGGGGTGATGGTGATGGCCATGCGCCCCTGGCCCAGCAGGGCCTCGAAATCCTCTTCACGGATGGAATGCTCGTCAAACCGGGCCAGCCCGCGGATGTGGCGGTCGTGGCTGCACTCGGCCATGAGCGTGCTGATCGGGCCGTCGCCCTGGGCCTGCAGTGACAGGGTACCCTCGAATTTCAGGGAAGAACTCATCAGAACACTGGCAACCAGTGATTCGCCCAGCAGCTCGCGCACGGAATCCGGGTAGGGCGCCTGGCTGCCGATTTCCCGAAAACTCTCGCCCAGCTGGACCCAGGCACCCCGCACCTGGCTGTGCTCGAAAATAAAGCGTTGGAACTGGTCACGGGATGCCATGGTCTGTCTCCTGGAAATTGAATACTGGAATCGGGGTAAAGGGTTGGTCGGTCCCGCCGGAGCGGGACTCAGATACCGTGCTGTTCGCGGAAGCGCCGGATATCCCGGCGGTCCTTCTTGTTGGGCCGGCGCGCGGGAGGTAGCTGGGCCGCCTGCATGGTTTTACGCTGCCAGGCGAGATCCTCGCGACGTTTCACGCTGTCTTCGGTCTCGTGATAGAGCTTCTGGGCCTCGGGTGCACCCCGGCGGCGGTCACTGATGTCGTCAATGATCACCACCTTTTCCTGCCAGCCCAGACGCAGGGTCACCTTGGCGCCGGTTTCGACAATCTTGCCGGGCTTGCTGCGCTGGTTGTTGTAATGAACCTTGCCGCCCTCGATGGCTTCCTTGGCCAGGGAACGCGTCTTGTAGAAGCGGGCAGCCCAGAGCCATTTGTCGAGTCGTACCTTCTGGTCGTCAGCGTTGGTCGCCGTCATGTCTCCTCACCTGATGAGCGTATGGTCGAATTATAACCGGCTCACCGGTTCGATGGCAGGGGTTGGCGTTGCCGAAGTGCGGGCAGGACTTCGTTGAAATGATGGATGCTGGGGATCTCCGGGTGCCGTTCCCGCGCCGGCTGCCGGCTGTCCGGCGCCAGGATGGCCAGGCATTGGCCGATGCCCGCAGTCCGGGCGCTTTCAAGCACGGGGAAGCTGTCGTCCACCATCAGGGTGCTCGGAGCGGTGTAAGGAGTTACTGACTTCAGGTCCTGCCAGAACAGGGGATCCTCTTTGGGCTTGCCCAGGTCGTGGCTGGAAACGATGCTGTCCACATAGCGATCAAGCCCGGTGCGCTCCAGCTTCAGGGCCAGCGGATCGGGGTGGCAGTTGGTCACGATCACCGAACGCAACCCGGCGGCCTTCAGGGCTTCGAGAAAATCCGTGACGTGGGGACGATAACCGATGCGGTCACCCACTTCGGCCTTGAGCCCGGTAATATCAACGGACAGTTTCTCGCTCCAGTAATCGGTGCAGTACCAGTTCAGGGAGCCCCGCTCGGCCATGATCATGGGGATCAGGGTGTCTTTGGCCTGCTGCTGGTGCAGGTCGAACTGCTCGGCATAGCGCCGGGGCAGATGCTCGAGCCAGAAGTGATTGTCGAAGTGCAGGTCGAGCAGGGTTCCGTCCATATCGAGGAACACCGTCTCAACGGAAGACCAATCCACCATAAACAAAACAGCCTGAAGAGATTTTCTTCAGGCTGCCGGAGAATACCGGCCAAGACAAGCCGGAAAAGTACGGATTTGTGGGGATCAGTTGTCTGACTGTTCCACTGTTTCCGGTTTCTTGCCGGTGCGGGTGCAGCCGAGGCAGCGTACGAAAGTGGCCTTGGCCGGGCCTACCACCAGGACTTCGCCGGCTTCACCGGCGTTGCCGCCGAGCGCGGAGAACGGCAGGGATACCAGATAAACCGCGCTGCCGATAATGGTGGTGGCCAGCAGGGCAGGGCGAACAAAGAGCGCGTCTCCGGTCATGGCCAGTGCAGACGGTGTCTCATCCACGGCCTGGGCATGGCCAACGGATGAGAAAGCCATCAGGCAGGCTGCCAGGGTGGCCATGAGTGTGCGGGAAATCTTGCGGGTCATTGTACTGTCTCCTGAACTTTGTCGGCCCTGTAGATGCTCGGTTTTGGCAATATCAGCGTGAGGGCCGGACATTTAAAGAACGACCCTATTGTAGACCGTGAGCATTAATCCTCTGTTAACTATGAATCATATTTGCGCATTTTCAAACGATTTTTCGTTGCAAAATGTGCTCAGCGCTGGCATTTCGGGCAATAGACCGTGGAGCGGTTGTTCATGCGGATCTCCTTGAGGGTGGCGGCGCATTCCTTGCAGGCTTCACCGCCCCGGCCATAGACCAGCAGGGACTGGGCAAAATAGCCGGGCTTGCCATCACTGTTCACAAAGTCCCGCAGGGTGGTGCCGCCCATCAGGATCGCGGCGCTCAGGGTCTCCCGGATCGCTTCGGCGAGCCGGTGGTAGCGGTCCAGGCTGATCCGGCCGGCCTTGCGTTTGGGGTGGATGCCGGCCTTGAACAGGGCCTCATTGGCGTAGATGTTGCCCACGCCCACCACCACGTGGTTGTCCATGATGAAGGACTTCACCGGCGTCTGCTTTCCCCGGGACAGCCGGAACAGCAGCGGGCCGTTGAATTCCGGTGACAGCGGCTCCGGGCCCAGATTCGCGATCAGCGGGTGGCTGGCGGCGGTTTCGGTCCAGAGCCAACAGCCGAAGCGGCGGGGATCGTTGAAACGCAGGGTCACGCCGGAGGCAAGCGTCAGGTCAATGTGGTCATGGCTCTGGGGCGGGGCGTTGTCGATGATGACCCGCAGGCTCCCGGACATACCCAGATGCACAATCACCGTGCCGCCATCGAGGTTGATAAAAAGGTACTTGGCGCGCCGGTCCACGCTGCGGATTATCTGGCCTCTCAGTCGTTCGGGCAGATCCTCCGGAACCGGCCAGCGCAGCCTGCCATTGCGCACGACAACATCGGTGATGGTCTGGCCTTCGCAGTGGGGCGCAATGCCCTGGCGGGTGGTTTCAACTTCGGGTAATTCGGGCACGCGGGCGATCTCCGGTGGTCTGCAGCGGGCATGGTTACCAAACAGGGCAGACAAGTGTAATCAGTAACAAATTTTCGGCCAAATTCGGTTGTTGCAGCGAACACCTGTACGCTAAAGTTGGGGTGTTGGTTTGTTGCCCCTTCGAGTGTTTGCGAAATACCCCGATGTATCGCCCGCCGAACGGCTGCAAGCCGCCGATCTGATTTTGAGGAAATACTATGTGGTTCAACGGTCTCCTTGACCTCTCGGTGCCGCAACTGATCCTGGTTGCCCTGGCCCTGACGCACGTCACCATCGTAAGCGTGACGCTTTATCTACACCGCCATTCCGCCCATAACTCGCTGGATCTGCATCCGGCGCTGGCGCATTTTTTCCGGTTCTGGCTGTGGCTGACCACCGCCCAGAACACCAAGGAGTGGACGGCGATCCATCGCAAGCACCACGCCAAGTGTGAAACCGAGGAAGACCCCCACAGCCCGGTGGTTCTGGGCATCCGGAAAGTGCTCCTTGAAGGCGCCGAACTCTACGCCGAGGCAGCTACCCCGGAAACCCTGCAACGCTATGGCCAGCGCACCCCGGAAGACTGGATTGAGCGCAAGATCTATACCCCGCACAAGCATCTGGGCATCGTCATCATGGCAGCGCTCAATCTGATGCTGTTCGGCGTGCACGGTATCTGGATCTGGGCAGTGCAGATGCTCTGGATCCCGGTCTGGGCAGCCGGCGTGGTCAATGGCATCGGGCATTACCTGGGCTACCGCAACTTCGAGTGCGCGGACAATGCCCGCAACATCTCCCCGTTCGGTATCCTGATCGGCGGTGAGGAGCTGCACAACAACCATCACACCTACCCGAACTCCTCCAAGCTGTCCCGGCGCTGGTACGAGGTGGACATTGGCTGGGGCTACATCCGCCTGTTCCAGCTGTTCGGCCTGGCCAAACCCAAGGGTTACCGCCCCATCGCCCATTACGTGCCGGGCAAGCAGGACGTGGATGTGGAAACCGTGATGGCTATTGCCAACAACCGCTTCGACATCATGCGCCAGTACCGCAAGCGGGTGATGGAGCCGGTCCTGCGCCAGCAGAAGGCGCTGATGGATGATGAAATCCGCCCGCGCTACCGCAAGCTCAAGCGCCTGCTGTCACGGGAAGCCACGCTGATCCATCCGCGGGAGAAAGAGCACCTGGATACCGTGCTGGAGCGGCACGAGATCCTCAGGCAGATCTACGAAAAGAGTCACGAACTCCAGGCCCTGTGGCGCCAGCGCGGCCTCAAGCCCCAGGAAAAACTGCAGGCGCTGATGGACTGGTGCAAGGAGGCGGAAGCCAGCGGCATCCGTTACCTCGAAGAGTTCGCCGCGCACCTTCGGGCCTACTCGCTGCGGCCGGCGGCCTGAGCGGGCATCAATAAAAAAGGGGTCGGAAGAAAACTTTCCTCCGACCCCACTTTCCCGGGGTCTGATGAACGCTTTCATCTGACCCCTGTTTCCTCTCCTTACTTCAGCGCCTCCAGCTTGTCCACGTACTGCTGCATCGCATCGTCCTTCGACATGCCCTTGAGCTTGTCCCAGGCGTCGTACTTGGCCCGGCCGACAAAATCCATCATGCCCGGACGCTTACCGGAAACATCGCCCTCGGTGGCCTGCTTGTACAGGGCATAGAACTCCAGCTTCATCTCGTTGGACGGCTTGAAATCGCCTTCGGCGGTCTGGATGTAGTTCACCGCTTCGTCGAACTTGGCTTTCAGGTCACTCATGGGATTCTCCTTGGTGTTGATCGTTCTGTCCTGGGGTGGATGCTGGGAGTATAGACAGAGGGTAAATGGGCGTCATTGACTGAATTGGCTGTGGCGGTTGCTAAAGGAGCCATCGGTTCCACTGCTCTGCGCCTCGGAAAGAATTCGAGCGTTTTTTATATAGTGCTTTGATAGAGTTACATCTCAAGAAACTAGTTCTTTACACCGAAGCTTTCTTCATGAAGTTCCTGATTTCCACATTAGTTTCACTATTGGCGGCGCTACTGATCTCCTTGCCCGTTGCAGCCGGCCAACCGATCAAGAAATCCGAATCGGGGATTTGTCACCCTCCAAGTAGCCGTTGGTACGAAAGAACGGAGCACTTCGATCCTTACCCTAGTTTAGAGAGTTGCATAGCCTCTGGGGGAAGGTTTCCAAAAAATGGGATGCACGTAACCGGGGAATCCAATACGAACGAAGCGGGAATGCTGAATTCTGGCTATCGGCGAACACGTTTTGGTCGAGGTTGGGATGACAGGGATGGTGATTGTCGAGATAGTCGTGCTGAAGCCCTCGTTGCCAGCTCTACAACACGAGTACGATTCGCCTCGAACCGAGAATGTCGCGTAGTTACCGGTAGGTGGATCAGTCCTTTTACAGGCAATGTTATCCAAAATTCTAGTGATATTGACATTGACCACGTGGTACCGCTGGCCTGGTCTTGGGCGCATGGTGCCGACGATTGGAGTGATGAAAAACGGGAGCGCTTTGCTAATGACCCCGTGAACCTGTGGCCAGTCGAGGCGGGCCTGAACCGCAGTAAGGGCGCTAAGGGACCGGATCAGTGGCTGCCGCCGTCCGGTCAGTGCCAGTACGTCGCCCGTTTTTCGAGAGTGGTCAAACAGTATGATCTCCAACTAACAACGCGTGAACGCGGATGGCTAAAGAACTTTCTGGAAGAGTGCCGCTGATGATCGCTGGCTTGCCAGGGTGTCCAGCGCACAAACGGTCGGACTGGGCCAGCGTCAGCACAGCTGAAATCGTTTCTATACGGGTTTTAGTCGCAATTAGTAGCGCAAGATAATAAACAAAAGCGGACATTCGCCTCGCATTCAATCCGAGCTAGTTTCTCTGGCTCAAGCCTGAAAACCCATCCTTTTTGGAGCTAAGGAATGGGTTCAAAACAGAGTTCCTGTGAGGGCCTTGGGTCGGCAAAGATGCTTGTAGAATTTATGGGCGTAATGAGGGATACTTGGATTCCGCAAAATGTTTGCAGCTTTATTTGCACAGTGCTGCGCACTTTTCACAAGCCAAACTTGTTACTCCTTGTTTTAGAAAAGACCTTTTTAGCCCCCTGGATTTAACTTGCAGAAATGTGCACAGATAAGCCGCGCGCAAGCTTTTGACAGCGCCCGGGTTCGCAGAATAGTGGAAAGGCAGCTAGTATCCCTTTGAAATGGATTGAAAATTCGCCCTATGATGCGGGTCTAAATTGAAAGAGCCGACCGGCTTTAGTTCGAATTCGTCAGAAAATGTCCTATCTCAACTCTGTAAGTGCCTTATTTCGGTAACGTGTCTACGATTACTATGATGTCGTAGGCATGCCGACCTAGATAATTGACTCATCGCCAATAGGGGTGTGTCCGTCTACTTGGGTCCCCGGGGAGCAAGTCTACACAATGCGAATAAGGATAGGAGACGCATCGTGACTGAAGACGAAAAATTGCCAGAAAATCCTGAGAACGACCTTGCTTCACGATTTCCCACTGCCTACACCATTCTTTTTGGCCTGATTATTCTGGTAGCCGCGCTGACTTGGATTATCCCGGCGGGGCAGTATGAGCGTGTAATGAATGAAGAGGTCGGGCGAGAAGTGGCCGTGCCCGGGACCTACCAAACTGTTGACCCGAATCCTCAGGGCTTTGTTGAAGTGATGCTGGCGCCGACGGCAGGTTTCTACGATCCCGACAGCTATGTCGCCAACGCCATTGATGTTGCCCTGTTTGTGCTCTTCCTAGGCGGCTTTCTTGGCGTGATGAATGCCACGGGTGCCATAGACACCGGTATTCGCAGCGCGATGCGGCATCTAAAGGGCCATGAAATCTGGATGATACCCATCCTGATGACATTGTTCGCCATTGGTGGCACGACCTACGGCATGGCCGAGGAGACCCTGGCGTTCTACGCAATTCTTATCCCGGTGATGATCGCTGCCGGCTACGACGCTGTAACGGGTGTTGCCATTATTCTTGTTGGCGCCGGAATTGGTGTTCTGGGCTCGACCATAAACCCGTTTGCTACCGTAATTGCGGCCAATGCTGCGAACATTCCGTTTACGGACGGCATCGTGCTCCGGTTCGTGCTTCTGGTCGGAGGACTGATTATCTGCGCCGCGTATGTGATGCGCTACGCCCACAGGGTCAAGCAGGATCCATCGCGGTCGGTTGTCGCCAAACAGTGGGATGCGCATCGTAAGTTGTTCCTGAAAGGTCATGAGGAAGGATTCGAAGATGCGACTCTCAATACCACTCAGGTCATCGCGCTGGTCATATTCGCCCTGACGTTCGCCGTCATGATCTGGGGTGTATCCTCCCAGGGCTGGTGGATGGCGCGCATGGGTGCTCTGTTCTTTGGCGCTGCCATTGTCATCGGCCTGGTTGCCCGTCTGGGCGAGAAAAAGCTCACCGGTAGTTTTGTTGATGGTGCCCGGGATCTGTTGGGTGTTGCCCTGGTGGTTGGGCTGGCCCGTGGCATCGTTGTCATAATGGATCAGGGCATGATCGCCGACACGATTCTTCACAGCGCGGAGACGTCGCTGGGCGGACTGCCCGAGCTTGCCTTCATCAACCTGATGTTCTGGATTGAAGTTGGTATGAGCTTCTTTGTGCCATCGTCTTCCGGTCTGGCGGTGTTGTCGATGCCGATCCTTGCGCCGCTGGGCGATTTTGCCAACGTTGGCCGTGATCTGGTGGTTACCGCCTATCAATCCGCCAATGGCCTGGTAAATCTGATCAACCCGACCTTTGCCGTGGTGGTTGGTGGTCTGGCGATCGGACGGGTGTCCTATGATCGGTGGATTGCTTTTATCTGGCCATTGTTGCTGATTCTGACAGTGTTCATAAGTCTGATTATCAGCATCGGTACTCTTATCTGATTCCCTGGTAAAAAGGAGATTGCCATGTCTGAACCGACACTGGGTGTTCACTCGGAAACCGGCGCGCTACGCCAGGTTATTGTCTGCCGCCCGGGCCTCGCGCACCGGCGCCTGACGCCCTCCAATTGCGATGCGCTGTTGTTTGATGACGTGTTCTGGGTCAAGCAGGCCCAGAAAGACCACGACGTGTTTTCCGGCCTCATGCGTGCCAGGGGCGTTGAAGTACTGGACGTCAACGAATTGCTGGCGGAGACGCTGGATATTGGGAAGGCGCGCAAATGGATACTGGATCATCGCATTACCTGGAACGAAATCGGTGTCGGGATGGTTTCGGATCTGCGTGCCTGGATGGACGAACTGCCGGGGACCAAGCTGGCAGAGTTTCTTATCGGCGGCCTTGAAGTGGCGGATCTGCCGTTTGATCCGGTGGGTCTGTTTGGCAACCATCTCGGTCATTACGGCTTCGTATTGCCACCGCTGCCAAACTTCCTGTTCACCCGCGATAACAGCGCCTGGATCTATGGTGGCGTCACCCTGAACCCCATGTACTGGCCGGCGCGGAAGCCTGAAACCCTGCTTATGGCCGGTATCTACAAGTTCCACCCCAAATTCGCCGGCAAGGTCAATGTGCACTGGGGCGACCCGCTGAAAGATCACGGTCTTGCTTCCCTGGAGGGTGGGGATGTCATGCCGGTGGGTAATGGTGCCGTGCTGGTGGGCATGGGCGAACGCTCGTCCCCTCAGGCCATCGGGCAGCTGGCCAAGTCGCTCTTTGAAAGTGGCACAGCCGAGCGGGTGGTTGCCTGCCAGATACCCAAATCCCGTTCAGCCATGCATCTGGATACCGTCTTTACATTCTGCGGCGGCAATGTGGTCACTACGTTCAAGGAAGTGGCCGATGAAATGGTCTGTTATGACCTGCGCCCCGGAGAGGGCAAGAAACATCTCGCTTTTCGTCAGGATCCACGTCCATTGTTCGAAGTAGTTGCGGACGTACTGGGTTACAAGCAACTGGAGATCGTTCCCACCGGCGGTAATGACCCGGCGGAGCGAGAGCGTGAGCAGTGGAACGATGGCAACAACGTACTGGCGCTAAGCCCGGGAGTCGTCATTGGCTATGATCGCAACGACGATACCAACGCCGCACTGGAGGCGGCAGGCATCGAAGTGTTGGCAATACCGGGAGCAGAACTTGGGCGTGGCCGCGGTGGTGGCCGCTGTATGAGCTGTCCAACGATGCGTGATCCCGTTTAACTGGAAAGGACAACCGTTATGGCATTCAATCTCAAGAACCGACACTTCCTTACCCTGAGGGATTTTAGCCCCAGGGAAATTGGCTTTTTGCTGAAGTTGTCCTCGGATCTCAAGACCGCCAAGTATGCTGGCACCGAAGTGCCCAAGCTCGAAGGCAAAGACATTGCACTGATCTTCGAGAAAAACTCCACGCGAACCAGGGTTGGATTTGAAGTGGCCGCCTTCGACCAGGGGGCGCGGGTCACCTACCTGGGGCCGACCGGAACTCACATCGGCCACAAGGAATCGGTGAAAGACACCGCCCGGGTGCTTGGCCGGGTCTACGATGCCATCGAGTACCGGGGGTTTGGACAAGCCGTTGTGGAGGAACTGGCGCAGTACGCCGGCGTGCCGGTCTACAATGGACTCACCAACGAGTTCCATCCCACCCAGATACTGGCGGATTTCCTGACCATGCAGGAGCATGTGGAAAAGCCGCTGCGGGATGTGGCTTACGTGTTCATCGGCGATGCCGCCAACAATATGGGCGACAGCCTGCTGATCGGCGGCGCCAAGATGGGTATGGACGTGCGCTTGTGCGCACCGAAGGCCTGCTGGCCCAATCAGGCCGTGCAGGAGGAGGCCCGGGCGCTGGCGGCTGAAACCGGAGCTCGCATCACCATTACCGATGACGTCGACACCGCCGTGGCCGGGGTCGATTTCGTGTATACCGATGTCTGGGTCTCGATGGGTGAGCCGAAGGAAAAGTGGGCCGAGCGCATCAAATTGCTGATGCCTTACCAGGTCAACGCGGCCCTGATGGCCAAAACCGGCAATCCACGTGCTCGGTTCATGCACTGTCTGCCGGCCTTTCACAACACCGAAACCGTGGTGGGAAAGGAGATTCAGGAAACCTATGGCATTGACGCCATGGAGGTGACTGAAGAGGTGTTCGAAAGCCCCGCTTCGATTGTTTTCGATCAGGCCGAGAACCGCATGCACACCATCAAGGCCGTCCTCGTGGCGACCCTGGGAGGCTGACATGCTGGTTGTGGCAGCGTTGGGTGGTAATGCCCTCCTGAAACGCGGGGAGCCGCTCACTGCGGAGGTCCAGCGCAACAATGTGCAGATTGCGGCCCGATCGCTGGCAGCGGTTGTCCGGGCCGGCCACGATCTTGTGGTCACCCATGGTAATGGGCCACAGGTGGGGTTGCTGGCTTTGCAGGGCGCCTCCTATAAACCGGATGAGGCCTACCCGCTGGATGTCCTGGGTGCGGAAACCGAGGGCATGATCGGCTATATGATCGAACAGGAGCTGGAGAACGCTCTGGAACATGACCGGCCGGTCGCAACCCTGCTGACCCAGGTGGTGGTGGATCCGAAGGACCCGGCTTTTGAAAAGCCGACCAAGTTTGTGGGGCCGGTCTATGACCGCGAAGAGGCAGAGCGTCGTGCGACCGTTGCGGGCTGGAGTGTTGCGCCGGACGGTGACAAGTGGCGCCGGGTGGTGCCTTCTCCGAAGCCCCTGGAAATACCGGACATGCGCGTACTGAAGTTACTGCTCGATCAGGGCGTGGTCGTGGTGTGTGCCGGGGGTGGAGGAATACCCGTGCTGCGCAGGGACGATGGCAGCATGGTTGGCATTGAAGCGGTTATCGACAAGGATGCCGCAAGCGCACTACTGGCGAGGCAGTTGAAGGCGGACGCGTTGTTACTGCTGACCGATGTCGAGGCTGTCTACCGGGATTTCGGCACGGACCAGTCGACGCCGATTTCCGAACTGGCAGTGTCCGAGGCGAGATCGATGGATATGCCGGCCGGGTCCATGGGCCCCAAGCTGCACGCCGCCTGCGATTTTGCCCAATCTGCCGGGATTAGCGGCATTGGCCGGTTGCAGGACGCGGTGGCCATCCTTGACGGCTTGGCGGGTACGCGCGTGTCGGCAAGGTAACGTGGATGTTGAACCGCATACGGTTGGTCTATTTCCTCTGCTTTTCGATATGATGCTTGTTACGCAAGGATTGGGCTGATTGGAGGAGGTGCCACGTTTCTCCATTTAATTTGTTACCAGATTCCGTATTCTGAAATCTCTATATCTAGGAAAACTCATGCCCGACTCAAAAGCCCCTTTCGGCCCTAAAAGCCTTGTTGCACTGAGTATTGTGATTGTCATCCTTGCGGCTATCGTCTGGCGGGTCATGACAGACGATGCCGAACTGTCCGGGCATATTGCCTCCGGCAATGGGCGAATCGAAGCCACGGAAGTCGATATTGCGACCCGGATACCAGGCCGACTGCAAAGCTTCTTTGTGGCGGAAGGCGACTTGATTGAGAAGGGCCATCCGGTAGCAAAGATGGATACCGATGAACTGGAAGCGCGGTTGGCCGCAGCCAAGGCAAACCTCATGCAGGCGCAGGAGAGCAAGCGGCTGGCTAAGGCTGTCGTAACCCAACGGGAGAGCGAACAACGGTTGGCCCGGGCGGAATTGGCTCGCTTCGAGAGCCTCATGGAAAAAGGCCATGTTTCCCGGGAACAATTTGATCAGGCACAAACTAAGGCCGAGACAGCCGCCGCTGCTTTGCAAGCTGCCAGGGTACAGGTTGCTTCTGCCAGTGCGGGTATTGAGGCCGCGCAAGCCAGCATTCGTGGAATCGAGACAACCATCGATGACAGTCACCTGGAGAGCCCGGTGGGTGGGCGTGTGCTGTATCGGTTGGCAGAGCCTGGCGAGGTTCTCGCAGCCGGTGGAAAAGTTGCTACAGTGCTGGATGTGACCGATGTCTACATGACCATTTTCCTGCCAACATCGCAGGCGGGCAAAGTTAGGGTTGGGTCGGAGGCGCGGATTATACTTGATGCTCTGCCAGACTATGTGATCCCGGCGGAAGTAAGCTTTGTTGCCGCAGAAGCCCAATTCACGCCGAAATCCGTAGAGACCCGGAGCGAACGTGAGAAGTTAATGTTTCGGATCCGGATCCGCATTGATGCGGACCTGTTGAATGCCTACCGTGATCGGGTCAAGACCGGGGTCCCGGGTGTCGCCTATGTCTTGCTCGACGAAAGCCAAGGCTGGCCAGTCCATTTGCAGGTAACTTTGCCCAATGACTGACACGGTTGCTCGCCTGGAGGGCGTTAGCCACGTTTACGGTGGATGTAAGGCACTCACTGACATCCACATTGAGATGCCTGCCGGTTGCATGGTGGGCCTCATTGGACCGGATGGCGCGGGGAAATCCACTCTTCTCGGGCTGGTCGCCGGTGCGCGGAAACTGCAAGCCGGCTCATTGGATGTGCTTGGCGGAGATATGGCGAGTCAGCAGTTTCGAAGCCGGCTCGCGCCGCGCATTGCCTACATGCCCCAGGGGTTGGGAGGCAACCTTTATCACACCCTGACTGTCGATGAGAATATTGGTTTCTTCGCCGATCTCTTCGGGCTGAGGGGTGTGCGACGGGAGCAACAGGTTCATCGGCTGCTGGAGGCCACCGGTTTACTTCCATTCAGGGACAGGCCGGCCGGTAAGTTATCGGGAGGCATGAAGCAGAAGCTTGGCCTTTGTTGTGCCCTGATCCATAACCCTGATCTTCTGATTCTCGACGAACCCACCACTGGTGTTGATCCACTGTCCCGGGCCCGATTCTGGGACCTGATCGATAGAATCCGCGCCCAGCAACCGGGCATGAGTGTCCTGGTTGCCACAGCCTACATGGAAGAAGCGGAACGGTATGACTGGTTAGCCGCTATGGATGACGGTGCCATCCTGGCGACTGGCTCGCCCCTGGAGTTGCGTACACAGACCAACACCCGAACGCTGGATGAAGCCTTTATCGCTCTGTCCTCAGGCTCAGCCTCCACGACCAGCACCGAAAAAAGAGAGGAGAAGGCGCCCAAAACGGCGTCGCAGACGGGAGACAACCTTCCGGCAATCGAAGCAAATCATCTGACCTTGCGGTTCGGCGATTTTACGGCGGTAAAAGACGTCAGTTTATCGATTTCCAGAGGGGAGATATTCGGCTTCCTTGGCTCTAATGGCTGTGGCAAAACCACGACCATGAAGATGTTGACCGGGCTATTGCCTCCTTCCGAGGGTGATGTTTTGCTCTTTGGAAAGCCACTGGATGCCAGGGACCTGAGCACAAGGCAACGCGTTGGCTATATGTCGCAGGGGTTCTCCCTGTATGGCGAACTGACGGTGAGGCAGAATCTCGAACTGCACGCCCGTTTGTTCCACCTGCCGGCAGAGCAGGTCAGTGTCCGGGTCGATGAGCTGGCGCAGGAGTTCGGGCTGGCCGAGGTAATGGATCAGCTGGCAAGTCATCTGCCACTGGGGGTTCGCCAGAGGCTTTCACTGGCCGTGGCTGTTGTACATCGGCCTGAATTACTGATTCTCGACGAACCAACGTCGGGGGTTGACCCTGGCGCGCGGAACCAGTTCTGGGCCCTGCTGTTCCGACTGTCCCGCGAGGATGGGGTGACGATTTTTATTTCTACCCATTTTATGAACGAGGGTGAGCGGTGTGACCGGATCTCACTGATGCACGCCGGTGAGGTGCTGGCGTCAGACAAGCCGGAGGTGCTGATCCGGGAAGCAGGTGAAAAAAACCTCGAAGGGGCATTCATGCGCACTCTCGAGACCGCCACTGGAGACGAAGACATCGGCAATGGTGCTGTACTTACCGATGATCATGGAGGTGAGCCCGAATACCGTTGGTTCAGTGCCCGAAGATTGTGGGCCTATGGACACCGTGAAGCACGGGAACTGATCAGGGACCCGATCCGTATGGCGTTTGCCTTTATTGGCTCGGCCCTGCTGATGCTGATCCTCGGCTATGGTATTACCCTTGATGTCGAAGATCTGTCCTTTGCGGTCCTCGACCAGGATCAGACCCCGCAAAGCCGGGATTATGCCACTGCATTCTCCGGATCCCGGTATTTTATCGAGCGTCCGCCCATCAGGGACATGTCCGAATTAAACCAGCGGATGCAGTCTGGAGAGCTTAGCCTCGCTCTCTTGATCCCCCCGGGCTATGGCAAGGATCTGAAGCGGGGAAGAGACACAGAAATTGGCGTCTGGGTTGATGGTGCCATGCCGTTCCGGGGAGAGACCATTGCCGGTTATGTTGAGGGAATCCACTACAACTACCTGGCGGATCTGGTATTTCGTACCTACGGAACAGTTCCGACACTCAGCCTCGTCTCGATTGAAGACCGGTATCGGTACAATCAGGATTTCCGAAGCCTGGATGCGATGGTGCCCGCAGTTATCCCGATACTGCTTATTTTTATTCCTTCCATCCTGATGGCTCTGGGTATCGTCCGGGAAAAAGAGCTGGGATCGATCACCAACCTGTACGTCACGCCGGTAACGCGTCTTGAATTCCTGTTGGGTAAGCAGCTTCCATACATCGCTTTCAGTATGATCAGTTATGTCAGCCTGGTTATGCTGGCGGTTTGGATATTTGAAGTGCCGCTCAAAGGGGGATTATGGACACTCTCACTTGGCGCCCTCTTGTACGTAGTGGTCACCACCGGACTGGGTCAGGTAATTTCGGCGTTTGCCTCCACCCAGATTGCAGCACTTGCCGCAACCGCGATCATTACCCTCTTGCCCACCGTACAGTTCTCAGGCCTGACTGAGCCGGTCTCCTCTCAGGAAGGCGTGGGCGCGCTCATTGGTGAGTTCTGGCCTGCAACCTGGTTCCTTCAGGTCAGTCGCGGGGTCTTTACCAAGGGGCTTTCCTTCAGCGACCTTCAGCAGACGTTACTATACCTGGCGGCCTTCATTCCGGTGTTGACGTTGTTATCGGTCATGCTGCTCAAGAAACAGGGGCGCTAGCGATGAAGTCACTGGCGAATATCTGGAATCTGGGCCTCAAAGAGTTGCGCAGTCTTTGGGGGGATAAAGTACTGATGGTGTTTGTTCTGCTGGCATTCACCCTGATTATCTATACCGCGGGCTCGGCCGGATCCATGGAATTGAACAATGCCCCCGTGGCTGTGGTGGATGAAGATCAGACCATACTGTCCGGACGGATTATGCAGTCGTTCCAGCAGCCCTGGTTTCTCAAGCCAGATCTGATTCGATACGACCAGATTGATACCATGCTCGACCGGGGGTCACATACCTTCGTCCTGGTGATACCTGAAGGCTTTGAGCGGGATGTGCGCAAAGGTGACGTGGTCAGTGTGCAGCTGAATATCGACGCAACCCGAATGACCCAGGCGTTTATCGGGGCCAACTATATTCAATCGTTTGTAATGACCGAAGTTGCGGAATTCATCGAGCTTGGCAGTGGCTCAACGGAGCTCCCGGTTAATCTGGTGAATCGGGTAAGCTTTAACCCCAACCTCGAAGGCTCCTGGTTCGGGGGAGTGATGGAGCTGATTACAGAAATTACCCTGATCAGCATCATTCTGACCGGTGCCGCCCTGATCCGGGAGCGGGAACACGGCACTATAGAGCATCTGATGGTGATGCCGCTGCGCTCCTACGAGATCATGGCGGCCAAAGTCTGGGCCAATGCGCTGGTGGTAATGATTGCGGCCACGCTATCGGTGACCGTTGTCATTCAGGGTTGGCTTCAGGTACCCGTTGCCGGGTCTGTTCTACTGTTTCTCTTCGGGGCCTTGATTCACCTGTTCTCTACGACGGCCATTGGCATTCTGGTTGGCACCGTAGCGCGAACCATGCCCCAGTTTGGCCTTTTGTTGATACTCATCATACTGCCGCTACAGCTTCTCTCAGGCGGTATTACGCCCCGGGAGAGCATGCCGGACCTCGTTCAGGATATCATGCTGCTGGCTCCAACAACCCACTTCGTGAGTCTGGCTCAGGGGATTCTGTACCGTGGTGCCGGTCTTGATGTGGTGTGGCCCCAGTTTTTGGCTCTGACTGCCATCGGAGCGGTGTTTTTCGGGGCAGCTCTGATGCTATTCCGGCGTCATATGTCTGTATGAATACCTCTTTTTTGGCTGCCCCTCTCTTATCACATTTTAGGTTGGTAGCGTCCTTCGTGGATCTTTACGCGATCAATTTCGAAACCGTCGAACTTTCTCACATAGGTGTCCTCGTCGACCTGCTCGAAGACGCTACAGCCGCCCCGGTGGCCATAGCCGATGCTGGTACAGAACTCCCCGTCTTTCACCTCCCAGGTTCCGAGATAGCGGGTATAGCCTGATGCCTGCTCGGCTCGCTTGTCATGGCCGTAGATTTTTCCGTCTTCAGAAAAGTACTCGTAGAAGGTGTGTCGGCGCTTGCCGTCTTCTCGATAGTCGGCTTGCAGAGTATTACCTATCAGCGCATCACGAATCTGTTCCCCATCAAGAACATCTTGACCCATAACGACACCTGACGATGAAATAAGAACGGCTAGTGCACTGAACTTAATAAGTTTTCTCACTTTTATATCCCTTCCTAGATGTTTGGACTCAAGTATAGATCACCCGCCCAATTTTGCTACTTTGACCTGCTTGCCGGTGCACTAACCGCTGATAGTTCTTTTTTAAGTGTTTGAAAAGTCGTGAAGCCAGCCACTTTCAAACGTTGCGTCCGAAATGCCGAGCCCACGACAGTTCTCTCCGGGACCGGTGTACCAAATTAGACTTGTTTCAGGACGAAGGCAATCTGCTCTTCAGCGTAACGGGATCACTTCATGGCATGATCTCCTGCTCAGCGCCAGATCTTGCCGAGTTTTCCAGTTTTAAATGAACTGAAACTCAGGGGTCAAAGCTGGGGACGAGCGACGCGTTCTGCTCTGTTGACTCCGATTTGAACAATTTTAAGGCAGACAACGATGTCTATGGATACTCACACGGTGCCTAGATGATATTGGCGTTAGCCAACCTCCTTAGCGAGAGCTCTCAGAGTTCGGGCTTTATAGGCCATATTGGAGGGGATGATTTCATCTCGCTTTTAAGCGGCGCCGACACCCGATCAGAACATGTCTGCAAAGAAATCCTGGGTCGCTTCGCGAAGATAGCTCCCTCATTCTATAGCGAGGAACATCAAAGAGCTTGCGGACATCCTGGTGGAGCTAAAAGCGCAAGCTTAAAAAGAGCCAGGAAATAGTCTTTTTATTGATAGGCGGCACGAACCAAAGCTCCCCACCCCTTGGAAGGCGACCCGACTTCACGACTGTTCACCTCACGCTTCAATAGCGCCAGGTCAGAGACAGAGTGCCGAAGCTGAAGCTCTCTTTGTCCGATTGTTCTTCCCCTGTCGTGGCTCTGAGGATCAGGGCCGCCTGGAGACTTTGCCATTGCCGGGTTGCACCGATACCGATCTGAGCCAGCATGAGATTTTCCTCGAAGCGGTAGGGACCGGCGTTATCTTTCAGATTGGAATAGGGAACATATTCGAGTCCCAGGCCGATAAAAACGGACCAGCCCGTCCCTGCATTATTAAATGTTGCCGGAAGTCCGACTGTGCTGGAAGTTCCGGCGTAATCGGGTACAAAATTCGGTGGTAGATATTTGCCTGTTCGCCAAATACAGCCGATCCTGGTATGAGATCGAAGGCTGGAAATCATGGCCGAACCGACCCAAGCAAGCTCCTGTTCCAATTCCCCTTTGCGACCGCTACGCCACACCTTTTGAGCATGCGTGCTCTGTAGGCCGCCGACCACATTTGTGCCGAGTTGGAAATCCCAGCCCCTGGGTTCTTCACTTCCGGTTAGTTTGTGAACCCACTTTTGGGAGGCTTCCGCCCCGCTTTCCGGACCTACTAAGCCCACATGAGCCCCGTAGCCCGTAATACGGTCCGCGTCCCAACTCCAGACAGTAGTGCTCAGTAAAAGGTAACCTGCATAGGGAAGGTCATTGGGATTGGGTTGCTCTTGCGAAATGTCATCAGGAGTAACCATCAGCTGCCGAAGACTGAATGAAACCGCCTGCTCCTGGGCTTCTGGATCAATGCCCGGAACCGCATCCAGCCATTGCCCCATCGCTCGGGATAACCGAGAAGTTGTGGCATCTGGGTCTTTGGATGACGAAGTGAGATATGACAAGCGCAAACCATTGGTATAGCCCTGATCAAGGCCCAGAAGTAGGTCGTTGTCCCATGAGAGGTTGAAGGTATCTGCGTGGGCGCAGAAGGGTAAAGGCGCTATTAGCAATAGCGCCTTTACAGGCGCGCGCACCGAAAAAACAAGATATACCATTCGAGTAGCGAAGCCCCATCCAGTCAGTGAGCAAGCTATTCTCTTTCCTGCCGAGCTGAATGGAAAGCCATGATCTTCGTCGGAAACCCTCAGTGCCTTTGAAGGTCTGAGCAAGAATTCTTGGCTATTTCACCTAACAGGATTGAAGAACATTATTTTTGGTACTGGGCGACCTCCCTCGCCAAGATAGCTTGCATGGCTATCAGGTCCTCATCACTGAACGAGGTATCGGTCTGATAGGCAGGAGTATATATCTGCTGCAAGATTTTAGAACCAAAGATTTCTTTGGCTATTGTGGTTCGCCAAAAAACAACAAATAAGATGAAGTTTCCGCTTAAGTCTGTATTTGGGAAAACCAACCACGGTCCGGTAGCGCCCGAGGAAGAAAGGGATGTAGAGCAAAAGGGGGTCATTAAATATCTGCGAAAAGAAAGAGTGGGCAGTTACAAGCAGTCCTATCACCCACTATCTATGATCAAGCTACCGGAGGCCATTCTTTTACCGGTGCCAACACACGATGAAATGTGAGGTGCATGACTCTGATGTGGCTTTTCTCTTTTTTGACTGGATTGGAGTGATGATTAAATGATGAATGTGATAATCGTAAGTTCACGGAGCAATGATCCGCTGTGCTAAGAAGTGTCCAATGCGGCGAGGCTGTTGTTCGGCTACTCTGAATGTCCGCTTTGCGACCTCACCGAACAATAAATTGCTGGCCAGAATAGCGCGTTCTGGGGGATTAAATACTAGTTACTATTTCGGTGGATAAAAGGGAGATGAAGCCAGGCCTCTCCCTGGCGCGTCACACCACTCGGCAGGTGTCGCGTTTGCCTGGCATCCTTGCCGGCCGGTGAGCTCAATCAACGCATTGTTGGCTCAAGAATAAAGTTAACTCAATAAGCTTCGATTTTCAGGGCGTCGATCACAGAATTCTCGATTAGGATCTTCAATGAGCTGGACCACCAGATCAGTTGGGTCGAAAGCGGTCCCTGGGCCCTGTTCCGGTTGTTGGGCAAAGCAGACATTACCGGGGTGAGCAGTAATGCGGTGGATGTGAGGTTCCGTGTCGACGATGGGGAAATGAAGTACCGCCTGCATGCCGGCAGTAATACCAATCCCTTCACTCAACAGCTGCTGGCGGGGTATCGGATACCGCGAAGTCTCTATTGATTGGGCGGGGGTGGACGAAGGCCTGGGGCTCAGCTTATCCCGCAGTTTGCAGTCCAGGCAGGGGTCAGATGAAAGCGTTCATCTGACCCCATCTTCACACCCATAGCTCGCGACCCAAGTCGGGGTCAGAAGAAGGCTTTCTTCAGACCCCAGCTTTACTCCCCATCTGCGTCCTTTGGCACCCGAAACAGGCAATAACTCACCTGTCCGGCGGTTTTCTGCCGGTGCAGTTGCCAGCCTGACGGAACCGCCGGCGTTGGCAGTTCGCTCTCATGCTCGACATACACCCAGCCTCCGGGTTTGATCCATTGCTGGGACTCCAGCAGCCGAAACAGCCGATCCAGCCAGCCCTGTCGGAAGGGCGGGTCCATGAAGATGATGTCGAAGGGTGGGCGCTGGCGGTGGGCCAGGTAGGTTTCCACGCCCTGGCAGACTACGTCGCCTTTGTCCGATTTCAGCAGGCGCAGGTTATCCCGCAGGGCCTTGGCCAGGGCCGGGGTGTGGTCCACCAGGGTCGCGGCACCGGCACCGCGGGACAGGGCTTCCAGCCCGAGGGCGCCGGAGCCGGCGAACAGGTCCAGGCAGTCCGCTCCCGCTATGTGGTAGTTCAGCCAGTTGAACAGGGTTTCCCGGGTGCGGGCCGGGGTGGGGCGCACGCCGCCGGCATCGGGAAAGCGGAGTTTCCGGCTGCGCCAGTCGCCGCCGATGATTCGCAGTTCGCCGCTGCCGCTTTGGGCGTCGGGTTTCCGGGATGGTGAGCCGGGTTTGCGGCGGGCTGTTCTGCGTTGCGCCATGGGGGTGCTCCGGAGTGCTGGGGAGGTGAATCAGTGCGACGTTATGGTACCGGAAAGCGGTGCCCCTTTGGATAACCCGGCGGCCCCTCACTTAAACCTGGCAGTCTGCTAGAATGTCGGCTTTGTTTTCGCCCGCCCATTTCCAGACAGATGGTAGAACTATGACGGCAGAGTGGATTTCAATCGGCCTTTTGGCCCTTCTTGTGCTCTTCTTTGTGGTGGATGTTGCCGGTAACCGCAAGCGGGTACCCCGGCCCAAGCCCGTTCCCCAGCGCAAGCCGGAGGTGGCCAGAGGGCCGGCCCCGGCCGAAGAGCCCGAGGCGAAAGAAGCCCCCGAAGCCGAAGCCCCGGCTGCACCGGAAGCCCCTGCCGAAGCACCTGCGAAAGAGAAGCCCGTCGAAGCGCCCGCTCCGGAAGCAGTGCCAGAGCCTGCGCCGGAACCCGAGCCCCAGGTCAGTGTGTTCGAGCGGATCAAGCAGGGCCTTGGTAAGACCCGCGCCAGTCTGACCGGTGGTCTTGCGGACCTGTTCTCTGTCGGCAAGAAGATTGACGAGGATCTGCTCGAGGAAATCGAGACCACGCTGCTGATGGCCGATGTCGGTGTGACCGCCACCTCCGAAATCATCGATTCGCTGACCGACAAGCTCGAGCGCAACCAGCTCAAGGACGGTGAGGCGCTGCGCAAGGCCTTGCGGGATGAGTTGCACGGCCTGCTGAAGGATGTCACCAAGCCCCTGGAGATCGATGCGGGCAAGAAGCCCTATGTGATTCTCATGGTCGGTGTGAACGGCGTGGGCAAGACCACCACCATCGGCAAACTCTCCAAGAAGTTCCAGGCCGAAGGCAAGTCGGTCATGCTGGCCGCCGGCGATACCTTCCGGGCGGCTGCGGTCGAGCAGCTGCAGGTCTGGGGCGAGCGCAATAACGTGCCGGTTGTGGCCCAGGAAACCGGTTCCGACAGCGCCTCGGTGATCTTCGATGCGATCCAGTCGGCCCAGTCCCGTGGCACGGATGTGGTCATTGCCGATACCGCCGGTCGTCTCCAGAACAAGGAAAACCTGATGAACGAGCTGGCCAAGGTCGTTCGGGTCATGAAGAAGCTGGACGAATCCGCGCCCCACGAAGTGATGTTGGTGCTGGACGCCGGCACCGGCCAGAATGCCCTGAGCCAGGCCCAGGTGTTCCAGCAGGCGGTGGGTGTATCCGGCATTACCCTGACGAAACTGGACGGCACAGCAAAAGGCGGTATCGTATTCGCCATTGCCCGTCAGTTGCAGTTGCCGATCCGCTTTATAGGTGTGGGCGAGCAGGCCGATGACCTGCGCAGTTTCGATGCCGAGACCTTTGTCGACGCGCTGTTTGACTGAGGCCGCGTTCTACCCGGAGCAGTAGTCACCGATGATCGAATTTCGCCAGGTCACCAAACGCTATGACAGCGACCACACGGCGCTGGCGCAGGTCAATTTCAGCCTGAACCGGGGTGAACTGGCCTTCCTGACCGGCCACTCCGGGGCCGGCAAGAGTACCCTGCTCAAGCTCATCATGGTGATGGAGCGCCCCAGTGCCGGGGAAGTGGTGGTCGGTGGCCAGCTGCTCAACCGGCTGCCGCGCCGGCAGATTCCCTACATCCGCCGCCATATCGGTGTGGTGTTCCAGAACCATCAGTTGTTGTTCGACCGCACCGTCTTCGACAACGTGGCCATGCCCCTGGAGGTGATGGGCGCATCGCCCCGGGATATCGGCCGCCGCGTGCGCGCCGCGCTGGACAAGGTGGGCCTGCTCAACAAGGAAAAGATGAACCCGATGCAGCTGTCCGGCGGTGAGCAGCAACGGGTCGGTATTGCCCGTGCGGTGGTGAACAAACCCCCGGTGCTGCTGGCGGATGAGCCCACCGGTAACCTGGATCCGGAGCTTTCCGCCGACATCATGAATTTGTTTACCCGGTTCAGCCAGGTGGGCGTGACTGTACTGATCGCCACCCACGACATTGGTCTGGTGAATGAAATGGACCGCCGGACCCTCACGCTGGACCACGGCCGCCTGATTGCCGGCGGCAGCTCACCCCTGCAGGGTGCCGCGGGAGGTGTCAGTGGCCACTGACTCACGCCGGAAAGCCGATACTGCCCGGGGTGCCAAGACGGGGCGTTCCCCCTGGAAGGAGCAGGCCCGCAGTTACTTCGACCACCACCGCAAGGTGGCGAAGGACAGTGCGCGCCGTTTGTGGAAGACACCGGTAGGAACCGGGATGACCTGGACGGTCATGGGGGTCGCCCTGGCGTTGCCGGTGGCACTGCTGCTGTTGCTGACGAGTTTGCAGGGCGTAAGTGCCGGCTGGGAGAGCAGCGCCCGGGTAACCGCGTATCTCCAGCTGGAGGTGCCGCTTGAGGACGCCCGGGGCCTGGTGGACGAGATCCGCACCGACAGCCGCATTTCAGACATTGAACTGGTGGACCGGGAGCAGGCGCTGGCGGAGTTCCGTGCCAATTCGGGCCTGGAAGATGCCCTGGACTACCTGGAAGAGAATCCCCTGCCACACACCCTGCTGATCACGCCGGACGAGCGTAGCCGCTCAGCGACCGGGGTGGAGGCGCTGGTCACGTTTGTCCGGGGCCTGGAAGGGGTTGAGCGGGTCCAGGTCGACCTGGGCTGGCTGCAACGGCTCAATGCCATGACGGACTTGCTTGCCCGGGCGGTCTGGGCGCTGGCGATCCTGCTGGCAGCGGCAGTGATTCTGGTCATAGGTAACACAGTGAGGCTCGCGATCGAGAGCCGCCGCGATGAAATCCTGGTGGCCAAGCTGGTTGGCGGCACCGACGCCTTCGTTCGCCGGCCCTTTCTCTATACCGGTGCCTGGTATGGTCTCGGTGGCGGTGTTGTCGCCTGGATTCTGCTGCAGCTGTCTCTCTGGTGGCTCAGCGGCCCGATCGAGCGGCTGGCCGGGCTGTACCGGAGTGACTTTACCCTGGTCGGTCTTGGCCTTGATGGAGTACTGGCGTTGATTATTGTGGCAATGCTGCTAGGCTGGCTTGGCGCATGGGTTGCGGTGAAGCGTCATCTGGATGACATAGAACCCGGCGATATTGCCGGTGGATGATCCGGAACGGTGATCCGGGTCGCGGGAATACCGTATTGAAAACATAGCTTGCGCTGGCGTAGTTTGAGAATCAGCGAAAGCAACAGTGAATTTTCCAGGTAGTTGATTTAAAACGTTTTACTGGAGAGTTCGGGAACTTATCAAGTTCTTGGCGGTCTAATTTTTAGTTGCTATATTTAAAGGTCGTCAGGTTCGGAGGTAACTGAATGGGTACGAGTTTACAACTGGTTGACAGACTGGTTCCGGGTGCCAATCTCGAGTCTTATATTCAGGCTGCGAGTCGCATCCCAGTGCTCTCAGCGGACGAGGAAAAGGAGCTGGCGGAACGGCTCCATTATGAAGGCGACGTGGAAGCCGCTCGTCAGCTTGTACTCTCTCATCTTCGTTTTGTGATTCACATTGCCCGCAGCTATTCCGGCTACGGGCTGGCCCAGGCTGACCTGATCCAGGAAGGCAATGTCGGGCTGATGAAGGCAGTCAAGCGCTTCAACCCGGAATACGGGGTGCGCCTGGTTTCCTTCGCGGTACACTGGATCAAGGCCGAGATTCACGAGTTTATTCTGCGTAACTGGCGGATCGTGAAGGTGGCCACCACCAAGGCCCAGCGCAAGCTGTTCTTCAACCTGCGCAGCCGGAAGAAGAAGCTGGCATGGCTCAGCCATGACGAGCTGCATGCGGTGGCGGCAGATCTGGGTGTGGAGCCGCGGGTGGTTCGTGAAATGGAGGGCCGGCTGGCTTCCCAGGATACGGCCTTTGACGGTCCGATGGACGATGATGACGACAACGCCTACCAGGCGCCGGCGTACTACCTGGAAGATCGCCGCAGTGATCCGGCAACCCAGCTGGAGAACGCGGACTGGTCCGAGGATTCCAATGGTCGCCTGATGCATGCGCTGGAAAGCCTGGATGAGCGTAGTCAGGACATTCTGCGGGAACGCTGGTTGTCCGAGAGCAAGTCCACATTGCATGAATTGGCGGACAAGTATGGGGTTTCTGCGGAGCGGATTCGCCAGCTTGAGAAGAATGCCATGAAGAAGATCAAAGTGAAGATGGCTGAAGCGGCCTGATCGGGTTCCGCCAAGCGATTGAAAAAACGCCACCACCGTTCGCGGTTGGTGGCGTTTTTGTTTGTATAATCGGTAGACCTTATATTTGCGGGAGGAAGCGATCGGGTGGCTCTTGCCAAAACACGCTCCTTGCGGCACGTCCCTGTGACGCTTGGGCTCCGCCATCCATGGCTCCGCACAGTTTTGGCAAGAGCCACCCGATCGCTTCTCGTACATTTGATGTGAAGGCCAACAGATCATGACCTCAAACTATCCCCATATTGCTTTCCTTGGTATTGGCCTGATGGGCGCTCCCATGACACGGAATCTGCTGGACGCGGGTTTTCCGATGACGTTGTGGAATAGGACCACCAGTAAGTGTGAGCCGTTTGCCGGGGAGGCGACGATTGCCGAAACGCCGGCCGACGCGGTTCGCGAGGCGGACATTGTGATCACTATGCTGGAGAACGGTGACGTAGTTGAGGACGTGCTGGTCGGGCAGGGGGCGATGGATAACGTGAAGTCCGGCGCGCTGGTGATCGATATGAGTTCGGTTCAGCCGTCTCTGGCTCGGCGACATGCCGAGCTGGCGCGGGAGCAGGGCGCCGGTTACGTGGATGCGCCGGTTTCCGGTGGTACCGTGGGTGCGGCCGAGGCGCGGTTGAGTATCATGGCCGGTGGCTCGGAGGCGGATATTGATCGGGCGCGGCCGGTGTTCGAGGCCATGGGCAAGTGCACCCGTATCGGCCCGGTGGGTGCCGGGCAACTGGCCAAGCTGGCCAATCAGGCGATTGTGGGGATCACCATCGGAGCGGTGTCCGAGGCGTTGCTGCTGGCTGCCAAAGGTGGCGCTGATCCGGCGGCGGTTCGGGAGGCGCTGATGGGTGGCTTTGCCGGTAGCCGGATTCTGGAGCTGCATGGGCAGCGGATGATTGACCGGGATTTTGCACCGGGCGCGCCGTCGAGGATTCAGCTCAAGGACCTGCGCATGATTCTGGATGAGGCGCGGGCAGAAGGGCTGACGCTGCCGCTGTCCCAGCAGGTGCATAATGAGTATCTGTCGCTGGTGGCCAATGGCCACAGTGATGTCGACCACAGCGGTCTGCTGCTGGAACTGGAACACCTGAACGGAACCCTGATGGGTTCTCTTGGCCGAGGCCCCAAGGAGTAAGTGCTATGCCCCGTTTTTCCGCGAATCTGTCGATGCTGTTTAACGAAGTGGATTTCATTGCGCGTTTTGCCAGGGCCCGGGAGGCCGGCTTTGAGGGTGTGGAGTATCTGTTTCCCTACGCCTGGCCGGCACAGGACATTGCCCGGGAGCTGGAGGTCAACAACCTGACCCAGGTACTGTTCAATCTGCCGCCGGGAGACTGGGATGCCGGTGAGCGGGGCATTGCCTGCCTGCCGGACCGGGTGGATGAATTCCGGGAAGGTGTCGACCGGGCGATCGAGTATGCCCGGGAGCTGGGTTGCCGGCAGGTGAATTGCCTGGCGGGGCTCAAGCCTGCGGATCTCGACGAGGAAACGGCGTGGAAGACCCTGGTTGCCAATGTCCGCTACGCGGCTGAACGGCTGGATGCCGAGGGGATCACGCTGTGCCTGGAGGCCATCAATTCCCGGGTCGACATGCCCGGGTTCTTTCTGGACACCTCGGGCAAGGTGCTGGCTCTGATCGAGGAAGTGGAAATGGACAACGTGCGCCTTCAGTACGATCTTTACCATATGCAGATCATGGAGGGCGATCTGATCCGGACCATGGAGTGCCTGCTGCCGTGGATTGGCCACATCCAGTTCGCCGACAATCCGGGTCGAAACGAGCCTGGCACCGGAGAGATTAACTTTTCGAATGTTTTCGCGGCCATTGATCGGCTGGACTACGATGGCTGGGTAGGTGCGGAGTACCGGCCTTCCGGTAACACGGAGGCGTCGCTGGGGTGGTTCTCGGGGCAGTCGTGACCGTCGCCTTAGGCGACACCCTCTTACAAGATCGTAACTGGCCGGCTTTCGGACTTCTCCGTAACCTTACAGTTAATGTTATCCGCTATCAGGAGGGGAACCGGTGAAAGCACTGGTAATCGAAGATGATAAGGACGTAGCCAATTACCTGGTAAAGGGACTGAAAGAATCCGATTTCGTTGTGGATCATGCCGCCGATGGTAAGGAAGGCATGATGATGGCGGCCAGTGAAGATTACGACATCATGATCGTCGACCGGATGCTGCCGGGGATGGATGGGCTGTCCATCATCAAGACCGTCCGTGCCACTGGCAACCAGACCCCGGTGCTCATTCTCAGCGCCCTGGGCGATGTGGATGACCGCGTCGAAGGTTTGCGTGGAGGCGGTGATGACTACCTGACCAAGCCGTTCTCGTTTACCGAACTGCTGGCCCGGATCGAGTCGCTGATTCGCCGTCATCGCCAGGCCGCCGAGACCGAGACGGTACTTCGGGTCGCGGATCTGGAGATGGATCTGCTCGCACGCACCGTTAAACGTGCCGGCAAGAATATTGACGTGCAGCCGCGGGAATTCCGGTTGCTGGAATACCTGATGCGTAATGCCGGGCAGGTGGTGACCCGGACCATGCTGCTCGAGAAAGTCTGGGACTATCACTTCGACCCCCAGACCAACGTGATCGACGTTCACATCAGCCGCCTGCGCGCCAAGATCGACAAGGAATTCGATACACCCTTGCTGCAAACCATCCGGGGTGCAGGATACATGCTGCGTGAAACTGCTTAGTCAGCTCAGAACCTCTACTTTCCAGCTCGCCCTGCTGTACATGGTGGTTTTTGCCACCTCGGTATTCCTGTTACTGGCCTTCATCTATTGGCGTACAGCAGGCTTCATGACTGCCCAGACCGATCAGACCATCGAGGCGGAAATCGCCGGCCTGGCGGAGCAGTACCGGGGCCGGGGTGTAAATGGCCTGATCACCATCATCCGGGAGCGGGTTGCCCGGGACCCCAACGCCAAATCCATCTATCTGCTGACCACCGACGACTTCCTCAAGCTGGCCGGCAACATCGAGGCCTGGCCGGAAGGCAGCCGTTCGGAAAGCGGCTGGATCAATTTCACCCTGAACGAATCCGTTGGCTGGACCGGTCCCGAGCGGCTTGCCCGCGCCCGGATTTTCGAGGTCCAGGGCGGGTTGCGCCTGCTCGTCGGCCGGGATGTGGATGAACTCACCAATCTCAAGCGGGTGATCGAAACCGCCATCAACTGGGGTATGGGCATCACCCTGGCTCTGGCCCTGCTCGGCGGTTTCCTGATGAGTCGCAGCACCACCCGGCGGATCGAGGTAATCAACAATACTTCCCGGCGGATCATGAACGGTCACCTGTCCCTGCGCATACCCACCCGGGGTACCGACGACGACTTTGACCAGCTGGCGGAAAACCTCAACCAGATGCTGGACCGGATCGTGTACCTGATGGAAGGCATTCGTCACGTCTCCGACAGCATTGCCCATGACCTGAGGACGCCACTCACGCGACTTCGCAACCAGCTGGAAAACACCCTGATCACGGTGAATGACGACGAGGCGAGGGAGCATGTCGGTCAGGCGGTCGCCGAGGCGGACCAGTTACTGGCTACCTTCAACGCCCTGCTGCGGATTGCCCGTCTGGAAACTCGGGGCAATGCTGCGGACATGAAAGCGGTCTCCCTGGATGAACTCGTGTCCGATGCCTGCGAACTCTACGAAGCGCTGGCGGAAGACAAGGAGCAGAACTTCGAGCAGTCCCTGGCCAAGGGCGTGATGATCGAGGGGGATCGGGACCTGCTGTTCCAGATGGTCAGTAACCTGATTGATAACGCTATCAAGTACACGCCGGAGAAAGGCCGGATCGGTATTGTGGTCAGACGTGAAGGCAATGAGGCTATCTTCGAGGTCCAGGACAGCGGTATCGGTATTCCCGATGATGAAAAGGATCAGGTATTCCAGCGTTTCTACCGGGTCGGCAAGAGCCGGTCACTGCCCGGTAATGGTCTCGGCCTGAGCCTGGTCAGCGCGGTGGCAGAGATCCACCAGGGGCGGATCGTTCTGAGTGATACCTACCCGGGAGAGGAATCACCGGGGCTGACCGTAACGGTCCGGATGCCCGCGTTCACCGCTGCCCGGAAACGGATCAAGGCGACCCAGGCAGAATCGGGGGAAGCTGCCGGTGCGGAAACCAAGGCACCGGCAGAAACGTCAGGCCACTGATTACTCGCTGGCGCGGAACCGGTTGAAGCGGTCACGGACCGGACCAATCACGGCATCCGCCCGGTTCTCAACGTTATGGGCCAGGTGCTCGAACTGGGAGCGCCGGCGGTCCACCTTCGCCTGGATGCTGTCCCACTCGCCTTCCCAGTGCTTCTGTTCGGCGAACAGGAAAGCGGCCAGGTTGTGGCGATTGATCTTGCTGGTCACGCCCAGCTGATCGAGCCGGTAACCCAGCGTGTCGACGCCGTTGAGCGCCAGCTGCATGAGTTTCTGTGTGTTCATGGTCGGATCTCCGTCAGTATCCAATCGATCGAGAATGCTATTACCCGAACGCTAACGCCGTTGCTCTAGGCTGTGCAACCTAATTTGGACCGGGTCAAAGCCTGTCAAAAAGGTAATTCGCTGGCCACAGCGGGGTAATGTGATGTGTGGAGAATGGGTATTGTAGACAGGAAGGAGCGGTAGCAACCGCTTGCTTCTCCCTCCAGCACAGCGCTAGCCTTAACCCCGTTCTTACGGGGTTTTTTTATGGCCGTTTCCCGGGCCAGTGCAACAAAGGAATCACACCCAAATGAATCAGGCATCCGGTAATGGCGGTGCCCGGCCGCGCTATATCACGCCAGAGGGCGAGCAGGCGCTCCGCAAAGAGCTGCAATACCTGTGGAAGGAGAAGCGCCCGCAGGTGACTCAGGCCGTGCGCGAGGCCGCTGCCCTCGGCGATCGTTCGGAAAACGCCGAGTATATCTATGGCAAGAAGCAGCTGCGGGAGATCGACCGGCGGGTCCGCTTTCTCAGCAAGCGCCTGGAGGAGGTCACCGTTGTCGATCGGCTTCCGGAGCAGCGGGACAAGGTCTTCTTCGGCGCCTGGGTGACCATTGAGGATGAGGATGGCAAGGAGCAGACCTTCCGGCTGGTGGGTGCCGACGAGTTCGATCTCGACAAGGGCTATCTCAGCATCAACTCGCCCATGGCCCGGGCCCTGATTGGCAAGCATCTGGACGACGAAGTCAGCGTGCGCACCCCGGAAGGGTTCAAGTCGGTGTTCATCACCGGGATCCATTACGGATCGGCCCCGGAAGACAAGTGAAGGGTGTCACATTCCCGTCGACTGATCCGGCATCCTTTGTGATATGTCGCTAGACTGTTCAAAAATTGTCACATCATGTGACCGGGACAGGGTGGTCTGACGGGGTTACGGAAATGGTTTTTCAGGGTCTGGACGTTCGCATTTTTCACTGGCGCACCGGGTTGCTGGCGGGATTACTGGTGTTTGCTGCAGTGTCGGGCCCTGCGCTGGCTCAGTCTGAGGACGAATCCTCGGGCGAGAACGGGGAAGCTTTCATCTACGAGGAACGCTCTACCATCGATACCATCCCCCTGCGTTCGATCGAGGAGGACGCCCTGGCCAACACGGTTGTCGAAGGGGGGCTGGCAGCGCCGGCCGAAGGCGTGGCGGTGAAGCCCCGGTCCGAGGATGACTTCTATCTGGACCCTTTAGCCCTGCAGCCCCGGGATGAGCGAACCGACCTGGGGCGTTCGGAGATTCCGGTGGATATCCGTTTCAGTAATCCCAAGTCCGTGCCAGGCCAGACCCACAGCAACAACTACGTGATCCGGCCACCGGAAAACCGCACCTACGACACGCTCAACACCAACCTGATCGAACGCTGAGAAGTGATCGTTCAGGCGGCTACGACACCGCTCAGTTCGGATTTGCCGAGCACCTTCTCGTAGAAGAACGCCAGTGCCTGCCTGGCCTGGTTGAGACGCGCCCGGGACACCCGCATGCCCTCGCTGAGATAGCTCAGAAACTGTTGTTGATCCTCGCTTTCCAGGGCCTCGGGGTCCTTGGAATCGTGGAACAGCACGAAACGGGTAATCCAGTGCAGGTAGGTTTGTTCTGCGCGTTGGTTGAGCTGTTGCTCCCGGATGGCAGCGGTCAGACGACGGACGAGGTCCGGCTGGGATTGCTCCAGTGCCTGGGTGATTGTCATGGGTAAAACTCTTCCGCTTGGGATCGTTGTTGTTATGTTGGACGCATCTTATGACAATCTTTTGAACGTCGCAAAATTTTCCTTTTACGGTTTGTAAGCACCCTGTTACGGCCTGGAAGGCAAGCAGCCCAGACCGGTTTTACTCAGATCACGTACATGGCGAGGTTGTCAGCGACGCAGGCGGGTTTGTCCTCACCGCGGATTTCGATGGTGGTGCGGTAGGTCGCCAGCACTCGTTTGTCGTCAACCTGTGTCAGGTCCTTCAGTTCCACCTTGCTGCGGATTTCCGCTCCCGCCTTCACTGCTGCCGGGAACCTCAGCTTGTCCAGGCCATAGTTGATTGTGGCGGAGGTTCCGGTGACCTTCAGGGTCTGGCTGTTGAGCATGGGGATCAGGGATGCGGTGAGGTAGCCGTGAGCCACCGGGCTTTTCCAGGGCGACTCACGCTTCGCCCGCTCGACATCCACGTGGATCCACTGGTGATCGCCGGTGGCATCGGCAAACGCGTTGATCATGTCCTGGCTGATGGTGGTCCAGGGGCTATGGCCGATGACCACGCCCTTGTAGTTCTCCAGGTCGTTGATCGCGATTGAAACCATGGGATTCTCCTGGCAGTCGGTTGGCGAAGGCATCACACGCCGTAGCCGGGGTTCTTGCTGTCCAGCAGGCGCACCAGTGCCGGCCAGGTCAGCCTGGCGGCCATACCCAGGGACTGGGACTGATCGGCGGTCGTCCGGATTGCCTGGTCCGAGGGCAGATGGACCGGTCCGCAGCTTTGGGCCTTGACCTGGATCTCGCAGGCCTTCATCAGGAAATACAGGTAGGTGAAGGTCTCGGGCACATCCTTGCCGGCGGTCAGTACGCCGTGGTTGCGCAGGAGCATCATCGATTTGTCGCCCAGGTCCCGGATCAGGCGCTCCCGTTCATCCAGATTCAGGGCAACACCCTCGTATTCGTGATAACTCAGGTGCTCCAGGCACAGCATGGCGGTCTGGCTCAACGGCAGCAGTCCGTCCCGGTGGGCCGAGACGGCGACGCCATCGGCGGCGTGCAGGTGCATGACGGCCCCGGCATCCTCCCGCCCCATATGGACGGCGCTGTGAATGGTGAACCCGGCCGGATTGATGCGGCTGATACTGCCGGACTCCACCACCTCGCCATTCTGATCGACTTTCACCAGTGAGGAGGCAGTGATTTCGTGGAACAGCAGGCCGTAAGGGTTGATCAGGAAATGATGGTCGGGGCCGGGTACCCGAGCGGACAGGTGGGTAAAGACCAGGTCGTCCCAGCCAAACAGGGCAACCAGCCGGTAGGCGGCTGCCAGTTCGGTTCTCACCTTCCATTCGGCTTTTTTCAGGTCTGCGGTGTCTGTTGTCATGGTTATCACCTCTGAAAGAGGACAGCAGGCACGCAGGCCGCTGCCCGGAAACAAAAAAGGGGATGGCTGTTGGGCCACCCCCGAAAAGGCCTCTGACTGGCAAGAGGCCCCAGGCTCACTTAAGAAGGGGTTAGCTGGCCTGTAACAGGGTGGCGTAACGCTCCAGGTGGAAATCGTCATCGCCGAGCTGGTGGTTGATCATGATCAGGCGTTTGGCGTAATGGGCAAAGTTGTATTCCCAGGTCATGCCGATACCGCCGTGGGACTGAATGCCCTGTTCGGAAATGAACTGGCCACTGCGACCGATCACGTTCTTGGCTGCGGCCAGAATCCGGCGCCGTTCGTCGCTCTGGGGTTCATCGGCCACGCTGGCCGCCAGGATGGCCATGGAACGGGCCTGCTCCAGTTCCGACATCATGTCCACCATGCGGTGCTGCAAAACCTGGAACCGGCCAATGGGCACACCGAACTGCTTGCGCTGCTTCAGGTACTCCAGGGTCAGATCACAGGCTACCTCCATCACGCCTACAGCCTCGCCACACAGGGCAGCGATAGCGCGACCGGCCTGGTACTCGATAACTCCGGCTCCCTGGCCTTCCTCGCCCAGCAATGCCTCTGCGCCAACGGTGACATTGTTGAGGAACAGGTCGCAGCCCTTGGCACCGTCGATGGTCGGGTAGGTGCGACGCTCGAGCCCTTCGGCATCGGCGGGTACCAGGAAGAGGCTGATGCCGTCGGCATCCCGGCTGTCGCCGGATGTGCGGGCCGAGACCACCAGTACATCCGCGCAATGACCGCCAATGACCACGGCCTTACGGCCGTTCAGGACATAGTTGCCACCGGATTTTTCGGCGCGGGTTTCCACATCGTTCAGATCGTAGAAGCTCTGGGGCTCCTGCAAACCCACAGCCGCACGGGTTTCGCCGCTGGCGATACCGCCGAGCCACTGCTCTTTCTGCTGGTCATTACCGGCCTGGCTGATCAGGCCGCCGCCCAGGACAATCGATTGCAGGTAGGGTTCGATACACAGGCCACGACCCAGTTCGGTCATCACACTCTGTACTTCCACGCCGCTGCCGCCAAAGCCGCCCAGCTCCTCGGGGAAGGGCACGGCAGTGAGGCCCAGCTCACCCAGCTGTTTCCAGAAATCCGCACTGAAGCCCAGCTCGGATTCGCTGTACTCCAGGCGTTTTTCAAAACTGTACTCACCGCGTACCAGGCGGGCCACGGTGTCCTGCAACATCTGTTGCTCTTCGTTGAGTCGGAAATCCATGGTCGCCTCCTTAAAGCCCGAGAATCATTTTCGACACGATGTTCTTCTGGATCTCGTTGGACCCGCCGAAAATCGACAGCTTGCGGTTGTTGAAGTACTGGGCTGCCAACGGGGCGGCGTTCTTGTCCGAGAGGAAGTCGCCGTCGTAGTCCAGGTCCAGCTCTTCTTCCACGAACGGGATCGCGTAGGGGCCGATGGCCCGGCGGGCCAGATCATTGATGGCCTGACGGATCTCGGTACCGCGGACCTTGAGCATGGAGCTCTCCGCCCCGGGCATACCACCGCCCTCGACCGAGGCAACGATACGCAGGTTGCTGATCGCCGCTGCCATCAGGTCAATTTCCACCTGGGCAATGCGTTGGCTGAAGGCAGTATCCTCGATCAGCGGCTTGCCGTTCTTCAGGCGGCGCGAGGCCAGTTCCTTGAGGTGCTGCAGGGCCGCCTTGGACAGACCGATACCGGCAAGACCGGTGCGCTCGTAGGTGAGCAGATACTTGGCGTAGGTCCAGCCCTTGTCTTCCTCGCCCACCAGGTTTTCCGCCGGCACTTTCACGTCCTCGAAGAACACCTCGTTCACTTCGTGCTCGCCATCGAGGGTAATGATCGGCCGCACGGTGATGCCCGGCGTGTTCATGTCGATCAGCAGGAAGGAGATACCCTCCTGGGCTTTTACCTCGGTATTGGTGCGCACCAGGCAGAAAATCATGTTGGCGTGCTGACCGAGGGTGGTCCAGGTCTTCTGGCCGTTGACGATGTAATGGTCACCCTCGCGTACGGCGCGGGTTTTCAGGGACGCCAGGTCAGAGCCGGCGCCGGGCTCGGAGTAACCCTGGCACCACCAGTCCTCACCACTGAGGATGCGGGGCAGATACTTCTGTTTCTGCTCTTCAGTGCCGAACTTGATGATCACCGGGGCGACCATGTTGACGCCGAAGGGAATGGAGCGAGGTACCCCATACCGGCAGGATTCTTCATCCCAGATGTGCTTCTGAACCGGGGTCCATTTCACACCGCCGTATTCTTCCGGCCAGTGAGTGGCGTACCAGCCCTGTTCGCTCAGAATTTTCTGCCAGCGCTGATGGTCCTCTTTGGACAGCCGCCGGAAACCTTTCACCTTGGCGGCGATATCCGCCGGTAACTTCTCATCCAGGAACGCGCGCACTTCGTCACGGAAGGCCAGTTCCTCGGCCGTGTAGTTCATGTTCATGGGAAAACCTCGTTCGCGTTGATCTCTAAGTCAGCTGAAAGCCTGAATCCCGGTCTGGCCCCGGCCAAGAATCAGGGCATGCACATCGTGGGTGCCCTCGTAGGTATTCACCGCCTCAAGATTCATGACGTGGCGGATGACGTGGTACTCGTCGGCAATGCCGTTGCCGCCGTGCATGTCCCGGGAAACCCGGGCGATGTCCAGGGCCTTGCCGCAATTATTGCGCTTTAGCAGTGACACCGCATCCGGAGTGGCAATGCCGGCGTCCATCATGCGACCCAGCTGAAGCACCGATTGCAAGCCGATGGTGATCTCGGTCTGCATATCCACCAGCTTTTTCTGGATCAGCTGGTTGGCGGCCAGGGGCTTGCCGAACTGCTTGCGCTCGAGAGTGTAGTTGCGGGCGGCGTGCCAGCAGAATTCCGCCGCGCCCAGGGCGCCCCAGCTGATGCCGAACCGGGCCTTGTTCAGGCAGCTCAGCGGGCCTTTCAGGCCTTCCACTTCCAGACGGTTTTCCTCGGGCACGAACACCTCATCCATGAAGATGGAGCCGGTGTCGGAAGCCCGCAGGGAGAACTTGCCCTGGATCTTCGGGGTGTCCAGTCCCTTGGCACCTTCCCGTTCGATGACAAAGCCGTTCACATTGCCGTCCAGCTTGGCCCAGACCACGCAGATGTCGGCAATGGGTGAGTTGGTGATCCAGGTCTTGGAACCACTCAGCAGATAACCGCCGTCGACTTTTTTCGCACGGGTTTCCATGCCGCCGGGATCGGAACCATGGTTGGGTTCGGTCAGGCCGAAGCAGCCCACGTATTCCCCGGAAGCCAGCTTGGGCAGGATGCGCTGCTTCAGTGCTTCCTTGCCGTAGGAGAAGATCGGGTACATAACCAGGGAAGACTGCACACTCAGGGCTGAACGGTAGGCGGAATCCACACGCTCCACTTCCCGGGCGATCAGGCCATAGCAGACATGGTTCAGACCCGGGCCGCCATATTCTTCCGGCAGGGTGGCGCCGAGCATGCCCAGTTCACCCATCTGGTTGAAGATGTTGCGATCGAATTTCTCGTGCCGGTTGGCTTCGATGATGCCCGGCATCAGCTGCTGGTCACAGAAACTGCGGATACTGTCGCGGACCTGACGCTCGGTCTCGTCCAGTTGTGCGTCGAAATTCAGCAGGTCATTCCAGGGTGCGGAAGCCATTCGTATTCTCCTGCAGGCAATGAGCGGGAAGCCCGATCATGAGATTTCCCGGCGTTGTGTGTTAATATAGTTTCGTTTAGCGAAACACAGTTTTGTAAATGAATGGCAAAAGACTAATCCGGGTATTATGGAAATGCAAGCAGTGATCAATCGTCGCTGGTCGGGGCGACTATGAACACGATTCTGCAATGGCTGGTATCGCTGGCGGTGCTGACCGAGCTGGTCGCCATCTGCCTCGGCAACCGCGAGTTGAGCGCGTTTGCCGGCGGCATCTTTGTGGCTGCCTTCCTGATCGGGGCGGGGCGTCTGCAGGGCTATGCCCGCATGCTGCTGTTACTGTCCCTTGCGGTACTGGGAGGACTCGCCGGCTATGGCACGCTGGCAACGGATCAGCTGATGAAAGCAGCCTCGGATGCCGCGTTCTATTCGGCGTTCCTCGGCAGCCTGGGCATGATGCAGTGCCTGGTGCGCCGATTCGAGGTGTTGCGCCGGATCCACGATGTGCTGCTCGGCGGCCGGCCAGGCTGGCTGTATCCGAAATACGCCCTGGTCAGCTGCGGCATCGCCTCGGTGCTGAGTTTCGGCATGATGAGCCTGCTCTGTGGCACGCTCTCGGAAACCCTGCGTGAGCGTGGCATTACCGGTGAATCACGTTTGCAGTGGTTGCGCAGCGTTCTGATCAGCGCCCTCCGGGGCTTTGCCCTGGTGCCCCTGGTGGCGCCGACCAGTGTGGCGGTGGCTATCCTTACCCGTGAGCTGCCCCAGCTGAGCTGGTCACTGTTGTTGCCCTTCGGAGTGGTTGCCGCGCTGGTACTGGTGGCCGTTGGCTGGGTACTGGAGCAGCGCCGGTTCCGCAGGGTCAGCAGTGAACGAATGGCCCTCGAGGGTTGGCCGGCGGGCACAGGGCGTTTGCTGGTGCTCATTCTGGTGGTCTTTGCGGTGATGGCAGCTCTGGTGGCGAGTACCGGCCTCAAGGTATCGGTGGCAGCCATGCTGACGGTACCCTCCGTGACCGTGCTTTACATGCTCGCGCAGGAGTGGAAGTTGGTACCGGTTCTGCGGGAGGGTGCGGAGCAGGTATGGACCATGAACAACGAAATGGCCATTTTTGCCGCCTCGGCCATTCTCGGGGTGGCCTTGTCAGCCGTGATTCCCGCCGATGCGCTTGCCGGCCTGCTCCAGGGCGGTAGCGGTGTTTTCCTGCTGGCGGTGCTGGGTATGCTGATGATGCCCATGTTCTCCATGATCGGGGTCATTCCGATCACCGTACTGAGTGTTCAGGCCGGATTGCTGCCGGAACTGGTGGCTGGCGGGATGAATCCGTTGCCGGTGGCCGTGGCCCTGGTGATCGGCTTTTCCCTGGCCATGATGCTCTCGCCCTTTGGTCCCTCGGTGATGCTGCTTTCCCGGTTTGGCCAGGTATCCCGGTGGGTGGTGGCGTTTCGCTGGAATGGGCGGTTCGTGTTGATCGCCATCCCCCTGCTGCTGGTGCTGACGGCTCTGGTGGCCTGGCTGGCACCGACCGTGGGGTGATCGGTGCCGGCCGCCCGGGTCAGTAACCGCGACTGGTATCGACGATGCCGGTAATGGTCAGGCCCCGGGCGTGATCCCGGATCTTGCCGGTGATCTGTTCCAGGGTGGCATCCCGAAGTGTTCTGGCGGAGATGTGCGGTGTGATGGTGATTTCATTGCGCTGCCAGAACGGATGCCCCTCAGGCAGCGGTTCCTTGCGGAACACATCCAGGGAGGCCCGGACCAGCTTGCCCTCGTCAAGGACTTTCAGCAGGTCGTCCTCGACCAGGTGTTCGCCCCGGCCGACGTTGATCAGCACCGCGCCGGGCTGCAACTGGCTCAGCAGTTCATAGTCGATGATGTCCCGGGTTTCATCGGTCAGGGGCAGGGTGTTGACCAGAACCCGGGTGGATTTCAGGAATTCGCCGAGCTCGTCCGCACCGGCATAGGTGCGGACACCGTCGAGGTCGTGCTCACTCCGGGCCCAGCCATTTACCCGGTAGTCCAGGTCCGCCAGGGTACGCGCCACGCGCTTGCCGATATGCCCGAGCCCCATGACACCCACGGGCCATTCGCTGCGCTTGATCGGGCGATGAATCTTCCAGATGCCCTGGCGCTGCTGCTCCCGGTAGGTTTCCATCCCGCGGCTGGCTTCCAGCAACTGGTGCAGCACGTATTCGGCCATCTGCACCGACATGCCGGCGTCTTCCAGGCGCACCACGGTCAGGTCTTCGGGCAGGTTGGGTACTTTCAGCAACCCGTCGATACCGGCACCGAGGTTGAACACTGCCTTGAGCTTCTTCTCCCGCTCGAACAGTTTCGCGGGTGGCTGCCAGACGATGGCGTAGTCGGCATCGATCGCGGGACCGTCGGGATCCCAGACGTGAACCTCCGCCTCCGGCAGCAGCTCCTTGATGGGAACTGTCCAACGTTCCGGCTTGGGGTCACCTGCGACAAATAGAACCTTCATTTCGCCTCCGGGGTCGTAACTGGCAATTTACACTGCTATTTTGTTTTGCAATGCAGAATAAGATATCGAGCAAATCGGGTAAAGGCGGTATCGGGTATCGCCCTGCGAGTTTTGTTTTGAAACATTACCGGAGAGTGTTTCATATTTGGCACGGGTTTTGAAAAGACTTTCTGGTACTTGATTTGCTCAGCGATTAAAATGGCGCATCTTTAGTCATTCGTCAGATTGATACCCCGGACACCGGAGCAGGCGACGCGGTTGGAGGACGTCCCACTATGGCAAGAACAAAACAAAATTCACCGGAACTGAGAGTGGCATCCGGTGACGGTGAGCCGGTCAAGCCGGAAAAGGACCGCAAGTTTGTCGAGGCGCTGTCCCGTGGCCTGGATGTGCTCCGCGCGTTCAGCCAGGGTTCGGTTATCCTGGGTAATCAGGATATTGCCCGCATCACCGGCCTGCCCAAGCCGACCGTGTCCCGGATGACCTACACGCTGACCAAACTCGGTTACCTGAGCTATAACACCCAGCTGGAGAAATACCAGCTCAGCTCCGGGGTGCTGGCGTTGGGTTACGCCTACGTGTCCAACCTCAAGGTGCGTCAGCTGGCCAAGCCCTACATGGACGAGTTTGCCCGCCAGACCAACATGTCCGTGGGCCTGACGTGCCGGGACCGCCTGCACATGATCTACGTGGAAAACCGGTTGCCGCCGGAAGCGTCCCTGCTGCGTATGGAGATCGGCCTGAAACTGCCCATGGCCACCACCTCCGCCGGCCGCGCCTACTACTGCGCCATCAGCGACAAGGCCCGTACTATGATCGATGAGGCCATGGCTGATAAGTACGGGGAAGCCTGGCCGGAAAAGAAAGAAGGTCTGGAACAGGCCATGAAGGATTACAAGGAGCACGGCTTCTGTCTGTCCCTGGGCGAGTGGGACCGCAACATCAACTCCGCGGGCGTTCCCATCCACCTGCAGGATGGCACCATTATGGCCCTGACCTGTGCCGCGCCCTCCTACCTGGTATCTGCTGAAAAACTCCGTGGCTCCATTGCCCACCAGCTGGCGATGCTGGCGGGTGATATCGAATCACTGGGCGTTTGATGAACGACTGCGAGGTCGCGAAGGGAGGCGGTGAGTAGGTCCTTCCGAAACCTTGCGGAGCCAGGGATGGCGGAGCAGAGCGTACATGGACGTATTCACAGCGTGTTTCGGAAGGACCTACTCGCTGCCTCCCGACGAACTCCCAATCAAAGAACCGCAGAGGAAATTCTGCGGTTTTTTTGTGTCTGTAGTTTAATGGACGGTTGAAACCAACCAGAAACTTGTATTAAATCGTACGCATGTTTCGCTAGTTAAAATCTCATTTCAATTAAGGCGAGGAGAGAATATGTCTGAGGTCGTTAGCTATAACCGGGAAGGCAATATCGGCGTTATTACCGTGAACTATCCGCCGGTCAATGCCCTCGGCCACGCTGTTCGCTCGGGTCTGCTTGCAGCCCTGGAGCAAGGCCAGAAGGACACAGACGCCAAGGTACTGCTGCTGGTGTGCGAAGGTCGCACCTTTATTGCCGGCGCCGACATCCGGGAATTCGGCAAGCCGATGCAGGACCCGACCCTGCCCACGGTCGTGAATACCTATGAAAACAGTGACAAGCCCCTGGTCGCCGCGATTCATGGCACCGCTCTGGGTGGCGGCCTGGAAACCGCGCTGAGCTGCCATTACCGGGTGGCCCTGAGCAGCGCCAAGGTGGGGCTGCCGGAAGTGAAGCTCGGCCTGCTGCCGGGCGCTGGTGGTACCCAGCGGCTGCCTCGTCTGACCGGTGCCCAGAAGGCACTGGAGATGATTACCACCGGTGAGTTCGTCGGTGCCCGGGACGCTCTGGAGCTGGGTATTGTCGATGCCGTGGAGGATGGCGACGACATCCGTGCCGTGGGTCTGGCCTTTGCTCAAAAGATTGCGGATGAAGGCAAGCCGGTGCGCCGGGTGCGTGACATCACCGACAAGATCGAGGCCGAGAAGGGCACTGATGTCTTCGATCAGTTCCGGGAAGGGCTGAAGAAGCGGGCTCGCGGTCTGTTCTCCCCGTTCAAGTGTGTCGATGCCGTGGAAGCCGCGTTCAACCTGCCGTTCGAGGAAGGCATGAAGCGCGAGCGGGAGCTGTTCATGGAATGCATGGAGTCGCCCCAGCGCGCGGGTCTGATCCACTCGTTCTTTGGTGAGCGCGAGGCTTCCAAGGTCAAGGGCCTGGCCAAGGACACCCCGGTCCGTGACGTGAAGAGCGTGGGTATCATCGGTGCCGGCACCATGGGTGGCGGTATCGCCATGAACTTCGCCAACGTGGGCATTCCGGTCACCATCGTTGAGGTGAAGCAGGAAGCGCTGGACAAGGGCCTGGCCATCATCCGCCGCAACTACGAGAACTCCGCCAAGAAAGGCAAGCTCACCCAGGAGCAGGTGGAGCAGCGCATGGCCCTGATCACTCCGAGTCTGACCTACGACGATTTCCGGGACGTTGACCTGGTGATCGAGGCCGTATTCGAGAACATGGCCATCAAGAAGGAGATTTTTGCCAAGCTGGATGAGGTCTGCAAACCGGGCGCCATCCTGGCTTCCAACACCTCCACCCTGGACATCGACGAAATCGCTTCCGCCACCAGGCGTCCGGAAGACGTGGTGGGCATGCACTTCTTCAGCCCGGCCAATGTCATGAAGCTGCTGGAAAACGTGCGTGGCACCAAGACCTCCGACGAAGTGAAGGCCACGGTCATGGCGGTCGCCAAGAAGATCAAGAAAGTGGGTGTTATGGTCGGCAACTGCTACGGCTTTGTCGGTAACCGGATGCTGCACAAGCGCGGCACCGAGGCCATGTCCCTGGTGGACGAGGGCGCCACGCCGCAGCAGGTTGACAAGGTCCTGACCGACCTGGGCTTCCCCATGGGGCAGTTCGCCATGTCCGACCTGGCGGGTATCGATGTCGGCTACCGCATCCGCGAGGAGCGTCGTAAGGCCGGCGAGGACATCCCGGCCAGCTGGATGGACAAGCTTGCCGAACAGGGCCGTCTTGGCCAGAAGACCCAGGCGGGTGTCTACAAATATGAGGAAGGCAGCCGCAAGCCGATTCCGGATCCCGAAGTGGAGCAGCTGATCGAGGAGTTCCGCAAGGAGCAGGGCATTACCCCGCGTGAGATCAGCGACCAGGAAATCCTTGAGCGCTGCATGTACGTGATGATCAACGAAGGCGCCAAGATCCTGGAAGAGGGCATCGCCGACCGTCCCATCGACATCGACATTGTCTGGATCTACGGCTACGGCTTCCCGGCCTACCGTGGTGGCCCGATGTTCTGGGCCGATCAGGAAGGTCTGGACAATATTCTGGCGGCCGTGAAGAAGTACCAGGACACCGTCGGTGGTGAGCAGTGGCAGCCGGCGGCGTTGCTGGAGAAGTTGGTCAGCGAAGGCAAGGCGTTCGGCGATCTTTGAATTTGGGTCGGGGTGGGCTCCAAGACGGGGTCAGAAGAAGGCTTTCTTCTGACCCCAGGTTCACGCCTCGTCCCTGGAATTTCATGAAAACGGGGTCAGATGAAAGCGTTCATCTGACCCCATCTTTACCGGAGAATAATCATGTCCGAAGCAGTCATCGTTTCCACCGCCCGCACCGGCCTTGGCAAATCCTACCGGGGCTCCCTGAACAACACCCACAGCGTGGACATGGCCGGCCATGTCATCAAGCACGCGGTCGAGCGGGCCGGCATTGATCCGGCCATCGTTGAAGATGTCATCATGGGTGCTGCTTTCCAGGAAGGTGCCCAGGGCCGGAATATCGCCCGCTTGGCGGCCATTCGCGCCGGCCTTCCGGTGACCACCGCCGGTTTTTCCATTAACCGTTTCTGCAGTTCCGGTTTGCAGTCCATTGCCCTTGCCGCCCAGCGCGTTGTGTCCGAGAAGGTGCCGGCCATGGTTGCCGGTGGCGTCGAGTCCATCTCCCTGGTGCAGAACGACAAGATCAACAGCTTCCATGCCACCAATGAATGGCTGATGAAGCACAAGCCCGAGCTTTACCTGTCCATGATCGAGACGGCGGATATCGTGGCCAAGCGCTACAACGTCAGCCGCGAGTCCCAGGACGAATACTCCCTGATCTCCCAGCAGCGTACAGCGGCCGCCCAGCAAGCCGGCAAGTTCGACGATGAAATCGTGCCGTTTGACACCACCATGCTGGTGAAAGACAAGGAAACCGGCGAGGTTAGCGAAAAGCAGGTGACTCTGGATCGTGACGAGTGCAACCGTCCGAATACCACCCTCGAGGGCCTTGCTAGCCTGGAACCCGTGCGTGGCCCGGAGCAGTTCATCACCGCCGGTAACGCCAGCCAGCTGTCTGATGGCGCGTCGGTCTGTACCGTCATGAACAGCACCTACGCCGAGAAGCACAACATTGAGCCCATGGGGATCTTCCGTGGTTTCGCCGTGGCCGGCTGCGAGCCCGACGAGATGGGCATTGGTCCGGTCTTCGCCATTCCCCGTCTGCTTGAGCGTGCCGGCCTGAAAATGGACGATATTGACCTGTGGGAGCTCAACGAAGCGTTTGCGTCCCAGGTAGTGTATTGCCGTGATCGCCTGGGCATTCCCATGGAGAAGCTGAATGTGAATGGCGGTTCCATCTCCATTGGTCATCCTTTCGGTGTTACCGGCTCTCGCCAGACCGGCCATGCCCTGATTGAAGGCAAGCGTCGCGGTGCCAAATACGTGGTAATCACCATGTGCATCGGTGGTGGCCAGGGTGCTGCCGGTCTGTTCGAAGTGGTGTAAGCCGGGGGAGCGTCGCCATGCAGCAGAAAATCATCAACACCCGGGATCTGGCGTTCCAGCTCTATGAGCTGCACGACGTGGAGCAGGTGCTGCGGTTTGAACGGTACTCGGAGCATAATCGCGAGACCCTGCAGGCGGCGCTGGACCTGGCCCTGAAGGTGGCGGCGGAGGAGTTTGCACCGCACGCCCGTCTGGTGGACGAGGAAGAACCCACCTTTGAAAACGGCCGGGTAGAGATGCGCCCGGAAGTCCGCAAGGCCCTGGACGTGCTCAAGGGTACCGGCCTGATGGCAGCCAGCCAGAATTACAAACGGGGCGGCATGCAGCTGCCGGCAGCGGTGGCGCAGATGTGCGTCGGCCTGCTCAAGGGCGCCAATGTTGGCACCCAGGGCTACGCCGGCCTGACCATCGCGGCCGCCAACCTGATCCTGGCCCATGGCAGCGAGGAGCAGAAGACCCGCTACGCCGATCACATGCTGGCAGGCCGGTTCTTCGGCACCATGTGCCTGACCGAACCCCATGCCGGTTCGTCCCTGGGGGATCTCCGCACTCGCGCCGAGCCCCAACCAGACGGCAGCTACCGGTTGTTCGGCAACAAGATCTACATCTCCGGCGGTGATCACGAGCTGAGCGAAAACATCATTCACATGGTGCTCGCCCGCTTGCCGGACGCACCGCCAGGGGTGAAGGGTATTTCCCTGTTCCTGGTGCCAAAAATCCTGGTGAACGAGGACGGTTCCCTGGGCGAGCGTAATGATGTCGCCCTGGCCGGCCTCATTCACAAGATGGGCTATCGCGGCACCACTTCCACCATGCTCAACTTCGGTGAGCAGCAGGGTGCTGTTGGCTACCTGGTGGGCAAGCCACACCAGGGCCTCGCCGCTATGTTCCATATGATGAACGAGGCCCGGATCGGGGTTGGCCTGGGTTCAGTGATGCTGGGGTACACTGGCTACCTGCATGCCCTGGAGTACGCCCGGGAGCGGCGGCAGGGCCGACCAATTGGCGAGAAGGATCCGTCCAGCCCACAGGTACCGCTGATCCGCCACGCCGATATCCGGCGCATGCTGCTGGCCCAGAAGGCCTACGTGGAAGGTGGCCTGGCCCTGTGCCTGCAGGGCGCGATGCTGGTGGACGAGAAGAAGTTTGCGGAAACCGGCGAGAAGCGTGAGCTGGCCGCCGGCCTGCTGGACCTGCTGACGCCGGTCATCAAGTCCTGGCCGTCCCGCTATTGCCTGGAAGCCAACAGCCTGGCCATCCAGGTGCATGGCGGCTATGGCTACACCCGGGAGTATCCGGTGGAGCAGTTCTACCGGGATAACCGGCTCAATCCGATTCACGAGGGAACCCACGGAATCCAGGGCCTCGACCTGCTGGGCCGGAAGGTTTCCATGGCCGATGGCCGGTTCTACCGCGAGTTGATGCATCGAATCGAGGCTACCATTGGTGAGGCCCGTGCCCATTCTCGACTGGCCGCGAGTGCCGAGCGTCTTGAGCAGGCAGCACGGGCGATGGCCGGCGCCACCGAAGCCATTAACGCAGTCAAGGCCAGTGGCGACAAGGAAAAAGCCCTGGCTAACGCCACCCTGTATCTGGATGCCTTCGGGCAGGTGGTGGTGGGCTGGCTGTGGTTGCGACAGGGGCTGAAGGCCGTTGCGGGTCTGGGAAGCTCGGATAGCCAGGACAATGCCTTTTACGAGGGTAAGCTCAGGGCCTGCGAGTATTTTGCCCGTTATGAATTGCCGGGTGTGGTGAGTGCTGCTGAGTTGCTGAATGCGGTCGACGAGACGGCTTTGAGCATGGCCGATGAGGCGTTCTAGGGCTCCAAGACGGGGTCAGAAGAAAGCTTTCTTCTGACCCCACTTTGACCACCAAGGACTGACGTTTACCCGGGGTCAGATGAATGCTTTCATCTGACCCCAACTTTACCTTCACCAACCCCCCGGGGTCTGATGAAACCCTTCATCTGACCCCTCTTTCACAAAAAGGGGAGTAGAAATGGACAGACAAGCCAAAGCCGTGGTCTGCCGGGAATGGGGCCAGCCCGTTCAGGTCGAGACCATCACCGTGGAAGGCCCCAGGCGGGGCGAGATCACCATCAAGATTGCGGCCTGTGGTGTGTGCCACAGTGATCTGTCCGCCACCACCGGCAAGATCCCCTATCCGCCGCCCCTGGTGCTGGGCCATGAGGCTGCGGGCGTTGTGGTGGAAGTGGGAGAAGGGGTGACCGAATTCCAGGAGGGTGACCACGTGGTCAGCTCCTTCATCTCAATGTGCGGCAAGTGCCGGCAGTGTGTCCGGGGTCGGCCGGTGTTGTGTGAGAATGCCCGCAAGGCCATGTTCACCCTGCCGGATGGCACCGTGCGCACCAAGGGCGCCGATGGTGAGTCGCTGAACGTGTTCGGGGCCTGCGGTGTGATGGCGGAATACGCCACCATGCATGTGGATAATTGTGTGAAAGTGGATGACACCGTGCCCATGCAGAATGCCGCCCTGGTCGGGTGCGCGGTAATGACCGGCGTTGGCGCCGTCTTCAACACCGCGCAGCTGGAGCCGGGTTCCCGGGCCGCAGTGTTCGGGATCGGCGGCGTGGGTCTGAACGCCATCCAGGGCTGTGCCACTGCCGGCGCCGAGATGATCGTGGCGGTGGACAGCAACCCGAAGAAGCTGGAGATGGCCCGGGAATTCGGAGCGACCCATACGGTCAACATCAACGAGGTGGACGACGCCGCCAAGGCGGTTAAGAAACTGACCGGTGGCGTCGACTACGCCTTTGAATGCGTGGGCGCCGGCCCGGTGGTGGAGCAGGCCTACAAGTGTCTCGGCCGGGGTGGCACCGCCGTGGTAGTCGGGGTGGCCGATCCGAAGGATAAGACCTCACTGACCACCCTGACGCTGCCAGCCGATGAGCGGACCCTGAAAGGCAGCTGGCTGGGCTCGGCCCGCCCCCAGCACGATTTCCCCAGAATCCTGGGGCTTTACAAGGCCGGTAAACTCAAGTTGGATGAACTGATTACCCGGACCTACCCCATTGAAGAGGCTGCCCAGGCTTTCGATGATATGGTGGCAGGCAAGAACGCCCGTGGCGTGATCGTATTTGATTAAGGGGGAGAACATGAACGAATTGAGCAAGAACTATATCAACGGCCAGTGGGTCAGGTGGAGCGGCGAGCTGATCGATGTCCACGAAGCCGGCACCGGTGACGTCATTGCCCGCGTACCCGCCTCCGGTCGCGAGGAAATGGAGCAGGCCATCGCCGCAGCGGATGCCGCGTTCGAGAGCTGGTCTGAAAGCACCCTGGAGCAACGCCTGACAGTGCTGGAACAGCTGCACGCGGGGCTGAAGGAACGGGCGCCGGAGATTGCCGAGACCGTGAGCCGGGAAGTGGGCATGCCGATCAAGCTGGCCACCCCCATCCAGGCAGGCATGCCGGCGGCCGTCACCAAGACCTACCTGAAACTGCTGCCGGACTTCCAGTTTACCGAACAGTCCGGCAACTCCGAGGTGCAGTACGCCCCGGTGGGTGTGGTCGGCTGTATCACCCCCTGGAACTACCCGCTGCACCAGGTGATCCTGAAGATCGTCCCTGCAATCGCGGCTGGTTGCACCGTGGTACTCAAGCCTTCGGAAATCGCCCCCCAGACTGCCTATATCCTGGCGGAAATCCTGGACGGTACCGATCTGCCCAAGGGTGTATTCAACATGGTGTGCGGTCTGGGCCAGACCGTGGGTGATACCCTGATCAAGCATCCGGATGTGCGCATGGTGTCTTTCACCGGCTCCACCCGCACCGGCCACCTGATTGCCCACGCTGCGGCCGATGATTTCAAGCGTATTGCGCTGGAGATGGGTGGCAAGTCTGCGTCGGTCATCCTTCCGGACGCTGACCTCGCGGGCGCGGTCAAGGGCACCGTGAACAACTGTCTGCTCAACTCCGGCCAGACCTGTACCGCCCTGACCCGCATGCTGGTCCCGGCGGACAAGCACGATGAGGCCTGTGAACTGGCGGCAGCCGCCGTGGCCAAGATGACCCCGGGCAACCCGCTCGAGGAAACAACCCGTCTGGGCCCGCTGTCTTCCGCCCAGCAGCGTGACCGGGTGATCGACTATATCAAGCTCGGTATCGAGGAAGGCGCCACCCTGGTGGCTGGCGGACCGGAAGCGCCGGAAGGCTGTGACAAGGGCTACTTCGTCAAGGCCACCGTGTTCGGCAACGTCCGGCCGGACAGCCGCATTGCACAGGAAGAAATCTTCGGGCCCGTGCTGAGCATCATTCCCTATAACGACGAGGCTGAGGCGATCCGTATTGCCAATGGCACACAGTATGGCCTGTCCGGCGCCGTCTGGTCCGCCGATGATGCTCATGCCAAGCGCGTCGCCGGCAAGTTGCGCACCGGTCAGGTGACGGTCAATGGTGGTGCCTTCAACGCCCTGGCGCCCTTCGGCGGCTTCGGCCATTCCGGCCTCGGCCGGGAGTTCGGCAAGTGGGGTCTGGAGGAGTTCCTTGAGGTGCGGTCGCTGCAGCTCTGAGGCGGAGTGGACGCTGAACCTGGGGATTGAACAAGGGGTCAGATGAAAGCGTTCATCTGACCCCGACTTCACGCCGAAGCACGGGGAATCCCCTGAAAACGGGGTCAGAAGAAAGCTTTCTTCTGACCCCACTTTCAAGATTAAACCGGGCAAGCCTTCCGGGGTCTGATGAACGCTTTCATCTGACCCTTTCCTAGGCCTTGCCCCCCAGCAGAATCCTTACCGCCGTACAGGCATCCTCCAGCTCTTCATCCCGGGGTTCGCGCCCGCCGATGATGTCGCTGTAGAGGCAGGATTCCGCGAGGCGGACCATGAAGTAGGACAGGCTGTCCACGCTCAAGGGCGGATTGATCTTGCCCTGGGCGACCTGGTCCTTGAGGGTGCGGGTATTCGCTTCCACGGTCCGGGCATGCAGGGTGGACTGGGACGAGGTCAGGATTCTCAGCGCGTACTCCGGGTCCTGGTTGATGAACCGCCTTAACGGCTCGAAGTGCAGGATCGTGGAATTGATTTTCCGGTAGACGCCAACAATGTAATCGACCCCCTCACCGGGGGTAGTGGCAAGAGCTTCCAGGCGCAGTGGTTCGTACAGGGACCAGAGCACTTCACCGATCAGCAGGTCCTTGTTGCCCACCCACCGAAACAGGGTGGCCCGGCCGATGTTGAGTTCGTCCGACAGGGATGCCAGGTGGATACGCTCGCCTTTGAGCCACATGCGCCGGGCCCGCTTGAACGCGTCGGCGGGGGTCGCTTTGGTTGTTGTTCTGGCTGTCACTGGAACCTCTTATACAAATTCGATTTCATTCTAACGACAAAAAGAGAACGCTGCTATGAAGACCAGAATCACAGAGCTGTTTGGCATTGAGCACCCCATTATCCAGGGTGGCATGCATTGGGTGGGCTATGCCGAACTGGCAGCGGCGGTATCCAATGCCGGTGGCCTGGGTATCCTGACCGCGCTGACCCAGCCGACACCCGAAGATCTGGCCCGGGAGATTGCCCGTTGCCGGGAAATGACGGACAAGCCCTTTGGCGTCAATCTCACGTTTCTGCCGTCGTTCAAGGAACCGCCCTATCCGGAGTACATCCAGGCGATCATCGACGGTAGTGTGAAGATTGTGGAAACCGCCGGCCGCAGCCCGGAAAAGTACATGGAGCAGCTCAAAAGCGCCGGTATCAAGGTGATTCACAAGTGCACCTCGGTGCGCCACGCCCTGAAGGCCCAGCGCATTGGCTGTGACGCAGTCAGCGTCGACGGCTTCGAATGCGCCGGTCACCCGGGCGAGGACGATATTCCCAATTTCATTCTGCTGCCCCGGGCGGCCGAGGAACTGACCATTCCCTTCGTGGCCTCCGGCGGCATGGCCGATGGCCGCAGCCTGGTGGCGGCCATGGCGCTGGGTGCCGAAGGCATGAACATGGGAACCCGCTTCCTGGCCACCCGGGAAGCCCCGATTCATGACCGGGTGAAACAGACCATCGTCGACTCGGACGAACTGCAGACCCGCCTGATCATGCGGCCGCTCCGGAACACCGAGCGGGTCCTTCGTAACCGGGCCGTGGATGAAATCATCCGCATTGAGGCCGAGAAGGGCAGCGACACCACCATCGACGATATCCGCCACCTGGTGACCGGCGCCAAGGGCAAGCTGGTGCTCCATGAGGGCCGCATGGACGAGGCGGCCTGGAGTTGCGGCATGGTCGCCGGACTGATCCACGATGTTCCCAGCTGCGACGAACTGATCGACCGGATCATGACCGAGGCCCATGCCATTATTCGTGAGCGACTGGCGGGATTTCTGGGTGAATGATGCTGTCTACCCCTTAATGCGGGGTGGATAGCATCAATTGCAGGAGACATACCATGAAACGCAGAATCCCGGGCTTTGCTCTCGCGCTGTCCCTGATATTGGCCGGCATGGCGTATACATCAATCGCCATCGCAGACAATCACGATAGCAGCGATACCGGGTTCGCCCCGGACGATCCGGGCCTTGCGGTCGCTACCTTCGCTGGCGGCTGCTTCTGGTGTGTGGAGGCGGGTTACGAGAAAGTGCCCGGGGTGGTGGAGGCCGTCTCCGGGTACGCCGGTGGCAGTGTCGAGAATCCCACCTATGAGCAGGTCTCTTCTGGCAGCACCGGTCACACGGAGGCGGTCCAGGTCTACTACGATCCGGATGAGATGACCTACGAGGGGCTTTTGCAGGGCCTGTGGCGGATGATGGATCCCACCGACGCCAATGGCCAGTTTGTCGATCGGGGCAAGCAGTACCGGCCGGCGATCTTCTACCACAATGACGAGCAGAAGCGTCTGGCCGAGGCCGCCAGGCAGGAACTGGAGGCTTCGGGTATCTATGACAAGCCGGTGGTGATTGAAATTGTACCGTTGGATACCTTCTACCCGGCGGAGCAGTACCACCAGGATTACTACAAGAAGAATCCGCTGCGCTACAAGTTCTACACCTTCAACTCCGGTCGCTATCAGTTCATCGAGAAGGTCTATGGCGAGGACTATGAACTGGACTTCTCCAAGTTCCGGCCCGCAGCCAGGTAGTCGGATGCCAGGGGCAAAGGCTTTAACCCGCAAGCTTCCATGAAGCCCGATCAGAATTCCTGAACCGCGCTCAGAGCCACAGATCCTTGATCGGCGTGTTCGGTCCGAAATGGTGATGAATCTGGGCCTGGAGCAGTTCGGCCGTGGCCAGGGCATCGATCAGCGCGTTGTGGGAAGCGTAATGGGGCAGCCCGTAGCGCTGACGGCTGTCGGCCAGCCGGATCGATACCGGTTTTTTGCCCAGTAACCGTTGCCAGCGGGTCGGCCGCCGGTCCGGGTGCAGGTGGGCTTCGATGGCCATGGTGTCGATGACCGGGAAGCGGATGCCTTCGCCCAGCCGCCACTGCAGCGCCACGTTGAGGAACGGTCGCTCGATGTCCCGGTAATGGACCACCGGGATGCGGCCATTCAGGTAGCTGAACAGCTTGTCCAATACCTCGTTGAGGTCCGGGGCCTTGTCGATGTCGGAGTGGGTGATGCCGTGCACTTCGATGGAGGTCTGGTGCAGCGGCAGTTGCGGGCGCACCACTTGGTGCCAGCAACGACCCAGCTGGATCCCGCCCAGGGTGAAGGGCACCAGCCCGACACTGACGATGGAGTGCTCGTTCGGATCAAGTCCCGTGGTCTCGAAATCCAGCGCCACCAGTGGAACGTCCGACATCGGCATATCCGGATCGACGCAGCCGGCTTCGTAGAAGGCCTTGAGCAATGGCGACTTTGCCTGTTGGGCGAGCTCCCGGTACTGCTCGGGCCAGGTGGATTTCGGGGTGTTCGACTGGCCTTCCGGATTACTGGGCATTGCGACCTACCTGGGCGTTGTAGCGGAAACGCAGGAACTTCTGGGCGTTGCTGACCACCTGGAAGGCGTCCTTCAGGTGGCTGCGTTCGAAGGGGGAGAGATCCTCGGGGCGCACGTTATTGTCGGGCTTTCGGCCATCCTCGATGGCCAGGGCCTGATGCCGGATACGAACGATGGAGATGAACTCGAGGGCATCCCGCAGGTTGCCGAGATCATCTTCCAATAGCAGCTTGGTCTGGCCGATGACCTTGAGGCGTTCAAAGGAGTTCTGGGCCCGGGACCCGCAGGCCAGGGCATGGACCCGGATGAGGTCGGAGAGCGGGGCGGTGCCGCGCCGTTTCAGGTTGAAGGTCTTGCGATGCTGGCCATCCTCCTCCAGCACAAAGGTGCGGAAAAAGCCCAGAGGTGGCGTGCGGTTCAGGGCATTGCGCGCCAACAGGGTGAGGAAGCGCTGGCTGTGGCTGGCTTTCTCCGCCACCAGCGCCTTCAGTTCTTCTGCGAACCCGGTGTTGCCGTGGATGCCGTCCAGGTCAAAGAAGATGTTGCTGTTCAGCAGGGCCTCGGCCTTGGGGTTCTCGATCCAGTCGGTAAAATAGCCCTTCCACACCCGCAGCGGCTGACGCCACTTCGGATTGGTGGCCATGATCTCGCCGGTACAATACGTGTAGCCGCACTCCGCCAGACCGTCGCTGACAAACTTTGCCAGCGCCAGGAAGTACTCGTCATGCTCCTCGGGCACGAAGCTGTCGTCCAGGATCATGGCATTGTCCTGGTCGGTCACCACCAGCTGCTCGTCCCGGGCCATGGAGCCCAGGGCCATGAAGCAGTAGGGAATCGGCGGTGGTCCCAGTTTTTCCTCGCCCAGTTCCAGCAGCCGCTGGGTGAAGCTCCGGCCGATGCCGGCCATGGCGCTTCCGATCATGTGGGAGTTGGCGTCTTCGTTCACCATGCGCACAAAGGTATCCGGCACATCCCGGCTGATTTTCTTCAGGCCTTTGACGTCATTCTGGTGATAGATATTGCTGACCAGGTACAGGCTGCTCTGGCTCTCGTATTTCACGATGTCAGACAGCGCAATCACGCCCCGCACCTCGTCCTTATCCATGACCGGCAGGTGATGCACGTTGTTGTGCAGCATCATGAGCATGGCTTCAAAAATGTAGGCGCTGGCGCGAATGGTGATCAGACCCTCGGACATGATGTCGCTGATCGGAGTTTCCGAGGGCAGGGCTTCGGTAACGGCCCGGGTCCGCAGGTCCCGGTCGGTGATGATGCCCTTGAGCATGGGGTTTTCGCCGCTTTCGTCCATCAGCAGCAGCGCGGAAACACCCTGGTCGGTCATGATTCGGGCCGCCTCCTGCAGCCGGACCGTGCAGGGCGCTGATACCGGGGCGCGGGAAATCAGCCGGGTGACCTTGGAGGTCATCAGATCGTTGGACTTTTCCCGCCGGGACAGCGCCGAGCGCAGGCGGCTCCGGTCCTCGGTCTCGACAAAGTCGGCGAAGCCGTCATCGTTCTCGAACAGGTACTGGAAAGTGGCCTCCGGGATCCGGTAGACGAGGGTATCTTCGAGTGCCCTGGCGGGAAAACGCACGGTCTTGTTCATCAGCAGGCCGAACTGGCCGAAGATGTCACCCTCTCCGATCCGGTTATAGAGTTCACCAGAGCGCCGGAAAATCTCCACAGCGCCGCTGCGAATGTAGTAAAGCCAGGTGTTGTCCTGTCCGAATTCCAGAATCTGCGTGCCGGCACGGAAATACTCTACTTCAACGCCACCGACCACCTGATCTATCAGTTCCTCCGGCATTTCATCGAACGGAGGAAACTGGGCCATGTGGTTCCGGATATCAATGAGTTCCGCCTGCATATCGCTCCCTGGTGCGCCTTGGCTAAGGTCTGGAAATTATTGTTAATAAAGGACTATAGCAACCGAAGGGAGAACTGGCCACGACAGGGGAGGGATGGCGGCCGGTCGGCCGCCATCGTTGGTGGGCAGGGCAGGTTTACTGGTTCAGGGACTGGAAGATGCTCTGGTTGCCGCAGGCATCGCCGTTTTCATAGTCGGTGGTCACCACGTTGTTTATCCAGTGGTTGAGCAGTTCCACTCCTTCGGCATGGGCCACGCTGCGGGCGATGGGCGGCATGCGCCGCTGGGGATCGCTCTCGTCCGCCAGTCGGCAGGAAACGATCGAGCTGTCGGCATCCCCGGGTACCACGATGTGCTGACGGCCGCAGGAACCACCGCCGGTGGCGGTCGGCTTCTTGCAGATACCGTAGCCGGCGTCCACCTCACGGTAATGATCGAGGTAGTAGCCGGTATTGGAGGCGGCCCCCCGGTCGTTATGGCAGTGCTGACAGTTCACCTCCAGGTACGCCCGCAGACGGGCCTCCACATCGGCGTCGGAGCCGGCGGTTTCACCGCTGTCACCGGGAAGGTTCCAGTGGGGCAGGCGTTCGATGTTGGTGGCCACGCCCCGGCCGTCAATCTGAAGTTCCGGTACGTTGGTGAGGATGCCCTGATCCTGCCAGTACTTGAGCTGGTTCACCCGGGGAAAACCGCCCTGTCCGCGGGTACCCATGAAGGCAGATTCCGGGGCATAGGCGCGGTTCAGGTTGCGGGGTTTGGGGCCGATGGGCGCGCTGCCGGATTCCACGTCATCGTTGCTGTGGCAGGTAATGCACTGATTGGCGTTGGGGATGGCGTAGCTGTCGGTGCTACCGGACAGCAACTGGCCAGTGGTCGGGTCCTGGTAATGCCAGCTCACTGCCCGGGTGCCGCCCCCGAGGGCCAGTTTTGCCACGGGATTGCCTTTGCTGTCCTTCTCCCAGATGTAGGTGGGGCCATCCCAGAATGCCTTGCCGCTCTCGCTCACCCGCTTGATCAGAAGGCGGGTTTCCACCAGTTCCTCGGTTCCCTGACTTTCATCGGTAAAGGCGAAGGTCTTGGCAATCACCGTGCCGGTGGGGAAGTGGATGGTGCCGTTCACGTTACCGCCGTCCTGGCCGTCCATGTAGACCGCTTTGGTGCCTGGCGGCACGAACGCGACCCGGTACTTGGTGGCGTAGTCGGAGAACAGTTTGCTGTTGAGCACGAACGGAACGCCACCATCGTTGGGCATGCTGCGCGGATCCTGGGGATCGGCGAACAGGTTGTACTGGTCGAGACGGGGGCAATTCACGGCCAGAGCGTCCCGGTTGATACTGCCGGGTTTGCTTTTCCGGGAGCAGAGCTTGTTGACGTATTCTTCGCTCGGTGCCGGGTCAATGGTGCCGCTGGGTTCGAATGGCGGGATTTCCACGCGGGGCAATGGGGGCAGGACTTTGCCGAAACGCGCCTGGCAGTCGTGGACCGACTTGTCGGTGTCGGCCACCACACCGTCCAGGCCCTCCAGTACTGATTGCAGGCCTTCCAGGGTCAGGATGCTGGTGTCCTGCTCGGCCGCTGCCAGAACCAGCTCCAGCCCTTCGGTGCCATGGAAGTTCATGTAGGCCTGGCTGTCGGCAGACAGGTCGTTGTTATGGAAACAGGAGCCCCACTGGGGGAGCTTACGCTCACCCTGGTCGTTGAACTTGTAGGCATTGTAATGGCAGGACGGGTTCGGGTGTTCGTTGGTGTGGATCGGCTTGCCGTTTTCGTCGGCTGGCACGGGATCCCCGTTGGCGTCCACCGGGTAGGGGCAGTCCGCGTCCAGCTCGTCCAGCAAGCCGTCCCAGACAATGTGGGCGCCCTTGCCGGGATTGGTGACGTTTTTCAGGCCGATCAGGGTGGGCAGTACCGTTTCCACCTCCCCTTCGAGCAGGACCTTCTCGAAATTCGGGGGCGGCAGGTCATAGCCGGAGTTGCGCATCACATTGTTGTGAATGTGCAGGCCCTCCGTATAGGGATCCAGTTTCTTGTCCGAGGTCTTGCCCTTGCCGTCGATCAGCTCGTAGCTGGTATAGATCACCGCCGCGGTGCTGTGGTCCTCGAAGGTGTTGTTGAAGACCTCGATGTTGTCGTAACCCAGGGTGATGAAGCCGGTACCGCGGGGGACGGCGGATACAAGCCCGCTGTGGGCAAAGTTGTAGGTATTGTTGTTGCGGGCCACGTTGTTGAGCATCACCGAGGTATCGCCGTACTGGGTGATGTTCTCCAGGTCATAGATCAGGAAACCGCCGGTGTTGCACTCGGCCAGGTTGCTGTCGTACTCGCCGCCCTGGACGTTCTCGATCTCGAAGCCCATGACGTTGTACACCGCGCGACTGTTACGGATTATCGCGGTATTGGTCTGGCCCACGTAGATGCCTGCATCCGAAGCGCCCACGGATTCGGAGTTGTCCACCAGGATGTTTTCCGATTCCACCGGATAGATGCCGTAGCGCCCGCTGGCGGAGCTGGGAATGTAATCCGGGGTCGGGTCGCCCTCGTTCAGGGGCGGGTTGGTGCACTGCACATGCAGCCGATCCGTGAAGTTGCTGGCGGTGATCGGCTCGCCGCCGCCGGACCAGATCGCCCGCACGTTCAGCAGCGTGCCCCATTTCACGCCCTTGAGCTTGAAGGCATCGCCGGGGGAATCGGCAATGGTCAGGTCGCGCACGGTGATGCCGCGAACGTTGAGGGCTTCCAGGCCGGTGACGTTGTCGCTGTCCCGGAAGGACAGCACGGTTTCATCCTTGCCGCAGCCCTTGATGAGCACATCTTCGGTGGCCTGGATCAGCAGGCCATGATTCAGCTCGAAAAAGCCGCAGCCGAATTCCAAAGTGTCTCCCGGGCGCAACTGGATCATGGCACTGATCATCTCGTGGGTGGCTTCCGGTCCCGGTTCCACCAGGAAAGTGCGCCCCTCACTGAAGCGTTCCACCTGGTTGCCGGCGACGTTGCTGTTGTCGCCGGCGGTGTCGCTGGCTGGCGCGGACTCCGAGGAACCACCGCCACCGAAACATCCGGTGAGCAGGAATGTGGCAGCCATTGCCAGAGTGAGACCAAGGTGCCCGCGTTGCAGACGATTCCGGTTTTTTGTGAAAGTCATGGCTTTGCTCCTGTCCTTAAAGCGGGGCGCTTTCAATCCGTTCCCACATCCGCAGGTAGGCTTCGGCGGAGGTGAAAAGCTGGTTGATGGCGTCGTCGATCTGCTCGGGATCGGCGTCGCTGTTGCGGATCATGTCTTCGATCTGGTCCGGGTACAGGCCGTAATGGGCCACACCGCGCCCGTCGTAGAGGCTGAATTCCCGGTCGCCGGTGCGCTGGATATCGAACCGGACCCGGCCATCGACAGAGGTGAACGGGTAGAGCCCGGCTTCATCCGCGGCGGTGCCGGGGTTGGCGGCCAGTTGGGCAATGCCGTTCACATCCGAGGCGAAGCCGGCTCCACCGAAGGGGCCAACCTTGTGGCCATCCTTGCGCGGGCGGTTACCATCACGGGTCAGCTTGTGCACCCAATCCTCCCGGGTGCCGCCGAAGGAGGCGGTGATGCCGCCCTGGGAAGCGATGCGGTCACGGAGGGCCTCGGTGCCGCCCCAGCCGCCATGGCTGTTGATCACCGGGTAGTCCAGCGGTCGGGTGATTTCCAGGATCCGGGCCGCCGCCTTGCGGCTGATGTGATCGGTCTCGATCATCATCTTGCGACGCACCAGTTCCTTGATCAGGAAGTCGCCCAGGTCGCTCAGGCCACGGCGGTTACAGAGCTGGTCAGTGCCCCGGCGCGGGTCGAGGGCGGCCATTTCCTCGGGGGTTTCCGGGAAGCGTTCGCCCAGGTAATCCATCTGGTAAAGCAGCTGGTCGATCAGACCAAAGGGCTGGAGCGTGGCGTTCTGATCCGGCTCTCCGCCGGTGTATTCGACGTTCTCCGGGCACTGTTCGAACTCAACGGGGTGGCCGGTTTCCAGCAGGTTGCCGGCGTAGAGAATCGGGCCGATACCGATGCCAGTGGACAGGTCGGGCAGGTGACCACCGAAGGCGTTGTCGAACTTGTGCACCGGGAAAATGTTGCGCACACCCAGCTGGTAAAACTGATCCAGCCGCTCGACGATTTCCTCGCGGGTGCATTCGGCTACCCCGAGGAATTCTCCACACTTGAACACCTTGGACATTTCGATGCCGAGCACCACGGCCAGCTTGCCGTCTCCGATGACCTCGCGGGCCTGTCCGGGACTGGTGACAATCCGGAACCAGCCTTCGCCCGGGCCACCGTGCTGGGCATCGATGTAATCCTGCATCTCGTACATGCGCTGGATCTGCAGCAGGATCGACTCCATGGGGTCGCAGTCGTTCTCTTTTTGGGGATTGATGCGGCAGAGGATCTCGTTATGTACCAGGTGGTTCACCAGGATCTTCATACCTGCCAGGTGAGCCCGTTCCAGCCAGCGGTAATAGCTCTGGTGATGCTGCAGGGAGTTGTACCTCGGCCAGTCATTGAACGTGGGCCAGCCCTGGGTGTCGTGGGTGCCGATGCCGCTGGTGGCCAGTTCCACGAAACCGGTTGCGCCCCAGGGGCCGTGGACGGCCTCGCAGTCATGGAGGGCGTGGGTAACGCCAAAGCGGTGGAAAGGCGCACCGTAGTTGACCCGCCCACCGATAAATTCATAGGCGGAGATGTGGGAATGGGTGTCGACAAAGCCGAACACGTCGTCCTTGTCGATGCCCTGAACATTGCGGAAGCGGTCCACCTCTTTCAGGTAGGTGGCCGGTCCTTTCTCATCAAGGATGTCGGCGTTCAGTTCCGCTTCCGGATAGTCCTTGCAGCCCTTCGCTTCCCGCAGGGTAAAGAGGCCGGCCTCATCAATCACGGAGGGGGAGGCCAGGGCCAGGCCGTCTTCGGTGGTTGTCAGCATCAGCCCTGTGACATCGGAGGCCAGGGTAAACACCGGTTCCGGCCCGGGCCGTTGCAGTTGCCAGACCGCGAGATCACTGGGCGCATCGACCATGGCCAGTGCCGGATTGACGGTGGTTTCACCGATCTGATCACCGGTGAACTCGAGGCTTTCGCCAATGGCACGCAGGGCATCCCCCAGGGGGGCGACCGGATCCAGGATCAGGTTGGTGGTGTCCCCGAGGCCGGCGACCAGGTAGCTGATCTCACCAATGAAAGTGCCGGTTTCGTCGAGGAATTCCCCGGCCGGATCGCTGATGCCGAGCAGCTCAAAGCTTCCCACTTCCCCGGCAGTGCGCTGGTAGTCGGACATCAACAGGTAGGCGCCCAGGCGCGTGGGCCGCAGCCGGAAGCTGGTGGCCTGATCCGAATCCGGGGTGATCGAATACCGGCCGGATTGCGGATCGGCAAGCAGGTAATGCCCTCCGGCCTCCAGGGTGTAACAGCCGTTGGCGACGTTGTAGCGATCAATCGTCGCGGTCTTCGTGAAGGTGTCCGTGTCGGGGGCAACGGCCGAATTCTCCGGAGCTGTCGCAGGTTCCTGGCCGGAGTTGGCGGCCGGGCTGTCGTCGGAGCCGCCACAACCGCTGATCAACAGGGTGCCGGCGAGCGCCCATACCAATGCGGCGGGCCATTTGTTGTTATGCATGGGGACCTCTCATTCCATTCTTGTGCCGGCCGGGCCGGCAACTCGTTGTTATTGTTTGAAGTGGTTATCGGCACCTGGGCCTCGAACCAAACGTGAGAGGTTGTAGCATGTGGCTAATAGTGTGACGGACATCACATCGGGCCATTTTTTGAGCTGCCGGATAATTGACGGATTTCGTTGACCACTTTGCGGAGGGTTGCTAGCCTTGCCGCACTTTTTTCAGGTGCCCGTCGCAAAGCGCGACGGGTGAAACGGGAAATCGGTGAGCCTGGTTCGCCAGTGCAATTCCGATGCTGCCCCCGCAACGGTAAGCAGGAAAACGGCAATCAAATGCGCCACTGTGCCTCTGGCATGGGAAGGTGATTGTCCGGGAACCGCCAGGGTTCCGCCTGCAAGCCCGGAGACCGGCCTGGAAAAACACCCGGAGTTGCGGTGGGCGGCTTGGGTGGGCGAATTCCGGTAGCTCCAGTCCCAATCCGTCTCCGCCTGCCCCCTGTCTTTTCCGCAACCTAAACCTGATTCCCGTGCGGGTGCGCGCGGTTTGCGGAGAAAGCCCTATGTTGAAGTTTCCTTTTCCTGTCGTGATGGCCGGTGTGTCCATCGCTGCAATGCCCCTGGCTGTGGCCGCCCAGTCCTCGGAAGATGAGGCCCTTGATCCGATTGTGGTGACTGCCACGCTGGGTCCGGATACCGTGGGCGAGAGCCTGTCGTCAGTGACCGTGATCGAGCAGGACGATATCGAGCGACAGCAGCCCGAGGAATTCCGTGATCTGCTCCAGGCACAGCCGGGCGTGAACGTGGTGTCCGATGGCAGCTATGGCAAGACCACCAGTGTCTTTCTGCGTGGCGCTGGAAGCTCCGGGACCGTCCTGCTACTGGACGGTATCCGTCTGCGTTCTGCAACCGCCGGGATTCCCCCCTGGCAGTTCCTGCCGCCGGAGTTGATGGGTAAGGTCGAGGTGGTGCGCGGTGCCAAGAGTTCCCTTTATGGCGCTGACGCCGTTGGTGGTGTCATCCAGGCCTTTACCCTGAAGCCCGAGGCGGGCCGACAGGGCTGGGCCGAGGTATCTGGCGGGTCCCACGATACCCTGGGAACGTCGGTTGGTGTCGCCGGCCGGGAGGGTAATTCCTCCATTCTGGCCGGCGGTCTGTACTCGGATACCGACGGCACTGAACTGCGGGAAGGTGGTGAGGACCGCGGTTTCCGTAATGCCGCCGGACTGGCCAAAGTCAGCCATGATTTCGAGCAGGGCGGTGGTGTGGGTGTCACCATGTTCCAGTCCCAGGGCAATACCGAGTTCGAGGATGGCGATACCGATTTCATGATCCGGGCCGCCGGGCTCTATCTGGAAGCGGTCGCCAGCGACTACTGGCGGACCCGCATCCAGTTCTCGGAAGCCCGTGACGAGCAGGAAACCTTTGGTTCTTACCCCAGTGTCTTCGACACCGTGTCCCGTTCAGCCCGCTGGGAAAATACCCTGACGGCAGGGGTTCACGAACTGGTGCTCGGTTCGGAGTTCATGGTCGATGAGGTGGACGGTACTAGCCAGTTTGCCGAGGACAGTCGCACCAATGCCGCCGTCTTCGGCCAGGCCCGCCTCAATTTCGATGCCACCGATCTGATGTTCAGCATGCGTCTGGATGACAACGAAGCCTACGGCAAGGAAGAAACCGGCGGTATCGCCCTGGGCCACCAGTTCGATCGTTCCCACCGTCTGCGCCTGAGCTACGCCACATCGTTCAGGGCGCCGACGTTCAATGATCTGTACCTGGAAGTGCCTTCGGATTTCGGAAGCTACTTCGGTAACCCGGACCTGGATCCGGAGAAAGGCGAGATGGTGGAAGTCGGTTTTTCCGGGCGGTATGACTCCTGGTTCTGGGATGTGGCGGTCTACCAGAATGACGTGGAGGACCTGATCACCTACGTGTCCGACCCGGTAACCTTCGACGGCACCATGGAGAACGTGGAAACCGCCAGAATCCGTGGTATCGAACTGTCTTCCGGGTTCCAGACCACGGACTGGGATATTAACGCGGCAATCACTTATGCCGATACCGAGAACCGGGATACCGGCAAGCGCTTGCCCCGACGGGCCGAGAAGAACATCCGGCTGGATGTCGACCGGCTGTTTGATGCGTGGTCGGTGGGGGCCAGCGTCATCGCCGAAAGCGATCGCTACAACGATGCCGGCAACACGACCCTGCTGGCCGGTTACGGCACCATGGATCTGCGGGCCGCGTGGGAATTCCTGCCAGGGTGGTCCGCCGGTCTGAAGGTGGCCAACGTGTTTGACCGTCGGTACGCCACCAGCCTCGGCTATGACAGCACAACCTTCGCGCCCTTCGAATACCTGGCGGCTGGCCGGACCTACATGGCCTCGGTACGCTATGATTTCCGCCAATGACGGCCTGAGGGAGGCAGCGTGACCTGGTCATGAGGGCAATCCGGTTATTGATTACAGTGGTAGCTGTTCTGGGACTGGCGCTGACGGCGTCAGTGTCCGCTGCCGAGCTGTGTGCAACCGATGCCCTCGATCGTGACGTCTGCCTGCCTGAGCCTGCCCGCCGGGTTGTCTCTCTCTCTCCGGGGGCTACGGAACTGCTGTTCTCCGCCGGCGCCGGCGACTCGGTGGTCGCCGTCAGTGCCTGGAGCGATTATCCGCCGCAGGCGGCGGAGCTGCCGCAGGTGGGCGATAGTAATCGCCTTGATCTCGAAGCCATCGTCAGCCTGAAGCCGGATCTGGTGGTGGCCTGGACTGACGGCAATTCCCGTGCGCAGCTGGACCGGCTTGCCAAGCTGGGGGTGCCGGTGTTCTGGCTCGCTCCCCGGGAGTTCGAGGACATCGCTCTGGCCGTGGAAACCCTGGGCCGGCTGACCGGCCATACGCCGGTTGCCGAACGCACAGCGGCGGAGTTCCGGGACGGTATTTCCACGTTGCAGGCTACCTATCGGGATTCGGCTCCGGTGTGGGTGTTCTACCAGGTCTGGGATCAGCCGCTGATGACCATCAACGGCGACGAGCTGATCAGCAAGGCCATTGCCCTGTGCGGTGGCATCAATGTGTTCGCCGGTCTGCCCAGGCTGGTACCCCGGATCTCCGTGGAAACGGTGCTGGCTGCCGACCCGGAGGTAATCGTCACCGCCGGGCGGGGTGACTCGGATCGCGACTGGCTGGCAAGCTGGCAGAGCTATCCATCCGTTACTGCCGTGGCCCGCGATAATCTATTCCTTGTGTCCCCTTCGCTTCTGCAACGTCCCACCTTCCGCATGCTGGAAGGCGCCCGGGAGTTGTGTGGCATCCTGGAGCAGGCCCGTGCCCGTCTCTGATATTTTCCGGCCGCTGGTTGTACTGGCGCTGGCGGCGCTGGCTGCCATGCTGGTGTCAGTGAGCGTCGGCAGTGCCGATCTTGGCGTTGCGGATACCCTGTCAGTGCTGGTCGGTGGCGGCAGTGAGCTGCACCGGACGCTGATTCTGGATCTCCGGTTGCCACGAACCCTCAGCGCCTTTGCCACCGGCGGCCTGTTGGCGCTGGCCGGTGCCCTGATGCAGGTGTTGCTCCGTAATCCCCTGGCGGATCCCTACGTGCTCGGTCTCTCCGGTGGCGCCGCCGTGGGCGCGTTACTGGCCATGCTGGCCGGAGCAGCCGGATTCCTCATTTCAGGGTCTGCCTTCGCCGGCGCCATGCTGGCCACCCTGCTGGTGTTCGGCCTGGCCCACGGCAGTGGCAGCTGGACGCCATCTCGGCTGTTGCTCACCGGTGTGGTGGTGGCCGCCGGTTGGGGCGCGATGATTACCCTGATTCTGGCCATGTCACCGGCGAGTCGTTTGCCGGGTATGCTGTACTGGCTGATGGGGGATCTGTCCCATGCCGGCCAGCCCTGGCCGGGCCTGGCAGTGCTGGTTCTGGTTTGCCTGCTGGTGTTTCCGCTGGGCCGCAGCCTCAACGTTCTGGCCCGTGGATCCCTGCAGGCGGCGGCCCTGGGGGTGTCGGTCCGGTCGCTGGAATGGCTGATCTATCTGGTTGCCAGCCTTCTGACCGCAACCGCCGTGACCATGGCCGGTGCGGTCGGCTTTGTCGGGTTGGTGGTGCCGCACATGCTCCGGCTGGCGCTGGGTAATGACCAGCGGATGATATTGCCGGCCTGTGCGCTGGCGGGTGGCACATTGTTGGTGCTGGCGGATACCCTGGCCAGGGTGGTGATTGCCCCGGAACAGTTGCCGGTGGGTGTGATCACCGCCCTGATTGGTGTGCCCACCTTCCTGTACCTGCTGTACCGGAGCCGGTAATGACCACACTGACCACCGACAACCTCATCATCGATATCCCGGGGCGCGCCCCGGGTTCTCCCCTGAACCTGGAGGTCCAGCCCGGTCAGGTCTGGGGCGTGCTGGGTCCCAACGGCGTGGGCAAGACGACGTTGCTGCATACGCTGGCGGGACTGCGGGCGCCCCATCGTGGCGAGGTCCTGCTGGATGGCCGGGCTTTGGGTTCGTTGAAACGGAAGTCGGTATCACAGCAGCTGGGCCTGGTGTTCCAGGACCGGCAGGATGGTTTCCCGGCGACCGTGTTGGAAACCGCCCTGATCGGCCGCCATCCCTGGTTGTCGTCCTGGCAGATGGAGACCGGTGAGGATATCGCGATTGCCGAACGGGCACTGCAGGCGCTGGATGTCGGGCACCTTCGGGACCGGCTGGTCAGTACCCTGTCCGGCGGTGAGCGCCAGCGCGTGGCCATCGCCACCCTGATGACCCAGGCCCCCGATATCTGGCTGTTGGATGAACCGAGTAACCACCTGGACCTGCACCATCAGGTGGCGGTCATGCGCCTGCTTTCCGGCCAAGCCGAAGCGGGCCGGGCGGTGTTCATGTGCCTGCATGACCTCAATCTGGCGGCCCGCTGGTGCGATCACCTGCTATTGATGTATCCCTCCGGTGAGGCATGCTGGGGACCGGCCCGGGAAATGCTGGTACCGTCGGCTCTGGAGAGCCTGTATAACCAGACCCTGGTGACTGTCGAAGTCGACGGCGCCCCGGTGTTCGTGCCGGTTCGTTCCTGACCTTCATTTCCCTGTTGGGTGTGACAGCCATGAGTACCGCAAAGATTCCGCCATTCTCGGAGTTCCATGACCAGGCACTGATGCGCAAGGGTGGTGAACAGGCCCTGCAGGCACGGTTGCCGAAAATGCCGGAGCCGGGCGTGCTGGAAGCCACCGGCGATGATCGCTACCTGTCCGAGGTGACCCGGTGCGTGTTCAAGGCCGGCTTTGTCTGGCGGGTTATCGAGAACAAATGGCCGGACTTTGAAGCGGCATTTCACGGCTTTGTGCCGGCCTACTGGCAGCAGGTGCCGCCGGAAGTGCTGGAGGAGCTGGCCGCCGATGATCGCATCGTGCGCAACATGCAGAAGATCCGGACCGTGCCGGAAAATGCCCGCATGATCATGGACGCCGCCCGGGGCTATGGCAGCTTTGGCAGGTTCCTGGCCCAGTGGCCCCACGACGATCAGGCCGGTCTGCTGCTGTGGCTCAAGCGCAACGGCGCCCGCCTTGGTGGCAACACCGCCCAGTACTTCCTGCGCCGGGTCGGCTGGGATGGCTTCATCCTGTCCCGGGATGTGGTCACCGCGTTGACCCGCGCCGGTATCCTCGACGCCTCACCAACCAGCAAGAAAGGCCTGATTCAGGTGCAGGAGGCGTTCAACCAGTGGCACCGGGAGACCGGCCTGCCGGTGAGTCATCTGTCCCGGATCGTGTCCTTTACAGTAGACAACTGAGTTTGCCTAAGAGGTACCTTGCCGTTTTCTGTCAGTCCATCCAGAGTCCGGGCCTTTCCGTTGTGAACTGACGGACCTTTGCTGGCGGGCCGCAATCCGGTGCCATCTGATCAGGTCCGAGCAGCAGCCAGCGTTCACGGTGGGCAACGCCCAACTCTCTGCTGCCTTCCAGCGTAAAGCACTCCAGGTCAAGATTGTCGGCGGTCAGTATGTAACGGTTGTCGCCTTCGCTCATCCATTTCCAGGCATTGCGCTCTTCTTCACGCAGCCCGCTGAAGTAGCTGAAATGCACGAAATCCAGTTTGGAGAATAGGATGAACTGTTCCCGGAAGTCGATCATGCCGAGTTGGGCGTCAGTGGGAAGCTGCTGCTCGGCGGCAGCCAGGATATTGCGTGGAGTACGCAGGGGCTCAAGAATCCGGTAGCCCCAGGTGCTCAGCAGCAGCCAGGTGACCATCATCGCCACGAACAGGCGCCCCAACGCACGGGAACGCCAAAATCCGAACAGGCTGACCAGCCAGACCAGCCCGATGGTAAATACCAGCGTGCCGGCTTCGTGTAGACGCGCCGGGTCGCGGCTGTAGTCGCTGACCTTTTCCACCAGCCTTGGGTGGTCGTTCCAGGCCAACACACCAACGGTGATCAGGGCCAGAGCCAGAATCAAGTGTACACCGGTCAGTAACGGTGGGAACCAGCCAGCGGGCCGTTCCGTGCTTAGCAGGGGCGCCAGACTCAGTGCGAGCATGGGCAGAGCCGGTAGCAGATACACGCCCCGTTTGCCGGGGCTCAGGCTGAAGAACACAATCACCAGCGCAATCCAGACCAGTAGCACCGGAATTACAGGACGGTGGCGGAAACTGTCGGTCAGCGGCCGCCATAGCGCCAGCAACAGCAGGGGGAGTGGAAACCACAGCGACGGAAGCACGCTGGTGAGGTAGTAATACCAGGGCTGGAGATGCCCCCAGGAATCGGCGTAGCGCTCCCCGGTCTGCTTGAACAGGATGTTGTTCCGGTAGGCCAGCGCTTCGTCGGTGCCCAGTGCATTGACGTACAACACCATCGGAACCAGCCAGGCGGCAACAACCGCGAGCATTGCCAGCGGGCCAAGCGCACTGCGCCAGGTCAGCGTGTCGGCAAACAGATTCCGGTCACGGAATTTTATTGCTGCAATGGGAATAAGCATCAGCGCTGGCAGGAATCCGACGCCCTTGGTGATAATCCCCAGGCCCATGAAGGCCCAGGCAGTGAAATACCAGCCCCAGGACGGGCCAGTGAAAAAGTGCCGGAGCAGGCCATAGCAGGCCACCATTATCCAGCAGGCGACCATGGCATCGATCTGCGCCTTCTGGGCCTGGAGCAGGAACTGGGGCGCAAGTAACACCAGCATGACAGCGACGGCGCCGGCACGTTGGTTCCAGAGGCGGGTGCCGATATCAAAGACCAGCCCCAGGGTGAGCAGGCTGCATAGGGCGTTGGGCAAGAGAAAGGCGACTTTCAGGTTGCCGCTGAGCCAGTAGAACAGGGCAATGCTCCACATGAAAACCGGTGGCTTGTCCGGGTAGAACTCGCCACCGCGCATGGGGATGAGCCACTGGCCCGAAGCCACCATCTCCCGGGCAACTTCGGCGAAGCGGGGTTCGTCGGCGGGCCAGGGCGAGCGGAAGCCGATGCCGGTGAAAATCATGACTGCCGCCAAGCCCAACAGCAAAAGCAGGAGCCGGTTTCGGGACAGATTGAACAGAAATGCCGGAAGGTGACGGACAAACGGTGATGCGGGCATGGTGCGTTCTCAGGACTGATCGGAAACGGAATTGGCGAGGGTGCGTGCCCTGTGGTTATGGTAGAGGAGTGCGCCAATCAATGAGGCAAGGATGAACAGCACGACACTCAGCAACAGTTGGTATTGGTCGGCACTGCCAATGCCGGCACCGGCCAGGGCGAACACGAGCATTTGCGGGATGTAGCCAAGGGTGCTGCCAACCAGAAAGGGCGCAAAGCGGATACCGGAACAACCGGCAACGAGGTTGGTTACCAGGTTGCTCCCCACCGGCAACAACCGGACCATCAGTACTTTTATGAGGGTCTGGTCGCGGAATAGCTGGTCAAACTGACGCATGCGATGTCCAAAACGGCGTGTCAGGGATTCGCGCAGCAGCCACCGGGCAGTAAAGAAACAGCCAGCCGCACCGATCGCGGTTGCCAGGGACGATAAGATGGTGCCATTGATGCCGCCCATGGCAAAGCCGAGCACAAACGCCAGCAGCTGGCGGGGCGCCCCGATTCCGGTAAATGCTGCACCAGCCAGGGTGACGACCAGAAAGCCGGTTATTCCATGGTTGTGGAGATAACTGGCGACCTGGTTCTCGTTGGCCAGGAAGTCCAGCCAGCCGTAATGGATCGCCAGATAACTGACCAGTGCAAGCGCGGCAAAAAACAGCCATCGCGCCTGGTTGGGCATATCAGTGGCTCTCCGCGGTGGAAGCGACCGTATCAGCATCAGCAACCTGCGAAATGGCGGGCACCCTGGTTCGGTGCAGCAGCCACATCACTCCCAACAGATCGAGAATGCCGGCCCAGGCACGATTCCAGGCATTGTATTTCGAGGTGCCGGCCATGCGGGGGCGATGATGGACTTCTACGACCGCGATCTCGCCACCGATCCCTCTAACCAGCGCTGGTATGAATCGATGGCCATGGTCAAACCAGGGCAGCCGGAGGAAGGTCTCCCGCGGGAACAGTTTGAGACCGCACCCGGTGTCCGGCACGCCATCATGCAGCAGGGCATCGCGAACGCGGTTGGCCAGTTGCGACTGGAAGCGTTTCCAGGCGGTGTCCTTGCGGTTTTTCCGGTAGCCGGCGATGCAGAAGTCGGGGTTCTTTATGGTATTCACCTTCTGGAGCAACGCTGGAATATCGGCGGGATCGTTCTGACCATCGCCGTCCATGGTGGCGATGAGTGTGCCCCTGGCACGGCGGATGCCTGTGGCCAGAGCACCGCTCTGACCAATGCTTTGATCGTGCCGAACCGTAACGAGTCGACCACCGACCGATCGTGCGCTCCGCAACGCGATATTCAGAGTCTGATCGCTGCTGCCATCATCCACCAGTACCACTTCAAAATCCGGGTAGTCGCGCATGACCCGGAAAATCTCAGTGATCAGTGCGGCTATATTGTCTTGTTCATCCTTGGCTGGAATGACCAGTGACAGTGTTCTTTCCTGACCCATACAGAGTTTTCCCTCGGCAGACAGAGCAGCAACAGGGCCGTCTATCCAACCCTGTTATTTCAGAGCCGGATTATCTGCCAGGAAGCTTAAACCAACCTTAAGACGTCCTGTGGCGAAGGGTGGGGCGGGCAGGGAGCCAGATGCTGACGCACAGTCCCGGTTGTCCGTCCGGCCGCCCGTTCAGGGTGAGTTGGCCACCGTGGAGTTCGGCAATTCGCCGGGCGATGGCCAGTCCCAGTCCGGCGCCTCCCCCGAGTCGTTGGTCCAGGCGGACAAAGCGACTCAGGGCCCGTTCCCGCTCTTCGAGGGGGATGCCTGGTCCCTGGTCGCAAACGCTGATGGAGTAACCGTCACCGGAGGGGCTCAGACGGGTTGTTATAGTCGTTTGTTCTGGGCTGTACAGAATTGCGTTGGCGAGAAGGGAACGCATGAGGGTGTTTATCAGTGCGCTGTGGCAACACACCAGTGCCTGGGTGGTCTCGTCCTCCATCACCGGTTCAATACCCTTTTTCAGTGCCAGCGGTGCAACATCTGCAATGCTCTGTTCCAGAATCTCAGACAGGTTATGGTACTCAGGTGAAAAATCGGTACCCGCGTCGACACGGCTAAGCAACAACATTTGTTCAACCAGATGAACCATCCGGTCCACAGACCGGATGAGATCTGTGAATCGCTCAGGCTCTGTTTCACAGGCCTTCTCAAGGTTCAGGCGCAACGCGGCCAGCGGTGTCCTGAGTTCGTGTGCGGCGTCAGCGGAAAAACGACGCTCTCTTTCCAGCGCCTGATTGAGTCGCTTCAGGAGCCCGTTGACCGCCTGAACCAGCCCCGCCACTTCTTTGGGAGCCTGTCTGTCATCGAGGGGATGGATACGCTCCGGAGCCATGTTCCGTACCGGGTTTTCCAGCCGGCGAAGGGGCCGGAAACTGACTTGTATCGCGGTAATAGCGGCAACCACCAGAAGAGGCAACACCAGAAGCAGGGGTAGGATATTACCTAGAGCCAGCTCCTGACTGAGCTCTTGACGGATATCCTCGCGCTGGGCGGTCCGGATCCAGAATCCGGTCGCCGGATCCTGAAGGGTAAAGGTACGCCAGCGATACCCGGTGGATTCTGCCCAGTGGTAACCTGGTTCCAGGCCCCCGCTATCATCGGCGTTAAGAGTGTCCAGCAAGGGTTCCCGTTCCGGTGACCACACTTCAAACGCGAGTTTTTTCTCGTATTTGTGGCCGGCGCCTTCGGGAAGGATTTCGTTACGATCCCTTTCAAGTTCGGTCTCGGAGATGACGGTGTCAGGTAATCTGAGTGTTTCCTCCAGGGTTGAGGAAAGCTGGTCAAGGGATTGGGTATCGACCAGATGCTGAACCAGGCCCTGGACGATTCGGGTACTTTGTGCCAGCTCCGCATCGAACAGTTCTTCCAGTTCGTGGTTACTCTCCAGATAACTCCATGCCGCGGCAATAAGAGCAATCAGCAAAACTGTGGAGGTTACCAGTACAATCAGTGTGCGGGTCAGGGACATGCCGTTTCCTCAGCCGCATGGCTGTCGAGCAGATAGCCAACGCCGCGCACGGTGCGGATCGTGGCCTTGCCCACCCGCCGGCGGAGGTGGTGGATATGGACTTCCAGCGCATTGCTCTCGGCACCATGCTCCCAGCCGTAAAGTTGCTCCTCCAGTCGCCGCCGCGTTGCGACCTGATCGGGATGGCGCATCAGGTAATGCAGAATCTGGAATTCGCTCCGGGGCAGGGTAACGGTGTCATTACCGACCTCGAGTTGGCCGGAATCGGTATCCAGCGTCAGCCGGCCAACCTTGAGACCGGCAGTTCTGACGCCGCTGCCGCGCCGGGTGACCGCGCGGATCCGGGCTTTAAGCTCTGCCATGGCGAACGGTTTGGTGAGGTAATCGTCCGCGCCGGAGTTCAGTCCCTGCAATTTCTCATCCAGGTCTGTTCGCGCCGTGAGAATGATCACAGGTGTCTCGATGCCCCGGTTACGGATGTTGCGCACGATATCCAGGCCATCGACTCGCGGCAGGGTCAGGTCGAGGATGGCCAGGTCAAAGTCCTCGTTCAGTAGCGCATTGAGGGCCTGTTGGCCATCATCCAGCCAGTCAACGGTGTTCTGGCCATCGCGAAGCATGTCCAGCATGGTATTGGCCAGCAGGTGGTCGTCTTCAATCAGCAGTATTCGCATGTAGCAGAAATCCGGTTGGTTTTCAGGTCAGCGGATGGCCTTCCGTTGCAGTGTACTCGATACCCGCTTTTTTGCTTTCCCGACTTTCAATTTGCTCTGGACTACCGGTGGATGGTTCAAGCAGGAACACCTGGTAACGCCGGTTCTGGTCGACCTGATCAAACACACCTTGCAGTTTATTCAGCATTGACTTGTTGCCTTTTTCCACTGCCAGCAGCGCGGGCTGGGACAGAGTTCCCTGAGCCAGTTGACGGCTGATCGTGTCCGCCTCTACGGCCCGGACCCTGCCCTGGGTATAAAAGCGGGCGGAGAACGGGGCCTTGTCGAGATAGAGCAGGTCATTCGGGGTCATTCCAGGAAGCTCGTTAACCCGCGCCACCAGGTCACGCTCAGTTTTAAGCGTTTCCGGATTGAGTGAGAGCCAGCCCGCAGCCAGCGTTCCGAGAAACGGAATCAGGAGCACGGCAGTGACGGCGGAAGGTCGCAGCGTATTGCCGACATCCCGGGGCACCAGGCTGGCTGCCAATACCGCAAGGAATGGCAATCCCGGCAGGACGTAGGTCCAGAGAATGTTGCCGGAAAGGGTGAAAAAAATGGCAGGGCTGAGGGCCGATGCCAGTATCAGCCCGCCGATACCCCGTTCACCGGAATGCCATTGGTCTTTCGTTTCCTGGCTACGCCAGCACTTGATCGCAAAGGCCGCGATTGCAATCAGGCCCCAGGGGAAGCTGGCCAAAACCAGATGCAACCAGATTGTACCGCGGGGGAATTCGTGGGCGTTGCCATAAAGATCCCCCTGCCAGCTGCTTACCAGGAAGCGTTTGATGTGTTCGCCCACGATAAAGTAGTCGAAAAATCCGGGCGTCTTCAGTTCTGCCAGTACATACCATGGAACAGCGATGGCCAGTGTCAGCGCCGAACCCCGAAGCCAGGGCAGACACTCCCATAGACGCTGCCAGCGACGGGCAAAGACAACCCACAGGAACACAGGCAGGCCGGTCAGAACCAGTATCAGGGGGCCCTTGGCCAACAGGCCGATGGCGAGACCGATGAAGAACATCCAGCCCCAGATCATGGGGCCGCCCTGAAGCCGTATCACCAGGCTGGTCAGTACCAGTGTGGAACCGAGTGCAAGGAAGGAGTCGGTCATCACTGTGCCTGCAGTCAGAAAACCCAGGGCTGTGGTGGCATAAATAAGCGCCGCCCAGAGCCCGGATGCCCGGGCAGCGTCACTGGTCCGCTCCGTATGCAGATACCGGCGCAGTGTGTAGATCAGGAAGACAATGACGCAGTTAGCCAGCCAGGACGGCAAACGCCCGGCGAATTCGGAGACACCGAACACTTTGAAAGATAATGCCTGGGTCCAGAACGACAGGGGTGGCTTGCCCCAGAAGGGGACTCCGTAATCGAACCAGGGTGTAATCCAGTCGCCGGTTTCGGTCATGATGCGGGCAATCTCGGCGTAACGGGGTTCTGTGGTGTCGGCCAGGGGCAGGATTGCGGCCAGACCAAGCCGGATGGCCAGAACGGAGACCAGCAGCCAGAGCAAGGTATTAATGTGTTTGGTCATTACCGGCAACTCGCAGATGGGTCAGAATCGGTTGGGCCTCGTCCTCACTGTCTTCGGCGACAATGAAAACCGGGCGTTGTTTGGTTTCCATGTAGATGCGCCCGACATACTCACCCAGCAGTCCTACACAGAGCAGCTGAACTCCGGACAGGAACGTGACTATGGCAATCATTGACGCGTAACCTGGCGTGGAGATGCCGAAAATCAGTGCCCTGAGCACTTCCCAGGTTCCGAACAGGCCGCCGGCACCAGCGGCAAGCAGACCGAGAAGCAGGGCCAGGCGCAGTGGCCGGGTGGAAAACGAGGTGATGCCCTCCATCGCCAGGTGCATCAGTTTCAGGTAATTCCACTTGGTCTTGCCTGCTGCCCGGGGATCTCGGTCGAATTCCAGGGTGACGGTGGGCATGCCGACCCAGGCAAACATCCCTTTAAGGTAGCGGTTGCGTTCGGGTAACCGGTTCAGGGCATCAACAGTGCGTCGGCTCATCAGCCGGAAATCGCCGGTATCGACGGGTATGGAAGCGTCGCTGATGCGGTTGATCACCCGATAGAACAGGCTGGCTGTGATGCGTTTCAGCCAGCTCTCGCCGGCCCGGGAACGGCGCTTCATCAGGACGACATCCGCGCCCCTGCGCCATTCGGCCACCATCCGGGGAATCAGTTCAGGCGGGTCCTGGAGGTCGGCGTCCATCAGTATCAAGGCATCTCCGCGGGCATGCTCCAGCCCCGCGGTCACAGCGGCTTCCTTGCCAAAATTACGTGACAGCTGGACCACACGGATGTCCGGCTGGCGTTGCCGGGCCCGCAACAGCAGAGCGACGGAATTGTCATGGCTGCCGTCGTCCACAAACAGCAGTTCCACAGGAACGTCGAGTTGTCGGGTAACCCGGTCCAGACGACTGAGCAGGGTCGGGATAACATCGGACTCGTTGTGAACAGGGATGACGATACTGAGCATCTGGTTACCGGGCCTCCCTTGTCGGTTCTTCATGGAATACAAACCTCTCGGCGAAGAGATAGTTGGCAAGTGCCACCACACCGGTAGCCGTAATCTGGGCAAACGCTACATTGGCATCGGCGATCCGCAGCAAGACAAAACTTAGAAGGTTCAGGATCCACCCGATACCGGCTCCGGCGAGATAGCGGGGGAAGGTCACCCGGTGCGGCAGCGCGGAACAGAAGGCAAACCGGTGTTGGCCGATATAGTTCGCGATCAGCCCCGCGCTGGCACCTATGGCGGTCGCAGCGACAGCGTTAACGCCAGCGCGAACCAGCACCATCATGATCAGCCAATGGAGCAGGGTGGCCATCCCGCCTGCCATCAGGAAACGGGGCAGCGCGCCCAGTCGGTTTGTCCTCAAATCCGGGACTTTCATACAGCCTCACTTCAGCACCCGAGTTTGTCCGGAGGTGTCCGGCGAATGGCATGGCACTCTACGCGGCCATTCTTAAGCCAGCCTTAACCGGCATGCCCGGGAAACCTTAAGGCGGTCTTAAGGTTTCTGCCGCGGAGCCTTAAGGCTGATTTAAGGCTCCCTTTCTATTCTGGCAGTCGTGATTGAAAGGCCCCGGGGCCGTATTTTTGGAGAGCGCCTATGACAGACCCGCTGACGATGTCCACCTGTTGTCCCCCGGATTCCCGGGAGGTGGTCCCGGTCATCCGTTGTGCCGGTCGCTGGTTAAGCCGGATTGCCCCTGAAACGGCCATGGCCGAAACCGTTGCCGGCTTCATCCGCCGGCGATTCCTGCAGGCCTATGGCGCGGACCCCGCCCTGCGAATTCCATCGTTGCTGGCCCTGACCACGTCCCAGGGGTCGCTGCTGGCGGCAGTTGGAGTGAGAAATGCCGGCCGGGAACGTCTGTTCCTTGAGGATTACCTGTCCGTTCCGGTGGAAGCGGTGATGCCGTTGCCAGGCACCGAGCGCCTTAAGATTGCGGAAATTGCTCATCTTGCCGGTGTCGAGGCGGGGGTGAGCCGCTACCTCTTTGCCTCCCTGTCGGTCTGGCTGGATTCCGCCGGTTACGACTGGGTGGTGTGTACCGGCACGGATCAGCTGCGCAACAGTTTTCACCGGCTCGGTATCGGCACACAGGTGCTGGCCAAAGCCGATCCGGCCCGATTGCCGGACGGCGGCGCCGGTTGGGGCCGGTATTACGATCATCATCCGGTGGTCATGGCTATCCACGTGGCGGAGGGCATGTCGGCCATGCGCCAGGCCGGACTTTTGCGTCTGGTTCAGCCGGTGACCAGAGATGCCGGTGACGCTATCACCGTCGCGGGAGGTGCCTATGGCCGTCTTGCCTGACCTGCTCGAGCAGCAGGCGATGCTTCATCCCGGCCGTATCGCCCTTCAGGGCCCGGACTCGGGCTTCAGCTATAGCCAGATGATGCAGGCGGCCGGGGCACTGGCCGGCCAGTTGCGAAGCCTGGGAATACAGCGTGCTGGCCTGTGTGGAGATAACTCTCCGGCCTGGATCCTGGCGGACCTGGCCTGCCTGATGGCGGGCGTGGTGTGCGTGCCGGTGCCGGTGTTCTTCTCCAAAGCCCAGGCTGCGCACCTGATCGAACGGGCCGGTCTCGATTGCCTTCTCTCCGGCGAACAGGAAGCTTTCGGTGAACACATCGGCCATGGCGTCTGGCTCCGGCATTTGCCGGTAACCGGCGCCGGGGCGTGGATGCCGGAGGCGACTGCCAAGATCACCTTTACCTCCGGCAGCACCGGTACACCCAAGGGTGTCTGTCTGTCCGAGGCGCAGATGGCGGCGACAACACTCGCGTTGAAAGAACGGCTGGCGGATGTGCCTTTACGGCAGCATTTGTGCATCCTGCCGCTGGCGACCCTGCTCGAGAATATTGCCGGGGTGTATCTGCCGTTGCTGATGGGAGCCACGGTGAATGTCGCACCGTTGCAGACCCTGGGGATGACGGGCAGCAGTGGCCTGGACCTGGACCGCCTGGTGGCGGGTATCAACCAAAGCCAACCGCAGTCACTGATTCTGGTGCCGGAACTGGCCATGGCGCTGGTGGCCGCCGCCGAAAAGGGGCAGCTTCGGAGCGGCTCCTTCCGCTTCCTCGCAGTGGGCGGTGGCCGGGTGTCACCGGAATTGCTGGCCCGTGGCCGGGCTGCCGGGTTGCCTCTCTACGAGGGCTACGGTCTGTCCGAGTGTAGCTCCGTGGTCGCGCTCAATGTTCCCGGCGACGAATGTGAAGGTACCGTTGGCAAGCCGCTGTCCCACGTCGAGGTCCGACTGGATCCTGACCGCCACATCCTGGTCCGGGGCAACACCCACCTGGGTTACCTGGGTGATGAGCCGGAGGGGGCCGGGTGGCTGGACACCGGGGACCTGGGCACCCTGAATCTGCAGGGTTTCCTCACCGTGAACGGTCGCGCCAAGAATCTGCTCATTACCAGCTTTGGTCGCAACATCAGCCCCGAGTGGCTCGAGAGCGAACTGGTCCAGGCCCTGGGCGCCCAGCAGGCCGTGGTATTTGGCGACGGGGATCCCAACCCCAGTGCCCTGATCGTGATCCGCGATGGCCGTTCACCGGAGCAGCTGCGCTCGGCACTGGCCGGACTCAACGCCGGCCTGCCTGACTATGCCCGGCTGGCAGCGGTGTACATCCGCCGTCAGCCCCTTGCCCATGCCGAGGGTCACGTCACTGCCAATGGCCGGCCCATGCGCCAGAAGATCCAGTCGGACCTGCCCGCGCTGCTGGCCGGCGCCTTTCCCGTTTTCATGAACCTTTCTACGACCCGTGCAACCTCATCAAACACGCCAGGAGACACTGTCATGGCATTTTTCGATCGCCTGCAATCCGAAACCGCCGAAGCACGCGCCCATGTGACGGGTGCGCCCGTTATTGAAGCCATCCGCGAGGGTCGTTTCGATCTGACCGGCTATACCTGGTTCCTGACCCAGGCCTACCACCACGTCAAGCACACGGTGCCGCTGATGATGGCCTGCGGCGGCCGTCTGCCGGAGCGCCTGGAATTCGTCCGCAAGGCCCTGGTGGAATACATTGAGGAGGAGTACGGCCACCACGAGTGGATTCTCAATGACCTGGAAGCCTGTGGCGAGGACAAGGAAGCCATCCGCAATGGCACCCCCGACACTTCCATCGAACTGATGGTCGCCTACCTGTACGACCGGATCCAGCGTGGCAATCCGGCGGCGTTCTTCGGCATGGTCCAGGTGCTGGAAGGCACCTCCATCGAGCTGGCCACGCCCCTGGGCGAAGCCATCCAGAAACAGCTGGATCTGCCGACCGAAGCCTTCAGCTACCTCTATTCTCACGGTGCGTTGGACCAGGAGCACTTCGAATTCTTCCGCAACCTGATGAACGAGATCACCGATCCGGATGACCAGCAGGCCATCATCGACGCCGCCCGCATGGTGTACCGGCTCTATGGCGACATGCTGCACAGCATTCCGCTGCCGGCCGGGCGCAAGGAGCAACGTCATGAGGCTGCATGATCGGGTGTTCCTGCTGCTGGGAGGAACCGGAGGCATCGGCAAGGCGCTGGTGGACCCGCTGGTGCGGGCCGGTGCCCGGGTCATCGTGGCGTCCCGGCAGCCGGACAGGCTGGGGCACCGGGAAGGGGTGTCCGCGGTGCACCTGGATCTTGCCGCCCCGGACCTGGATCAGCAGCTGGAGCGCCTGAGTGACGCCTATCCGGATATCGATGGGGTTATCCACTGCGCCGGCCAGAACCGCTTTGCCGGGCTTGGAGCCATGGCCGTCAGTGAGCTGGATGTCCAGCTGACCGTGAACCTGCGTTCGGCCATGCTGGTGGCGCGGCATTTTGCACCCCGGTTCGAGAAGGGTGGCTACGGAGCCCTGGTGTTTGTCGGCTCCACCTTCGGCAGCATCGGTTTTCCGGGCTATACCGCCTACTGCGCCAGCAAGTTCGGCCTGCGGGGCTTCACCGAGGCGTTGCGCCGGGAACTGGCGGATACGCCGGTGCAGGTGGTGTATGTCGCACCCCGTGCCACGGCCACGGCCATGAACCCGGAGCAGGTCAACGAACTGAACCGCGCCCTCGGCAATACCATGGATGCCCCCGAGGCAGTGGCCGCCGAAATCCTCAAGGCCATGGAAAACGACGATCGCCGGCGCTTCCTGGGCTGGCCGGAAAAACTGTTCGTGGTGATCAACGGCATCCTGCCCCGGATCGTCGACAAGGCGATGTTGAAGCAACTGCCGGTGATCCGGCGTTTTCTGAATTCTGGAGTACTGTCATGAAATGGATGATCCTTTTGCTCGCGTCAGTTATTGCGGCTCCGGTCTGGGCGGGAGATCTGGACTCCGAACTCGCCGGTATCCAGGCCCGCTGGGCTGAAATCCAGTATCAGTTGCCGGCAGACAAGAAGGAAAAGGCCTTCGAGAACCTTGCCGGGCAGGCGGAGGCTCTGGTCGATAGCTATCCCGACCGTGCCGAACCCCTGATCTGGCAGGGCATTGTGCTGAGCACCTACGCCGGCGCCAAGGGTGGCCTGGGTGCCCTGGGGCTGGTCAAGGACGCTCGGAAATCCCTGGAAAAGGCGCTGGACATTGATCCGGCAGCGCTGGAGGGTTCGGCCTATACCTCCCTGGGAAGCCTTTACTACCAGGTGCCGGGCTGGCCTCTGGGTTTCGGGGATGATGACAAGGCCAGGAAATACCTGCTCAAGGCCCTGGAGCTGAACCCCGATGGCATCGACCCGAACTACTTCTATGGTGATTTCCTGATCGAGCAGGATCAGCCCGAGCGGGCGCGGGAATATTTCCACAAGGCGCTTAATGCTCCCGAACGTCCGAATCGACCGCTGGCGGATGCCGGTCGCCGGAAGGAGATTCGGAACAAGCTGGACGCGCTCTGAACAGCGGAGAAGATCCCGGGGGCAGATGTTCCCCGGGAAGCTATCACGGAGGAAACCCATAGAATAAATTGGCATTTCACCCAATATTACGTTTTAGTATATCCTTAGAATCAAAACCAAAGGATCGATGTACGAGGTGAGTGTCATGAGCAATCCCGTCGTCCAGCATTTCTTCGACGAACCTACCAATACCTTCAGCTACGTGGTCCGTGATCCGGACAGCCAGTCCTGCGCCATTCTGGACTCCGTTCTGGATCTCGATTATGCCGCCGGCCGCACGGATGTCCGCTCCGCGGACGAGATTATCCGCTATGTCCGGGACAACGACCTGACGGTGGAGTGGATCCTGGAGACCCACGTGCATGCCGATCACCTGTCCGCCGCGCCTTACCTGCACGAGAAACTCGGTGGCAAGACCGGCATCGGCGAGAAGATCGTCGATGTCCAGGAGATCTTCGGCAAGGCCTTCAATGCCGGGACCGAATTTGCCCGTGACGGCAGCCAGTTTGATCAGCTGTTCCGTGAGGGCGACACCTTCCGCATCGGCAACCTGGAAGGCCGGGTTCTGCACACTCCCGGTCACACACCGGCATGCCTGACCTACGTGATCGGCGATGCTGCTTTCGTGGGCGACACCCTGTTCATGCCGGATTTCGGCACTGCCCGCTGTGATTTCCCCGGCGGCGATGCCCGCACGCTGTACCGGTCCATCCAGAAAGTGCTGTCACTGCTCCCGGAAACCCGGTTGTTCATGTGCCACGACTACGGTGCGCCGGGCCGTGACGAATTCCTGTTCCAGACCACGGTGGCCGAGGAGCGCAAAGCCAATATCCACGTCCACGAAGGTGTCAGTGAAGACGACTTCGTCAAGATGCGCACCGAGAGGGACGCCACCCTGGACATGCCACGGCTGATCCTGCCGTCGGTACAGGTCAACATGCGGGCCGGCCACATGCCGCCGGCCGAAGATAACGGGCAGGTCTACCTGAAAGTTCCGGTCAACCTGTTCTGAGCACCGCATGAATCTGATCAAGCGGTACCTGCCCATTCTGCAATGGGCACCCCGGTACGATCGTGACCAGGCCACCAGTGATCTGGTGGCCGCGGTCATCGTTACCGTCATGCTGATTCCCCAGTCCCTGGCCTATGCGCTGCTCGCGGGCCTGCCGGCGCATGTGGGGTTGTACGCCAGTATCCTGCCGCTGGTGATCTACGCCGTATTTGGCACCAGCCGGACCCTGTCGGTCGGCCCGGTGGCGGTAGCCTCGCTGATGACCGCCGCGGCCCTCGCGCCCATTGCCGAGGCGGGTACTGCTGCCTATGTGGCAGGTGCCGTACTGCTGGCGGTGATGTCCGGTCTGATGCTGACCCTCATGGGGGTGCTCCGGCTGGGATTCCTGGCCAACTTCCTGAGTCATCCGGTAATTTCCGGATTCATCACCGCCTCCGGTATTGTCATTGCCGCCAGTCAGTTCAAACACATTTTCGGCATCCAGGCTTCCGGGCATAACCTGGTGGAGATTGCCGAGTCCCTGCTGACTTCTCTGGCAACCACCAACTTCTACACCCTGGCGATCGGTCTCGGTGCCCTGATATTCCTGGTAGCAGCCCGCAAGCATCTGAAACCCCTGCTGATGAGGCTCGGGGTAAAGCCGAGGCTGGCGGACATCCTGACCAAGACTGCGCCGATTCTCTCGGTGCTGGTGACCACCCTGGTTGCCTGGTACTTCCAGCTGGACCAGAAAGGGGTGCGGCTGGTGGGAGAGGTGCCTTCCGGGCTGCCGGAATTCACCATGCCACCCATGGATACCGGTCTGTGGTCCCAGCTGGCGGTCAGTGCCCTGCTGATCAGCATTGTCGGCTTTGTCGAATCGGTGTCGGTGGGCCAGACCCTGGCCGCCAAGCGTCGCCAGCGGATTGACCCGGACCAGGAACTGATCGGGCTGGGTACCGCGAATCTGGGCTCAGGCTTCTCCGGAGGCATGCCGGTGACCGGCGGATTTTCACGGTCCGTGGTCAATTTTGATGCCGGCGCGGAAACCCCGGCCGCCGGCGCCTACACCGCTGTCGGCATCGCCCTGGCGACCCTGTTCCTGACCCCGGCCATTGCCTGGCTGCCCCAGGCAACCCTGGCGGCAACCATCATTGTGGCGGTCTCCACCCTGATCGACCTGCCAGCACTGTCCCGCACCTGGCGATACTCGCGTACCGATTTCGGAGCCATGCTGGCCACCATCCTGCTGACCCTGGTTCACAGTGTGGAGGCGGGCATCATCGCCGGGGTGGCATTGTCCATCGGCCTGTTCCTGTACCGCACCAGCCGGCCACACAGTGCCGTGGTGGGCCGGGTTCCGGGTACCGAGCATTTCCGCAACGTGCTGCGTCACGACGTGCAGCTGTGCCCGAAAGTCACCTTCCTGCGGGTGGACGAAAGCCTGTATTTTGCCAATGCCCGGTTCCTGGAAGAGACGGTTATGGACCTGGTGACCCGGGAGCCGGAACTCCGCGATCTGGTGCTGGTGTGCCCGGCGGTGAACCTGATCGACGCTTCGGCCCTGGAGAGCCTTGAGGCCATCAACGAACGCCTGAACGATGCCGGGGTGCGACTGCACCTGTCGGAGGTCAAGGGACCCGTCATGGACCGCTTGAGGGGTACGGAATTTCTTGCCCATCTGGGTGGTCAGGTATTTCTGAGCACCTTCGACGCCTGGACCACGCTCACCAACCACCGGCAACCGGTGGCGCAGACCGCCTGAATCAAGCCCGCCTTGGCAACGGGGCGGGCTGACCCGCTATCATTGTTCCTGACTCTCGCCTGAATTCATGATCCGGGGATGCGCGTGCCATGGGGATGACGGAAAACCTGCTATCAACGGGACAGTGGCTGTTCACGGCCGTGCTGTTTCTGCTGATCCTGGCGCAGGCAGCCCGCTCCGTCGACTGGCAGGCGCTGCGCCGGGATAACGCCCTCCAGCATTCGTTCTTCGGCGCGGCGGTGGCGCTGGGATTCCTGTGGCAACTGCGCGCCGGGATCTCGCCCGGGCTTGCCATCCATATCTTCGGCATGACCGTCATTACCCTGATGCTGGGCTGGGCGCTGGCAGTGTTCAGTGGTCTTCTGGCGCTGGTGATCACCGTCATCACGGGGCGGGAGCCGCTCATGATGTTCGCAGCCAACGGGCTGGTGACCGTCATGGTGCCGGCACTGGTGAGTCACGGGATCATGGTGTGGGAGCGCCGCCGCAACTTCCGCAACTTCTTCGCCTATATCTTCTTCTGCGGGTTCTTCGGGGCCGGGATTGCCGTGGCTGCGGCCGGGATCGTGATGTGCCTGATGCTGTGGTCCAGCGGGGTCTATACCTTCGATGAGCTGATCCACGAGTACATCCGCTACCTGCCCCTGATCATGCTGCCGGAAGGCTTCGTTAACGGCACTTTCGTGACCGGCCTGATGGTGTTCCACCCCGACCGGCTCACGACCCTGGATCAGCGCCGCTACCGACCCTAGATACCATCGCCCTGGGCGAGCCGGTCCTGATCCAGCCCTTGCTGTTTCCGGGTGCGCCAGCGGTTTGCCCACCCCAGAACTTCTGCGGCTGGTATGGGCGGGGCAATCCCGTAGCCCTGGATCTGGTTGCAGCCCATCCGGGCGAGGGTGCGGGCCTGTTCTGCGGTTTCCACCCCTTCGGCCAGCACCGGATGTTCGAAGCGCTGGGCCAGGAAAATCACGCTTTCGACGATTGCCTTGTCACTGGGGCTGTCCATCATGTTGCGCACGAAACTCTGGTCAATCTTGATCAGGTCGATGGGCAGGGTCCGCAGATAACTCAGGGAGGAAAAGCCGGTGCCAAAATCATCCAGCGCCACCTGCAGGCCAAGACTGCGGCACCGGGTCAGTACGTGATTGGCCTGCTTGGTGTCCTCGAGCGCGGTGGACTCCAGAACTTCCAGGGTAACCCGGGCCGGATCCAGCTCCGGGTGGCTGTGCAGGTAGCTTTCCAGGTAGTCGGAAAAACTCCGGTCCAGCAAATGTCGGGCGGTGATGTTGATGCTGACGGTCAGGTCCTCACCCGCCTGCTGCCAGGTGTTCAGCTGGTGGATGGCTTCTTTCAGGACCCACTGGCCCAGGGGCACTTCCAGGTGGCTGTTCTCCACATAGGGCAGGAACTCGCCCGGGCTGACCAGTCCCGACTCCGGCCGGTTCCAGCGGATCAGGGCCTCGAACCCGGCCAGGGAATAATCCGACATCCGGACCTGGGGCTGGAAGAACAGTTCGAATTCCTGGTTCTCCAGGGCCCGGGTCAATTCCATAAGTTGTTGCCGCCGTTTCTGCCGGTGCTGATCGAGATCCGGATCGAAGAAATGGAACTGGTTGCGGCCTTTTTCCTTGGCCGAATACATGGCCTGGTCGGCGTGGCGGATCAGGCCTTCGGCATCGGCCAGGTCTTCCGGATAACGGGTGACGCCCAGGCTGGCGGTCAGGGTTACCTGGTCGTCCCCCACCGCTATGGGCTCGCCAATGACCGAGAGAATGCGGTGGTAAACCGCGTTGGTGTCGTCGCTCTGCAGCAGCAGGATAAATTCATCGCCCCCGACCCGGGCAACGGTATCACCGCTGCGCAGGGTGTGGGCCAGGCGTTCCGCGAGGGTACGCAGTACCTGGTCGCCGGCATCCTGGCCAAGGCGGTTGTTGACCATTTTGAACCCGTCCAGATCCAGGCAACACACCGAAAGTCGCCGCCCGTGGCGCTCGGCGTGGCTGCAGGCCGAACGCAAACGCTCCTCGACCAGTTGACGGTTGGGCAGACCGGTCAGATCGTCGTAGTTGGCGGCGCGGTCCAGCTCCCGGGCGTGATTCTTAAGTGCGGTGATATCCGAGAACGCTGCCACATGGTAATACTGGCCGGGCTCGTCCAGGTGGACCCGGCTGATGGACAGCAGCTCGATGAACTCCTCGCCGTTCTTGCGGCGGTTCCAGATCTCGCCCCGCCAGTGGTCGGTCTTTTCGATGGACCGCCACATGGACTGGTAGTACTCCTTCGAATGTCGGCCGGAGCTGAGGATGGCCGGATTAAGGCCCAGGATTTCTTCACGGCTGTAGCCCGTGATCCGGGAGAACGCCGGATTGACGTCCAGGATGCGGTTGTTGTGGTCGGAGATGATGATCGCTTCGTGGCTGCGGTCAAAGACGCTGGCGGCGATCCGCAAACCCCGCTCGCTGTGCTTGCGGTCGGAAATGTTGTTCTGGATCACGACGTAGCCGGGGGCGACGCCCTGCTCCCTGCCGATGGGCACGCAGTAGCTATGGACCCAGTAAGGGGTGCCGGAGCGGGTGTAGTGCAGGATGTCCTCGGCAAAGGTATCACCCAGGTACAGATGGCGATTGATCCGGGCGATGGTGTCGGGATCGGTGTCCGGTCCATAGAGCACGTCTCTGGGGTGCTTGCCCCGGATGTCGGCCAACAGATGACCGGTGTGCTGTTCGAAACTGGGGTTCGCCCACTCGATGGTACCGGCTTCGTCCAGGAACAGGATCAGGTTGGGTGTAGTGGCGGCCACCAGGGCCAGGCGTTCGGCGTCAATGCCCCCGAGGGGCTCTACAACTTCCGTCGATTTCGGCATTCAGATTTGCTTCTGCTGGTCTGGCTGATGGATTGCGAGCACGCCTCCTTGTGTGACACTTACTGCAAAATGCAGCGTAAAGGCGAAGATGCTACCCGAAGTCAGGCCGGTTGGCACGGGCTGCTGCCTGCCAGAAATTGACGGATGTCAGTTTTAGTATCGATTCCCGCTCTCGGTTCAGCTGCGCCAGCGGGAATGTTTCTGCAGTTTGCGTTGGAGGGTGCGACGGTGCATGTTCAGAGCACGGGCGGTGGCGGAAATATTGCCGTCGTGCTCGTTGAGCACACGCTGGATGTGCTCCCACTCCATTTCTTCCACTGAAGGCGGTTCCGGGCGTAGCTCCGGTGGCGCGTCCAGTGGCTCGAAGCCGGTGACAAGCTGATGCACGGTTACCGGTTTGCACAGGTAATTGATAGCCCCCCGGCGCATGGCTTCGACCGCGGTGGCAATGCTGCCATAGCCGGTCAGAACCAGTATTTCCAGATCCGGCCTGCGGGCCAGCAATTCCGGCAGTAACTGCAGGCCGCTCTCACCGGAAAGGTTGAGATCCAGCACGCAACGCCCGAAATCCCTTGCTTCGATCAGGGCGAGGGCCTCCGCCCCGCTGGTGGCTGGCACCGCCTCGATGTCCTGGCGGGCCAGGGAACGTTGCAGTACCTGCAGAAAGGCTGCGTCATCATCCACAATCAGCCAGAGGTTATGTTGGCTCATGCGCTGTCTCCGTTAGAGTCCGCTTCCGGCAAATCAATGACCATGGTGGTGCCGTTCTCATCGGCCCTGGCCCTGAGGGTGCCCCCCAGGCGCTGGATCGTGGCATTGGACAGGAACAGGCCGACACCGAGTCCGTTTCTGGAATCCACGATTTCTTCCCCCGGAGCGCCCTCAAGGGCAGCCTCCAGGCCCTCCCCGTGATCTTCCACGACAATCTCGATCCGGCCCGGAGCGCCGCTGCGGGCCGCCACGCCGACCCAGGCCGGGCTCGCGGTCAGGGCGTTGGCCAGTAGGTTCAGTACCGCCTGGTCGAGGGTCGCGTCTACGGCCACCGGCGCTTTCGGGAACGGTTGTTGCCAGTGGATCGGGCCGGATGGCCAGAGCAGGGTGGCCGATTCCCTCAGGCGCAACAGCCAATCCTCCACCGTCAGGGTTTCCTGGCGGGCGGATCGGGCCTCCACCGCGGCGCGGGTGAGCTGCTGGAGGTGCTGGCTGCACAGCTGGATCTGCTGCTCCATGGTGTCCAGGTCTTCCTGCAGGGCACCGGTCTGTTCAGTGGGGCTATTTCGACCGGTTTCCGATCGGATCTCGTCCAGCAACAGGGTCATGGTGTTCAGGGGTGTCCCCAGCCGGTGGCCCACAGCGGCGGCGGAGAGGCCGAGGGCAATGATCTGCTCATCCCGAAGGCGGTTTTCCCGAAACTGTGCCAGTTGCAACTGCTGGCTGCGAAGGCGACGGGCCAGGGCACCAACCACCAGCAACAGTATGGCCGCGGTCAAAGCAAAGGTTGCCCACATGCCGAACAGGTGCAGTTGGGCAAGGTTGTCATTGTGCTGACCGTGGGTAATCGGGGTGTGCCAGAGCACCAGGGCCGTGTAGGCGGCTATACCGCTGATGGTAATGGCGATACTCTGGCCCAGGGGAACCAGGATGATCGCCACCGCAATGGGCAGCAACAGGAGGGAAACCAGGGGGTTGGTGTAGCCGCCGGTCAGGAACAGCCAGCTGCCGATCAGGACGATATCCGCCAGCAACCCGGCACTCACGGCCAGGGATGAGGCCGGTGGGCGACGGGTGAACCAGAGCCAGCCCAGGGTGGCGAGCACAGCGTAACCGAGGCAAAGTAAGAGTGCCTCGGCTTCGTACGCCAGAGTGATCATCGATTCCGCAACAGCGAGGGCGACCAGCTGGATCGTTACGATGGCCAGCCGCATGCCGAGGAGGTAGCGGGCCGCCTGGCGAATACCGGTTTGAGAGTGAGTGAGCCATTCCATGGTTCGGATTCTATCAACAGTCACGGCTTGCGGCAGATTTGTTTTCAACGGGCTTGTCGAGGATCAATCATCGAAGTAGCAGATCAGTCGATGGCTGATCACATCCGCACGAAGATGCAGTGGCCGATCAACTGTGGTGGTAACCAGAATGGCATCCTCCGGTCGGACTTCGGGTTCGGTCTGCCGGGGTGCCGGCTCCAGCAGTTCGGGTTGGTAGAGGCATTGTCTGTCGTCCGGAAACAGGGCCACGTAAGCCGTGCCGGTTTCCACCAGATCCTGGAAGAAGTGTGAGCCATAGGACAGATCCGGCACCATATCCCCCGCTTTTTCCGATACTTCCACCAGCACCGATACCCCGGTGATGTCGGCAAATCGCACCGGTACCCCCAGCTCGGGACTGCTGGTGCCCCAGCGGCCGGGGCCGATCAGCAGGGTGTGGCCGTTGCCCTGGCGCACGGCTTCCCCAACCAGCCTGGCGACCTCGTAGCGCTGACCGGTGGTCAGTCGGGAGTAGACCGAGGCGTCGATGCGGATCACCCGGTCCAGGGTCAGGTTGATGTTGCCGCCCATAAAATGACCTTCGGTACGGAACAGCACCCGCTTAGGGTCCGGCTCTTCCGGCAGGGTGACCGGCCCGGTTTCGCCGATGGTGGCCAGGGGGCGACACTGTACCAGATTGAAGGATGGCTCCCCCTGGCGGTCCAGGTGCAGGGTGAATTCCACATCCACGGGGTGTCGGTAGCCGGCTTCGAGGGTTTTCAGCAGCCGTGACAGGCGTTCGATGAACCGGGAGCGTTTCACCAGCGGCGTGAACGTCAGTCGCCAGACCGGCCCGGCCAGCCCGAGCTGCTCCGCCCGTTCGCTGGCCGGACGGTCCACTTCCGCCAGGTATGGCAGGGGCAGGGCCGGCACGTCCTGCGCCAGCTGGCTCAGGGGGCAGGTGGTGAGGGCGCCTTCCTGCAGGTCCAGCAGGTCCACCAGGTGTTGGGAAAAGCGGTAGCTTTCATCCTGGTTCCGGAACGGGTGACGGCCGGGCTGGTCCAGGGCCATGACACAGGCGTGGTCGCCCTCGATCCGGTCGACCGCCCGGGTACCAAGCCCCATGACCAGCCGGACCATGCCCGCCTCCGGGTCCATGCTGCTGTCCCAGGCAAAGGTATTGCGAGAGACGCCCACCCCGGCGGCGTCCGGCAGGTAATAGCGGCCGTGAAAACGGCCATTCACCCGCTGGATCAACAGAGCCATGGGCTCCTCCCGCTGATGCAGGCCCCGTTGCCGGCGATACACCAGGGCATCCTCACTCATCGACGAGGCATAGACCTGCCGGATGGCGTCTTCCAGTGCCGCCAGTCGCTGCTCCGGCCCGCCCTGGTTGACCAGGAATACGCTGTCGTACTTGCCGGCAAAGGCATTGCCGAAACCGTCTTCCTGCAGACTGCTGGACCGCACCAGGATCGGGTACTGGCCGTAATGATCCAGCAGGCGCTCCAGCTCAGAGCGGATCTCGTCGGGAAAACCGCCCTTGAGGATGCTTTGCTGTAATTCCGGGGCTTCGGCAAGGTAGCCGGCCTCCGAGCGCTGGCGCATGACCGACGGCCACAGACCGTTGTGGACCAGGAAGGCGTAATAGGCGTCGGTGCCCAGGTAGCTTGAATCGTGGGGTTCCAGGCAGGCTTTCCAGGTATCCGGATCCTCCTGCAGCAGAATGTTGCGCGCAATCAGCATGCCGGTGGCCTTGCCGCCGATGTAGCCGCTGCCCACCATCCGGCTGCGGATGGTCAGCAGATCCTCGAGGCTCAGGTAGCGCCTGGCCAGCTCCAGTATCTTGGGATCGCGACTGATGAGCACCTTAAGGACCTGGTCCTGAAGATCGTCCACGCAGTGTTGCTCGTGATTGGCCAGGGCCCGGCCGGCTTCCTGGAACAGTTTGTCCCAGTAATCCAGCAGCGGCTGGCGATGCAGATATTCCAGTTCCAGGCTGGCCTGGACGCGGGTTGCGTCGCTACTGTCGGTGATCGGCTCGAAGCGGCCGCCCTGTTCCCGGTGCGGCAGGAACATGGTAGGGGATTGCCGGCGCCAGGCCTTGATGGGGTGAATCTGTACTTCTGCACCATCCCGGTGTACGTCGATCATGACCTGGGTGGTTTCCCGGATCCGGTCTAGGGTCATGCGGGAGTGGTGTTGCGGATGCAGGGCGAACCAGGCGACCGTGTCCAGCTCGAACAGGAACGGACAGACGACCCGGAAGAAGTTGCCCACCATGGCATCGGTGGCCCAGGCATTGAGCAATTCGCTCAGGCAGTCGCAAACATAAAAGGCACCGCGACCATGCTCTTCGATCAGCCGCCAGATCCGGCTGGTGAAGCTTTCGAATCCGCCCAGGGCGTTGATATGAATGACCCGGACTGCGGGGTGTTCGGATACGATCGGAGCGTGTTCCCCGAAGCGCAGATAGATGATCTGTCTGCCCGCGTGGGCCGCGGCATCGATGAAGGGAAGGACGAAGCGGCGATAGTCGTCGAGGTTGGAAACCCGCCAGACCACGTTATCGCCGATTCGAAGGCCATCCAGAACCTCATCCAGTCCGGCCAGGCCGGTGGAGACCCGGTCGGTCGGCTGGAGAGGCTCGTTGCTGGTCATGGCCGGATCAGATTACACCCATGGCGTCCATCGCCCTGGCAACACGGAGGAAGCCATTGATGTTGGCGCCCAGCACGTAGTTGCCTTCCGCACCGAACTCGGCGGCGGTCTCGAAACAGTTCTTGTGGATATCGATCATGATCTCCTCAAGGCGCTTCTGGGTGTAGTCGAAGGTCCAGGAATCGCGGCTGGCGTTCTGCTGCATCTCCAGTGCGGAGGTGGCAACACCACCGGCGTTGGCAGCCTTGCCGGGGCCATAGGCCATTTTGGCCTCCTGGAAGATGACAATGCCTTCCGGAGTGGTTGGCATATTGGCGCCTTCGGCCACGGCAATACAGCCGTTCTCAATCAGCGTCTTGGCGTCTTTGCCGTTCAGCTCGTTCTGGGTGGCGCAGGGCAGGGCCACGTCACACGGAACGCTCCAGATGTTGCCGTCTTCCACGTACTTGGCATCCTTGTGGAACTCAGTGTAGGCACTGATACGGCGACGCTCCACTTCCTTGATGCGTTTGAGGGTCTTCAGGTCGATGCCCTTCTCATGCACGATCATGCCCTGGGAGTCGGAACAGGCGATAACCTTGGCGCCCAGTTCGTGGCATTTATCGATAGCGTAGATCGCCACGTTGCCGGAGCCGGAAACGACGACGGTCTTGCCGTCCAGGGAATCACCACGAGCCTTGAGCATCTCCTGGGTGAAGAACACGGTGCCATAACCGGTGGCTTCCGTACGGGCGCGGCTGCCGCCCCAGTCCAGTCCCTTGCCAGTGAGTACACCGGACTCATAGCGGTTAGTGATGCGCTTGTACTGGCCGAACAGGTAGCCGATCTCGCGGCCGCCCACGCCGATGTCACCGGCGGGAACGTCAGTGTACTCACCCAGGTGACGATACAGCTCGGTCATCAGGCTCTGGCAGAAACGCATGATTTCGTCGTCGGACTTGCCCTTCGGGTCGAAATCGCTGCCGCCTTTACCGCCGCCGATGGGCAGGCCGGTCAGGGCGTTCTTGAAGATCTGCTCGAAGCCCAGGAACTTGATAATGCCCAGGTAAACGGACGGGTGGAAACGCATGCCGCCCTTGTAGGGGCCCAGGGCGCTGTTGAACTCGACCCGGAAGGCACGGTTGATGTGGATCTCGCCCTTATCGTCCTGCCAGGGTACCCGGAAGATGATCTGGCGCTCGGGTTCACAGATGCGCTGGATGATTTTCTTGTCCGCGAATTCCGGATACTTCACCAGGACGGGCCCCAGTGTTTCCAGAACCTCGTGAACGGCCTGATGGAATTCACTTTCGCCCGGATTGCGATGCAAGACGTCCTGGAAGATCGGTTCCAGCTTCTCGTCGAGTTTTACTGTCATGGTAGTCAGCCCTCGGAATGCACGTATTGAAAGCTGCACAAAAATGCGGCAGCCCAGAAAAAAAGGGCAAAGATTGCACCACAAGGGCGCACCCTTTGGCAAGTGGGAGGCCAAAAAAACATCGTTGCCTACCTTTTGGAATACCTACAAAGGGGTGCGGCATTGTGTCCCAAGCCCGTGGCCGGGTTTGTCTTTATTATTACCGGCAATTAACCCGATTTTTCCACTCCCGTGATGGTAAGGAACCTCCAGGCATGACCGAGAAACCCCTGGCACGCATTATCGGCCTGATTCTGGCCGGATGTGCCACTGCCCCCGCTTTTTCCCAGGTACAGGATGATGACCAGTTGTTGATCCGGGTCACCGAAGGCCAGTCCGCCGAGGCGGCCCGGTTGTCTGAAGCGGCCCTGGCGTCGGAGCCGGTGTCCCGGCTGGATTCGGAGCCCTCGGTATCGCTTTCCCGTCTGGGCGGGCGTGGTCTGGACCCGGTGATCCATGGTCAGGGCCAGGAACGGGTCGATGTGCTGCTGGACGGCATGCGGGTGGAAGGTGCCTGCCCTAACCGGATGGATCCACCCACCAGCCGGCTGAGCTCCGCGTTACCCCAGGTGCTGGAAGTCCGTACCAGCAACCGTACCCTGCGCTGGGGCCCCATTGCCGGTGGCCAGGTGGTGGCCACGACGGCGGCGCCGACCTTTGCCGACGGTAATAGCACGACCGGTCACCTCACCATCGGCGGGTCCGATAACGGTGAGGGTAAACTGGTCAATGGCAGTGCTGCGGTGGGCGATCGTGAAAATTACCTTCGGCTGTCTGCCGGTTACGAAGAAGCCGACGATTACGAGGACGGCGATGGCAACGAGGTCCGGAGTGCCTTCGAAAACACCGAGGGCCGCGTTGACGGAGCCTGGACGGCAGACAACGGTTTCTATGTGAAAGGCATGGTCAGCCGCCAGGAAGAGCGGGATGTGAAATACGCCTCCGGCATGGATGCGCCGAAGACCGACACCGACATGTACCGCCTGGAACTGGGTGCGCCAGTGGCCAATGGTGGCTGGAACCTGATGGCCTGGCAGGCGGATGTGGATCACGTGATGGACAATTTCAGCCTGCGTGAGCCGCCGGTGATGATGGGAATGCCCATGAAAATGCAGACCCTGTCGGAAACCCGGACCCAGGGCGCCCGGCTGGTGCTGGACCAGACCATCGACTACACCAAGGACATCGCTGTCGGTGTGGACGTCGAGAGCAACACCTGGGATGCCACCATGTACAACGGCATGGATCTGACCAACGAGGCTTCCTTCCTGTGGCCGGATGTGGAGCGTGATCGTGTCGGGGTGTTTGCCGAAGCCTTCCACCGTATCCGGGTCAACATGCGCCTGGGCGCGGGCATCCGCTATGACCGGGTGGAAATGGACGCCAATCGGGCTGACGAGACGTTCACCATGAACCCGGATGCGATGCCCATGTCGCCGGCATCCATCTACGAGAATGTTTATGGCGTAACCGATACCAAAGCCACCGATGACAACATCAGCGGTTTCATGACCGGCGAATGGCGGGTCTCGCCGCTCAACACCCTGGAACTGACCGCTTCCCACAGCGTCCGCTCTCCCGGCGTCAACGAGCGCTATGTCACCAAGGGCATGGCCTGGGTCGGCAACCCGGATCTTGAAACCGAGAAACACCACAAGCTGGAACTGAGCCTGGCCGGGCAGAGTGATGGCTGGCACTGGCGCCCGGCGATCTGGGTCGATGAAGTGGACGATTTCGTGCTGCGCTACGAGCCGACACCAGACGTGATCCGCTACCGGAATATCGATGCCCGCCTGCTGGGTGTCGAGGGCGAACTGGGCTGGAGCAACGGTACCTGGAGTGCCACCGGCAAACTGGCCAGTGTCCGGGGAACCAATAACGACACCGACCAGCCGTTGCCGCAGATTCCGCCTGTGCAGTACATCCAGACCCTGGGCTGGCACCACATGGGTCATACCGTCCAGGCGGAATGGATGCTGGCGCGCCGACAGGACCGGATTGATGAGGAGTCCGGCCTCGATCCGAGCACTTCCCCGGGCTATGGCGTATTCAACCTGAACGGCAGCCATCCGCTGATGGACTACCTGACCCTGAGCTGGGCGGTGGATAACGTGTTCGACAAGACCTGGGCACCCCATGTCAGTCGCGAAGACCTGTTTACCGGCGAAGTCTACCGGGTCAACGAGCCGGGCCGGACATTCCGGGCGGCACTGACTGCTCGCTGGTAAGTCAAAGTATGGCGGTTACCCGCTTCTCATAGCCGGCGGGTGACATTCGGCCCTGCATGGATCCAACTCCTCCATGCGGGGCTTTTTTTGTGTCATATCAAAGCACTCCGAAAGCCATGGGCTATGCTTGTCTACGACTACGTTCCTGTGTGGTGTAACGATTGTTACCATGTAGTTATGAGCAAATAACCCAAAGGAATCAGCTGCCCATGGTTACCCGTTCGCGTTTTCACCCCTGGCTGGCCGCCGTCGCCCTGCTGGTGCCCGCCCTGGCACTCGCCCAGCAGGAGCAACTGGAAGTTGTCCAGGTCGAACGTGCTCCCATCGAGGAGACGGTTCACCTGGATGGCGTTATCGAGGCCGTTCAGCAAAGCACCGTCTCGGCCCAGACCAGTGGCACCGTCCTGGAGCTTCCTTTTGATGTGGACGATTCGGTGGCGGCGGGAGACCTGATAGTTCAGCTGGAAGACAGTGAACAGCGGGCTCGGCTGAGCCAGGCCCGGGCCGGACTGGAGGAAGCCACCGCGGCGCTGGCCGATGCCCGGCAGCGGTTCGAACGTATCGAGGCGGTCCATGAGCGGGGCCTGGTGTCGCGCCAGGAATTCGATCAGGCCCGGAACAACCTGGCCGCCGCCCGGGCCCGGGTGGAACGGGCCCGGGCGGCGGTTGCCGAGGCCGAGGAACAGTTGAGCTATACCCGCATCGTGGCGCCTTACGGGGGTATCCTGACCGAGCGGCACGTGGAAATCGGGGAGGCGGTCAATCCCGGCCAGCCGCTGCTCAGCGGGCTTTCCCTGGAACAGTTGCGGGTGGTGGTTGATCTGCCCCAGAAATACGCGGACCTGGCCCGCTCCGAGCGCCGGGCCAGCGTGGCACTCTCGGACGGCCGGTTACTGGAAACCGGCGAGATGACCTTCTATCCCTACGCCGATCCGGCGACCCATACGTTCCGCTTGCGGATGCGCCTGACCGAGCCCAATGGCTCCCTGTTCCCGGGAATGCTGGTCAAGGTCAGCGTGCCCGTAGGCGAGCGTGAATCGCTCTGGATTCCGGCCAGCAGCCTGATCCGTCACAGCGAGCTGAGGGCCGTGTTTGTGCTGGATGAGCAGGATCGGCCCCGCCTGCGTCAGGTGCGGGTGGGCACCCAGGACGGGGAGCGCCTGGAAGTACTGGCGGGACTGAGCGAGGGCGAGCGGATTGTCCGCAACCCGCAGATCCTGGTGGGCAGTGACCGGTTGAGTCTGTCCCGTTCAGCGGACGCTGGCGGGGAGGCAGGCCAGTGAGCGAGGAACTGCCGGGCGTCGGACCTTCCGGCGCCATTGCCCGGGTTTTTCAGGACAACAAACTGACACCCTTACTGGCAATGCTGGCCATTGTCCTGGGTGTGCTGGCGGTGATCATCACGCCCAAGGAGGAAGAGCCCCAGATCGACGTAACCATGGCGGATATCATGGTGGGCTTTCCGGGCGCCAGTGCCCGGGAAGTGGAGAGCGCCATCGCCACGCCCGCCGAACAGGTGATGAGCGAAATCCAGGGCGTTGAGCATGTCTATTCCGTCTCCCGCCAGGGTCAGGCGGTGATCACCGTCCAGTTCGAGGTGGGGGTGCCACGCCAGGAAGCGCTGGTGCGGCTTTACAACCAGGTCTACTCGAACCAGGACTGGCTGCCGGCCAACCTGGGCGCCACCCAGCCGGTGGTCAAACCCAAGGGCATTGACGATGTGCCGGTCATGACCCTGACCCTGTTCGATCCCACCGGGCGCCACGCCGGCGAGGAACTCACCCGGCTGGCGCACATGCTGGAAGTAGCCCTCAAGCGGGTGCCCGGTACCCGGGATGTTTACACCGTCGGTGGCGTGCCGGATCGGGTGGACGTGTTGTTTGACCCGGCGCTGCTGGCGGGTTTCCAGCTCACCGTCGGTGATGTCGAGAATGCCCTGCAATCGGCCAACACCAGTAGCCAGGAGTCCCGGGTTACCCGGAACAACCTGTCGATTCCGGTGCAGGTTGGCACTCTGCTGGAGACGGTGGAAGATGTCCGTCGCCTGGTGGTTGGGATGCACAATGGGGCTGCCGTTTACCTCGAGGATGTCGCTGAGATTCGCCGGGGCGGTACCGTGGTGGACCAGAGCGTGATGACCGGTTTCGGACCCGGCCAGCAGACCGGAGCTATCGGTGAACCCGGAGAGGTCTATCCGGCGGTGACCCTGGCGGTGGCCAAAAAGCCCGGTGAAAATGCCATCGATATCACCACCGCGATCCAGGAGCGGCTGGAACTGCTTCGTAACCGCGCCCTGCCTATGGGAGTGGAGGTGCTGGTCACCCGGGATTATGGTGAGACCGCCTCCCAGAAAGCGCGCAAACTGATTACCGACCTGATCTCTGCCACCCTGGCGGTGATGATCCTGGTGCTGGCGGCCATGGGTTGGCGCCAGGCGCTGATTGTCGGGATCGCGGTCCTGATCACCCTGCTGCTGACCCTGGTGTTCTCCTGGGCCTGGGGCTTCACCCTCAACCGGGTGTCCCTGTTTGCCCTGATCTTCTCCATCGGCATCCTGGTGGATGATGGCATCGTCATTACCGAGAACATCAACCGGCGGATCCAGAACTCCCGCCGGGCGGTGAAAGACATCATCCCCGTAGCCGTGGACGAGGTGGGCACCCCCACCATCATGGCCAGCCTGACCATCATGGCCGCGCTGATCCCCATGGCCTTTGTCAGTGGCCTGATGGGGCCCTACATGAGCCCGATTCCGATCAATGCCTCCGCCGGTATGGTGATCTCCCAGATCGTGGCCTTTGTGGTCGCACCCTGGCTGGCGTTTCGCCTGCTGCGGCACAAGAAGGGGCAGGCCGCTCAAGAAGCAGCCGACGCCTCGAATTCCGCGGAGGGTGTCAGCCCGCTGGCCCTGAAGATTTTCCGCACACTTCTGTCGCCCTTCCTGGGGGATCACTCCTGGCGGCGCCGGTTCCTGGCTCTGGGGGTGGTGTTGCTGACGGTCGGGGCGGCTTCGCTGCCGGTATTCCAGGCAGTGATCCTGAAAATGCTGCCGTTCGACAACAAGTCCGAACTGCAGATTGTGGTGGACATGCCCGAGCGCACGCCGATGGAGAAGACCCAGCGGGTGCTGCTGGAAATGGGCCACTACCTGGAAAACGTGGACGAAGTGGCCAACTGGCAGGCCTATGCCGGCGCGGCATCCCCCATCAATTTCAATGGCCTGGTACGGCAGTATTACCTGCGCGGTGACCCGTACCACGGGGATATCCAGGTCAATTTGGTGGGTGAAGAGAACCGGGACCGGCAATCCCACGCCATTGCTCAGTCCCTGCGTGGCCCGTTGACGGAAATCGGCGACCGCTACGATGCCGAGGTCAAGATGGTCGAGGTGCCACCCGGCCCGCCGGTGCTGTCGCCGGTGGTGGCTGAGATCTATGCGGTGGACAATGAGCGGCGGGCCGCACTGGCGACCCGGGTGGCCGAGGGCATGACCGAAATCGAAGGGCTGGTGGACATCGACACCACCCTGGAAGCGCCGACGCGGCAATGGGAAGTGGTGGTTGACCGGGCCCGCGCGGCCCGACTCGGTGTTTCTCAGGCCCAGGTGGTTGGTGCCTTGCAGACGGCACTGGGTGGCCGTGGGGTCAGCTTTCTGCACGATGATCATGCCAAATACCCGGTGCCGATCCGAATAATCCTGGGAGAGGGTGACAAAGCCCAGCCTTCGGCGCTGTTGTCGGTGAAGGTGCGCAGCCGCAGTGGCCAGCTGGTGCCGCTGGCCAGCTTCGCCGAGGTCTGGGAAGCCGACTGGATGGGTGCGATCTACCACAAGAACCTGTTACCGGTGACCTATGTGACCGCGGATATGGCGGGGGAGATCGATTCGCCCCTGTACGGCATGTTCGCCATGGTCGACCGACTCAAGCAGGACCCGGATGCCCCGGAGCAGTTTTTCATCAGCCAGCCCCCGCTGCCCGAGAAGGGTACCCTGAAATGGGACGGCGAATGGCAGATTACCTACGAAACCTTCCGGGATATGGGGGCGGCCTACAGCGTAGGCATTTTCATGATTTTCGTGCTGCTGGTGGCCCAGTTCCGGTCCTACATCCTGCCCCTGGTGGTGATGGCGCCAATCCCGCTTACCCTGATCGGCATCATGCCGGGTCATGCGCTGCTGGGACGGGAATTCACCGCCACCAGCATGATCGGCATGATTGCCCTGGCCGGGATCATCGTGCGTAACTCCATCCTGCTGGTGGTGTTCATCCGCCAGTTGCTGGATGAGGGGGTTGAGCTGGGTGAGGCGGTGGTCCTCGCCGGTGCCGTGCGTATCAAGCCCATTGCCCTGACCGCGATATCCGCGATGGTAGGCGCTTACTTTATTCTGAGCGACCCGATCTTCAACGGTCTGGCCATCTCGCTGGTGTTCGGCCTGGCCATGTCCACCCTGTTTACGGTCATTGTGGTACCACTGCTTTACTACAACCTGGCCCGTTGCAAATGGCTCTGACAGGGCTTATCGGGTAGGCCAGTAACGCTGCATTTCCACGAACAGGAACGAGGCGCTCCAGGTAATCAGCACCAGGCCGGTCAGGCCCTCGACTCCGGTCAGGAAGCGTAGCGGGCCGAGGGCCTCGATGTCGCCGTAACCGAGGGTGGTGAACGTTGTGAACGAAAAGTAGACACAGTCGAGAAGGGTGCCGTTGAAGTTGCCGATCAGCTCACCCCAGCCCGGGGCGTGATGCATATAGTAAAAGCCGGTGGCAAACAGCCAGACTTCGGCAGAATGGGCGGCGAGACACCCGAGTACCGCAACAATGAGACGGAAATGATGGCTCTGGCGCATGGTGGACAACAGTCCGCTCAGGCGGACCAGCACGGCGTTGTGGAGCACGACAACCAGGCACACGATCGCCACGTTCATGCTTGTCACCAGGAACAGGTTGACGTGGGATTCCATGACCGGCGCTACTCCACATGCGAAAAAATGACGCACCCCCCTGGTTGGGGGAATCTGAACGGGACTCCAGATTGTATAGTAGATTCAATACTTTTCCGTGTCGCCCCGCGATCAACCTGACAGGCTAATCACTGATGCTTAAACGTCTTTTGCCGCTGATCATTCTCGCCATCGGCGTTGCCGGTTTCGTCTTCCTGAAAGCGACCCGGCCGGAGCCGGCCGAAGTGAGTGCGTCCGAGCGCAGCTGGCAGGTGGATGTACAAACCGTGCAGCCGGGTACCCACACACCGATACTGCCCCTGTATGGGGAAATTGTGGCACCGGAACAGGTGGACATCACCGCGACCCTGGCTGGCCGTGTTGCCGAGCGGCCCGTGGCCGAGGGCCAGGACGTCCGGGAGGGAGACCTGCTGCTGGCGCTGTCCGATGCCGATATTGCCCCGGTTCTGGCGCAGGCGCGGGCCCAGGTGGCGGACCTGGAGGCCCAGATCCGTTCCGAGCAGGTGCGTTTCCGTAATGATCGCAGGGCCCTGGAAAGCGAGCAGGCGATTTTGGAGAACGCCCGCCGGCAGTTTGAGCGCATCGAGTCCCTGGTGGCGCGGAACCTGGCTTCCCGGGAGAACCTGGAAGCGGCCACCGATGGCCTGGCCCGGGCCGAGCTTACGGTCAGCACCCGGCAGCGGGCCATTGACGAGCACCCGGCAAGACTTCAGAGCCTGGAGGCCAAGCTCGAGCAGGCGCGGGCCAACCTGGACTCGGTGCAGCGGGATGCCGAGCGCGCCCGTGTGGTTGCCCCCTTCGATGGCGTGGTTACCGGCATCCAGGTGGCTACCGGCGATCAGGTGGCGCGCAATGAGCGGCTGTTATCGATCTATCCGACGGAGGGGCTGGAGTTGCGCGCGCGGGTGCCGGAAGTGTTTCAGGCAGAGCTGCTCGACGCCCTTGCGAGGGGTGACCAGTTGGTGGCGGCAGCCGACACCGGCCACCAGTTCCGCTTGGTCCGGTTCGCAGGCCTGGCGGACCCGGCCGGGACCGAGGCCATCCTGGAGCTGATCGGTGAGCCCGGTGGGCTGCGCCCGGGCGGCTTGCTGCCGGTGGTTCTGCAACGGCCGCCGAGGCCCGACACGGTGGCGGTACCCTTCAGCGCCCTCTACGGCGCGGGCAGTGTCTACCTGATGGATGATGAGGGCCGGATGCAGCGGGTGGAGGTACAACGGATTGGCGAAGCCCGCAGCAGCAACGGCGAGCGCCAGTTGCTGATTGCCGGAGAGGGCCTGGTGCCCGGAAGCCGGCTGATCACCACCCACCTGCCCAATGCCATTACCGGCCTGAAAGTGACCGTGGCTGAGCCGGCCGGGGAGTCGGGCCAATGAAACGCAGGAAGGGGCTGATCGGATTTTTTGTCCACCACCGGGTGGCGGGCAACCTGGTCATGCTGGTGATGCTGCTCGGCGGCGCGCTGGCATTGACCCGCATGAATATCCAGTTTTTTCCCACCTTCGCCCTGGACGTGGTCAGTGTTCGGGTGGTCTGGAGCGGGGCATCGGCGGAGGACGTGGAGCGGGGGATTACCGATCCCCTGGAGCAACGGCTGCGCAGCGTGGACGGCCTGAAAAAAATGACCTCCACCTCGGCGCAGAGCGTGTCGTCGATCACCCTGGAATTCCACGAGGGCACCAATCCAATCCAGGCGCTGGATGACGTGCGCCAGCAGGTGGATGAGTTCAATAACTTCCCCGCCGATGCCGAGGAACCCCAGGTCACCCGGGTGGAACGCTATGAACCCGTGGCACGCCTGCTGGTGTATGGCGATATGGATCGCAGTGAATTGCGCCAGCTGGTCTATCGCTACGAGGACGAGTTGCTGGAGCGGGGCATTGACCGGGTCAATATCCGGGGGCTTCCGGAGCAGCAGATCAGCATCGATGTGCCGGTAGAGCGCCTGGAATCCCTGAACCTGTCCCTGGACCAGATTGCCGACCGGGTCGCTGCCATCTCCCGGGACCTGCCTGCCGGTTTGCTGGCGCAGCAGGACGCCACCCGGGAACTGCGTTCCGTGGAGCAGCGGCGCAGTCCCCAGGCTTTCGAGACGATACCGGTACTCAGCGGCGACCGGATCCAGCTGAGGCTGGGTGACATCGCCATCATTCGCCAGGAATCCAGGGATAACCAGACAACACTCGAGAACGAGGGGATGCCGGCGGTAGAGCTCCAGCTCCAGCGGGCGGAAAACGGCAACTCCCTGGCGGCGGCAAACGTGCTGGAAGGCTGGCTGGCGGATACCCGACCGGTGCTGCCGCCCTCGGTAAAGATCGAGGTCTACGATGAAACCTGGCAGCTGCTGGACGACCGTATCTCGCTGCTGGTGAACAACGGTCTTGGTGGCCTGGTGCTGGTGATCTGCCTGCTGTACCTGTTCCTGCCGGGTCGGGTGGCCTTCTGGGTGGCGGTGGGCATTCCCACGGCATTCCTGGCGGCGCTGGCGGTGCTCTGGCTGGCAGGTGGCTCCATCAACATGATCTCCCTGTTCGCGCTGATCATGGCGCTGGGGGTGATTGTCGACGATGCCATCGTGGTGGGGGAGGACGCCGATGCCCATGCCCGCATGGGTGAGCCGTCGATCTACGCCTCCGAAGGCGCGGCCAAGCGCATGGTGTGGCCGGTTCTCGCCTCGTCGCTGACCACGGTGGCCGCCTTCATGCCGCTGCTGGTGGTGGGCGGTGTGATCGGCAATATCCTGGGCGATATTCCGATGGTGATGATTTGCGTGCTGGTGGCCTCGCTGGTGGAATGTTTCATCGTCTTGCCGGCGCACCTGCGCCATGCCTTCGTTCCGCGCCGAACAAAAACCAACTCTGCAGAAGCGGATACCCGCAAGCCGAATCCGGTGGCGCGTCTGCGCAAGGGATTCGAACAACGTTTCGATGCGTTTCGAGAGGGCCGCTTCCGGCGGTTTTCCCGTCTCAGCCTCAAGTACCGGGCCGTGACCGTCGCCAGCGCCCTGGCCCTGGCCATTGTCACCGTGGGCCTGCTGGCCGGTGGTCGGCTCGGGTTCAACTTCTTCCCGACCCCGGAGCCCTCGGTGTTTTATGCCAATGCCAGTTTCGTCGCCGGTACCGACGAGAATACCGTCGACCGCTTCCTGGAGCAGATGCAGCGGGCGCTGAACGAGACCGAAGAGGCCTTTGGCGGTGATCTGATCCTGCATGCAGTGACGACCCGGGGGGCAACCCAGGGTGCCGAGGGTACCTCCCGAAATGGTGACGAACTGGGTTCCATGCTGGTGGAATTGGTGCCGTCGGATCAGCGCTCGGTTCGCAATCCGGCGTTCATCGAGGCCTGGCGCAGCCGGTTGTCGCTGCCCGCGGGCATCGATAACCTGACCATTTCCGAGCGCCAGGCCGGTCCCCCCGGCCGGGATGTGAACATCCGGCTGACCGGCAACGATGCCGAGGGCCTCAAGCGGGCCGCCGACGAACTGGCCCAGGCACTGGCCACATTGCCTGGCGTGCTCGATGTGGAAGACGACATGCCCTGGGGCCGGGAGCAGCTGATCTACCAGGTCAGCCCCTACGGCGAGGCCCTGGGCCTGACCACCGCCGACCTGGGCCGGCAGCTGCGGGCGGCCTTTGACGGTCGCATCGCCCAGATCTACCAGGACGGACGGGATGAGGTGGAAGTGCGCGTCCAGTTACCACGGAACCAGCGGGAACGGCTGTCGACCCTGGCCCGTATGACCATCCGGATTCCCGATGGCCGTTTCGTGCCGCTGTCCCAGGTGATGAACCTGGATCATCGCCAGGGCTTCCAGGCATTGCGCCATGCCGAGGGCAAACTGGCGGTGGAAGTCACCTCCGCCCTGAACACCCGGGTGGCCACCACCGATCAGATCCTGGACAGCCTGCAGGCCGAAGCCCTGCCGGATATCGCCAATCGCTATGGTGTCCGATACAGCTTCGAGGGCCGGGCTGCGGATCAGCGGGAAACCATGGCGGACATGAAAACCGGCCTGATGATTGGCCTGGCCCTGATGTACGTGGTGCTGGCCTGGGTGTTTGCCTCCTGGAGCCTGCCGTTGATCGTGATGGCCATCATTCCCTTTGCCCTGGTCGGGGCACTGCTGGGCCACTGGATCATGGGGCTGCAGCTGACCATCCTGTCCCTGTTCGGGCTGTTTGGCCTGTCCGGGATCGTGGTCAACAACGCCATCATCCTTGTTTCCTTCTACAACCAGCAGAGGCAGAAGGGGCTGGAGATCCAGGAGGCCCTGAACGAGGCGGCGGTACAACGGGTTCGGGCGGTGTTGCTGACTTCCCTGACCACCATCGGCGGGTTGCTGCCGCTGCTGTTCGAAACCTCACTTCAGGCCCAGTTCCTGATTCCCATGGCCACCTCCATTGCCTTCGGTCTGGGTCTCTCGACCCTGCTGGTCCTGTTCGTTATTCCGGCACTGCTGTCCTGGCTGGAGCAGTTCCGCGAGTGGCGGGCCCAGCGCCACGGTGACCATGCCGAACCCCTCGGGGCCCAGTCATGACTGCGCAGGAGTGAGTATGAACCAGCCGGTACTGGAAGCCAGGGATCTGAGCAAGACCTTTGCCAGCGGTGCCGAACGGATCGCGGTGTTTTCCGGGCTGTCTGTTTCCCTGGCCGCGGGGCAATCCCTGGCTCTGATGGGCCGCTCGGGCTCCGGGAAGAGTACTCTGCTGAACCTGTTCTGTGGCCTGGAGCGGCCCGACAACGGTGTGATTACCCTGCTGGGCGAACGCTTTGATTACCGGGAGGCGGGAGCGGCAGGACAGCAGGAAAAGCGTTGGGCCCGGCTTCGGCGGCGCCAGATCGGAGTCATGTTCCAGGAAGCCAACCTGATGCCGGCATTGTCGCTGCTGGACAACGTCCGGCTCCGGGCCCGACTGGCGGAACAACCCCTGGAGCAGTGCCAGACCTGGCTCGAGCGCCTCGGTATCGGCGAGCTGGCCGAGCGGTATCCGGATCAGGTGTCCGGTGGCCAGCGCCAGCGGGCGGCCCTGGCCATGGTCTTTGCCATGAACCCGGATCTGATCCTTGCGGATGAGCCCACCGGTAGCCTGGACCGCCGCACCGCTGAAGAAGTCACGGCAGAGCTGTTCCGGTTGCAGGCGGAAACCGGTGTCGCACTTGTTCTGGCCACCCACGATCCGGAGCTGGCCGAACAGTGCCAGGTTACCCTCGACCTGGCGCACGGGAACCAGGCCGGTCCAGCACCATGACCCTCTTTGCCGCCGTGTTCAGCCATTACCGCCGCCACCCCCTGCAACTGGCGGCACTGGCCCTGATGATCCTGGTGGCGACCACACTCTGGTCCGGAGTGCGACAGCTCACCGAGCAGGCGCGCACCAGCCTGTCCCAGAGTGAACAGGTGATTGCCGGGCGGGAGCAGGTGGTGCGGGTGGACGGTGCCGCGCTGACCGTCAGTGATTTCGTGACTCTTCGCCGGGCGGGTCTCTGCGTCATGCCCTGGCTGGAAGTGCCCCGGCAGGGCGATGTGGGGCTGGTCATTGGCGTTGATCCCCTTGCAGCGGCCTGTTTCGGGGGGGCGGGCGGTGCCTTTGGTAATTCACAGATCCGGCTTGAGGGAGAACCCTTTGTCGACATCAGTGAAGCCGCACGCATGGCCCGCGAGTTACCAGCTGCCGAGCCCCCGCCTTCCCTGGCGTTGATTGCCGCAGGGGAGGTGACAGCCGACGCCGTGCCTGCCGGGTACCGGCTTGCAGACTTCAGCAGGGGCCCGGATACCGGAGAGCTGGGTGAGAGTTTCCTGCTTAACCTGGATGCCCTGGGAATCCTGGTGCTCCTGATCACTGCCCTGCTGCTGCGCTCGGTCTATCGCCTGGGCATCGTCCAGCGCCGGGACAGCTTCGCCCTGTTACACCGTTTCGGGGTACCTCCGGCACAGATTGATCGCTGGCTGGTGGTGGAACTTCTGGTCCTGTCCGCGCTTTGTATTCTTCCGGGCCTTTGGCTTGGCAGCTGGCTGGCGGGCCTGCTAGGACAGGGCTTCGGGCGTTCCCTTGAGGGTCTGTTCGACGCACCCCTGTACGCGGCCCCCGGCCAGTGGCTGGCGCCGGCGTTTACCATGATGGCCGTGGTGCTGGTGGCCTGTCTGGCCGATTTCCTGGTGCCTGGCGCCCATCGTCTTGCCGGCAGCCGGGGCAAGGGCAAGCTGGCCGGCGGGTTTCTGGTCACCGGTCTGGTGTTGGCGCTGCTGAGCCCGTCCCTGGTTTGGGTTTTCGTGGCGGTCGCTATCGTCTTTGCCGGTGCCGGCCTGCTCACCCCGGCCCTGATCAACCGGCTGGCTGACCGCGCCGCCGATGCCAGCGCTGACCCGCTGAGCCGGTGGCGTTACCGGGAGCTGGCGGTCATGGCCCGGCAGCTGGCGTTGCCGGTTGTCGCTCTGCAGTTCACCCTCGCCATGGTGCTGGCGATCCAGGCCCTGGTCACCACCTTTGAAGACACATTTGATCGCTGGCTCGGGCAGCGCCTGGAGGCAGAGCTGTATGTTGCGGTGCCCGAAGGGCGGTCGGGGGAGGCCGCCGCCCGGTGGCTGACGTCGCAGCCCGAGCTGCAAACGAGTGGTGTCTGGCACCGGGTGATCCGTGGCCGTGGCAGCGTATCGGTCTCTGGCAGCGCCCCAACGCCGGTGGACCTGTTTGCACTGTCACCGGTTTCCTCCCTGGTCACCAGCTGGGATTTGCTTGATGCTGAGGATGATCCCTGGGCGACCCTGACACGCGGGGAAGGTGTGCTGGTGAATGAGCAGCTGGCGCGACGGCTGGAACTCGGTGTCGGCGACCGCATCGCACTTGAGGTGGCCGGCCAACAGCTGAACTTGCCGATTTCTGGGGTCTACGCCGATTATGGCCGGCCTGCCGGCGAGATACTGATCAGTGGCGCCTTGCTTCCGGAGCAGTTCCGGCCGGACTTCGAGAGTTTCTCTATCACCCCCGGAACCCTGACCCGGGCCGAACTGATCCGCGGTCTCGAAGCGGTCTGGCAGGTTTCCGGCATGACCGTCCGCGACAACGAGGAAATCCGTGCTCTGGCCACCGGCGTGTTCGATCAGACCTTCCTGCTGACCCGCGCCATGACGGTCCTTACCCTGACCCTGGCCGCCCTGGCGTTGCTGGTCATGGGCTGGGTGTTCTTCACCGGCCGCAACTGGTATTTCCGGCTGCTGGCTACCTGGGGGCTGTCCCGTCGCGAGGTGGCGGCGCAGCTGACCCGCCTGTCCGTCGGGCTGACCGGCAGCGTGGCGTTGCTGGCACTGCCGCTGGGCATCTGGCTCACCTGGGTCCTGGTGCATCGGATCAATCCCCTGGCCTTCGGCTGGTCGCTGCCGATGGCGGTCTACCCGGGGTTCTGGGTGGAGCTGATCGGGCTCAGCCTGCTGATCGGCCTGGGCATCGCCCTGCTCATGGGACGTCAGTTGCGGGCCGGGGCGGCCTTGCCGGTATCGGCCAGCAGCCTGACAGGAGGTGAGCGATGAGGCGGACGATGCTGGTCCTGCTGTGGATGGTGCTGGCCGGTTGCTCGCAGGAACCGGAACAGGCCGGTTTTGCCGGACTGGCTGAGGGTGTGAATGAGGGCGGACAGCTGTCCTATCTGCAGCCCGGACCGGACACCGGCCTGACGTTCCCGGAGGATCTGGGCCCCCATCCGCGCCATCGCATCGAGTGGTGGTATCTGACCGCAAACCTGAGAACCAAATCCGGCGAGCCGCTGGGGCTGCAATGGACCCAGTTCCGGCAGGCACTGGTGCCGAGGGAGGCTGGATCAATACCTGAGCCTGAAACCTGGCCCCTGGAAGCGGCCTGGATGGCCCACGCCGCCGTGAGCTGGAATGGGAAACACGTGTTTGCCGAGCGTCTGGCCCGGGGTGATGTGGGTAACGCAGGGGCCGAGGCCCGGCCCTTTTCCGTGTGGCTGGATCAGTGGCAGCTGGAATCTGTCTCTGAGGATCAATGGCGGCTTCAGGTGAAGGATGAAAGCTTCGGTTATGACCTGACTCTGACCATTAACGACCAGCCGGTGGCCCACGGCATCGACGGTTTCAGCGCCAAATCCGATAGCGGTCAGGGCTCGATGTATTTCAGTTACGTGGACATCGCCATCAGCGGCACAGTCACCTTTGAGGACCAGTCGCTGGCCGTGAAGGGCCGGGGCTGGTTTGACCGGGAGTGGAGCAGCCAGTTTCTCAAGACCGGCCAGCAGGGCTGGGACTGGTTTGCCCTGCACCTGGATTCGGGGGACAAGCTTATGGCTTTCCGGTTGCGGGAGGAAGGGAATCCATTCGTCTCGGGGACCTGGATTCCGGCAAGCGGCCAGGTACAGCCCCTGGATTCCGGGCAGCTGGCCCTGTCGGCGATCGAGCAACGCGAGGGCGTGCCGGTACGCTGGCGGATTGAACTGCCGGAACAGGGTGTGCACCTGGAGCTGTCCGCGCCTCCGGGAGACTACACGAATCAGGGCCTCTACCCCTACTGGGAGAGCCCGGTCGATATCTCCGGCAGTCATACCGGAGAGGGCTACATGGAACTCACGGGATACCGATAAACGCTGAGGCAGGCTGACCCTATCCGGCTTTGTCGGATCGTGATCCCTGATCTGTTTTCTGCTGTTCCTTCCAGGCGGCATAGCGGTGCAGATCGGACTCCACCAGCTTCAGGCACAGGGCGACCACGCCGGCATCATCCAGGAAGCCGACCGCGAGAATGAAGTCGGGAATGAAGTCCAGCGGGTTAAGCACGTAGAGCAGGGCCCCGGCGACCGCGGCGATGGTTTTCCAGGGTACCGAGCGATAGTTGCCGTACCAGTAATCCCGGATCATCGAGAACATCAGTTTGATGTCCGTGCCAAAGCGCTGGAGCTTGCCACTGCCCTTGACCTTGTCCTCGATGGCCCGTTGCCGGTCCAGCAGGGTTTCCAGATCCTGGCGGTGGACTTTCGATGCCTCGGCATCCAACTGTTGGCGGGCCTTCTTTTCGCTGAACAATGCCATACCTGTCCTTTGACCGGGTGAGTGTCCGGAAATTATCCCACAAATATCCGTTTGGCCAAGGAGGCTCCGCGCCAGCCCCGGATAGCCAGGGTTGTGATGAGTCCGCCGATCATTGCGCCCACCACGCCGCAGGTGAGAATGTCCTGGCCGGTCAGGTAGAGTCCCGGGATCGGGGTTTTCGGCCTGAGCCAGTCCTGTTCGAAGCGTTCGGGGTTGTGGTCCAGACCATAGAGTTCGCCCCGGCCATATCGGCAGAACCAGGCCGTGGACAGCGGCGTGGAGGTCTCTACATAGTCCACCTTGCCCCGCAGCTGGGGCAGTTTCTGGTACATGATCTCAAGCAGCTGGTCGGTGATCCGGGCTTTCAGGGTCTCGTAGTCCTCGCCACGCTTGCCCCAGGTGGTGTCCTGCCAGGGCTCGAACATGTCCCAGGTGGTCGGCGCGACGATCTCGATGGTGGAGGTGCCCGGCCAGCGGTTCTGGTAATCCGGATCCTTGGCGGCAGGGAAGGAGATATAGACCACGGGGTACTCGCTGTGGTCCGGGTCCTTCAGGAAGCGCTCCACGTTGTCGTCGTGGTCGGCACTCGGATAGATCCAGTAGTTGGTCCGGGGCAGTCCCAGCTCCTCCGGCGTGCCTTTGAGGCCGATGTAGAGGCCGATGTGGGGCATGGACGGGGTAATGTGCTCACGCTTGTGCCGGTAGCCGGCGATCTGGCGGCCTTCCTCCGGCAACAGTTTCTCGAAGGTGTTGATGATGCCCGCGTTGCTGATGACCCGGGGTGCCCGGATCTCCTCGCCGTCGGCCATGCGAACGCCTACCGCGCGCCCCTTCTCCAGCAGGATGTCGGTGACATCGGCGTAGGTGAAGACCTCGCCGCCAGAGGCCTGGATCACCGGAATGATGGTTTTGGCAATCTCGGAAGCGCCGCCGACCGGGTAAAAACCACCGTACAGATAGTGCTTGGCAATCAGGGCATGCACCATGAAGCTGGAATGACTCGGCGTGACGCCGCAGTCACCCCACTGGCCGGTGATGGCGCCGATCAGTTCTTCGTTGTCGGTGAGTTCGCCCAGCACTTCGCGGGTGGTGCGGTTGAAACAGTCCGGCAGTGCAACATCCAGTCCTTTATGAATCAGCGGGTCCAGGATGCCGGGGGTCAGCTTGGACAGGGTGTACCACTGCATGCCATCGGAGACTTTGCCCAGCAGGCGGATGTAGCCGTCAATTGCCTCCCGTTCGTCCGGGAAAGCTTCCAGCAGGGACTGGCGCAGACCTTCCTTGCCGGCCCGCAGGTTGACCACCTTGTCACCCAGGTAGAACCGGTCGTAAACCTCGTCCATGGGCGCCCACTGCAGCTTGCCATCGGTGATGTAATCGAAAAGGCGGCGGCCGAGGGTGTGGGGCGAGCCCATATCGCCGATGTAGTGCACCCCCACGTCCCACTCATAACCGTTGCGGGCGTAGCTATGAGTGTAGCCGCCGGCGGTGTAGTGCTGTTCCAGTACCAGGACTTTCTGGCCCGCCTTGGACAGGCAGGCGGCGGTGGTAAGACCGCCGATGCCGGAGCCGATGACGATGGCGTCGTAGGGACCGTCGAGCCGTTTGGCCCGGTAGCGCCGGCCGATGCGGATGGTACTGGGTTTGAGCTTGTCTGATGACGGACTGGTTACCACCACGACTTCCCCCACATTTCCGGATTGGCCCAGTTGTCGGGATTGTTCCAGGCCCGTTTGTGGTTGTAGCTGTCCAGGTTGTAGGTGTAGAGCGTGAGCGGGCCCTGATCCGCGTCGATCTCGGCGTGACGCCGGAAGCCGAGGCCGATGAAGTCGGTAAAGGCCCAGTCGGGTGTCTCTCCGACCAGCACGGCAATCTGGTGGGTGCCGTAGTTGCGCAACTGGCCGAGCAGAAGCGCCCCTTCGTCGAAGGGCAGGTGCTCCAGGGTATCGGTTACCAGGGCCAGATCCTTCACGCTACCCGGCGGCAGGTCGGCGTTTGGGTCGGATGTGTCCAGGATTTGCAGGTTGGTATCCGGTTTCTGGTCGCACCAGAATCTGGCGACGTCCAGGGCGGTCGTGCCGCAGCAAAGAACACTGCCCGGCTGCGCGGTATCCAGGATGCGGGCCAGGGTCGTGGCGGCGGAAGCATTCGGTTCAGGGTTCGTCATGACAGGGGCCAGTCAGCTGCGTCAACGGTATGGAGTCCCACGGGTTGTTCGGCATGGCCACCCCAGCGATCGATGAAGGTGCCGCAGGGATCGTACTGGTTCGCCTGTTTTTCCAGGTTGAACTGGCGCAAGCCCCGGGGGTCGGCGCCGACACCGGCCAGATACTGCCAGTTGCCGTAGTTACTGCCTACATCATAGTCGATAAGTTGCTCCTGGAACCATGCCGCACCGTAGCGCCAGTCCAGTCCCAGTTCATTCACGAAGCAGCTGGCCACCAGTTGCCTGGCCCGGTTGCTGATGTAGCCGGTCTCCCGCAGCTGGTTCATGGCGGCATTGACGATCGGGTACTCGGTGTTGCCCTCGCACCAGGCCTTGAAGCGGTGGCCATAGAAGGTTGCAGGCCGCCGCTTGCGTTGCACGCCATCCCGGCGAAACAGGTTGGCGCCGTGCTTCAGGGCATACCAGAAGAAATATTCCCGCCATAACAGCTCGAACCAGAGCCAGTACGTGGACTCGTTGCTGGTTTCACGACGCTCGTATTCGGCAATGCTCTCAGCCACTTCCCGTACCGACAGGCAGCCATTGGCCAGCCAGGGCGACAGCTTGGAGGAGGCGTCCCAGCTATCCAGGGCATTGCGGGTCTCCTTGTAACGGGCAATGCCGTGATTGATGAACAGGAACTCCCGGAGCCGGTTCAGGCCGGCGTCCTCGCCTCCGGTGAACTGCAGCGGGTGCACCGGTTCCGGGATGGGCGGGCATTCACCCCGGTTGTCCTCGGGAAAACCGGGGGCCGGCGGTAATGCAGTCAGGGTGCGGATGCGCATCTGCTCGCTGTACCGGTGCCCGGTTTTTTCAACCTGTTTACGGAATTGGGAGAAGGTGTCAGGCAGCTCTGCCAGGGGCATCGGCAACGCCCCCTCAGTGAACAGGGACAGGGTCTCGAATTGCTGGAACACGGTACCAGGCAGCGCCGCCTTGAGTGCCTGCCACTGGGCCGCTTCCTCGGTGCCCGGCAGGCGCGAGCGCACAACCCGGCCAATGCCATGGGCGTGGACCAGCTCGGGGATGACCTGTTCCGGCGGGCCGAAGGCAATGTGCAGACGCTGCCCCATGGGCCTGAGGCTTCGTTCCAGGGCCATCAGGCTCTGCCACAGGAAGCGCCAGCGGTGACTGCCCATGGCCTTGCTCTGAAGCCCGCCAGTGGCAAACCAGCGCGGATCCACCACGTAGACACACAGCAGCATGTCCGAGCGGGCGGCGGCCAGTAGGGCGGCGTTGTCGTGCAGGCGCAGGTCCCGCGTAAACCAGTAAAGTGTTTGCAACGTATGTGTCCCCCTTCTACGGTGCACTCTACGGTGGAATGTCCCGTAATTACGGCCATGACGTCAAACAGGATTGGCCGGGACCGGAATGGTGTTAAAGTAAGTTGATCTCAACCGGAACAAGGAGCCCAGATATGATCAAATCCCGCGCTGCGGTGGCTTTTGAAGCCAACAAGCCGCTTGAAATTGTCGAAGTGGACGTGGAACCGCCAAAAGAGGGCGAGGTTCTGGTACGCATCGTGGCCACCGGCGTTTGCCACACAGACGCCTACACCCTGTCCGGAGCCGACCCCGAGGGCCTGTTCCCGACCATTCTGGGTCACGAGGGCGGCGGTATTGTCGAGGCGGTTGGCCCCGGCGTAAAAGACCTTCAGGTCGGTGATCACGTCATTCCGCTCTACACCGCCGAGTGCGGCAAGTGCAAATTCTGCACCTCCGGCAAGACCAACCTGTGTGGCGCCGTGCGCGAGACCCAGGGCAAGGGCGTGATGCCGGATGGCACCTCCCGCTTCTCCTACAAGGGCCAGCCGCTGTACCACTACATGGGCTGCTCCACCTTCTCCGAGTACACCGTTCTGCCGGAAATCTCCCTGGCCAAGATCCCCAAGGAAGCCCCGCTGGACAAGGTCTGCCTGCTCGGTTGTGGCGTCACCACCGGTATCGGTGCGGTGCTGAACACTGCCAAGGTTGAAGAAGGCGCGACGGTGGCCATCTTCGGTCTCGGTGGCATTGGTTTGGCGGCGATCATTGGTGCCAAGATGGCGAAGGCCGGCCGCATCATCGGTGTCGACATCAACCCGGGCAAGTTCGACATCGCCAAACAGCTGGGTGCCACCGACGTGGTCAACCCTAACGACTACGACAAGCCAATCCAGGAAGTGATCATCGAGATGACCGACGGCGGTGCCGACTACACCTTCGAGTGTGTGGGCAACGTCAAGCTGATGCGTGCCGCGCTCGAGGCCTGCCACAAGGGCTGGGGCGAATCCACCATCATCGGCGTGGCCGGTGCCGGAGAGGAAATCAGCACCCGTCCGTTCCAGCTGGTCACCGGCCGGGTCTGGCGCGGTTCCGCCTTCGGTGGCGTGAAGGGCCGTACCGAGCTGCCGGGCTACGTGGAAAAGGCCGAGAAGGGTGAGATTCCGCTGGATGTGTTCATCACCCACGAGATGAAGCTGGAAGACATCAACAAGGCGTTTGACCTGATGCACGAGGGTAAGAGCATTCGGTCGGTGATTCATTTCTGATAGCCATTAAAGCTGATCAGGCCGCATCTTTCGGTGCGGCCTGATCATCGTGCCTCGTCTTCGAGAAGCTCCTCACTCTTGAAGTTTCTTAGAGTTCCAAGGAAGGATTTCAGAAGCATCGAATTATCATCCGCCCTGAAGATGCATGAGAGGTCAATGGCTGCACTTGCCGGTAGATCCGAGATTTCTCTGTAGACGACTCCGGGTAATGAGAGCGACGCCGCCGATTCTGAAACCAGACAGACACCAAAATCGCTGGCTACAAGCGAGACTCCAGTAACCACATCACCGACTTCCTGAGTGATTTCAGGTGTGAAACCTGCCGCATAGCAGAGTGACATCACCTTATCGACAAAATTGGGGCGTGCGCTTGATGAGAACAGGACCATGGGGTAGTCGGCCAGTTCCCGAAGCTTGATGACGGACCGGGTTGCGAGGGGGCTGTTTTCGTTCACCGCCAGTAACAACCTTTCCCTGTTGACCAGTTCAGTTGTGATGTCGGGGAGGGGTTTGAGCATTCTGTTAAAGCCCACCGTGATTCTGTGCTGCCTCAGAGCCTGAATCTGTTCTTCTTTTTCCATCGTGTGCAGAACCACTTTCACCTCGGGATAGTCTTCTTTAAAGCGGCGCAAAACCCGGGGAATGGTGTCCAGAACCCCTGAGCCGAATACAGCCACATCCAGGCGGCCAAGCCTGCCCTGGCTGGCTCTCTGGGTTTTCTCTGATGCCTGCTGTACCAGCGAGAAAATATTCCGCGCTTCCTGTGCCAGTAATGTCCCTGCTTCCGTAAGCTCCATTCCCTTTGGTGTGCGGTTGAACAGTTGCACACCAAGTTCCTGCTCAAGCTGGTGGATTTGCCGAGTCAAAGGCGGCTGCGATATGTGCAGCAAAGCGGCTGCACGCCCAAGATTCCGTTCCTCGGCCACCGTCAAAAAATAGCGGAGCTTTCTCAGGTCCATGGTTTGAACACCTTTGTGGTCATGCAAAAAAGGTATGGATTGCTTTCTGTAACGGTATTAGACGGTATCTTTTTGGGTTTCTAGACTCAAGTCAAACAGGGCAGTCGTGTCTCCCTCGACACCGTGTTCACATCTCCCCGGCAATAAGCGAGAGCAAGGCGATAATGAGTGAGGTAAATGTGGTGGGTTATGCAGGAGGTCCGGAACGTGAAACGTCCGCCGAGACCGCCGTTGTTATTGGGGCTACAGGGGCCTTCGGTCGAGTGATCGTTTCGAAATTGCTGGATCGGGGGCTGGACGTCCTGGCTGTTGCCCGAAGCGAGTCCGCTCTTGGAACTCTTCAGGATGAATTGCCGGGTCTTCGTACCTGTTGCGCTGATGTGGCATCGAAAGAATCGATTGAATATATCTCCCGGGCGGTCAGGGGGCGGGTGAGGGCTGTTGTGCATGGACCGGGTGTTGGTGTTGCCGGCGGCATACTGGATGCGGATATCGATATCCTGAATGAGGCCGTCAACATCAAGGTTGGTGGTCTGCTGCGGGTGGTTCGCGCGACGGAAAAGTACATGACAAAAAACTCAAGAATTATCGCCATTGGTGGTCATTACGGTCTGGAGCCGACCGCTTATGCCGCTTCTGCCGGAGTGGCGAATGCAGCTCTGGTCAATGTCGTTCGTCAGCTCAGCCTGGGATATGGCGCCCGGGGAATTACAGCACATGTTGTTGCCCCTGGGCCCGCGGAGACGGAGCGTTTGCGAAATGTTGCAATTGCCCGGGCGCAGCAGGGTGGCGTGTCGGTCCAGCAAGTGCTGGATGAGATGTTGTCGGAATCATCGATTTCCCAATTTACGACGCCTGAGCAGGTAGCCTGGGCGGTTTCACTCCTGCTGGATGAGGAGGCTGGAGCCATGACGGGGGCCACGCTAATGCTCGATTCCGGACGTCGTCGCGGTTTGCCTTAGGGAGAACTCCTATGCCAGTCGTCAAGTTTCATGTTTCGGGCCCTCGCCATCCGGATCAGGTCGTCAGGAAGTTTCTGAGCGAGGCTTCGGAAAAATACGCCGGTGTTCTTGAGTGCCCCATGGACAGGGTTCGGGCGTTTTATGTATCTCATGCTGATACTGACGTGGCGACCATGGGACAGGTGCCGGGTCCACGTTCTGTGTTCTTCGAGTTCATCGTGCTCGAGGGCCGCTCGCTTGAACAACGGCAGAAGATCGCGCAGGAATTCAGCGAACTGATCGGGCGAGTCCTGGAAGTGGAGGTTGAATTGGTACGTGGGCATTGTATCCGTGTTGAACCTGAGGACTGGTGTATTGGCGGCCGATTTGCCAGTGACCTGCGAAAATCGGAAATTGAAAACCGAAAGCGCCAATAAACGCTAAAGCGAGTGTCTGCAATGGATTTCGGGCCAGGTAAATCCTTTATCCAACCTCAGTTGAGCCTTCACGGGGTCGCGATGGTCTTTTGACGAGTGGAGATTATCGACCTGATGCAAAGAGAGGCTTTAACCATATCAATACCAAAAAGGTATCAGGATGGCCACGAGATAGTATTGGAAGGTAATCATAGCGACGCTTAACGTTTACTCAGAGGCGGATTTCTGAAGTTGCCTCACCAAAAAAACAAAGACTCCCTTACTTGAGGAGAACAAGATGGCCGAGAACAACAAAACCCACAATCAAAAGCATTCAGTGCTGAAACGATGCACTCCCATCCTTTCAACGATCCTGGCCGGAATGGCACTAAGTGGCGGCGCTAATGCCATGACGATTGACAGTGGCAATCGTGACATACGGATGAGCTGGAACAACACGCTCAAGTACAGCGCAGCCTGGCGTGTCGAAGATCAGGATCCGGAAGTCGCTGATAATTCCATTGGTGTCCAGGCAAACACCAACGATGGCGACCTGAACTTTGACAAAGGTCTGATTTCAAACCGCGTCGATCTCCTCTCGGAGTTCAACTTCAATTACAAGCGTCGTTACGGCTTCCGGTTGAGTGGTGCTGCCTGGTATGACTCTGTCTACAACACTGAGCACGATAATCCCGGAGCCTTGGGTGGGGCGTTGTACAACCCGAGATCTGTCGATACCGATGAGTTTACCGATGAAACCGAGAAGCTTCATGGCCGGGATGCAGAGCTTCTGGATGCGTTCGCTTTCGGCAACATATACCTGGGCCAAAAGAGCCTGAATATGAAAGCGGGTCGCTTCACGCAGCTCTATGGTGAAAGTCTTTTCTTCGGATCCAACGGGGTGGCTGCTGGTCAGACATCCCTGGATCTCGTGAAAGCGCTGTCCGTTCCCAATTCCCGTTTTCAGGAAATTCTGCGTCCGATCAATCAGTTTTCTGCTCAGCTTCAACTTAGCCCCAAGGTTTCTTTGGGTGCTTACTACCAATTCGAGTGGCGTAAAACCCAGTTGCCGGCCTCTGGGAGCTATTTCAGTTTTGCCGACTTTGCTGACGAAGGTGGCGAGACAATCATTCTTGGCCCGGGCCAATCAGTGTTTCGTGGCAGTGACCAAAAAGCCAGTGACAGTGGCCAGTTTGGAGCCCAGCTCAAGTTCAAAGCCAGCGATTATGATTTTGGACTTTATGCAGCCCAGTACCACGACAAGATGCCTCAGTTTTATGTTCGCCCGGGCGTGAACGTTCAGGCGGGTAGCATCGGCGACTACGTCCTCACTTATGCCGAGGACATCAAGATGGTGGGGGCCAGTGTGAGCACGCTGATTGGCGAAGCGAATGTGGCAGCCGAGATTTCATTCCGTGATGACATGCCACTGGTTGCTTCCGGCAACACTGTGATCTTGCCAGGAAATACTACTGCAGATAACGGGGACAATGCGGCCTATCCCGTTGGTAGAACATTCCACGCCAACCTCTCGATGATCAACGTTTTTAACGAAAGTGCGCTTTGGGATGGCGCTTCCCTGTTGGCTGAGATGGCATTCAACCGACGCCTGAGTATTTCAGAGAACGGTGACCAACTGGATCCCAGCGCCACCCGTGATGCCACAGCTGTCCAGTTTCTTTTCACGCCTGAGTATTTCCAGGTTGCTCCGGGACTGGATCTGAAAACCCCGATTGGCGCCAGTTATGGAGTTGATGGCCGTTCTTCTGTCAATGGAGCTCTGTTCCCCTCAGAGCATGGCGGGAACGTGAGTCTTGGGATTACTGCTGATTACCAGAGAACCTGGCAGGCCGGGCTCAGCTACACCCATTACTACGGAGCGGCTGGTTCAATCATCAAATACGACACCGCCGTGCCGGAACTTTCCTATGAGAACTTTCACGGTGACCGGGATTTCGTTTCCCTCTCTATTCAACGCACATTCTGATGGTCGGTTACACGCAGGTGTAACGAGGAGTTTGTCATGAAAAAAAATAATATCGTAGCAGTCATCGCCTCTGTTCTGGCTTTGGGAGCGACAGATGCATATTCGGCTGTCTCTGCAGAAAAGGCTGAGAGTCTGAAAAATGAGCTGACCCCGGTTGGTGCAGAGCGCTCCGGAAATGCGGATGGAACCATTCCTGAATGGACGGGCGGCATTGTGGATCCGCTTCCCGGTAAACACATGGGGGATATTCCTGCCCAGATTTTCGAAGACGAAAAACCCCTCTACAAGGTGACCAGGTCCAACATGTCCGAGTATGGGGATTTGTTGTCGGAAGGGGTTAAAGCCTTATTGAATAAATATCCGGACACGTTCTACCTGAATGTATATCCCACGCACCGGACGGGCGCACATCCCCAGTCGGTCTATGACAATGCCTTGGCAAACGCGACTCGCTGTGAGACGGCTGACGGAGGTTATTCGCTGCAAGGATGTGCGGGGGGAACACCTTTCCCCATTCCACAATCGGGCGTCGAAGTGATGTGGAACTTCCTCCTGAGGACCGAGGCGCCTTCCATTGAATATACCTTCAGAAACATCGTCGGCAACTCGGATGGCTCTCACACACTGGCGACACGTAACGAAATTGCCTTCCAGTATCCCCAGTTCTATGAGGGTGTAACACCGGACAGTTGGAGCGGCGAGTACGCCATGTTCCGGTTCAATACTCTGGCACCTCCATTCAAGGCGGGTGAATCTCTCGTTATCAGGGATAGCATAGATCAGGACAAGTCCAGGCAGGCATGGCAGTACCTGCTCGGCCAGCGACGTGTCCGGCAGGCGCCAACCGTATCCTACGATACGCCGGATTTTGTGGCTTCAGGCGCAAACTACTTTGATGAAGTCCAAGGCTTCTTTGGTTCGCTGGATAGATTTGACTGGAAGCTGGTAGGTAAGCGGGAGATGCTCATTCCCTACAACAACAATGGTTTCATTGGCGCGAGTCTGGATGATGCCTACCTCGAGTATCACGCCAACCCTGAAGAAGTCAGGTGGGAGCGTCATCGTGTCTGGGAAATTGAGGCGAACGTGCGTGATGGCATGCGACATGCGGTTCCCAAGAGGACCTACTTCCTTGATGAGGATACATGGCTGATCGCCCTCGTTGACGGCTACGACTCGGAGGGGAACCTCTGGCGAGCGTCCATGACCACGCCCTTTGTTGTTCCAACCGTTCCGGCAACCATGCTCAAGACAACGCTGGTGTTTAACCTCCAGGCCAATACTTTGAGCATCATTCAGGCGCTGCAGGAAGAGTACCTGGAGGTCGTGCCGACCAAACCAGAAACCTACTTTACGGGCGACGCTGTCGCTGCCGAAGCCATGCGATGATCCTTGGCCGCAGGCACCCCTGGCTGGGTGCCTGCATCGGGTTTTGGCAAATGAAATGCTTAATACCGGGTGACGTAAAGATGAAAAAGACGGCTTCTGGATTCGTGGCGCATGGGGCGTTAATGCTGTCGGGCCTGCTGTTGATGCATGCTCCCCTGGGGTTGTGCGCGCAGGAGATCAGTGAGGTTTTGCCTGACCTGACAGAATTGCCTGCGATGCGTGTTGATGACGCCAACCACTCTGTTCAGTTGGCAGTGGCCAGAGCAGGAAATCGGCTGGTGTCTGTTGGAGAACAGGGCATCGTTTTGTTGTCCGATGATGATGGCCAGAGCTGGTCCCAGGCTTCCGGTGTTCCGGTGAGTGTAACGCTGACGGATGTTGAGTTCATCTCGCCGACAGAAGGCTGGGCCGTTGGTCATTCGGGCGTTGTACTGCGAACGGAAACCGCAGGTGAACAATGGGTAAAGGTGATGACCGGTCAGGAGATTGTGGCGACAATTAAGACGGCCGTCGAGTCTTTGCCCGAAAGTGAAGATATGGCCGATGTGCTCAAGCGGAACGCCAGCTACCTGACCGGGGACGAGCCTGTTCTGGATGTGCATTTTTCAGAAAATGGCGAAGGATGGCTTCTCGGCGCCTATGGTATTGCCCTCCATAGCCGGGATGCTGGTCAGACATGGGATTCCGCTTTTTCAATTACGGGCAATCCGAATTCCTATCATCTCTATCAATATATACCTGCTGATTCGCACGATGGTCTCATCGTCGGCGAGCGTGGACTGGTTTCGCGTTCAGCGGAGGAGTCCGGCGTATTTGAATCATCGCCTATTGACTATCAGGGCACGTTCTTTGGTGGTGTTGCGTCGGGTTCAGACCAGTTCGTTTTATTCGGATTGCGGGGGAACGTGTGGGCAGGCGCTGGGGATAGCTGGACACAGATTCCGACAGGCTCCCAGGCCTCGTTCAGTGCTGGAGTTCTGACACCAGTGGGCATTGTTCTCGGGGATGTGACAGGTCGTTTGTTCCTTAAGTCAGGCGATAGTGAACAAGTACGCGAGCTCGCTCAAGCCTCAGACGCGGCGATTACCGACCTGATTGTAAGCCCGGGAGGGCAGTTGGTTATGTCAACTGCCAGAGGACCAAAGCGTCTGGAACTTGATAGCACGGAGTTCAAATAATCAAATGAATATGAGCGTCGACAAGCCGAATCCCGACATCATTCGCCGACTTGAGGATTTTGATACCCGCTCCGGAAATGTCGTTGAGAGAATGTTGTTCAACAACCGCATGGTTGTCGTTCTGTTGTGCCTGGTGATTACACTGTTTCTGAGCTTCCAGGCCCGGAATCTCACCATGGATGCAGCCTTTCAGAAGATGATTCCAACGAATCATCCTTTCATCGTGAACTATCTCGAGAATCGCAGTGAGCTGGCTGGTATCGAGAACTCTCTGCGTATCGCGGTTGAAGCAAGGGAAGGCACCATTTTTGATCAGGAGTACCTGGAAACCTTACGAGAGCTTAGCGAGCAAGTATTCCTCTTGCCGGGTGTTGATCGGCCCTACATGAAGCATCTGTGGGCGCCAGCGGTTCGTTGGTCCGGTGTGACGGAAGTAGGGCTCGACGGTGGTCCGGTCATTCCCTCTGATTATGACGGTTCGGGAGAGAGCATAGACCAGGTGCGCGAGAACGTTGAACGCTCAGGGGAAATAGGGCAACTGGTCGCCGAGGACTATCGTTCCACAGTGATTTTCGTGCCCTTGCAGGAAACCAATAGTGTTACCGGCGAAAAAATCGACTATCACGAGTTAGGTCAGCAGCTTGAGATACTGCGAGACAACTATGAAGCCGATGGTGTAAATATTCACATTACCGGTTTTGCCAAAGTGACTGGTGATCTCATCAGTGGTATGCAGCAGGTACTGCTTTTTCTGGCATTGACGATTGCTATCTGCACACTGGTCCTTTTCTTCTATACCCGATGCCTGCGCAGCACCCTGTTGGTTGTTGCTTGTTCCATGGTGGCCGTCCTGTGGCTGCTCGGCTTGCTGAGCATTCTGGATTTTGGGCTCGACCCCTATTCGATACTGGTTCCGTTTCTGGTTTTTGCAATCGGGATGAGTCATGGTGCCCAAAAAATGAATGGCATCATGCAAGATATCGGACGGGGGACTCACCGTTTGGTAGCAGCGCGGCACACCTTCAGGCGCCTTTTCGTTGCAGGGTTAACTGCACTGGTTTCTGATGCTGTTGGCTTTGCGGTATTGATGGTCATTGATATTCCGGTTATCCAGGATCTTGCGGTGACCGCCAGTATAGGCGTTGCTGCGCTGATATTTACCAACCTTATTCTGTTGCCGATTCTGCTCTCATACACTGGCGTAAACGCGAAAGCAGCTGCTCGCAGTGTTCAGGCAGACATCGCTAACCAGAATGATAAAGACCATGCCAAGCACCCTGTGTGGGCGCTTCTGGACCGGTTTACAGAACGAAAGGTTGCCGGCATTACCATACTGGTGTTTGCGCTTCTTGGTGGCGTGGGGCTGTTCGTGGGAAGCAACGTGAAAATTGGCGACACTGGCATTGGTGCGCCGGAGCTCCGCGCCAATTCACAGTACAACCTTGATAATAAATTCATGGTGACCAACTATGCCGCGAGCAGCGATGTCTACGTGGTAATGGTTAAAACAGAGCAGTACGCATGTGCTCATTACGAAACACTTAAGGTGGTCGATGCTCTTGAACGGAGACTGAAACAGCTGCCGGGCGTTGAGTCGACACAATCGCTGGCCGGCCTCGCAAAGGTTGCCAACGTCGGGATGAACGAAGGCAGTATGAAGTGGTGGGGTATTCCAAACTCCCAGGGAATGCTGAATGCAATTGTTACCCGAGCTCCCCGGGAGATGTTCAATCAGGAATGTGATCTTTTGACGGTGTTCGCTTACCTCAAGGATCACAAGGCCGACACCCTGAATAGCGTGGTCGATGTCACCCAGGAGTTCTCGCAGAAATACAGCACCGACAAGATCCAGTTCCTGAATGCTGCAGGTAATGCGGGGATTGAAGCTGCCACGAACATAGTGGTCGAAAAAGCCAATTTCCAGATGCTTCTGTTGGTCTACACAGCGGTTATCCTGCTGGCTCTTGTGACCTTTCGGTCATGGCGTGCGGTTGTCTGTGCAGTCGTTCCGCTGATGATAACTTCGGCACTGTGCCAGGCCCTCATGGTATGGATGGATATAGGTATAAAAGTGGCCACGCTTCCTGTCATTGCCCTTGGTGTGGGCATTGGTGTCGACTATGCGCTCTATATCCTCTCGGTTACCCTGGCAAGACTCAAAGCTGGTGAGTCTCTTTCGGATGCCTACTATGGGGCCCTGCTGTTTACCGGAAAAGTAGTGATTCTGACAGGGGTTACTCTAGGCGTCGCGGTCATGACCTGGGGCTTCTCGCCGATCAAGTTCCAGGCGGACATGGGATTCCTGCTGGCATTCATGTTCATCTGGAACATGCTGGGTGCGCTCATTCTGCTGCCAGCGCTTGCCCGCTTCCTTCTGGTTCCTAGAATGAAAGCGGTGACAAGCTGAAACCATCGGTATACATTGATTTTACTCAAGGGGCCTGAAGGAGATTGGCCCCTTTATTACAAAAACAGGAGTAGATCCCGCCAGAATAATACTCAGACGAGGACGCTGGGCGAGGATTGATTCTCACGGCCTTGGGGAGACCATGTCTGCGCAAAAACTCATGGAGCAGTTCAATCTGCGGTCCCATCTTCGCTTCAACATTGAAGAAGGTAATATCTGGCTGGATGAGAACCGGATGCTGCTGCTGCATGCATCTGCCCTGGGTGCTTTGCGAAAGGAGCTGATCCAGTCATTGGGTTTGAAGCGGGCGAAAGGCCTGTTGTTGAGAATGGGCTTCGAATCCGGGCAACGGGATGCGGAATTGGCCAGGAAGCTCACGGGCACCGGTGAGCCTTTTGATGTATTCCGGGTTGGCCCGCAATTGCATGCCTTTGAGGGTCTGGTTAAGGCGACGATTACCGAGGCTGACATCGACTGGGATAAAGGCACCTTTTTCGGAACCGTGGATTGGCAGGGCTCATGGGAGGCGGAATCCCACATTCAGCTGTTCGGAATCGGGACGGAAGCCGCATGCTGGACTCTCGCTGGCTATGCCTCGGGATACGTAACACGGTTTTTCAACCGGTTTGTCGTTTTTCGGGAAGAGCTATGCCTGTGTTGCGGTGATGACAAATGTTCGATTGTCGGCAAGCCAGCCGAAGAATTGGACGACCAGGAATACGTCAAACTGTTCAAGCCGGACAATATCGATCTCGAGATTCGGGAACTCAAAGAAGAAGTATCCTCTCTGCGTGAAAGCCTGGGGCTTCAACGTGGCAGAGGCGACCTGGTTGGTGAGTCCCAGGCATTCAGGAGCGCTTTCAATCTTCTCGAGCGTGCCGCAGACAGCCCCATAAACGTCCTTTTACTTGGGGAAACCGGTGTCGGTAAGGAAGTTTTCGCCCATTGGCTCCACAAGCACAGTAGTCGGGCAGAACAGCCTTTTATCGCGGTCAACTGTTCTGCTATTCCCCATGACCTGATTGAGTCGGAGCTGTTTGGCGTTCGAAAGGGAGCATTCACGGGAGCGGAGGAGTCTCGTCGTGGCAGATTCGAGCGCGCTGATGGTGGCACCTTGTTTCTTGATGAGATTGGCGATCTGTCACCTTCAGCCCAGGTGAAATTATTGCGGGTTATCCAGACCGGCGAAGTGGAACGATTGGGTGATGACAAGACCATCAAGGTCAATGTCCGGCTGGTCGCTGCAACCAACGTTAACCTTCAGGACGCCATTGCCTCGGGAAAATTCCGTTCCGATCTCTATTACCGTCTCTCAACCTATCCCGTTCATATTCCTCCATTAAGGGACCGAAAATCGGACATTCCCTTGCTGGTTGACGCCATGATAGCCAAATACGCTCCGGTCTATTCCAAGAAGATCAGAGGCTTGTCCGAAAAAGCAGCCCACGGCCTTCTGGAATACGACTGGCCTGGCAATGTTCGTGAACTTGAAAATGTGATTGAAAGAGGTGTGTTACTTGCGCCTGACGGAGGATTTATCGAGTTGGATCACGTTTTCATTTCAGGGCTGGAGACCCAGGGAGGGGTGGAAGTTGGCAAGGAAGGAATCGTCAGTAGTCAGGCGTCGGAACAGGAGGTGCGTATGGCCGAAAAACTTCTGGAAGGCAGCTTTGATCTTGGCCGACACGAACTGATGCTGATGGATATGGCAGTTAAGAAAGCCGGAGGCAATCTAACCCATGCGGCGAAGTTGCTGGGAGTCTCCAGACGGCAACTGGCCTATAGATTAAAAAACAGCGTCGAGAAATCCCGGGAAAGATAAACTCCTGACGTTGAGTGGCAGGTCGGGAGGGCACAGCTTCCCGACGTGTCATGCAAGTTTCATTTCACTGGTACCCCACTAAATCCCCCGCAATTCTGCTTCTCTGTGGATATTTTCAAATCCGTATCAAGAGCCGCCCTCAGCGAGCTCTTGAGCAAGCCCATGCCCGAACGATATTGAATCGGGGGAGTCCCCCCCCTCTTCCTTTTCCCATTCTCGATGTCACACAAAGCGACGACACCTGATAAGTCCGGGTGTTCAAATTTGTAAGGCGGTCCTGGATGACGTTCGAAAATGTAAGGCGTTACGGGAGCTTATTTGCAGATGTGTGTTGAAAAGCCATTTAAAACAGTTGGTTGAGTAGTTGGCACGCCGGGTGCTTAGTACAAGGTTGATGATGATCAATTTCTGATTGTCATGGTCGGTGTCAGCAGCTGGCGCCGACATGAATAAACAAAAACAAGATGGCATCAAAATCCCCCCGCCCTGCACACCAGGGCAATTGATGTCACCACAAGTTCTGGCCCTGGGGCCAGCGGTTGAGGTGAAGCAAATGACAGAAGCCAGTTACCCGGCAGACATTCCCACTGCCCAGTTGGATACCGAGCGTCGCTTTGTCCGGATTACCGGGGAGCGCGCGGACGGATTTGTGGAGTTCGACTTCGCCGTTGGCGAGCCCGAGCTTTTCGTGGAAATGATTCTTTCGCGTCCCGCCTTTGAGGAATTCTGTGAAATGAACCAGGTGCAGACCATGGGGCCTGCAGAGGATGCAGGTCCGGAAGATCGAATGGCGGATTTCGCCTGGAACCTTCGTGATGCCACTGGCAAACGTTTCAGGTAATTACTGATTACTTTCAAGAATCTCAAGTAATAACAACAGCAGAGGACAACAATAAATGCAGATTGACCTGAGAACAGTAAGTATCGAGCCGGTCAGAAAAACCTTTGACCATCTGGCTCGCCGGTTCGGGGACAAGCCCGCATCCCGCTACCAGGAAGGCAGCTACGATATCCAGGCGGCGGAGAACCTTCATTACCGCCCGACCTGGGATCCGGATCAGGAGCTTTATGATCCCAACCTGTCACGCATCCGGATGAAAGACTGGTACGACCTGAAGGATCCCCGGCAGTTCTACTACAGCACCTACACGCTTGCCCGTTCCCGCCAGCAGGAAAACATGGAGGCCAATTTTGCCTTCGTCGAGGCCCGTGGCCTGCAGGACATGCTCGCCGATGAGCTCAAAGAAACTGCGCTGAGCCTTCTGGTGCCGCTGCGCCATGCAGCCTGGGGTGCAAACCAGAACAACACACTGGTGTGCGGTTACGGCTTTGGGGTGGTCTTCACCCAGCCTTGCATGTACCACGCCATGGATAACCTGGGCATCTCCCAGTACCTCTCCCGTATCGGTCTGCTGCTTGGCGGTACCGACGCACTGGGAAAAGGCAAGGACATCTGGATCAACGATCCTGCCTGGCAGTCGCTGCGTCGTTACGTTGAAGACAGCATGGTTATCCGAGATCCCTTTGAAGTGTTTGTACTGCAGAACGTAGTGCTGGACGGCCTGCTTTACCCCATTGTCTATGAGCGTCTGGTAGACACCTACCTCGCCTCGCAGGGTGGACAGGCGGTGGCCATGTTGACGCAGTTCATGACCAACTGGTTTACCGAATCGAAAAAGTGGACCACCGGAGTGTTGAAGGTTGCTGCCGCTGAGTCTCCCGAGAATGCGCAGGTTCTGGCTGACTGGATCAACCACTGGAGCGATCGGGCGGTTTCCGCACTGCTTCCCATTGTGAATTCTGTGGTGGATGAGCGAGTCGATGAGCTGGTGTCCGAAGAACTGGATGCCTTCCGCGCACGCATCGTCAAAACCGGCATTCCGCTTTAAGGAGAGATCATGTCCACCGTTTTTATTGCCTTTCAGACCAACGAAGAAACACGCCCGGTTATCGAAGCCATCGAACTGGATAACCCTTCAGCAACCGTGCACCAGGAACCGGCCATGGTGAAGATCGACGCGCCGGATGAGCTGGTGATTCGTCGGGAAACAATTGAGGACCAGATCGGCAGGGAATATGACCTGCAGGAACTGCAAGTCAACCTGATCACCATGTCTGGTCACCTCACTGAAGACGAAGACACGTTCACTCTGAGCTGGAAATAACGCCGAGGATAGAATTATGGATACCCCAGTAAACAAGAAAAAACTCAGCCTCAAAGAGAAGTACAGCTATCTGACCCGGGACCTTGCCTGGGAGCCGTCCTACCAGAAGAAAGAGGATCTGTTCCCGTACGCAACCTATGAAGGCATCAAGGTCCACGACTGGGAGAAGTGGGAAGACCCGTTCCGGTTGACCATGGATGCCTACTGGAAATACCAGGCTGAGAAAGAGCGCAAGTTCTACGCCATCATCGATGCGTTTGCCCAGAACAACGGCCACCTCAAGATTACCGACGCCCGCTATCTCTCTGCGCTGAAGATTTTCCTGCAGGCAATCAGCCCGGGTGAGTATGCTGCCCACAAAGGTTTCGCGCGTGCTGGGCGGGAATTCCCCGGTGTCGGCCCCCAGGTTGCCTGCCAGATGCAGGCCATTGACGAAATCCGTCATGCCCAGACACAGATCCACGCCATGTCGAACTACAACAAGTTCTACAGCGGCTTCCACGCGTTTGCCGACCAGCGCGATCGCATCTGGTACACCTCGGTAGCGCGGTCCTTCTTTGATGACGCGATGTCGGCCGGGCCGTTCGAGTTCATGATCGCCATCGGCTTCTCGTTCGAGTACGTGCTCACCAACCTGCTGTTTGTACCGTTCATGTCTGGTGCGGCCTATAACGGCGACATGTCGACCGTAACCTTTGGCTTCTCTGCTCAGTCCGACGAGGCGCGTCACATGACCCTCGGACTGGAATGCATCAAGTTCATGCTCGAGCAGGATCCGGCCAACGTGGAGATCGTGCAAAAGTGGATCGATAAGTGGTTCTGGCGCGGCTTCCGGGTGCTTGGCCTGGTCAGCACCATGATGGATTACATGCTGCCGAAACGCGTAATGTCATGGCGCGAAGCCTGGGATATCTACGGGGAGGAGAATGGTGGTGCGCTGTTCAACGATCTGGCCCGCTACGGTATCCGTCCGCCGAAAGGGTGGAAAGACGCCGGTGAAGCCGTAGATCACATGTCCCACCAGTTCATGCTGGCTTTATACCAGTGGAACTTTGGTACTGCATTCCATAGCTGGATTCCCAGTGATGAGGACATGGACTGGCTGTCGAAGAAGTACCCGGACACTTTTGACAAGTACTACCGTCCCCGCTGGGAACACATCAAAAAGATGGATGAGGCGGGTACCCCGTTCAACAATTTCGGTCTGGCAAAACTCTGTCAGACCTGCCAGTTACCGACTGTCTTCAGCGAGCCGGGCGATCCTTCAAGTCTGTGCCACCGGGAGACTGAATATAAAGGCGAAACCTACCAGTTCTGCTCCGACCACTGCTGTGACATCTTCAAAGAGGAACCCGAAAAGTTCATTCAGGCCTGGCTGCCTATGCCGGCGCTGTTCCAGGCACCTCTCAATGGTGATCTGGAGGCGTGGATGGAATGGGCTTGCCTGGAAAACGGATCCGATAACGGCGATTTCAAGGGATCGCACGACCAGGTCAGCTTCCAGAAGTGGCGCGAGATGACCACATCTAACTGACATTGAGGGCTGCCCGAGTCCGGGGTTCCGGATATCGGGCAGCCTGATAACAAAAACAAGGAGATATCTTATGTCTGTTGTTTCCAGAAAAGAATATATCGGTGTTCCCAGAGACCGCGTTGAGAACTTTAACGGCAACCAACTGGTTTATGTGGGCTGGGACAACCACCTGCTGTTTGCTTCGGCTTTCCTGCTATTTGTCTCTCCGGAGACCGTTTTCCGCGACATGGTGCAGAACAATGTCATCCCTTTGATCGGTGCCGATCCCGATGCTGAAAAAATCGACTGGGACTCGGTCACCTGGCTCAAGGGAAATCAGCCCTGGACGCCGAATTGGGATGAAACCCTTGCGGCTAATGGGATTGGCCACAAGATGCTGCTGCGTTTCAAAACGCCTTCCCTGAATAGCATTTGCGGTTGAACAGCGGGAGAGTGTGATGAGTTATGAACTGACGATTGAGCCATTAGGGCAGACCGTTGAGATTGAAGACGGTCAGACCATACTGGATGCTGCTTTGCGAGCGGGAATCTACCTGCCCCACGCATGCTGCCATGGCCTCTGTGCAACATGTAAAGTCCAGGTCGTCGACGGTGAGGTGGAGCACGGCGAGGTTTCTGACTTCGCACTGATGGATTTCGAGCGAGAAGAACAGAAGTGCCTGGCCTGTTGTGCAACCGCTGAAAGCGATCTGGTGATTGAGGCCGAGATTGAGGAGGATCCAGACGCCCGCAATCTGCCGGTGGAGGATTACCAATGTGTCGTCACACGGATAGAGGATCTGACGCCGACCATCAAAGGTATCTGGTTGCGCCCGAAATCAGGCGAGGGGATGGAGTTCCAGGCAGGCCAGTATATCAATCTTGCGTTGCCGGAAGACATCGGCCATCGGGCTTTTTCAATTGCCAATGCGCCGTCCAACTCCGGTGAAATCGAGCTTAACGTACGGATCGTTCAAGGCGGGCAAGGCACAACTTATCTCCATGAACAGCTGGCAGTGGGTGACGAGCTGACCGTGAGCGGGCCGTACGGTCGGTTCTTCGTGAAAAAATCCGCACACGTTCCGGTCATCTTCATGGCGGGTGGTTCCGGTCTTTCCAGTCCGAGATCCATGATTCTGGACCTTCTTGAGGAGGGCTTTGACCTTCCCATCACTCTTGTCTACGGCCAGCGTAACCAGGAAGAACTCTATTACCACGACGAGTTTCTGGAACTCGAAAAGCAGTACGAGAACTTCACCTACGTACCGGCGTTGTCCGATGAACCGGAAGATTCATCATGGCAAGGCTTTCGTGGGTACGTTCACGATGCGGCCAAAGAGCATTTCGGTAATGAATTCAGTGGTAACAAGGCTTATCTATGCGGTCCGCCCAGAATGATCGATTCCTGCATCTCCACCCTGATGCAGGGCCGGCTTTTCGAGCGTGACATCTACACGGAGAAATTTATCTCCGCAGCGGACGCCCAGCAGGTGAGAAGCCCGCTGTTCAAATCTATCTGAAAATAACGATAACACGCAGTGAGGTATTCAAAATGGCAATGACTGGAGTTTTACGCCCAGGACACGCTCAGGTTCGAGTACTTGAGCTCGACAAAGCAGTGACTTTTTACAGGGATGTGCTCGGACTGGTTGAAACCGGCAGGGATGATCAGGGCCGTGTTTATTTCAAATGCTGGGATGAACGCGACCACAACAGCTACATTCTTCGAGAGTCGGATCAGGCGGGCATCGATTTCTTCGGCTTCAAGGTGCTTGATGAAGCTACTCTCGATCAGCTGGAGAAAGACCTGAATGCTTACGGCATTGAAACCCGTCGTCTTCCGGCCGGCGACCTACTAGAGACTGGTGAAAGGGTCCGTTTCACTCTTCCGTCTGGTCATGAGATTGAGCTTTATGCGACCAAGACTGCTGTCGGAAATGGAATTCCGGCGGTTAATCCCGGACCCTGGTGTGCTGACTCCGAGCGCGGCATAGCCCCTGTCCGTTTGGACCACACACTGCTGTACGGCCCAAACATTGCTGAGGTCAAAAAGATCTTTGAGGATGTACTGGGCTTCTATCTGGTTGAGCGAGTTCTTGGAGAAGATGGTGAAAGCGAGGCGGCAATATGGCTGTCTTGTTCCCACAAAGTGCATGACATTGCCTTTGCGGAGTACCCGGAGCCGGGCAAACTGCATCATTGCTCCTTCCTGATGGAAAGTTGGGAGCGGGTATTGCGTGCCGGTGACATCATGTCGATGCATCAGGTGCCTGTGGACATCGGTCCGACACGTCACGGTGTGACGCGTGGCTGCACCATCTACGCATGGGATCCATCCGGTAACCGTTTCGAGACCTTTATGGGCGGTTACCAGCCATACCCGGACTATGAGCCTCTGACCTGGACCTTTGATAATTTTGGTCAGGGTCTGGACTACCCTCAGCGGAAACTGCATGAGACCTTCCTGACTGTTGTCAGCTGATACCTGGAGTCGCGACCCGGTTTGGGTCGCGAGCCTTCATTTCAATACCAAAAAGGTAATGATTGGCTTATAAAATGGTATTAGACGGTATGTATTTACAATCCTAGACTCGAAATAGGGTGGTACAACCGGATACCAAAGGCTCTTGAGACGGGGCATCTGACACAGGATTGAGCAGGAAATACTATGCGCCAGATAAACAACTTCATTAATGGCGAGTTTGTCGCTTCCAGCTCGGGGCAGCGCTTTGACAAACGCTCCCCGGTGGATAACCAGGTGATTGCAAGCATTGCCGAGGCCGGACAGGGAGAAGTCGATCAGGCCGTAACGGCTGCAAAAAACGCTCTGACGGGTGAATGGGGGCAGCTTGGCACCAATGATCGTGTTGACCTGTTGTACGGAGTTGCGGACGAGATAACTCGGAGATTCGATGACTTCGTCGCGGCCGAAATGGCCGATACAGGACAACCGCACCACGTAATGACCCATGCGTTCATTCCCCGTGGCGCAGCCAACTTCAAAGTATTTGCGGACATCATCAAAAACGTTCCCACTGAAACCTTCCACATGGATACCCCCGATGGCCGTGGCGCACTCAACTACGGGATGCGCGTACCTAAGGGTGTGATTGGCGTGGTTGCACCATGGAATGCGCCTTTCTTGCTGATGACCTGGAAAGTGGGGCCGGCGCTGGCCTGTGGCAACACCGTGGTGGTCAAACCGTCGGAAGAGACGCCGCTCACTGCCACGCTGCTCGGTGAAGTCATGAATAAGGTCGGGGTTCCAAAGGGCGTTTACAACGTTATCAACGGGTTTGGACCGGACTCGGCAGGTGAGTTTCTGACCCGTCATAAAGATGTGGATGCCATTACCTTCACCGGTGAGACCCGTACCGGTTCGACCATCATGAAGGCTGCATCCGATGGCATACGGGATGTTTCCTTTGAAATGGGCGGCAAAAACGCGGGTATCGTCTTTGCTGATTGTGACTTCGATAAGGCCATCGACGGTATTTTCCGTTCCGCGTTTCTGAATACCGGCCAGGTCTGCCTGGGGACCGAGCGTGTTTATGTTGAACGGCCAATCTTCGAGCGCTTTGTTGCCGCTCTGAAAGACAAAGTCGAAGGCGTGACATTGGGGCGGCCGACCGATAACGGTGTGAACTACGGCCCGCTGATCAGCCATGAGCATCGTGACAAGGTGCTGTCCTACTATGTCAAGGCCAAAGCGGACGGCGCTACCATCGTCACCGGCGGTGGTGTTCCGGATATGCCAGGGGAGCTGGCGGAAGGCTCTTGGGTGCAGCCCACCATCTGGACAGATCTACCGGAATCCTCTGCCGTGATTCAGGAAGAAATCTTCGGCCCCTGCTGCCACATTCGTCCGTTTGATTCCGAAGAGGAAGTGGTCGAGCTGGCCAACGCCTCTGATTATGGCCTTTCCACCACAATCTGGACCGAAAACCTTACTCGTGCCCACCGTGTTGCCGCGAAGGTGGATGTAGGCATTACATGGGTTAATAGCTGGTTCCTGCGCGATCTGCGCACAGCATTTGGTGGCTCGAAGCAATCAGGAATCGGCCGGGAGGGAGGAGTTCACTCCCTGGAGTTCTACACCGAGATGCGCAATGTCTGCATCAAGATGTGAGGCGAGTATGAATCAGGAAAAGATTGATCAATACGGTGATGAGCTCTATCAGGCATTTCTTGACCGGAAAACCATTGCGCCTTTCACCGAAAGGGATCCGGACATCACTCTGGAAGATGCCTACAAGATTCAACTGCGGTTCATTCAGCGTCGAGTGGATGCCGGTGAAGCCATTGTCGGCAAGAAAATAGGTGTGACCAGTAAGCCGGTTCAGGATTTTCTGGGTGTGTTCCAGCCGGATTTCGGGCAGTTGACTTCCAATATGGTGTACCAGGAAGGGGATGTGATTGATCTGGGCGGCCTGATCCAGCCGAAAGCCGAGGCCGAGTTGGCGTTTGTGCTCAAGGAAGACCTGCAGGGACCCGGTGTGACCGCCATGGATGTGATCCGTGCCACCGATTACGTAGCGCCCTGTTTCGAGATTGTCGATTCGCGGATCCGGGACTGGAAGATCCTCATTCAGGACACGGTCGCAGATAATGCTTCCTGCGGGGTTTACGTGATCGGATCCTGCAAGGCGGATCCTCGAGATGTCGATATCACGATGGCAGGCATGGTGTTGGAAAAGAACAGTGAGCTGTTCTCCACCGGAGTAGGGGCCGCAGTCCAGGGCTCCCCTGCCAACGCGGTTGCATGGCTTGCGAATACTCTGGGTGAGTTGGGCATCCCATTCAAGGCCGGTGAAGTGATCCTGTCAGGTTCCCAGTCCAATCTGGTGCCCGTTGTCGATGGTGATGAATTGGTATGCACGGTTGGCGGCATTGGTAGCTGCTCCGTTCGATTTGCCGGGAGGAGCGCTGTATGAGCATTACCTTGAATCGTGAGGATATCGTCCGTCTGTGCGAGCGGGTTGAGGGTGCGCAAACCAGAGCCTACGCCATTCCCAAACTGACCAACGAATACCCGGGCATGACCATTGAGGACGGCTATGCCGTGCAGTCGGAATTGCGCCGTCGATTTATCGAGCAAGGGCATACCCTGGTTGGCTGGAAGGCTGGCCTGACGTCAAAAGCCAAGATGGAACAGATGGGCGTGAACGTACCGTCGATCGGTTTCCTCACCGACAAGATGGCCAGACCGGAAAACTCGGTGATCTCAACCTCTGATCTGGTGCATCCGAGAGTTGAGTGTGAAGTCGCCTTCGTGACCAACAAGGATCTGGCTGGTCCGGGTGTGACTGCCGGAGACGTTATTGACGCAACTGACTATGTCTTGCCAGCCATCGAGATTATCGATTCCCGTTTTTCCGGTTTCAAATTCGACCTTGAAAGTGTGATTGCCGACAACGGCTCATCGGCACGTTATGTCGGTGGTGGCAGGGCGCGGCGCCCGAAAGACATCGATCTGCGGACGCTCGGGGTGGTGATGGAGAAAAACGGTGAGGTTGTCGGTATGGGCGCGTCAGCCGCCGTACTTGGTAATCCCGCTGAGGCTGTCGCCATGCTGGTCAACATTCTGCATGACCTTGGCGAGAGACTACCTGCCGGGAGTTTTGTCATGAGTGGCGGTATCACTGAGGCAGTTGCCGTCCAACCCGGGGACCACGTTATTGCCAGATATCAGGATCTCGGCAGCGTATCCATCCGGTTTGGTGAATAACAAGAAAGGGAGCAGAACATGCCCATTATCGAAATGCATCTTATGGAAGGTCGTACCACCGAGCAGAAATCCGGAGCGGCCAAAGCAATTACCGAAGCAATCACCACCAGCCTGGGGGTACGTGCAGAGTCTGTCCGGATTCTGATAACCGAACACCGGGGAGCGGAGTTTTACGTAGCGGGGGTTGCGCCCGCGCTCAAGGCTCAGTCAATTGCTGGTGCTGAATTGAAAAAGGCAGAGGATTGAACAATGCAGAAGATTAAATGTGCCTTGATCGGTTCAGGAAATATTGGCACTGACCTGATCTACAAGATCCAGCGCAGTGAGTACCTGGAGCCGGTCTGGATGGTGGGTATCGATCCAGAGTCGGAAGGGTTGAAGCGGGCTCAGGAAATGGGACTGAAAACGACCGCGGAAGGCGTTGATGGTCTGCTCCCCCATGTGGAAAAAGATGGCATCCAGATCGCCTTCGACGCAACCAGCGCCTACGTTCACGCAGAAAACAGTCGTAAATTGAATGCACTGGGTGTGCTGATGATTGACTTGACCCCGGCTGCCATCGGTCCTTTGTGTGTGCCTCCGGTTAATCTCAAAGAGCATACCGACAAATACGAAATGAATGTGAATATGATCTCCTGCGCCGGGCAGGCAACCATTCCCATCGTCAATGCTGTGGCTCAGGTGCAACCAGTGGATTATGCGGAGATCGTGGCCACTCTGGCTTCGCATTCAATCGGTCCGGGAACCCGGGCAAATCTGGACGAGTTTACCTACACCACCTCCAACGCACTGACCAAGGTGGGTGGCGCCCGACGGGGCAAGGCTCTGGCGGTGATCAATCCTGCCGAGCCTCCCATGATCATGCGTAACACTGTTTCTTGTCTCACCGATGAGACGCCAGATGAGCAGGCCATCACCAAATCTGTACTGGCCATGATCAAAGAAGTACAGAAGTACGTTCCTGGTTATCGCCTGGTCAACGGACCGGTGTTCGATGACAAGCGGGTTACAGTGTTTATGGAAGTTGAGGGGCTGGGTGATTACCTGCCGAAATACGCAGGCAATCTGGACATCATGACTGCCGCGGCAACCCGCACTGCGGAGATGTTCGCCCAGGAAATTATCGAGGGTACGTTCAAGCCCCGGCCCGTGGAGGTAGCGTAATGACCGATTCAATGATCACCGGCGATCTGAAAGGCCGGAAAGTAATTCTGCACGACATGTGCCTGCGTGACGGAATGCATGCCAAGCGTGAGCAGATTTCCGTTGAGCAAATGATCAAGGTGGCAACCGCGATGGATGACGCAGGTGTGCCGTACCTGCAGGTCACCCATGGAGCGGGCTTGGGCGGGAACTCCCTTCAGCACGGATTTGCGCTAGCCAGCAACGAAGAATATATCCATGCAGTATCTTCCAGGATGAAGCAGGCCAAGGTCTCGGTATTGCTGATCCCGGGCCTGGGCACAATGGACGAACTGCGCTCGGCGTATGAGGCCGGTGCCCGAAGCGTGCATGTTGCAACTCACTGCACAGAGGCTGATACCTCGCCCCAGCACATTGCCTGTGCCAGGGAACTGGGTATGGATTCCACAGGCTTTCTGATGATGGCCCACCTCAACGACCCGAAAGGGCTCGCGGAGCAGGGCAAACTGATGGAGTCCTACGGGGCCCACACCGTCTATATCACGGACTCCGCCGGCTACATGCTGCCGGCAGACGTCAAGGCCCGGGTACAGGCGCTTCGGGATGTACTCAAGCCCGAAACCGAGATCGGATTCCATGGTCATCACAACCTTGGCATGGGTATCGCCAACTCCATTGCGGCCATCGATGCCGGGGCTACACGAATCGATGGATCCGTGGCCGGCCTGGGCGCTGGTGCGGGCAATACGCCGCTGGAGGTGTTTGCCGCGGTGTGTGAGCGAATGGGCATCGAGACTGGCGTTGATGTATTCAAACTGACCGACGTAGCCGAGGAAATCATCGTACCGATGATGGATCACATTGTCCGGATTGACCGGGAATCTCTGGCACTGGGTTATGCCGGCGTTTATTCAACATTCCTGCTGCCGGCCAAACGCGCGGCAGAGCGCTACGGTGTTCCGGCAAGGGACATTCTGGTGGAGCTGGGCCGCAAGAAGATGATCGGTGGTCAGGAAGACATGATTGATGATACGGCCATGACCATGGCGAAGGAGCGAGGTTTGCTGAAAGCGGTGGCAAGTTAAGAGCCTGGCTTCAGGCTCTGTTTTTTCACCGGATATCAAGACACTCAATCACAAGAACAAGAGGTGGAACATGGCTCTTAGAGGAGTTCTCCGACTCGGAGAAATAGGTATACGTGTCCTCGACCTGGACCTGGCCCGCACCCATTACGTGGACCGCATGGGCCTCATCGAGGTTATGTGTGACGAAAAAGAACGAAAGATCTACTGCAAGGCGTGGGATGAGCACGACCACCACTCGGTGGTGCTACGTGAAGCGGATGAGGCAGGGCTGGATTATGTCGCGTTCAAGGTCTACGACGATCAAACCCTGACCGATTTGGAACCGAAGGTCGAAGCGTTCGGACTCGAGGTGGCGCACATTGACGCCGGGGTTTATCCCAAAAGTGGCCGCAGGCTCGAGTTTATCCTGCCTTCGGGGCACAGAATGCAGTTGTTTGCCGAGAAAGAGCAGATCGGCAATACCCTGGGTACCCGCAATCCGGGCGTGATGCCAGACGAAGGTGTGATTCGTGGGTTTCGTATCAATCGCCTCGATCACTGTTTGCTGGGTGGACCGAATATCGACGAATGTGGTCGCCTGTTCAAGGAAGTTTTTGATTTCGACCTCAGTGAACGCATCGAGGATGAGGAAAGTCGCGAATCGCTGGCACTGTTCCTTACGTGTTCCACCAAGCCCCATGACGTAGCGTTCGTTATCCAGCCAGAACCAGGACGATTCCACCATGTTTCATTTCTGCTGGAATCTGCGACTGATGTCATCCACGCCGCAGATCTGATTGGCAAGTACCGGATTCCCGTGGACGTAGGACCCAATCGCCACGGCGTTACCAGGGGCAACACAATCTATTACTTCGATCCTTCCGGTAACCGCAACGAAGTATTCTCGGGCGGTTACGTGCATTACCCGGATACCCCGACTCTGACCTGGGATACCTCCCAGATGGGGCCGGCCCAGTTCTCTCAGGATAACGTGCCAAGGGAAAGCTTTTTGACGGTCGTGACCTGAAGTGATGGTGAGGGACAGGCGTGTTTCGAAGGCGACTGTTCCACTCCTTTGATTACAAAAATATGAAGGAGGCTCGATATGCAGTATCGGGTACATCTTGAAGAACTGGAGCTTGATTTCACCTGCCGCCAGGACCAGAACGTACTGGAGTGCATGATCGGGGCCGGGAAAAAAGGTATTCAAGTAGGTTGTAGGGGCGGTGGATGTGGAGTCTGCCAGGTTGAAGTCCTTGAGGGAGAGTATGCTGCTCGACCGATGAGCAAGGCCCATATTGATGAAGAGGCTCTTGCTCAAAGACGGGTTCTGGCCTGCTGTATAAAGCCTCGAAGTGATTTGTTATTGAAAGTAGTTGGTAAGATCTCTAAGCCAATCCAGCGCAAGCATCCCTGAGCGGTTATGAACAGGTTCCTTTTCTACCATTTTTGCATCGGTTGTGTCCGCATTAGTTGATAGGACAATCAGCGATCTTAGGCCATGGATGGCGTCTTTTTCCAGAATTCACACTCACCGGTCCGTCAGCTTCAACTCAATCCGCCGGTTCTTCTGCAGCGCTTCCGGGCTGGTGCCTTCGGCCACCGGGAAAAACTCGCCAAAGCCGGCGGCGACCATGCGCCGCTCGGGTACCCCCTGGGCGGCCAGGTAGCGTACCACCGCCACCGCACGGGCGGTGGACAGCTCCCAGTTCGACGGGAATTTCGGTGTATTGATGGGCACGATGTCGGTGTGGCCATCAATTCGCAGGATCCAGTCGACATCCTCGGGGATCTTGCCGGCAACGTCGAGGAGCAGGTTCGCCAGTTTGTCGAGTTCGCCCTTGCCGTCTTCACCCAGTTCCGCCGAGCCTGAGGCAAACAGCAGTTCCGAAGGCAACAGGAAACGGTCGCCCACGATCCGGATGTTCTCGTTGCTGGCCAAGATGTCGCGGAGCCGCGCAAAAAACTCGGACTGGTACTGCTGCAGCTCGCTCACCCGCTCGGCGAGCAGGGCGTTCAGGCGCTGGCTGACCTTTGCCAGCTCCTCTTCTTTCTCCTCGGTCATCTGTTCCTGAAGCTCCAGCGCCGAGGCTATCTTCCGCAATTGTTCCCGAAGGGATGCAATCTGGTTGGACAGGCGCAGGATCATGGCCTGCTGGCTGGCGGACATCTCATCCTTCTCGTCGATGGACTCCTCCATGCTGGCCAGACGCTCGGCCTGGGCTTCGGCGGTGGCGGTCTGTTGCATCAGCTGTTCGCGGGTGGACTCCAGCCGGTCTACCAGCTCTTCGTTACGGGCCAGGCTGCTGCTGTAGTCATCCTGCAGCGTGATCATCTGCTCTTCCAGGGCCTCGGTCCTGCTCCGTTCCAGGCCCAGCAGCTCGGACAGCTCATCCAGCTGGGCGTTCAGGCGGGCGAGCTGGGTATCACGGTCAGACAGGGTCTGGGACAGGTAGAGCTGACTGACCACATAGACCAGCAGCATGAAGATCACCAGCATCAGCAGGGCGGACAGGGCATCCACATAGCCCGGCCAGATGTTGGTGCTGCTCCGGCTGCGGCGCTTGGATCCGATCATGACAGCTCTTTCTCGTCATCGACCCGGTCCACCAGATTGGTGACGCCGGTGAGCCACTCTTCCAGACCGTCGTAGAACCGGTTCTGGGCGTGGCCGGCCTGGATATCGAGGAAACCGAGGATCAGGGAACCGCCGAGTCCCAGCAGGGAAGAGCTGAAAGCCGTGCCCATGCCTTCCAGCGGCTTGAGCAGGCCGTCCTGCAGTTCCGCGAATACCTTGCCGAAATCCTCCTGGCTCATGTCCAGTCCGGTGATCACCTGGCCCACCGCATTGATGGTGCCCAGCAGACCCCAGAAGGTGCCCAGCAAGCCCAGGAACACCAGCAGGCTGATGAAATAGCGGGTGATCTCCCGCTGCTCATCCATGCGCGAGTGAATGCCGTCCAGCACCGTGCGCAGGGACAGGGTGGACAGGGTGAAGCGATCCCGTTTGGCATCTTCGCCCAGCTGCCGGGCCAGTGGTTTGAGCAGGCGGGGTTCCTGCACCACGGAAAGGCCGGCATGCCCGGTGCGGAACTGGGCAATCCAGCGCAGCTCCGGGAACAGTACAAACACCTGTCGGTAGGTCAGGGCGATGCCGACAATCAGAACGCCGACGATCAGCAGGTTGAAGACCCAGTTGGCCATGAAGGCGGTCATCAGCGGCTTGTGGATAAGAACACCAACGACCACAACCACGCCGAGGAACAGTGTCATCCAGAAAAGAGTGTGCTTGGGGTTGCTCATGACAAAGGCCAGTCTGCAGGAAGTTTCACAGAAACATAGCACAGGCTGGGTGATGTGTATTGGAGGAGCCGGAGACATTAAAAAGGGGTCAGATGAAAGCTTTCATCTGACCCCAGGTTCGGGTCGGGCTTCGGAGGTTGAAGTCGGGGTCAGATGAAGCATTTCATCAGACCCCAACGTCGCCGGCAATCAGCCTTCCTGCAACGCCTGCATCACCGCCTTGGCAGCCCCCTCGGAGGATGCCGGGTTCTGCCCGGTGATCAGCTTGCCGTCGACCACGATGTGCGGTGCCCAGTCATCACCCCGGGTGTATTCCCCGGCGTTTTCCTTGAGCATGTCCTCCACCAGGAAGGGAACGATGTTGGTCAGCTGCACCGCATCTTCCTCGGTGTTGGCGAAGCCGGTGACTTTCCGGCCGCCGACAAGGTTCTGCTCAGGCTTGATGAACACGTTCTTGAACACGGCCGGGGCGTGGCAGACTGCGCCAATCACCTTGTCCTGCTCATAGGCCGTCTTGATCAGGGCCACAGACTTCTCGTCGTTGGCCAGGTCCCACAGCGGGCCGTGGCCGCCGGGGTAGAAAATGGCGTCGTACTCGTTCATGTCGACGTCGCTCAGCTTCTTGGTGCTGGCGAGCATTTCCTTGGCGTGGGCGTCCTTCATGAAGCGCTCGGTGGTCTCGGTCAGTGCGCCTTCGGCCTCACTGTTCGGGTCCACCGGCGGTTGGCCGCCCTTGGGAGAAGCGATGGTGATGTCGGCACCGGCGTCCCTGAACACGTAGTAGGGCGCGGTGAACTCTTCGAGCCAGAAACCGGTCTTGTGGCCGGTGTCGCCCATTTGGTCGTGTGATGTCAGAACCATCAGGATCTTCATACAGGTCGGTACCTCTCGTTTCGGAATGAATGGCACGTTTTGTCCGATATACCTCAGGAAATGGCATCGGATCAGTCCGGATTCAACCGTGCATACGTAAATTCACGGGGGGTAGATCTGGAACGGCTATACTGAACGGTGATTAAAACCAATAGGTCTCAAGCTCTGGCGAGTGAGGCTTCGGGGAAAGGGCGCTGTTGATGGGACGTATCATTACTCTCCTGTTGGTGCTGGTGGCGTTGCCGGCCATGGCACAACAGGGCACAGAAACCGTCGAGCCGTTGGAGGTGACGGTGGGAGTGAATCACGCACCTCCCTACCGCATTATCGAAGCCGAAGTGAACAGTGGCCTCTACGTGGAAATCTTCGAGGAAATCGCGGATTTGCTCGGTTGGCAGGTGCATTACCGGGAAGCCCCCTTCCGCCGTGTCCTCCGGATGGTGACCCAGGGCGAGGTGGATATCATGCTTGGCCCGTTACGCACCGAAGCGCGGGACGCGCAGCTGGAATTCGTGGCGCCGGCCTTCCCGCCGGAACGCCGGCTGTTTTTCTATCTCAATGACAATCACCGGATTGAGCGATATTCGGACCTTTACGGAAAACGCATCGGGGTGCTTGAGGGCGCGCGCTATTTCAACCGATTCGACAGTGACGAGAATCTGATGAAAGAGCCGGCAACCCGCTATGAGAACCTGATGCTGATGATGGCCAGGGGCCGGGTCGATGTGGTGATCGCGCCGGAACTGGTGGGGCTGTACACTGTCAGGCAACTGGATCTGGCGGCCCGTGTGTCGCCGTTCTTCGTGCCGGGGGAGCGCTCGTGGATCGCGGTTGCCAAGGATTCCCCGGCCCTGGCCTATGCCGATGACATTCGTGCGGCCCTGAAACTGCTTGAAATGAACGGAACTCACGAGGCTCTGGTGCTGAAATACCTGGAAAACTCCCCGCAATGACCCCGGACCACAATGACCTCTGGTTTTTACCCCTTGGCGGCACCGGCGAAATCGGCATGAACCTGAACCTCTACGGTCACGATGGTCAGTGGCTGATGGTGGATTGCGGTGTCACCTTCCCGAAACCGGGCCGGATTGCCGCCGATGGCACCGTACATCACCGTGGCGAGCCGCCGGTACAGATGGCCGACCCGGCCTTTATCGCCGATCGTCGCGAACAGCTCGCAGGCCTGGTGATCACCCATGCCCACGAGGATCACGTCGGAGCGGTGCCTTACCTGTGGCCGATGCTGCAATGCCCGGTCTACACCAGCCGGTTCACCGCCGAGATCCTGCGCCGGAAGCTGGCGGAATTCGACCTGCTGCACCGGGTGCCCATCATCGAGGTCAATACCGGTGAGGAAAAGCAGATCGGTCCGTTCAGTGTGCAATGGCTGGCGCTGACCCATTCCATTCCTGATCCCAATGCCCTGATGATCCGTACACCCCAAGGCAACATCTTCCACAGCGGTGACTGGAAGCTGGATGACCAGCCCCTCGTTGGCCACGGCTACTCGCCCAGGACCTTCACCGATCTTGCCGAGGAAGGGGTGGCTGCCATGGTCTGCGATTCCACCAACGCCACGGTGAAGGGGCATTCCCTGTCCGAGGCGGCCCTGCACAAGGGGCTTCTGGACGCTGTGCGCAGCGCCGAAGGCCGTGTTGTGGTGACCTGCTTTGGCAGCAACATTGCCCGGCTGCATACCCTGGCGGGGATCGCCCGGGAGACCGGCCGTTACATGGGGCTGCTGGGGCGCTCCCTGATCAACATGAGTGGTGCCGCCAAGGCAGCGGGAATCTGGGACCGGGCCGATGAACTGATCAATCCGTCCCACCTAGGTTACCTGCCCCGGGAAGAGGTGCTGGCGGTGGCGACCGGCAGCCAGGGCGAGCCCAGGACCGCGCTTCGGCGGCTGGCGATGGGCAACCATCCGGACTTCGAGCTGGAGGCCGGTGATACCGTGATCTTCAGCGCACGGGCGATCCCGGGTAACGAGGAGGCCATTGCAGCGCTGATCTCGAGACTGAAGGAGCTGGGCGTCCGGGTGATCACCGCCGAAGACGCCGGCGTTCCCATCCACGCCTCCGGTCATCCGGCCCAGGAGGAACTGGAAACCATGTACCGATGGGTGAAACCCAACCTGGCGATTCCGGTCCATGGTGAGATGGAACACATGGAGACCAATGCGGATATTGCCCGGGCCTGCGGTGTGCCCCGGACCCTGGTGGGCCGCGACGGCGACCTGTTCATGATCCGGCCGGTGCCGGGTATTCGCCGCCAGGTTGTGGAAACCGGCCGGCTCGGCTGGGAGAAACAGGAATTGGTCCGGGTTTATTGACTCCCGTCCGGGAACTTAGCAAGCTTACCGGTGTCCACCAGACTTCGTTTTGCTGACAGGGAAAAGGTAAGCGCATGAAAACCATACAGCTCTGGGATCTGCCGATCCGGTTGTTCCACTGGTTGCTGGTCGTTGCGGTGGCAGGTGCCATTGCGACGGTGAAGCTGGGCGGGACCTGGATGGTGTGGCACGAGCGATTTGGCCTGATGGTGCTGGCACTTCTGAGCTTCCGGGTCGTGTGGGGGTTTGTGGGCAGCCGGCACGCCCAGTTTGCCAGCTTTGTCCGCGGGCCGTCGGCGGTTCGTCGTTATCTCAGAGGCGAGTGGCAGGGCGTGGGGCACAATCCTCTCGGAGCCCTGTCGGTGTTGGCGCTGATTGGCCTGTTCGCCTTGCAGGCGGTCACCGGTCTGTTTGCCACTGACGAGATTGCCTTCAATGGTCCCCTATACCGCGCGGTGTCCTCGGAGTGGAATGAACTGTTCACCCGCTGGCACAAACTGGCGGAATGGGTGCTGTACGGCCTGATTGCCCTGCATATCCTGGCGGTGCTGTATTACACCCACGTGCGCAAGGACAACCTGGTCAAGCCAATGATTACCGGTCGAAAAGAGGTGCCGGAGGGGCAGGGCGAAGACACCGGCATGGCCGGCATCAATGCCTTCCTGTTTGCCGTGGCGGTCTCCGCCGGGGTGATCTGGGTGGCGACGGGCGGGCTGCTGCCTCCGCCGCCACCTCCACCCCAGGATCTGGGGTGGTAAAGACCTGAGGGCTTACTCGGCCCGGTAGCGGTCGTGGCAGGCCTTACAGGCCTTGCCCACTTCACTGAACTGGCTTGCCAGGGCAGCCTTGTCACCGGTGGCGGCCACTTCCTTCAGCTTGGTGGCTTGCTGGGCGAAGTTGATGGCCACTTCCCGGGCCTTGTCCGGCTCGTCGAAAAAGTCCGGCTTCAGCTTGGTGTTGTCGTTCTGATCCATGCCGGTACCGGGGCCGAACAGCGCACCCAGACCGGAGTTGGCGACGGCAGCGACTGCGTTGGCGGCAGCCTGCATCTGGTCGGCATCATAGGCAACGCTCTCATCCACGGCCTGTGCCTTGATCTTGCCCATGTTCCAGGCGGCAAACTGGAATGCGGCCTGACGTTTCTCGATCTGCTCTTCCACGTCCAGTTGCGCCATGACCGGTGTGGTCAGTGCGGCCGCGAGTACAGTGGCGGAAAAAATACCAGCTTTCTTCATGAGTCAGTTCCCTCTCTCGTTGGTGTGACGGTCGAACAAAAATCTTCCTTAAAGGAATGGTGGTAAGCATGCTACCCGTATAGACTCTTTCCAGACAAACCCTCGCTGGAAAAGTTCAATTCAGGAGCAACATACCACCATGGCAATCTGGACCAGAACCCCGAATCTTGAGCAAATGATGGAAGCCAGCCGGAAAACGGCTGTTGGTCACATGGGCATTGAATACCTCGAAGTCGGTGACAATTACGTGAAGGGCCGCATGCCGGTGGATGAGCGAACGGTCCAGCCGTTCGGTATCCTGCATGGCGGTGCCTCGGTGGTGCTGGCGGAAACCCTGGGCAGCATGGCCGCCAACTGTTGCCTGAAGGATCCCGGTACCGTTGCCGTGGGTCTGGAAATCAACGCCAACCACATCCGTCCGGTCAGCAAGGGCTGGGTTTACGGAACCGCCACCGCCCTGCATATCGGAAGCGCCACCCAGGTCTGGGAAATCCGCATCGAGAACGAAGAGGGCAAAACCACCTGTATCTCACGCCTGACCATGGCGGTTACCAAGCGCCCGGGATAATCGGATTACGGGGCTGGTTGTGAAGGTTTGCTGGTGATCAGCCCCTGATCCACGAAGTCCTGCAAGACGATGTCGAAGCTGCCATCCGGCACTTCTTTCTTGATGCGATAGGTGTTGCCGGCGTGATCATCGGGTGAGGTCATCAGGTCGATCAGCCGGTAGGGTTCGAGCAGGGTTTTGTCTGCTTCCCGCACCAGCAGGACCTTGGGCTTGAGCTTCTGGCCGGGGCGGGTTTCCACCACGATGCCCACTTCGCCGTTGTGCATTTCCACGATCGAACCGGGTGGGTAGACACCGATCATCTGGATAAAGGCCTCGGCCAGTTCCTCGTCGAACTGGGTGCCCCGGTGGGTGTGGATAATCTCCAGCGCCTGCATGGAGGCCCGGCCCTTGTCGTAGATCCGGTTGCTGGTGATGGCGTCGTAGGTGTCCACCAGGCCGACCATTTTCGCAAACAGCGGAATCTGGTGGCTCTGCAGCCCGCGCGGGTAGCCGGAACCGTCCATCCGTTCATGGTGGCTGAAGGCTACGTCCACTGCCGTTGCCAAGGCATTGCTGGTGCCCATGAGGATGGTACGGCCGTGATTGGTATGTTCCCGCATGATGCTGAATTCGTCCGGGGTCAGGGCGCCGGGCTTGTTCAGGACCCGGTCCGGAATCCGGGTCTTGCCAACATCGTGCAGCAGCCCGCACAGGGCCAGGTTGCGGATTTCCCCTTCCAGCAGTCCCAGGTGCTTGCCAAACGCGGCAGAGAGGATCGACACGTTGATGCAATGCTCGGCGGTGTATTCGTCCTGATTCTTGATCTTGGTGAGCAGCAACAGGGCATTCTCGTTTCTCAGAACGCTGTCCACGCAACTGTTGACCACTTTCCGGGCATTGTTCAGATCCAGGGTGCGCCCCAGGCGAAGCCCGGCCATCAGGGATTTCGCGGTGTCTCTGGCCTCCTCGAAACGCATCACCGCCGGACCCATTTCCTCCGACATGCTCACCTTGTTGATGTAATTGACGCGCTTGCGGGGCAGTTTGCTCCGGGACGAGGCCGCCGGGGGGGGCTGCTGGGCCGGGTATTTCTTGCGCTTGCCGAACAGGCTGAAGCGTTTCCGGGCGGGTTGTTCCGATTGGGCTGCGGGTGCGGCCGCCTCGACGCGGCCTTCGATAAACACGAACTGGCATTGGGCCTGAAGGGCCTGAAGTTCGGACTTGTTCTGGATGACAAAGCCCTGCAGCAGGAAGTCGGTATCTTCCCACGGACGGTCCAGCCGGATCACGTGCATGCCGATTTCCAGGTCGGCAACGTCGATCCGGGTTTCAACGACTTCCTGGTGCCGTAGAGCCATGATGGAGTCCGCTTCTCTATTTATTCCTTTTTATTGCACCATTCTGGCCCTGATTGGTGAAAGTTTGGTCATTTGAAATGTAAAATCTCGTGAAACTTCCGGTTTCGGGGATATGTTTGGCCTTCAGAGCGACATCAGCCCCCGCACCAGTGCCGCCGTTCCCGCCACTGCGGCGATCCCCAGGATGATCGGTCTCAGCCCTTCAAAAGGCATGCGGTTTACCAGTTTTCCGGACAGCAGGAAGCCGATGAGAACCCCTGGAAAGGTGGCCGCGAACAGTCCCAGCTCCCGAATACCGAGATAGCCGGAAAGTGCCAGGGCGGTCAGACTGAAGAAACTGGCAACCAGAAAGAACGCGGACATATTCGCCCGCACCAGTGGGCCCTTCTCGTTCTGGTAGATCAGGGCAATCGGTGGCCCGCCGACGGCGGTAATGGTGCCCATGTAGGTGGAAGCGGCGCCGGCGACGGCGCTGTTGCGGGCATTGAGCCGGGGTTTGAGACCGCCCACGCTCAAGGCGACACCGGCCAGGATCAGGATGCCGAACACCAGTTCAAACCCTTTCGGGGAAATCAGTACCAGGGTAATGCCCGCCAGGATCATGCCGACAAATCCGCCGCCGATGGCAAAGCGCACCTGCTGGATTTCCAGGGCACCGCGGTTGCGGATCAGCATCAGGATGGTGAGCAGCGTCGCATTCAGCACCAGGGGCGCCGGCAACAGGACAGGGCTGATCAGGAACAGCAGGGGTGCGGACAGGGTGCCAATACCATATCCGGCAACCCCCTGAAGGCAGGCACCGGCGATAATGGCAAGGTTGGCCAGGACGAGCTGTGCCACGGAAAGGTCAAACAAGCCTTTTCATCCTTCTGAACTTGATACACTTTGGGGCTCCACAGCCAAACCGGAGCAAACCCACGAAATGATACCTGAGCAGTCAAACACCCTCTGCCCATGCGGCTCGGGCAAGACCTATGAACAATGCTGCGGCCCGTGGCACCGGGGTGAACCGGCGCCGTCGCCGGAGACGCTGATGCGGTCCCGGTATACGGCATTTGTCCAGGGGCGGGCGGATTATCTGCTTGCGACCTGGCATCCCGATACCCGTCCCCCGGAACTGGGCCTGGAAGGGTCGCCGGACTGGGTGAATCTTCAGATCCTCGAAAGCACGGAACAGGGTAGCAGGGGCAGGGTCCATTTTCGCGCTGTTTATCGTGCCGGTGACGGCTGGGGCTATCTGGAGGAAAACTCTGACTTTGTCCGGGAGGATGGCCGCTGGTATTACCTTTCCGGTCAGACCGAGGAAGGTCAGCTCAAACCCGGTCGAAACGAAGCTTGCCCCTGCGGCAGCGGGAAAAAATTCAAGGCCTGTTGCCGGTAAGCCGTTAGTTCAAGGGCGCTCATCATCCGCCTTGTGGTAGATTGACCGGCTGGATAATGAGGAACCTATGAAAGCAGCCACACCCGAGACGACCAAGGGCGTTCTCTACGGCCTCGCGGCCTATACCATGTGGGGGAGCTTCCCCCTGTATTTCGCCCTGTTCGAGGGGGTGCCGGCCTGGGAGGTCCTGATCCACCGGGTGATCTGGTCCTGCCTGTTCCTTGCCATCGTGATCACGCTCATGCAGCGCTGGCAACCGATAAGATCGGCCCTGGCCCGACCCCGCAAGCTGGGCCTCGTGCTCGGCTGCGCCGTGTTCATTGCCCTGAACTGGGGCGTGTATATCTACGCGGTGGAAACCCGCCATGTGCTCCAGGCCAGCCTTGGCTACTTCCTCACGCCCCTGGTGAACGTGGCCATGGGGATGCTGATTCTCCGGGAGACCATTACCCGCCTGCAGGCCATCGCGGTGGTGCTGGCTGCCGTAGCCATCCTGTACCAGTTGTTCCTGCTGGGCATCGTGCCCTGGATCACCCTGATTCTGGCCTTCAGTTTCGGCACCTATGGCCTGTTGCGGAAGAAAGTGGAACTGGACGGGCTCTCCGGCCTGTTCGTGGAAACACTCCTGCTGCTGCCCGTAGCCCTGCTGACCTGGACCTGGCTTGGTAGTGAAGGGGTTTCCCACTTCTCCGACAGCACCGGCATGATGCTGTTGTTGCTGTCGTCCGGTATCGTCACCGCCATCCCGCTGCTGGCGTTCGCCGGCGCCGCCCGCCGCCTGCGGCTGGCGACGGTAGGGTTCCTCATGTACATCAACCCGACCATCCAGTTCCTCATTGCCCTGTTTGTGTTCGAGGAGCCCCTCAGTGGTGAGAAGCTGGCCAGTTTTGTCATGATCTGGGTGGCGCTGGCCATCTATTCCTGGTCGGCCTGGAATGGGAGGAAGGCACCGCAATGAAACAGCCCATCACCGGTTATCACCGGGACGAAGAGAACCACTGGGTCGCCCAGCTTGCCTGCGGCCATAACCAGCATGTGCGCCATGACCCGCCCTGGGTGAACCGTCCCTGGGTTATCACCGAAGAGGGCCGTCGGTCCATGCTGGGTTTTGAGCTGGACTGCAAGAAATGCGATCAGGGCGCGCGGCCGGACGAGCAACCCTGATTCCGGAGTTTTGTCAGTCAGCCTGCGTCGCACTCTGCGCAGGCGTATTTGCGTTCGTAGCGGCGGTCAGCCCAGAGCTCGTATACCGGTGAGGCGATCTGGTAGATCCCCGGCCAGAGCAGGGGGTTGAAGAGAAAGCCGAACGGTGTATGAGACCAGGCACGTACGGTGGCGTGCAGGCCGGTAACCCATTCGCCGGTCCAGGTCATCAGGTGCAGCCGGCGCAGCAGCATCTCGTGGGGCGGCAGGATCAGGCTGCCATTGCGCTGCTGGTGGATATCCGCCAAAACCAGGTTACCTTTGTTCAGGCGCCTCAGCGCCCGGACCTCCCGGGCGCACAACGGGCACTGGCCATCGTAGAAGAGAGTGTCATACCGGGGCTCCATCGAGTCCTCCTAGCGCGAGTATCTGGCGTCGGGCGTCCGCTTTCTGCTGTTCCAGTCTCTCCTTCAGGCCATCGACGGCCCCCGGCAGCGTTTCCGGTGCCCGCATTCTGAAGGCTTTGACCAGCTCGACCTGCACGTGCAGGTCCTGGAACCGGCCATAGAGTTCCTGGCGGTACTTCAGAGCCTTGAGTGGCTGTTTCCAGCCCCTGGCATCCAGCTCCATCAGGTAGCGGATGCGCTTGAGCAGCTTCCGGAGCCGGTGAATGTCTTCATCCGGTGAGTTGTGGAGCAACTCGGCGGTACGCCTGTTGAACTCCCTTATACGGTTCTCTACCGCCTTCCGGATGTCTTTTGGTGTCAGCCGGCTGGCCAGTTTCCGGAACTGGCGGGAATGAATCTGATTTTCCCAGCGGTGCATGGCGTCCCGGTAGCGCATGCTCCCGAGCCGTTTGACGAGGGCATGGTGCTCCTGGTCTGCCTCGGTTTCTGCCCAGGTGCCGAGGGCAGTCTGCAGCTCGCTGTTGTGTTCACAGAGTGCCGGCAGGTCCTGCAGGAATACATGCAGGTCCCGGAGCCTGCTGGTGGCGCGTGCGTTGCGCTTGAGTTGCCTGATCGATTGGTGCAGGGATTTGTCTCCGCTGACTTCCTCCACCGATTCGGTAATAGCCCGGCTGCGCCGGATGGCAATACGGAACTGGTGCAGGAACTCATCATCCAGCCCTACCTTGACCCCCGGTTCCAGTTCCCGCATGCGCTGGAGCTGATGTGACAGGGCCTCGGGAATATCGCGGCCGGGCTCGTCGCCGGTGGTCCGGGCCCGTTTTTTCCGTTTGCGGTCGAACTGCTGGTAACTGAATTCCCTGGGCGTGAGGAAGGCTTCGAGCCGACCTTTGCCGGCGGCCATCTTGCGCCAGGGCTTGTCCGGTAATCGTATGTGCACAAAGCCGGCCGTGGGCAGGTTCGCGGGTGGATGCTTGAGCAGGTGCCCGGCCAGTTCCAGCAGGGCGGGGTTATGGCCGATGATGGTGACGGTCTCTTCCCCGTCGTCCAGGGCTTTGAGCCAGTGCAGGAGCCGTCGGTAGTCGAAGGTGTAAAGCTCGGGGCTGATGTGAACCCGGTTATCGGGAAATCCCTCCGGAACAACCCCTGCGAGGGTCTGCTGTGCCCTGACGGCATCGCTGGCATGGATGGTGCCGCCGAAGGCACCGCTGCGGACCAGTGCCCGGCCAAGCGGAGCGAGCTGGCTTTCGCCACGGCTGTTGAGCGGGCGCTGGTGATCGCTGAGGGCTTCATCCGCCCAGCTGGACTTGGCATGACGTATGAGAAAAAGGTGCTTCATGGAAAAGTCCGAATCCAAGGGAGTTCGATAATAGCCTAGTGCCTGTGTGGCATGATGTCGCAGAGCTTGCCGTTGATTTATGACAAAGATTGGCTCAAAGCTGTTAGCAGGCTATGATGGACATGGACCCGAAATACCATTTCATACCTATAAAAAAACGGAAGCCAACACCATGAATTTACGCAAGTCTTTCTTTGCCGCTGTGGCTGTTGCGGCGTCGGCCTTCAGCGCATCCGCGCTGGCACAGGAAACCTACACCCTGAGCCTGGCTCAGACCTGGGGACCGAATTCGCCGATCCTGGGGGAAACCACCGAGCACTTCGCTGATATGGTCGAATCCATGTCCGATGGCCGGCTGAAAGTCCGGGTGGATGCCGCCAACAAGCACAAGGCGCCCTTCGGCATTTTCGACCTGGTGCGCACCGGTCAGTACGACATGGGCCACACCGCCTCGTACTACTACAAGGGCACCATTCCCAACGCCATGTACTTCACCACCATTCCGTTCGGCCTGATCGCCCCGGAAATGTACGCCTGGTTCTACCACGGCGGTGGCATGGAACTCATGCAGAAGGTCTACGAGCCTCACGGTCTGCTGTCCTTCCCGGGTGGTAATACCGGCAACCAGATGGGTGGCTGGTTCCGCAAGGAAATCAATTCGCTGGAAGATCTCCAGGGTCTGAAGATGCGTACCCCGGGCTTTGCCGGCGAAGTCATGTCCGAGCTGGGTGTGGCGGTCACCAACCTGCCGCCGGGCGAGCTGTATACTGCTCTTGAACGTAACACCATTGACGCTCTTGAGTGGGTGGGCCCGGCCCTGGATTTCCCGATGGGCTTCCACCAGATCGCCAAGTACTACTACTCCGGCTGGCAGGAGCCGGGTGCCGAGGTGCAGTTCCTGATCAACAACAAGACCTGGGACAAGCTGCCTGCCGACCTGCAGAACATCCTGACGGTCGCCATGCGCACCGCAGCGTATGACATGTACATCCAGAGTGTGCATGAGAGCGGGATTGCCTGGGACAAGATGAAGGAAGACTACCCGGATGTGACCCACAAGGTGTTCCCGCCTGAGGTTATCGAGGCACTGCGCGAAACCACAGACCGTCTGCTCGCAGAAGCGGCGGAAAAGGATCCGCTGGCCAAGGAAATCATCACCTCCCAGCGTGACTACCTGAAGCAGGTACGCCCCTGGATCAACATCTCGGACAAGGCCTACCTGAACAGTGTTGCCGGCGAGTGATCGCCCAAAACGCTTAAGGTCCTGAAAACAAGGGGCGTCGGGGTTTCGGATTACCCCGACGCCCCTTTTTGTTTGCTACGCTTTCTGGAAAAATAGCGGGCTCACTTTCCGGGCAGGGCCGATGAAAAAGACACTGCTTTCTCTGAGTAATCTCACCAAACAGTTTGACGGCAAAACCGTTCTGGATTCCCTGAGCCTGGACATCTACGACGGGGAATTCATTACCCTCCTGGGTCCGTCAGGCTGTGGCAAAACCACCTTGCTGCGTTTGATGGCGGGCTTCGAGCATCCCGATGCCGGCACCATTACCCTGTCCGGGGAAGACCTGACCGGGACCCCGCCGGAACACCGCCCCCTCAATACCGTATTCCAGCATTACGCGTTGTTCCCGCACATGTCGGTGTTCGACAACGTTGCTTACGGCCTGAAAATGGAGAAGCGGCCGAAGGAGGAGATTCGTGAGCGCGTCGAGGAGGCGCTTGCGATGGTGCAGCTGCAGGACTACATGCGCCGCAAGCCCCATCAGCTGTCCGGTGGCCAACAGCAGCGTGTGGCCATTGCCCGGGCGGTGGTCAAGCGCCCGCGACTGCTGCTGCTGGATGAGCCGCTCTCGGCCCTGGATTACAAGCTGCGGCGCACCATGCAGGTAGAGCTTAAGCGGTTGCAGCGGGAGCTGGGCATCACCTTCGTGTTTGTCACCCATGACCAGGAAGAAGCCCTGTCCATGTCCGATCGGGTGGTGGTGCTCAAGGATGGGCTGGTCCAGCAACTGGGCACGCCCAGGGAAGTCTACGAGCGCCCGGCCAACCTGTTTACCGCGCGCTTCGTCGGTGAAACCAATTTCTTTCCGGGCGAAGTGGAGTCGATCCATGACGGCACCATCACGGTGGATGTGTTCGGCCTGAAACGGACCCTGCGCCGCCCGGATTTCCCGGTACGGGAAGGGCAGTCTTTGCATGTGCTGCTGCGGCCCGAGGATATTCGCGTGCTCGACCCGGCCGATGAGCAGGGCGTGGCCGGGAAGATTGTCGAGCGCAACTACAAGGGCAGCACCCTGGACTCGGTGATCCACCTGGAATACGGTACCGAAGTACTGGCCAGCGAGTTTTTTGACGAAGATGATCCCGCCTTCGATTACCGGTTGGGCGAACCGGTGAAGGTGAGCTGGGTCGATGGCTGGGAGTGGTTGCTCCCGGAGGAAGCGGATGAATCTGTCAATGAGGATGCACTGACCGATGCCTAGCATTACCCGGCAGCCGTTCAGGACGGCGGTGCTGGTGCTGGTGTGGGGCTGGTTGCTATTCCTGGTGCTGGCGCCGAACCTGCTGGTGGTGGGTGCCAGTGTGATGACCCGGGATCCGGGTACCTTCATCTCATTGCCCCTGAACCTGGATGCCTACCGGCAGCTGTTCGACCCGCTGTACCTGGAGGTCTTCCTGCATTCGCTCTACATGGCGGCGATGACGACCCTGGTCTGTCTGCTGATCGGCTATCCCTTTGCCTGGGCCCTGTCGAAACTGGGCAAGCAGCGCCAGTTGCTGCTGATTTTCCTGCTGATCGTGCCGTTCTGGACCAACTCGCTGGTGCGTACCTACGCCCTCAAGATGCTGCTGGCCACCAATGGCCTGATCAACAGTTCCCTGATGGGCCTGGGCTGGATCGATGAGCCACTCCAGATGCTCTACACCGAGGGCGCGGTGATCATCGGCCTGGTCTATCTGCTGCTCCCGTTCATGATCCTGCCGCTGTACTCGGTGTTTGACGACCTGCGCCAGGAATTGCTTCTTGCCTCCCATGACCTGGGCGCCGGCCGCTTTGCCACCTTCATCCACGTGATCGTACCGCTGACCCTGCCGGGGGTTCTGGCGGGCGTTATGCTGGTGCTGTTGCCGGCCATGGGGCTGTTCTTCGTGCCTGACATCCTTGGCGGATCGCGGAATTTGCTGGTGGGTAACGTTATCAAGAACCAATTCCTGGATGCCCGGAACTGGCCGTTCGGTGCGGCTGCCAGCATTGTCCTGACCATCACCATGGCCATCCTGATGTTGGCCCACCGCCTGAGCAAGCAACGCATCGGCGAGGAGGGCGCGTGATGACCCGGTGGTTGCCAAGAGCCTATCTGGTACTGGTCTATCTCCTGCTGTACATCCCGATCGGTGTGCTGGTGGTGTTCTCTTTCAATGATTCCCGTAGCGGCTATACCTGGGGCGGGCTGAGCCTGCGCTGGTACCAGTCCCTGTTCAACAACAACGCCATGGTGGAGGCCATGTGGAACTCCCTGTGGCTGGCGCTCTCGGCGGCCACCGTGTCCACCGTTATCGGGGCCCTGACGGCCCTGGCACTGCACCGCTACCGGTTCCGGGGCAAGAAGGTGCTCAACGGCATGCTGTTCGTGGTGATGATGTCGCCGGAAATCGTGCTGGCAATCTCGCTGCTGGCGCTGTTCCTGCTGGTGGGCATCCAGCTTGGCTATGTGTCACTGCTGCTGGCCCATGTCACCTTCTGCCTGCCGTTTGTGGTGATTACCGTGATGGCCCGGCTGAGCGGCTTCGACGAGAGCCTGCCCGAGGCGGCCCGGGACCTTGGCGCTTCCGATTTCACCATGACCCGGACGGTACTGATTCCGGTCATCATGCCGGCGTTACTGGCGGGCTGGCTGCTGGGGTTTACACTGTCACTGGACGATGTGGTGGTCAGCACCTTTGTCAGTGGCCCCAGTTATGAAATTCTGCCCCTGCGCATCTACTCCATGGTTCGGGTGGGGCTCAAGCCCGAGGTGAATGCCCTGGGCACACTGTTGCTGGTGTTTTCACTGGTTATGCTGATGTTGTCGCAATGGATTCTTACAAGGAGCAAACGATGAAGAAACTCGCACTGGCCGGCCTGCTGGCTGTGGGCCTGACTGGCTGCAGTTCCGAGGAGCCGAAGGTTCTCAACCTGTATAACTGGTCCGAATACATGCCGCAGGAAGTGCTGACGCGCTTCGAGGAAGAGACCGGCATCCAGGTGGTCTACACCACTTACGACAGCAACGAAGCCATGTATGCCAAGCTCAAGCTGCTGGATGACAGCGCCGCCTATGACCTGGCCGTGCCTTCCACCTACTACGTGAGCAAGATGCGCCAGGAAGACCTGCTGCTGCCCATCGACCGCAGCAAGATCGAGGGCTTCGACAAGCTCGATCCGGAGCTGGTCAACCTCGACATCGACCCGGACAACAAATTCAGTATTCCGTACCTGTGGGGCACCACCGGCCTGGCCGTGGACACCGACGATGTTGAAGGCGAGCCGGTGACCGCCTGGGCCGACCTGTGGGATGAGCGTTTCGAAGGCCGGGTGATGCTCACCAACGACATGCGGGAAGTCTTCCACGTCGGCCTGCGGGTGCTGGGCTACTCCGGTAACAGCACCGATCCGCAGCAGATCGAGGAAGCCTACGAGAAGCTCACCGAGCTGATGCCCTCCGTGCGTACCTTCAATTCCGATGCCCCCCGGGTGCCCTACCTGGAAGGTGAGACCGATGTCGGCATGATCTGGAACGGCGAAGCGGTGATGGCCGAGGAGACCATGCCGTCACTGGAGTACGTCTATCCGGAAGAGGGCATCATCGCCTGGCTGGACAGCTTCGTGATTCCCAAGAACGCCAAGAACCCGGAGGCCGCCCACCAGTTCATCAGCTTTGTGCTGCAGCCGGAAATCTCCGCACTGATCAGTGAGGAGATCGGCTACGCCACCCCGAACCTGGCTGCCCGTGAGATGCTGCCGGATGACGTGGCCAATAACCGCGCCAGCTACCCGACACCTGAGGACATGACCAATGCCGAGTTCCAGGTGGATATCGGAGACGAGGCGCTGCAGGTGTACGCCAAGTACTGGGAGATGCTCAAGTCCGGGCGGTGATGTCAGCCCGTACACCAATGAATCCGGAACGGAGGCCTCGGCCTCCGTTTTTTGTGAATGGGGTTTCACAAAACTGACATACATGGTCTATACCTTCCTGATAACAACTGGTTAGCAAACTTGTTACTTACCGTTATCAGGAGATACAAAGATCATGGGATCGCGCACCGCAAGGACATCCGCACTGCTTGGCTCCACCTTCCTGGCTGCTGTCACTTTTTCCGGCAGCCTGCTCGCTGAAGAGCTGCGACTGATTACCTGGGGCGGTTATGCCCCGGATGATGTGGTGGCCCAGTTCGAGGAAGAGACCGGAATCGATGTGAAGGTCACCCTCTCCAACAACGAAGACATGATCTCCAAACTGCGGGCCACCGGTGGTGCCGGCTTTGACCTGGCCCAACCCAGCCAGGACCGGATCATCGGTGTTCAGCGCCAGTTCAATATCTACAAGCCCATCGATTTCACCCGCGTCAACACGGATCAGCTGCAGCCCTCCATGGTCAAGGCGACCCAGGACTCCACCGAGCTCGATGGCAAATTCTACGGTGTGCCTTCGGTCTGGGGTACCAGCGGGCTGATCGTCCACAGCTCGGTGGCAGATACGGTCACCGATTACACCGACCTGTGCGACCCGGCGGTGGCCGGCAAGGTCAGTTACCGTCTCAAGCGCCCGACCCTGATCGGTTTTGCCTTTGCCATGGGCATGGATCCCTTTGAAGCCTATAACGACCGTGACGAGTACGAGTCGATCCTGGCGAAAGTGGAAGACAAGCTGATCGACTGCAAGAGCAACGTGAAGACCTACTGGACCGGTGGTGACCAGCTGCTGGCGCTGTTGCGCACCGGTGAGGTGACCGCGGCCATGGCCTGGGATGCCGGCGGCTGGAAACTGAATGCAGAGAACCCGGATATCCGTTTCGTGGCCCCGGACTCCGGTGCCCTGGGCTGGATCGATACGTTTGCCATTCCCCGCCGCAGTGAAAACGAGGAAGCCGCCTACAAGTGGATCAACTTCGTGATGCAGCCGGAAATCGCCGCCCGGATCACCAACGCCTCGGGTAACTTCACTGCTTCCAAAGGTGCGGACGAGTTTGTCCGTGCGGAGCTGCGGGATGCCTACCGGGCCAGCTTCAATGACCAGGCGATCAACAACATCAAGTGGTATCCGCCGGTACCTCCCGGATTGGAGACCGTGGAAGGGCAGGTACTGGACCGCGTCCAGGCAGCGAACTGATCTCCATGGGGATCGAGTCCGACCTGTTCTGCTCGAACCTGGTCCGCCGCTTTGGCAGCAATGCCGCGGTGGACCATGTTTCCCTTGACGTGCCTGCGGGCACGTTTTTCTCGATTCTGGGCCCCTCGGGCTGCGGCAAGACCACCTTGCTGCGGCTGCTGGCGGGTTTTGACCGGCCCGATGAGGGCGATATCCATATCCGCGGCGCCCGCATGAACGATGTGCCTCCCAACCGGCGCCCGGTCAACATGGTGTTCCAGCATCTGGCCCTGTTTCCGACCATGTCGGTGGGAGACAACATCGGTTATGGCCTGAAGCGCCAGAAAGTGCCGGCCGCAGAGCGGCGCACGCGGATCGCCCGGGTGCTGGAGCAGGTGGGCCTGCCCGGCATGGAAAACCGGAACCCGGGTGAACTCTCCGGGGGGCAGCGCCAGCGCGTAGCTTTGGCCCGCTGCCTGGTGCTGGAGCCGACCCTGCTGTTGCTGGACGAACCCCTGGGGGCCCTGGATCTGAAACTGCGGGAGCAGATGAAGATCGAACTGAAACATCTGCAGAAGGCCTTCGGCACCACTTTCGTGTACATCACCCACGACCAGTCCGAGGCCATGGTGATGTCAGACCAGGTCGCCGTGATGAAGGATGGCCGGTTTGACCAGGTGGCCCCGCCGGAAGAACTATACCGGGAACCGGCCACCCCCTTTGTGGCCGGGTTTGTCGGAGATAACAATCGCCTCACCGGCGAGCTTGTAGCAGTGCAGGACGGGCTGGCGGAACTCCGGCTGGACGATGGCAGTATGGTTCGTGGCCGGCTCGGTCAGAGTTCGCCGCCCATCGGTGAGCGGGCGGACCTGTTCATTCGCCCGGAATCCCTGGTACTGGGAGGAGACGCGCTGAGGCCCGATTACTCGGCGCTCCGGGCTTCGGTGACCGCCACCCTGTTTGATGGCGCCAACAGTCGTCTTGAGGCCGACAGCGCCGGCCAGACCCTGTATGCCCGGTTGCCCCAGGATGGCTCGGCACCCCGATTGCGGGAAGGTGCCGGTGTCCAGCTGGCGTGGGACCCGATGCTGGCACGGGTGTTTGCCCCGGGGGCCGTATGAACGCCAGTGCCGGTCGCCTGTCTCTTTGGTTGCTGCTCACACCCTTCCTGCTGTGGATTGTGCTGCTGGTGCTGGTGCCCCACCTGCAGATGCTTCGGGTCTCCTTCCAGGTCCGGGAGAGCTGGGACACGCTGGCCTGGGGGCTGGAGCAGTACCAGAACTTCTTTACCGAGTCCTATTACTGGCGCACCTTTGTCCGAACCGGCGTGATGTCGTTGTTCACCACGTTTCTCACCCTGCTGATTGCCTTTCCCATCGCCTGGTACATCGCGAGGCTGGCGCGGGGCCGTGCCAAGGGATTGTTGTTTCTGGCGTGCCTGGTGCCCTTCTGGGCCAGTGAGCTGGTGCGTACCTACGGCTGGATGATCCTGCTGCGGGAGAGTGGTCTGTTCAGTTCCTGGTTGCAGGCCCTGGGCTGGGCGGATGGCCCGGTGGAAATGCTCTACAACGATGTGGCGGTGATCATCGGCCTGGTCTACAACGGCTTGCTGTTCATGGTGGTGCCCCTGGTCACCACCCTGGATGGCATGGACGAGAACCTGGTGGAAGCCGGTTACGACCTCGGGGGCAACCACCTGACCGTGCTCCGCGAGGTGGTGGTGCCCTGGGCAATGCCGGGCATTGTCTCCGGCTGCATCGTGGTGTTCATGCTGACCCTCGGCAGCTACCTGACGCCCATCCTGATGGGTGGCAAGGACAGTGCCTGGTTCACTGAGCAGATCTTTACCCAGTTCATCACCCGTTTTAACTGGGAACAGGGCGCAGCCCTCGGTGTTTTGCTGCTGGTGCTGTCGTCATTGATCGTCTGGCTGGGCCTGAAACTCTCCGGCCAGTCCCTGCGCAAGGTCATGGGGTGACGGCATGATCCGGTCCGTTCCCCGCTCCCGCTGGTTTGATGGCCTGTACCTGGCCTACCTGGTGGCATTTTTCGTCTACCTGGCCCTGCCACTGACGGTGACGGCGGTGTTTGCGTTCAACGATGCCCCGTTTCCGTCTCTGCCCTGGAAGGGCTTTACCCTGGACTGGTACCTGGCGGACGGTTCTGGTGGTCGCACCGGTCTGTTCCACGATGACACCCTGTTATCCGCGCTGTGGGTGAGTACCAAGATCGCCTTCTGGGTCACGGTTGGCAGTGTTGCCCTGGGATGCGTCAACGCGGTGCTGTTCGAACGGCTGGAATTCCGCGGCAAGGAATTCCTATACCTGCTGATGCTGCTGCCGCTGGTGATTCCGGGGGTAATTCTGGGGGTTTCGATCCTGGTGTTCTACAGCGGTATGGCCAATGATGCCTCCCGGCTTTGGGGTATCGAGTTGGATGTGTTCCGGCCGGGGATGACGCTGGTGGTGATGGGGCAGGTGACCTTCATTGCCACGCTTGCCACCCTGGTGATCGCTGCCCGCCTGCGCAAGTTTGACCGGCAACTGGAAGAGGCTGCGCTGAACCTGGGCGCCACACCCGTGGTGGCCTGGTTCACGGTGACTCTGCCCTGGCTGATGCCGTCCATCTTCGGGGCAGCGGCGATGGCGTTCCTGATGTCGTTCGAGAACTTCAACACCACGGTAATGCTCACCGGCAGCGATACGCCGCTGACCGTGGCCCTGTTCAATCGGTTGCGGGAAGGATCGACACCGGTACTGAATGCGGTGGCGCTATTGCTGATGGTGGGCTCTGCGTTGTTGGCAGTGATGGCGATGGGAAGGTCCCGGGATAACGCCTGATGGCGCTATCCCGGACGGGATGAGGTGTCAGACCACCAGAACCGGGCACTTGGCGTGGGACGCCACCCGGTGGGACACACTGCCCAGGAACATGCCGTCCTTGTCGCTGTTGGTGCCCTTGGTGCCGACCACGATCAGGTCCGCTTCCTTGTCCTGGGCGAACTTGATGATCACCCGGGAGGGTCGTCCGGCCTTCACAAAGCCCCGCACCTTGGTCGCACCGTGCTCCTTCGCCAGCTCCTTGGCATGATTCACTACTTCCTTCGCGTACTCCGAGAGCACCTTGTCCGGGATGTCCATGTCGGCTGGCCGGCCGATCGACAGTGAGGCCTCGAACAGGCTGTGATGCTTGTACACGCAGAGGATGTATATCTCGGCCTCGGGAATCAGTTTCTGGAGATCGATGGCCTTGTCTAACGCCTTGAGTGAGGTTTTGGAGCCGTCCACCGCGACCAGGATTCTTTTGAACATGAGTTTCTCCTTAAGGACCCTTGAGTCTCTCCATTAATCCCTGAACGCCACGTCCCGCAGGAACAGGGCAATATCCGGGAACGCGATAATCAGGCCGGCGGCGGCCACCAGCATGAAGATGAACGGTGGTGTTCCCCGAATCACCTCCAGGTAGGGCCGTTTGAAGATCGCGATAGCGGTGAAGATGTCACAGCCAAACGGCGGTGTGGCTGAACCGATGGCTACCTGCAGCGTGATCAGTACACCCACCAGAACCGGGTCCAGACCGGTGGATTGGATGGCCGGGGCAAAAATCGGAGTCAGCACCAGGATCACCACAATGGGGTCCACGAACATACAGGCAATGAAGAACGCCACACAGATGGCAATCAGCACGCCCACCGGGCCGGCTTCGTTGACGCCGACGGCTTCCAGAATGGTTTGCGGAATCTGGGCGAAGGAGATGATCCAGGAGAAGCCGTTACCGACTGCAACCAGGATGAACACCACGGCGGTGATCAGGCCAGTGGACTTGGCGATCCGGTAAATATCGGCCAGTTTCAGCGAACGGAATACCACGAACTCCAGCAGGAAGGCATAGAGTACGCAGACTGCCGCCGCTTCGGTCGGGCTGAAGATGCCCCCGTAAATGCCGCCGACAATGATGACCGGGAAGAACAGCGGCCAGAGGGCGTCGCGCACGGACAGTGCCCGTTGTTTCCAGGTGGCTTTCTCTTCCGTGGGCACGTTGTTCTTGTAGGCATAGATCAGGCAGTAGACCGAGAACATGAACAGGATCAGTATGCCCGGTCCGATGCCGGCAATGAACAGCTCGGCAATGGAGGTTTCGGAGATAACGCCGTAGATGATCATGCCGATACTCGGCGGGATCAGGAAGGCGATGTCACTGGCGTTGATGATCAGTGCCAGGGTAAACGGATCCGAGTAGCCTGCTTTCAGCATCTTCGGACGCAGCGGGGAGCCCACCGCCACCACGGTGGCCTGGGTTGAACCGGAGACCGCACCGAACAGTGTGCAGGAGGTTGCCGTACTGATCGCAAGGCCACCCTTCACATGGCCGATAAACGCCATGACCATGTTAATCAGCCGATCCGCGGACTGACCCCGGGTCATGATATCCGCGGCCAGAATGAACATCGGTACCGCAATCAACGACGCCGGCCGGATGCCCCCCATCATCTGCTGGATGAAGGTACCCATCTGGCCGAAGCCGTCAAACATCATTACAAAGCCGACCACCGCGCCGGTAATCAGCGGAACCATCATCGGGAAGCCAAGCAGCAACAACCCGATCATGATCACCATCATTATAGTTGCCATGATTTTTATCCTTACCTGAGTTCAGCTGCGGGGTTCATACTTCCGATTCGGTGTCGGCGTAACCATCAACAACGCCAGTGGAAAGATAGACATCCTTGCTGGTGAAGTTCTTGATGGCGGTGAGGAAATACTGGATACCGGTGATGGCAAAACCTACCGGAGCCCAGATGTAGATCCACCAGATCTCAAATCCCAGAGCCGGCAGGATCCGGCCACGGCTATAAAGCGTCTCGATGTAACCGTAGGAGTGGTAGCAGAGGAAAAACATTACCACCGAGGTGAACAGGGCAATGATGATCATCAGCACCTTCCGCCCCTTGGTAGGGATCGCATCGTAGACGGCGGACATGCGGATGTGGCGACCGTGGCGGGCCGCGTAACCGATGCCGGCAAAGGTGATCAGGATGATGAGAATTCGGTTGATTTCTCCGGAGAAGAAAAGGCCTTCGCCGAAGACAAATCGCGCGATCACGTTCACGCAGGTATTGACGGCCATCAGGATAACGCCCAGGGCAAGCATGACTGCTTCAATCTTGCTTATCCAGACATCAATGGTTCCCAGAAACCCGGGCAGGCCTGACTCGTAGGAGCCGGTGTCATCTTCAAGATCCGGGGAATTCTCGGACATGGGGTGCGCTCCAGAACATTCTGCTCCCGGCCGGAAGGGGGACGGCGGGGCGTGATTAAAACCAGGTCCCGCCGGCAGGGGCCGGCGGGACTGTTTCCTTCAGATCAATCGTTCTGAACTTCTTTCAGGTCTTCCTTGAACTGGTTCAGCAGCTCTTTGCCGCGCTCGCCAGTCATCTCGATGAACTTCTCTTCCACCTGCGGCGCACGGGCCTTGAAGGCTTCGATCTGTTCGTCGTTCAGGCGGGTAACGGTGACTTCGTCGCTCTTGGATGTGATCTTTTCCAGGGCTTCGTCAGCCAGACCATCGATGTGTACGATGATCTCTTCAAAGGCATAGTCTGCCGCATCCTGGACCAGCTTTTTGTCCTCGTCAGACAGGCCGTTGTAGAAGTTCTGGTTGGCCATCATGGCGGTGGTGAACCAGCCGTGACCGGTGAATACCAGGTTCGGGGAGACCTCGTACAGACCGCCGGACTCGATCCAGAAGATCGGGTTTTCCTGACCCTGGATCATGTTGGTCTGCAGGGCACCGTACACTTCGCCCCAGGGCAGCGGGGTCGGAGTCGCGCCGAAGGCGGAATAGGTCTCGGACAGAAGCGGGTTGGTCATGACCCGGATCTTCTTGTTGTTGAAGCCTTCCGGAGAGGTGACCGGCTCATCAACGGTAACGACCATTTCGCCTTCCGGATACATTTTCAGCAGTTCCAGGCCTTTCTCGGAGTAGAGCTCCGGGAAGTCCTGATTGATCGCTTCACTCTTACGGAAGAACTCGATCACGGTATCCATGTCGGTGGGCATGAGATACGGGATGAAGAAGATCTGGGCTTCCGGGATCAGGGAGCCGGTGAAACCGGGGGACTGGTTTACGAAGTTCAGGATACCGGCCTGGGTCTGTTCCATGATGTCGTCAGACTCGCCCAGCTCGCCGAAGCGGTAAACCTGCAGGGTGTGGTCCGAGTTTTCTTCGATGTATTCCTTGAACTTGTAAGCGAATACGTCCTGAACGTCGCCTTCGTATTCTTCATGGGCATAGCGCCAGTTGGCGGCATTTACAGCGTTTGCTGCGGTCAGTCCGGCAAAGGCCAGGGCTGAAATACCAGCCAGTTTCCTGAATTTACTCTTGCTGCTCATCGGGTTGTCTCCGCTCGTTATTTTACGTTAATCCATTGTTACGTTTATAAAGACTGGCAAAACAAAGTCGTTTTCGCAAGAAAATGACCAAAATCAGGATTTCACGGCGACACATTTATGTCAGATTGCAAGTGCATGAAATTCCAGTCGATTCATTGCAGGGCAAAGGCTGTGAGGCATTGAAAGGAGGGTTTGGGTGATGGCGGGCGGCCCTGGGGCCGCCCTGGTGGAAGTGTCAGCCTCCCGGTACCCAGGTACTGCACCAGCCATTCTTGTTGACCAGTACGTCGCTGAACTCGGGGTGACGGCAAGTACCCCAGCCGCCTGACTCCTCACCGGCCCAGAAGGCACAGGTGGAGCACTTGTTGCCGTCCTTGTACTTCGGATGGTCACTGGTGGTTGCGTCGTTGACGTAATCCATCGCATGCCCGTCTTCCGCCTTTGCTTTTTCTGCATGAGCGGCGGGGCTGTGGACAGCAATGCGTGCCAGCGGTACAGCGGCTGCACCAAGGGCGGCCGTGCGCAGGAATACCCGTCGACTCTTGTTGAAATCGCTCATTGGTAACTCCTCTCTCATTCAGGATTTGGTGCCCTGCCATGAAATCGACCTGCATCAGGCAAAGGCGAGGGCAGCAGGCATACCCTAGCAAAGACATTCGATCCTGCACGGAAATCGGATGACCCGGATCAATTGTTGCCGGGTTTTAACCCTGCGTTAAGGAGAAAGGCCCGGAATTCCCGGGTGACACGGTCAACGCTGTTTTCCAGCCGGTGACCGTCAGGGAGGACGAGTGTGGGCAGGCTCTGTTCCCGTGCCAGATCAATCACGGGCATGGGTAGGACCACGTCATCGTGCCAGCCCAGGATAAGCTGGCAAAAGGTTGCCCGGATCTCCGGCCGGCTCTCGGGATACTTCGCAAGTGCCAGAGCGGGCGCCAGCAGGAAGCAGCCCAGCACCGGCGTCAGCTCGCTGGTACGGGCGCATACCCAGCCACCCATGCTGGAGCCTGCCAGAATGGTCCGGGCCGGATCGGCACCGGCATCCTTCATGGCCTTTTGCATCTGGGCCAGCCGCTCTGCCGGATCCCTGGTGCTGCGGTGATCAACAGCCTCTGCCTGTACGTCAGCAAACTCCTCAGTGACCCGTTTCATCACCTGGATCTTGGTGCCACCAGGGCCGCTTTCCAGACCATGGGAGAGGAAGACAAAAAAGCGTTGGTCGGCCATGATGAATACTCCGTGACGGGGTTGCAGAATGCGGGCGGTGCGTGAACGTTTATGGCCCGGGGCCCGTATAACAGGGACCAGTGAAAAGGAGTCTATCAATGCGATGCTTGAGTGTGCAGCGTCTGTTGCTGCTGATGGCGTTATTTGTGTCCATGCCGGTCCTGGCACAGGAGTGCCCGGCATTTCTCGATCATGAGCAGCGCAAGCTGCATTCCAGGGATAGCGTGAACCTTTGCGACCTTGCCGCGGGCAAGCCCCTGCTGGTGGTCAACACCGCCAGCCGGTGCGGATATACCGGTCAGTTCGAAGGGCTGGAAGCACTGCACCAGCGATATGCAGACAAGGGCCTGGTGGTGGTTGGTTTCGCCAGTGACGACTTCCGCCAGGAAGCGGACAGCGAGGAAGAGGCAGCGAATGTGTGCTTCGTCAATTTCGGTGTCACTTTCACCATGATCGCACCGGGGCCGGTGACCGGCGCCGGCGCCAACCCGGTGTTCCGGGAGCTGAACCGTCAAAGCCAGCCACCCCGGTGGAACTTCACCAAGTACGTGGTGAACCGGGATGGTGACGTGGTGGCCAGTTTTCCGAGCCGCGTTCGCCCCGACGACCCTCAGTTGATTGAGGCGGTGGAATCGGTGCTCTGATCCCGGGTAGCCGCCAGGATGTCCAGCGCGTGGCGGCGCTTTGCCGGGTCGTAGATGTCCACCGTAAACATCAGCTCGTCCACCTCGACCGTCGCCAGCAGTTCGTCCAGCTGCTGGCGGATCGCGGCAGTATCCCCCAGCAGTTGCAGCCCGAGGAAATCCCGGACACTGGCTTCCTCGCCGGCATTCCACAGGCCATCCATGGTGTCCACCGGAGGTTTCATCCACAGCGGCTGGCCCCGGAACAGCGCCAGGATTCTCTGGTAGCTGGTGGTCGCCAGGAAGCGCGCTTCTTCCACGGAATCCGCAGGTACCGCCGGTACGGCGAGCATGGCATAGGGCTCGGCAAGCTGATCCGAAGGCCGGAAATTGTCCCGGTAGACCCTCAATGCTTCCCGGTACAGTCGCGGAGCAAAATGACCGGCAAAGGCATAGGGCAGACCGCGCATGGCCGCCAGTTGGGCGCTGTACAGACTGGAGCCCAGCAGCCAGATCGGCACATTGGTGCCCGCACCGGGAATGGCCTTTACCGGCTGGCCGGGCTGTAACGGTCCCAGCAGGGTCTGCAGGCGAGCGACGTCTTCCGGGAACTGTTCGGCGCCCAGGCCGTCCCGGCGCAGCGCCCGGGCGGTGACCGGATCGGTGCCCGGAGCGCGTCCCAGGCCCAGATCGATCCGGCCCGGATAAAGCGATTCCAGGGTTCCGAACTGCTCGGCAATCACCAGAGGCGGGTGGTTGGGCAGCATCACGCCACCGGAGCCCACGCGGATGGTAGAGGTCTTGCCCGCAATGTGGCCGATCAGTACCGAGGTCGCCGAGCTGGAGATGCCGTCCATGTTGTGGTGTTCCGCCAGCCAGAACCGCCTGAATCCGAGCTTCTCGGCGTGTTGGGCATAGGCGACGCTGTTCGCCAGCGTGGTGCCCACGGAGTCGCCTTCGCGGACCGAGGCGAGTTCCAGCAGGGAATAGTCGGGATGTTTGGACATGGTGCTCCTCAAAGGTCCAGAACGACAGGCAGGTTTAACGGCTTGTAGCTACCGGTGCAGGTGCTGGCGTTCACGTGCAGGCAGTTGCCCACCTGTTTCTGGCCATAGCTTTCATGGATGTGCCCGAAAATGTGGAGCCGGGGCGGCCGGGATTCAAGCACCCGGGCCAATTCCTCGCAGCCGACAGAGATGTCACCCGTGCCGCTGGGTACGGTGTCCAGGATGCCGGCGGCCGGGCCATGGGTGATCAGTACATCCAGTTTCTCGGGAATTCGCTCCCAGCGTTCGGCCAGCTCGGGCCCCCGCTCCAGGTTGAACGCCCAGTTGAAGAAAACCGGGGTCCAGGGGCTGCCCCAGAAGTTCAGGCCTTCCAGCTCCAGGCCGCTGTCCTGAAGGTAATGGGCGTGGGTCAGCAGCACCCGGGACTCTTCCGGTTCGTCTTGGAAACACCAGTCATGATTGCCGGCAATCAGGATCTTGTGCCGGTGGGGCAGGCTGCCGAACCAGTCGTTCAGGTCCTCAAGATCATCCAGCGTGCCCTGGCCCAGACAGTCGCCGGCGTGGATCAACAGGTCGCCGTCGGGCACTTTTACCTGGCGATGCATGCCGTGGGTGTCGGAAATACAGACAATTTTCATGGTGGTCTCCCATTGGCGGCCTGTCGGGGCGCATTGGACAACAATCTACGATAGCATTTTCCTCTGCCCAAACCCCATTGATCCAGGAGTGCGCGTGCGACTGATCCTGAGCCGGAAAGGCTTTGATTCCTCTGCCGGGGGCTGTCCCAGCCCGGTGTTGCCCGATGGTTCCCTCTGTGTCCTGCCGATTCCCGACCCGCTGTCGCAAATCCGTTATGACGACGTGTCTTTCGGGCCGCGCCGTCTGGGCAAGATTGCCCGGGACCTTTCCGGTGGACGGGTGCGGGGTGGTTCCGGGGCGCACCTGGATCCGGACCTGGTGGCCGGAGCCCTTCCGCGTCAGCCGGGATGGCGGCCCCTGCTCGGCCAGACAGGTTCTGCCCAGGGGCATCTGAGCAATCAGGGTGTGGGTGAGGGCGATCTGTTTCTGTTTTTTGGCGTATTCCGAAGGGCTGAGATGGTGCGCCGTCGCTGGCGCTTTATTCCCGGTACCCGGCCCTTCCATGCCATCTGGGGCTGGTTGCACGTTGGCCAGGTGTTGACTGTGGATGATCTGGCGCCGGAGACCTTGCCCTGGGCCCGGTACCACCCGCATTTTTACCGCGGACCGGATCCGGGCAACACCCTGTACCTGGCGTCGGACGGCTGGAGGTTGCCGGAACATGGCTCCCTGATGCAGGGAAGTGGCGTGTTCCCGCGGCTTGAGGAGCAGTTGTTGCTGACCGACCCACAGGCCCGGCTGGCCACACGATGGCGCCTGCCCGGGGAATTTTTTCCTGTCGGGGGCAAACCGGCGCTAAGCTATCATTCAAACCCGGATCGCTGGCGCCTGGATCCACCCTGGTGTTATTTGACCAGTGCAGCGCGGGGGCAGGAGTTCGTGCTGGACCTGGATGCCTACCCCGAATTGCTGCCCTGGCTGGCCCGGCTGATCGGGACAGGCGTCGGCACTGATAACAAGGAAGCGGGCAATGGCTGAGACTTTTACCGGGGCTGTGGTCGAGCAGCTCAAGAAAAACCTCGGGGATACCGTCGATGCGCTCGGTGGCGGGGAACTGGATTGGGGAGCATTTGCGATCCACGCTTTCAGCCAGTTGCTGATATCGGTGTTCTATGTCGCCCTGTTCGTTGGCGTCTACCTGGTTGTGATCGGCCTGATCCGGCTGGTGGTTGGCAAGCGCCGGGCCGCTCATCCGTTGTTCGGCCATGTGCGCACCGGGGTGCGCTACCTCATGGGCCTTGGCGCGTTACTGGTGATTCTGGCCCAGTTCGGGGCGGGCGCCGCGTTCCTGGCAGCGATGGCGAAGGCCGGCCTGATGGCGCTCGGTTTCTTCGTGGCCTGGCTGGTGCTTGGCCGCCTGATCCGGGAGACGATGACCCGCTACCGGATGGATCCCTCGATCCGGCAGCTGGTGGAGAACCTGTTCTCGGTGCTGGCGGTCACTTTTGCGGTGGTCACGGTGGTTGCCCAATTCGGATTCGACGTGGTCTCGATCGTGGCCGGACTGGGTATCGTCGGTATCGCGGTGGGTTTTGCCGCCCAGTCCACGCTGTCCAACTTTATCGCCGGTATCACCCTGCTGATCGAGCGGCCTTTTCGCATCGGGGACTGGGTGACGATCAACGGCCAGGATGGCAAGGTGGTGAAGATCGCCCTGCGTACCACCTGGCTGCGGACCCGGGACAACATTTTCACCATGATTCCCAACGACAGCGTGGCGTCCTCCGATATCATCAATTACAGCGCCGAGGGCGCGACACGATTGAACATTCCGGTGGGCATCGCCTACAAGGAGTCGGCAAAAGCGGCCCGGGAAGTCATCATGCCGGTCTTGCGCGCGCACCCGGAAGCATTGCAGTCGGCGGGCATGGAGCCCAGGGTGCTGATGGAGAGTCTGGGGGATTCCTCGGTCAACCTGAAAGCACAGGTGTGGATCACGCCGGACAACCTGGACGTTCAGCCCAGGATCATGGCCGAGATTCTCGAGCAGATCAAAGAGGCACTGGATGCCGCCGGTATCGAGATACCTTTCCCGCACCTGCAACTGTTTATTGACGACGCCAAGGGGCTGAAACCGGTAGTGGAACCCCTGTACCCGAAACTGGCGGGCGACTGATTCGCTGTCATCACGGCAGGATCGGCCCTGGAACGAGGATATGCACGTGAACGAGCCCAGCGGCTATTACGAGAACGACACCACACTGGCGCAGTACCTGGAATTCCACTTTGGTGAATCCTGGCACGGCGAGCCGAACTTCCCCCAGGAACTGGCGCGGCTGTGTTTCGATGCGATGAACGGCCGGGATCACGGCAAGGCTCTGGATCTGGGCTGTGCCTGCGGCCGGGCCACCTTCGAGCTGGCCACCCGCTTTGACCACGTCGACGGTGTCGATTTTTCCGAGAGTTTTGTCAGCTCTGCGGCGGAAATGGCGAAGCAGAAGCAGATGCGCTACGCCCGGCCGGAAGAGGGCGAACTGGTGAGTTACCAGGAGCGGACCCTGGCGTCTCTGGGGCTCGAGGATACGGTTGGCAGGGTAGCGTTCCATCAGGGTGATGCCTGTGATCTCAATCCCCGGTTCACCGGCTACGACCTGGTGCTGGCGGCCAACCTGATCGATCGCCTGTACCAGCCGTCAAAGTTCCTCACCACCATCCACGAGCGCATCACTGACAACGGCCTGCTGGTCATTGCCTCCCCGTACACCTGGCTGGAGGAATACACGCCCCGGGAGGCCTGGGTCGGTGGATTCCGCAAGGACGGCGAGGACTACACCACCCTTGACGGCCTGCAGGATATGCTGGCGCCCCATTTCCGGCTGCTGGTGGATCCCCACAGTGTGCCGTTTGTGATCCGGGAGACCCGGAACAAGTTCCAGCACAGCTTCTCGGAAGTGACGGTCTGGGAGAAGCTCTGAACCTCAGGTTCGGGTCAGGCTGTCCCGGCGAATGGCCCGCTCCAGGCGCCGGTGGCTTTCGCTGCGCTCGGAGAGCACCTGCTGCACATACTGGATGTGGGTGCCGGCGAGTTCCCGGGCATCCTCCGCGCGCCCCTGCATGATGGCATTGAACAGCAGTCGGTGCTGCTGCTTGAGACCTTCCCGGGTCTCCGCTTCCCTGGCGTACATGCCGCCGATGTTGGTCACCACACTGCTCTTGAGCATGTTGAACAGGGTACGGATGGTGTGCAGCAGAATGACGTTGTGACTGGCTTCGGCGATGGCCAGGTGGAAGCGGGCGTCGGCGGCGCCTTCCGCTTCCAGATCCCGCTCGGAATCTTTCTCATAGCAGGCCTGGAGTTCATCGTAGGCGGCCTGGAGATGTTCCCGGTCCACTTCGGTAGCTCTCAGGGCGGCGTAATAGGCGCAGTCCGCCTCCAGGGTACGGCGGAATTCCAGCAGGTCGCGCTGGGCCTCGGGGCGATCTTCCAGCAGCGAGATCAGCGGGTCACTGAAACTGGAGCCGAGGTTTTCGGTGATAAAATTACCGCCGCCCTGGCGGCTGGTGAGTAGCCCCTTGGCGGCCAGCTTCTGCACCGCTTCCCGAAGCGAAGGCCGTGACACCCCGAACTGCTCGGCCAGAACCCGTTCCGGTGGCAGCCGCTCTCCCGGCTGCAGGGTTCCTTCCAGAATCATGGTTTCCAGTTGCTCGACGATGGTGTCGGCCAGGCGCCGGGGCGCAATGTGTCCGATGGCCATGGATTGCTTTACCTGAGAAATTCGATGGGTTTCAGATTGGTCTTACCAAAACAGCATACTCCGATTACCGGTTGATTTGACAGCAATCACCAAACGCAATTGGACCAATGTCGAGGGTGGTCGTTTTGACAGCAGTCTGCCCCTTCCCCTAACGTAAGCGCCTATCTCTTGTAAATTGGTAATACCAATTATCCGATAAAGATTCCAAAAACAAGATTTGGAGATTTGTATGTCGTCCGGATTGCTCGCCCTCTTGGCGTTTACGCCCATCCTCCTGGCCGGGATTCTGTTGCTCGGCCTGCGCTGGCCGGCCCGCCGTGCCATGCCACTGGTGTTCCTGGTTACGGCCCTGATTGCCTATACCGGCTGGGACATGAGTTTCAACCGTATCCTGGCGTCCTCGCTGCAGGGTCTGGTGATCACCCTTGGTCTGCTGTGGATCATCTTCGGCGCCATCCTGCTGCTGAACACTCTGAAACATTCCGGGGCTATCACCGCCATCCGGGCGGGCTTCACCAACATCAGCCCGGACCGTCGGGTACAGGCGATCATCATCGTCTGGCTGTTCGGCTCCTTTATCGAGGGTGCCTCTGGCTTCGGCACCCCGGCGGCCATCGCCGCGCCTTTGCTGGTGGCCGTCGGCTTCCCCGCCATGGCAGCGGTCATGCTGGGCATGATGGTGCAGAGCACACCGGTGTCCTTCGGCGCGGTCGGCACACCGATCATCGTGGGTGTCACCACCGGCCTGGACCGCAACACCATCAGCGGTCGGCTGGAACAGCTGGGGTCCAACTGGGATCAGTACCTGCAACTGATCACCTCCGAGGTGGCCATCACCCACGCCATCGTGGGCGTGCTTATGCCGCTGTTCATGGTCATGATGATGACCCGCTTCTTCGGCAAGAACAAAAGCTGGCGCGAAGGCCTTGAGGTGCTGCCGTTTGCCCTGTTTGCCGGCATTTCCTTTGTCGTGCCCTATGCCCTGACCGGCGTGATTCTCGGCCCCGAGTTCCCGTCTTTGCTGGGCGGCCTGATCGGTCTGGCCATTGTCACCACGGCCGCCCGTAAGGGCTTCCTGCTGCCGAAAACCGCCTGGGATTTTGCGCCCCGTGACCAGTGGCCGTCCGAGTGGTTCGGTCGTATCGAGATGAAGCTGGAAGATCTCGCCGCCAAGCCCATGAGTGGCTTCCGTGCCTGGCTGCCCTACGTGCTGGTGGGCGTGGTGCTGGTGATCAGCCGGGTGATCCCTGAGGTCAAGGCGGCCTTCACCTCCGTGGGCGTGGGTTTCTCCAACATCCTGGGCGAGACGGGCATCAACGCCGGCGTGCAGCCGCTGTACCTGCCCGGCGGTATCCTGGTGATGGTGGTGATCGCCACCTTCTTCATCCATCGCATGCAGGTTCGGGAGCTGACCGCTGCGGTGAAGGAGTCCGGCAGCGTGCTGCTGAGCGCCGGTTTCGTGCTGCTGTTCACCGTGCCCATGGTGCGCATCCTGATCAACTCCGGCGTGAACCTGTCTGACCTGCCGAGCATGCCCATTGCCATGGCCACCTGGGTGGCCGATACCGTCGGCGGCATCTATCCGCTGCTGGCGCCTGCCGTTGGTGCCATGGGCGCGTTCCTCGCCGGCTCCAATACCGTGTCCAACATGATGTTCAGCCAGTTCCAGTTCGGCGTCGCCGAGAGCCTGGGTCTTTCCACCGCATTGATTGTCGCGGTTCAGGCAGTGGGCGCGGCGGCCGGCAACATGGTGGCGATTCACAACGTGGTGGCCGCGTCTGCCACGGTCGGTCTGCTTGGCCGCGAGGGCCAGACCCTGCGCAAGACCGTCTGGCCAACCCTGTACTACCTGTTGATGACCGGCCTGATTGCTCTGATCGCCGCCTACGGCCTGGGCATCGTGGATCCTTTGGTCTGACTGTAAGCGCGCGAGCGCCGTTTCCGTGAAGGAGCCGATCATGAACGAACTGTTTTACGACGCTGCCCCGAATGCCACCCGGGTTGCCCCGGAGCGACCCGGACCGCGGCAGTATCCCGCTAAACCCCGGGAAGTGATCCTGTTCGGGACCTGCGTGGTGGATCTGTTCTTTCCGGAAGCGGGTCTGGATGCCATTCGTCTGCTTGAGCGCGAGGGCATCCGGGTGCATTTCCCGGAAGGCCAGAGCTGCTGTGGTCAGCCGGCCTGGACCTCCGGCTATGCGGCCGAGGCCCGCGAGGTGGCCCGGGCGCAGCTGGCCGTTCTCGATGCGGGTATGCCGGTGGTGGTGCCCTCAGGGTCCTGTGCAGGCATGTTTCGCCAGCATTACCGGGAACTGTTCGCCGAGGAGCCCGACACCCTCAAGCGGGTGGCGTCGCTGGCCGAGCGCACCTTCGAGCTGACCGAGTTCCTGCTCAACGTCTGCCAGGTTGAGTGGAAGGACCTGGGTGAACCCACCCGGATCGCCCTGCATACCTCCTGTTCCGCCCGCCGTGAGATGAACACCCACCTCCATGCCCGGGAACTGCTGGGCAAGCTGGCCAACGTGGAGCGGGTAGACCACGACCACGAGAGCGAGTGTTGCGGCTTCGGCGGCACCTTCTCAGTAAGGATGCCGGAAGTCTCCGGCGCCATGGTAACGGACAAGACCCAATCCCTGATGGCCTCCGGTGCCGACGAAATGGTTACCGCCGACGGCGGCTGCCTGATGAACATTAACGGTTCCCTGGACAAACAGCAGCAGGCCTTCCGGGGCCGGCACCTGGCCAGTTTCCTCTGGGAGCGGGTGAGCGGGGAGGGCAGGGCATGAGCCAGCGGATTCCTGTTACCGAACTGACCAGTGGTTTCCGGGACCGGGCGGAAGTCGCGCTGGCGGACGGCCAGCTGCGGACCAACTTCCGCACCGCCATGGATTCACTGATGAAGAAGCGGGCCGATGCCTTCCCCGATGAGGAGGAGCGCGAGGGCCTGCGGGAGCTAGGCAACCGCATCAAGGCCCGGGCCCTGTCGCGGCTGCCGGACCTGCTCGAGCAGCTCGAAGCAAAGCTGACCGACAACGGCGTGAGGGTGCACTGGGCCGAAACCACCGAACAGGCCAACGAGATTGTCCATGGCATCATCCAGGCCCGTCAGGGCTCGCAGGTGGTGAAGGGCAAGTCCATGGTCAGCGAGGAAATGGAGATGAACGACTACCTCGCCGAGCGTGGGGTAGAGTGCCTGGAGTCGGATATGGGCGAGTACATCGTCCAGCTCGACGGTGAGAAACCCTCCCACATCATCATGCCGGCGATCCACAAGAACCGGCATCAGGTGGCCCGACTGTTCCACGACAAGCTGGGCGTGGAGGAGACGGACGACGTCAACGAGCTGATCCAGATCGGCCGCCGCACACTGCGCCGCAAGTTCATGGAAGCGGATGTCGGGGTTTCCGGTGTGAACTTCGCTATTGCCGAGACCGGCACCCTGCTGCTGGTGGAGAACGAAGGTAACGGCCGGATGAGCACCACGGCACCCCCGGTCCACATCGCCGTGACCGGGATCGAGAAAGTGGTGGAGAACCTGCGGGACGTGGTGCCGCTGCTGTCCCTGCTGACCCGTTCCGCCCTGGGTCAGCCGATCACCACCTACGTGAACATGATCTCCGGCCCGCGCAAGGCCGACGAGCTGGACGGCCCGGAGGAGGTTCACCTGGTGTTGCTGGACAATGGCCGCAGCGGTGCCTTTGCCGATGCCCAGATGCGCCAGACCCTCAACTGCATCCGCTGCGGCGCCTGCATGAACCATTGCCCGGTATACACGCGAGTGGGTGGCCACACCTACGGTGAGGTTTACCCGGGGCCAATCGGCAAGATCATAACGCCGCACATGGTCGGCTTGCACGAGGTGCCGGACCATCCCAGTGCCTCCTCGCTGTGCGGCGCCTGCGGCGAGGTGTGCCCGGTGAAGATCCCGATCCCGGAACTGCTCCAGCGCCTGCGCCAGGAAAATGTGAAAAGCCCGGCCGAAGGGCCGAAGGTGAAAGATGGGGGGGCCAAGTATTCCCGGAAGGAACGTCTGATCTGGCGGTTCTGGCAGACCCTCAATACCAGCCCGGGCCTTTACCGTCTGTTTCTCTGGGGGGCCACCCGGTTCCGCAAACTGACACCGAAAAACGTCGGCCCCTGGACCGAAAACCACACCGCGCCGGTTCCGGCGAAACGTTCCCTGCACGATCTGGCCCGGGAGCACCTGGCCCGTAATGGAGGGCAGTAACATGAGCGCCCGCAGCAATATCCTGAACAAGCTTCGCAGCGGCCTGGCAGGCTCCATTCCGCGCCCGGACGACTTCGACGAGCGCCTGGTGACCGAGCCCTGGCAGTACGCGCCGGAGGACCGGATCACCCGGCTGCGCAACCTGATGGAAGCGGTGCACACCGAGATCCATCAGGTCAGCAGTGACAACTGGCCGGAAAAAGTGGCCGCGATACTGGCCGAGCGGGACCTCGCCAATCTGGTCCATGCCCCGGCAACCGCCCATGGCCAGCAACTCGCGGAATACTGGCAGCAGTCAGGGTCGTCGGTGCAACTGCTGGCCTACGACCGGCCGGTGGAGGAATGGAAAGAGGAACTGTTCTGGGAAGTGGATGCGAGCATTACCGGCACCGTTGGTGCCATCGCTGCCACCGGCTCGCTGGTGCTCTGGCCGGACCGGCACGAGCCGAGGCTGATGAGCCTGTTGCCGCCGCTGCACATCGCCCTGCTCAAGGCCAGCGAGATAGAGGATAACCTTTACGCCATGATGCAGCGCCAGAACTGGTCGGCGGGCCTGCCCACCAACCTGTTGCTGGTGTCCGGCCCGTCCAAGACCGCGGATATCGAGCAGGTCCTGGCCTACGGCGCCCATGGCCCGAAGGAGCTGGTGGTCCTCATCCTTGAGGACGCCTGAGGCGGGGGGTTACTTGACCCCGAACCCGCGCTTGTTGAGGAATTCCTTCATGTGGGGCCGCAGTTTGGTGGTGAACAGCGGCTTCAGCTCCTTCGACCAGTTGGAGTCCTTGTTGCCACCAGTGCGGTCCAGGTAATACTGGTGCATGGTGTCGTCGAACCCGGCGACCTGTTCCTCGTCCTTGCTGTCGTCGTAATAATCTTCCTTGAGGATGGTCTCCAGCGGCAGCCGGGGCTTCACCTCCGGATCCTGGTCCGGGTAGCCGAGGCTCATGCCGAACACCGGGTAGACGTGCTCCGGCAGCTTCAGAATCTCGGCCACCTGGGCCGGATCATTCCGGATACCGCCCACATAACACAGCCCCAGGCCCTCGGATTCGGCGGCAACCGCCACGTTTTGGGCCATCAGGGCGGCATCCACACTGGCCACCACCAGTTGCTCGGTCATACCCCGGACCACGTCGGCGCCCGCTCGCTCCGCGGCCTCGGTGGAGCGTTTCATGTCGGCGCAGAACACCAGGAAATCCGAAGCTTCCACCACATGGGCCTGGCCACCGGCCAGTTCGGAAATCTTCCGGCGGTTCTCCGGATTGACCACGTGGATGATGGAGTAGGCCTGCACATGATTTGAGGTGGCGGCGCACTGGCCGGCGCGAACCAGCTCTTCCAGCCGTTCATGGGGGATCTTCTGATCCTTGAACTTGCGGATGGAGCGGTGGGATTTCAGGAGTTCAATGGTCGGATTCATGGGTTCTCTCTGGTACATGGCTTTCAGGTAGCATACGAAACAAGTCACAATAATCGGTTCAATGCCCGCAAGGCAAACCACCGACAAACCCTTTCCCTGGAGATTACGCTGTTGTCTGCTGACGAGACCAAACGAAACTTCGTGTCCGTCTGCGTATCGCTGACGTTCTGTTTCGTTGTCTACTCGATGTTGCTGGTGACGGTTCCGGTCTATGGCCTGGAGTTGGGTGCCAGCCCGCTGATGCTGGGCGTGGTGCTGAGTTCCCAGTACCTGCTGCCGTTTCTGCTGGCCATTCCCCTGGGCGGTGTGGTCACCCGGCATGGGGGACGGGTGACCCTGGTGGCGGGGGCGCTGGTCATGGTGGTGGGTCTGGTGTTGATGCAGGTGGTGCCGGGCTTCTATGGCCTGATTGCCGGCCAGCTGCTGGTCGGGCTGGCCCATCTGCAGATGGTGCTCTCGGCGCAGACCGTGATCTCGTCACTGGCGACTGGGCCCAGGTTGGAAGGCTATTTCGGGTGGTATGCGACCTGGCTGTCCGGCGGCCAGGTGATTGGGCCGCTGATTGCCGGTGGCTGGATCGAAGTAGCAGGAGGCGTTGGCAATCTTTTCCTGGTGATGGCGGCGATCGCCTTGGCTGGCGGCGTTACCGGCCTGTTGCTCACCGGCGAGGCGAACCGGGGCGAGCGGGTAGCCCGGTCGCAAACCGGATTCCGGGCTCAGGCCAGGTTGATGCGCGAGAATACCGGCGTGCAGGTTTCGGTACTCATCACGATCGCCGGCATGTTCGCGCTGGGCGTTTATGGCAGCTACCTGCCCGTGTATCTCGACAGTCTCGAGATGAGTGCGGCGGTGATCGGGGTGCTGGTCAGCCTGCGGGCGGGCGTCTCCATGCTCGCCCGCCCGTTCATCCCGAGAATCATTGCCTGGGTGGGCGGCCGGGAAAACGCCACCTACCTGTCCCTCGGTACGCTCTCACTCGGCCTGGGGTGCCTCGGATTTGCCGGTAATGCGCCGCTCGTGGCGCTGTTGTCGGTTCTGGTGGGACTCGGGGCCGGGCTCTGTCAGCCCTTGTCGATGGTGGTGCTGGCGGAGAATGTCGAGAAGGCCCAGCGGGCCGGCGCGCTCGGTATGCGGCTGATGGCCAACCGGGCGATCCACTTCCTGGCTCCGCTGCTGTTCGGTGCGATCCTGGAAGCGGGCGGTTTTGGCGTGTCCTTTGCCCTGTCGGGGGCTGTGGTGGCGGTGATTGCCGGGGTGTTGTACCGCTTCGGGCTGTCTCGACCGGACCTGTGGAAGTTACGGATGTAGTAAAGTGACGGCCATTCAACAGAAGGATCTCATACCATGTCCTTTAAAATATTGATGATCGGCGCCGGCGGGATCGGCGCCTATTACGCGGCCCGGCTTGCCAAAGCGGGTCACTCGGTAGTGCTCACCGCCCGGGGGGAACACCTGACAGCCCTGCAAAGCGCGGGGCTTCGGGTAGATTACGAGGGCGAGAAGCTGGATTGCGGGCTGCCGGCGGTGGATCACGCAGCACTGGTACAGAATTATCAGCCGGATGATTTTGATCTGGTTGCGGTTGCCTTGAAGTCCACTGCGACCGGACCGGTGATGAAGGAACTCGGCGACTGGCTCCGGGCCGGCTCCGTTCCGGTGCTCTCTCTGCAAAACGGCGTGGACAATGAGCCGCTGATTGCCGATGTCGTCGGACAAAGCCGGGTGTTGGGCGGCCTGGCAGTGCGCATCGGTGGGCATATCGTCGAGCCCGGCAAGGTGTTCGCCGAGGGCATGGCCCAGGTTGTTATGGGGGCGTGGCCGCAAGCAGACAACCAGAACGATACCCGGTTGCCGCTGCTCGATCGCCTCGAGAGTGCGTTCAACGAAGCCGGCATTCCCACCACGGTCACCGACAATATCCGCTACGAACTGTGGCGCAAGCTGGTGATCAACAACGGGGTCAATCCGCTCTCGGCCCTGACCGGCCTGGATACCCGAAGCCTGACCCATCACCCGGAATTCGGCAAGATCGTCTACGGCATGATGGCGGAGACGGTGGAGGCTTCGAAGGCGGATGGGGTAAACCTGGGTCAGAAGGATCTGGACGAGATGTTTGACCTGATCAGCAACTTCAACGCCATCAAGACGTCCATGCTGGTGGACAAGGAAAAGGGCCGGCCGCTGGAGCTGGACAGCATCGCCGGGGCGGTGCTCCGGCGATGCGAACGTCTGGGCATTCCGGCACCCTACACCCAGACCGTCAATGCCTTGTTGCAGTTTCAGGAGAGTGGGGATCACTCGGTGCCGTAACGGTCCTCGGACCAGTCCATCAGGCTGCGCTTCTGCAGTTGCGTCAGCAGGCTGTTGATGCCGGCGAGCATCAGGAACACGAAAATGCCGAAAGGCACCAGGCCGTGAACCTCGGGGTTCGGCGCGGCGACGGCGGGCACCAGGATCAGGCCGATGCCGTTACGCAACAGCCGGACGCCGAGGATGCTGTAATGGAATCCCGGCTGAAGGGTGTTGGCCGGTCCCGTCAGAGTGCGTCCCAGCACAGGTAACAGGTGTACTGTGTTCAGAAGCAGAACGATAAAGATAAGTGTCTGGGCTACTTGTAAAATTGTCATGGTACTGGGCGGAAAAGTAAAAACAGCGGGTTAAAAAACGGGTTGTGATTATCCCCGATTGGCGTTTTTTTATCCAGTGCCTGGCGCACCCGGCGAGGGGAGCAACCTGGCACCCCGTTGGTGAGGGCCAGGTTGTCCGGTCTCAGAGGGCGACGCTGAGTTGGGGATCCCGAAGGCTCTGGCCATCAAGTTCCTCGATGTCATCGAGCAGGGAGCGGGTAAAGGATTTCATCAGTTCGATATCGCCCCGGCTCTCCACGTTCAGCCGGATTACCGGTTCGGTGTTGGACATGCGCAGGTTGAAGCGCCAGCGCTGGAACTCCATGCTCAGACCATCGGTGTGCGTGACCGACAGGGCTTCCTCCAGATACCGGCGCTCGATGCCCTGGAGGATGTGTTCCGGGTCCTTCACCGTCCGGTTGATTTCACCGCTGGCGGGGAAGGTCTCAATTCGGGCATCGATCAATGACGACAGCGACACCCCCGATTGGCACAGCCGCTCCGCCACCAGCAGCCAGGGGATCATGCCACTGTCGCAATAGGCGAAGTCCCGGAAATAATGATGGGCGCTCATCTCGCCACCGTAGATGGCGTCCTCGTCCCGCATGCGCTCCTTGATGAACGCATGGCCGGTTTTGCTTTCAATGGGCTCGCCGCCGGCTTCCTGTACCAGCTCGCGGGTATTCCAGGTCAGGCGCGGGTCATGGATCACCTTGCCGCCGCCGGTCTTGCGCAGGAACTGGTCTGCCAGCAGGCCAACGATGTAATAGCCTTCGATGAACCGGCCCTTCTCGTCAAAGAAAAAGCAGCGGTCAAAGTCGCCGTCCCAGGCGATGCCCATGGCGGCATTGCTGGCAGTGACGGCCATGGATGTGGGCGTCCGGTTTTCCGGGAGCAAAGGATTCGGAACGCCGTTGGGAAAGTTGCCGTCGGGCGTATGGTGGACACGGTGGAACTCGAACGGCAGATACGGTTCGAGGGCATCAATAACCTCTCCGGCACCGCCATTGCCCGGATTCACCACGATGTTCAGAGGGGTCAGGGTATCTATGTCGATGTAGCCGAGAAGATGCTCGATGTAAGGTTTCATGGCATCGATCTGGAAAAGTTCACCCGGCTGGCGGGCATTGCCCAGGGGTTCCCGGCACCCCTCCCGGATTGCCAGCAAGCCGTTGGTGGAACTGATCGGGCGGGCATCCGGGCCGACCATCTTCATGCCATTGTAGTCTTTGGGGTTATGGCTTGCGGTTACCATGATGCCGCCATCCATGCCGAAGTGGCTGGTCGCGAAGTACACCTGCTCGGTACCACACTGGCCGATATCGAACACATTGGCACCCGCTGTCCGTAGTCCCTCGCTGAGTGCCGCCGCAATCTCGGGGCTGGACAGCCGGATATCGTAGCCGACGATCACCTTGCGGGCGCCGGTGACCTCCACATAGGACCGGCCGATGCGCTCGGCCAGTTCGGGATTGAGTTGTTCCGGTACCTTGCCCCGGATGTCATAGGCTTTAAAGCAGTCAAGATCCATGGTCAGTCTCCTCTGAATCGCTGGGAAACAGGCCCGGGCCCCGGAGGCCGGGCCCTGGTTTCAGGCCCGGGTCATCATCACCGGGATGGCTTCTTCTTCCACTTCGTCGTAGCCGGACTCCGTTTCCTGGGGCGTGCGGCCGTACTGGTCATCCAGTCGCTCGATATCGTCCTCGCCAAGGTAGGCGCCGGACTGGACCTCGATCAGTTCCAGGGGAATCTTGCCGGGATTGAGCAGGCGATGGACCGAACCGATCGGTATGTAGGTGGACTCGTTCTCCGAGAGCAGGAAGGTTTCCTCATCCCGGGTCACTTCCGCGGTGCCGCGGACGATGATCCAGTGTTCGGCTCGGTGGTGGTGCTTCTGCAGGGAGAGCTTCTCGCCGGGTTTGACGGTGATCCGTTTGACCTGGAACCGGTTGCCGTTGTCGATACTGTCGTAGCTGCCCCACGGGCGGAATACTTCCCGGTGAACCTCGGTTTCCGACCTTGCCTGGGACTTGAGCTCATTGACGACGTGTTTGACGTCCTGAACGCAATCGCGGCGGGCGACCATCAGGGCGTCCTTGGTGTCCACCACAACCAGATCTTCAACGCCAACCATGGCCACCAGTTTATCGGGGGCATGGACCAGGCACCCGGAGGTCTCCCGCAGGCAGGCGTCGCTGAAGACGGCGTTGCGTTGGTCATCCTTGTTGCTGATGTCCCAGATTGAGGACCAGGCGCCCACGTCATTCCAGCCCGCATCCAGCGGCACCAGGGTGGCGCGGGTGGTTTTTTCCATCACCGCGTAGTCGATGGAATCCTCGGGGCAGTGCTCGAAGATTTCAGCGGGAATCCGCTTGAAGCCCATGTCCTGCTCCAGGGATTTGGCGGCCAGCAAAACGGTGTCGTAGATATCGCGGCTGTGCTTTTTCAGCTCCGCCAGATAGACGTCGGCGCGGAACATGAACATGCCGCTGTTCCAGTAGTAGCCACCTTCCTCGAGCAGTGTCCGGGCTGTGGCCGCATCGGGCTTTTCAATAAATTGGCGGACCGGACGCGACTCGTTGGGTTCAAGCTCCGGGTTGCCGGCAGCGACATAGCCGTACCCGGTTTCCGGCCGGTCCGGAGTGATGCCGAACAGGACCAGGTTGCCGTCCCTGGCAACCTTCATGCCCTCCGCGATGGCCTTGTGGAAAGGCTCGGTCTGATCAATGGCATGGTCCGCCGGCAGTACCAGCATGACGGCCCTGGGGTCCCGCCGGGCCACCTCGATGGCGGCCAGAGCCACGGCGGGTGCGGTGTTGCGCCCGAACGGTTCCAGCAGGATGGATTGTGGTGCTTTGCCAATGGCGCTGAGCTGTTCCTGAACCAGGAACCGGTGGTCCTCGTTGGCCACGATGACGGGGGCCTCAACCTCCGTTTCCGGCAGGCGGGCCAGAGTCTGCTGGAACATGCTTTGTTCGTTCAGCAGGGGAAGAAACTGCTTGGGGTAGGCACGGCGCGATAATGGCCAAAGCCGGGAGCCTGTGCCACCTGAGAGTATCACTGGAATCATAGTCCTGCTCCTTTCCTCGTTTCTTGAAGGCCCGGTGTCGGTTCCGGGCGGGTTTCTGACCTGGGTTGGTTCCATTGGTCAGCCGTTGGTTGTGTGTCCGTTGATGCGCAGGTCCGTCGGGGGGAAGGGATCCGTTCCGTCGGGCCAGAGCGGCTCGATGCCATACAGAAACTCGATGTCGCCACCGAGGCGGGTGCTCTTCATCGGGCCATACTCCTCCAGGAAGGAGGACATGCCCGGCAGGCCACTCCAGGTTTCGGTCCAGGGGCGCATCCAGGCCAGGCCCCAGCCGGTATAGAGCCCCTTGGTGATCTGCTCGTGGCCATTGATGGCGGCTATCCGGTCGGGCTCCTCCAGGCCATCCACCACGTTCTGGGCCAGCTTGACGAACCGCTCCCGGTTACCGTCGTAGGCCGGCGTATCATTCACCTCGGCGAACACGGCAAGGAGCGTCAGTGGCTGCATGGCGTAGTTCAGGTACTCCAGGGCGCGGTCCTCGCGGCTGAGCTCCTTGGGCAGGTAGCCGTCGGAGGTGATCTGGCCCATGGCCTCGTCAAACTTGGCAAGGGACCAGGACCAGTCGTCACAGTCACCGGTCGCCACGGACGCAGACATGACCGCCCAGGCGGCCCAGTAGTCGTGATTGTTCACCTTCCTGGGTTCGCGATCGGTGTAGTACTCGCGCACGCCACCGACCACCCGGGAGAGCCAGTCCTCGATGCGGTCCATCCGCTCCGGTTCCAGGGCGGTTTCGCTGGAGGACAGCTTCACCCGCAGATAGGCGTTGGCCGATGCCGCCAGTGCCCATTTGCGCACCGCCTGGCCAACATGATTGATGTTCTCCGGCAACAGGGCGTCGGCGCTGGCCCACTGTTCCAGGTTGTCCAGCACGCAGTCCCGGGCGGCGGGGCCGTCCCCGTCCACCTGGTAGTCGTCGGCGGCGGCAATGACCGCTTTCTCGAAACCACGGATGTTTTCCGATGCCTTCAGGTATTCCTGGTAGGCAGCCTCGTTGAGTTCGTTACGGGCGCTGTCACTGCCCTCGTACTTGCTGGTGAAGTCCATGTCACCGGTGTGCGGTGGCACCATCTCGCAGTCGTAGTCGCCGGCATCCTCCCTGGCCTCGGGGATCTGGTAGTAGCCGAGAGGCGCCCTCAGGCCCTCGGTCGGGCATTCTGCGGCGTTGAGAACGGGCGTGGCGGCCAGGCTCAGCGCCGTGGCAGGGAGCAGGGCGCGCCAGGCTCCCGGTATTCGTCTCGGATCTTCCGTGCTCATAAGGCAACTCTCCTTTCAGAGTTGATGAATTGCTCAGATGTCCTGACGGCGGCAGACTTTGGCCGTGACCGTCAGGCCTTCGGTGACCTGTTCCGGTTCGAGCGCCAGGTCGAGGGACATGAACAGTTCGTCGTTCCAGCTCTCGCCGGTGGGCAGCTCGAACATGAAGCGTCCGGAGGTCTCGACCCGGGAGCCGTACTCGAGATCGATCCGGTCCTTCCGGCCAAAGACGAACCAGATGAAAGCGTCCAGTTCCTTCACGCCCGGATCGCTGAACTGGAGCTCGATCAGGTACTCATCACTTGGCAATTCCAGGAACTCACCACCACCGTTGAACAGCACTTCCGTGGTGCCGGCAGAGACCTTGGCGGTGTTCTGGAGCACCGGCTCACTGCCGTTGCAGCCGTCGGTCACCATCGGGACGACCTGGCGGTAGAACTCCACGCTGTCGAGGGTGTGATAGGCCGGCACTTCCCAGATCAGGATCTTTGGCGGCGACTGCCGGAAGTTGTCGGACATCAGGTATTCGAAGACGGAGCCGTTGTAGCTGCCCCCGGCGACGGCGAAGTTGAGAATCTCCACGCCGAGATACTCCTGCAGGTAACCGACAAAGTTGTAGTCCTGGGCGCCCTTGCTGTTGCTGGTGCCCACCAGGGTTATGGGAGGCAGCGAGTCATCACCAAACAGGGCGCTGGCCTCGGACGATTCCAGGGTGCCGGCAGCCTGGGTACGGAACTCGTCCACATACTGGGTGGGCCAGGTCTGGCCACAGATCCTTCGGGCGGCATCCTGCAGCGAACCGTCCTTGCGGATTAGGCCGGTGCGCCGGGTCTCGAAGCTCTGTTTGGGCAGGGACCGGTAGGCCGGCATCTGCTTGATCCGGTCGGCCACCAGCTGCGCCGTGCGTTTGGCGCCGAAGGGGGTCCAGTGGTGGTCACGCTTGAAGTAGTAGGCATCCTCCCGTTCCTGCTCCCGGAGCAGTGGGCTGAGGTCAGGCACGACCAGCCCGGCCGAGCGGAAACGTTCCAGCGCAGCGACATAATTGGTCCGGGCAAAGGGCCAGGAGTAGGACACCGGCAGGTACTCCGGTAGCTTGTCCGGATGGACCAGGCCCTTGGTTGGCTGGAATGCCAGGACCAGTTCCGTGCCGGTGGTCTGTTTCAGGTGCCGGGCAAACCGCCTGAGATGGGGAAGGCCCTCGGCGCTGGGACCGAATTGCTCGGGCAGCTCGGCTTCTGACCGGAACAGCCAGCCGTCCTTGCCATCGACGAGAACATTGAAGTTCTTCAGGTAGCTGGTGTCATAGGACTCGATCCGGGAAGCTGCCGGGCAGAGGTCGCAGCAGGGCTCGACCTCGTACTCCGGGAACTCCACCGCCGATGCGTCCGGCAGGCCGAAGGCAAACCCGGCCAGAGCCGCCGCCAGAAACCGCCCCGGCCACGGGGCGAGGCGGAGTGCACGCTTGCTGATGCGGTGCATGAATACCGTCTCCAGTTGTTTCACGGAATATCTCTTTGCCCTGTCGCGGCTCAAATCGAGGTGTCCACCTTGTTCTCGCTCACGATCAGCCGTGGTGAGCCTTCCACCTCGAGGATGAAGAAGCTGAAGACCTTGCCGCGCTGCAGGTTGACCGGCGGGGTGGTAGCCAGCGCCTGACCGTCGTCGAAGGCGCCCAGGGATACCTTGACCGCATTGATCTCGCGGTTGGCCACGTCCATGGAATCCAGGCCCTTGATGACGTCGACCTTGCCGTCGGCGGTCTTCAGTGAAAGGGGCGCGTCAGGCGTCAGGTTGTAAAAAGAAATCAATGCCTTGCGAGGATTGTTGAAAGCCTCGTCCTCGAGGATCATTACCTCTCCGGAATCCATCACCACCGCGGTGTAGAACTGGTTCTTTTTCATGCTTACCTGTGCCGAGCGGCCGGCGACCGATAGCTGATAACCACCCTCCGGCAGATAGATGTAGGGGCTCGCCTGCAGGGGCTCGATGTCCTTGAGGGATTTGCCGCCAATGGAGGCTTCGGGCACCGTGCCCTTGATGTCGGCGTTGACGACCCGGATGAACGCGGCGCCATCCGGGGCTTCAGCGGCATACAGGGCGTCCTCCCCCGCCTGGGCAGCCAGAGGGGTGAGCAGAAATATCAGTAGCAGAGTCAGGGCCTTGATTGATGAATGCATGTCAGTGCTCCTCGGGGTTTGATGGATTGCGGTTGATGGCAGCTGCCAGTTGATGGCTGGTGTTCCCGAACCAGGCCAGGGCCTGCTCGGATTCAATGGGCTGGGCCAGGTATCGCTCCGGGAATTCCCAGAGCACCAGGCTCGGCCGGTTGGTCCGGAACTCCTCGGACTGGAGGTATTCCGTCATGGGTTCAAACGGGCCTTGTCCCTCCTCGGCCAGGTTGATCAGATCCTTGCCCAGGTAGCGCCGCAGGGCACCCGGAAAGTCCCACAGGGGATTGGCGCTGTAGCTGGTGCCGACCAGCACCAGGTCAGTCTGCTGTTCCGAAAACAGCAGGTCAGTGGCGCTCTCGTCGCTTTTGGCCTTCACCGTTTCGCGCTTGTTGAAACGGTCCGGGCGGGGAGCCAGGTGCTCGAACAGCGGGTCCAGGGGCAGGTAGTTGAGCAGATCGCCCTCATGCCGGATCGGTTCGCCCAGCGTGGTCACAAACGTCTGCTCTCCCCATGGCTGCTCGTCCAGGCTATGGCGGATGAAGCCCGAGGCATGGCGCGCGAAGACATCGGCGCCTGCAGGCGACCAATGGGTATCGGTTCGGAGAAAGACCTGCGTTCCTTCCACCTGCGCCCGCTCCAGTTCGTCCAGCAGATCCGGCCCGGTGATGCCTTCCGATTCCAGGCGCTCAAGGAACCGGGGGTACAGCGCCTGCATTTCGGGGGCAGGGCGGGTATCGCCGAGTTTTTCGGTGTAGATGCGGGCTTTGCTCGGTACCACCAGCACCACCAGGGGAATGTCCCGGGCGCGCAGGAACCGGTTGACCTCGACCACCCGTTGGAGGTTGGTGTCGATCAGTTCGGAGTTGTCGGTGGCCGGGAACAGTTCCTCATCGGTGAACAGCCAGTTCTCACGCCCGATGGTCACGCCGGGACGTCCCTCGTCGAACACCAGGTAATTGATCGCGGCCCAGATGTTGGTCCCGAGGTCGCGAACCGGAAACCTTTCGTCGTAGTGGTTCTCCAGGTCCCGGGCCAGCTCGCCGTTGATGGGATCGAGCTTTTCGGCTCCCCCGTAATTGGCGAGCGAGCGCAGGGACAGGCCGCCCAGGGTCAGGACGGTGACGATGAAGAGTCCGGCGGTCAGTTTTTTCGAAGTCCTGGTCATGGCATCACCTCAGAACTGGAAGTAGAGGAACGGCGAGAAGCTTTCCGCGGAGAGCTTGAGCACCGCCATCAGGAACACGGGAAGCAGCAGGGTTGGCAGCACCACCCGCAGCGGCGTGGCACGGACCCCGTCGAGGCTCCAGGAGAAACGGTCCCTCATACCCATGACCACAACGATCAGGTAGGCCAGTATCAGGATCGCCACGTTGAGGCCGCGGATGTCCTTCAGGTAGGCGCCGCTCAGCTCAAAGCCGGAGAAACTGAACATGGCGCTGTAAAACTCGAACGCCGATCCGATGGTCGAGGCCCGGAAGGTCACCCAGCCGACCATCACGAACAGGAAGGTCATGAGCCAGCGGCTGATCCGGAAGCTCCGGGGTGCACCGGACACACCCAGGGCCCGCTCGATCGCCAGCAGGCCACCGTGCCACGCGCCCCAGAGCAGAAAAGTCCAGTTGGCGCCGTGCCAGAGACCACCGAGCAGCATGGTCAGCAGCAGGTTGCGATAGGTGCTGACAACGCCGCCCCGGTTACCCCCGAGCGGAATGTACAGGTAGTCACGCAGCCAGCTGGACAGGCTGATGTGCCAGCGCCGCCAGAACTCGGTGATGCTCTGGCTGATGTAGGGCTGGTTGAAGTTCTCGACAAAACGGAAGCCCATCATCAGGCCCAGCCCGATGGCCATGTCCGAGTAGCCGGAAAAGTCGAAGTATAGCTGGGCGGTGTAGGCCAGGATGCCCAGCCAGGCGTCCGCCGTGCTCGGGTCGGAGAGGGCAAAGGCGCTGTCTGCCAGCGGCGCGATCGAGTCGGCGATGAACACCTTCTTGATGAAACCCTGCATGAAACGGATGGCGCCTTCGCCGAACTTCTCCAGGGTATGGGTGCGGTAGGCGAACTGGTCCGCCAGATCCTTGTAGCGCAGGACCGGACCGGCAATCAGTTGCGGGAACAGCGCGATGAAGGCGGCGAAGTCGACGAAGCGCCGGGTCGGCTCGGTGTCGCCCCGGTAGACATCCACCACATAGGAAATGGCCTGGAAGATGTAGAAGGAGATGCCGATGGGCAGGATGATGTGGGCCAGTTCCAGCGGCTGATAACCCAGGGACACGAACAGGCCGTTCAGGCTGTCCACGCCGAAGTTGGCGTATTTGAAATAGCCCAGGGTAGCCAGATCCCCGGTGATACCCACGGCGACCCATTTCCGGGCCCGGGCCGTGCCGATCCCGCTGCGGTAGATGCCGAGGCCGATCACATAGTTCCAGAGTGTGACCGCAACAAACAGCAGCAGGAAGTCCACCCGCCACCAGGCGTAGAAGGCGTAACTGCCCAGCAGGATGACCCAGGACCGGTGCCGGAAAGGCGTCAGGTAATACAGGCCCAGGAACGCCGGCAGGAACAGGAACAGGAAGATATTGGATGAGAAAACCATGGTCAGCCTCCGGCGTTACCGTTGTTGGAAACGGGATTCGGCGTCAGGCGTACGGCATGGCGCCCGTTCAGGAGAGCATCGAAGATCTCGGTCTGATAGGTGCCCAGCAGGCCCTCGAAGTGGATGCCCACGTCCGAGCGCGGAAAGCGCATGTTGACGTCATAGAGTTCCAGGTACTGGGGGTTGTCCGAGGCCAGCGGACCGCTGGCGTTGGCGGCCAGGTTGCCGCCGACGATGGTCATCGACACGGCCTGGTGGTAGTAGTCTTCCTCGAAGTTCCGGTCGGTGGCGCTCAGGTCCTTGACCTGACCGAGTACGCCGTAGGTGCCGTTGAGGGCGGCGACGTTGTTGTAGACCCGGACATTGGTGCTGTTGCGCACACGGATGCCGTTGCGCAGGTTGTTCATCAACCGGTTTTCCCACAGCAGGTTGTCCGGTGACTCGTACAGGCCGATACCGTCGCCCTGGTTGTCATGGACCAGGTTTTTCGCGACGACGTTACGGCGACTTTGCCGGTCCAGCACGATGCCCGACAGGCCGTTCTCGTAGCTGTGGTTATTGATGATCCAGCTGTCGTTCACCTCCCGGGAGATGATGATGCCGTGCTTCTCCCGGGTGCCGTAGACCTCGTTGCCGGCGATCAGCAGATGGCTGGAGTAGTCGTGCGGGTCGATGCCATAGACGATATTGTCGTGGTAGACATTGTTTACGATGGCCACGTTCTCCGCTTCGTAGCAGTAGAAGCCGTAATAGATGCCGGAGAAGGTGGACTCGACCAGCCAGGCTTCTGGCGCCGACCGTTGAAGCCGCTTGTTGTCGTACTCCGAGTACTGAGCCACGGTGAAGCCGTAGGATTTGCTCTGGTTGTAGCCGAGGTGCTGGAAGGTGGAGCCGAGCACAAAGGTCTCGCTGCCGCCCCAGCTGACGAAGAACGGTCGGAACTCGGACTTCCTGATGAAGGTGGCTGGCCCGTTCGCCTTCTCCCGCCAGCCGGTGATGGTGCTGTCGATCACGAACAGCCAGCCGTCATTGGCCATGAACGCACCCCGCTCCTCGGACAGGCGCAGGGTCTCGTCCCGGATCACCAGGGTCGCTTCCGGCTGCACCACCAGGGGCAGACGTACTGTGTAGGAGCCGTCGTCGCTGCGCTCCATGTAGCGGGGATTGCCGACCTGCCGGTACACGTCATCGAGGGTGGTCCGTCCGGCCTCCACCAGGATCGCCTTGGGATGGGAATACTGGCGGATCACCCATTCCCGGGCCCGGCCCTGATCAACGAAGTCCCCCAGGGCGGGAATCTCACCGATGCGCTGTACGGATACCCGTGGAGCATTCTCCGGCCGTTGGGCCAGCTGCTGCTCCACTGCATCGCGGCTGTATTGCGATACGTCCGGCAGTTCCGGAAGCTCGGTGGCCACCTCCTCGCCCGGTACTACCTGCAGCCGATAGTCCTCCAGCTCGTACTGGGGCGCGGATTCCGATGGCTCCAGCCGGGTTTCCAGATTCGCCGCAGCCGCCACGGGTATCAGCAGGACGCAGGTATAAATAGGCAGCAGGCGCAACAGTTGATGGTGTTTCATGGCCATTTCCCTAGAATCGCTTCGCTACGTCGAGCACGACACGATGACGGGCGTCGTCCGCGTCTGGACCATAGGCGTCGCCCGGGAAGAAAACGCCGCCGCGCAGTCGCACGTCAAAGGTGTTCCAGGCAGCGCCGTCATCACCGTAGTAACCCAGCACCAGATCGACGGACTCGCCCAGGTCGTCACTGGTGCCGGTGAATCCCGGTTCGATCAGGTCCGAGGTCACCGTGCCGGCCTGGTCTTCCAGCCAGTAGCGGTGGTACATGAGGTTGGCCGCCCAGTCGTTCCGGTTGGTGAGGGCGGTGTAGGCCGTGATGGTCTTCAGGTTGCTCCACTCGGGCTGGAAGGCCTCCCCGAACCGGGCGACCTGGGATCGGGTACCGGTGTACCGGGACCGGTTGCTTTCCAGACCGGTCTGGCGGAAGGCGTCGGATTCGTCGGCGCTGTCACCACCGGAGGCGATGGCACCGTGGACGCCCGCGGTCCAGCGTGGGCTGTCCACAAGCTGGGCCCGCAGGCCGATATCGGCAGCCCAGCCGCTGACATCCTGCTCCTGGCGGGACAGCAATCCGGTCTCGGTGGTAGTCAGGCGGGACTGGTCACCGGTCACGGCGGCCACTGACGCCAGGTACTGGAGCCGGCTGTGGGAGTGCCAGTCGAAGTAGGCGTTATCCGCCCGGGCACTGGCCCAGGTCAGTGAGTCGGTCACCCGCCCGGGCAAGCCATTGTCGGCCTCGGCTGCCAGGTCGCGGTCATTGCTGTAGCGCTCGGCATGGGTCACAAGGAACGTGAGGTAGTGGTCCTTGTGCCACTGCCACCGGGTCTGACCAAAGGCCCGGGCAATGTCCTGTTCCTCGACCGGCAGCTCGCTGACATCGGTGCGTGCCTCGGAAACCTTGTTGGCAATACCTGCCGTGGCGTCCAGCAGCGTGGTGTCGAAAATCCAGCGCGTCAGGGTGATGTCATCGTCCCACCACATACCGGTGTCCTCTTTCAGTCGCTCACGACCGAAACGGATGGATTCCCCGGGGTAGTCGGTAAGGCCGTTGTAATCGAACCAGAACTCCCTGAGCGCAAAGAAGGCGTCGGTTTCGGTGCCGCCGATTTCATCACTGACGTCCACCTGGCCGGTGGCCCCGAAGGCCTGGAGGCGGAGTTTGGAGCGCCAGTGCTGTGACAGCTGCCAAACCCACTCGGGCTTGAGGTCCAATGCCACTTCGTCCGACTTGGTGCTGGAGCCGGGGGTGGTGCCGAGCCTGCGGTCACCTTCGCTGATCAGGCTGAGCTTGGCCCGGGTGTTGTAATCCAGAAGCCTCGGATAGGACACGTCGGTTTCGCTGTCCCGGGTTTCCTGTGCCCAGCTGGCTGTTGTGCCCAGGCAGCCGAGTACCATCATCAGTCCGGCCATTCCGGTGGTTCCGTTCGTTGCCATGTGGGTTAGCCCCCCTGACGTTGTCTGTTTGTTTGGTCTGAAGCGCCGGTGGCCTGGCGGCGTGCTGCCAGTTCCCGGTTCGCCAGTGTTTCAGCCGCCTGCTCCAGGGCCCTGGGCATCTGGGGCACCATTTCCACCAGAAGCTCTCTTGCCCGTGGCAAACCGGCATCGGTGGCGAGCAGGGCAAAGGACCAGGCGTACAGCCTGTTCACTTCGATGCCCTTGCCCTCCCAGAACATTTCGGCCAGCAGGTAATCCGCCTTGGCGTAGCCGCGCCGGGCGGCTTTGAGCAAATGGTCCCGTGCCTTTTGCGGTTCCGGCTCGCCCAGGTACCCCCGCTTGTAGATCCGGCCCAGCAGGTAGTCCGCCGAGGGGTAGCGCTCGCTCGCCTCGCTGGCGTACTCGATGGCCTTGCGGGCATCAATCGGGACAATTCGTCCCCGCTCATACAGCCGGGCGAGTGTCAGCGAGGCCTTCAGGTCCCCCTGGCTGCGGGATGTCTCCAGCAGGCGGATCACCTCTTCGGCGTCCGCCAGGTAGGTGTTATCCATGATCAGGCGGGCCCGCCCGGTGATTGCGGGTACGTAGTCCGGAATCAGCAGCTGGTAGAGTTCGTTGGTTACAGCGACCTGCTTGGCGGGTGATTCGTCGTCGGACAGCCAGCGGGCGAATACATACAGGTCGCGATCGTCGATCTCGCCCTGCTCCCAGGCCTTGCGGGCCCTGGCCACCAGTGCGTTGAAGCGCTCGGTGTGTCCGTCCGCCAGGTAGACCCGGGCAAGGATCACCAGGCAGTCCGGATGGGACACTGCGATCGGCTCGCACAGGGACACGATTTCACCGGCCCGGGCCTGTAGCTGACCGTTCAGGATGTAGTAGCGCGCCAGGGCAAGATCACCGGAGGGGTCGCCTTTCTGCCGTGCCCGCTGGATCCACTGCATCGGGTCGGCCTTGGGGAACTCCTGCGGGCGATCCAGGTAGAGCTCGATCAGCGGCATCAGCGCACTGTCATCGCCCGCCGCCATGGCTTTTTTCAGGTAGAACTCGCCTTTGGCTCGCTGGCTGACGCTTTTGCCCTCGCGGGCGTACAGCTTGCCCAGCCGGCTCAGGGCCCGGTCGCTGCCTTGCTCGGCCGCAGCCTGGTACCAGTGCAATGCCTTGCCGAAGGCCTCTTCGGATTCCTCGTCGGAGTACAGGTCGCCGAGCTCCACCTGGGCGTCGGCAAGCCCGAACTTTGCGAGTTTGGTCAGCTCTGCCCGGGCCGCGCCGAGGTTACCGGCGGCGGCCTCCTGCTCGGCGCGCTGCATGTCCGGGAGGCCGCTGCAACCGGCGATTCCCATCAGCAGGAGCATGGCTGTGGATGCCTTGTGGATCATGACCTGGGCTCCAATTAGTTGCCGGATACTCGGTCGACGATGCCGTCCAGTGCGGACAGCTGGATGACGTCAACGGTCACGCCGATGGGGCGGCCCACCGCTTCAAGCGGCATGGGTTCCTCCGCCTGGATCAGGGCGTTGATGGCGGTGCCCGGCTGGTTGGGGGTCTCGGCGTCGACATAGAGTGATTCGATGGCGCCCGCGCGGGTCTCGCCACCGGCCAGGTGCAGGGTGACGCTCTGGCCCTCCTGCAGATTTTCGCCTTCAGTGAAATTGAACCGGGCGATGATGTGGGCAGAGGCGTCGGTCGGGACCAGCACCGCGATCTGTTCACCCTTGCTCATGTACTGGTCTTTGGCCGGCAGCAGGTTGAGCACCTTGCAGTCGCACGGACTGGTCAGGGTGCCCCGGACGCTCTGGCCCAGGAGTTCCTCGATCTGCTCGACGGTGTAATTGCCGTTGCCCACCAGTTCGTTGACGTAAGAGAGCATGGGCGCATCGAAAGTGGCGATCGGCTGGCCGGCTTCGACCTGGTCGCCGGGCTTGACCAGGGTGGTGACCTTGCCGTCCTTGGGCAGGCTGACCGGTATGTCCTCGGAGGCCACCATGGCGGTCTCCGCCTTGGTGACGAAGTAGATCTGCCAGAGCTGGTAGCCGATGAAGGTAACGGCGATCAGGCCAATCCCCATCACCACCAGGCTCACGACCATCGCCCGGGCGCTGGCGAAGAACCCAAGGGCCTGGCTGGATTTGCTCTTGCGCGCCTTGGTGAAGTTCTCCCGGGACAGGGTGTTGAGGACATCTCCGGCGGAGACCAGTTCACCGCTGAGGAACGAGGTGATCAGGTAACGCAGGACCGAGACCTCGCGCTGGCCCAGGTTCTGGAATTCACAGCCACAGCGGTCACTGTCGTGCCCGAGGTTCCTGGGCACGAATTCCACTTCCACCGCCATGTCCATGCCGTCCACCTTGAACACCAGCCGGCCGTTATAGACCTTCCCGCGGCGCAGGGACTCATTGCCCAGGCGGATGCAGAAACCACCGGCAGACAGATCTTCCAGTGGAAAGCGCACGGGGGCGCCGTCGAGTTTCAGGAAGAGTGTCGCCGGCATGCGGACCCGGGCGAACTGCCTCTGTGCTTCGGATTCGTGTACAAACTGCGGTGCTATCGCTGCCGTGTTCATTACTTTGACCCTTGAATGTTGGCTGTTTTGTTAATGCTTGATTCCCCGTGGCGCGGTTGGCGTCACACGATGAACATGACGGTTGCCAGGAAGACGCTGCTGGCAGAGAACGTCATGATCCGGGATGACCAGCGGTTCATGCGCTGCTGGAACGAGGCCGAATCCGTGCTGTAACTGGTCTTCTGGCGTGTCCAGGACTGCCGGTCGAGCCGGAAGAACACATAGATCTTCATCAGCGACCCGAAGATCTGGTTGAAGTACAGGATCAGCGGGTAGGCCGGCCCCACCGGGTGCCCCGTGGCCAACAACATGGCGCTCAGCACCAGGCGGGTAAGGCCGATCCAGAGCAGGTAGGCGATCAGGATCACGCCGGAGTACTTGATCGCTGCCACGATCGCGGCGGTCAGACCCAGGATGCTGGTCCACATGGAGATCCTCTGATCCCAGAGCACGTACCAGGTGAACCACCCCAGGCGGCCCGGCCCCAGCTTGGTGGCCCGGCTGTTTTGGCGCAGGTTGTTGCCATACCACCGGAACATGAGCTGCCTGGCCGAGCGGATGAAACTCGGATCGGGTGGATGCTCGACGGTGTGGATGGACGCATCGGGCACGTAGAAGGTGTCGTAGCCCAGGCGCATCATGCTGTACCAGCTGGACTTGTCGTCGCCGGTCAGGAACCGGAACTGGCCCAGCCGCCAGTGTTTGAGGGAGTCGTACTCCACGTCGGAGATGAACTCCGGACGGGTCACCACGCTGGCGCGGAAGACCGACATCCGGCCGGTCAGCGTCAGCACGCGCCGGGACAGCCCCATGGAGCACATGTTGATGTGCCGTTGGGCGAACCGCAGCTTGTGCCACTCGGACATCAGGTAGCTGCCCTTCACTTCGCAGAATTCGTTGGTGGTCAGAGCACCCACCCGCGGCATCAGCTTGAAATAGGGGGCGGTCTTGCGCACCACACCGGGATCCAGGACGGTGTCGCCGTCGACCACCGCAACGATGGCGTTGTCATCGGGAATGGCGCGGGAAATGGCCCGGAAGCCATAAGCGAGGCCGTCGCGTTTACCGGTGCCGGGAATGCGGACCAGGTTCAGCTGGACCCGCTCCGGTGGGTTGAGCTTGCGCCAGAGCGAGCGCATCAGCATTTCATCGGACAGTTCCACGATGGAGGCGACCACGGTGGTCGGCCAGCCACAGTCGATGGCTTCGCGGATGATCGACTCGTAGACCTGTGCGGTGGTGGCGGCGTCGATCCGGAAGCTGGTCACCATCAGGAAGACATGGGATGGCGCACCCTCGTCCCCCAGTTTCCGGGCCTTGCGACGCAGGATCGGGTAGGCGTGATGCAGGAAGTACATGCCCCGGACAAAATGGGTGATGCCCACGGAGTAACGCCAGAGGCCGATGCCGCCGATCAGCAGGATGAAGTGGGCGCCGCCCGGGACAATGAACTCCCTGGGCAGGGCGACCGCTAGCGATCCCAATGCCGCCAGGTACAGGCACCAGCCACCGGCACGAGAGAAAGGGTTGTCCGGAATCATCGACATGGCCGAGGTTCTCCAGGGTTCATCAGTAAGGTCTGCTCACAAGGAGCCCCGGCGCACTGGGGTGCCGGGGCGCGGGTGTTACCAACAGATGCCTTCGAGCACACCGTTGGTGGTGGTTTTCATGAAACCCACCAGGTCCACGACCCGTTTGCCTTCGGGCACTTCCGCGATGACGGTTTCGAAGAGCTCGTCGTTGTTGCCGACCACCAGTACATCCCCATGCTCGACCACGCCGCGCAGATCGCTGTCCATCAGGTTGGAGAGATGGGGAATCTTCTGGTTGATGTATTCCCGGTTGGCACCGTGGGTGCGGGCGTAATCCACGTTGCGGTCGAAGATCCGGAGGTCATAGCCCTTGCCGATAAGCAGCTCGGCCAGCTCCACCAGGGGGCTTTCCCTGAGGTCGTCGGTGTTGGCCTTGAAGCTCAGGCCCAGCATGCTGATCTTGCGGCGGCCGTAACCGGTCACGATGTTGAAGGCCTTGGCCACCTGCTCATTGTTGCTGCTCATGATGGAGCTGAGCAGGGGATGTTTGACGTCCATCTGATTGGCCCGGTAGGTGAGGGCGCGGACATCCTTGGGCAGACAGGAGCCGCCGAAGGCGAAGCCGGGGCGCATGTAATAGCGGGAGATGTTCAGCTTGTTGTCGAGGCACATCACGTCCATGACGTCCCGGCCGTCCACACCCATGGACTTGGCGATGTTGCCGATCTCGTTGGCAAAGCTGACCTTGGTGGCGTGCCAGACGTTGCAGGTGTACTTGATCATTTCCGCCACCTCGATGGGCTTGCGGATCAGCGGCGCATCCAGATCGCCATAGAGTTCCGCAAGCAGTTCACCGGAGCGGTCATCCAGCTGCCCGATCACGGTCATGGGCGGGTGGTCGTAGTCCTTGATAGCCGTGCTTTCCCGGAGGAATTCCGGGTTCACGCAGACACCGAAGTCCTGCCCGGCGATCTTGCCCGAGGCCTCCTGCAGGATCGGGATAACCACGTCCCGCACGGTGCCCGGCAGCACGGTGCTGCGAACCACCACCAGGTGCCAGGCGTCCTTCTCGCGCAACGCCGTGCCGATGTCCCGGGCAACCTTCTCAACAAAGGTCAGATCCAGGTCGCCATTGGGCTTGCTGGGTGTGCCGACGCAGATCATGGACATCTCGCTTTCCAGTACAGCGGCCATTCCCTCGGTGGTCCCTTTGATGCGGTGGGCGCGAACGCCGTCCCCCAGCAACTCTTCAAGGCCCGGCTCGACGATCGGCGATTTGCCGCTGTTCACCAGCTCGATCTTGACCGGGGAAACGTCCACCCCGACCACCTCATGACCGCGACGGGCCAGACTCGCCGCACAAACGGCACCCACATAACCCAGACCAAATATGCTTACACGCATGGTTATCCGCTCCCTTGTTGTTCCGGAAAGATGTACCGTTGTTACCGGTTTCGGTGTTGCTTTCCGGAAAACGTCAAAAAAATGGTGTTTCTGAGGTTGTTAGCCAAAGCCGTTATGTCCTGGCTTCGTGTCTGCAAAAAATGGTCCTTCACCGCGTTGTGAATCGGTGCGAACACGACCGGTTTTCCTGCAGTCCTTTTCCTGTTTCGGGCTCTGGAAAAATTTCCTCCGGCGGCCCTGAAACAGTTTTAAAACGTACCGAAACAAATAATTAAATGCCTGTTACACAATGATAATTTTGAATTGTCGGCTTGATTTACATGTATGGAATTTGGTGTGAATCCGGGATAGACAGGTGTGCGTCAAGTGCTTGATTCCCAGTGGGAGCACCAGGCAGATCTGTCGTTTTCACAGGCAGGAATGGGCGACAAAATATTGACGACAGCGGTTTTGTAAATTCTGTTTATCTATTTTGGGGAGGAAAACTATTTCGAAAACGTCTTAAAAATAGTTCTTGTTACGGGAACTTTCTGAACGATGTCCCGATTGTCATTTCCTGAATGGATCTTTTTTTACGGGTTCATCGTGTCCGCGCGCCACCTTCCGGAAATTGGGGCTTGAATATTTCGAGCGCTCGTTCTATTTTTGGGTTCCGGAGGTCGAGATATGAACAATTCCAATAACACGAACCCTGGCAATACAGACTGGTCCCTGCACGTTGGCGGCAAGACCGCACTGGTCACCGGCGCCGCTGGCGGTCTGGGCCACAGCTTTACCCGGTGCCTGCTCGAAGCGGGCGCCACGGTCATCGTCAGTGGCCGCCGCCGCGAGGCGCTGGAGTCCCTCAAGAGCTGTTTTCCCGAGCATGCCGGTCGGATCCATGTGGTCACCATGGATGTCACCGACGAGGCAAGTGTCACCGAAGCCTTCGACACCATGGCCGATGACGTCGGCATTCCGGATGTGGTGGTTTCCAATGCCGGCGTCGCCACCAGCAAAAAGGCGCTGGACCTGACCGGTTCCGACTGGGACCAGGTAGTCGATACAAATCTGAAGGGTTGCTGGCTGGTGGCTAATGAGGCCGCCCGTCGTCTGTCCGCCATCAACCGGGGCGGCAGCATCATCATGATTTCTTCCATCCTTGGCCATCGGGTGGCCGGCAACGTGGCACCCTATGCGGCGGCCAAGGCAGGTGTCGAGCAGCTGACCCGGGCACTGGCGCTGGAATGGGCCCGTTATGGCATTCGCGTCAATGCCCTGGCTCCCGGCTACATCGAGACCGATCTGAACCGTGATTTCTTCGCGACCGAGCCCGGCCAGAAAATGATTCGCCGGATCCCCCAGCGCCGCCTCGGGCAGGCGGGGGATCTGAGCGGGCCATTGCTGCTGCTGGCCTCGGACCTTTCCGACTACATGACCGGCAGCACCCTCGTGGTGGATGGCGGCCATCTTCAATCCTCGCTGTAAGGAGCAGGCTGTGGACTTCAATCTGGATCCCAGGAACGAATCGTACCGGAAACGCATCCGGGACTTTGTGGAACAGGAGCTGTTACCGCTGGAGCAGAACCCCGACGCCTATGACGAGCATGAGAACATTGCGCCGGAATATCTGGAGCAGATGCGCGCCAAGGCCAAACAGCAGGGTCTGTGGTGCCTGCAGATTCCCGAACATCTCGGTGGCCAGGGCCTGGATATCTCCGGCATGGCGGCCTGCTACGAGGAAATGAACCGATCCATATTCGGACCGGTGGTGTTCAACTCCGCAGCGCCCGATGACGGCAACATGATCGTATTGGCCAAGGTAGCCACCGAGGCCCAGCAGGAGCGTTGGCTCAAGCCCATTGTGGAGGGCCGGGTCCGGTCGTCCTTCGCCATGACCGAGCCACCTCCCGGCTGCGGCTCGGACCCCGGTATGATGCAGACCACCGCCACCCGCAAGGGCGACAGCTGGGTGATCCATGGTCACAAGCATTACATCACCGGGGCCGGAGAGGCGTCCCATTTCATTTTAATTGCCCGTACCTCCGACGATACCCGCAAGGGCCTGAGCGCCTTCATGTTCCACAAGGACGATCCGGGCTGGGAAGTGGTCCGCCGCATTCCGATCATGGGGCCGGAGGAGCACGGTGGTCATTGCGAGATCCGTTTTGACGGCCTGGAGATTCCCGACGAGAACCGGCTGATGGAAGTGGGCGACGGCCTCAAGGTGACCCAGATTCGTCTGGGCACGGCCCGTCTGACCCACTGCATGCGCTGGCTGGGACTGGCCCGCCGTTCCCTGGAAATCGCTACCGACTATGTCGAGAAGCGTGAATCCTTCGGCCAGACCCTGGCCCAGCGTGAAGGTGTCCAGTGGCTGCTGGGCGAGGCCGCCATGGAGATCCAGATCGGCCGGCTGCTGACCATGCACGCCGCCTGGAAGCTCGATCAGGGCGACTTTGCCCGCAAGGACGTGTCCATGGCCAAGGTTGCGGTGGCGGATACCCTGCATAAGGCCGTCGATACGGCTATCCAGCTCTGTGGTGCCCGGGGTTATTCCAAGGATACACCGCTGGAGTGGATCTACCGCTATGCCCGCCAGGCCCGCCTGGTGGATGGTGCCTCGGAAGTGCACAAGATGGTGTTCTCGAAGCTGCTGCTGTCGGAGCGCACCGATTTCTGGCACTGGGGAGTGAAGCCCTGATGTCTGCTTTGGCCGACACCTTCAGCAATTTTATTGTCCGGCAGACCGGTGCCCGCAACGCGCGGGTCATCGATTTCAGCAAGCTCTCCGGGGGCGCCATCCAGGACAACTTCGGGTTAACCCTGGAGCTGGAAGGCGGCGACCGGCCGGGCCGGCAGGAATTCGTGGTCCGGCAGGACGCCCCCTCCGGGGTGGCGGAGAGTCTGTCCCGGCCGGAGGAATTCCGGGTGTTGCAGGCCGCATTCGGCGCCGGAGTTACCGCTCCGGAGCCGCTCTGGCTGTGTGAGGACGCCGAAGTCAGCGGCCGTATCTTTTATGTCATGAGCCGGGCATCCGGTACCGCCTCACCACGGAAACTGGTCAAGGGTGATCTCACCGACGATCAGCGTCGGCACTTGGTGCGCCGGCTCGGTGCCGAGCTGGCCCGGCTGCACACAGTGCGGCCGCCGATGGATTCGCTGGCTTTTCTCGAGATGCCGACAGGGAGCAATCCGGCCCTGAGCCGGGTGGCGCTGTACCGCCGCTACCTGGAGGAAATCGGGGAACCGCATCCGGTGCTGGAATGGGCCCTGAACTGGCTCGAGGACCACGCGCCGGAACCCGGTCCCACGGTGCTGTGCCACTGCGATTTCCGCACCGGCAACTACATGGTGGATGGTGACGAGCTGACTGCGGTGCTGGACTGGGAATTTGCCGCCTGGAGTGATCCCTGCGAGGACCTGGGCTGGCTCTGCTGCCGCAGCTGGCGCTTCGGTGGTGATGACCGGGAAGTCGGTGGCGTTGGCGACAAAGACGATCTTCTGGCCAGTTACCGGGAAGTGAGTGGCGCCGACATCGATCCGGCTGCAGTCAGCTACTGGGAAGTCATGGCGCTGGTGCGCTGGGCGATGATCGCGTTGCAACAGGCACGCCGTCATATGTCCGGAGAACAGCGCTCACTGGAGCTGGCCCTGACCGGGCGCATGGTGGCCCAGATGGAATACGACCTGCTGAACCAGATTCCGGAATTGGAGGAGGGGCAATGATCAACGAGCCGGATAGCCGCGACCTGCTGACCGAGGCCCGCCAGGTGTTGCTGGATTCCCTGGTACCGGATCTGGCGGGGGAACAGAAATACCAGGCCCTGATGATCGCCAACGCCATGGGCATGGCCATCCGGGAGATCGAGCAGCGGGCGCAGGGTGAGCCTGACGCCACCGACCGGTCGCTGTCGCAATTCCTGGCCGGACACCAGTTGCCGGATGACCCTTCACAGGGTGAGCAGACTCTCGCCCGGGCCCTCCGTGACCGCCGGCTCGATGGCGATGATCCGGAACTGAGATCGGTTCTGAAGGGCATGACGGAGGCCCGGTTGCGAATCAACAATCCGGGCTTTCTGAAGTAATCCGGACAGTCCAACACGGTGCGATATGAACAAGTACAAGAACCTGAACAAGACCGCCGCCAACCATTCCGCCCTGACCCCGCTGACTCTGCTGCAGCGGTCGGCGCGGGTCTACCCGGACAAGCAGGCGGTCATCGACGATGACATGAGCCTGTCCTACCGGGATCTGTATCGCCGTTGCCGGCAGATGACGGATGCCCTGCGCGCCCGGGGTATTGTCCCCGGCGACACGGTAGCGATCCTGTGCCCGAACAGCCATGAAATGCTCGAGTCCCACTACTCGGTGCCCATGGCCGGGGCGGTGCTCAACGCCATGAATATCCGTCTGGACGCCGGCACTCTCTCGTTCATCCTCGCCCACGGTGAGGCGCGGGTGCTGTTCTACGACACCCAGTGGGAAAACCAGGTCCGGGCGGCGATTGCCGAGCTCGAGGTGCCGCCACTGCTGGTGGCCATCGAACGCAAGGCCGGCGCCAGCGAAGGACTGGCGGAACTGGATTATGAGTCCCTGCTCGCGGAGGGTGACCCGGAGGCATCGTGGTCGCAGCCGGACGACGAGTGGGATGCCATCACCCTGAACTACACCTCCGGCACCACCGGCAATCCCAAGGGCGTGGTCTACCACCATCGCGGTGCCTACCTGGCCGCCATGTCGAACGCCATGGCCTTCGACATGACCGCCGAGACCGTCTACCTGTGGACCCTGCCCATGTTCCACTGCAACGGCTGGGCCTACACCTGGGCGATCACCGCCGTCGGCGGCACCCATGTCTGCCTGCGGGAAGTGGATACTCGGGAGATCTATCGCCGGATCGAGGAATACGGCGTGACCCACATGTGTGGCGCCCCGGTGGTCATGAACATGCTGGTGCAGGATCTCGGTCGTGAGAACCTGACTCTCTCACGGCGCGCGCGATTCGCCCTGGGTGGCGCCGCGCCCCCCAGCGCCGTGATCCGCAAGGCGGAGGAAATCGGTTTCGAGATCACTCACCTTTACGGCCTGACCGAAACCTTTGGTCCGTCCACCCTGTGCGTGCCTCAGCCGGAATGGCAGGCGCTGCCCCTGGAAGAGAGGGCCGTGAAAATGTCCCGCCAGGGCGTGCCCACCCATGGCCTGGACGACGTAGACATCCTCGATATGGCCAGTGGTGAGCCGGTACCGGCCGATGGCAGGACCATGGGTGAGATCTGCATCCGGGGCAACACCGTGATGAAGGGCTATCTCAAGAACCCGGACGCTACCGACAAGGCCTTCCGGGATGGCTGGTTTCACACCGGTGACCTGGCGGTCATGCACCCCGACCGCTACGTTGAAATCCGGGACCGGGCCAAGGACGTGATCATCTCCGGCGGCGAGAACATCTCCAGCCTCGAGGTGGAGGAAGTGCTCTACCGGCACCCGAAAGTCTCAGAAGCGGCGGTGGTGGCCATGCCCGACGAGAAGTGGGGCGAGGTGCCCTGTGCCTTCGTCAATCCCATTGATGACGGTGACGAGCTGACCGCCGAGGACATCATTGCCTTTTGCCGGGACAACATGGCGCACTTCAAGGCGCCGAGGAAGGTGGTGCTGGGCGAGCTGCCCAAGACTGCCACCGGCAAGATCCGCAAGAACATTCTCCGGGACTCCCTGTCCCGATGATTGGGCTGACCATGGTCAGCAGGAGGTTGCGATAGCGCGAACAACGCATTCAGACCCACGACAACGGGCCCCGATGTAACGGGCCTGACAGTTCCAGTGACAACAAAGACAAGAACGCAGGAGCAATACCATGAAGAAAACAAGCATGAAGAAACTGCTGGTTGCGATGACCGCAGCCGCGACCCTGACTACCGCCGGGACCAGCTATGCCGAGGATCCGATCCGGATCGGCGGCCTCTACATCCTTTCCGGCAGTGCTGCCACCTACGGTGAGTTTGCCCAGAAGGGCATTGATCTGGCGGTCAATGAAATCAATGCCTCCGGGGGTATTCTCGGCCGGCAGGTGGAAATGATCTACGAGGACAGCCAGGGCAAGGCCTCGGTGGCCATCCAGGCCGCCCGCAAGCTGGTCTACTCCGAAGGGGCAGACGCTCTGGTGGGCCTGGACAGCTCGGGTGTGGCCCAGGGCATGGTGCCGACCATGCCGGAGCTGCAGAAGCCGCTGATCATCACCCACGCGGCCACGCCTGATGTCACCGGCAAGCTGTGTAACCCGTTCACCTACCGCATCAGCGTCAACGTGGCCCAGAACATGAAGGCAGCGGCGATGGTGGCGGCGGAAACCGATGCCACCAACTGGACCACCATCGGTCCGGACTACGCCTTCGGTCACCAGTCCTGGGAGTTCTTCGGTAACTACCTCAAGGACATCAAACCGGACGTGAACCTGATGTCCGAGACCAACTTCCCGCGCTTCGGTGCCGAGGACTTCACCCCGTTCATTGACAGGGTAATGAACTCCGATGCCGAGGGTGTGCTGATTTCCGTCTGGGGTGGTGACCTGGTCAACTTCATCCGTCAGGCCAATAACCGTGGCTTCTTCGAGAAGGACATGGAGCTCATGTTCACCGTCGGTGCGGCCACCGAAGTGCTGTCCGCCCTGGGTGAGGAAATGCCCGAGGGTGTGCACCTGTCCACCCGCTACTGGTACGAGGCCTACGACAACGACATCAACGACCGTTTCGTGAAGGCCTACATCGATGCCTACGGCAATCCGCCGAGCTATAACGCCGAGGGTGCCTACGCTGCCATCTATGCCTACAAGCAGGCGATGGAAGCGGCCGGAACCACCGAGGGTCCGGCTGTGGCCAAGGCCCTCAGTGGCATGAGCATGGAAGCCCCGAACGGTACGGTGACTTTCCGCAAAGGCGATAACCAGGCCATGGTCAGCCCGAACTGGGGTGTTTCCGGCCCGATGCATCCAGAGCACGGTATCCGGACCCTGACCAACCTGCAGATCTTTGACGGTGAAGAAGTAGCCCGCACCATCGAAGAGACCGGATGCAAGCTCTGATCTGAACCTTTTCAACAGCTTGCCGTGGCGCCCTCCGGGGCGCCACGTAACCGGCCCTAACCTAATGAGGTAATCCATGTCTGGCATCGGAGCGGCGTTGCTGAACAGTCTCGATATCGGGCTGCTGCTATTCATCATCGCAGTGGGTCTGAATATCGTGTTCGGTGTTCTGAACATCATTAACTTTGCCCACGGGGCTCTCTACATGCTGGGAGCCTATCTGGCGTTCACCCTGATCAATCTTGTGGGAATGCCCTTCTGGGCAGCCCTGTTACTGGCACCAATCGGTGTGGCCATCCTGGCCGTCATCATCGATCGGGTGCTGTTGCGATTCATCTACAGCCGGGACGTGGCGGACAGCCTGCTGCTGACCTTCGCGATCCTGCTGATCATCAACGAGAGTGTCCGCACCATCTGGGGTAGCGGCATCCAGGTGGTCCAGCCGCCTCAGTTGCTGTCCGGCTCGGTGCAGCTGTTGGGCAGTTCCGTGGCCACTTACAGCCTGTTCGTGATTGTCATCGGCCTGCTGTTGCTGGCGGGGCTCTGGTACCTGTTCAATCGCACCCGCGTGGGTCGCATCATGCGCGCGGCGGCACTGGACCGGGACATGGCCGAAGCCCTGTGCATCAACACCCGCATGGTGGTCACCGGCGTGTTCGCCTTCGGGGCCTGGCTGGCCGCCGTTGGTGGCGTGGTGGCAGCGCCGATGCGGGCCCTGGACCCGGGCATGGGTGACAAGATCATCATCGAGTCCTTCATTGTGGTGGTCATCGGCGGCCTGGGCAGTTTCCCGGGCGCACTGCTCGGCGCCATCGTCCTCGGCCTGATTCACGGCTTTGGTGGCCGCTATCTGCCGGAAGTGAACCTGCTGCTGCCGTTCCTTGGCATGGCGCTGGTTCTGTTGTTCAAACCCAATGGCATCATGGGCAAGGGGGCGACCGCATGAAGACCAAGATTCTGATGGGCCTTCTGGCCGTGGTGATCGCGGGGTTGATTGCGGTGCCCTGGATTGCCTCCTACTTTTACATATTCATCCTCACCGAGATCCTGATCCTTGGCCTGTTCGCGGCCAGTTTCAACCTGATCTTCGGCTACACCGGCATGCTCAGTTTCGGGCACGCAGCCTTCTTCGGCATCGGTTCCTACGCCACGGCGCTGGTGCTGATCCACCTGGAGTGGCCATTCCTGGCCTGTTTGCTGGTGTCCATGGGCGCTTCCGCGCTGCTGGCCCTGGTGATCGGCTTCCTCAGCGTCCGCCTCAACGAGGTCTACTTCGCCATGCTGACCCTGGCGTTCGGCATGATGGTGTTCGCCATCGCCTACCAGTGGCGCTCCGTGACCAACGGCAGTGACGGCCTGGCCGGTTTCACCCTGGGCTCCTTCGGCCTTGGCCTGGACCTGACCCTGGGTAACCCGGCGGTCTACTACCATGTGGTGCTGGCCATCGTCGCCATTGCCGCGGTGGTGCTGTACCTGATCTGCCGCAGTTCCTTCGGCATGATCCTCAAGGCGATCCGCCAGAACCCGGAGCGGGTGTCCTTCGCCGGTCTGAATGTGCGTACCTACCGCCTGGTGGCGTTTGTCATTGCCGGTACCTTTGCCGGTCTCGCCGGTGGCCTGATTGCCCCGTTCCTGCGGGTGGCCAGTCCGGAGCTGCTGCACTGGTCCATGTCCGCCGAACCGGTTCTGATGGCCATTCTCGGTGGCACCGGCTATTTCCTGGGACCATTCGTCGGCTCCGCGGTGTTCGTGCTGCTGGAAACCTGGATCACCAGCTACACCGAGTCCTGGATGCTGGTTCTGGGCATCATCCTCGCGATGATGGTGATTTTCTTCCGTAAGGGTCTGCTGGGTACCGCCCTTGACTGGTGGACGGAGGTGAAGAAATGAGCAAGCCAATCCTGACCATAGAAAACCTCACCAAGCGTTTTGGTGGTGTCCACGCAGTCAACGGTATCAACCTGGAAGTCATGCCGAAGGAAACCATTGCCATCATCGGTCCCAATGGCGCCGGCAAGACCACCTTCTACAACATGGTGTCCGGGCGGATGCTGCCGACCGAGGGCAAGATCACCCTGGACGGCCAGGACATCACCGGGCTGCCGCCGCACAAGATCAGTCGGCTGGGGGTGTCCCGTTCGTTCCAGATCAACAACATCTTCCCTGAGATGACCGTTCAGGAGAACGTGGAAGTGGTGCTCTCGGCCTACCATGGTCACAGCCGCAAGCTGTTCAATATTGCCTCCCGAAATACCGGGATCCAGCAGGAAGCCGTGGAGTATCTGAAACGGCTGGGCATTGACGGTCTGAAGGATCAGCGGGCCGAGGTCATCAGTTACGGTGACAAGCGCTTGCTGGAAATTGCCATGGTGCTGGCAACACAGCCCAAGCTGGTGCTGCTGGACGAGCCCACCGCCGGCATGACCCCGGACGAGACCCGGCGCACCACCAAGCTGGTCAAGAGCCTGGCGGACAGTGGTGATTACACCTTCCTGATCACCGAGCATGATATGGACGTGGTGTTCAATCTGGCCGACCGCATCCTGGTCATGCATCGCGGCGAGAAACTGTTTGCCGGCACTCCGGAGGAAGTGAAGAACCATCCGGAGGTTCGTGTCGCCTACCTGGGTGAGGAAGAAGAGGAAGCGGTCGAGGAGGCCAACCCATGATTCTTGATGTTCGCAATATCCAGACCTTCTACGGCGAGAGCCAGGCGCTTCAAGGTGTCACGCTGCAACTGGACGAGGGCGAGACCGTGTGCATTCTGGGACGGAATGGTGCCGGCAAGAGTACGACCCTGAAAAGCATCATGGGCCTGACACCGCCGCGATCCGGCGAGGTGATCTTTGATGGCAAGCCTATCCACGGTCTGCCGGCCCATAAGATTGCCCGGGCCGGTATCGGTTATGTGCCGGAAGACCGGCGGATTTTTCCGGGCCTGACGGTGCGGGAGAATCTGGATGTGGCTGCCTACCAGCGCAAGGGCAGTGCCGCGCGCTGGACCGTGGATGGCATCCTCGATAAGTACGAGATGCTGGGTGAGCGGGCCGATCAGGATGGCGCCACGCTTTCCGGTGGCCAGCAGCAGATGCTGGCGGTGGCCCGGTCCCTGATGATCCAGCCGCGGCTGTTGCTGCTGGATGAGCCCAACGAAGGGCTGGCGCCGGTTATTGTGCAGCAGATCGGTGAGCTGATCGACGACCTCAGCAAGACCACCACCATTCTGTTCACTGACCAGAGCGTACAGTTCGCCCTCAAGCATGCCCGCAGGGCGTACATTCTTGAAAAAGGGCAGGTGGTGCACGAGGCACCCAGCGATGAGTTGCGTAGAGATCAGGCAACCCAGGACCGCTTCCTGTCGGTGGCGTGATCTGACTTATAATCCCCGCCGCAGGAGCAGACAGGCGTGGTACCAATGATTGAAAACTACGAGGCATTTCGCAACGAGCTGAGCATGTCCAAGGAGGATGTGGTCCGCGAGGTTTATCGCCAGAACAAGGACAGGATCAGCATCAAGAAGGAGGCGACGGCGGTCAAGAACCTGATCCGCATCATCGAGTCGACGCTGAGACTGGCCAATTCCAAGGGCTTCCATGCCATGACCCTGAGGGATCTGTGTTCGGACTCGGGCATGAGCATGGGCGGCCTTTATGCCTACATTCGCAACAAGGACGACCTGATCCACCTGATCCAGAGCCACGGCTTCACCATCACCCGCCGCACTTTGTTGCACTACACTGGCGAGGTGGATGACGTACGTGACAAGCTGTTCTCGGCGATCAAGGCGCACCTGTACCTGAGCGAACTGATGCGGGCCTGGTTCTATTTCTCCTACATGGAAGCGAAGACCCTGCCGGCACCGGAGAAGCGGGATGCGGTGGCCATCGAACTGGAGATCGAGGACATCTTCCTGGGTGTTATCGAGGACGGTATCGAGGCAGGCCTGTACCGGCCGAGGAATGCCCGGCTGGTGGCCTCGATGATCAAGGCCCTGTTGCAGGACTGGTACCTGAAGCGCCGGAAATACCGCGACCAGAATGTGGCCGTTGACGACTATGCTGCCTTTGTCAGGGATGTGATTGAAAGCTATCTGCTCTGAGGGCGATGACTCTCTCCTGTGAGGACTGTGATGAATATCAGTTTGACGAATCCGGAACTGCTGCGCGAAAGCGCCTATATCAATGGTGAATGGGTCCAGGCCCGTTCCGGTGATCTGTTGCCGGTGACCAACCCGGCCAATGGCGAACATCTGGCCAACGTGCCGGACATGGGCGCCGACGATACCCGACAGGCCATCCAGGCGGCCGAGGCGGCCTGGCCGGAATGGCGTGCCCGTCCTGCCAAGGAACGTGCGGGTATCCTGCGCCGGTGGTTTGATCTGGTGATGCAGAACCAGGAAGACCTGGCCCGGCTGATGACCGCGGAGCAGGGCAAGCCGCTGGCGGAAGCCCGGGGCGAGGTGGGTTACGGCGCCAGTTTCATCGAATGGTTCGCCGAGGAGGCCAAGCGGGCCTATGGCGACGTGATTCCGGGCCATGGCCGTGACAAGCGCATCGTGGTGATCAAGCAGCCCATCGGGGTGGTGGCGGCAATCACGCCCTGGAACTTCCCGGTGGCCATGATCACCCGCAAGGTGGCCCCGGCCCTGGCCGCCGGCTGTCCGGTGGTGGTCAAGCCGGCCGAGGATACCCCGCTGTGCGCCCTGGCCCTGGCGGTGCTGGCGGAAGAAGCCGGTGTCCCGCCCGGGATTCTCAACATCGTGACCTGCTCGAAAGCTCGGGCGCCGGAGGTGGGCGAGGAACTGACCACCAACCCGGTCGTCCGCAAGGTGTCGTTCACCGGCTCCACGCCGGTGGGCAAGCTGCTGATGCGCCAGGCCAGCGGCACGGTCAAGAAAGTGAGCCTGGAACTCGGTGGCAATGCCCCGTTCATCATCTTCGACGATGCCGATCTCGATGCCGCGGTGGCGGGGCTGATGGCCTCCAAGTACCGCAACACCGGGCAGACCTGCGTGTGCGCCAATCGCATCTACGTCCAGTCCGGTGTCTATGACGAATTTGTTGAAAAGCTCAAGGCTGCCGTCAGCAAGATGGTGGTGGGTGCCGGCCTTGAAGGTGACACCCAGCAGGGCCCGCTGATCAATGCCGCGGCCCTGGACAAGGTCCGGCGCCACATCGAGGATGCCACCACCAAGGGCGCAAAGGTGGCTCTGGGTGGCAAGGTGCATGCGCTGGGCGGTACCTTCTTCGAGCCGACCATCCTTACCGACGTCACCCAGGACATGCTGGTGGCCAGTGAGGAAACCTTTGGCCCGGTGGCACCGCTGTTCCGGTTCGACACCGAGGAGCAGGCGATTGCCATGGCCAATGATTCGGAATTCGGCCTGGCAGCGTACTTCTACAGCAATGACATCCGTCGCATCTGGCACGTGGCTGAAGCCCTGGAAACCGGCATGATCGGTATCAACGAGGGCATCATCTCCACCGAGGCGGCGCCGTTCGGCGGGGTCAAGGAAAGCGGCCTGGGCCGGGAAGGTTCCCGTTATGGCCTGGATGAGTTCATGGAGCTCAAATACCTGTGCCTTGGTGGCATGCGCTAACACGTCGGTTGCGAGGAGAGTCGGATGGCAGGCCCGCTGTCGCACCTGCGTGTGCTGGACCTTTCCAGGGTTCTGGCTGGCCCCTGGGCGGGTCAGATTCTCGGAGATCTTGGCGCCGAGGTGATCAAGATCGAGCGCCCGGGCACCGGGGATGACACCCGGTCCTGGGGGCCGCCCTATCTTCAGGGCGCGGATGGCAATACCGAGTTGTCCGCCTACTTCCTGACCGCCAATCGCAACAAGCAGTCCCTGGCCGTGGATATCGCCCATCCCGAGGGGCAGGCGCTGGTCCGCAAGCTGGTGGCCGAATCGGATGTGGTGCTGGAGAACTTCAAGGTCGGCGGTCTCAAGCGCTACGGCCTGGATTACGACAGCCTCAGGCGCATCAATCCGAAACTCATCTATTGCTCCATTACCGGCTTTGGCCAGGATGGCCCTTACGCCGCCCGCCCGGGCTATGACTTCCTGATCCAGGCCATGGGCGGGCTGATGAGCATCACCGGCCAGCCAGATGGCGAGCCCGGGGCGGGGCCCATGAAGGTCGGCGTGGCATTGACGGACATCATGACCGGGCTCTACGCCACCATCGGAGTGCTCGCTGCCCTCAGCCACCGGGACCGGACCGGGGAAGGGCAGTACGTGGAGGCCGCCCTGCTGGACGTGCAGGTGGCCTGCCTGGCCAACCAGGCCATGAATTACCTGACCACCGGCAAGGCACCGGCGCGTATGGGCAATGCCCACCCCAACATCGTGCCTTACCAGGACTTCCCCACCGCGGACGGCAACATGGTGCTGACGGTGGGTAATGACCAGCAGTTTGCCCGGCTGTGCGACGTGCTCGGGCACCCGGAATGGGCCAGCGATGAACGCTTTGCCACCAACCGGGCCCGGGTGGCCAACCGCAAGGAACTGATCCCGAAACTGAGGCAGGCCACCGTGATGCGGTCGACCCGGGAGTGGGTCGCGATTCTGGAACAGGCTGGCGTGCCCTGCGGACCGGTGAACACCCTGGGTCAGGTCTTTGAGGACCCCCAGGTACTGGCGCGGGGCATGAGGCAGACTGTCACTCACCCCAGCCTGGGCGAGGTGCCTACCGTTGGTAATCCGATCAAGCTGAAACTGACCCCGGTGGACTATCGCACGGCACCACCGTTACTCGGCGAGCAGTCCGAGCAGGTGTTGCAACGGGTTGCCGGCCTGTCTCCCGGAGAGATCGAAGCGCTCAGGGAGCGCGGTGTGATCTCGTGACCGCGGCAGTGCGGCTATTCAGGTACGGGTGCCCGCACCGCTCATTGCCCCCGGAATTGTGCCGGTCGCTTGGCGAGAAACGCGGCGACCCCTTCCTGGAAGTCCGAAGTTCCAACCGCCTCCAGGAAGGCTTGTCTCTCCGCTTCCAGGTGTCCGGAAAGGCTGCCCCCGAAGGCATCGTCCGAGAGCCGTCGGAAGGCGGCGTAGGCTCGGCTCGGGCCGTTCGCAACCTTGCGGGCAAGGTCGGTCAGGGCACCGTCAAACTCACCTTCGGGGGCAACCCGGTTGATCAGCCCCCAGTCCAGCGCCTCCTCGGCGGTCAAGGTCTGGCCCAGCAGCATCAGCTGACTGGCCCGACCGGCACCGATGCGGCGGTTCAGGAACCAGGTGCCCCCGCAGTCCGGAACCGTGCCGATGCCATCGTAGGCGACCATGAACCGGGCGTTGGCGTCAGCAATAATCAGGTCCGCGCCCAGGGCGAGGCTCAGCCCGGCACCGGCCGCAAAGCCCCGGACTCCTGCAATGACCGGGGCGTTCAGTTCGCGCAGGATCAGAATGGCCGGGTTGAGGGCGTCCAGCAGGGCATTGACGACTTCCCGGGCCTGTTCAGGACCGCCAGCCATGCTGGCGACATCCCCGCCGGCCATGAAGGCGCGGCCGGCTCCGGTCAGCACCACGCACCGAAGTCCAGGCTGGTCCCTCAGGGCTTTGGCGGCCTCCAGGAAGGCCTCGGCCATGGGAATGTCGATGGCATTGAGTGCTTCCGGACGGTTGAAGATCAGGGTAGCCACACCGGTGTTTTCGTCGAACTGCAGGATCACGGGGGAGGTCATTGTTGTTCCTCTTTTTTATCGGACCTGAACCCTGAATATAGAACACGGTTTTCTGGCGCGGGGAAGCTGCGTCGACTATTTTTAGGTCTGGACGTTCCAGACTCGTCCGGACCAGCAAATAACAACAATCATAAACATCTTGAGGCGTGTTATACGTGAGTATCCTCGAGGTCAGTAACCTGTCCTTGTCCTTTGGCGGGGTAAAAGCGCTGCAGGACGTCAGTTTCCGTGTGCCGGAGAATACCGTCACCACCATCATCGGTCCGAACGGGGCGGGCAAGACGTCGCTGTTCAACTGCATCTCCGGTTTCTACAAGCCCCAGCAGGGCACCATCCGCTATGAAGGGCGGGAGCTTTCCAGTGGCATCAAGCCGCCGAAACGGGCCGCCCTGGGGCTGGCCCGGACTTTCCAGAACATCGCCCTGTTCCGGGGCATGACCGTACTCGATAACATCAAGCTCGGTGCCCATGTGCACATGAAAAGCGGGCTGCTGGGTTCGATGTTCTACTTCGGGGCCGCCCGTCGGGAAGAGATGGAAGTGCGCCGGGAAGTGGAACACCGGATCATCGACTTCCTGGAGATCGACCATATCCGTCGTCAGCCGGTGGCCAGCCTGTCCTATGGCCTGCAGAAGCGGGTCGAGCTGGCCCGGGCGCTGGCCATGCGCCCGAAGGTGCTGATGCTGGACGAACCGGTGGCGGGCATGAACCGGGAAGAAAAAGAGGACATGGCCCGCTTCATCCTGGATATCCGGGAAGAGTGGGGTGTGACCGTGCTGATGGTGGAACATGACATGGGCATGGTGATGGACATCTCCGACCACATTGCCGTGCTCAACTTCGGGCAGGTCATCACCGAGGGCGAACCGGCGGATGTGCAGAAAAACCCGAAAGTCATCAAGGCTTACCTGGGCAACAGCGATATCGACAGCCTGCGCAAGAAACTCAATCCGGAAGTGGAGGTCGCCTGATGGACTGGTTGTTCTTCGGTGAAATCAGTCTGGCGGGGTTGGCCATGGGCGGGCTGTATGCCCTGATCGCCCTGGGATTCGTGATGATCTACAAGGCCACCCGGGTGATCAACTTCGCCATCGGCGAAATCATGATGTTTGCCGCCTACCTTTTCCTGGCGTTTGCCGGTGGTATGGAGCTGTCCGCCTGGATTGCACTGCCACTGGCGGTGATTGGCGGCAGTATCCTGGGCGGGGTGATCGAGAAGACCATGATCCGCCCGATGCTGGGGGAGTCCCCGATCTCGGTGGTGATGGTGACCATCGGTATCGCCAGCATCCTGGTGGGGCTGGTGGAATTCATCTGGACCGCCGATCCGCAGTTGCTGCCAAACTTCCTGCCCCGGGAACCGGTGTTTATCGGCCCGCTCTACCTGGCCCCGAAAATCGCCTACGGCTTTCTGATCGGTTCCGCCCTGTTGATCATCTACCTGCTGTATTTCCGCTTCTCCCGCGGGGGCGTGGCGCTGCGGGCCACCGCCTCGGACCAGGCCGCAGCCTACTCCATGGGCATCAACGTGCGCCGGGTGTTCAACCTGGCGTGGGTGTTCGGCTCACTCGCGGCCTCCCTGGCCGGTGTGCTGGTGGCCGCCACCGGCGGGCTTAGCCCGCAGTTCGGGATCATCGGTCTCAGTGTGCTGGTGGTGGTGATTGTCGGTGGACTGGACAGCATCCTCGGTGCCCTGGTGGCTGGCGTGTTCATCGGCTGGCTGGAAACCGTGGCCGGCGCCTACCTCGGTGGCGAATACCGGATGCCGGCGACCTTCGTGGTGCTGGCGGTGATCCTGGTTATCCGGCCCTATGGCCTGTTCGGCACCCACGAAATAGAGCGAGTATAAGATGCGCATCGGTGACGCAAAACAGACCTACGAGGCCGATGAGGCAATCTGGACCAGCAGCACCCAGAAGTTCTGGTTCGGCCTGTTACTTCTGATTCTGTTGTTGTTCCCGTTCATGGCCGATTCCTATCTGCTGTACCTGGGCTGCCTCGTGGGCATTGCCGTGATCAGCACCACCGGCCTTAATATCCTGACCGGTTTTACCGGACTGATTTCCCTGGGCCAGGCGGGCTTCATGGGGGTGGGCGCCTACACCGTGGCCTGGCTCTCCCTCAACACCGGCCTGCCGTTTCCGGTGACGCTGCTGCTGGCAGGACTGGTGGCCGCCGCCGTCGGTATTCTGGTGGGGCTGCCCTCGCTACGTGTCAAAGGGCTGTACCTGGCCATTGCCACCCTGGCGGCCAGCGTGTTCCTGCATTTCATCTTTGCCGAGTGGGAATCGGTCACCGGCGGTATGGGTGGGCTGAGCCTGGAGCCGGCGCATCTGTTCGGTCTGACCTTCCAGAGCGACTTCCGGATGTATTTCATCATCGTGCCGCTGGCGGTGCTGATGGTGTTCGCCGCCCGCAACGTGTTGCGGACCCGGGTTGGCCGGGCCTTCATCGCCATCCGGGACCGGGATATTTCTGCCGAGATCCTGGGCATCAACCTGCTGCGCTACAAGCTGATGTCCTTTGCGCTCAGTTCCTTTTATGCCGGTGTTGCCGGCGGCCTGTTCGCCTACTTCTATCGGGTCGTGACCCCGGAGAGCTTCCCGCTTTCCATGTCGATCTTCTACCTGGCGGCGGTGATCGTCGGCGGCATGGGGAACCTGCTGGGGGGCATTCTCGGTGCCGCCTTCATGACCCTGGTGCCGGAAGCCCTGAAACTGCTGACCGCCGCGCTGACGCCGTTCTATCCCAACGCCCCCGTGTTCATGTCGCCGATGCTGGAAATCATCTTCGGTGCCCTGATCGTGGGCTTCCTGATCTTCGAACCCCATGGCCTGGCGGAGATCTGGCATCGCATCCGCCGGTTTTTCCGGCTGTGGCCATTCCGGAATTAATCGTGTTTCAACGAGTCTTTCTTCGAGAGACCGTGCAACAGCAACAACAAGAAGCAGCAAGGAGAAGAAACATGTTCAGAAACATCCTCAAAAAAGGACGCAAGCTCGCCGGGCTTGGTGGCCTGGTTGCTGCGTTGACCGTAGCCGCCCCTGCCATGGCCCAGGATAAGGAGCCCATCGTGTTCGGTGGTTCCATCCCGCTTTCCGGTGTCTTTGCCTTTGCCGGCATTCACCTTCATGCCGGGCTCACCGACTACACGGACTGGATCAACAGCCAGGGCGGCATCAACGGCCATCCGGTGGAATACGTGATGGAAGACACCGCCTACGAGGTGGACCGTTCGGTGGCGGCCTTCAAGAAGATTTCCGGCAGCAGTTCGCCGGCCACCTATTACGGTGACAGCACCGGCTTCATGAAGGCCATCGCCTCGGAGCTCAACAGCATGGGAACCACGCTGATGAGTGGCGCCTCGTTTGCTACGGCGCTGACCGACAACGAGCAGTACCCATACCAGTTCATCCCCGGGCCCAACTATAGCCAGATGTTCGGCATCATCCTGGAGTACATCGCCTCGGAGGGTGAGGGCGGCGATATGCCGACCGTGGCCTTCGTGTACAGCGATACCGAGTTCGGCAAGGATCCCATCGAGAACGGCAAGGCCCGGGCTGCGGAGTTGGGCATCGAGGTGGTCGAGGAGATCGTCACCAAACCCGGCAGTGTGGATGTTTCCGCCGAGGTCCTGAAGTTGCGCCGGGTTCGTCCGGATTACGTGGTGTTCCACGGCTACGTGCTGTCGCCGATCAACGAGTTCATGGTGCAGATGCGCCAGATGGGTCTGGACACCAAGTTCATGGGCACCTTCTGGTCCTCGGACAAGCTGATCATCGACAAGATGGGCGCGGATGCCGATGGCTATATGGGCGTCATGCCATACAACTATTACGACAGCGAGGAAAGCGGCCCGATGCTGGATGCCCTGAGGGCGCAGGCAGAAAAGAGCGATCCTGACGCTGGCTACCGTCCGACCGGCTACATCCAGGGCTGGTTCAATGCCATGGTCTGGACCGAAGTGATCAAGCGCACCCTCGATGCCGGTAAGGAGCTGAACGCGGACAACATGGCCGAGGCGCTGGCTTCCATCAAGGACTGGGACACCGGTGGCATCATCGGCATTCCGGTCACCGTGAAAGACATGTCGTTCCCGGTTGGCCGCATCTGGCGGGTCAATGCCGAGGCGGGCCGTTACGAGCCGGTGTCGGACTGGATCCACCTCGACTGAGGGGCTGTATGGAAGCCTTACTGGAAATCGATAACATCGAGGTGGTTTACAACAAGGCGGTGCAGGTCCTCCGGGGCCTGTCACTGCGGGTACCGGAGGGCGCCATTGTGGCGCTCCTCGGCTCCAATGGCGCCGGCAAATCCACCACTCTGAAAAGTGTTTCCGGTCTGCTGACCCTGGAAGACGGTGAAGTCACCGCCGGCGAGGTGCGGTTCCGGGGCCAGGATGTGAAGGGCATACCGCCGGAGAAACTGGTGCGCAACGGCCTGTTTCACGTCATGGAGGGGCGCCGGGTGTTCGAGGACCTGACCGTCGAGGAGAACCTGATCGCCGCCACCTATGCGCTGACCGGTCGCAAGCCGTCACTGAATGACAGCTACGAGCTGGTCTACAACTATTTCCCGCGACTCAAGGAACGGCGCAAGCAGCTGGCGGGCTATCTGTCCGGGGGTGAGCAGCAGATGCTGGCCCTGGGTCGGGCGCTGATTGCGCAGCCGGACCTGATCATGCTCGACGAACCCTCACTGGGGCTGGCGCCGCTGCTGGTGGAGGAGATCTTCACCATCGTCGCCCGGATCAACCGGGAGCAGGGCACCGCCATTCTGCTGGTGGAACAGAACGCGGCAGTATCACTGGCGATCGCCTCCTATGGTTACATCATGGAGAACGGCAAGATCGTGATTGACGGGCCCACGGAAAAACTCACCGCCAACGAGGATGTCCAGGAGTTCTACCTCGGAGTAGGTGGCGCCGAAGGTGAAACCCGCAGTTACCGGGATATCAAGCATTACAAACGTCGTAAGCGGTGGCTCTCATGACAACACCGGCAGTGCCTGAACTCACTCTCCCACAGATGTTGCGGGCCCATGCCCGGGACCGGGCCGATCATCTGGCCCTGCGCCAGAAGGATTTCGGGATCTGGCAGGCCTACACCTGGCAGCACTATTATCAGCGCGCGTGTCACTTCGGATTGGGGCTGCGTGCACTTGGCCTCGGCGAGGGTGGCCATGTGGCGATCATCTCGGAAAACCGGGTGGAGTGGGTGATTGCCCAGATGGGTATCGGCCTTGTGAAGGGGATCTGCGTCGGTGTCTACCCCACCAGTCCCTGGAATGAAGTGGCCTACGTACTGGAACACAGCGATGCCGAAATCGTGGTGTGCGAGGATCAGGAACAGACCGACAAGGTGATCGAGGCCTGGCCGCAACTCCCGCACCTGCAGCACTGCGTCACCATCGATATGAAGGGCCTGCGCAACTATCCGGCGCCGCCCACGGCCTTCGAAGCCGTGGAAACCATGGGCCGCGAGTATGAAGCGCAACACCCGGACCTGATTGACCAGATGCTCGCCAGCCAGGCCATGGACGATACTGCGCTGATGATCTACACCTCCGGCTCCACCGGGCGGCCCAAGGGCGCCATGATCAGCTGGGGCAACCTGCATGCGGCGGCGCCGGGGCTGATTGAACTGCTGGGTGTCGACCGGCATGCCTCCAGCCTGTCCTACCTGCCGCTTTGCCACGTGGCCGAGCAGGCACTGACCAACATTGCGCCGATGTATGTGGGCAGCACCGTGAGTTTCGGGGAAAGCCTGCGGACCGTGCAGGAGGATCTCCGGGAAATCGCTCCGACTTTTTTCCTGGGTGTGCCCAGGATCTGGGAAAAGCTGCATTCCGCCATCTACATCAAGATCCAGGAGACGGGGCGCCTGCGCCAGGCCCTTTTCAATTGGGCGATGCGGGCCTGTGAGCCGATGGCCACCAAAAACCGTGGGCAATGGACCCTGAAGGAAAAACTGGTTTACGGGGTCAGCTACTGGCTGATCTTCCGGGCCCTGCAAAACTACATCGGCCTGCGCCGCTGTCACATTGCCCTGACCGGCGCGGCACCTATTTCCACCGGTATCCTGTCGTTCTTCCGGACCATTGGCATTCCCCTGGTGGAGGTCTATGGTCAGACGGAAAGTACCGGCGTTGCCACCGCCCAGCCCCTGGACGACATCCGGCTCGGTACCGTGGGCGTGGCGATCAGGGGGGTCGAGGTCAAGCTCGGGGAGCAGGACGAAATCCTCATGCGTGGCGGCAGCATGTTCAAGGGCTATTACAAGAATGATGAGGCCACTGCGTCAACACTTAAGGACGGCTGGCTCCATACCGGCGATGTGGGTGAATGGCGTGACGGCCAAATCAGGATCGTCGACCGTCTCAAAGACATCATGATCACCGCCGGCGGCAAGAACCTGTCGCCCACCGAGATCGAGAACACCATCAAGGCCAGCCCCTACATCAAGGAGTGCATCGTGGTCGGGGAGGCGCGCAAGTACGTCTCGGCCCTGATCCAGATCGATTTCGAAACCGTGGCCAAGTGGGCGGAGCAGGAGCGGATTCCCTACACCACCTTCCGCAGCCTGGCCGAGCACGAACAGGTCAATGACCTGATCCGCGCCGAAATCGAGAAGGGTAATGACCAGCTGCCCCAGGTGGCGCAGATCAAACGCTTCCACCTGCTGACCAAGGAACTCGACCACGACGACGATGAAGTGACGGCGACCATGAAGGTGCGCCGCAGCAACATCTACGAAAAATACATTGATGTGATCGAGTCGCTGTACGCCTGAGGCGACTCTCAGTAACTGTCATTCAGCAGCTGGTGGTATTCCGTCTTGAAGCGCTCCAGGCTCAGGTAACGGTTCCGGTGGTCCACCAGCCCGGCGGCGTTGAAGGCTTCGACAAAGGCTTCGGATTCGCCGGAATAGACCGTGCCGTCCAGGCCCTCCCAATCCGCGAACTGGACAAGATCCAGAAGTACCGTCAGGGCCAGTTGGCCGTTGGCTTCTTCCAGGTAGTCGTAGGCGAGGGCGTAGTGTTCGAAGCGGTAGTCGGCGGTGGTGGCGTCGTAGACCGTGACATCCAGCAGCGGATCGTAATCATAGTGCTGGTAGACCGGCGCAATGGGCTCGCCGGCCACCACCGCCGCCTGGCCTTCGGCAAACCACAGGGGCAGGAGCGAATCCCGCGCCTGATAACGGCTCAGGTTTTCCTGGACGTAGTGGGCCAGTTCATGGGTGATGATCCGGTCGGTGTCGTAGGGCCACTGGCTGGCATAGGGCATGATGCTGACGGCCGCAACCGATGCGGACGCAAACTCGGTTCGGGAAACGGTCGGGCTCAGGCAACCAATCAGCCGGTCCGGGTAGCGAACCGCGGTGCTCCGATCGTCGACAAACTCCGGCCAGCGCAGCTGGAACCGGCTCAGCACTCCATCAATGCGCCGCTCCAGTTCGGTTGCCGCCGCCCGGAAGTCGGTTTCGCTGTAGGCGGATGAACCGTAGACCCGGACCCGGCCGCTCTCGGTTTCAAAATACAGGTTATCGTCGACACAGACTTCCGCTGCCGCGTCCAGGCTCCAGGAATCGTCCGGGAAGTCATCTCCGGTGTCACCCACGTAGAGGAAGAAACCGGGGGTATAGGAATCCCGGTCCCAGTCGTCATCATAACCTTCGGACACCGTCACCTTGCAGCCTGAGAGCAAGACAACGGCAAGGCCTGTGAGTACTGCTGCGGTTCTGTTCATCCCGACCCCCGGCGATATTGTTGTTACCCGCTATCTTCTCAGAGCGGGTAACGGAATGCCGTCAACCGGTGTAAAGATCCGGTAAATGCCGTTCCCCCGAGCCTTATTCCGGATCATTCGCCTGCTCCTTGGGCGAATCCTCAGCCCTGCCCGGGAATGAGCCCGTAGCGGTGCGGATGTGAATATCCCGCTGCGGGAAGGGGATCTCGATCCCTGCCTCCCGCAGCGACCGGGTGATGGTTGCGTGCAGCTCGTGAGACAGCAGCATGATGTCGTTGATGTCGCGCACGAACACCCGGATCTCGAAGTCCACGCTGCTGTCGCCGAGGCCAACGCAGAACACCGCCGGCGCCGGATCGTCTACCACCCGTTCGTTGTCGGTGGCTATCCGGAACAGCAGTTCCTGAACCTTGTCCACGTCGGAGCCATAGGCGACGGCAACCCGGACGATGACCCGGGTAATGGCGTCGGTCAGGGTCCAGTTGGTCAGGTCCTGGGTGACAAAGGTCTTGTTGGGAATGATCTGTTCCTTGCGATCCCAGTCCACCAGGGTAGTCGCCCGGATGCGGATCCGGGAGACGGTGCCGGTGATGCCGCCAATGGTGACAGTATCCCCGACCCGGATCGGCCGCTCGAACAGCAGGATCAGGCCCGAGACGAAGTTTGCCACGATCTCCTGCAGACCAAAGCCCAGCCCCACACCGAGGGCCGCCACCAGCCACTGCAGTTTCGACCACTGCAAGCCCAGCACCCCGAGCGCGGCGATGATGCCGATAAAGACGATGATGTAGGTGGCCATGGTGGTGATGGCGTAACCGACCCCAGGCTCCAGCCGCAGCCGGCTCAGGAACATGACTTCCAGGGTGCCCGGCAGGTTGCGTGCCGCCAGTACGGTACCTGCGCCGACCGCAAGCGCGAGCATCAGGTCACCGAGGTTGATGGGCACGGGATCTTCCCCTTCGACCCCGGCATCGATGCTCCAGAGGGTGATGGCGTCGAAGATGCCCAGGGCCGGGAATACGTCGTCCCACAGCATCCAGAGGCCGATGCCGGCGACCACCAGGGACAGGGTGCGAAGCAGGGTTTCGCTCTGCTGACTGATGGCATTCATATCCTGCCGGGGCGATTCGAAGCTTGCCGGCATGGCTTCACCGGTGGATTCTGCCGCTTCACGGGCTTCAGCCAGCTTGCGTTCGGCCTCGCGCTCTTCGAGGCGTCTTACCAGAGCCATACGCCGTTCCCGGACGGTCAGCCCCCGCAAGCCGAGATAATGCAGCAGGATGACGAAGGCGAGCCAGCAGATGCTGATGAACATCAGGCCTTCAAGGCGTACCGCACTGTAGTGGTAACCCCAAACCGAGAGCACTGCCAGCATGGGGGGTACCGCAACAGCCACGACATGCAGGATTCTAAGTGCGCGACGTCCCCGCTGATCCTGGCGCACAGCGGACATGAACTGGTGGGCAAACCAGGCCAGAGCCAGTGACGCGATGGCAAAGAGAACCCGTCCGAGGCTGTCGCTGTAGGCCGATCCCTCAGGCAGTGCCATGGCGGGCATGATGATGACGATGGGCGTCAGGACCCAGAGCAGCAGTGGAATCTCTCTGCGAAGGGCCTGAAGCGTGTTGGGGTTCCACTGGAAGTGACGTTCCCCCAGACCACCGGGATAGGCAACGGTATACACGCTCCGCAACAGCAGCATCGTGAACGCGGCGTTGGAAAAGCCCCGGGACAAGGCATGCAGGAATTCGTTGCCTTCATCCAGCAGCAGGGAGGCGATGCCCAGAGCGATCACCGCGGGCAGGGCCCGCAACAGGCTGAGCAGGCTGGCGTAGAGGGTCAGGTTCCAGTGGTCCTTGCCGACGTCACCCACATCCGCCCCGGAGTCGGTCAGGGCCTGGCGGAATGCCTTCCGCCGGACAGACAGGAAGATCAGCAGGGCCAGCAGCAGGGTGATTTCTGGCCAGTGCTCGTCAAGAGAGTCTTTGATGCCCTCCTGCAACGAGGTCCATTCCAGACCCGAAACCAGCCACCGGACACCTTCGAACAGCTTACCGAAGGTATCCAGACCCATGGTTTCGGTACTTGGTAGCCAGAACAGGCGCTGCTGGAGCAGCTCCTTGTACGCTTCCAGCCGGTCCTGCAGTTCGGCGACGGTGTTGTAATAATCGTTCAGCACTTCGATGTGCTCGGTGACCACGCCGTGCAACTGGCGGAGCAGCTGCGAACGCCGGACTTCCAGCTGGCCCCGGATGTCGTCGGTGGGATTGATCACCGCCTCGAATTCCTCAAGACGCAGTTGTTCTTCTCGAGCCGCGGAGAGCTGGGCGGTAATACCCTGGGTAAGGCCGGCAGCAATGGTCTGGCTGCGCAGGCGTTCCAGTCGCTGGCGCAGCAGGTTGGCGTAATCATCGGTGAGGTTCAGCCCGGCTCGTTCCAGCCGTAGCTGGAAGCTCTCGTATTCATTGTCCAGCCGATTAAGCAAAGACCCGGCAAACTCCAGCCGTTCCTGGCTGGTACCCAGTGCCTGCTGGCGGGTATTGAGGGCTTCCTCCAGCTTCTGGATCTGCTGGCGGATGTCTTCGGTCTCCGGCGCCGGCAGCTGGCTTTCCAGCGGCTCCTCGAGCGCTTCGATTTCCGGTTTTACCGGAGTGGGAGAGGGTTCGGGCTCCTTCTCCTCTTCTTCAGGCGCCTTCTCGTCCCCGGCCTTATCTTCGCCGTTCTCGCTTTCCTCCTCTTGCACGGGGGGCTGCTGCTCGGTCTGGGTCTGTACTGGGGGAAGCAGGTCGTCCAGGGCGGCAGTCATCTGTTGGGCGGCAACCCCACTGGTCCAGAAGGCCAGGGAGCAAAGCAACAGGAGAAGAACGCGAATAGTCATGGATGAAAGGAGATCCCGCACGAGTTTCCGATAGTGTAGCCAGAATACCGGGTGGGGAGGGAGGATAACGGCGTTACGGTCGTGTAAATGGCCGACCGGTAACGCCGCATGATATGCGGTGGGAGCTTACTCGCCGGTTTCTCCGGCGGCTTCGGCATTCAGCAACTGCGGCTTCTTGAGGGCCTTCTGGAACAGGTCCTTCTCTTCGGCGATGGCCATGGCGCATTGCTCGGCCAGTTGCTCGCCCAGCCCCTCGACCTTGCGCTCCAGGAACATCTGGATGTTCTCGGCCAGTTCCAGGATCTTGTCGCGGGCATCCGCCTCGGCTTTGGATTGAAAAAGCATCGTGTCGGGATTCTTCAGCGCCATTTCCAGGCCATCCTTATCCGAGTAGTAGAGTGCTTGTACTGCCATGAGGTTTCCTCGCAGTCTTTTGGGGTCTGTATGTTTATACAGTGGTGGATGGTACACGAGTGCGGGGAAGTTGGGGAGTCAAATAGAAGCGCCAGGGTGAATATGGAGCGTGGGGATACAGTCCGTAACGAAAAATACCGCTCTTTTTACATTGAACGACCGTTCAGTTTTTCAAATGCGGGTATAGTTCCGACACCAAAAAATACAAGACAAATCAGAGGACTGTATCAATGAAAAGGAGAGCAATCCTGCTTGCCGGCTTGATCCTGTGTATCACCAGTTTCCCGCTGATGGCGGAAACGATACGGCTGGGTTTCAATTATCCGGAGTCCGGGCGTTATAAGAACCTTGGCTTGCAGCAACGACTCGCAGCCTTCCTGGCGGTGGACGAGATCAACAAGGCTGGTGGCATCCTCGGTCGGGATGTGGAGCTGGTCATCCGAAATACCGCCGGGTCTGTTGAGCGGGGTGCCGCCAACACAGAAGAGCTGATCCGCCAGGAAAACGTGGACATGGTCTTCGGCGGCGCCTCCAGCCCCGTGACCATCGCCTCGGGCAAAGTGGCGAAGAAACTGGGCCGGCTGTATTTCGGAACCACCACCTCGGCCAATGCCACCACCGGCAGCGAAGGCCACGATCACATGTTTCGTGAGTATCCCAACGCCTGGATGACCGCGAACGCGCTCGGCCACTACCTGACCGAAAACTTTGGCGATGCCAATTACTTCTACGTGACCGCCGATTACACCTGGGGCCATTCCTCGGAAGCGTCACTCCGGGCGTTCACAAACACCACCGACACCGAGAAACACCCGCATGCCCTGACACCCTTTCCGAGGGCGCTGATCCGGGATTTCAGAAAGGCCCTGGAAAAAGCTGAAGCCAGTGACGCGGACGTGCTGGTGCTGGTTCTGTACGGCGATGACCTGGTGCGGGCACTGCAGGTAGCCTACGAAATGGGCCTGAAAGACAAGGTCCAGATTGTACTGCCCAACATCACACTGGGCATCGCCCAGGCTGTCGGTGCCACCATCCTGGAAGGGGTGATTTCCACCACGCCCTGGGAGTGGATGATTCCTTACCAGCTGGATTTCCCCCGTGGCCAGGAGTTCGTTGAGGCCTTCACCAAAGAATATGGCGTGCGGCCCACCTCCACGGCGGCGACGGCTTATGGCATCATCTACCAGTACAAGGATGCTGTTGAACGTGCCGGCACCACCGACACCCAGGCGCTGATCAAGGCCCTGGAAGGACACGAGTACACTCTGCTGAAGGACCGTCAGCAATGGCGGGCGTTCGATCACCAGAACCTGCAGACGGTTTACGTGGTGCGCAGCAAACCCCGTGGTGAGGTGCTGGACGATGAACTGCGCAGTGACTTCTTCGAGGTGGTTGGTTCTCTCGAGGGAGGAAAAGCCGCGCAGACACTGGAGCAGTGGCAGGCCGAGCGGGCGGAGGCTGGGAAGCCGCCGTATCTGTAAGGCGGGCTCCCGTACATATCTGACTCTGAAAAGCGCCCCGGAGCCGAGCGGGGCGCTTTTCTTATCTTTCCGGTCAGTCAGGATTTGTCGGCCAGCATCAGGTTCGACCTGCTGCCCGCATTCCTCATCACCTCAAGCTTGAACGCCGTCTCTTCCTCAAACCGCCCGGCCAATGCCTGGGGCACATCTGCCGCCGTTGGTATTTCAGCCTTCAGCGGATCGGTAGGCCGGCCATTGATGTGCAATTCGAAGTGCAGATGGGGGCCGGTGCTTCGGCCGGTGTTGCCTGAAAGCGCGATTTTATGGCCGCGCTGCACCTTTTCCCCTTTCCTGACCAGAATCCTGTCCAGGTGCAGATAGCGGGTTTTGTAGGCATTGCCGTGATCGATGTCGATGTACTTGCCCGCGTAGGGGTGGTTGCCGATGCGTTGCACGATGCCGTCGCCCGTGCTGAGGATCGGCGTTCCTCTCGGTGTTGCCAGGTCAACGCCGTTATGGGGCGCTTTCCGTCCGGTGACCGGATGGATTCGGTTGCGGCTGAAGTGGGAGCTCACGCGATAAGGCGTGGTCGTGGGCCAGCGCCGAAATGCCGGCAATACGCTTTTGCCGTTCTCGTCGTAGTAGTTGCCGTCTTCAAACCGGAACGCAGTGTAGGTATCAGAACGAAGTTGTAAGGACGCGGCCTCCAGCCTGCTTTTTCCGGTACTCTCATCGCCGGCCAGCTCCTGGCCAATGATCACCGAAAACCGGTCGCCGGCTCGCAGGTCGCGACGAAAATCCACCTGGTGCTTGAGGAGCTGACTCACAGAGGCGATCTGGTTTTCAGTCAGGCCCGCACGGATGGCTGAGGCATAGAAGCTTCCCTCAATGGTGCCCCTCAGCACTTCGGATACCCACTGGGTTTCGGCCTCGGTTTGCCGGTATTCAAAAGTGGCATCGTCGGTTTTGGTAAAGAAAATGGTTCGGGCCGCATCGATTTCGAGGGCCAGTTCGGTCAGCTGATTGGCTTCATCGAAGGTCAGCCGGAATTCGGTCCCGGGCTGAAGCGTCGCCAAGGCCAGGTACTCGGCATCGGCTTCCATGATCTTGCGGAGATCGGCCATGGGTACCCCAAGGGAACTGAAGATGGTGCTCAGGGTATCCCCCGGCTCAACCCGATGATGCACAGCTGTGAGTCCGGTGCCGGGGCCGGGCTGTATTTCAGCGCCTGCGCCGGGTGTGATGGTGGCAAGTGAGTCTTCCAGAGGATCCGGAGCTTGAGTCATCTGCCCCTCGGAAAGTGGTTGGATTCGTGCGGACGAGCTTTGGGTGGACCAAAGACTGACCACCAGCGCCAGCAGCGTGGCGATAACGAGTAGCATCCTGTGACTTGGCCTGAGAACTGTTTGTTCAGCCATGGGTTATTTTTCTCCGACGGATCACGAATCAACGCGCCCCCAGGTACTGGCGGTGCGTTGCTTGGTTGGGCTGCAGTGGTTGGGGTAGAGGTATACCCCCGATCTGACCGGTGATTCTAGAGGAGTATGGGAGTCAGGTCTCGGGTTGGGACATTAGGTCGCACCCGGCTATGCCAAACGGATGCGATAACGGAGGACACCTGCGTCCTCCTCACGAATCCATTCAATCCGGTGACCGGTAATCTCGCAAAGCGCCTGCATGTCCTTGCGGCCGCTGGGATCATCCGCCAGAAACTCGACCTGCGTGCCGCTGGGCAAACCCTGGGTGCGTTTCTTGAAGCGTAGGATCGGGAGAGGGCATACCAGACCGATTGCATCGATCTGGTATACCTCGGACTGATCAGTCAAGGCGAACGCTCTCACTGCTGCCCTGCTCGGCTGAAGACCAGCCGAACTGGTTCAGAACGATCGGGGAGAGAGAAGCAATGACCAATGCTGCGACAAATGCGGAAATCATGACTTTCATGAAGATCCTCCTTTGCCTTCTTTGGCCTCGACCTCGGCCACCCAGAGATCGTGGTGCTGGCGGGCCCACTCCAGATCAACCTGACCGTTACCCATGGCATCGAACGCACCTTCCATACCGACCGAGCCGATATAGATGTGGGCGATGATGGCCACCATCATCACGAACGCCACAATCGAGTGCCAGATGTTGGCATATTGCATCTCTTCGTGCGGTGCCAGGTCAGTCGGGAGACTGGTGCCCAGGACGCTGTTGATGACACCAAAAGTGTCGGCAAACATCGGCATCTGGAACGGGAACAGCAGCGACAGGCCGGACAGGGAGACAGAGACGCCCAATACCATGACCGTCCAGAAAATAATCTTCTGGCCCGCGTTGAATTTCTTCGCGGAGGGGTGGCCCTTGGTAAAGATACCTCCCCCTGCCTTGATCCATTGCCAGTCCAGCTTGTTGGGGATGTTATGCACTACCCACATGACAAACGTCATCACAAGCCCCAGCATAAAGGCCCAGGCTATGTTGTTGTGAAGCCACTTGGAGCCGGCCGCCAGAGTTGCAAAGGCGTCGGGCCCAAGCACGGGAATCAGGAAGCTGCGCCCCATCAAGGTAATCAGCCCGGTGATACCCAGGGCGATAAATGAGCCGGCGAGCAACCAGTGACCAAAGCGTTCTATGGGCTTGAATCGTTCAATGGTCGTGCCTGCAGGGCCGCCATCGATCATGATCCTGCCGCGAACGAAATAGAAAATCACGAGCAATACGATGATGCCCAACAGGGCGCTGCCACCGTAGGTGATGACCGGACCTTCCCGCAACTTGTACCAGGCAATGCCTTCACCCTGGATCATGACGGTATTGGCGGGACCGGGGGACTGAACGGTGGGGTCAATCTTGTTGTAGCGGATGGAACGCCAGGCATCGGCATCAGAGATCCCGCCCCGGGTCCCAAGCTGATCGGTGATCGGCGCCGCATTGGCAGGATTACCCAGGTTCTCGGACCGAAAGGACTCGTCGATCTTCAACTGTTCCTGACGGCGCATGATATCTTCGAGGGTCTGGGCTCCCCCGGTCGCTGTTCGATCAGCCGTCGGGGCCTCTTGCGCCCAGGCAGGATTGAACAGCAGTGTCGCCAGCACGAGGGCGGCGGCACCAAATAGGTTTTTGTTCATTAGAGCACTCCAACGGAATGAACAAGAAGACTTCGTTGCCTCAATGAATTCCGGGGTCCAATGGACCCCGGAATACTCAGGCCAGTTTATGCACCCTTCTTCTCGTAGGCTGTGCCCCATCCCCAGGCGCCGGAACCGAAACCACGGTTCACCACACGCTGACGATAGATGTCCGCCACCTCGTTGCCGTCACCGGCCAACAGGGCTTTAGTCGAGCACATTTCCGCACAGATCGGCAGTTTGCCCTCCGCAATACGGTTGCGGCCGTACTTGGAGAACTCGGCTGTTGAGTTGTCTTCTTCCGGACCACCTGCACAGAACGTGCACTTGTCCATCTTGCCCCGGCTGCCAAAGTTACCCGCTTGCGGGAACTGGGGCGCGCCGAAGGGGCATGCGTAGAAGCAATAGCCACAACCGATACACAGATCCTTGGAATGCAGCACCACACCGTCTTCGGTCTGGTAGAAGCAGTCCACCGGACAGACGGCCATGCAAGGCGCGTCTGAACAGTGCATGCAAGCTACCGAGATCGAGCGCTCGCCCGGCTTACCATCTTCGATGGTTACCACGCGGCGACGGTTGATGCCCCAGGGGACTTCATGCTCATTCTTACAGGCCGTTACGCAGGCATTACATTCGATGCAGCGCTCGGCGTCGCAAAGGAATTTTGCTCTTGCTTGTCCTTCAAGTGCCATGGTCTACACCTCTTGTTATGCCGGCATGATCGAACACAGGGTGGCTTTGGTCTCTTGCATCTGCGTGACCGAGTCATACCCGTATGTTTGAACCGTGTTAGTGGATTCGCCCAGAACGTAGGGGTCGGAGCCCTTGGGATACTTGTCCCGCAGGTCCTTGCCCTGGTAGTGCCCGCCGAAGTGGAAGGGCATAAAGGCAACGCCTTCACCCACACGCTCCGTCACCATGGCCTTGACCTTGATCTTCGCGCCCTCAGGACCATGAACCCAGACGTCGTGACCGTCACGGATATTCAGGTTGTTGGCATCGCGGGGGTTCACCTCAATGAACATCTCCTGCTGGAGTTCTGCCAGCCAGGGGTTCGAACGGGTTTCATCACCACCCCCCTCGTATTCGACCAGACGGCCGGAGGTGAGGATGATCGGGAACTCCTTGCTGAAGTCCTTCTGCTGGATGGACTCATAGAGGGTCGGCACCCGCCAGAAGGTCTTGTCTTCGTAGGTCGGGTAGTCCTCGACCAGATCCCGGCGGTTGGTGTACAGCGGTTCACGATGCAGCGGTACCGGATCCGGGAAGTTCCAGACGATGGCGCGGGCCTTGGCGTTACCAAAGGGTGCGCACTCGTGCTTGATTGCCACGCGCTGGATACCACCGGACAGATCGGTTTTCCAGTTGGTTTCCGGGCCTGCAACCGCGTCGATGGCGGCACGTTCCTCGGAGGTCAGATCGCCGTCCCAACCCAGGTCCATCAGCATCTGCATGGTGAATTCCGGGTAGCCGTCCTTGATCTCGGAGTTCTTGGAGTAAACACCGTCTGCCAGAATGTTCTGGCCGTTGTGCTCAACACCAAACCGCGCACGGAACGTCAGGCCGCCTTCAGAAACCGGCAGTGACATATCATACAGGTTGGCGGTGCCCGGGTGGTTCATCTCTGCGGTACCCCAGCACGGCCATGGCAGACCGTAGAAGTCACCATCGCAAGGTCCACCAACCGCACGCAGGGTGGTCTTGTCGAAATGGTGCTGGTACTTCATGTGCTTCTTGAGACGATCCGGGGACTGGCCGGTATAGCCGATGGTCCACATGCCGCGGTTGAATTCGAGGGTAATGTCCTCAATCGACGGCTCATCGCCATTGATGGCAATGTTGCGGAACATGCGATCGGTGAAACCGAACTTGTCCGCAAACAGCTTCATGATTTCGTGATCGACCTTGGAGTCGAACAGCGGCTCAACCACCTTTTCCCGCCACTGGAGTGAGCGGTTGGACGCGGTCACCGAGCCGTAAGTCTCGAACTGGGTCGTGGTGGGCAGCAGGTAAGCGCCTTCTTTGCGATCATGCAGCACCGCAGAGACGGTGGGGAAGGGATCGACGACGACCAGCAGGTCGAGCTTTTCCATCGCTTCCTTCATTTCCGTCATCCGGGTCTGGGAGTTGGGCGCGTGGCCCCACAGCACCATGGCCCGGGTGTTGTCCGGCTGCTCCAGGTTTTCCTTGGCTTCCAGCACACCGTCGATCCAGCGGGAAACAGGAATGCCCTTCTCGTTCATCATGGCTTTGGATTTGCCGTTCTTGTCCATGGTGGCAAACCGGCCTTTCAGCCAATCCAGGTCTTCCTCCCAGACCCGTGCCCAGTGTGCCCATGAGCCAGCAGCCAGGCCATAGTACCCGGGCAGGGTATCAGCCAGCACGCCCAGGTCTGTAGCGCCCTGTACGTTGTCGTGGCCGCGGAAGATGTTGGTGCCACCGCCGGCGACGCCCATGTTGCCAAGAGCCAGCTGCAGTACGCAGTAGGCGCGGGTATTGTTGTTACCGTTGGTGTGCTGGGTACCCCCCATACACCAGATCACCGTGCCCGGACGGTTGTTGGCCAGAGTGCGGGCTACCCGCTCGAGCTGTGCACCCGGTGCACCGGTAACGCGCTCGACCTCTTCCGGATTCCAGCGTTTTACTTCTTCACGGATATCTTCCATGCCGTAAACGCGGGTGCGGATGAACTCTTTGTCTTCCCAGCCGTTTTCGAAGATGTGCCAGAGAATGCCCCACACCAGTGCCACGTCAGAACCCGGGCGGAAACGCACGTATTCGTCGGCGTGGGCTGCGGTGCGGGTGAAACGCGGGTCGCAGACGATCAGCGGCGCGTTGTTTTCTTCCTTGGCCTTCAGCACGTGTAACAACGACACCGGGTGCGCTTCGGCAGGGTTGCCCCCGATAATGAAGATCGCCTTGGAATTGTGGATGTCGTTGTAGGAGTTGGTCATTGCGCCGTAGCCCCAGGTGTTGGCTACGCCGGCAACGGTCGTCGAGTGACAGATCCGGGCCTGGTGGTCGACGTTGTTGGTACCCCAGTAGGCAGCAAACTTGCGGAACAGATACGCCTGTTCGTTGTTGAACTTGGCGCTGCCCAGCCAGTAGACGGAATCGGGGCCGCTTTCCTCGCGGATTTGCAGCATCTTGTCGCCGATTTCGTTAATGGCCGTATCCCAGGAAATCTTCTGCCACTGGCCGTTGACCATTTTCATGGGGGACTTGAGGCGACGTTCGCCATGGGCGTGTTCACGGACCGAAGCGCCTTTGGCACAGTGAGCGCCCAAATTGAAGGGGCTGTCCCAGCCAGGTTCCTGACCGGTCCATACGCCATTCTGAACTTCGGCTTCGACGGTGCAGCCGACCGAGCAGTGCGTACATACCGATTTCTTGACGACGACTTCGCCACCCTCGGTCGAGGGCGTTGCAGCTTCAACCCTCCCCGATGTCAGCGACAGTGCCGCCAAACCACCCACTGCGACACCGGAGGTTGTCAGGAACTGACGACGATCCAGCGTCTTGGCAGCGAGAGACGAAAGCAAAGAGCCTGCACGGGGGCCTTTCGCTACCCCGTTGGTCTTCTTCCTTAACATGTCTCATACCTCTCTCATTTTTATTCTCGTTTTTTTGGAGGTGTGATCATCCAAGAGCATCACGCAACCTTGAATGAATCACGCTTCCTCAAAAGCGAGCCGATTCGAAATACTTACGTGTATGTTCGGTATCCCGTAAACCGCGGCTTTTCGGCGCGTCTGTTCTGACGACCTCCGCTGCGGCGTTCGGTGCAACCGTCATTGCCACAGCAGCCGGAGCTGCGGCAGCGGCCATTTTCAGGAAACGGCGACGGCTGTTTTCACGCTTCGGGTTGTCCATTGGACACCTCCCCCTGGGTTAAGGGATCTTCCGACCCCGGTTACTGAATCGCAAAGGCGTCGGCTTCCACGGCCATGAAGGCTCGCCCAAGCGAGCCAACCGGCGCGTAAAAGACGGCGCTTTGCGCTTCTTCCAAATCGGTAAAAAACAGTGCTGCCCACTTCGCCAGATGGGCGTCAAAGAAGGCTTTCTGCGATTGCAATCCGCTGTCGCAGGGAAATTCGCCGGTAATGATGCCCGCCATGATTTCACACAGGGTGCCAATATGGTCTTCGGGCTCTTTTACGTCGCTACGGGCTTTGATGCCCCGGGACCTGAGGTCCGTTCGCAGCTCCGCGAGGGGCTTCTCGTTCAGAAAGCCGGTGAGGTAATAACTGGCGTAGGGAAGCAGCTCGCCACGGCCGAGACCAACAAACAGGTTGTTGAACTCTCGCTCGGCATCGTAGGGGTTGGTACGTTCGGCAAGGGCGGCCAAATTTTTGCAGGCCGAACCCAGGGGCGTTTCATCACCCTGCAGTGACGCCAGCCCCTGTAACAATTCACCGGAGGGTGGGTCTGCAAGCAGAACGCCCAGCAGTTGATAGATCTGGGCCCTCGCACGATCCTCTTCGGAGACCGAGCGGGGGCACTGGATTTCCGCAGTGTTGCTCAATTCGTGTTCCTTCTAATTATTATTTGCGGTCTGTCACACTATTCTAGTACACATCCAAGAATAGTGGCCTAACCCGACTTTGATTCGCTAATAGCTGAAATGTATTTGGCTAATAGTCAAAACGCATCCGGGGCCGGAATCGTGGTTCCGGCGTCTCTTCCGACTGGCTGGTTTCATTTTCGGCAAATTGTTGCTCGGGAAGTTCCGCCGGCGTTGCCCGGTCATCAAGCTCAAGGGTGTCATCAGGCTCCGGATCCTCGGCGATTGCCGGATCAGGCTCAGCCGAGGAAATCCGCACCGGCTCGTTCGACTGGTCTTCCACGACGTCAGCGGCTTTTTTGGCTTTGTCGACAAGGCCCTCGCCGACTTTGTACAACGATGTCACGGTCTGGCCGGCCGTCGAGGCCAGGGTGTAATCCTCGTCGTAATCATTAAGTCCGTCCAGAACCGCAAGCACCGGGTTGGATTTCCAGAGCCCCCGCAGAGCCTTCCGGCGAAGGAACTCCGGAATTTCCTTGCGCATGAATCCGGTGATGTCGGTGCCGAGCTCGATGGTTTCCGGATCGGGCAGGCCGTATTTCTCGAGCAACTCGTGTTCGGGTAATGCTTCGTTGATCGCAAGCTCCTGCTCCTCCGGGGTCGGTTTGGACTCGATAACCGGAGGGGGGGGTTGTTCTGCCTGCTTGCCGGCTTCGGCTTTTTTGCGCGCCCAGCGCTGAAGACGTGACTCGGCCATTACTGAATTCTCGGCTTTTTGATGTTCGCAGGAGCACGGAATACGTCGCTTTCCTGACGTATACGCGGGTCGCCCTTGGCGCCCTCAACGCGATCGACGCGGACCTCGTCGCGACGGCGTTTCTTGAACGGCTCCTCGATGTAGTGCATGTCGATGAACTCTTTGATCCAGGCCGCCATGGATTCGGGAATCGGAACCGCCTCGACAATGCTTTCGCCACTATCGAGGGAATCCAGTGCTTCATGAGCGCTGGCTGTTACGGTGCTGACAACCCACCCGGATGGCGACTGGCCCGTTACATCTTTGTCCATAATGATCCAGACAGAAGGAACGGCCATGTTAAGGGAGACCAGATAGCCCTCCACATCAGCCCGAAACAGTTCCATTGTTACGGTACCCGCGTGGTAATCAACCACCTCTCCTTCGCGAACCATCTCTTTCCAGAACGCTTCAGGTGCCCCCGGTATGACAGCAACGGGCTTCCAGATATCCTTTGCCCAACGGGTAACGCCTGGAGACCGGCGGACGACGGCGCCCACCTTCAATTCGCGTTTCCACTGTTCTGTACGACTACTCATGGTGCTTCTCATTTTTTGTTATAGCGTAAAACTAGCAGGGCACAAACGATTATCCAATTGTCCCAAAGATAATGCCTGTGGCATGCTCGAAAAGCGATACGGATACGTATACGTATAAAAACAACGAAAGAGTCAAACTCCTGATGACGGCATACAAGACCCTACTATTATGCAGCTGCGATAAATCACAGACCTTCGATTCAGAGGCCTTGCGCAAAGCCGCGGCCGCTGAGCAGGTGGTGGCGGTTGATCAACTGTGCGGCAAGGAAATGAGTGTTGCCGCCGAGCATTTGGGCGCCAACAACGAGGTGCTTATTGCCTGCGGCCAGCAGGCGGCTTTGTTCGAACGCCTCGCAGAAGATGTTTACGCGGAGATCCAGCACTCCGCACCATTGCATACCATCGATATCCGGGATCGCGCCGGCTGGAGTGCGCCCGACGCGAAGCCCGAGCGATTGCACGCCAAACAGGCAGCCCTGATTGCCGCCGCCCAGTTGCCAGCGCCTGTGGCGCCGGCAAAGACCATCCAGTCCAGCGGTGTGTGCTGCATCGTCGGTCCGACTGAACAGGCGATAAGGATGGCGGAGCTGGTGCAGGACGAGCTGGGTGTGACCTGCATCGTGAACGATGCGGGCCCGATTCAGCTGCCATCCGCCGCTTACGACGTGGCCAAAGGTCAGTTGACGGGAGCTTACGGTGCACTTGGCAATTTCAAGCTGGAATTTGCCCACCTGCAGCCCCTGCATCCGGCCGGACGCGGTGAACTGGGTTATGAGGCCGCAAAGCCCACCGCCCGCAGCGAGTGCGATGTGTTTATCGACCTTCGTGGCGGCGCTCCGGCGTTTCCCAGCCACGAAAAACGCAACGGTTATTTCTGGGCCGACCCGAAGAAGAGTGGCGAGTTGGAGCGCATTGCCCTGACTGCCCGGGACATGGTTGGCGAATTCGAGAAAACCGTGTTTTTCCGGTTGGAAGAATCCCTGTGCGCGCACTCCCGAGCCAATAAGCCCGGTTGTACCCGCTGCCTGGATGTCTGTCCGACCGAGGCTATTTTTTCCGCCGGGGACCACATCCAGATTGATTCGGATATTTGCGCCGGCTGCGGCTCCTGCGCCGCCGTCTGTCCCACCTCTGCGGTGACCATGAACGAAACCCCGTTCGAGGCGCTTACCAAGGCCGTGGAAGTCATGGCCAAGGTTTATCGGGAGCATACCAACGAATCGCCAAGGCTGGTGTTCCACACTCTTGGTGCGGGTACCGAAGCCATTGCCAACCTCGCCCGTTACGATAATGGCCTTGCGGATGATCTCATCCCGATGGGGCTGGAGCATGTCGACCGGATTGGCCATGCGGAAATCATGGCGGCGTTCGGGGCCGGTTACGCGGAGGTTCTGATTCTGGCGGACAACGAGATCGACCGTCGGGCGCTGGCTGCGGAAGTTGAGCTGGCCCAGGCCATGCTCAAAGGTACCCATAACTCGCCGAGCCGGGTGCGGGTTATTTCCGCCATTGAACTCTGCGATGCCGGTGACAACGCCGGCCGCGTGAGCGACCCGGTCTTGCTGGTGGGCGGTCGCCGGGACATCACCCGAGTGACGGTTGCCGCCATGTCGGACAAGGTCGAAGAGCCGATTCCGCTCCCCACCGGTGCACCTTACGGTGCAATCGAAATCGATTCCGATAAATGCACGCTCTGCCTGGCCTGCGTATCACTTTGCCCGACTGGTGCCCTTGGCGATCACCCGGACCGACCGGAAGTCCAGTTCACGGAGAACGCCTGCGTCCAGTGCGGCATCTGCGACAGCACGTGCCCGGAGACGGCCATTACCCTGAAGCCCCAGCTGGATGTCTCCAAGGCGGCACTGAGTGCCCGGGCATTGCACGGTGAAGAGCCGTTCGAGTGCATAAAGTGTGGGAAACCGTTTGGCGTGGCCAGTACCATTAACCGGATCGTCGAGAAGCTGGAAAACCAGCACTGGATGTACAAGAACTCTGATAACGTGCAGCTCATCAAGATGTGTGACGACTGTCGGGTCAAGGCCCAGTTCCATGGGGACACCGCACCCATGGCGGGCGGTGAACGCCCCCGGGTCCGCACCAGTGATGATTATCTGGACAGCTGAAAACAACAGGACACACCATGGTTGAGTACACCGAAGTAGGAAAGAAGCCGAACCTGATCGGAACTGACGCCCCCCGGCCCCAGGATAAAAACCCCAGAGGGGTTGATCGGATCATTGCCATCGCCTCGGGTAAGGGTGGCGTTGGCAAGTCCACTGTATCGTCCAACCTGGCCGTTGCCCTGGCCTCGAAAGGCCTCAAGGTCGGCCTGCTGGATGCGGATGTCTACGGCCCGAGCCAGCCCCGTATGCTGGGGGTTTCCGGTCGTCCGTCCAGCCCGGATGGAAGTACCATTCTGCCTTTGAGAAACCACGGGGTAACGCTGATGTCCCTGGGCCTGATGGCCCCTGATGACGAAGCCATCGTCTGGCGCGGGCCGATGCTGATGGGTGCCCTGCAGCAGATGATGAACCAGGTGGAGTGGGGCCGGCTGGACGTACTGCTGGTGGATCTGCCGCCTGGTACCGGCGATGTCCAGATGACCCTGAGCCAGAAATTCTTCGTGGCCGGCGCGGTGGTGGTCTCGACGCCCCAGGACATTGCCCTGATGGATGCCCGCAAGGGTATCGATATGTTCAAGCGGATGGACGTGCCGCTGTTTGGGCTGATCGAAAACATGGCCTCGTTTATCTGTGATGGTTGCGGTAAAGAGCATCACCCATTCGGACACGGCGGTGCGCGGGCGGAGGCCGAAAAACTGGGTGCGCCTTTCCTGGGTGAGATTCCGCTGGATCTCGATATCCGGGTAGGTTCCGACGGCGGTGTCCCGATTGTAGTGTCGAAGCCGGACAGCCCTCAGGCGCAGGCTTTCCAGCGGATTGCCGATGAAATTGTCGCCTCTGACGTCTACGCCCGGGCTATCCAATGATCGAGTCACCCCAGTTCCCGCCGCTACTGACCGGAGAAGTGGTACCCAGGCACACCGATCCTTTTGACAAGGCTGTCAGCCGGGCCATCGCGGGTGTCGATTCCGGCACGGTTTTTTACTCCGAGCAAAGCGACACCCTGCGTGCGGCCCTGGTTCTGGCGCCGGAAACGCCCCTCGAAGAGGCGATTCAGGCGGTCTATGTTGCCCAGATAGGCCTGGCCGAGAGTCTGGGCGCACTGGCCCCGCCGGAAGTTCCGGTGCACTTTCAGTGGCCGGATCGCATCAAGGTCAATGGTGCCCTTTGCGGAAGTGTTCGTTTTGCTGCGGATGTTTCTGACCCGAAGGCGCATCCCAACTGGTTGGTCATTGGCATTGAGGTGCCCTTTATCCCGATGACTGACGAGCCGGGAGAGAATCCGAACGAAACCTGTCTGTACGAGGAAGGCTGTGTCGATATTTCGCCCATGGCATTGCTGGAAAGCTGGTCCAAGCACACCCTGTTGTGGCTGACCTATTTCATGGACAGCGGATTTGAGCGCGTCCACAACGAGTGGCGGCCACGCTGTGACACCCTGGGTAAAATGATCGACTATCCCAGGCCCGGACTCTTTGTCGGGCTGGACGAGAAAGGCCGGATGCTGTTGCGTGAGGGTGTCATGACCGAGACAGTGAGCCTGATTGAATTTGCGGAGCATGTATGAAATTGGCCCGAACCCTTCAGTTGGACATTTCTGACGAGAACGTCTTTGAAAAGCCTGCGCTCAGCGGCGAGTGGGCGATCTCCGGGGGCTTCGAATTTTCCAACTGGACCGAAGCGGATCTGAAGGGCAAGGCGCGGCAGGCCTTCAGCAATGGTTGGTACAGCATCGAGTCCGGTGGCCGCGCCAGTTTTGTGGGCGTCTGTGATATTACCGAAGCCGAACTGGAGCAGCTGCGGTTGACCCTGGCGCAAACCTTTGTCGAGATTTACGGCGCACCGGATATCGATGCGGCCTATCCCGTCGCCTGCGAAGAAATCGACCAGATGCGCAGTATGTGTGAGGACTTCGAGGACAACACCCTGCTGATGGTCAGCCGCAGGCTGACCGATCTGGGTGTTGAGGAAACCTACCGTTCCCGGGCTCCGCAGGATGCCTCACTGGAGGCGTTTGCGGTTCACGGCAGCGTTGACTGATTACAGCCCGAAGCTGCCGTAAGGAATAAACTGGACGGGGGTGCCCGGCTCTATCTGTTGGGCGCTCTCATCCAGATCCACCAGACCCTCGGACCAGGCCAGACCGGTGACCCGGCCGGAGCCCTCCGAACCAAACACCTCAACTTTTCCATCACGGACCCGGGCGCGTAACATCTCGCTGCGCCCCGGTTTCTTGTTCTTGGAAAAGTTGGCAGGTACGAGATAGCCCTGGGGTTCGAACCATTCGGCCCCTGCCAACAGCGCCATGGCCGGTGCACCAAAGCGCAACGCACAGACCCAGGCGGCAACCGGATTGCCGGGCAACCCGACCACGGGCGTGCCTTTGAACATGGCCAGCGCCAGGGGGCGCCCTGGTTTGATCGCGATGCGCCAGTTGCTGATCTCGCCATGGGCTTTCAGGGTTTTCGAAACATGATCCTCGTCCCCGGCGGAAACACCGCCACTGGTCAGGATCAGATCGCATTGCTCAGCGCCGCGCTCCAGTGCCGCTTTCACCTCTTCGGCCCGGTCCAGCGCATGGCCCAGGTCCACCAGCTCGTAGCCCAGCTGTGTCACCAGCGCGCTCAGCATCGGGCGGTTGGCGTCGTAGATCTGCCAGTCGGTAACCGGGGAACCCACGGGTTTCACTTCGTCACCGGTGGACAGCACGCCGACCCGAAGCCGCTGATAGACATCGACCGATTCAATGCCCACGCTGGCGAGCACCGAAATCTGGGTAGGGGTCAGCCGGGTACCGGCCGTCAGAATGCAGTCCTGTGCCTGAATGTCCTCTCCGGCTTTACGCCGATTGGCTCCCGCCTTTAACGTTCCATTCAGATGAAGCTGGCCATCGATGACCTCGCAATCCTCTTCCAGGACCACCGTGTCCGTGCCAGCCGGCATCACCGCGCCGGTCAGGATCCGGATCGCGTGGCCCTCGGGAACCTGCTCCATATAAGGTTCACCGGCGGCACTGCGGCCATCTACCAGGGGCATAGTGCAGGGTACCTCGGTTAAAGGTCCCGCAAACGCATAGCCATCAACCGCGGAATTGCTGCTGGGGGGATGGGCCCGAGGCGCATGGACATCGCTGGCCAGTATCCGGCCATTCAGCTGCGACAGCGGGACTTCCCGTTCCACGCCCACCACTGGATGCAAGCGTGAACGTAACCTTTCCAGGGCTTCGTCCACCGGCGTCCAGTTCACCCCGGGGGGCAGGGCAAAACAGTCGTTGCGAAGCGGTTTCATGGTGTTTCCGTTCATGGTTTTTCACGGTTCAGGATGAAGTCAGCGATTGCGGGCACATCACTTACGTCGAAAACCGGGCCCGCAAAATCGGGAGTATAGTCCGCTGCTACGGCAATGATGCTGGGGTCTTCCCGGTAAAGGGGTGAACGGGAAGACTCCTGTCGGTGCACTTCAATCTTGGGGTGTGCATGGGTCTTGAATCCCTCGACGACCACCCAGTCGCAGGGGCCCAATCGTCTCAGCAGTTCATCCAGCGTCGGCTCCCTGGCTCCCCGGAGCTCGTGCATGATGGCAAAGCGCTGACCGCCCGCCAGGATGACTTCCCGGGCACCGGCCTCCCGGTGTTTGTAGCTGTCGGTGCCGGGTTGGTCCACGTCCACCATGTGATGGGCGTGTTTGATCGAGTTGACGGTTAACCCTCTGCCGGATAACTCACGAATCAATGCGCTGGCCAGAGTGGTCTTGCCCGAATTTTTCCAGCCTACGATGCCTATAACGTTCACTTCAGATGCTGCTCCGCCCAGGCCAGATCTTCTGGCGTATTAATGTTGAAAAAGTCGCCCTCATCAAAAATCACCAGCGTCTCACCTTGGGCCTGTGTCCACTGGCGGATTTTGCGTACGCCGTCGTTCAGGGCGGCTCTCAGTTCGTGCCGAAGCGAGACCTGCCAACGGCCAAAGGTTGGCTGTGGCACCCGGCCACGCTCCGGGTCCGGCGTTGCTGCCAATACCACCGGGGTGTCGTATTCGGACAATCGTTGCACCAGGTCCAGCGGGAATGACGGGGTATCGGCGGCGACACTGATCAGCCACTCGTGGCCCTGTTCGGCCGCCCAGTCCATGCCCGCCAGCACGCCCGCCAGAGGCCCGGCATAGCCGGGGACAGAGTCGGCGACCACCGGCAACCCCAGATCGTCGAAACGGCTCAGGTCCCCGTTGGCATTCAAAACCACGGCGTCCACCTGCGGCGTGATGCGATCGATGACGCGCTGGATCAGGGACCGATCGCCCAACATCAGTCGCCCTTTATCGCCACCGCCCATGCGGTTGGCCTGGCCACCGGCCAGAATGACGGCGCACTCAGTCATGCTCTGCCCCTTTTCGACGCATTTTCTTGTCTTCATCGGGAACCTGCGACAGGTCCTGATCGAACACCAGACGGTGCTGGCCACTGAGGCAGGTGAATTTCTTACCCCGCATCCGCCCGATCAGCGTCAACCCGACCTGGCGGGCGATATCGACACCCCAGGCAGTGAAGCCGGATCGGCTGATCAGGGTCGGGATCCCCATCAGCGAGGTCTTGATCACCATTTCGGAGGTCAAACGGCCCGTGGTGTACAGCACCTTGTCGGCCGCAGAAATGTTGTTCTGGTGCATCCAGCCTGCGATCTTGTCGACGGCGTTGTGGCGCCCGACATCTTCCATATAGGCCAGGATCTGACGGCCCTGGCAGAGTGCGGTGCCATGAATGGCACCGGTTTCCATATACAGGCTCGGCGTATGGTTGATCTGGTAGGAGAGATCGTAAAACGTGCTGGTATGCACCGGCGTATCCGGCAATGACAGGCCTTCAAGGCCCGCCATCATGTCACCGAACACCGTGCCCACCGCACAGCCGGAAGTCCGGGTTTTCTTTTCCAGTTTGTCCTCGACGTCCGTGACACCGGCCGTGCGCACCACAGCGACTTCCAGCTCTTCGTCGAAATCAATCCGAGTGACCTGATCAGTTTCTTTCAGCATGCCCTGATTCAGCAGAAAGCCGAGGGCGAGATATTCCGGATGATCGCCGATCGTCATTGCCGTGACGATCTCCTGACTGTTCAGGTAGATGGTCAGGGGGCGTTCTTCGATCACACTGATCGACTTTGGTTGACCGGTTTCATCGACGCCCTCTACTCCACGGGACAGTCGGGGGTCTTTTGGATCGGGAAGTATGTGATCAATCGTCATTTTTGTTACAGCCGTTTCATGGACGCCGCAGATTGGAATATTTACGGAGATTGTCAGAGATTAGCCTATTTGCCACTCGGGAAAAACAGCTGCTTACCGGCAATAAAAAACCCCGGCAATGCCGGGGTTTTTATCACCGAGGAAAAGCAAGGGCCGGTCAGTGGCCTCTTACTTCAGAAGAGCTACTTCGCGTTGGGGAAAAACAACTGTTGTCCGTCCACCTTGAAGTCGGCAATCGCTTGTTGGCCATCCTCGGAAATCAGCCAATTGTGCCACTGCCTGGCCAGATCGTGCTTGAGATGCGGGTGCTTCTGTTCGGAGAGCAGCAGGCTTCCGTATTGGTTGAACAGCACTTCGTCGCCTTCGAAAAGCAGCGTCAGGTTCTGGCGGTTGCCAAACGCCACCCAGGTGGCGCGATCGGACATCACATACGCATCCATGGCGGCGGCGGTGTTGAGCGTCGGCCCCATGCCGCTGCCGAGTTCTCGGTACCATTCGCCCTCGGGCTCAACGCCAGCATTTTCCCAAAGGCGCAATTCGGCACGATTGGTGCCACTGTCATCGCCGCGTGAAGTGAAGGGGGCCTCGGCTTCGGCGATGGCCGCAAATGCTTCGGCGGCACTTTTTGCGTCACGGATGTTGGCGGGATCATTCGCGGGGCCAATCACCACGAAGTCGTTGTACATGACGTCGGCGCGCTCGGTGGCGTAGCCGTTTTCGACGAATCGCTGCTCGCCGGCGGTGTCGTGTACCAGAAGGCTATCGGCGTCGCCGCGGCGGGCGAGCTCGAACGCCTGCCCGGTGCCTACGGCTACCACCCGTACGTCGATACCGGTGGCCTCTTTAAACTTCGGTAAAATGGAGTCGAACAGCCCCGAGTTCTCGGTCGAGGTTGTCGAGGCCAGGGTGATGTAATCTTCGGCTTGAGCACTGAGCGCCAGGCCCATGGCAGTCACGCCTGCGAGTATCAGGTTTAACGTTTTTTTCATCTTGTTTTTTCCTTTTGTCAGGTAAGGGCATCCATCGGGCAACTACTCTTCAAAGTCATAAGAGCCGGACTAATCGACCAGCTCTCCGGCAACAAACGCCTGCGCCTCTCGCGAAACGGGCGTGTTGAAAAAGGTTTCAGCGGGCGTGTGTTCGCGCACTTTTCCACCCGAGAGAAACAGTACGTCCCCGGCAAGGCGTCTGGCCTGATGCAGGTCGTGGGTGGTCATCACGATGCGCGTTCCGCGCTTATGAAACTCGCGCACTGCGGCCTCAACGGCTTTGATCGCCGCCGGATCGAGCGCCGAGGTAGGTTCATCCAGGAACAGCACCTGGGGAGAAAGCACCCAGGCGCGTGCCAGTGCCAGGCGCTGTTGCTGACCGCCGGAGAGCACACGGGCGGGCGTATCGCTGCAGGCGGCCAGGCCAAAACGCTCCAGTGCATCAAACGCAAGCTTCGCGCGTGCCCTGCGCGGCACGTTATTCACCGACAGTGCGTGTATCAGGTTGGCCACGGCCGAGCGGCGCAAAAGCACCGGTTGCTGGAACACCATCGCCTGGCGCGGGCTCCCCTCGCTGGACCAGGACACCTGCCCCTGAGTGGGCGAGAGCAAACCGTGAGCCAGTCGCAGCAGCAGGCTCTTGCCTGCCCCGTTAGGCCCCATGATCAGGGTGGGGCCGGTGCCATCCAGGGTGAATGAGCAGGGGCCCAGCAACACCTTCTCCTCGTGGCTGAAGGTGACGCCGTCAAAGCTCAGTGCCGGTGGCGGATACAGGGCAGACGAGGCGAGAAGCGGAGCGTTCATTGAGGTCATCCTGTCCGCCTCCTGGTCAGTTCACCCACCAGATAGGCACCGGCGTTAATCAGCATGACCAGGGTCAGGAGCACAATGCCCAGCCCAAGCGCCAGGGGCAGGTTGCCCTTGCCGGTTTCCAGCACTATGGCCGTCGTCATGACCCGGGTGACCCCATCAATGTTGCCGCCCACCATCATCACCGCGCCGACTTCCGCACTGGCGCGGCCAAAGCCGGCGAGCAGAACGGTCAACAGCGCGAAACGGGCATCCCAAAGCAGGGTGGGCATCATGCGCGCCCGTGACATCCCCAGTGAAACAAATTGCTCGCGGTATTCACCCAGCATCTCTTCTACTTTCTGGCGTGAGAGTGCGGCCAGAATCGGCAACACCAGTACAACCTGGGCAATGACCATGGCGCCCGGTGTAAACAGGAACCCCAGTTCACCCAGTGGCCCGGCGCGGGAGAGCAACAGATACACCATGAGCCCGGCCACCACCGGGGGCAGCCCCATCAGGGCATTGAGCACGACAATCACGCCGCCACGCCCGGGGAAACGCCATAGCGCTACCGCGGCTCCGAGAGGGAATCCCAGCACAGCCGCGATCAGTACCGCCAGCAGCGAAACCTGGAGGGAAAGCGCCACGATCTGATACAGGGCGGCGTCGAAATTTAACAGTAGCGAGAGCGCCACATAGAACGCATTATTTTCCACAGCTGCGTCTCCTTTATCTTGAGCATCGTGGCGTTTTTAACTACGCTTTGCACAGTCTTCTGGAAAATATGCAGGATAAAACAGTCCTGTGCTTGCCCCGCACAGCAGGAGAAACTGATGCCCCTTCCCGCTTACCTCACCACGGCCGAAGCCGCCGAGTATTTGCGCCTGAAAGAAAGAAAAATCTACGACCTGGTCAGCCAGGGCGTTATTCCCTGTGTGCGGGTGACAGGAAAACTTTTGTTTCCGCGCCAGCGTATAGATCTGTGGTTGATGAACCATCTGGAGGGTGACGACGCCGTCAGCTCTCCGATCCCGCCGGTGTTGGCAGGCAGTCAGGATCCCCTGTTGGAGTGGGCCGTGAAGGAAAGCGGCGCGGAGCTGGCGTTGCTTTGTCAGGGAAGCGGCGATGGCGTACAGAGATTAGTCGACGGGCGCGCAATGCTCGCCGGTATGCATATCTGGCATGCTGAAAGCCAGCGCTACAATGACCCTGCCACTCTGGGGCTGAGCGGGATGCGCGATCTGGTTCTGATCCGGTGGGCAAAACGCCAGCAGGGGCTTCTTCTGGCGGCCGATAACCCTCACCGGCTCAAAAGACTTCAGGATATCGCGCGTCCCGGCATACGTGTTGCGCATCGCCAGCCCGATGCCGGCGTCAGCCATTTGCTGCAGGGGTTACTTGCTCGCCACCGTATCGATGCCACGCAGCTTGCATGGGCCGATCACCCGTCGCTCAGCGAGGACGATCTCGCTTTGGCCATTCGTCAGGGCGAAGCGGATATCGGCCTGGGAATCGAAGCTGCGGCCAGGCGCCAGGGGTTGGCTTTTATTCCTCTGCAGCAGGAACATTTTGATCTGGCCATGCGCCGGCGTCACTACTTTGAGCCGGCCATGCAACGGCTGCTGGCGTTTGCCGGCAGCGAGCGTTTTGTACAGCGCGCCGAGGCCCTGGGTGGTTACGACATCAGTGAACTGGGGCAGGTCGTATACAACGCCTGACTGGCGTTAACTATAAATAGACAGGTGAATCAGGAGCCTGTGAAATTGGGGTCAGAAGAAAGCCTTCTTCTGACCCCGGGGACAGGATAAAACTCGGAGCCTGCATGCCTTCAAGCCAAAGAGATTCAGTAAAAGAATTCAGCGGGGCATTGGGTGACATAGGCACCCTGCTGCCGCTGAGTCTCGGGGCTATTGGCGTGGCAGGACTGGCACCGATACCAGTGCTGTTGGGCTTTGCCGCATTCTATATTGCAACGGGGCTGTATTATCGACTGCCGATACCGGTGCAGCCCATGAAAGCAGTAGCTGCGTTGTTGCTGACGACCCAGGTGAGTTCCGGGAGCCTGGTCGCCAGTGGCGTGTTGATCGGAGCGATATTGTTGCTGCTGGGTGCAACCGGCTGGATTAACCGGGTGGCCCGTCTGGTACCGGGATCGGTACTGAGCGGCCTTCAGTTGGGGTTGGGATTGTTGCTCGCTTACATGAGCCTGGGGCTTATGGCCACGTCTTTGGCGCTGGGCGTGGTCACTCTGTTGCTCTTGGCCATTACCCTGAAAAAGTTTCCGAACTGGCCCGCTGCGCTGATAGGGCTTGGTGTGTCGGTGGCGTTGGGTGCAGTGCTGGGGGCTCAGGGGCTCTCGCTTCCAGAGGCGGATCCCGTTGCTTTCATCATGCCCCGGTTACCGGGCATCGACGAATGGCAACAGGGCTTTTCAACGTTGGTGTTACCCCAGCTGGCCCTCACGATCACCAATGCCATCGTATTGACGGCCCTGGTGGCGGGGGATTATTTCGGCGAGCAATCGAATCGCGTGTCACCAGCCCGGCTGTCGGTAAGCACCGGCCTGGCCAACCTCTTTCTGGTTCCGTTTGGTGCCTTACCCATGTGTCACGGGGCGGGAGGCGTGGCGGCACACTATCGCTTCGGCGCCCGGACTGGCCTGGCTCCCGTTTTTCTGGGAACGGGCTTGCTGCTGGTCGCTTTGATACCGGGCGGCCTCTCAATCATTGCGGCCATTCCAACCGCCGGCCTTGGCGCCTTGTTGTTGGTCGCCGCCGTTGAGCTGGCTGCGTCGAAGCGCCTCTGGACAGCCAAGCCGTCTTGCTGGCCGGTCATCGCAATAACCGCACTGGTGACTGTCTGGGCCGACCCGTTCTTTGGTCTTCTGGCCGGGGTTGCATCGGAAACGGTTCGGGCGGCCCTGGTGCGTAGACAGAAGCTTGCCTAGTGTCACCTCTGGCGGCGCTGCACTGTCGTTAGCAGCAGCGTAACTCCGCCCGAAGCCACGATCGCCCCGGCAAACGGCGCCAGTGTCGGCACCCCACCGGGGAAACTGGCGATCTGGAGCGCTTCGCTGAAACTCCCGCTCATGAGCCAGCCCGGCAGAACCGCGCCGATAACCCCAGCCACCACCCCACTCAAGGCAGCGGCCGTTGTGACCCGGGACCAGAGCCCCATCAGAATGGGAATGATGGCCGTTGCGCACAGCAGATCGGCAATCAGGAACAGCCGCAGAACCGACGCGCCCTGCAAGGCTATCACCACAACCGGCACCATCAGGGCCACCGTTATCCAGCGCGCGCCGGTGAGTGTCAGGCCCGCCTTTTCAGCGACGGCCAGAGAGGCGATGCCGTTCTGGAGAGTATCCACTGAAGATGCCACCAGAGTGACGGCCAGAACCAGCGCGACCGCGCCCAACCATTGCGGAGCTTCATTAATCAGCGCAAAAAACGGAATGGGCGGCTGCCCCAGTTCAAGCCCGGCCATGGCAGCGCTCATCCCGAGGCCGCCCACGACCGCAACCACAACGATGGTTGTGCCACCGCCGAGTAGGGCGCCTTTCCACAGTGAGCTGCTGTCCCGTGCGGCCCAGACCCGTTGCCAGTAGCCCTGATGAAAAAGGTTGGCCGCGGTTACCGCGAGCACCAGGGTAAGGGCGACACTGACTGCGCTCCAGAAGGGAATGCCGGGCAATTTGGCCGATTCTGCCACGGCAGGCAGGTGTTTCCAGTCCACGAAAAGCACGGCAGCCAGCAGCGCCATCAACAGCAATGCCTGCCAGCGATCGGTGGCCAGACTGGCCCGTAATCCGCCCCAGGTGGTGTAGACCAGTGTTGTGACCGCAACGCCGACAATGACAATCTGACCATTGAGGTCAGACAGCAGTCCGGTGATTGCGCCAATGGCCGTGAGCTCCGCGGCCAGAAAGCAGGACATGTACAAAACCGAGATCAACGAGACCCAGCGGCGCATGCCTGTGCCAAAACGTCTTTCGGCAAACTCGCTGATGCTTCGCCCTTCAGGCATCTGCCGGCGAATGACGGGGCCGAGCATGGCGAATACGATAAAAGGCAACGCCGCACCCAGAGCGTAGCCGGCGAGTGCCACCGGGCCAACAAATGCGCCCACTTCCGGTGGTGCAAACAGGATCCAGGCGCCCATGCCTGACGCCAGAAAGGAGAGGCCAATGGTGGTGGCGCCCTGACTGTTGCGGGCGGTCATGTAGTCGTCAATGCCGTTGACTGTTTGACGGGCACGCAAGCCCAGCCAACCGAACAGGCACAATGCCGCCACAATGGCGGCCATCTGGGTAATCATCATGTCGCTCTTCCTCCGCCGGAATGATCCGGATCAGGTTCCAGGGTCTGCCGAAGGCACTCTCAGCCCCGGCTGTTGCCGGGACTCCCCTGTCGACTGGGATTGTTTGTGTGGTGTTGAATGTGTGGCCCTTGAGTTAAGGGCACTAGGCATTCGTTTAAACTGTCTGCGGCATGGTAAAGGCAGGTTTTGTTCTGGGCAACTGGACGATTGGGGGATAACTTGTTGAACTGCGGGTAAGGGGGCAGTGGGTCAGGATGGACTCAGATCGCTTTTGGGCGATCTTCGGGGCGTTGCCCCGCCTTCGCTTTGCTTCGGCGCCCAAATCGCTTTCGCGATTTGTCGAACGCAGGTTCTCACCAAAGCTAACGATCAGACCGTCTTTCACAAAAAAGCCCCGCACGTGGCGGGGCTCTTTTGTGAAATATGGCCCGCCCGTCAGGATTCGAACCTGAGACCTTTGCCTCCGGAGGGCGCCTTCGCAGGTAGGCAACAACCGGTCTAAATCGGTGAAAAGTCTCAAAGATCAGATACCTAAAGCAAAAAATATCAGCCTCCAAAACCCCGATATATCAGCATTTTAAGCCAATTAACACCGAAGTGTGGCACACCTCTGTCAGGTAACCGATGTCCGGAAACAGGACATTTGATCGGTGCCCTCCAGGCACTCTAAACGGATATTTGGATCCAATTTTGTCGGGTCGGGGAGTGCAGAATTGTCAGGATTTCAGTGTCCGGAAATCGGACACGCTTTAGGGGCCGGAGAAAACTAGATCGTTGAATTAAATAAACAATAACATTCCTGCCATCATGCTATGATCAAATCTTTCGAGCACGATTCGCTCGGAGAAATGCCATCTCTGCGTGGCTTCTTGACCAGGCGAGGTCGTTTGTATTGCGACATAGTGGTGACGACTCACTGTAAGCCTTCTTCAAAAGCTTGCAGGTCTTCTTCCCTCCAACGAGTTGTCCCTGGGCCGACCTTGACCGGTCGGGGAAATCTCCCCTCTCTGACCCAGCGCCATATAGTTTTAGTTGAGACTTTGTAACGGCTACTGACTTCATCGATGGTGTAAAACATGGGCTTTCTCTCAACAGTTGGGGCGGTTTCGATTTGTTCCGCATCAAACGAACCTGTGATACTCCAGGTGACGTTGTCTGAATTGATCGATGACAGCATTGATGAATGTCTGATTGGTGGCTATGGCCTGCTTTGCCTCTAATCGTCAGACTCAATGACCAGTTCGATTGGGGGAGTGACGTGGTGGAAAGGCGATCCAGTCCCGTTGGATCTGGCGACAGATCTGATCGCCGTTGGGAGGCTTAAAGATTGATAACGACTGATATGAAGCAGTATCCAATGAAAGTCATTAGCGGTGGTCAGACTGGTGCCGACCGCGCGGCACTTGATGCGGCGATAGACCGGAATTACCCGATCGCGGGCTCGTGCCCGAAAGGGCGCCTAGCAGAGGATGGGGCGATACCGGAGCGCTACGCACTTACGGAAATCACTGGTGGCTATCGAGCCCGGACTCGAAAAAATGTTCAGACAGGCGACGGTACGCTTGTTTTCTATCGTGACGAACTCAAGGGCGGCACAGCGTTGACTGTTTCTATCGCTCTGAAGGAACGGAAACCACTGAAGCTGATTGATATTTCCGTAGTAGAGCCGGCCCTGGCCGTTAAGAAGGTCCGGGAATTTTGCATCGATAACGAGCTAGGGACGTTAAATGTTGCAGGTCCGAGGGCTTCGCAATGCGCTGGCATCTACCCCTACGTCTTTGAGGTCATTTCCCGGTTGCTAGTTGATGCGTCGGTAAGTTGATTGGGCTTAGGCTCAAGAGGCTTTTTCTGTCGGTATAGAATTGAGGCCTATAGTCTTTAGGTCAGGACTGCTAGGCGGAACCTAGCCTAACTAACCGGTGTTTGCTCTGTTGCTTCTGGAGAAAGGACTCCATTGAGGGTGAAAGCGGTGTTTCAATTGCAAAATCACCAAATGTTTCTAGGAAATAGCAGTTCCAGTATTTTTGCAGCAACCCCTGCTTTCGAGCAAATGGATGGATCCAAACCCAGCATAGTACCCAGGTGTCTTTAATCTTTCGGAAACAGCAACCTCCCATACATCTGGTTGGCATACTTTTTTGTCCATCCGTGCACATGTCTAATGCGCTGGACGTAAACAGGAAGCCTACACAATTGTTGTCATGCCCATTTGCATAATATTGAACGTTGTCATAATGCATTTCGCTTTTGAAGTAGCGAGCGAATTGCTCCAATGCTTGTCTTTCTGAAAGACGACTCTCAGGCGAGACCGCTCTCAGCCCAAGATCTCTCAAAGCGGGCCCTGAAGGGGCAACTACAGAACTTAACCACTCGTCAAAAACTGGCAACGCGATCGTGTACTTGTCGTTCATATAACCACCTGAGCAATATGGCAACCTGTGTAAGCGCCTCTTTTCATTAGCCCTTTGGGTCAGAGTCATTCCTGCCCATTGGTAAGAGGTCCCGCGAAGAACCGCTAAGAAACTGCTCCCTCGCCCCACTTGCGCAAGAGGCTCCGAATTTTTTGCACACCGGCTTTAGTTTCCATAAGGGATGCCGGATTGCGATCGCCGAGGACTTTAATCGGTGACGACAGCCACTGCTCGGCAGCAGCCCTATCCCCCTCGAATAGTTCCAGGAATTCCCGATAAACGAGATCCCGGAGTTGAGCAACCGTGTACTCTTCAGTCAAATCAAATGCCCCCCTCTGATTTCCATACCAGTTTTGCATGATCTGCCCTTGCTGCAAGCATAAAGTCAGGTTTCAAGCTGGATAGCCAGTCATAGCTGAGGATACATTGCTCTGGAGAGCATCATGAAAACAAAGTCGAGGTTTTCTTCAGTAGGTTCTTTATCCCGCAACCAACGGATCGATATCCCCAGATACCTGGCCCACTCCACTCCCTTCTTAAATCGTCGTTTTTGATCGTTTTTTGCGCAAGCTTCGAGGTATTGATTAACCAGTTTGTACTGCGCCTTACCTGCACGGTATTTTGCTTGCTCGAAAGCTTGTTCGAATAGATCCATTGCGGCTGAGTAATCCTCGGACCTGTACGCTATCGCTGCATCAATCCAGGAGGCTAACCAGGAGAGTTGGTCTTCGAGATCGTGGCTGCGCAGGTCTTGTTTGAATTCCTCCGAATCCGATGTGTTAGTAGCCGAATTGTTCTTGAGATCTAGCCCTCTGAGTAGCAACTGTTTGAAATCCTCGGTTACATTCCATCGCTTTGTCTGAGTAATTGGATACAGTTGAGATATGACAGGATAACGTCCCAGCTTCTCCGTCAGGGCATGAATGACCGGGGGCTTAAAAGGATTGGCGGGTGATGCGGCACGCAGCCTTTTGAGAGTTTCGCTTGCTTCGTGTTTTTTGAAGTAGAAAAAACTCATGTACTGAGCGTAGGCGTTATCCCAAGTGCGGGCATCGATCTCGGAAAGATCTTCCGTCCCCTTCGCATTCATCATTTCAGATTTGAATTCCGTTACCTCTGGTTTCAGGCTTCGGACAAGGTCACTACAGTCGTTCGTTAACTCGGTGAGTATCTCACGTCCATAGGCCTTGTGGATCTCCCGGCAGATCGCAGTGGATACTCGGGCCACCAACAGAAGCAGAGGGGTTGATTCCGCCAGGTCGGGATCGTCTCTTATTCCGTCTTCTCGTCCGCGAATTGATTGCGAGAAATTTGAAAGCAGTCCCGGGAGGGAGGGTAGGCTCTCACCGCTCACCCAGTTTCTCGCATTCTCCAAATTTCGTTCATAGATGAAGTTGTCAGATTGGGGTGTTTTACCTGGGTAATGAAATTGCGTTTGGCTTGAGTCTGCTTGGTGGTAAATCCACCTCATTACCCGGGCCAATGGCCAGGTGATTTCGGAGCTATCCTGAATTTCTGGTAGGAACCAATCCGGCTCTATCGGAACCAGTCCGTAGCGACAGAAAAGCCGGTGTTGTAATGAACGAAAATATGCTGACTCAATCAGCGTCACCATCGCTCGACTGAAACCGAAGTACAGAACGCTCAGATGCTTTGCTAAAAACGTCCCTTCCTCAGTAATCATGTCGTTATAGGAACGATAGAGATCACGGAGCGTGCCCGTGACCACGTCGCAAACCTCTTGGTCGGCTATTTGTGATGCCAACAACTGGTGAAATGTGCCTAGAGCTTTCTCGAAATTACCAAGCAGTAAGCCCTCCTCATCGCCAAGGCGCTGCAGTAACCGTTGAAAGCTTTTCTTTGACGTCTCATCGAACTCGTCGCTGGAATCAGATTTTCGTGGCAGCAGCCCGAAGGCATCGAACGTGAACTGAACGAGTGCGCCCTGGGTCGGAAAGCATGGATTCTCTGACATAGGGTCTCTTTGAATGATTGCCCCCACAGGGAGTGGGGGCTGTTGCGAATTACTTTTTACGTTGGCTTATTTGCTTGCTCCGGTTGCCATGCACATGGCCATTCGCAGGATTTGTTCCATTGGTGCCATAGTTTGGGTTCAGCTGGTTTGCATGGTGATTGGCGTCTTGGGTGGAGCGTTGAGCGGATTTTGACTTAGACATATGGGTCTCCTTTTGGTGATTGCGATTTCGCGGAATCACTGTATCGAGACCCAAGGCTTCTGAATGCAGGAATTTTGGCGACGATGTTTCCCCCTTTTATAACGCTCTGCGGGAGAAATGCTGCCGCAACATGCCGGCTTCGCTTGACTGAAAGCTATCGGGAAACTCTTGTTGAGTGATAGTCGTTCATGTGTGATCGCAGGGATGCCTGCGGACAAACTTACGTAATGACTCCATGCTCCAACCGGCCGATTAACGTTCGGACCTTTTCTATACCTTTCGGTGTGCTAATGAGTCCCTGAGGAGGTCGGTTGCCAAGCCCTCGCTGAGCCGTTCTCATCCATTTCATTGCAGCAAGTTCATCGCCTTCAAATAGGGCTATAGCCTCTTCTATGGCGAGCTCACGCAGTTCTTCTGTAGTTTTTGTTTCGGTCATTGGTCCGGCACTCCGTTAGCTCAGTTTGTCAGAAACACCATCCCAGCATTCCACACTTTTCGATCGATGCAAGGCATTCCAAGGGTTAAATTACATTTTTGTAATCTGGGTCAAATTACATTTTTACGGAAATTAGCCAAGAAAATGATCACCTACAGGTCGCCAGAATGACTCTCATCACTTTTGAGGAGAGCAGCATGACTGACCACACGTACACCCTGAAAAAGATCTCGCTCGATAAGCTTCAGGAATCCTCAGTACTGCGGGGAAAACACTTTCTTGAGCAGTTCGCAGCACTGCCATTCCGAATGAACGCTCTGGATGAGTTACCTGAGGCGGCCATTCTTGACTATCTCTATCGCCACCCGCTTGTGGTTCAGGCACAGAGAAAGAGTGAAAAAAGAGTCTATGTCGTAACCGGCAATCTTCGCTCTGCCGCCCTACTTTCCTGTTTGAGTCCAAAAACTCGAATTCCCGTCCTCGTGGAAGCTCCTGCAATTCCAATCGATATCTTTCTTACCGAAGTGGTCGAGAGAGAGCTGTTGAACCTCTGCCTGATGGCAATGCACGCAGGAGGTCACTCTAAAGCAGTCTCCGCCCTGTTTTCCCTCATGGGTAAGCATGGCACTGCCAGTTCGCTTTTTCCTACGAAGAGCAGGTTGGCCGTTATCTCTGGTGTGAATCGCAGAGAGATTTGAGCCGGGAATCGCCAATAATTTATCAAAAGTTACGGAGTAAATGATGTCCCCGAGTGATGCTCTTGAACGGCTGATTCAACCACCCGAAACCCGTGCTCGGATCAAAGAAGTCGCTGAGGCATTTTTGCCAATCGCAAGTCGGATGTCCTCAATTCTTGAAAAGGTGAATAGCCACACTCTTGATGACCTTCGCCACCTGTTGCCGGGCATAGTTTTGTTGTGTGAAAACATTATCGATGGTGCCGAAACCGACCATCAGTGGCATCCGACCTCCGAGGAACGGCCGAATCTTACACCGTATCCGGTCTATGCTGGGTTGCTAAACATAGGGGAGCAGGGGGCTTTACACAGCGAACAAATGTCTATTCTGGCCCATGTGTTTTTCTCAATCTGGGTTGGAGTTCCAGAGGCGCCCGAAGGCAAAGTGCCGATCTCGAACCTGCAAAAAGTTTTTCTTGAATTTCGCCGTGCTCATCTCTGGAGGGAGGGGCTTGAGAGTATTGATACCTCGGAGCCTGATAAATGCTACAAGTCTTTGGTGCGCTTAGAACGTCGCTTGAAAGTTCTTAGGGATATACGAGCTGGTCATTTATCACATACCAGACGACTACTGGGACTGTCATTACAAGAAGAGTCACTCATTGATCGGGAAGCGGGAGACGCGACTGAGGACTCAGACGAAACAGATGAGCACGAGACTTCGCTCGACAGTAACTTTGAGATGGAGCGAATTCAGGTTGATGTTGAGGAGAGTGATGAGACAGATTCCGCAGCGTTAATTGAGGCGCTCTCTTTCCCTATTCGGACTGTTGGAGACCAGGACAAACTATTCCAAACAGCAGAGCGCAATGCACTCCCATCAGATGACCTTGTTCACCGGCCCATAGTAGCCACAAGCCAAGGACCCTCAAAGCATCGCAAGTCTTGGGTTGGGAAAAACGGGGTTGCTAGAGACCGCGCAAAATCTGATCAGCTCCGACGTTCTAATCAAACGCTGACAAACCGTTGGGAGCGACCGACGGAGTACGAACTCTACGTTTACTGGTACGCGGTCACTGAGCCCGTTGATTCCGATCTTTCAGCTGCTTTGGCCCTCCTTTTGGTCCTTTTGACATCGCGAGAGCTAGATCTGATTCTGGAGACGCAACTGAAATCCCGGTTGGGTGATTTGCCGGAACGTAGGGAAAACGGGCGAATATACATTTGCTATGAGTCTGCAGTTTGGCAAAGTGCCGCCCCGCAACCAGTAAGGAAGACGCAGCTTGAAGCCGAACTGCGGCACCAATTGGTCCAGACCGTGCCGTCGGTGCGGATGCCGATTGTAGGTCCTCTTTGGGGTCTGCTGGAACGTCATGTTGGCTCTGATCCTCGTGACTGGCGTGGCGCGCTTTTCAAGAACCACGAAAAAGAGAGTGTTGCAGAACGAGCGGCTGACTTGTTTGATCGGATTAAAAAGAAGAGCGACGTCAGGCTGACGCTCAGGCGAGTTCAACGCGCGCTTTTCCACCGTTTGTCTGACGGTGCCGGTGACATGGTTACGTCAATTCTCATTGCCGGTGACCACGATGACATCAGCAGACATGCTGGAATCCATTACTACTGTGCTTATGAATCAGATCTGCAAGAACGTTACTTGCAGGCTATCTCACAGCTAGTGCCCGAATTTCGTAACACGTTGCATCCGGTAGCATTGGTGCAGTCTGATCGGCGTATCGGTTCCCCTTATTGCCCTAAGCCCCCCGTGCTGAGGCAGCTGGCGACGGATTTGAAAACGCATTTCCAGGAAACTTTGCGCCAGCCAATCGGGAAATCGACGCTTCCCGATATTCATAATGCATATACGTTATACACGGTCCTTCTGCTTTTCTTGTGCACTGGGTACCGAAGCGTTCAGGCGCCCCTATCTCGGATTACAGATGTAGATCTCAATCGCAGGTATGCTGTGATCGCGGACAAGGAAAGCGACCATTGGAGCCACTCGCGTATTGTACCTTTGACCGAAAATATCTTGAGTCACTGGGAGTATTATTTGCGCCACCGGCGCCATGTGGTGCGAATGGTCGAAGCGTATCTGGGCGAGCCTACCCCGGAGCATACCTTCTTTTTTCTCTCAACACCGACTCAGAGAATTGCGAAGCCGACCGCCGTAACGCCTGATGGGATTGAGGACCACCTTTCACCATTCTCACGTTTACCGCTAAATGTTGGGCGTCATCTCCTGCGTAGTGAGCTGATACATCGCAAAGTCCCCGTTGCATTAGTGGATGCCTTTATGGGGCACTGGGTGGCGGGTCGAGAGCCCATGGGGAGATTCTCTACGCTGTCGCCGATTGAGTACAAGAGAGTTCTGGTGCCAGTGCTAGAGGAGATCCAAACGGAACTCGGTTGGACGCCGCTGAGAGGTTTGGGCTGATGGGTGATACAAGAGCCAAAAATAAAACGCTGCACGGTGATGAGCGGCGCGAGCACGAGCGGGCAAAGCTCGTGCAGGCCGAACGTGATGCTGTGGACCGAATTCTTGCCGAGTCCTTTTCAGGTTTGGTTGCCGGTGTTTGGCCTAACCCAATCGATGAGGGAATGATCGCGCGTATTTTCGATACTGTCTGCGCTGATGTGACAGGACATGCACTGCGCATCCGTCACAATCACTTGGTGAGGCGTCTCGATGAGATCGCCAAGAAGCATAGCCTCGAAATCCCAAACCGAGATTTTATGACAGTCGTTCGAATGGATACGCCACCGATGACGCCGCGGTCCTTTGAGCATAAATCGGCTTATCAGGAGATTGAGGTAGATTTCTGGAACAGCTTGGACAGTGGGGATTTGGCTGGGAACGAACGCCTGATGCATGATGCTGGCCGATTGATATATTCCATGATTTGGTTCGGCGGGCTATGCGCCCAGAAGCGGCTCAATGCCATCTGCGAAGTCATTTGCCACGGTGTGCAAACTGCAAAAAAACAACTTGGGGCAAGGAAGTTCTATTGGGTGGAATGTGATGAAGGGGCGGCATGCACCCGTTGGTTTCCTGACCCAGTCACGCTGTGTCTCCTGCATCGCTTTAATCGTGAGCATGGTTTGAAAGCGTTTCCGAGCGCTCCAACTGATTTTCTATTGGCAACGTTTGTTAAACGGATCACATCCACAAAGAATGTTGTCTCCGAGGACAAACACGATAGGTTTCTCCGTAATTTGATGGATGCGGCTTCGACAGTAGCATCGCTCGACATCATGGGAATTGCCGGTTTCGTACAAAACGCTACCGGCGTCTCCGCCTCTATGCATCCCGACGCCTGGATTAGATTGATTACCGGCCAAATTCCAACAATCCGGCACAGCAAATCGCCCAAACCCACCTCGGAGTTGATTAAGAGGGAATCACCTTGCCCGCTTTATGGATTAAAAGGCGAAAATGCCAACGAGGCAATGGAAGCAATCGCTCAAGCGTTGGCGCTCGATAAGGGGGTGAAGCGGCTTTCCAAAAAAAGTCTGAGCTACAAGGCTCTCATGAAAATTGCCAGTGCGAATTCCTTTTCACCCATCGTTAGGGTTTTGGCCTCGTGGTGCGCTTGTTTAAGATTTTCCGTGACAGACAGTTCTCTACAACGGTACCTGTCAGAGTTTGCTGAACCACTTGTCGCAGAGTTGATTGATGAAGAGGACCTCAATGATCTGGACGAAGATGATTGGGAAGGGCTGTACGCGCAGCTGCTACAGGCCAGCTCATCAATCCAACAGCGAGCCTACCGCTCTGGCGTTCTCAGACGATTTCATCGTGACCTGGTCACACAGTACGGTTTGCCAGACACATACATTGAGGGAGTGAGCAGTAACGGTCAGGTGGATGCTGAGATATTAACGCCCGCAGAATATGTGAGGGCTATGTCTATACTCGATGATGAGCCAGACCGACGGCTAGCTGAAGCAAGACAGATTGCACTCATATTCGGCTATCGGTGTGGTTTGCGGCGAGGGGAAATCCGGCGATTGCTGCTTCGGGATTTGCAGGGATTGTATGACCCCGCCTTGGCATATCCGACTTTAATTGTTCGGGGGAATAGGTTTGGCTCCACCAAGACGGCCAACGCCAACCGGGTGTTGCCACTATGGGCTCTTCTAACTGACGCTGAATTGGATTTGGTCCGGCGTTGGTATCGCCGGCGGGTCTTGGAGCAAACATCGAAGAAACGTAACCAATTGCTCCTGTGTGAGTTGCATCAGCCAAATTTTTTGATGCCGCCTAAGGCATTGATCGAACCAGTTCAGGATGCGATGCGAATCGCCTCGGGAACGCCGGGTCTGAGTTTCCATAATCTGCGACATTCCTGTGCCACGTTTAACGCTGTGCGATTGATGGAATCCTATCCAGGAGAGCTTTTCCCCGTTGAATGGGCCTGCAGTGATGACGGTGAGATAGTCATGCCTCACTGGGGAGAGAACTGGTATGCGGTTTTGTGTGGGGAAGAGCAGTATGTGCCTGCGATCGATAAGCTCCAGTACCTAAGCTTTTTGATGGGGCATGCGTCTCCGGGGCAAACCACCCGAGTCTACACACATCTGCTGGACGTCGCGGTTGGCCTGATGCGTTGGTCGGTACCGATGAATGCTTTATCAGATAGCCGGCAAATCGAGCTCCTGGGTTTTACCCGGGCTAATTTTGATCAGCTTCGTAAACGACGAGGCCTTAAAGAGGGATCTACTCTTCCTCAAATGGCCGCCGTGTTGGGTCGTTTTAAAAAATGCGGGGAGGTGGCCGCAGACAAGTCATTCGCTGAATACCAGCCGTTGGTCTCATCAGCGGCAGGGCCCAAGCCTGAGGCACAGGAGATGCCGGAATCCCCATTGTTGGTTTATCAGGCGCTTGATCATATCTCTCAGCTCATAACGAACGGTGCAGAGTTGGAGAATGCGGTTGCCGGAACCGCAAGCTTGTTCGGATTGTCCGAGCCCTGTTTGACTCGCTGCCATAGGCGTGGTGAGTGGTTGATGGACCAATATGCACGGCATTTCAAAGAGGGGCACCTGGGTCAACGCAACGCATTTACTTTGGGCAAGCGACCGAGTGCCCACAGTATTGCTCACCGAGTTGGAGTGGGTGGAGTGGCCAATCCTGTCCAGCGCACGTGTCCGGCACCACCCAAGTTGACGGCATCGCATCCGGCCGTTGAGAAGATGTATGAAAACCTGGTCGAACTTGCTCGCTCGGACGCTAAACGCTTTGTCGCGCTTGTAGAGAACGTTGTCAATGCGGTGCAGAGGAGCCACACGCAGTTGAAATTTTCTTCGACCGAGAAGAAAGTTTTATATCTCCAGTTTCTGAAGGTTATAGGGTTTCAGAAACTTGCGTGGGTGGATGTGCGTGCGCCCGAAAACGGTCCTGATAGACAGCAAATGAAGACATATTGGAGTAAGGAGCTGTCTCTGCCCGAATCTCGTGTTCGGGTGCGTTGGGATGATCCTGCAGGCCCAAGAAATGCAATGGGTGTCGCTCAAATAGTGGTCGATCAGCCCACTAAAGGTTTTGGTGGGCGCTCTCTGCAGCATGGCATGACAGCTATTCGGTTTGTGGCATTTGTAGCGCTGATTGGATTCGCCGGACGAGTGTATGTTGATGATAAAATCCAGAAGGAGAGGGCCATCCGTGGCCGCTGAATATAGTCCTTTTCTAAGGTGAAACGAGGCGTGTCGAGGGGTTAGTCAGGTGCGTTGACGCTGTGTGCATCAGTTCTGACTGGAGTTGTGCGGCAAGCAGGTGGGATGACTGCACAACCATAGCCCTTGGATCTGGCTGTGTAGGGCTTCCGATGCGGTACATCGAGGCGATAATAAACTGAATAGTTCGCGCCGCCTCAGGAAGGTTTTGCCCTAGTCGTTTTAGGTCCTCCGCCAGCAAGCCAAGACCCTTCAAAACTACCTTTAGGTAATCGACTGGTTTAGAGTCAGAAAGCTCAATACATCCCAACCCATGAAGAAGTCCCGCAATAGCAGCCAGCCAGCGTTCCGTGTCGTTATAACCGCGGCATGCATCGAAGGATCGTATGGCTACATCAAGGCCGTGTCTTGCGAGGCTGCCTGGCTGTTGGAGGCCGTCTTCTTGCATTGCGTCATTCAAGAAGCGTAGCCCAACTGATGGTCGACCCAGTACTCGTCGAACAAAATCAGCTAACGGTTGCACCGGGCATGCGTCGATGAACAGTTCAATGTCGACCACCAGATCGGGGTAGACCAGTTGTGACTCAGGCAGATGCAGCAGTGTGTCAGGTGTGTCCAGCAGAATGACAGTGTCTGAGCGCGACACGGCGTTCCCCCGCTCACCCTCCCAGAGCACCATCTGAGCAGCACAGTCTGGGATTTGTGTGAGCTGGAGATCCCGGTGAGGTTGGAACATCACGACCTGATACTGCTCGAAAGAGTTTTCGATGGTCAGTTCCAACACCGGCAGGTCCTCCCCGTTCGGGATTTCCGTCAGGTGGGTAATGGTCCCGATGAAGATTTCTGGCTCGGTCTTCCAGGTGGTGTTGACGACAATGCTCATGCGAAGTCCTCCTGTGCGGATGTGAGGACGCGTTCCAGGCTGTTGAGCAAGGCAGGAAGCGGATCCTGCAGGTTTTCGTCGTCCATCAACCAAAGCTCGTTTTCCACCCAGTAAGTGAGAGCGGCCAGGTTCGAGCTTTCGTCGCCTTCGCCAAGGACGGCGACGAGGTGAGTTCCGTCAGGAATTTGCATTGAGAATGCGAGTGCACTGGCCAAACGACTTGCGAAAGACTTTCGGCTGATAGAAAACGGTTGAGAGTAGTTCATGAGTCACCTTCCTTCTTGGGATCAATTTTGGCGTTGAATTCGTTAATGAGCAGACGCTCGAAGGCGCTGCCATCACGACGAGTCAGATTTGGTACATAGCGGCTATAAACGCGGAAAAGCATTTCCGTGGTGGTGTGCCCCATCTGCCGGGCAATCCATTCAGGGTTCTCGCCGGCAGCCAGCCACAACGTGGCTGCGGTGTGGCGAGTCTGGTAAGGCCGGCGTTTGCGCAGACCAAGATGGCGGAGCAGCGGGTACCAAACTCTTTTTGTGACGTTGTTATGGTTCAGCGGCCCACCTGTTCTGGTACAAAAGACGAATTCATTTCCGCCAGTAGCCTTTTTCTGGTCCTCAAGTGCGTCGACGACTAGTTGAGACATCTCAACGTGACGGTAGCTACCGTCGGTTTTCGTCTGTTCGATGTCTCCGTTAACCAGGGCCTGGCGGACCAGAATCTGTCGACGTTTGAAATCGACACAGTCCCAGGGCAAACCATCGATCTCACCGGTCCGGAGACCGGTAAAGAAGCGAACGGTGTAGTAATTTCTGAAATCTTCTCGAACTGTATCCAGAATCAGCCGAACTTCTTCCAGAGAGAACGGTTCCACATCCGATCGGGGCACCTTCAGTGATTTGATCCCTTGGTAGGGTGAGGTAAACTCATATCGGTTGGCTGCCTCTCCCAGAATCATGCGCAATGGCGTCATGATGCGGTTGATACGGCTGGCGGAAAGTGGCTTTTTGCTCCGGGTCTGAACTTTGGCGAGGGACGCCCGGAACGAAAGAATTTCCTGCCTGGTGATGTGGCCAACCTCCGACTCTCCAAATTCCGGAATCAGATAGTTCTCCAGCGTTCCCTCAATCGTTGCGATGTAGGAACGGCGCCACTGAATCCTCATTTCGTCCAGCCATGTTTGTGAAAATTCACTGAACAGCGGCGTGTCATGAGCCGCCCGAGCGCGCTGCAACTCAGCTTGCCGGGTGAACTCCTGCGCCCTAGGACTGTCGGGGAAATACTTGTGGTACTCGAAAGTCCCCAAAGTGATTTCCGCTTCGATACGTTTCAGAATCGCTTGAAGCTTTTTCCGGTTAGCGGGTGTGTTGTCGAGGGCGGTCTGCTCTCGGCAACGCTTTCCGCGGTACTTGAAATCGAAAAACAACTTTTGCGTGGATTCACGCACTCGAACGCTACCCATTCATGCGCCCTCCGTTAGCCATAGGAATTGCAAGGGAGTGGTGGCCAGAGTGTTCAAACATGTCCCTCTCAATCGGCTCCCACAGATACAAAATCTTCCGGCCGCCGAACGGCCTGATGTAGTGCACACCTTCAAGCAGGACCGAATCTTTCAGACGCTCCCGGATGGTCCGAGCGTCGTAACGAATACGTTCCGCAAGCTCTTCGGTTGTAATGTATTCTGTACTTCTCATATGTAGCTCCTTTGCGCTTTATGATGCGTACACGCTACATAATATGCGAAAGATCGACGCTGTCAAGCATCTTTTGTAGATCTTGCTCAACGTTGGATGAAAGTGGGCTGCTCATTCGGTAGAATTGAGGCCTTAGCTGAGGATGCCCCAATGATTAGATTCCGCTTAAAAGAGCTGATCGCCGAGAAAGGATTCCAAGAAAATCGCAGGGTTACACTGGATGAGGTTTCGAAAGAGACTGGGATCCATAGAACGACCCTGTCCAAAATAGCGAACCAGCGTGGCTACAACACGACGACGGATGTTTTGGACAAACTCTGCAAATTTTTTTGCGTTGAGTTGCAGGAAGTAGCGGAGTACGTGGAAGAACCAGGTGTTGAGATTTAACGCATCGGAGTAGCCCGACTGGAGAAGCCCTGCTGTTCGAGAGACGAAGCCCCAAAAGATTAATGAATCGTTCCAAGGTGGGCGAGGTATCAGCTCTCGCCCACCTTGGATAAGTTGTAGCGTCATCCGCCTGGATTGACGGCCACCAATCCGCCACTCACGGAAAAGTGAATAAAAGTCTCCAGAACAGGTTTACCAGAAAGGCTCTCGATTGCCTCTTTATAGGCCTGTAGTTGCCCACTGTAATCTTGAGCGATTTCGATCCATTTCTCCTTCGGTTGTGGGTTGGACTTGTGGTCTATGACCACCCAGCCCTCACTTGTCTCGATGGCCAAGTCCACTGCTCCTAGGCGCAAGCTGCCACCGTCTAGCATCTTCAGGATCGGCAGTTCGGTATGAAGTATGGCATTTGGGTACCGGGTATTGATCCAATCTATAAGGGCAAGCCCTTGGTTGAGTATTTGCTCCCCCTGAAGAATGCCGGGGATGTTCTCATTTGCCAGACTATCCAGAATTTCAACGTCAATATCCGGTTTGGAAAGTGCCAGCGCCAAACAGTGGTGCACGATATCTCCTACCCGTTCCATATCTGGCTTTCCGTTGATCGAGATGCGAGAGCCAAAATCGTGCACCACGTTGCACGTAGCATTGCCGGTCGGTGCCTGGCTGGACGCGGACTGATAGTAATCAGCCGAAACGGTTTCGGTAAGGTTGAGTCCAGGCGCTAGCCAGTGTCTAGTTCGAACGGCCGGGGAGGCCGTTGGCGTTTCTGGTTTAATCCACGTCTTCATATCGACATTCAATGTTGCACCCGAAGGCAGCGACAGACTGCCCGTAGTTGGAGGCAGCACATTGTTGTTGATCAGCTCCAGCCAGCTTCCAATGGCATCATCTTTTCCAATCGCAGTGAGGATTAGCTGGTCCCTCGCGCGGGTGATGCCCACATAAAGCAGTTGGATGGCCTCATTGCGCGCCTGTTGTTCAGCTTCGCTCCACTCGGGCGTTTGTTGTAACTGGGCAGTCAGGACATCGTTACCCTTTTGGTCGGGGAAAGGGTTTGGCCAGTAGCAGAGTTCTCGGCCCTTCAGAGGACTGTGCCAGTCAAAAGGAAGGCCTTGACTAACAATGCGGGGGCCAAAGAGAGAAACCTTTAGCGGGGTGTCGAGGCTGTTGCAGATAACAATTGGCCACTCTAGGCCTTTAGACTTGTGGTATGTCGCAATGGTAATGGCGTCACCAGGGTTGGCGGCTTGGTTATCGCTAAAACGCTGTTCCTGATTTTTCAGCCATAAGATAAACCCAGTAGGTGTTGCCGCGAGGAATTGCGCCTGACAGTGACTTTCGTAATCGTCTACAAACTGTGAAAGCTGGGCCAAGTTGGCCAGTCGATGCTCTGTCAGTTTTGCCCCCTCATTCCACTGGCATACCGTATTGGCGACATCACCCGCCAGCAGGGCCAAGTCAAGAGCTTCTTTTGTGCTGAGTAGTCCAATATCTTTGCGGGAGTCAGCAAGTCGTTGTAGTGAGGAATGAGCAGTGTTGTTCCAGTGCCAGGACTCCTCTGCTGCAACAGCATCCAGTCGATCCTTTAGCCATTTTTCGGGGCCATGGCCAGTACTGAGAGTAAGGATTTCAGCGCTCGCAAGCGAGTCTGATGGATCAATCAGTCGGCGCAGGCAGGCCAAGGCTAAACTTACCTCTGGCGTCTCTACAAGGCCTGCTCGCTCCAAGGAAACTGGAATGCCAATTCGGGCGCAATAGCCGGCCAGCTCTGCGGCTTCCGCATTGCCGCGACACAATACCGCCAAGTCGCGCCATGTAGCGGTTCGCGGCATTTTCTGTTGTTTATCCCAGATTTCAACGCCGGCTTGAACATGTTCACGAATACCTTCTGCAAGCGCAGAAAGGGCGCGTTCGTTGCTCTTGCGACCTTCATAGGCCAGTGTCCACCAACCCAGCTCAGCGCTGGACAGGTTATAGTTGCACTGGGATGTGAGTTTTACCTGTTGTGGCTGAAGAAGATGGCCAAACGGGGCAGTAAACAGCTCATTGGTTAGTTCCACCAGGCCCGGACGAGAACGGTAGGAGTTAGAGAGTGTGCTGGTTTGCCCACCGCCTTGCTGGACGTAATTCAGAACATCCAAGGTGAGCTTCGGGTCACTGCCTCGGAATCCATAAATGGCTTGTTTCGCATCACCCACCATCAGAACGTCATCAACAAGCTCGGAAAGTTTGGAAAAGAGAGCGAGTTGTAGCGGGCTCGTGTCTTGGAACTCATCGATGATCAGGTAGCGGACTTGCTCTCTCAGTCGATTCTGAACGACAGAGTTATTGAGTGCTGCCAGGGCGAGATTTTCCTGGTCAACAAAATCGATCAAGCCTCGGGCCTTCTTGATCTCGGCGAAGGTGTCCATCGCTTTATGAACGGCCTGAAAAACTTTGCTAATGAAATCCGTGAGCTCTTGCTGAAAATCTGCAGACTTCAGTACCTGCAACCCAATGGTCATCGCCTGGGCAAAGATGGGTTCGCCCATTTTGGTGGGTCTGAGCTTGCTGACCTTGACCCAGTTTTGCCACGTGAGGGCGGGCTGTCTAAGGATTTTCTGACAGTCCTCGACCGCAGATAAAAGTCCCTTGGTCGGCTTTACCACCTGTTTTCCCTGTAGGACCGCGTCCTTTAGAGCTTGAATGAAGGTGGCCTCGTTCACACCAGCGTCCATAGGTGGCAGATGATTTTGCAGCTTGGCGATCGACGCGTGAGCAAACGTATCTGCATCGCTCGCTGGCATTGCATTGGTGCGCATCAGTTCGATGATTTTTAAAGTGTCGGCCCGCCAGTCGTCGACGCAAAGGCGATTACTCAGCTCGTTGAGCGACTTGAGTTCATCAAGGCTTAAACAATTATCTAAAGCCTCCGCGAGCACCAACTGCTTGTCCTGGTCGTCTAGTACCCGTTGCTCGGGTGAAAGTCCCAGTTCAAAGGCAAAGTCAGACAAAAAGTTTCCGAATACGCTGTGCACAGTACCAATGCGTGCTGACATAACCCCAGTAGCGAGTTCTAACTTGCCGCGCGCGATCAGTGTCTGGCTAATTCGTCCCTTGAGTTCCTCTGCCGCATCGATAGTAAATGTCACTGCAATTATTTCACTGGGCAACAGCTCGCCGCGCTCCAGCTTGTCAGCAACGTCGTTTTCGATACTGTAAGTCTTGCCGGAGCCAGCACTGGCTTGGGTGTAATTTAAGTTCATAATCAGAGCTCCTTGATGTTGCCGGTGAGGTTGCGCCAGGTGTCGACTGCCTTAAAGGTCGCTTTGTAAGACTGGGAGCTGTTTTTGCGCGCTTGCTCTTCCAAGGCAATTAGGTCAATGGCATCACCCGGGGGAAGGGAATTTCTATCCGGAGCTGCCTCACCGTAGGTCTGTTCGATATGGCCGTTTTTGAGTTGCTCTACGCGCCAACGCAGGGTCTTCTCAAACTTCTGCCAGGTAAGTTGCAGTGATGTCGGTTGATCTGGTTCGACAGCTGTTGCGGTTGGGAATACGAGAGTGTCATTGCACAGTAGCTCGGCTCGGCTCAATATGAAGTAGCCGGCGTCGGCTAACTGCCCGCTATGATTGCCTTCGGCGATGTGGGCGTAGGTCGCCAGCTGTAACGGACGGCCTGCTTTGAGTTCTTCTCGATACTTTTTATAGCCTCCCCATTTCATATCGATAATCGCAAATCGTCCGTCTTCAAATTCGCAGAAAATATCCATCGTGCCTTCTAGCTGGCTAAGAGTGTCGATGTGTTCGAAGCGACGTTCTGGCTGCAAGTTGGTGACTCCTGCGGCAACAAGCGCCTTTAGCAGTGCGTCCAACGCGTCCAGTATTTTTTGCTGAAATCTTAGCTGCTCGACCTGCATGCCCGGTTGTGCCAATGGAAGTGCGACTTTCCGTATCACCACCGGCAAGGTGGCATCCAGCCAAGAGCTGACGCTCATGCGATCAACCGGCTTGCCAGTCCAAGGGTGTTCTCTGATCCAGGCCTCGACCAAATGGTGCGCCAGGTTGCCTTTCAGTCGGGCATCAGCCGCGAGCGATTCGATTGCCCCCTCACGAATCTGAGCTGCATATTTAAGTGCATACTCATGGGGCTTAAGTGCCAGCGCCGCCAGACTGCTGTAGGACTCGGAATTGCGGGGGGCTGGAACGGCGCGGTCTGGGGCCCACCACCGCTGTGCTTGCGGCAAGGAAAACTCCTTAATGGGTTGCGCCGGAGCGTGAAGACATTGGTTAGTAAGAATCGTCTGTTCTAGTGAAGGCCAAACCTTGGTGTCAGTCAGACTGCTTATCTGGAGCTGTAAAAGCTCCGGGGTGGAGTTGGTTGAGATCAGTGTTACGAATTGCCGGGCGGCCAGCAGCGGGGCGTGCGCTCGTATTAGTGCCAACTGCCTCAGGTGAGTCTGTTGCTCGGGACCAGGCGCCAAAGGAATGCCGCGAAGTTCCGCTTGTGAGAAGGGCGGCGTTTCCACCAGTTTAGAAATCTGAGGGTTGATCCATAAGGTATGAGTGGTCGGTGCAGTCCGCAGCGGAACAACTTCTGGGCTGCTAACCACGTCAAATGCGGAAACTTCACGAGAATTGCGAAGGCTGCTGTTGCCGAGGCTTAAAACCATGGAGATCAACCGGTTCAGCTGGGTCTTGCTGATATCGGTTTCCGGCCACTCCCTCAGTGCTTGGCAAACGGAATCTGCTGCGGCGTAAGCTGCAGAATAGATGGGTTTGGCTTGTTCACGTTCCGATGTGCTCAAACATGCATTCCAGTAGCTTGCGACACGGGCCGTCAGTGATAACGCGAGCTCGATCGGCATTTTGTCATCGTAAGGGCAGATGCATAGAGGTAGCCATTCCTCTATGTCACGACGGAGACCCGTCTCGTCCAGTTCAGGGGTGTCCTGGAGGGTTGCGTTGACGAAGTTATTGATCTCCGCCTCCCAATGTTCTTGATCAAATCCTGGCAGGTCGCGGAATCGTCGTGCCAGTGACCGGCGCAAGCGTTGAAAGCGTCCGGCGGGCAGTGAAAGAAATTGGAGTAGCGCATCGGCAGGCGGAGTGCGCCAGGCAGATTGGAGCATTAGAAGCAGGAGCTGGTTCGGGGCGCGGAATGTCGAGAGATCGCCGAGGCCGGAGTCATTGCCCCCCTGTTGGGTAATGACTGTTGCCAAGCTATGTTGTCCACTGGGGGCAATGATCAGTGTTTCATTGTTGGCTTCGTGTATCGCGTATTGAGCGGCCAGCCCTTCGCTGCCGGTAGAAAGCAGACGTACTGTTCCGTCTTGCTGAAAGCGAAGAGGACCGTTGTTCTCGCTAACCAGAGCGCGCTGAAGCTTCCCCAGATCGCTGCTTGCCGGTGCCTGGGCCTGAAGGGCTTTGGGTGCTTCCGTTACCGCAACACCGGCACTTTCAAGCTGGTCGAAAAGGTGTTGATACAGCGGGGGCCAGCTAGCGCGTGAGTGGTGAAGCTCTATACCTGAAACACTAGGGCCCAGCAGCGTGAGTCGCTGTAAGAGGGCGTAAATGCGTTCGCCGAGAGAAGTGCCGTCTTTGGAAAAGCCGCTTTCCGCAGCCGCCAGGTCGACCATGCGCCCGTGGTTTTTGCTGCGCGGGTCATGGTTCCAGCCATGCAGAATCGCCCAATCACGCCATGCTAGAAGCGATTCGGCACTTGCGATCGGGTCCACGGCTAATGATTCGCTATAGAAGCGGTGACCGTTGTCAGCAGCGCTGAGCGCATTGAGATAAGCCACTGCACGTGTGGCTTGAGTTTCGTTAGGGGGGATTATGCCAGCGCGAAATTCAAGTGCGGCAATCAGACTTTGCTCGCCGCAGAGCTGGCCACTGAACAGCTCGGGTAGCTGATTGGGGAGGCGGTCGTCGTAACCGAGGCCTGCAATGATTTTCATGAAATGACTCCTGGGCTGGTTTTCTGGTTACGAGCAACTGCGTCCGTACTCGCATTGTCAATTTATCCTAGTCTGGCCATGTGTAATTGCTCAAGACAGACTAGTTATAAAAAAATTCGATTCGGCGTCTAGACTCGCAAAAATATATTTTTTGACAGGGTGACCTCCGCGGTATAGGGTAAAAACATCTAAGTACGAGGATCTGGCCTTGCTCATTCAATCCATCCCTGCATGGCAGCTGACAACTGCTGATGACTGGCGACCGGTATATCACCTGTCGCCAGCGGCTTTATTGCGTCGGGTGGGTGCTGCGTGGCCGAGCGTGGCAAGCATTGGGGCGCGCTTGCTGGATGGCTGGCGCTTCAGTGACCGGCCTGAGTCCGACTGGTATCTGAAAGAAGTCGAGCTGCGCAACCCGAGTCAACGCGATCCCGTTACCGGTGAGTATCAGGAGCTTTCGGCTTCCCCGGCTGATCATCAGCGCGCGCGACAGTACCGTGAGGCTATAAACAACGAGCGTTACTATCGCATGCGTCATGTGGGCGAAATGGAGTTGGAAGTCGACTCAGTGCGGATGGAGCAGCCATCGATAAGTGGATTAAATGCCTGCATCGAGCCGGGTGACGTGGTAGTGCGTCGGGTCGGCCATATCAGCGCTGCACTGGTCTCCTCTTATCATCGGCGTCATCCTGTTGATGCCAATATTGCGGTACTGCGTGGGCTCCCAAATCGCCAGGCGGTTTGGGTGGCGCTTTGTTTAAACCAGCCAATCTACCGCTCTTACTTTGAACAGCCCGGAGCTATCGGTTCTATGGTTCGTCTGGGGCTTAAGCAGCTATCGTCGATGCCGCTCGCGCCTCGGCCAACCTCTTTTGACAAACTCGCCGACCAGTTCTGGCAACAATACGAGCGATTGATTCAGGCTGATGATCGCCTGCAGCAGTTGCGTGAGGATGTGTCGCGTTGGGTTTCGGATAGAGTACCGGAAAGGCCGCTGATGGAGCCCACCAATGAACTGCAGGCGCAGTACTTCGACGCAAGAGATCTTGGTACCGTCTTGAGCTATGCGGCAGCTGAACAGAATCGCTTGTTTCGTGAGTTGGTCGAGGATTATCGGTGCGTTCCCTTGTCTCGCTTGGCCGAGGTCAATCCCGAAGGACTGATCGCTAAAGAACCTGTGCGTTCGATTGTCAAAATTGGAGACATTGGGGGGCAGCTGGATATACAGCTGGCCAACTCGACCTCTCAGGCGAGTCGTTGGCGTTACCACAAGCGACCGTTAAGCCCTCAGGCAGTGCTGGTCTCCAGCTTCGTGCAAGAGCCCAAAGTTGGCATGTTCACCGAGGCTCTCCCGGTTACCACTTTCGCGAGCGAACAGCTCGCGGTGTTGAATTTTTACCGTACGCCAGGCGCCTATGCGCTGCTCCTTGAGACGGCACTTGTTCGGCAGCAAATTGCGCGCTTGGCGACAGGCACTGTGCAGCGTTTCGCTCACCCAGACCAGTTCAAACAGATTGTGGTGCCGCCAATCGAAAACGCTATTGCCCTCAAGTGGCACCACCATCTTACTGAAATCCACCAGCAAAGATTGGAAGCCCGGCGTGAGTTGGTAACAATTCGTTGCGCAATGCAGCGCGTGTTTCGTCAGGTGCACCCCGAGCTGACCGACCACCCTCAGGGCGATACCCCGCAAGAGGACGATGAATGAACGACGCAGTGAACCAGGCGGCATTAGCCCAACTGCTAAAACATTTAGGCGACGAGCCGCAGACGTTGGACGAGCTCTGGCAAGCTCGACCCATGCTTTGGCAGGACTTGGGATGGGAGCAGTCTCAGCTAAAACTCTGGCTCTACTGCCAGCCAGGACTTGCAAGGACAACTGATCGCGATGGAGTTGAACGCTTTGGGCGGGAAAGCTCAGGCGCAAGGGGCGCACCGAGCCTTTCAGAGGAGATTGCCAAAATTGTCCAGAGCAACGGCAAGCCGCTGCCATTGGCGCAATTAAAAAATCGACTGCCAGCAGGCCTGCTCGCCACCGACCCTATGTTGAAGGCCGCTATTGATGATCACCCACGCCTCAAAATGATTGGGCCGATGGTTAAGCTCGATTGAAAAAGGAGAGTGCATGAGCAGCTACACCGAATTTGGTTTTTCCTACAGCGATCTGGCCGGGTATCTGGCTGCGTTAGTGCTGGAAGACCAGAAGACTAATCATTTTGGTTTTAACGGTTTTCCCGAAATCACTGTTGAGCGATGCCCGGAAGGGTTTCACTGCTATTTCGCGTTCCAAGGGCGCCGGGCAGGTCCTCTGGTCGTGTCGACAAGCGAAGCTAAGCGCAAGGTGGAGCAGTACAAGCAAGGCGGCGCGATTGATGCGGCAGACATCAGAGCCCTCCAGCCTTTTCTGGTGGCGTTAGAATCCCAATCGCTTTCCGAATAAGACTCTGATTCACAAGGAATTTAACACCGATGGCCGACAACACCGATGATTTGAATACGCGCTTCGCTGCGTTGCGTGAAAATTACCGTAGTAGGGGGTTCACCAAATTTGAAGCCCTTGAGAGTGATCATGACTTCCTGACAGCTGGCCTGGTCTGGGGAGAGGTGGAAGGGAATCTGACGCCACGGATTCTTCTGATCGCCATGGAGGAGGGGCATGGTGAGTATTTCAACGAGGCTCGACTGGATGAATTAGCTTACGAGCTGCTGGCCTCGATAGCGGGTGACGAATGGCCGGTATTCACAGAGCTGAGTGACCCCAGCAACAGCCGGTGCTATGCGCTGTTTGGGCTTGATGGCACAGACGGCACACACTCTGTGGATGAAGTGCCGAGCATCAACATCATTCGGGATTATGAGCGTCTGAACAAAGACTCCACCCTTCGTTGGTCGATGCAAATCTACACCCGGCTGATGCACAAGCTGGATGCTTTCCATGAGCAGGTGTACCAAACCGTCAAGGATCGCGTCTCCGATAAAAACGACATCATCGTCGAAGTGGCCAAGATTCTGTTCCTGGAGAGTTTCCGGGTTCACCATGAGCCTGATATTGCTTTTCCTTATGACGGACAACAGCTGACCTTCCGCGACGTTTTCGATTACAACTATGTGGCGGATAAAGGTGCGGTCGCTGTGGCTCAGATTCAGGCCGCTTTCGATCACTTTAAAGGCCACCCCGACTATCGGGTCGTAACCGACGACGGCTCCGAGAACCCCATTTTTGACGCGAAAACCCACCTGCTTTTGGAACGTCCTGAAAACTACGCCTTCTTGCTTGAGGCCATCCAGGATTTGGGCCCAGTCAAAACCAACGAAGGCAAAAAGGTTAAAGGCAAAGTGTTCGATGACCGAGGTACGCTGGCCGATGTTGCTGGCGATGTGCTGGGGCGGGTTTTCGATGTTTTCCTGCGCGCCAACTTCGAATCCAAGGGTGGCTTGGGTGTCTACCTGACGCCTAATCCGGTTAAGCAGGCGATGCTGGAGATTGCTTTCCACGACATTCAGAAAGATCAGAAAACAGTGGAAGAATTGGTGGCTGGTGAGTTCCGCTTTGCCGACCCTACTTGCGGTTCCTTTGGCTTTGGCTCCGTTGCCTTGAGTCGCCTGGACACAGTCATCGATAACATGGGCGGCCTTGCTGATCCCGACCGCCAAGCGCTGAAGCAAAAGATGCGTGATGAGGCCTTTGTTGGGGCTGATTCAGCCCCTCGCATGGTGATGCTGGCGCGGGTCAATATGGCTCTTCAGGGCGCGCCAAAGGCGAAGATCTTCTACACCGATAACTCGCTCACCACCCGTGCACTCAAGCCCAACAGCATGAACCTGATTTGCACCAACCCGCCCTTTGGAACCCCCAAGTTTAAATCGGATAAGCGGGGCAAGGAGTCCAAAGCCCATTACGAAAAGATGATGGAGCAGACTTTGGGCGGTTTCCGAGATGCGGAGCTTAAAGCGGAGTCCTACAACGCGTATTACGACCACACCAAAATGGTGTGGGAAGACATTGGTGATCTCCATACCGACGAGAATGGAGAGCCAATCTGGGCAGGCTATCGGACTGATCTCCGCAATGTCTCTACAGGCAAAAAGCCCAAGTACGAGCTTTATCCAACCACCTCCGGCCTGGCGTTGGGCAGCAAGCCCAACAAAAAAGGCGAGTGGCAACAGGTCAAGGGAGGCTCCATCGACCCTGCTGTGCTGTTTATTGACCGCTGCTTGCAGTTGCTGAAACCGGGAGGGCGGCTGCTGATCGTGTTGCCTGACGGCATTCTCTGTAACTCCGGCGACCGCTATGTGCGCGAATATATTATGGGCAAGAAGGACGAAAAAACCGGCGAGTTTGTTGGAGGTAAGGCGATTGTTAAAGCAGTGATTTCGCTGCCCGCCGATACCTTTAAGCTTTCTGGAACGGGAGCTAAAACATCTATTCTTTACCTCCAAAAGCGACACGCTCGCGACGATAACCCGGAGCAATTCCTGCCCGAACCCCAGACCGATGTGTTTATGGCTGTGGCTGAGACACTGGGGTATGTCGTTAAGAATAACGTTGAAGATTATTCGGCCGGTGTGCCTAACGATCTGGATAAGATCGTTGGGGCCTATAAGCGGGGTGATTAATGTCTGTTGATACTTTACGCGAAACATTCCATATCAACCGCATTTCGACCGCTGAGCTCGAAGACTTCTTGACTGCCCAAACCTATCGCCCAGAAGTTACAGAGGCAAGGAATAGAGTCCAATCGTTAAATCATGTGGGTTTGCAATCTGTTTGTGAAACACCAATCAGGCAGGGTAAATCCCCCAGGTACGTTGAGACTGAAGGCTTAGCTTGCATCAAACCTAAAAACACCCGGGGCCTAATTGTTGAACTAGCTGATTGCAACATGATTGACGCCAAAACGGAGAGCGAAGTTCGTAGACAGAAGCTTGAGTATGGAGATGTGGTAATCACGCGCTCGGGTTCTGGAACTATCGGGCGTGCGTCCATCTTTACAGGTGATAGTGATGTTTATATCAACGACCATCTTTTTATTGTGAGAGCTAGTAAAGCTGATGCTTTCTACGTTGGAGCATTTCTGAGGAGCTATTGGGGTGAGCGACTTTTAGAGGCAGGTATATCCGGATCTACGGGTCAGCTTAACTTGTCAAACGAGCACATCAAGCAGATCGCCCTCTATCAGCCTGATCCACTGGTGCAAAAATACATTGGCGATAAAGTTCGTCAGGCTGAGCAGCTGAGGGCTTGGGCGAAAAGCCTGGAACTAGAATTCTCAAACGCTTTGAAATCGGAGTTCGGCGAAGCTTTTGAGGATCGTCGAACAGGCCGTAAATACAGCGTTGCAAAGAAAGTGGATATCACCTATACGCTCAATCCTGGCGCTTTTGATGAGGAGCGGTTACGCGTACAAAAGTATGTCAGTGCCCTGGGTGGTGTGCTTTTTGGTGATATCGCAGACGTCTCGGGGCAAACGACAACTGATTATGATTCGGACAGTGTATATGTAGGGTTGGACGCGATAAGCTCCGGTTCTTGTCAACTATCACCGACCTCTGTCGGCGAAGCGGAGGTGTCAGGAAGCTCTCGGTTACTTCTGGAAGGGCCTGTTATTGCTAAGCTTCGTCCGTACCTAAATAAAGTCTCATATATCCCTGCCTTCCTTGCTGGTTCCGTCGGATCGACGGAATTGATGTGTATTCAACCGAAAGGCGATATCTCGGGTTGGTACCTCTACGGTTTGCTGAAATCCGAGCTTGCTTTGAAACAGCTTCGGCCAGTGGCGACTGGCGGAACCCACCCGCGCATTGATAGGCATGATGTCCTCAACTTGGTCGTGCCAATACTGAAAAATCAAGAAGAACTAGGTGAGAAACTCCAACGGGCGCAGCAGGCTTATTTCACCGCGACGGCCTGTGTGCAAGCCGCCAAGTTCCTGGTGGAGGCGCTTATAGATGGAATGGTAACCGAGCAGCACCTCATCGATGCCCAAAAAGCCTTGGAAGTTGATGAAAAGGGCTTCGACAGAGACATATTGGCACGCTTGACCAACAAAGGCATAGACAATGGTGGAGAGCCGCTCTTCCACGATCTGGACCAGTTTTACGACCTATTGACCCAAAGCCAATCAACGGATGAATAACAAGGAGCGTTGAGATGCCGCTGGATATCGCGATTAAACCTCTAAGACAATTGTTGGAAAGAGGCTCATGTCCAGCAGGCAGTGAGGCATTGAATCGGATGCTGCCAGGGCTTGCTCATCCTTGTGCAAACGGAAACAACTGGGTGATTAGCCAGCGCCTATTATTGGCTCGGGCGCAGCTTAATAGCGATTCAGAGCTGGTAGCGGCATTGCTTGCGACCGATGAGGCCTTGTGTGACGCATGGTGCACCATTATGGCTGCGCGCTGCCGAGAGGCGGGTACCCTGGCGGACCCACAGGTGCTGATTCGGTTGGTCAGTCAATTGGACGGCGCTGCAGCTTGGGTAGCGGCGCGCCTGGAGCAACAGAAGACAGCAACCATTCAACCGACGCCGTTCGTTTCACTTGAGCGCCAGTTGCTGGGTGCCAGCGCCGAGCAGAATCAGGTTTCGCCAAGTCTTACCCGGATTCTGGCCGCTGCTAGCCGGATGCGCCAATGGCAGGAGCAACCTTTGGCGGCGATCGATAAGGTGAAAGAAGATGGTTCTCGGCCAGATATCAATTGGTGCAAAGGCCGGTTAATCCAGCGCCCGGGCCATAAGGCTATCGAGTTTCAATATGTACTGAGCGGTGAGGGCTCGCGGCCATTGCCAACCAAACTCCACCATCTTGGCGATAAAAACCAGAGCCTATTGGTCTTGGAGTGGGTGCTAGCCAATCCCTGGGCTTACCTTCTGGCGCTGATCCTGTACGAACAGAATGTTTGGCAGGTGGAGAGCTCGGGTGGCCTGTTACTGGAACTTCCGCCTGGGCAGTCGCCGCAAAACCCTTCTGAGGTGCAGGTGCTGGTGGCCGGTGATGAGGGTGACGAGTTGTTGTGTGGCCATCTGGGGGAGTTTATAGGGAAGATCCTCAGTAGTCTCAATATGGACATTTTCCCCGCCGGTGTTACCGAAATCGAGTTTAACGCCGGATTGGCTCAAGTCATTGGTCAGCTGCTCCACCTGAAGGTCTGGCGTTACGTCGAGGGCCTCTCGGGTGAGCAAGGTTATTACCAGATCCACCCCGATTTTTCTGATGCCTGCTTCGGCCGAAAGGGGCAGCCTAGCTTTCACCGCTATGCTCGATCTTTGCGTCAGGCCATTCGGAGTCAGGCAAAGCAATGGCGTAGTGACCGTCGTTCGTTGGGCAGAACACATGCCTCCGCCCGTAACGCCAGTGTTGCCTGAGACCGCTGCCAACCATGCTGAATTTGGAGTGAAACGAAGATGAACGAAGTGAAAGAGGCCAACATGGCCGCTTATGCCACGAAAGCACTCAAGGAGCATCGTTGGGCAGCTACCGGTGTTTCGGACTATCCGCCCCGGGACCCCCTGGTGGGACAGAGCACGTTCTTCAATCGCTACCGAACCTTCATCAAAACCGTCGACCACGCGGAAGACAACTTTGCTCATGTATTCGCCGTAGAGGGCGAATGGGGTAAGGGTAAATCCCGCCTCGGCCATGAGCTAGTGGCGCAAATTAATGACTGTTCTAAAGGCTGGTATGTTCGCGATAAGCAGGGTGGCCTGGTGCAGGCCAAATTGTTTGACGACGAGGTTAAACGTGACGAATACCTGAGCCTCTATATCCGTTACTCGCAGGTGGCTTCGGATTACCAGAACTCCGACAACTGGTTTGGTTACGGGCTCTATAAAGCGCTGATGCCCTTGGCGACCAAAGCCTTTGATCACTCCATCCAAAGTGAGATTGCAAGGCAATCCCTTAAGCGATTGGAACCGCTGGGGTTCGACCATGAGCAACTCGCTGCCGCGCTTGAGTTGAACGAGGGCCACACGGATGAGGATCTTTACTACCACGACACGTTGGTGACCAACCTGGTGCAGCACGCCTATGACTATTTGAGCCAGTTCGGCATTAAGTACGTGTTGGTCGTGCTGGACGAACTGGAAACCGTGGCCGAGGCAGCAACTTTCGGCTTAGAGCGTGATGAGGCTTCGCAACTTGATGGCCAGGCGATCCGTTTGATCGGTAAGGCTATCAAAGAAGAGGACCCTCGCCGAAAACTACCTTGGTTACGCTATGTGGCTCTTTGTTCTCCATTGCTTGGTCAGCAGCTTCGGGAAATTCAGTCTACGGCCCGTCGCTTTGAGTTAGTGGAGTTGGAGCACAACGCTTTCGCGGATGTGTCCGACTACGTGTCTCAACTGCGCGACGACAGCCGCTTGCGCTTTGACTACCCCCCGGGATTGGTGGAGGCGGCCTATGCCATGAGCGGTGCCAACTTCGGTTGGTTTAACGTAATTATGGCCAATGTCGATTCAGTTTTAGAAAGTTACGCTCAGTCAGGGAAAGCTCCGCCGGCGGTTGGTGAACTGTTCGACGCCGTGATAGATGCTTCAGGGCGTGTGGCGAAATACGTTTTGGATGCCAACGCAATAGAGGGTATTCAGACTTCAGATCATGGCCTGAGAACCTTGGCCCGCAATCTGCTATTTGGTCAGCTGCCGGTGCCTCTCAAAGGGGCTGACCCTCGCACAAGTGAACTTCTGCCTCTACGCAACGAGTACGACGACAGCATTGTCAGTTTATATCGCCGGGTTGAGTGGCCAGAGCTGGATTGTCGCCAGGCCCTGGTGGCTGCGAAATTCCACCGCGACAAGGATGAGTGGTTTTATCCCAGTGTCGAGCAGGGGCTGAACCTCAAAGCGCTATTGCAGAACCTAAAAACCTTTGCGGTCGCTGAAACCGACCTGCCGGCCGATGGTTTATTGATCCCGCTGCAACGGAGCGAATTCCGGCAGCTGGTGACCTTGCTCTACAATCACCCTGCCGCTGAATTCGCCGCTGATGCCTTATGGTCACGGTTTATCGGCGAAGAGCACAAACTGGAGGATGACCAGGGCACGCACATTGGTCCCAGTGTTGCGATGCTGCTGAGGTTGGATCTGCGATATCGCAGCCAACAACACAACTCGATGATTTTCCGTGATCCGGATTTTGCCGCTCAGCACGAAAAGGCGATGAAAGAGGCCGGGGCCGCATGGAGCAAGAATCCACTTGAACGCGCTCAGTCACGGTTGATAGGCCTGTTCCGCTTGCTGGATCGTCAGTGGCAGTACAACGAGCCTCTTTACCCCAATAAAGAGAAGTTGGCGATTCAGATGGCGCCCCGCGGCGGCGGTCGTGGAAACGTGGGAGGCTTGCAGTTCTGTGACGGGTTGAAGCTCCATCCCAAGGGCCAGGCATGGTTCGCCTGGGTAAACAATAAAAATGACTTGCTCAAGTTGCACACGCTGGTGGCTCAGCGACGTGAAGCGGAAGGGCGTATTCCGGTGATGGCTTTCACCAGCTCGGTCGCCGTGAATGATTGGTACGTCAGTCAGGATGATGATGAGACCGAGCAGCTCAAAGATGACGTTCTTCTGTATCTCCTCAACACCAGTGAAGTAGATGTGCTGGAACGCATCGGTATTCAGCAGAGCTATGCTGGTGGCCTGATTCTTAAGGAGGAGGTGTTCACCACTAAGTTCAAGGCACGCCTTAACAGCATTCGTGACTTTGCCTATCAGAGAATTCATCAGTGGCGTTCGCGATTGAACAAGCGAGGATTGATTGCCTGGCCTTTGCGGCCAACGGCAAAAATCGGTAACGATGATCGCCAGCTCCTCTTCCGTGTTTGGAAGTTGTTGGCAGTCGATCATCCCAAACTGGGTGGCCTCCACGGACTGACGCCGGAGTATGGCGTGGATGCTGAAGATGTGAGCAGCCTCTTTGGTCGGTTGACGGTGAGTAATAAAGTGGCTGCGCAAGGTTATGGTCGCAATGAGCACGCAGGATTGTTCCGTGATCTGGATCAGCCGGCCGATGCTCAGGCAGGAATGCCCCCCTTCCTTGCGGCTATTGCCAACCCCAAGCAAGGCGAGAAGTGGACTCTGGAAAGAGCAAAGCAGCGTTGGTATTGGGGATACCTGTGGGCCGCCAATGGTCTAGGGGAAAAAAACGTTTTCGATGACTGGATGTGGTGGTGTAGCCAGCTCCATTTGCTGAAAATTGAGGACGGTGCCGCGACCAAACCTCGTTTTGTGCCAGTGCCTCGCTCAGAATTGCAGAATTCTATCGATGAGGCGGAAAACTGGCTGACAGGCACGACTGATGATTCGTATCCAGAGGTCGTAAAGCAACTGGCTCTGGTTTTTGGGCAGGGTCGTATTGCTGAGCTCTTTTCACCCGCAGGCAAAGCGCCACAAGGCACGGAAACAACCGAAGCACTTGATGCGCTCAAGCGGGCAAGGGATACGTTCGACACGCTCAAGCTGCAAGAAGAAACTCTTGGTGGCTCGCTTGATGAGTGTGTTGCTGAGTTGCCAACCATCTTGAGGCGGCGGTCGCTGATCTTGCGCGAATTGGGTAACGTGTATCCGCACCCTTTGCCGACGGTCACGCTCGACAATACCCGAAACATTAACTTGGAAGATCCGCATACCCCTTTGTATGTGAGGATCGAACGGGCCCGTTTATTTGCCGAACAGGTACAAACTTGGGCAGACACGATTCGCCAGCGCGTGGATTTTCTGCTGCGAGAAATTGAATCGGATCCACGCTCAGCGCCACCTTTCCCTCGACGACTGTTCACGCTGTCGCTGCAGACGATCTCCAATATTCTCAAGGGTGCACTGGATGGAAGCAGTGCGACTGGTACCCAGAAGAAGGAGGCAACGGGAAGCTCCGATACCCTGCTGCACTACCTGCGAAAGCTGAAGCTGGATAAAGCCTCCGAGCGAATGGAACGATTAGCTCAGGAGGTCGGATATGACATACACAGCGGTGCGGTTAAATCGCCGGATGAGATCAATGGTTACATTTTTCAGACTTATCGCGATTTTGTTGATCGGTACCAGAAGGCACTGGAATCGGTAAAGGATATCGATTCGCGTATTCGCCGAGCGCTAGACACACTGGGAAGCGATCTTCCCAATGATTATCCAAAACCGGACCATCCTGAGGGCCTGTTGAAGCTTCAGAACCAGCTTGCGCTGGTGCAGGACAGTTTTGATGACATGGATGAACAAGTGGATGCGCTTCGCGCCCACTTTGTTGACCAAACTCATCGCGGCCAATTTTCTGCCATCAAGGATGCTCCCGATCAGCTACTTAAAGCTACTCAGCAACAACTTGGTGTACTGGGAGGGAAACTGCGAGGCGATTATGAGAACGTCATCGCTCGCTACCGGACTGAACAACTTCAAAAGCTCAACACTGAGTTGCGGCCCCTGATTAACCCTCTGTTGTCAGCATTTGGGGAGGCGCCAATTGAGCCGGTTACGGAAAAGGATATCGAAGGCTATTCACTACATGACCTGGCAGTTGAGTCTGATCTGCGAAATCAGGGGTGGCAAAGCCGCGCTGAATCGTTACTTCAGGGGACGGGTATTTCCTTCTCGCGGTGGTGTGAGGTTGCTCAATCACTCATCGATGAACGGCAGCCACAACTGAGTTCACGAGAGCAGGCAGAACTGGTGGATAAGGGCATTCTTCGGGTCCAGATCACCTTTGGAGGTAAAGCGTGAACCTGTATTTAGACCCGAGTCTGGCCGCTCATCGCCACGGACGCTTTTTTGTCTCCCAGTTAGGTGCTGAGCCAATGGATGAACTACCGGGCAGTGGCTTGGTGATGATGCACGGGAAAGGTTTTCAAGGGTTGAGTGCGTCAGAACAAGAAACCCGCTGGCAATGGGCGTCTCAGCCAGGTCGTGCGCTGTTGTTGCTCCCACCGTTTCAATTAGGTGCGGTATTTGATCAAGTGGATTGGCAGATCACCTTACGGACCGAAGTGGCGAGTACTACCGATGGCATCGTACCGCAAATTCTGAGTAACGAGACAAATCAGAACCTCGTTGGAAGTGACGGTGAATTTGACCGTGCTTCGGGGCATCAATGGCGGGATTATTCGGTCAACACCCGTTACGTCAAAAAGCACCAAGGCACCGGCATTTTCGCGGCGACTTGCTTGCCTTTGTGGTCTATATCGCTACTCGACAACGCCCAAGATACTGTGGCTTGGCTAGAGAGTTTGTTGTCCTTGGCAGGTAACGCGGTAGTTGACAGTTCGGCAGAGCCTCAAGCCTCCAGTGCAGAATTAAAACCTACCGACTACACCCTATTGGTCTGTATGCAGGCTTGGGATATCCATACTGTCGAAGAGGTTTCCCAGGCATTGTCTAACGGGGCACCTTCGCTTTTCACAATACCTGAGGCTGACCTCGTCGAGGGCTTCGCTCGCTTGCGAGAGGCGGGTCTTATTGATCATAGGGGCCTGACCGAGCTCGGGCATGAGGTCTTGTACGAATCGCCTTATGGGCACTATGCGGAGCGTCTGAAGGAGGAGGCCCCTTATGAGAGAAAGTAGCCTTGCGCAGTCTCTGGCCATTGAAAGTCAGATTCGGTTGCCTGGTAGCGCCGGACGCTTGCTGAAACAGATCCGTGACATTGAATCGGTAGCGCCGATATTTCGTGATGCAGGATTGGTGAAAGCTGTACAGCGCCCTGCCACAGTCGATCTAACTGTGTCGGGGGTTGCCACGCACTCCTGTATCAAGCGGGCCTTGGGTGGATTTATCTACGCCTCAGCCGCAGTGAGGACCGACATGCTGATTGACTCGAACCGGATCAGTACTCGCGGTAGCGATTCAGTTGCTGAGCTTGATGATATTGACTTTGAGGCGCAGCGTAAGCGGCTGGATCTGGTAGAGATGCGCCAAGCCTATGCCTTAGTGGAGCGGCAACTAAAGAATGCCGAAGCTTCGCAGCTCATACTGCTGGATACACCACTGTTTATCGCCCGAGAAATGATTCCCCTCAAGCGTAACGTGAAGCACTGGCAGGAATACGAGAAAACTCGCACTGCAATATCTTCATTTTGGGAAAACTACCGAGAGCAACTTTTTCCCTGGAATCCACAGGGAGCAGTACTGGTCAGTATCCTTTCTCAGCGCTTTAGCGCCATCGTCAGTATCGCCCGCCAAGACTTGAAAACGGAGGAAGGCAGGAAGCACCTCCTTCTCACCGATGGTTTCAATCAAGCCCAAGCCAACCGCTTAGTTGATTTGGAAAGCCGTCTAAGTGGAGTGGGAGATTATCGTTTCATTAAGGGTATCTTGGGCGCATTCACTCGCACCATGGCGTTCCGTATGACTGAGAACAGGGCCCGAATGGAGCCCACCGAGCCGGTCGAATTTGGCGTGGTGGGTTTTCATTTCCGAGGAGGGCGAAGTAGTGAAATCCAGATGGCCCAATTGGCTGGAGAAGAGTCCGATTGGAACACGGAAACGCTTGACGAAGTGGCTTGGAAGCTGATGGTGCTGGATATGCAGGGGCAGCGAAAGAGCACCCCGTTACCGCAATTGTTGGGGCATCAGCAGCTGAAAATGCTGGAGCAATTTACCGCTTATTATCGCCAGGGGCTGAGTAACGCGATGAAAGAAAACCACGTCGAAGAAACCTGGCTGTCCGGACTATTTGAGGAAAATGAGCAATGAAGCACAAGGTATTAGGGAAACTAGTCGGTAATACTGGGGACGCGAACCAACTAACAATGGTTGTGGAGGATTCGTTTTCGGTTCGCCGCGGCGAATTTGTGCGCATTATGCATCGCGAAGGTCAGGATGAACCTTCGGTTCCGGTGTTAGGTCGAGTAATGAAAATTCATCGCTCCAACATGCTGTTCAACTCAGGATTTGGCGATAGTGTCACCGAACTTGAGTTACTTCCAGGAGCTAATGTAACGGGCGAAAACCTCTTTGCGAATTTGGAGCTGGTAGGTTACCGAGACCCCATTTCTCGGCAGATCAAAGTTCCCCGTCGTCCGCTGGATCCCGGTGCGCCGGTTGAAACCGTAGATTTCCAGTTCTTGGCAGATTTTTATGAGTTTAACGAGCATACCAGTTTGCACTTGGGGAATTTGATCGGTTATGAACGAGGCGAAAACACGGTACCGGTGTTTTTGGACGTGAATAAGTTAGTGACCGAGCACATGGCCATTCTGGCAATGACGGGCTCAGGCAAGTCTTATACCGTTGGCCGGATTATTGAGCGATTGGTTGCTATCAACAACGGCACTGTTGTCGTGTTTGATCCGCACGGAGAATACGGCCGGGCGATGGCCAAGGGCAAGTTGCATTTCAGTCCCGATCTTGAAGACGTGGAAGATGTGCGCGACCAAAAGGTGCTGCCGCAAATCCAGTCGATGATTGAGCGTCTTCAGGCAGCCGATGCGGGTATTCAGATTTATTCTCCGCAGCATGAATCTTTCAAACACAAGTACGCGGGTAAGAACAAACAGCTGGCTCTACAGTTTGATCGATTCGAGATGGATGATATCTCTGAAATTTTGCCAGGATTAACCGAGCCGCAGCAGCGAGTGCTGGATGTGGCCATTCGTTATTGGCGGCACAATGATCGTTCGGAACCCCGCGACATTAATCGCCTCCGTTACTTTCTTGGTGACGGAATTGAGGAAATTCGTGAGTGGGATGACCTTTCCGAGGCCGAAGCTAAGGCTCTTAACGGGCGCAGCGCGGCCGTAGCATCCATGAAATTGAGTCGTATTCTGAACGAAGCACAGAGTTTTTACTCAGCGACGATGAAAGAGCCGACTGACATTTACCAAATGATTGGGCGGCCGAACAATCGTAAAGGTCGTTTGGTCGTTGTTGATCTCCAGGGACTCAGTGATACGGCAAAACAAGTAGTGTGCGGGTTACTGAGCAGCGAGATACTGCGTGCTGCATCCAGTAAGACTGATCCGCTCCGCCCATCCTTTCTCGTGTACGAGGAAGGTCACAACTTTGCACCTGCCGGCGGTAAAGCTGTTAGCCACAGAATCATTAAAAAAATTGCGGGTGAGGGGCGCAAGTTTGGTGTGGGCTTTGGCATTGTCAGCCAGCGGCCATCTAAATTGGACCCGGATGTTACCTCTCAGTGCAACACGCTGATTACCATGCGCCTTAAGAATCCCGACGACCAGCGCTTTATTGCCAAGGCATCTGACATGGTGAGTAAAGCGGATCTGGATGAGTTGCCGAGCTTGTCAACTGGCGAAGCCCTGGTGTGTGGCCGTTCGATCCCCGCGCCCCTACTTGTCAAAGTAGGCTCAAAAGCATTGGTCCACGGTGGCGAGTCCCCCGAAGTATTGAAGGTCTGGGATAGCTTCCGTGAGTGATCTTCCTAGCCAAATCGAAACCACTCTGAAAGGTGGTTTTATAGAGTCTGCCTACCCCGTGCTCGTGCAACATGGGCTCAAAGATTCCGATGTCTTTATGCACAGCTTAGGCTGTAGTGTTTGGAATACCTTGGGTCACGAGCTGGGCTACATGGCAGTAGCGGAAGGGCCGGCCCCAGTGGCTAGTGGCGACAATATCCGCTCGGACTCGGTTTGGTATGACAAGGAAACGATTGCGCCGCGGGTGTTGATCGAGTTTGAGCGTTACGATGGCAGTGGTCGTGGTAAAGCGAAGCTGGTTGAAAAGCTCACTAACCTGATGGAAGCCTCGCTGCGTTGGGAGAACCAGCCCGACCTGTTGATACTTTCTGCTTGGAGTTCCGGGCTGGTCTCAGCACCTGATTTTCAAGAGTTAGAAGATTTATATCGACAGGGAGTATCTAACAGCAAAGGTCTTCGAATCCCGCCACCGCCATCTGGCTCACTCCTTCTTCATCGTATGGTCTTGCAACCAGGAGTTGATGGTCTCCTACGTCTAAAACTCATGAATTTTCGGTGGTCATGATGAATATTCCCAGCGCTCACTTTTTACCAGGGACCGGCAAGGAGCTTGGTAACAAGTATGTGTTACTCGATTGCCTGGGCGATGGCACACACGGTTGGGTTTACCGGTCACAGCGCCTTTCAGATGGCCAGGTGGTTGCAGTCAAGATTCCGAAGAATATTTCCTCATCGGATCGTTCGCTCGCGGAAGGGAAAGAACTGATTGGGATAGATCCTCATCCCAATGTGATCCAGATTTACGACATGGGGCGCGTGCCACCGGAGAAAGAGTGGTACGCGATTGAGATGGAATACTTCCCCAGTGAAAGCTTGGCGCAGAAGCTTGAACGGCGTTCTCATCACTTCGGTAACACCTACGACCGGTTGTTTAACATCTATGCTCAGGTACTTGAGGCCGTGGCCTATCTTGGGTCATTGGAGCATCCGGTTTCACATGGGGATATCAAGCCGCACAACATCCTCATCGGTCAGGGTGACCACGTAAAGTTGACCGACTTCGGTAGCTCGGCGTTACCAGAAGAGATCTATGTCAGAACAAGAGAGAATGGTGGGACCGTGTTGTATTCGGCTCCTGAGTTCTGTGACTGCGTGTCTAGAAAAGGGAGTTATGAGCAGCTGCTGGCAGGTGATATCTACAGTTTGGGCGTCTTGCTTTATCAACTAACGACAGGACGATTACCCCACGACACCCAGGCGCAAGTGCTACGGCACGAAACCTTTGCAAAGCCGCGCGAGATAAACTCCACCATCTGCCCGGCGTTAGAAGACGTTATATTGCAATGTTTACAGCGCGAGCCTTCGGATCGGTTCACTTCGGTTGGTGCGCTGAAAGAAGCATTTGAACGTGCTGCGGCCCAACAAAGCCGGCAAGCCCACGTCGTTCATGTGGCATCTGTGGTAACTCCATCGCGCGACTGGTCTTCAGAAGTCGTCGAGGCTTTAGAACAAACCGAATACCAAAAAGCAGCTGCGCTCGCCAACAGCGAGTTTCGCCGTTCGAAAGACCCAAACGCACTTTTGCAAGAGCTGAATGCTTTGTATCGAGGAGAGCGCTGGTTCGATTTCGAAAAGTCAGTAGCATCGCTAGACCAAAGCTTCCTTATGTTGGGCGGGACGACAGGCGGGCATATTCGTGAATTGGTCGTAAAAGTTTGGATGAAGCTGCGCAAGCTTGATCAAGCAGAGTCGGTCTTGGACAAAGCAAAAAAATTAGGTGATCAATCTTTTGACCTGAGTATGTGCGAGGCTTCTATTGAAGCGATGCAGGCTCGTTATCGTCAAGCCAGGGTTCAGTTGGAGGATCTGAACCGCGCTTATCCGATGAATCCGTTGGTCTTGAAGAGGTTGGTGCTCGTTTGTGAACAAGGCCGTGATTACGATGCGGCGGCGGGTTACCTCCGAGCGGCCTTAAGGGTGTGCCGAGACGATGGGAAACTTCAGCAGAAGCGACAGCAGTATGAACTGTTGGGGAAGTGGTGAAAGGTTGCTTTCACGATGTGTGTGCCCCGGTGTATATCTGTTTAATATGGGCAACGATCAAATAGATCGGGGGCTATCTATTGGCGATAAAATGCTTGGCACTGCCAGGGCACCATTTGGGCACGGGCGAAAAAATAGAGAAAAATTCGGTCTTTTGAGCTGGCCGTGCAAAAGTCAGGGAATTAGTGCTTAGAATTTTCGAGCACTTAAATGCAGATGACACCGACAAGGAAGATTGGGCTTTTAACTCATTGATTTGCCAAGTTAATGGCCCGCCCGTCAGGATTCGAACCTGAGACCTTCGCCTCCGGAGGGCGACGCTCTATCCAGCTGAGCTACGGGCGGATTTCAACAAGTTTGGCATGTTTGACCGTTGCCTTCGGTTCCGGATTTTTTCTCTGACCCTTGCCTCCGGAGGGCAACGCTCTATCCAGCTGAGCTACGGGCGGAAGAAATCGGGCACGGTGTGCGTCAATTTCGAGGCGCAATCTTACGTGTGATCGGGTGCTCTGTCCAGCCCTCCGGCCATCTTGATTGCATCGGCCCGGTTTCAGGTGGAACCGACTTCCGTTCTCGGGTTTTTGGGGTAGTAACGTTCGGGCAGGCGCTCGATGTGAGGAAAGAACCGGGTGTCCTTGTAGGGCATTTTCATGTAGCCGGAGACGCCCAGTCCGGCGATCTGGTCCACGGCTGAGAGGATCTCGTCGAGCAGGCGGGCAAACTCGTCTTCCCGGTCCGGGTCGAGCAGGCGGTAGTGGCTGTGGATCTTCAGGTGCCGGGGCAGGGACTCGAAGATGATCATGCCGGTGTGGTGGATGTCGTTCAGGGCCTCCAGGGCCTTGATCATGGTCTCCGGCAGTACCAGGAACTCCTCCGGGTCGGGGCCGTCCTCGAAGTAGGAGTGTACCCTGGATTCGTCTTCCACCTCCGGTGCTGCACTGACTTCGTAGCGCAGTTGCATGCCGGGATCGATCCGGAACGGCTGGTCCGGGCCGTCGCGGTCCACGTGCAGGGTGTTGCGTGCATTGAACAGGCAGCTTTTGAAGATGCCCTGACGGTAGATGGCCTGGGCCAGGCAGACCATGTTGTTCACTGCCTGGATAAAGGCGGTCTTCAAGCCGGGATCGTGCAGGTTCAGTGAGGTGTCGATGTAGACGCCATCGCTTTCCCAGCGCACGGCCAAGCCGCCTTCCACCGGGTAGCGGCCCAGCCGGCTGACGGCGGCCAGGAAGGCTTTTTCGGTCTCGCCCATGCCCTGCATGAAGTTCTTGTAGTAGCGATCCAGCTGGACGTCGTTGACGTCGCTGAGGGTTTCCGGGGCGTTCTCCTGGCGCAGGAAGGATTTGCGCGAGCTGTATACCACGGTGTCGATCTCGTGATCGGAGGCACGGGTCCACACCGGCACCATGGGAGAGATCGGTCGCTCAGGCAGGTCGATCATCACCGTGTGCGCCATTCTCGGCATTTCTTTAAGGTAGTAATCACCAGCCTTCCGGCGGGTCTCCGGGTCCGGCGACAGCATGCCGTCGAGCATGCGGGCGAATTCCATGGGTAGGCCCAGTGAGCTGGCCGGAATCGCCTGGTGGCCGAAGCGGCAGGACTGGCCGGAGGCCAGCGCATACAGGGTGCCGGCTGCGCCCTGTTCATCGAAGCGGGGGGAGGAGAGCCCGCCGTTGAGTTGTTCCTCGCCAATGAAATAGACATCCCCCAGCCGGGCGTTGGTCTGCTGCAGGTTGTCGGACATCAGTTCCATGACATTGGCGGTGATGAACTGCTGGTTGGCGTCCAGCTGGGCGAACACTGACGAGCCCCAGTCGATCAGGGCGATGTTCTCGGTTCTGGCGTCATAGACCAGGTTGGAGGGTTTGATGTCACCATGCACGATGGGGCGCCCACCCGAGCTGGCGCCGCTGCGCAGGCTGCGCAGGATGTCGGCCAGCTGGTCGGCGATGCGGATCACCAGCCTGGGTTTCAGGCGGCCTTCCCGTAACGAGACTTCCTCCAGGTTGATGCCTGCGGCCCGTTCCATCACCAGGATCGGCTGGTTGCGGGCGCGTTGGTAGGCAATCAGCCGTGGAACCCGGGGATGGCGGACCTGCTCGAGAATGAACGCCTCGTCCTCGAGCCGGTCCTGCAGGTGTTGGGGCAGGTTGATGCGGGTGAACTTGAAGACGTGTTCCGGGCCGCTGTGGCCGTGGCCCGGTAATCGGCCGGCAAACACGAAGCCGTAGGCGCCCTTGCCGATCAGTTCAATGTCCCGGTAACCCAGCTGGCGGAGCTGGGCGGCGCACAGCGCCACCCAGTCCTTGAGCTTCTTGGCATCGTCATGGCTGAGCAGATAGATCGACTGCTCTTCAGGTATGTAGAACTGCTGAAGTTCGGTCTTCTGCTCCATAACAACCCGTCAGCCCAGATGCAGCAGCATGGATTGCGGCGATTCCAGGTAGCCTTTCCAGCGGTTGCAGAAGCGCGCGATGGTGCCGCCGTCGATGATGCGGTGGTCGCCCGCCCAGCTTACCGTCAGGATCGCCCGTTCCACCACGTTGCCATTGGCATCAAAGCGCGGCAGTTTCTGGGTCCGGCCCAGGGCGACGATAGCCACTTCCGGCGCGTTGATGATGGGCGAGGCGTAGGTGCCGCCCAGGGCGCCAATGTTGGATATGGTGATGGTGCCGCCCTTGAGATCTTCCTGGCTGACCCGGCCAGAGCGCGCGGCTTCGGTCAGGCGGGTGACTTCATCGGCCACGCCCAGCAGGGTCAGGCTTTCCACACCCTTCACGTTTGGCACCATCAGCCCGGCCTTGCTGTCCACGGCCATGCCAATGTTGCAGTGAGGCTGGTAGTGGATCTCCGTCACGTCGTCATTGAGCTGGCTGTTGAGCAGCGGGAATTCCTGAATCGCCAGGGCCATGGCCTTCATGAAGAAGGGCATCAGGGTCAGGCGTGATCCCCGGGCCTCGGCCTCCGGCTTGAGCTGTTCCCGCAGGGCGAGCAGATCGGTGACATCGATGTCCTCACTGTAAATGAAGTGGGGGATCGTGGTCGCCGAGGCCACCATGCTGCGGGCCATGGCCGCCCGGACACCCCGGATCGGCTCGACCCGTGCCTCCAGTTCGCGCCCCGGTTTCCGGTGCTCGCTGTCAGCCTTGGCTGCCGGCGCTTCACTGGCCGGTTGCCTGCTTGGCGCTGACGGAGCAGGCTGCTCGAGATGGGCCAGCACGTCGGCCTTCAGCACCCGGCCATCCTTGCCGGAGCCGGCGATGTTGGCCAGGTCCAGGTTATGCTCCCGTACCAGGCGGCGCACGGCGGGGCTTGCGGGAATCCGTGGCCGGTTGCCGGTGGCGACCGGTTTGGCCGGTGCCGGCGCGCTTTCCGGGGCCGGTCTTGACTCAGCCTTGGTCTCGGCCGGCTCGTCCCGATCTCGGGGGATGAATGCAAACAGGGGGGCATGCACCCGGGCCATTTCCTGTTGCTGGTGGTACAGCTTGGTGACCCGGCCAGCCTTGGGCGCTGTGATCTCGACCATAGCCTTGTCGGTCATGACATCGACCACAGGCTGGTCTTCCTCGATCTCGTCGCCTTCGGCCACACGCCATTCCACCACCTCGCACTCGACGATGCCCTCGCCGATGTCCGGCAGGATGAAATCCTCGGTGACGTCGCCAGCGTCGGTTTTGGCCGCCGGGGCGGGTTCCGGTGTGGCTGGTTCTTCGCTGACGGTTTCCGCCGGCTTTGCGGCAGGCGTTTCGTCCTGTCCGCCCTCGCCATCCACTTCCACCAGTTCAAACAGCGGCGCGTGGACTTTCGCGATGTCGCCTTCCTTGTGATAGAGGCGGGTTACCTTGCCCTTGTACGGCGCCGGGATTTCCACCAGGGCCTTGTCGGTCATCACTTCGGCCACCGGCTGGTCTTCCTCGATAATGTCCCCTTCGGCGACCAGCCATTTGACCAGTTCGCACTCCACGATACCTTCGCCGATATCGGGCAGTATAAAATCACTCATGATTGCTCTCCTGTCCTGATATCAACCTAGAAGTCCACGCTCGACCTGATGGCCTCGAAGACCTTCAGGTGATTGGGCAGGTGCTCTTTTTCCAGCACCAGCGGGAAGGGGGTGTCCATCCCGGTGACCCGTGCGATCGGGGATTCCAGGTACAGGAAGCAACGTTCCTGGATGGTTGCTGCGATTTCGCCGGCGAATCCACCGGTCAGTGGCGCTTCATGGGTAACCACCAGGCGCCCGGTCTTGAACACCGAGTTGGCCACGGTCTCCACGTCCCAGGGCAGAATGGTCCGCAGGTCGATGACTTCGCAGGAAATGCCATCCTTCTCCGCCATGTCGACGGCCTGTTCGATCACTTCCATCTGCGCGCCCCAGCCGAGCACGGTCACGTCCGTGCCTTCCTTGAGGACTTCGGCTTCGCCCAGGGGCAGTTGGTATTCCTCGTCCGGCACTTCGCCGACGGAGGCGCGGTAGAGCCGCTTGGGCTCGAAGAACAGCACGGGGTTGGGGTCGTGGATCGCAGCCAGCAGCAGGCCCTTGGCCTGGTGGGGGTTGCGTGGCACGACGATTTTCAGTCCCGGCGTGTGCGCGAAGTAGGCCTCCGGCGACTGGGAGTGGTAAAGCCCGCCGGCAATGCCGCCGCCGTAGGGGGCGCGAATGGTCAGTCCGCCCACGTTGAACAGGTTGCCGGAGCGGTAGCGGTACTTGGCGGATTCGTTAACGATCTGGTCAAACGCCGGGAAGATATAGTCGGCAAACTGGATCTCGGCCACCGGCACGGAGCCCTGGGCCGCCAGGCCGTTGGCAAAGCCGATGATGCCTTGCTCCACCAGCGGGGTGTTGAAGCAGCGGTCTTTGCCGTATTTCTGTTGCAGGTTGCTGGTGGCCCGGAAGACACCACCGAAGACGCCCACGTCCTCACCGAAACACAGCACCCGCTCGTCGGCAGCCATGGCTGTATCGAGGGCGTTGTTGATGGCCTGAAGCATGTTCATCTGGGTCATATCAGGCACCTCCCTTGGCGTGTTCGGCGCTCTTGGGGTAGGCGTCCGGATAGCGGCGGATGTGGGCCTTCAGCTTCTCGAACTGCTCGGCCAGGGCTGGCGGCACTTCGTCATAAACATCGGTGACCAGGGTTTCCAGCGGGGGTGGCGGGCGCTTCTGGGCCCGTTTCATGGTCTCCAGTACCTCCCGGCGCATGGTTTCCTGTAGCTGTTTCTCGTCGTCCTCGCTCCACCACTTCTTGCGCTCGAGCCAGAGTCGCATGCGCAGGATGGGGTCTTTCTCACGCCAGACCGCTTCTTCGTCCTTGCTGCGATAGCCGGAGGGATCGTCCGAAGAGGAGTGGGCGGCCAGGCGGTAGCTCATGGCCTCGATCAGCACCGGGCGGTTGTGTTCTACCGCCAGGCTGCGGGCAGCTTTGGTGGCCTCGTACATGGCCAGGACATCGTTGCCATCCACCCGGATGACATCCATCTTGTAGCCATAGGCTCGGGGCGCCACACCGTCGGCGGCGAACTGTTCGGCGGCCGGGGTGGAGATGGCGTAGCCATTGTTGCGGCACAGAAAAATTACAGGCACCCGCTGGACAGCGGCCATGTTCAGGGCGGCGTGGAAATCCCCTTCCGAGGCGGCGCCTTCGCCGAAGTAGGTAATGGTGCAGTGGCCTTCGCCCGCCAGTTTCTGGCCGTAGGCGTAACCGGTGGCCTGGGGGATCTGGGTAGCCAGGGGCGATGAGATGGTCATGTAATTCAGCTTCTTGGAGCCGTAATGCACCGGCATCTGGCGGCCTTTGCCGTAGTCCAGTTCATTGCCGAACAGCTGATTCATGAACTCATCGATGGTGAAGCCCCGGTAGGCCAGGGCGCCCTGTTCCCGGTATTGCGCCATGATCATGTCGGCGTCATCGAGGGCCGCGGCACTGCCAATCACGGCGGCTTCCTCTCCGGTGCACTGCATGTAGAAACTCAGTCGTCCCTGGCGTTGGGCGGCGAGCATGCGCTCATCGAGAATCCGGGTGGTGACCATGGTCCGGTAGATGCGCAGGGCCTTGTCTTTGTCCAGCGCCGGTGCCTTGGCGCCCTTGTACAGGGAACCGTCCTGCTTCAGGACCTTGAAGGTGGGAATACGGAACTCTGCACCGTCGGTGAAAGACGGGGTGTAAACAACTCTGGATTTTGTTGTTGTCATAATCCTCTTCCTGGGGTGGTGGCCTGAGGAACACGGCTCCCCTTGTGGGGGTGCCGATCATTTAAGTGTAGACAAAACGGCAGGGTCTGGTGCGACCTTGCACAGTTGCCTGATGCTTACCTTAACGTAAACTGCAGAAATCGGGTAGTCCCTGAACAACGGTTTCGACGAACCGGTACGATCAGCTGGCGGGATACAGGCGCGAGGGCGTCAGGGTGACCAGGGTGCTCTCATTGCCTATGCCCACCTCGCCGTCCTGGATGGTGCACTGCAGGCTCATGGTGCGCTCGGCCAGGCCTGCGAGAGTCTCGGTGCCCTCCTGGGGCAGGTCGATGATGGTCAGATTATTGAAGCGGGAGAGCTTGTTGTGATTTTTCTCCCACCACAGGGAGGCCGCCCGTCCGCCATAGGTATACAGCACGACCTTCTTGGCGCGGTTGCAGGCCTTTCGCAGTCGGCTTTCGTCCGGCAGGCCCAGTTCAATCCAGAGTTCGATCTCGTCGCTGAGGCTTTTTTGCCACAGCTCCGGTTCGTCGTCAGTGCTCAGGCCACGGGTGAATTCCAGGTGCTCGTCGGCATTTAGAACAAAGGCCAGCAGCCGGACCATCATCCGTTCGTCGGTCTCCGAGGGATGCCGGGCCAGGGTCAGGTGGTGGTCCGCATAGTAGTGTCGGTCCATGTCGGCGATGTTGAGCGTGGCCTTGAAGACGGTTGCTTTGAGTGCCATGGGCGTCCTGCGTTGGTATCGATATGTCTGTTTGCGATAGTGTAATGCATTCCTTCCCGGCTGAGCGTGAACGCATGACGATGTTGCGTGGTTTTCTGGTATTGGTGCTGTTTTTTATCCTGGGCGAGTCCATGCGGATGCTGCTCGCCCTGCCGGTCAGTGGCGGTGTGCTCGGGATGGTGGTGATTACCTTTACGCTGATGGTGAAGGGCAGTGTCAGTGATGATCTGGCATCCGCCAGTCAGGGGCTGATTTCAGTGCTGGTGCTGCTGATCATGCCCGGGGTGGTCGGGGTGTTCTTCACTGCCGATCAGTTCTCGGGCCAGTGGCTGGCGGTCGCCGCAGCGCTACTGGTCGGTACCTTCCTGAGTGTGCTCACCACCCTGTTATTGATGAAGCTGGTGACGGCGAGGGGAGAGCAGCATCGTGAGTGAACTGTTTACCCGCCTCGGGGTGCTGGCGGATACCCTCGCGGCCACGCCGATTCTCGCCATCGGCCTGACCCTCGGGGCCTTCTTTGCCGGTAACTGGCTGTTTGCCCGCATTGGCCGGCCGTTGTGGCTGCCGCCGGTGTTGTTGTCCGCCTGCCTGCTGTCCGGGGTGATTGCCGTCCTGGCGCTGGATTACCAGGCCTACCAACAGGGCGCGCGCTGGCTGACCGTGCTTCTGGGCCCAGCCACAGTCGCTCTCGGCATTCCCCTGTACCAGCAGATGCACCATATCCGTGCCATGTGGCGCCCGATTGTGGTGACCCTGCCCATTGCCGCGACCCTGGCGGCGGTCTACGCCCTGGTGATTGCCTGGGCACTGGGGGCCACCCCGGAGGTGCTGGCGTCGCTGGCGCCCAAGTCGGTGACGGCGCCGATTGCCATCGGCATCACCGAACAACTGGGTGGCTCGGTGCCCCTGATGATGGGCGGCCTGCTGATCACCGGTGTGGTGGCAACCCTCTTCGTTGACCTGCTCGCGCGCCTGTTGCCGGTAAAGGATGAGAGAATCCTGGGCTTTGCCCTGGGCCTGAACGGTCATGCCATCGGCACCGCCCGGGCATTTGAGATCAGCCATACCGCCGGAGCGTTTGCGTCCCTGGGCATGGGTCTGACCGGGGTGTTTACCGCCATGATCCTGCCGTTGGTGTTCCATCTCTGAATCCTGCCCCACATCAGGTCATTCACCTGGCGAATAACCCCATGTCGCAATTTCGATTGCCGTACGGGTTTTCCGAGACTAGCTTGTTGCCCAGGCAATCGGCGCCATTTTGCGCCGATGTTCCGTGAAAATTCCTAAAACAGCGACGGAAAACGCGATGAAAAAACTGATTGCAGCATTTGTCGGTTCCATGGCCCTGGCAGCGGCACCGGTAGCCCTGTCCGCCGAGGCGACCAAGGAACTGAAAATGGCGTACGACGCCGACCCCGTGACCCTCGATATCCACGAGCAGCTCTCAGGTGGCATCCTGCAGCTGTCCCACATGACCTTTGATCCGCTGCTGCGCTGGACCAGCGACCTGGGCTTCGAGCCGCGCCTGGCCGAAAGCTGGGAGCGCGTTGATGAGAACACCATGCGCTTCAAGCTGCGCGAAGGCGTGAAGTTCCACTCCGGCAATGAGTTGACCACCGCCGATGTGAAGTTCACCTTCGATCGCCTGAAGCAGAGCCAGGATTTCAAGGCCATCTTCAAGCCCTTCAGCGGCATCAACGTGATCGATGACTACACCTTCGAGCTGGTGACCAGCGAGCCCTACCCGCTGCTGCTGAACACGGCCACCTACATCTTCCCGCTGGACAGCGAGTTCTACAGTGGCCAGACCGAGGACGGCAAGGACAAGAGCGTCATTACCAAGCACGGCAACTCTTTCGCCTCCGGGAACCTGTCCGGTACCGGGCCCTACACCGTGACCGAGCGCAAGCAGGGCGTGCGGGTCGAGTTTGAGCGGTTTGACGATTACTGGGATACCCAGTCTCCGGGCAACGTCGGCAAGATCGTGCTGACCCCGATCAAGGAGAACAACACCCGGGTGTCCGCCTTGCTGTCCGGTGGCGTCGACTTCATCGCCCCGGTGCCGCCCAATGATCTGGAGCGGATTCGCAATGACAAGAACGCCAACCTGGTGACCATGAGCGGTACCCGGATCATCCTGTTCCACATGAACCAGGAGCGGGTGGAGGCCTTCAAGAATCCGAAGGTTCGCCAGGCCATTGCCTATGCCATCAACCAGGAAGGCATTGCCGCCAAGATCATGAAGGGCTTCGCCACCCCGGCGGCCCAGATGTCTCCGGCCGGCTACCAGGGCCATAACGAGTCCCTCACGCCGCGTTTCGATGTGGCCAAGGCCCAGCAGCTGATGAAAGAGGCTGGTTACGAGGATGGCTTTACCATCACCATGATGGCGCCGAACAACCGTTACGTGAACGACGACAAGATTGCGCAGGCGGTGGCTGCGATGCTGGCCCGCATCAACATCAAGGTGGACCTGAAGACCCTTCCGAAGGCGCAGTACTGGCCGGAATACGACAACCGCGCCGCTGACATGATGATGATCGGCTGGCACGCGGATACCGAGGACTCTGCCAACTTCTACGAGTTCCTGACCTTCTGCCCGGATGCCGACAGCGGTTCCGGCCAGTACAACGCGGGCAACTACTGCAACCCGGAAATCGACGCCCTGGTGCAGGAAGCCAACGTCGAGACCGACCTGGACAAGCGCGCCGCCATGCTGCAGGAAGTGGAGCAGCGTCTGTATGACGATGCCGCCTTCGTACCGCTGCACTGGCAGGACCTGGCCTGGGCCTCGAAGAAGAACGTGAACATTGAGCCGGTGCTCAACGTCATGAACTTCCCGTACCTGGGTGACCTGGTTGTGGAGTAATTGCCTTTAATGGCAGGCCGGCACTGGAGTGATCCGGTGCCGGCCTTTTGTTTGCAAGCCTTATCCGGAAAATTTCCATGTTAGCGTTTTTGGTTCAGCGGATTTCCCAGGCGTTTCTGGTCATGTTTGTGATCAGTGTGATCGCCTTTGCCATTCAGGATGGCCTCGGGGACCCGCTTCAGGAAATGGTGGGCATGTCCGTCTCAGAGGAGGAGCGGGAGGCCATTCGCGAGGAGCTCGGGTTGAACGACCCGATGGTGGTCCAGTACCTGCGGTTTGCCGGTAATGCGTTGCAGGGCGATCTGGGCAACTCCTACTTCTACAGCAAGCCGACCCTGGAGGTGATCGCCGAGCATCTGCCCGCGACCCTGGAACTGGTGATCGGTGCCAGCCTGATCATCGTGTTTCTGTCGGTGCCGATCGGCGTCTACGCCGCGATCCGCCCCCAGGCCTGGCTGTCCAAATTCTTCATGGGCGTCAGTACCGTGGGCATCTCCATCCCGGTGTTCCTGACGGCCATCGTGCTGATCCAGCTGTTCTCCATCGGGGTGACGGTGAACTGGTTCCCGTCGGATACCGGTTGGGGGCAGTGGCTGAATGACTTCTTTACCACCGAGGGCGGCCTGCCGTCCTATGGGCGAGGCGACGAACTGACGCACCTGTTCGGCACCTGGGAGTCCGGTTTCTTCACCGGTACCGGGCTGATGCATCTGGTCCTGCCGTCGGTGTCCCTGGCCTCGATCATGCTGCCGCTGTTCATCCGCCTGATCCGGGCGGAGATGATGGAGGTGCTGCAGAGCGACTACATCCGCTACGCCCGGGCCAAGGGCCTGAGCGCCGGTCGCATCAACTTCCTGCACGCGCTCAAGAACACCATGCTGCCGGTGATTACTGTCGGCGGTGTGCAGATCGGCATCATGGTGGCCTATACCATCCTCACCGAGACCGTGTTCCAGTGGCCGGGCGTGGGCCTGATGTTCCTCGAAGCCATCACCCGCAGTGACATCCCGCTGATCGTGGCTTACCTGATGGTGGTGGGCCTGATCTTCGTGGTGACCAATACTCTGGTGGATCTGATCTACGGACTGGTGAATCCCACCGTCAAACTGACAGGAAAGAAAGCATGACAACGGCAACGGTTTCCCGCTGGGACCGCTTCCGCGAGTCCTTCTTCTGGTACAGCTTCAAGCGCGACAAGGTGGCCATTGTCAGCTTTGCCGTGCTGCTGCTGATGGTGCTGGCGGCGGTGTTTGCGCCGCTGCTGGCGCCCGCCGATCCCTACGATCTGGCGCAGATCAACATCATGAACTCCGAGCTGCCCCCGGTGGGCATGAGCGGTGCTGATCCGGCATTCCCCCTGGGCACCGACGCCCAGGGCCGGGATCTGCTATCGACCATCCTCTATGGCACCCGGGTATCCCTGATGATCGGCTTTGGCGCCGTGATTCTGCAGGCGTTCCTGGGCATCCTGTTCGGCCTGCTGGCCGGCTACCTGGGCGGCAAGGTGGATGCCATCCTGATGCGCATCGCCGACGTGCAGCTGTCGTTCTCCACCCTGATGGTGGCGATCATTGTCGGTGCCGTGTTCAAGGCCAGCTTCGGCAACCTGATGTTCGGTGAGATCGCCATCTACATGCTGATTTTCATCATCGGTGTCGCCGAGTGGCCCCAGATTGCCCGGACCGTCCGCGCTTCGGTGCTGGCGGAGAAAAAGAAGGAGTACGTCGACGCCGCCAAAGTGATGGGCTTCGGCACCCGTCGGATCATGTTCCGGCACATCCTGCCCAATACCCTGTCGCCGATTTTCGTCATTGCCACGGTGCAGATCGCCAACGCCATCATTTCCGAGGCGGCGCTGTCGTTCCTCGGTCTCGGCATGCCGGAAACCCAGCCGTCGCTGGGCTCGCTGATCAAGTCCGGCTTCGACTACATCCAGAGCGGTTCCTGGTGGATCACCCTGATCCCGGGCCTGGTGCTGGTGGTGCTCGTGCTGGTCATCAATCTGTTGGGTGACTGGTTGCGGGATGTAATGAACCCACGGCTGTACAAGGGGTAACACCATGGCACTGTTGGAAGTAAAGAATCTGGATGTCCGCTTCGCGGTGCGTGGCGGTGACCTGACCGCCCTGCGGGGCATCAGCTTCAGCCTGGACAAGGGCGAGCGGCTGGGTCTGGTCGGGGAATCTGGTGCCGGTAAATCTGTGGCGGCCTTTTCGATTCTCAACCTGATTGCCCAGCCGGGTTACATTGCCGGCGGGCAGATCCTGTTCGAAGGCAAAGATCTGGCGGCCATGAGCGAGCGCGAGTTGCGCAAGATCCGTGGCAACCGTATCGCCATGATCTTCCAGGATCCGATGATGACCCTCAACCCGGTGCTCACTATCGGTACCCAGATGGTGGAGGCCATCCTGGCCCACCGTAACATCAGCAAGAAAGAGGCGAGGGCGATTGCCCTGGACCGGCTGCAGAAGGTGCAGATTCCGTCGCCGGAGAAGCGCCTGGACCAGTATCCCCATGAGCTGTCCGGTGGCATGCGCCAGCGGGTGATCATTGCCATTGCCCTGCTGCTGGACCCGGAGATCATCATTGCCGATGAGCCCACCACCGCCCTTGATGTGACCATCCAGGCGGAGATCATGGACCTGCTGCTGAACCTGTGCGAGCAGGAAAATGTGGCGCTGATGCTGATTACCCACGATCTGGGTGTGGTCTCCCAGGTGACCCAGCGGATGCTGGTCATGTACTCCGGCCGCATCATCGAGCAGGGGCCGACCCGGGAAATCATCAACGATGCCCAGCACCCCTACACCCAGGGGCTGATCAACGCGCTGCCCCAGATGGGGGAACCGGGTGCGCGGCTGTTCCAGATACCGGGCTCCATGCCGTCCTTGAAGAATGTGCCCAGCGGTTGCCCGTTCCACCCCCGTTGTAACTTCGCCACCGAGCAGTGCAAGCAGGCCATGCCGGAGTATGTGCGCTCGGGCAATGTGGCTGTGGCCTGTTACGAAGTCGCCAACCTGATTGAGCAGGAGAAACGCATGCAGGAGGCCGAATCATGACCTCCCCCCTGGTAAGTATTCGCGCCCTGGAGAAACGCTTTGATCTGTCCGGCAGCCTGCTGGAGCAGATTACCTTTGAGGGCGGCCGCTTCCGCCGGAAACAGGAAGCCGTGCATGCCATCAATGGCGTCGATCTGGAAGTGCAGAAGGGCGAGGCCCTGTGCGTGGTGGGCGAATCCGGCTGTGGCAAGTCCACCGTGGCCCGCACGGTGATGGGGCTGCTTTCCCCCAGCGCCGGCGAGATCCATTACGGCGGTCAGCGCATCGACAATCTGGATGGGAAGGCTGCACTGCTTTATCGGCGCAAGATGCAGATGATCTTCCAGAACCCCTATGCGTCCCTGAACCCGCGCATGACCATCCAGCAGACCCTGGAAGAACCGATCCGCTTCCACCATCCGGACTGGTCCCCGACTCAGGTGCGGGACAAGATCCACGAGGTCATGCACTCGGTGGGCATCGATCCGGACTGGGGCAGCCGGTTCGGCCACGAGTTCTCCGGCGGTCAGCGCCAGCGTATCGCGATTGCCCGGGCGCTGGCGGTGGACCCGGAGTTCATCGTGGCGGATGAGCCGATCTCCGCCCTGGACGTGTCCATTCAGGCCCAGGTGCTGAACCTGCTGATGGACGCCCAGGAAAGCCGAGGGCTGACCTACCTGTTCATCACCCACGACCTGGCAGTGGTGGAGCATTTCGGCACCCGGGTTGCGGTGATGTATCTCGGCCGGGTGTGCGAACTGGCGGACACCAAAAACCTGTTTGCCACACCCCGGCACCCGTACACCCAGGCATTGCTGTCTGCCATTCCCAAGCTGGAGGATGACCGGCCCAACCACATCCGCCTGAAAGGGGAGGTGCCGACGCCGGTGAACCTGCCCTCTGGCTGTGTGTTCCACGGCCGTTGCCCCTATGCCAACGAACGCTGTCGGCAGGAGGTCCCCCAACTGATCGTCACCGACGGCGGCACACAGGTGGCATGCCACGCCGTGGAAGAGAGGCGGTTGTAACGGGTGCGCTGCGATAGGCTATGATGCCTGCAGTTAAACCCTTTTCGATACAACGTCATACCCTCAGGGAACTCCATGGAAGTACGCTGGCTGGAAGACTTTCTGGCACTTGCCCGCACGCGCCATTTCTCACGTGCTGCCGAATTGCAGCACGTGAGCCAGCCTACGTTCAGTCGGCGCATCAAGCTGCTGGAAGAGGCCATGGGCAGTACCCTGATCAACCGCCAGACCCTGCCGCTGTCGCTGACGCCGGCCGGAGAGGTGTTCCGGGAACTGTGCGAGCGCATTACCCGGGATGTCAGGGATACGAGGGACCGCATTGCGGCATTGGAAGCCGAGGCGTCGGCAAGGATCAGTGTCGGCTCTACCCAGGGCCTGTTCTCGCATTTTTACCAGGGCTGGGCGACGGACGCGGGAATCGCCGAACGCCTCCAGCTGAACCTGAAGGCCACCAGCTGGGTCGGTGAGCAATTCCTGGAAGCCCTGGAAAGCGGCGAGTGCGATCTGGTGCTGTGTTACTGGCACCCGGATCTGCCCTGGGGCGGGCGGCTGACGGCCGACAGTTTTGAGTGGCTGGTACTGGCCCGGGAAGCCCTGGTGCCGTTCAGCGTAGCTGACGAGCAGGGCCATCCCCGGTTCCCGCTGCCCGGAAGTCCCGAGCAGCCGGTGCCGCTGATTGCCTACCATAACCGGGGGTTTCTGCAGTCGGCGATTGAGGGCCACCTGGTACGCCGGAAGCTGACAGCCAACCTGTTGCCCCTGAACGAGAATACCCAGTCGGCCAGTATCAAGGCCCTGGTCAAACAAGGCTTCGGCATGGGCTGGTTGCCACAACGGATGACGGAGAAGAGCGAGCAGTTCGGCAGCCTGGTGCGAGCAGGCGATGAGCGCTGGGACGTACCCCTGGAAATCCGCCTGATCCGCCTGCGCGATGCCCGCTCGGACGATCTTTTGAACCTCTGGAAACAACTGGAAGACTAACATGCCTGATAAAGCCCTCCTGTCATTGCAGCTGGACCACCTGAAAGAGCTGCAGGCCCGCTACGAATCGGCGTTGGCGGACCAGGGATTCGACAGCCTGCTGATCGCCTCCGGCGCCGCGCCCTACCGCTATGGGGATGACCAGGCCTGGCACTTCCAGGGGTACGGCCCCTTCCTGCACTGGACCGGACTGACCGGCCGCGAGCACTGTTGGCTGTGGCTCCGTGCCGGACATCAACCGGTGCTGTGGTTGCACGAGCCGGTGGATTTCTGGCATGCCAACCAGCCGTTGGCGGAGGAACCCTGGCAGACGTTTATCGAGGTCCGCAGCAGTCAGTCGCCCGAGGCGCCGGTGCTCGATGATCCGGGCAGTCTGGCGGTGATCGGCGATCCTGCTCTGTTGGATAACGTGCCCGGGGAACCGAATCCGGAAAACCTGCTCAGGGCCCTCGATGAAACCCGGGTGCGCAAGACCCCCTACGAGATTGAATGCCTGGCCCACGCCAACGCCCTGGCCCTGGCCGGCCACCGGGCGGCCAGGGACGCCTTTGCCGACGGTGAGAGCGAATTCGGCATCAGCCTGGCCTACCAGCAGGCCACCCGGCAGCGGGAAGCGGACGCGCCCTATCACAGCATCATCGGCGTCAACGACCATGCCGGCACATTGCACTACCAGTATTACGACACCCAGCCGCCGGGCCATTCCCGCAGCCTGCTGATTGATGCCGGCGTCCGGTTCCGGGGCTATTGTTCCGACATCACCCGAACCACCGCCGGTCCGGGGGAATCCCATTTTGCCGCCCTGGTTCATGGGCTCGAGCGAGTGCAGCTCCGGCTGTGCGACATGGTGGCACCCGGTGTGGATTACATCGACATTCACCGCAAGGCCCACCAGGGCATTGCCGCCTTGCTCTCGGCCACCGGCCTGGTGACTGGTCTGGAGGACTACGAGATCATCGAGCAGGGCATCACCCGGGTATTCTTCCCCCATGGCATCGGTCACTTCCTCGGCGTGCAGGTCCACGATGTGGCCGGTAAACCCACACCCCCGCCGGAAGATGCGCCGTTCCTGCGTCTGACCCGGCAACTTGAGCCGGGCATGGTGGTGACCATCGAGCCCGGTCTCTATTTCATTCCGTCGTTGCTGGATCCCTTGCTGGAAGGGAAGGTGGGTCAGCACCTGAACCAGGAACTGATCAATCGGTTACGGGGCTGCGGCGGCATCCGGATCGAAGACAATGTGGTGGTCACCGAGACCGGAAGCCGGAACCTGACCCGCGATGGTTAAGCCCGAAACACTCCGTTGCATAAAATTGATACAACGGGGTTGCATTCTCGGATGTTAATAACAATAATTATCACTAACTTTCATAACCGTTGGTGAGTTATTGCTATGTACGTCTGCCTTTGCCACGGGGTAACTGACCGGGAAATCCGCGAAGCGGCCGAAAACGGCGTCTCGTCCATGCGCCAGCTGGGCAAGGAGCTGGGTGTCGGTACGCAATGTGGTCGCTGTGCCTCAACTGCGCGGGAAATCCTTCGCGAGAGCCGCTCGCCGGATTATCTGGCTCTGGCCAACATGCTCGCCCAGCCCGCCTGACGGGAATTCTTGCGCCGCTGTATTTTTCTCTCGCCGCGTAAGGGGCTATCCTAAGAGACTGATTCACCAAGTCATCATGGAGCCCCGCTATGAAAGGCGACAAGAAAGTCATCCAGTACCTCAACAAGGTCCTCGCCAACGAGCTGACCGCCATTAACCAGTACTTTCTCCATTCCCGCATGTACAAGGATTGGGGCATCAGCAAGCTGGCTGCCAAGGAGTACGAGGAATCCATTGATGAGATGAAGCACGCCGATCAGCTGATCGAGCGCATCCTGTTCCTCGAGGGCCTGCCCAACCTGCAAGACCTGAACAAACTGCTGATCGGTGAGAACGTCGAGGAAATGATCTCCTGCGACCTCAAACTCGAGCAGATTGCCCACACCGACCTGAAAGAAGCCATCGCCTACTGCGAGGAAATCCAGGACTACACCAGCCGGCAACTGTTCCGCAGCATCCTGGACAGTGAAGAGGAGCACATCGACTGGCTGGAGACACAGCTGGAAATGATTGCCCAGATGGGAATCCAGAACTACATCCAGCTTCAGTCATCCGCCGCGGAGTAAAACCAGACAATGGACCTGTCCTGCTTTAAAGCCTACGACCTGCGCGGCCGAGTGCCGGATCAGCTCAATCCGGTACTCGCCGAGAAAATCGGCCGCGCCTACGTGGAAGTGACCGGCGCGAAGAAAGTGATTGTCGGCTACGATATCCGCCTCTCCAGCCCGGAAATCGCCGAAGCTCTCAGCTCCGGCTTGATGGCGGCCGGCGCCGATGTGTTCGACATCGGCCTGTGCGGCACCGAGCAGGTGTACTTCGCCACCAGCCACTACAAGATGGACGGCGGCATCATGGTCACCGCCAGCCACAACCCAAAAGACCACAACGGCATGAAAATGGTCGGCCCCGAATCCCGGCCAATCAGCTCCGACAACGGCCTGAACGAAATTCGCGACCGTGTGCTCGAGCCCTTTGCCGACGCCGCACAGCAGGGCAGTTACGAGCCCCTGGAAGTGATGAGCGCCTACGTCGACCACCTGCTTGGCTACATCGATGCCGCCTCACTCAAACCCATGACCATCGTCTGCAACGCCGGCAACGGCGGCGCCGGTCTGGTGATCGACGAACTGGAGCAGCACCTCCCCTTCGAATTCGTAAAAGTGCACCACCAGCCGGATGGCCACTTCCCCAACGGCGTACCCAATCCCATCCTCCGGGAAAACCGCGCCGCCACGGCCGATGCCGTGATCGAACAGGGCGCCGCCATGGGCATCGCCTGGGACGGCGACTACGACCGCTGCTTCTTCTTCGACGAAAACGGCCGCTTCATCGAGGGCTACTACATCGTCGGCCTGCTGGCCGACCAGTTCCTGCGCAAAACCGGCGGCGGCAAAGTCATCCACGACCCCCGCCTCACCTGGAACACCCTCGACCTGGTCAAAGCCGCCGGCGGCGAAGCCATCGAAAGCAAAACCGGCCACGCTTTCATCAAACAAAGAATGCGCGACGAGGACGCCGTGTATGGTGGCGAAATGAGCGCCCACCACTACTTCCGCGACTTCGCCTACTGCGACAGCGGCATGATCCCCTGGCTCCTGGTCGCCGAACGCCTCTGCCAGTCCGGCCAGACCCTGTCCTCACTGATCGATGCCAGAATCGAAGCCTACCCGGCCAGCGGCGAAATCAACCGCACCATCGCCGATCCCCCCAAGGTCATCGCCGCGATCGAAGCCAAATACAGCGTTGGCGCCAAAAGTGTCAGCCACGTGGACGGCGTCAGCATCGAATTCGACGACTGGCGCTTCAACCTCCGGATGTCCAACACCGAGCCGGTGGTGCGCCTGAATGTGGAATCGAGGGCGAATATCCCGTTGATGGAAGAAAAAACAAAAGAACTATTGGCGGAAATGGATAGGCTTAACGAGGAAGGGTAAACAAAGAAGATCACAGCACTATCTGGGCCCAGCGCCAGCATTCTGGGGCGAGTGGGCGGGATGGGGGGGCAGAAACTGTGCGGAGCCATGGATGGCGGAGCTCAAGCGCCACAGGGATGTGCCGCAAGGAGCGGGTTTCTGACGCCCCATCCCGCCCGCTCAACCTTCTCCGCAGTCTGCCTGCCGGGGTCTTCCACCAGGACCGAGTTAAAACTCAGAGCCAGTCGTTCAGCATAATCCCGATCCCGAACCTCTCAATCCGGTGGTTATAGTCAATCAGACTCTCCCCATACCCGTTGTAATACTGAAAGAACCCCTTCAACGTCTCCCCCATCGGAAAACTGTACCCGAACTCCACAGACGTCCGGTTATCCGACCGCAGATTATTCATCAACCGCAACGAAAACGTCCGGTCCTCCGTCAGCTTGTACACCGCCTGGTAATTGGCATGGCCCAGATACCGCTCGATATCCGCATTGTCATCGTTGCTGCTTTCCGGAATCCGGTACCAGGGCTGCACCATGAACAGCCAGCGCCCGTAACTGTAGGCGGCACGACCCACGATCCGGTTCCAGCTCCGGGACCGGGGTTCCGACTGGCCATTGGACTGGTGGCTGAAGCCAATGGTCACGCCATTCAAAGTGCCCGGCCCAAGGTCCCAGTCGGTCTGATAGCGCAGAAAAATCTCTGGCTCGTAATTGGTTTCCCGGAACGGAGCCGACTCATCCTGGTTATAGACCTGCCAGAAGGATTGCTGGGTGTAGCCGAACCACAGGGTCGTGCGATCCTCCAGAAGGCCCGTCAGCAGGGGTACCTTGAAGCTGATCTGATACTTGGCCTCCTCCTTGCGCAGCTCGTAGTCGTAGCCCGTGGTGCCCAAACGCGGACTGGAAGGGAAAGGGTTGGTGTCATCGGTCCAGGTGAGAGGCAGGATATAGGTCGGACGATGGCCCACGAAACTGCCCGAAAACGAAAAGATCGCCTTTTCCGTAGCAACATACTGCTCCAGCAGTGCATTCATAACGCTGTCGTCGTCCTCGGGAAGCTCAGACTCCTCCTGGCCTTCCCCGTCCGCCAGAGGCAGCTCCTCGCTCAAGGCTTCCTCGGCCTGCTCCTGCTCACCCTCGCTGGCAGCCTGGCGCTGATCGTCGGCGCCGAACACGCGATCGAAACAGGCGAGCCTGCGAACCCCGTTTTCAATAAGCGCGCATTGCTCGGCGGACAAATCCTCGGGCGGCTCGGAGGCGGTAGGCTGGGCAAAGGCCGCAGGAGCAGTCAGGGCGGCAAGACAAACACCCAATCCGGAGTTAAGCAGCCAGGGGCGATGCGTCATGGGGTATTCCTCAGCTTGCGTTCAGGCTCAACCAGGTGTTGGTAATGCCATACACCCAGACCCCGATCAGGGTAATCGCCAACAGGGCGAAAATGATTCTGTGGCGGGTACGATTGGCTGCGTTTGCCGCCGCAACCCAGCGCAGGTACATCAGGCCGATAAAACTCACAAACACGCCCAGACTGGCAAAGGCCGGGATCAGCAGCCAGCCGGCGCTGATCTTGCTGCCGTCGGCGGTCTGGCTGGAAAACCAGGCCATGGAGCCGAGCAGAACGGCCAGGGCGGAGAACTCGAGAATCAACAGTGGCTTGCGCCAGGGATGCGGGCGGTTGCTTTCTGCGTCTTGCATGAAGCGGGTCCTGAAAGTCGTGTTGGTCGGGTTGCCGGTATGGTACCTGTATTCACAAATTCGTGCCTGATGGCTTACGAAATCGCAATTAAACCGCTTGAAATCAATTTATGATTCTGGCCTTTGGTTTTTTTGCCGGGGTTCAGTCGCTATAATGCGGCGACCAAAGATTATAACGCTCAAATGCGAGGTGCATTGTGAACATGAAGAGAGTCCTGGCTGTTGTTCTGCTCGGTTTCGGCCTGACCGCCGGCGCCGTTATGGCTAGTGTTGAAGATGAAATTCGCGCGCGCATCCAGCCGATCGGTGAAGTGTGCCTGGAAGGCGATGAGTGTGGTGAAGCCGCTGCGCCGACCGAATCAGCCAGCTCTGGCCCCCGTTCCGGCAGTGAAGTGTATGACGCCGTCTGTATGGCCTGTCACACCACTGGTGCCGCCGGTGCTCCGGTCATTGGTGATGCCGGTGCCTGGGCCCCGCGTATTGACCAGGGCATGGAGACACTGATCGACCACGCCATTAACGGTTTCAATGCCATGCCCGCCAAGGGTGGTTGTGCGAACTGCCCGGATGAAGAAATCGAAGCGGCGGTAGAGCACATGGTTTCCCAGAGCCAGTAAGTTCTCTGATTGCCGCGCAATAGCCCCCGTTAAGGGGGCTATTTTTTTCAGACTCCAAGATCCCCGAGCAGGGCGCTCAGGGTGGCTTTGCCTTTTTTCTGGTTGGCTTCCCGGTCGAGGTCTCCAAGGCCTTCCCATTTCAGGTCGTCCTCGGGCAGCTCATCCAGAAACCGGCTCGGGATGGTTTCGATCTTCTCGCCATACTGTTTGCGGGAGGCCGCGTAGGTGAGGGTGAGGGTCTCCCGGGCCCGGGTGATACCCACGTACATCAGGCGGCGTTCCTCCTCGATGTTGCCTTCCTCGATGCTGGCGCGGTGGGGCAGGATCTCCTCCTCCAGGCCCATGATGAAGACATGGGGAAACTCCAGGCCCTTGGAGGCATGCAGGGTCAGCAACTGAACCTTGTCGCTGTCGTCGTCCTCTTCGCGCTGCTCCATCATGTCCCGCAAGATCAGCTTGCTGATGGCATCCTCGATGCCGATCTCGTCCGCCGTGCCCTTGCCGTCATCGAGCATGCGCTGGATCGAGTCCACCAGGTACCAGATGTTCTCCATGCGCCGCTCCGCCTGCTTGGGCGTGCCGGAATGCTGGTGCAGCCATTCCTCGTACTCGATGTCGGTGAACAGCTGCTTGATCACCGGGATCGGGTCTTCCGAGTGCAGGCGCTCGCAGGTGCGGTCGACCCAGTGGGCAAAGCGTCGCAGCCGGTCCAGGCCTTTTTCGGTCACGTGGGCTTCCGCGCCCATGTCCCCCAGGGCCTGGAACAGGCTGACATTACGGGAGCGGGCATAGTGGCTCAGCTGCTCCAGGGTGCGCGGGCCGATTTCCCGCCGGGGCACGTTGACCACCCGCAGGAAGGCGGCGTCGTCATCCGGGTTGACCAGCAGCCGCAGGTAGGACATGGCGTCCTTGATCTCGTTTTTGGAGAAGAACGACTGGCCACCGGAGATCCGGTAGGGAATCTGGTAGGCCTGCAGTTTCATCTCAAGCAACCGGGACTGGTGATTGCCCCGGTACAGCACGGCGAAGTCCTTGAAATCCAGACCCTGCTTGAGCTTGTTGTCGATGATCTCGGTCGCGACACGGTCGGCTTCGGCATCCTCGCTTCGGCAGCGGATGATGCGCAGCTCCTCCCCGATGGTGTGGTCACTCCACAGGGCTTTCTCGAACACGTGGGGGTTATTGGCAATCACCGTGTTGGCGCTGCGCAGGATTCGCCCGGTCGAGCGGTAGTTCTGTTCGAGTTTGACGATCTTCAGGCTCGGGAAGTCTTCCTTGAGCTGGGCCAGGTTTTCCGGCCGGGCCCCGCGCCAGGCATAGATGGACTGGTCGTCATCGCCCACCACGGTGAAGGCCGCGCGCTCGGCCACCAGCAGCTTGACCAGTTCGTACTGGCACACGTTGGTGTCCTGGTACTCGTCCACCAGCATGTAGCGGATCTTGCGCCGCCACTTGGCCAGCACATCCGGATGGCTGCGGAACAGCTGCACTGGCAGCAGGATCAGGTCGTCAAAGTCGACGGCGTTGTAGGCTTTCAGGTATTCGTTGTAGCGCTTGTAGATCAGGGCGATGCGCTGTTCCCGTTCATCGGCGGCCTTGCTGTAGGCTTCCTCCGGCCCGCGCATGGCGTTCTTCCAGGAGGAGATGGTCATCTGCACGTCGTTGAGTTCATCACCGGCATCGGCACTGGCTTCGCGCAGCATCAGATCCTGCAGCAGGGCCTTGGCATCCTCGGCATCAAAGATGGAGAAGCCGGGGTGGTAACCCAGGTGCGGATGCTCTTCCCGGATCATGTTCAGGCCAAGATTGTGGAAGGTGGACACGATCAGCCCCCGGGATTTGCCCCGGTCCACGATCCGGCCTACCCGTTCCTTCATTTCCCGGGCGGCCTTGTTGGTAAAGGTCACCGCGGCAATATGACGCCCCGGAATGCCGAGTTCCTCGATCAGATAGGCGATCTTGCGCGTGATCACGCTGGTTTTGCCACTGCCGGCGCCGGCGAGCACCAGTAGCGGGCCCTCGGCGTAACGGACGGCTTCACTTTGTCGTGGATTGAGCTTGTTCACAGATTACAGACCAGAATGGAACGGGGGTCAGGAAATTCGCGTGTCATTATTCTACACCAGCAGGCGTTACTGTACCTCGATCATCTCTGGGCTATGATAGGGTTAACAGTTACAGCCTTTGCAGAGACGGATCCTTTTTGATGACATTGCCCCTGGAGACTCCGAGGCCCGATCGGTTACGCGTACTGGTGCTGACGCCACACCACGCGGACTTTCTCTGGCTGGACTCGCTGCTTTCGGGCGATTCCGAGATCGATCCGGATGTCACCTGGTGTCCGGATCTCATCGATTGCGACGATCTCATCCGCAACGCCAGTTTCGACGTCATCGTCTGGGATTGTGTGTTTCACGGCGGCAATGAAGCCGCCTTCCTGCAGTATCTCTCGGTCTCCAGTGACGACAAGCCGGTGCTGGCGCTCAGCGCCGAGCTGCCCGGTGAACGGGCATCGGAGCTTGTTGCCGAAGGGGCAGCGGACTATCTGAGCCGGCAGGGCCTCGACCGCTGGAGTTTTCCCCGGGCGGTGAAATACCTGTGGTACCGGGAGCAGCTGAATATCTCCGCCCAGGGCCATCTGGGGCGTGATGTTGCCAGCGGCATCATTAACCGGGATCTTTTCTTCGATCGTCTGCAGCAGGGCTTGCTGCGGGCGGAGCGGGGCGGCCAGAGGCTGGCTTTGCTGCACCTCAATATCGACGATTTCCGCAGTATCAACGAATCCTTCGGCTACCAGCGCAGCGACCAGCTGATGATGAAGCTGGCGGAGCGGCTGCGCCACGCCTTGCGCCGTGTGGACTCGCTGATGCGCATTGGCGGGGACGAGCTGGCGATCATTATCGAGAAGGTGGAGGATTCGCTGGATATTACCCGGATCATCCGCAAGGTGGTCACCCTCCTCGATGAGCCTGTGACCGTGGATGGCCAGCAGCTGGTGGTCAACGCCAGTCTGGGTGTCGCCACCTACCCGGAATCCGGTGACAGCGCCGAGAATCTGATGCGCCGGGCCAATCGTGCCATGTTCGAGGCCAAGCGGGATCCGGGTACCAGTTACCGTTTCTACGACCGGCAACTGCACATCTCCGCCGGCTACCAGCTACGCCTCGAAGCGGACTTGCGCAATGCTCTGCGAGGCAGGGAGCTGGAAGTGTATTACCAGCCCCGCATCGACCTGGCGACCGAGGAGGTTCGTGGCGTGGAATGCCTGTTGCGCTGGAACCATCCCCAGCGTGGCCTCGTGGGGCCGGACGAATTCATTCCGGTGGCCGAGCGCAGCGGCCTGATCGTTCCGATCGGCTACTGGGTGATCGAGCAGGCCTGTCAGCGGCTCAAGGAATCCGCGGAGCTGGGTTTCCCCGGGCTGGTGTTTGCCGTCAACCTGTCATTCCGCCAGTTCCATGACCGGAAGATGACCGAGACCATCTTCCGGATCATCTTTAACGCCAACGTCGATACCAGCCTGCTCGAACTGGAGCTCACCGAGAGCGCCATGATGCATGACCCTGAATACGCCCAGCGCTGCCTGCGGGAGCTGAATCAGCTGGGCATCAGCTTTGCCCTGGACGATTTCGGCACCGGTTTCTCCTCCCTGAGCAACCTGCAGCACCTGCCGATTTCCCTGGTCAAGATCGACAAGTCCTTTGTGGAGGAGCTGGGGCAGTCGGCAGACGCCGAACATATTATCCGGGCGATCATCAGCCTGTCCCACAGTCTGCAGATGAGCGTCGTCGCCGAGGGTGTGGAGAGCGAAGGACAGCTGGAGTTTCTCCGCCAGCAGCATTGTGACGAGGTCCAGGGCTACTATTACGCCCGCCCCATGCCCTGGAACGAGCTTGTGCAATTCCTGAACAGCCGCAGTCAGGCCGCTTGCTTGCAGAAGTAAGCCGCTGTACCTTTTCCCGTTAATTCGATTCCTATGTGATTTGCCGAGGTTGCATGAAGACGATTTCCAGCCGTATCGCGGAAGAACTTGGTGTCCGCGAACAACAGGTTAATGCCACCGTTGCCCTGCTCGACGAAGGCGCGACCGTTCCGTTTATTGCCCGCTACCGGAAGGAAGTCACCGGCTCGCTGGACGACAGCCAGTTGCGGAACCTGGAAGAGCGGCTGCGCTACCTGCGGGAGCTGGAAGACCGCCGGGCCACCATCCTCAACAGCATCGAGGAGCAGGGCAAGCTGACCGATGAGCTCAAGGCCGCGATCAACGGGGCAGACACCAAGAACCGGCTGGAAGACCTGTATCTGCCTTACAAGCCCAAGCGTCGCACCAAGGCACAGATCGCCCGGGAGGCTGGTCTGGAGCCGCTGGCCGATGCCCTGTATGACGACCCGAGCCTGGATCCCGAAGCCACTGCCGGCGCCTACATCAACAAGGACGCCGGCGTGGAGGACACCAAGGCAGCCCTTGATGGCGCCCGCTACATCCTGATGGAGCGCTTCGCCGAGGATGCCGAACTGCTGGGTGACCTTCGGGACTTCATCTGGCAGCAGGGCCAGCTCAAGGTATCCGTGGTGGACGGCAAGGAAACCGAGGGTGCCAAGTTCCGGGATTACTTCGACCATGTCGAGCCCCTGAAGAAGGTGCCGTCGCACCGGGCCCTGGCGATCCTGCGTGGCCGCAATGAGGGTATCCTGACCTACAGCATTGTGGTCGGTGACGGGGAAGACGACCGTCGACAGCCGCACCCGGCCGAGCAGCGGATTGCCGCGCGCTGGCGCATCCGGGATGACGGTCGCCCGGCCGACAAGTGGCTGTCCGAGGTGGTGCGATGGACCTGGCGGGTCAAGCTGTCCACCCAGATCGAGACCGACCTGATGGCCCAGGTACGGGAAGCCGCGGAAACCGAGGCCATCAACGTGTTTGCTGCCAACCTGAAGGATCTGCTGTTGCTGGCGCCGGCCGGCCCGCGTCCGACGCTGGGCCTGGATCCCGGTCTCCGCACTGGGGTCAAGGTGGCGGTGATCGACGGTACCGGTCAGGTGGTGGGCCATGGTGCCATCTTCCCCCATGCGCCCCAGAACAAGTGGGATCAGTCCATCGAACAGCTGGCGACCTGGTGCCGGGAATACGGCATTGAACTGGTGGCCATCGGTAACGGCACCGCGTCGCGGGAAACCGAGAAGCTGGTGGCGGATCTGTGCAAGCGCTACCCGGAACTGAAACTGGCCCGGATTGTGGTCAGTGAGTCCGGCGCCTCCATCTATTCTGCATCTGAATTTGCCTCCCGGGAGCTGCCGGACCTGGATGTCACCATCCGGGGCGCGGTGTCCATTGCCCGGCGCCTTCAGGACCCCCTGGCCGAGCTGGTCAAGATCGAGCCGAAATCCATCGGGGTGGGGCAGTATCAGCACGATGTGTCCCAGGTCCAGCTGTCCCGCAGCCTGGATGCGGTGGTCGAGGACTGTGTAAACGGTGTCGGTGTGGACCTGAACACTGCCTCGGTGCCGCTGCTGGCCCGGGTTTCCGGCCTTAACCAGAGCATTGCCCAGAACATCGTCGATTTCCGCAACCAGAACGGCATGTTCACCAACCGCAAGCAGTTGCTGAAAGTGACGCGCCTGGGTGATCGTACCTTCGAACAGGCGGCCGGCTTCCTGAAAATTGCCGGTGGTGAAAACCCGCTGGACCGCTCCTCGGTGCACCCGGAAGCCTACGGCGTGGTGGAGGCGATTGCCGCCCGTAACAACCGCAAGGTTGAAGATATTATCGGTGATTCCGGGTTCCTGCGTGGTCTGAATCCGCAGGATTACGTAACAGAACAGTTCGGGCTGCCAACGATCCGCGACATCATTGCCGAGCTGGAGAAGCCCGGCCGGGATCCACGACCGGAGTTCCGTTTTGCCAGTTTCGAGGAGGGTGTGGAAACCCTCAACGACCTGAAACCGGGGATGATTCTGGAAGGGTCGGTCACCAACGTGACCAACTTTGGCGCCTTTGTGGACATCGGTGTGCACCAGGACGGACTGGTGCATATCTCCGCCTTGTCCCACACTTTCGTCAAGGACCCGCGGGAAGTGGTCAAGGCGGGTGACATCGTCAAGGTCAAGGTTATGGAAGTGGATATCCCGCGCAAGCGCATCGGCCTGTCCATGCGTATGGATGACCAGCCCGGTGAGAAGAATGATTCCCGGGCCTCATCCGGCCGTGGACGTTCCGATAACCGTTCCGGCCAGCGCCAGAGCCGGCCGCCGAAGGGGCAGAAGCCGGCCCAGGGTGCCATGGCCGGCGCTCTGGCCCAGGCGCTTGCCTCGGCCCGGAAGGACGGACGCTAAGCTTTCAAACATCAGATTCACCGACGGCCCCGTCATGAACGGGGCGGTCGCAGCAGGAGTCAACCATGGCTGAATCCCGCCATTCGTTATTTCGGCAGTTCTCAAAATCGGAGTGGCACGGCTTTCTCAAGGGCGTGGAGAAGGAAGGCCTGCGGGTTGACCGGAACGGTTTCATCGCCCAGACCCCGCATCCGAAGGCGCTGGGCTCCACGCTCACCCATCCCCGCATTACCACGGACTACTCCGAGGCCCTGCTGGAATTGATCACGCCGGTCTGCGGCAGCACCGACGCCATGCTGGAGTCCCTGACGGATATCCACCAGTTTGTGCAGCAGAATCTCGGCGACGAGGTGTTCTGGGCGGCCAGCATGCCCTGTGAACTGGACGGGGACGAGAGCATTCCCATTGCGGAGTACGGCACCTCCAACATCGGCTACCTGAAGCATGTTTACCGTCAGGGCCTGGCGGTGCGCTATGGCCGCATCATGCAGAGTATTGCCGGTGCGCACTACAACCTGTCGCTGCCGGATGCGTTCTGGGAGAAGTGGCAGCAACTGCTGGGGGATCAGCAGTCCCTCCGGGATTTCAAGTCTGAACAGTACTTCTGGCTGATCCGCAACTTCCGCCGCCGCAGCTGGTTGCTGATGCTGCTTTTCGGAGCCTCCCCGGCGCTGGACGCCAGTTTCGTCGCCGGCGTGAAGCACGATCTCGGCCGCTTTGATGAGCGCACCTGGTACGGCGAGCATGCAACGTCCCTGCGCATGGGAGACCTGGGCTATCACAACAATGCCCAGGCTTCCCTGAATATCTGCTTCAACGAGCTCGGCACCTACACCCGCACCCTGGATCGTGCCATCCACACCACCTGGCCGCCTTACGAGGCGATCGGCACCCGCCGTGGCGATGAGTTCATCCAGATCAATACCAGCGTCCTGCAGATCGAGAACGAGTACTACAGTGCCGTTCGTCCCAAGCGCACCACCGAACGGGAAGAAAAGCCGATCCAGGCACTGGAGGCCCGTGGCGTGGAGTACATCGAGGTGCGGTGCCTGGATCTGGACCCCTTCTCGCCGGTAGGCGTGAACCGGGAACAGATCGATTTTCTCGACCTGTTCCTGCTGGACTGTCTGCTGTGTGATTCGCCCAGGATCAGTGACGCCGAATGCGAGCGCCTGGACGATAACTACAAGGATGTCGTGGCCCGGGGCCGCGACGCCAGCCTGACCCTGTGCCAGGAGAGTGGCAGGGTTCCGGTGATGGAGGCTGCCTCCGGGCTGCTGGATCGCCTGGAATCGCTGGCAGAGTTGCTGGATGACTGGACGGGCACCAGAAGCTATACGACGGCCCTGGTGGCCCAGAAGGAGAGCCTGGCGAACGGTGTGCCTTCCACGCGGGTGCTGGATGCCATGCGTTCGTCCGGCCTGGGGCACCGGGACTGGGTGATGGAAATGTCCCTTCGCCACCAGCAGGCCCTGCGGGATGAGGCGATGGCTCCGGATGTCCTGGAGGCGTTCCGGGCAATGAGTCGGGATTCCCTGGCTGAGCAGGCGCAGATGGAAGCCCACGATACCCAACCGTTCGAGCAGTTCCTGGCCGACTATCTCAGATCCTGATTGGGGATTTCGGCTACGTCACAGCCCGTTGGGGACCTGCTGCACAGAACCCGGATATCAGTTTGTCAGCAGGACCGCCCGCTGCTAGCGTCAGGTGCATCGGGATAACGGAGGATGCCGGTATGGCAAGGGACATCAAACTCGGATGGGATGTGGAGGCGCTGAACAAGGCCTACCGACAGGGCCACATGGCGGCCTCCATGGGTATGGCCAAGAGCCGCTGCCCCTATCGGGGCGAAGTGGTGATTGCCGCGTGGGAAGCCGGCTGGGATGACGCTAAAGTGGCTGCCCGGGACCAGCACAGCCGGCCCGACGATTTCTTTTCCCGCATTGCCTGATTGCTCCCGTCCACAAGCGCTTGAAGTTCCCCGGGGTTTAGGGTTAAGTGACGGGTCTCTGAGCTTCAAGTCTTCATTCCGAGGGTGTTGTTTTGGCTGGCAGATGGGTGTTTGCAGTTGTCTTTCTGGTCTGTGCCGGGTTGCTCGGCGTGGCCTTCTATATGGAACACGTCATGGGCCTTGAGCCCTGTCCGCTGTGCTGGCTCCAGCGTTTCGGCTTCATGGGGGCCGGGCTGGTCAGCCTGCTGGCGTTCCTCCATGGCCCCACCGGCTGGGGCGTTCGTGTCTATGGCTTCCTGCTGGCGCTGACCGCCGGAACGGGCCTGGGTATTGCCGGGCGCCAGCTCTGGCTGCAAAGCCTGCCGGCGGATCAGGTGCCAGCCTGCGGTCCGTCAGTGGATTACATGCTTGAGGTTTTGCCCTGGATGGAGGTGCTTACCACTGCCTTGAAGGGGACCGGCGACTGCGCCGAGGTGGTGTGGCGGTTCCTGGGGCTGAGCATTCCGGGCTGGACCGCGGTGTTCTTCTCCGTACTGGTGCTGGTCGGCCTGTTTTTCCTGTTCCGGCGACCGCAACCCCGTAGCTGGATTCGCAGCTGAAACGGTTGCGGCCAACCGTGACGTTGGGGTACCTTGAATCCCGAACTGTAAGCAATTGCACCGGGGTCAAACGCTTCGGGTAAACGAGCGGAGAACAGGCGTCATGTTGGAGAATTGCCGAAATGCCAGGGAACGCTGGGGCGGTGTCAGCGAACTGATTGATCGCTGGCTGAAAGAGCGTCAGGAGCTACTGGTCCATTACTGTGATTTGTCCGGAGAAAATGACTTCTCCCAGACCGAAGCGCTGACCGAAAAGTTCGTTCGCTTGTGCGAAGTGCTGGTGGATTATGTCTCCGCAGGCCACTTCGAAATCTACGAGCAGCTGATCCAGGAAGCCCGCGAGTTCAACGACGGTGGCCTCGAGCTGGCCGCCAAGGTTTATCCGAGGATCGAGCAGACGACGGAAATTGCGCTCAACTTCAATGACCGTCTCAATGGCCAGTCACTTTCCGAAGCCCAGATCAGGGAGCTGTTCGACGAGCTGTCGCAACTGGGCGAGGTTCTGGAGAATCGGTTCGAGATGGAGGATTTCCTGATCGAGCATCTGCACAACGCCCACGCCGGGAAAGTTGCCTCCGCCTGATTTGCGCACCAGGCGCCGGTATAAAACAGGCACCCATAAAAAAAGCCTCAGCCCGGCAGGTTGCCGGCACTGAGGCTTTTTTGTGTCCGGGGGTTACTCGGACGCAGCGTCATCCTGAGGGTTGACGGCCAGCAGTTCGACATCAAACACCAGGGTCTCGTTGGGGCCAATGCCGCGATTGCCGCCCGGGCCATAGGCCAGGTCTGACGGGATGTAGAGCTTGTAGCGGGCGCCTTCGTTCATCAGCTGCAGGCCTTCGGTCCAGCCCGGAATCACCTGGTTGAGGGCAAAAGTGACCGGTTCGCCACGTTCGCGGGAGCTGTCAAACACTTCGCCAGACAGCAGTTCGCCGGTGTAGTGGACCCGTACGGTATCCTCGGCGGACGGCTTGTCACCGGTGCCTTCCTCGATCACTTCATACTGCAGGCCGGACTCGGTGGTCTCTACACCGTCCTTTTCCGCATTTTCCGCCAGGAAGGCTTCGCCGGCTTCCTTGTTCTTCTGGGCCAGTTCGTCCATCTGCTTCTTCTGGTCTTCCTGCATCTGCTGCTGGTAGGCCATCAGGGCTTCCTGGATTTCCTCACGGGTCAGGCGCTTGGTTTCTTCATCACCGGCATGGCCGTGCTGGATGCCTTGCAGGAACTGCTCCATCTGCAGGTCCGGCAGGTCATTGCTCATCCGCTCGCCAAGCACAAGGCCCATACCGTAACTGACCTTCTGCTCGGTGGATTCCAGCTTGGGATCTTCGGGGGCTTCTGGTGGAGTGGAGCAACCGGTGACGACACCGGCCATGGCCAATGCAAGCAGGGTTTTCTTCATTACTGAGTCCTTAACGGTTTGCGTAAATGCGCGGGAGCGGCACTCCCGGATTGTCTTTATTGAAACACAGAAGGTAACGGGTTCCGGCACGAGATGCCACTGAACATGTGTTAAGGAACCCGACCCGTTTGGTCAGCTGCCGTTGCTGCCGGCAGTGGGGCCCATTGAAAAGGGGGCGCTGTAGGGGGATTGCCAGTCGGCGTCCGGGTCCTGGGTGGCAGAACCCGCTCGCGACTTGTCGGGGCGTTCAATGGCCAGTGTGTTCCACGGGCCCTGGGCAGGAGGCTGGTCGGCGTAATGCCAGTTGCCATCGGTGTCCTGCCACTTGAAGATGATTTCCGGGCCTTCCGTTGGTACCGGAGAGGGTACCAGGCCCTCGAACGCCGGAATCTCTTCCTCGGTTTCTTTATTGTCTGCTACCGGCTCGGAAACCTCTTCAGGACTGTTGATCCCGAAGAACATCAGAAGCAGCAGGAATCCCAGAGCCGGAAACGCGAGCCGGATGAGCCATTTCATCATCATGGCTGGGAGTCTCCATTGGAGAATGAGGCCAGAATGTCGGCCAGTGTATTCAGCTCGACTGCTGCATCGGTGGCCTGTTCCGGCCGGTAGGCAGCAGCGGCAAGGTTGTGTCGGATCAGCTGGGCATGTCCCGTCATATGGGCCTTGTCCGGAGTCTCAGTCGCAAGTTGTTGCCAGGCCAGCGCCAGCTCCAGCTGCTCGGCCTGCAGTTCCAGGCCGGCGACGCCTTCGCGCAGGCCCTGGCAGTGTTCATGGCCTTTCGGGAGATATCTTCGTACTGCCCGCAAAGCACCGGTTACATGCTGGCGCCACTCTGTTACCGTAGCGTGCTCCGTGCCGCTGTAGGGCCTGCCTTCAAGGGCCAGCCAGCCAGCGCATAAAATACGTGTAACGCTCCAGCCCCGATCCTGGAGCGCAAGACAGGTTCGCTGAGTGCCGGGCTTTTGCCAGAATGCCAAGGCAAAACGCCAAATCGGGTTGTCCGGTTCCAGTTTTTCCGGTAATTCCACGCCGAACCTGCCCTGACCATCTTACGCTGATAAAATGGATTTATGTTAACGATTACTGATCTCAGTTTACAACGGGGCGGTGTCTGGTTGCTAGAATCCGTGAATCTCACGGTTCAGCCCGGCCAGAGAGTCGCCATCGTGGGTGCCAATGGTGCCGGTAAATCCAGCCTTTTCCAGCTCTTGTTGGGCCAGTTGGCGCCGGAGCAGGGCAGTGTGTCCCTGCCCGGGGGCTGTCGCATCGCCCACATGGCCCAGGAGGTGGCGGCGTCAGAACGCAGTGCACGGGATTTTGTGCTCGATGGCGACCTCGACCTGCGCCGGATGGAGGCCGAGCTGGCCCGGGCCGAAGCGGCCGGCGACGATCACGCGGCGGCCAGAATCCATGGCGAACTGGATGTGCACGAGGCCTGGTCGGCGCCGCGCCGGGCTGAATCGCTGCTCCGCGGCCTGGGGTTTGCCGACGGGGATGCCGAGCGACCGGTTTCAGCGTTTTCCGGTGGTTGGCGGATTCGACTGAACCTTGCCCAGGCGCTGATGCGGCCTTCGGATCTGTTGTTGCTGGACGAACCCACCAACCACCTGGATCTGGATGCCTGCCTGTGGCTGGAGAACTGGCTCCGGCGCTATCCCGGGACGCTGCTGTTCATTTCCCACGACCGGGATTTCATGGATCGGGTTGCCTCCCACGTGGTGCATTTCGATCAGCGTAAACTGGAGCTATACACCGGCAACTACTCCGCCTTCGAACGCCAGCGTGGCGAGCGTCTGTCCCAGCAACAGGCCAACTTTGAGCGCCAGCAGGCGCGAATCGCCGAGATCCAGCGTTTTATCGACCGGTTCAAGGCCAAGGCCACCAAGGCCCGCCAGGCCCAGAGCCGGGTCAAGGCCCTGGAGCGGATGGAGCGCATCGCCCCGGCTCACATCGACTCTCCGTTCAGTTTCGAGTTCCCGGTGGCGGAAAAGGTTTCCAATCCGTTGCTGTCCATTCGCAACGGGCGGGCGGGCTATGGCGACACCGTCATCCTGGACAATATCAACCTGACCCTGTTGCCGGGCAGCCGGATCGGCCTGCTGGGCCCCAATGGCGCGGGCAAGTCCACCCTGATGGATGCCCTCCGGGGTGAAAGCACCTTGCTGGGCGGCGAGCGAACCTGTGGCGAGCACCTGGCTATCGGCTATTTCGCACAGCACCAGCTCGAGTCCCTGGATCTGGATGCCAGCCCGTTCCTGCACCTTCAGCGTCTGACACCGAAAGCTTCGGAGCAGAGCATCCGCAACTTCCTGGGCGGCTTTGATTTCCATGGTGATGAGGCCCTGAGCCCGATCCGTTCCTTCTCCGGTGGCGAAAAGGCCCGGGTGGCCCTGGCCGTGATCGCCTGGCAGCGCCCGAACCTGCTGCTGCTCGACGAGCCCACCAACCACCTTGACCTGGAAATGCGGCAGTCGCTGACCATGGCCCTGCAGAATTTCGAGGGCGCCATCGTGGTGGTCTCCCACGACCGGCATCTGCTGCGCAACACCGTCGACAATTTCTGGCTGGTCAACGACGGCCGGGTCGCCGAGTACGACGGTGATCTGGAGGATTACGAACGCTGGCTGGCTGACCGTCGCAAGGAACGGGAAGAGGGCGAGGCACCCCGGCGGGAGACCGCCGAGGCAACCGCGGCCCGGGCTGCCAATGGCGTGGGTGAAAGTGCCGACGATCGCAAGGCCCGCAAGCGCATGGAAGCCGAGATTCGCAAGAAGCTCAGCCCCTACCGGAAACAGCAGACCAGCCTCGAGAAAGAGATGGAGCAGCTGCAGCAGACGCTGGTACAGCTGGAGCAGGCTCTGTCGGACCCGGGTCTGTACGAGGAGGCGGGCAAAGCCAGGTTGAACGAATTACTCGCCAGCCAGGCCGACGCCAGCCGGCGCCTGGAAGCGGTCGAGGCGCAGTGGCTGGAGGTCAGCGAGACCGTGGAGGCGCTGGAAGAGGAGCTGGCCGGTTAGTCCGGATTGATCTTGAGAGTGAAGTCCTGCCGGGCCAGGTACTCCCGTTCGTTCTTGAGGTCGGCCAGGGTCAATGGCCGGTCATCAAGCCAGCCGTCCGGGAAGGTGACCGTCAGCTTGTCGTTGCCCGGTTCCAGCCGGAACTCCGGCGGCGGCTCCATGTTCCGGGGGTGCTGCAGCAGCACGGCCAGCCGCACCAGGATACACAGACGACGCAGGCGCGAGACATCCTCCGGATCGAGGCCTTCGAAAATGGTCGGTGCAAACTTGCGCCGATGTCCCCGCACCAGGGTCGCCAGATCCCGCTGGAACTGCTGGCTGAAGCCCGGAAGGTCCGAGTAACGGAGCAGGTAGGCCCCGTGTTTGTGGTACTGGCTGTGGGAGATGGTCAGGCCGATTTCGTGCAGCCGGCAGGCCCACCGCAGGACTTCCTCGTCCGTGGCCGTGCGCAGACCCCACTGGTGGGCAACCTGTTCCCAGGCCGCCACGGCGGTCGCCTCTACGGCGGCACCGTGGGCCTGATCCACGTGATAACGTTCCTGCAGTGCCGAGATGGTGCGCTCGCGCACGTCCTCGTGCTGGATCCGACCAACGATGTCATAGAGCAGGCCTTCCCGCAGGGCACCGTCGGCAAAGGTCATGTCCTCGATACCCAGGGACTGGAACGCCCCCATCAGAATCGCAAAACCACCCGGGAAGATGCTCTGCCGGTCCGAACGGACCCCCAGGTCGCCGAGCTTGTCGGTCTTGCCCATGTCCACCAGGCGCTTGCGCAGCTCCAGCATCCCGGCCCGGGTGATGGTGCCGTCGGTGATCTTCAGGGTTGCCAGTACGCTGGCGATCGCCTTGATGGTGCCGGAGGAGCCAACCGCGCTCTGCCAGCCCACATTCCGGTAGTGCTGGCGGATATTCAGCAGTTCCTGCTCGGCGTGGGTCACCGCCCGATCCATCTGGCGCCGGGTGATCTTGCCGTCGGGGAAGTAGCGGTTGCGGAACGACACGCAGCCCATGTGCAGGCTTTCCAGCTCCTGGGGCTCGAAGCGCTGGCCAATAATGAACTCGGTGCTGCCGCCGCCGATATCGATCACCAGCCGCCGGCCGATGTCGTCGGACAGGGTATGGGAGACGCCCAGGTAGACCAGGCGGGCTTCCTCCCGGCCGGCAATGATCTCGACCGGATAGCCCAGGACTTCCTCGGCACGGTTCATGAAATGGTGGGCGTTACGGGCCACTCGCAAGGCATTGGTGCCCACCACCTGGACGGCCTCCGGGGGCATTCCCTGCAGTCGCTGGGCAAACCGGCTGAGGCATTCCAGTGCGCGCGCCTGGGCTTCTTCGGTAAGACGGTTGTACTGGTCCAGGCCGGCGCCCAGCTGCACCTTCTCGCCCATTTTTTCCAGGGTACGGATTTCTCCGTGTACCAGCCGGGCCACCACCATGTGGAAACTGTTGGAGCCCATATCAATGGCTGCCAGCATCTCCGGCCCTTGTGCAGCGTTTTCGGCGTTGTCTTCGGCCGTCACGTCGTCAGAAATCCTTGTGAGATGAACTTGCGGGGTACTATAAGCCATCTGTCTCCGGCCTGTCAGTAACAGAACGCCCCGCCCGATTGATCGCGGTCAGCATCCTGGCAATGAATAGTGTGGGATCTACTGCTTCACATCGGGATCATCAATCGCGTAAAGTATTGCATAACTTAAGCAGGTTGAACGGCTGGCCTATCGGCAGCCTTCAGATACAGTCAACAGCACCCTTGCCGGCTCGCGCAACCGTGCGGAATAGCCATTGGCGGTGCCTGAATCAGGAAAAGGTAATGAGCGGAAATATCGTAAATGTCACCGACGCTTCTTTCGAGCAGGATGTACTGAAGTCCGACGTTCCCGTACTGGTGGACTACTGGGCCGAGTGGTGTGGCCCCTGCAAGATGATCGCACCGGTCCTCGAAGAGATCGCCGACGAGTACGAAGGCAAGCTGAAGGTCTGCAAGCTGAACATCGACGAGAACGAGCAGACCCCGCCCAAGTTCAACATCCGGGGTATCCCGACCCTGATGCTGTTCAAGAACGGCAACGTTGACGCAACCAAGGTTGGCGCCCTGTCCAAGTCCCAGTTGGCTGCCTTCCTCGACAGCAACCTCTGATCCCGTTGCTGCCGGAAAACCGCCCCTGAACAAAGTTCACGGGCGGTTTTTTATTGCCTCGAGTAAATCACGCCTCCGGGAAATCAGTCCCAGGCCTGGGACCGGTCCCGATCAGACGCCTTCTGTTCCACCCAGTGCTCGGTGTCCCCGGTAATCTCCTTTTTCCAGAATGGCGCCGAGGTCTTCAGCGCGTCCATGATGAATTCGCAGGCGGCGAAGGAATCTCCCCGGTGGGCACTGCAAACGCCTACGAAGACGATCTGGTCACACAGATCCAGGCGCCCGACCCGGTGAATCACCCTTGCCTTGCGGACATCCCAGCGCTGGGAGGCCTGATCAATCAGCCCCTGGATCACCTGTTCGGTCATCCCCGGGTAATGCTCCAGGTACAGCCCGGTCACCCCCTGGAGATCACCGCTGTCCCGAACCAGCCCGGTAAATGTCGCAATGGCTCCGGTGCCTGCGCCGCTGTCCCGCAGCGCCTGGTATTCCGCTGCCGGATCAAAATCGTCAGTCTGGACCGTAATCATCTCAACCTCCGGTTACCGGCGGGAAAAAGGCCACTTCGTCCCCGGCTTTCACCGGGGTCGACGGTTTGGCCATCGCCTGGTTCACCGCGATCATGACCGGCTGGTCGCCCTGCAGCTGGGACCAGGGGCCGCCTCTGGACGCCAGTTCGGCGAGAATGTCACCGGTGGTCAGGTTCGGTGACGCCGGCAGTTCCAGGCTTTCGGTGTCCAGTTCTTCGCGCAGGCGCGCGAAAAACCGCACAGTCAGTGTTTCAGTGCTCATAGTCAGCTCATCAGCTCCGCGAATGAGTAATAGGTCAGCTCGTCCCCGGCTTTCACCGTCGTGTTTTCCGGAACCACGGCAAGCCCTTCCGCCCAGCAGGCGGAACTCAGGACACCGGAGCTCTGGTTCGGATAGGCAACAATCTGGAGCTCGTCGCCCGATACCTCTTTCCTGGCACGCACGAATTCGCGACGAATGGATGTGGATTCCACATCAAAGCCGGCCGGCAGTCGTTCGCCCACAGGCCAGGTCTTGTGGCGTCCCTGGCATTTCCGGATATAGGGCATGCCGACAATGAGGAAGGTCACCAGAACAGTGGCGGGATTGCCCGGCAGACCCAGGATGGGAGTGCCATCAATGGCGCCGAATGCCAGTGGTTTGCCCGGCTTGATCGCCAGCCGCCAGAGCGAAAGCTGGCCCTGATCCTCCAGCACCGCCCGGACATGGTCTTCCTCACCCACCGACACGCCGCCGGTGGTGATCACCAGATCCGCCTCGGAAGCGGCGCGCTTGAGTGTTTCCCGCGTCGCTTCCCGGTTGTCTTTCAGGGTCTCGCAGAGGGTGACCTCGCAGCCGGCCTGGGCAAGCAATCCGAGCAGGGTAAACCGGTTGGAGTTGTATATCTGGCCGCCGGCGAGGGGCTGGCCCGGGTCCACCAGTTCATCGCCGGTGTTGAGTACCGCCACTTTCATCCGGGAGAGCACCGACACCTCGGCAAAGCCCATGGAAGCGATCAGTCCCATCTCCTGCGGGCGAATCGGAGTGCCCCTGACCAGGGCCATATCACCCTGCTTCAGGTCCTGGCCCCGACCCCGGATATTCTGGCCCCTGGTCACTTCGGCCTGAACCAGGATGCCGTCGTCGGTCACTTCCACCCGTTCCTGCATCACCACGGCATCGGCTCCCTCGGGGATTTCCGAGCCGGTGAAAATTCGGGCAGCGGTGCCTTCGGCCAGCGGCGTGGGGGCCTCCCCGGCGGCAATCCGGCCGGAAAGCGGGATCGGCTGACCGGACTTGAGGTCGGCCTGGCGGATCGCGTAACCATCCACTGCACTGTTGTCAGCGGGTGGCACGTCGGCCGGCACGTGCAGGTTTTCAGCCAGCACACGGCCCAGGCTCTCGGTGAGCGGTACCGTTTCCACCCAGGAAATCTCCGGTGCCCGATCCAGGATATGGGCAATAGCGTCGTCGACGGAAGTCAGGTTTTGGCCTGCCATGGGTCAGCTCCTGTTATTTGGTTGCCCGGTTACCGATGACCTGCTGCAAACGGGGGAACCCTTCGTTTGCCGGCTTGCGCAGGGTCAGGGCGGTAAAGTTGCAGGGCTGGTGTCGGCTATCCAGCTGGCTCTTAAGGATGCCCTCCCAGCCGGTGCGGCAGGCGCTGGTGGAGCCGGGCAGACAGAAAATCACCGTGTGGTTGGCCAGGCCGCCAAAAGCTCGGGACTGGATGGTCGACGAGCCGATTTCTTCGGCCGAGAGACGGCGGAACTCCTCGCCGAAGCCTTCGATGGACTTGTCCAGCAATGCCGCCACGGCTTCCGGTGTGCTGTCACGTTCGTGGAAACCGGTGCCGCCGGTGATGATCACCACGTGGACTTCCGGATCCGCGATCCACTGGGACATGATTGCCCGGATAAGGTAGACGTCGTCCGGCAGGATACGGCGGGCAATCAGCTTGTGGCCTGTTTCCACAGCGCTGTATTCAAGGTACTGGCCCGAGGTGTCCTGTTCCAGCCCGCGAGTGTCGGAAACGGTGAGGATGGCTATGTTCAGGGGTTTGAATTCGTTGGTGCTTTCGCTGCTCATGGCTGGGCTCCGCATTGTCAAAACTGGGGCTGATGGAATTTTCTCCAGTATCCGTATTGGCGGGGGATAATGGAAGAGGAGTAACCCCAGAGGGGGAGGTATCAGGCCGGTCTTGCCCCCGTTTCATGGTAATTTGGTCTAATTTTGGTCAGTGCACTTGACATTCGCGGCCAAGGTGGCCGATTATCCTTCTTGCCCGGCGAACGGTTGTTCCCACTCTACTGGCTTCAGCAAACTATTCCGGATTCCACAACACCGGCTTGCTCCATCTGGCCAGCACCTGTTTCAGCTTTTATTTGTTCAATACGTTCAGGGGCACCCCTGTCATTCCAACACTCGTTTATTTCCATTCCTGAAAATCCAACAAACTATGAATCTTACTGAACTCAAGCAGAAATCCGTGCCCGAATTGCTCGAAATTGCGCAAGAAATGGGCCTCGATAACCTGGCTCGTTCGCGCAAACAGGATGTGATCTTCACCATCCTGAAAAAACATGCCAAAAGTGGCGAAGACATCTACGGCGACGGCGTACTGGAGATTCTGCAGGACGGTTTCGGCTTCCTCCGTTCCGCCGATGCCTCCTATCTGGCGGGCCCGGATGATATCTATGTCTCTCCCAGCCAGATCCGTCGATTCAACCTGCGTACCGGCGATACCGTGGCCGGCAAGATCCGCCCGCCGAAAGACGGCGAGCGCTACTTTGCCCTGCTGAAAGTTAACGAGATTAACTTCGACAAGCCGGACAACGCCCGTAACAAGATTCTGTTCGAGAACCTCACACCGCTGTTTCCCCAGGAGCGTCTGGTCCTGGAAGCCGGCAACGGCAGTACCGAGGATCTGTCTTCCCGGGTCCTGGACCTGGTGGCTCCGATCGGCAAGGGCCAGCGTGGCCTGATCGTGTCTCCGCCCAAGGCCGGTAAGACGCTGTTGATGCAGGGTATTGCCCAGTCGATCACCCGGAACAACCCGGAATGTCATCTGATGGTACTGCTCATTGACGAGCGTCCGGAGGAAGTGACGGAAATGCAGCGTACCGTGCGTGGTGAAGTGGTGGCGTCGACTTTCGATGAGCCGCCCGCCCGTCACGTACAGGTTGCGGAGATGGTGATCGAGAAGGCCAAGCGTCTGGTCGAGCACAAGAAGGATGTGGTGATTCTGCTGGATTCCATTACCCGTCTGGCCCGGGCCTATAACACGGTGATTCCGTCCTCCGGCAAGGTGCTGACCGGTGGTGTGGATGCCCACGCCCTGGAGAAGCCGAAGCGGTTCTTTGGTGCGGCCCGGAATGTGGAAGAGGGCGGCAGCCTGACCATCCTGGCGACGGCGCTGGTGAACACTGGTTCCAAGATGGACGAGGTGATCTACGAGGAGTTCAAGGGTACCGGTAACATGGAGGTGCACCTGGACCGCAAGATCGCCGAGAAGCGGGTTTATCCGGCCATCAATATCCGCAGTTCCGGCACTCGCCGCGAGGATCTGCTGATGTCCGAGGCGGATATCCAGCGTATCTGGATCCTGCGCAAGTTGCTGCACTCCATGGACGACGATACCGCGGCCATCGAGTTCCTGCTGGACAAGCTGAAGGACACGAAGACCAACGAAGAGTTCTTCCAGTCCATGAAGCGCCGGTGATCGCCGGCCTCAAGCGCTTCTGATTTCGGGGGCGGGTGTCGTCGGGGGCTTCCTCCGGAGACACGCCGTGAACCCATCCCTGGGGGCTTGGTCTTGCCATCCCTGGCAAGACACAGTCTCCGGAGGAAGCCCCCGACGACACCGTTCTGATTTCCTGCGCGCGCCTGTTCCCGGACTTCCGAGAAGGTCCAAAGGGCGGCAAACTCCGTACCAAAAGGCCAACCTAGAGCGGAGCACACGATGAAATACAACGACCTGCGTGACTTCATTCATCAGCTGGAGAAGCTGGGTGAGCTGAAACGGATCCGCGTGGAAGTCGATCCCCATCTGGAGATGACCGAGATCTGTGACCGCACCCTGCGGGCAGGTGGGCCGGCGTTGTTGTTCGAGAATCCCAAGGGCTATGACATGCCGGTGCTGGCCAACCTGTTCGGGACTCCGAAGCGGGTGGCTCTGGGGATGGGGCAGGATAATGTCACGGCGCTGCGGGAGATTGGCAAGCTGCTGGCGTTCCTGAAGGAGCCGGATCCCCCCAAGGGCTTCAAGGATGCCATCGAGAAGCTGCCGATCTTCAGGCAGGTGATGCGGATGAGTCCGAAGGTGCTGCGTTCGGCGCCCTGTCAGGAGGTGGTGATTGAGAAGGATCAGGTGGACCTGTACCAGATTCCGGTTCAGCACTGCTGGCCCGGGGATGCTGGTCCGCTGGTGACCTGGCCGTTGGTAATCACCCGTGGCCCGCACAAAGAGCGGCAGAATCTGGGGATTTACCGGCAGCAGGTGATCGGCCGTAACCGTCTGATCATGCGCTGGCTCAGTCACCGTGGTGGTGCGCTGGATTTCCGGGAGTTCCAGAAGGCCAATCCGGGCAAGCCTTACCCGGTGGCGGTAGCGCTCGGGGCGGACCCGGCCACGATTCTCGGGGCGGTGACGCCGGTGCCGGATACGCTGTCGGAGTACGCCTTTGCCGGTCTGCTCCGGGGGTCGCGCACGGAGCTTGTGCAGGCCGGGTTGAGTGATTTGCAGGTGCCGGCCAGTGCCGAGATCGTGCTGGAAGGCTTTATCTATCCGGACGATATGGCGCCGGAGGGACCGTTTGGTGACCATACCGGTTATTACAACGAGGTGGATCAGTTCCCGGTGTTTACCGTGGAGCGGATCACTCACCGCCGGGGGCCGATCTATCACAGCACCTACACCGGTCGACCGCCCGATGAGCCCGCGATTCTGGGCGTGGCGCTGAACGAGGTGTTTATTCCGATCCTGCAGAAGCAGTTTCCGGAGATTGTGGATTTCTACCTGCCGCCGGAAGGCTGTTCCTACCGGCTTGCCGTAGTAACGATGAAGAAGCAGTATCCCGGCCATGCCAAGCGGGTGATGATGGGGGTATGGTCGTTTCTGCGGCAGTTCATGTACACCAAGTTCGTCATTGTGACCGATGACGACGTGAATGCCCGTGACTGGGAAGACGTGATCTGGGCGATCACCACCCGGATGGACCCGGTGCGGGACACCACCATGGTGGAGAATACGCCGATCGACTACCTGGATTTCGCCTCGCCGGTGTCGGGCCTTGGCTCGAAGATGGGGATGGATGCCACCAACAAATGGCCCGGTGAAACCGACCGGGAGTGGGGCGAGCCCATTGCCATGACCGATGAGGTGAAGCAGCGGGTCGATGACATCTGGGACAGCCTGGGGATTGAAATTCCGGGGTCGCGCCCTGATTGAGAAGGACAGTCATTTGCATCGGGTAGTGCTGTGGCCTTCAGGGTTGTGTTATTCGGTGGATTCTGGCGCCGATCTGCTCGGTGCCGCGGCACGGTCCGGTATTGCCGTACCGGCCGCCTGTCGCAACGGGGTCTGTGAAATTTGTGAGGCGCGATTGCTGTCCGGCGCCGCCCTGAATACCCGTAATCAACGTGAAATTTCGATTGGCGAGCGGCTGATGATGTGTCGAACCCACGCGCTCGCCGACCTGGAACTGGAGATAAGCGCCGTTATGGCAGCAGGAAACAATCAGCCCCGCAAGGTGCAGGCAAAGGTGGTGGATGTCCGGTCCATCAGCCACGACGTTTACCGGGTGGAACTGGAGATTCCCCGCCGACGGGAGCTGTCTTTCCATGCCGGGCAATACCTGTCGGTGAATCTGCCGGATGCGGATCCCTGCTATTTTTCCATTGCCAGCAGCCCCTCCGAACAGAGCATCGAACTGCACATCCAGGCCTCTCCGGACTGGGTGTCGGCGCAGAAGGTGATCGACGCCCTGACCTCCGGCCAGGATGTGACCCTGGAGCTGCCCCACGGCAAGGCCTGCCTGGCGTCAGCCCCGGAGAAGCCGGTGTTGCTGGTGGCCGCGGGTACCGGCTTTGCCCAGATGAAGAGCCTGGTGGATTACCTGCGCGAGACCAGCTTCAATCACCCCATCAAGCTCTACTGGGGCGTGCGCAAGCATGAGGACATGTACCTGCGCACCCTGGCCCAGCAGTGGGAGCGGGACTGGCCGGCGTTCACCTTCCTGCCGGTGGTGGGGGATGACGAGGATAATGACTGGGGTGGCCACCATGATCAGCTGGTGCGGGCGGTGCTCGCATCCGGCATGGACTGGAAGAACGTGGAGGTGCATGCCAGCGGGTCGCCTACCATGGTGTATACGCTGATGGATGCGCTGATTGAGGCGGGGTTGCCGCAGGAGGCGTTTTTCTCCGACGTACTGGAGTACGCACCCAGGTGAAAAAGGGGTCAGAAGAAAGCTTTCTTCTGACCCCGACTTAGCGCTATCCCCAGTTATCGGCCAGGGATGAAAATGGGGTCAGATGAAAGCCTTCATCTGACCCCGACTTGGCGTTATCCCCGGGTTTTCGGTCGGGCATGAAAATGGGGTCAGATGAAAGCCTTCATCTGACCCCGACTTGGCGTTATCTCCGGGTTTTCGGCCGGGCATGAAATTGGGGTCAGATGAAGGCTTTCATCTGACCCCTTCCTGGGTATGCCCCCAAACTCAGGCCCTCGGCATCGGCAGCTCCGGCAGCCCGTTATCCTGGGCCAGCCCCTGCATCATCAGTTTGATGCTCAGCTCTTCCTCGCCCATGTGGGCATTCAGCCGGCTCAGTTCTGCCAGGGCCTCGCGGCTGCGGCGCAGGCGCAGGCTGGTTTCGAAATACTCCCTGGCTTTGCCCCACAGTTCGTTGCGCAGGCTCAGTCTCCCCAGGGCCAGCAGGAGTTCGGGATTGTTGGGGCGGTCCTTGAGCCATTGCTCGGCGAGCAGCAGCTGCTCATCCGTTTTCTGCCCCTTGATCCGGCCATAGAGATTGATCAGCTCGTCACTCCAGTGGTTCCGCAGCACCTTGCGCAACAGGGTTTCGGCCTGGGCCTCGTCGCCCAGTTTGGCCATCAGGCGGGCGTAATCCCGGATGGTGTATTCATCCCGGCGCAGGAATCCGGGCAGCTCGTCCCAAAGGCGGGTGAGGGGTTCCAGGGCGGCTTCCGGGTCCGCCTTGCGGGCCCGTTCACATTCCTCGGCCGCCTGTTCCAGCAGGTTGTGCCAGACTTCCCGCTCCAGCTCGTGGAATTCCGTTTCCGGCAGGACATCCCGCTTACGCAGTTCCGGCAGCAGCCTGGACAGCTCCCGCCAGTCCTCGAGCCTCAGGTAGGTATTCTTCAGCAGTTTCAGTACAAAAGGATGGTGCGGTGACTGCTTGCGCAGCCTTATCAGGGTGGCGAGAGCCTGTTCCAGACGGTTGCCCGCCAGTTGCAGCTGGGCCTGGGTGATGCCGACAGCAAGATCGGAGCCCGGGGTGCTCTCGAAGGCCTGGCGCAGCAGGTCATCCACCGCCTCATGGTCGCCGGATTCGAAGGCCGCCTGGGCTGCGGCCAGGTAGTTGATCAGCGGGGTGTCGGCCTTGTCGGCGGCCGAGGTCAGCAGTTTCCGGGCCCTGGGCCAATTACCTTCGGCCAGCGCCAGCAGTCCCTGGGTGGTGCGGCGCCGGGCGCGGCGCTCGTTGCCCCGTGCGATCCAGCCAGCCACCACGCCGGTGCCCTGACGGAAGCGGCGGATCAGGTTGATGGCCACCACCGTCAGCACCACCAGTACCACAAACAGCGCGAGACCCACCCAGAAATTGGTTTCCACCAGGTAGTGGCCCAGGCTGACCCGGATATAACCCAGGTCATATTGCAGGCCCAGCGCCAGGCCAGTACCGATCAGTAAGGCAACCAGGATAATCAGCAGGAGGCGGATCATGATTCCTTGCCTCCGGCGTCGGAACTGGTCTCCTCGCCGTCGCTACCATTGCCATCGAGCCGGCCGGCCAGGCGCTGCTTGAGTAAATCGAGGGATTTGCTGATGTCCGGCAGTTCCGGATCAACGTTACGGGTGGCCAGCTCCGAGAGGGTGTCCGACAGCGCCTTCACCCGGGGATTTTCCGGGTTGTACCAGTCACTGACCGCCGTCCGGGCCTTGGCGAGGGCGCGCTCATACAAGGCCTGGTTACCGCGCAGGACGGCCATTTCCGCTTCTTCCAGCATCAGCTGGAGGTTGAGCCGGGCGTAGGCACTCTGGTCCGGTGACAGCAGGGGTTTGACCGGTTCATCCAGCCGGCGTACCACCACAACCTGGCCGAGGGTATCGGTGAACTGGTTCCAGGCCTGGGCAAGCAGGCTCGGGCCGCCTTCGGTGGCGTCCAGGGTGGCGCCGCCGTCACCGCCTACGAAGCCGGGAGCGGATTCGTGGATCAGGGCCTGATCGGTGAGCTGGTTGACGCTGTCGATACCGGCTTCCAGGGTGAGGTAAAGGCCGGTGCGGTCGACGTTTTCAATGCCTCTCAGGGCAAGCAGTTCCCGGGCCAGCTGCTGGCGTACCGGGTAGACGCCGATGTCATCGGATTCATTCAGGACCTCGTCCGCGGCCTGCAGGGCGGAGATGGCGCCGCCAATGTCTTTCTCGATCTGCAGGCGCTGGTTGGCGATGCGGAGCAGGTATTCCGCCTCGGCCAGCAGCCAGTCGGTGCGGGTACGGTTACCGGCTTCGAGCAACTCACGGGCGTTGTGGTCAATCTGGCGTTGCTGGGTGGCAATCAGTTCGCGCTGGGCGGCCAGTTTTTCCTCGAGGGACTGAAGTCTCTGGGCCTGTTGGCTGCCCCGGTCGCCATACAGGTCTTCCAGCTGGCGGGTAGCCTGTTGCAGGCTCTCGAGAGTCTGTAACGTGGCCTGGTGCGCCTGCCACTGCTGCCAGCTCCACAGAGCAAGGGCAATGGCGACGACCAGCGCAACAATCGCGAGTAACCACAGGGGCCAGAGCTTCTGGCGGCTGGGTTGTTCCCGGGGAATGGGAGCGGGCAGTTGATCGGTTGTTTCAGTCACGGGCGTCCTTACGTTTTATTTGCGGCGCCACCGTTTCTGCCATAAAGCTGTGCTGCAACAGTGGCCACGATGTCATTATCGGCAAGACTTCCTGGTACACACGGTTCTTCGAATCCCGCCTCCCGGGCCGTCTGGGCCACACGTTCGGCAGGAACGATCAGTAACCTATCGTATAGATTATGGCCGCTCTTCGCACATAGTGCGATGAGATTGTTCAAGGTTTCCCCGGACAGAGCCACGATAACCTCCGGCGCGAACTCCTCGAGGGCAAGGTTCACTTCCTTCTGAGAATAGTCCGGGCAGAATCGGCGATACAGTGGCAGCAGGGTGACCCTCGCGCCTCTTGATTCCAGGGTCTGGCGGATCAGCTCACGGCCGTCCTCGCCCCGGGCAATCAACACCCGCTCTCCGTCCGGCCGGGCCAGGGAAGGGAGTTCCAGCAGGGCCTCACTGGTCCAGCCACTCGCTGGCCGGCGCACCGACAGGCCGTGACCGGCAAGGACTGCCGCGGTGCCGGCGCCGACCGCATACCAGCGGATGCCCATGGGAATCTGGGGCCACCAGGTGTCGATTTCCTCCAGCAGCCGGCGGGCGGCGTAGGGGCTGACGGCGATAACGTGGGTGAACTGGTCCAGGTTCAGGATCGTGGTGCGGTTTTCCGGGGTTTCCGGCAGTGGCTCCCGGTCAATCAGGGGCAGGATCCGGGTTTCGGCGCCGGCGGATTCGAATGCCCGCGCAAGGCGCCCCGCTTCCGGTTCCGGCCGGCAGATCAGTACCCGCCGGCCGGTCAGGTCAGGCTGATCAGCGTGGGGTGTGACCATAGATTTCCGCCAGTACCTTGTCCGCACCCATGGCCAGCAGGTCTTCAGCGAGTTCCCTGCCCAGGCGTTCGCCCTCGCTCCGGGGTGCCCGGCCTTCCACCCGGAAGATCTGCTCGCCGTTGACCGCGCCCACCAGACCGCGCAACCAGAGCGTGTCTTCGTCTTCCAGCAGCGCGTAGGCGGCAATGGGGACCTGGCAGCCACCCTCCAGGCGACGGTTCAGTGCCCGCTCGGCGCTGACCCGGTCCCACGTGTCGGTGTGGTTCAGGGGGGCGATCAGTTCCAGCAGTTCGGTGTCGTCCACCCGGCATTCGATGCCGAGGGCACCCTGGCCGACAGCGGGCAGTGATACCGTGTCCGGCAGGCAGTAACGGATGCGGCTGTGAAAGCCCAGGCGCTTGAGGCCGGAACTCGCCAGCACAATGGCGTCGTATTCCTCGGCATCGAGCTTCGCCAGCCGGGTATTCACGTTCCCGCGCAGGACCTTGATCTGCAGGTCAGGGCGGTAGGCACGCAGCTGGGCTTCCCGGCGCAGGCTGGCGGTACCGACCACGGCACCGTCCGGGAGGGCATCGACGGTCTCGTACTTGTTGCTGACGAAGGCATCGGTCGGATCTTCACGCTCGCAGATGGCCACCAGTCCCAGGCCTTCCGGGAACTCCATGGGCACGTCTTTCATGGAGTGCACCGCCAGGTCGGCACGGCCGTCGAGCATGGCTTCTTCGAGTTCCTTAACGAACAGTCCCTTGCCCCCGATCTTGGCCAGCGGCACATCCAGGATCTTGTCGCCCTGGGTCTTGATCTTGACCAGTTCCACGCTGACGTTGTCGTGCAGGCGCTCCAGTTCGGCCTTGATGTGTTCTGCCTGCCAGAGCGCAAGGGCGCTGCTGCGGGTTGCGATGCGAAGGGTACGTTTGGACATGGCACTCACTGTCGGTTGGGAAAATGTTCGCCAAGGTTAACGCGTGACGGCAGAAATGTCCCGTGGGGAAAACCGCAGTCAGCCGGGCTGGTGCTCCTGCAACCACTGGCGCACATCGGCAGCGTGGCGTCGGCTGACTGCCAGGCGCTCGGGCCTGTCCCGCAGGATGATCCGGCTCTGCCCTTCGGTGGTGCGCTCCAGTGCCTTGACGAAGCGCACGCCCACCAGGGTGTTGCGGTGAACCCTCAGGAGTTGGTCTGGATAACTGGCTTCCAGTTCCTTGAGGGTGTAGTCGGAGACTGTCTCACCACCCAGGTGGTGGATGGTGACGTACTTCTGGTCTGCCTCGCAGTAGAGAATGTCTGCCAGGTCGATCAGCTCCGTGCCCCGGTGGGTCCGGACCGCCAGCTGGTCGTTCCTCTGTTTGTTGGTGTTGCCAGCCAGCTGCTGGCGCTGCACCCGGTTGACCCGGCCAACCCGTTCCAGGGCCTCGGCCAGAGCTTCCTTGCGCACCGGTTTCAACAGGTAGGCGGTGGCCTGGACGTCGAATGCCTGAATGGCGTAATGATCGTAGGCCGTACAGAAAACCAGGGCCGGCGGGTGCTCCAGCTGGCTCAGGCGAGCCGCCGCCTCCATGCCGTCCATGCCCGGCATGCGGATATCCAGCAACAGGATGTCCGGCTCCAGTTCGGCGACCTGCTGCAGCGTGCTGTCGCCATCGGCGGCTTCCCCGCAGATGCGATAGCCGGGCAGGGCGTCAACCAGGCGCCGGAGGCGCTCCCTGGCAAGGGGTTCGTCATCGGCAATCAGGATATCCAGGCTGTGGTTGCTGTTCGCGGTCATGGCGTCTGATCTGCTCATAGGCTTCTATTTATTACTGTTGGCTTGCCTTCCGCCGGGGCAGGCGCAGCGTCACGGTGTAGGTTTCGTGCTGGTGGCTATGCTTGAGCACCGCAGGCTCACCGAACAGCGCCTGCAACCGTGACTGGATATTCGCCAGCGCGATGCGGTTACCCCGGTGGCGGCGCTGGTCCTGTTCCGGTTTCGGATTCTGCACCATCAGGTAGACAAACTCACCCCGGGCGGAAATCTCGATCCGGACGGTACCCCCTTCCGGCCGTGGCTGGATGCCGTGGTAAATGGCGTTCTCGATCAGCGGCTGCAGGGTCAGGGGCGGGATGGCCTGGTGTTCAAGGCCGGGACTGACGACCCAGTCCACCTGCAGGCGCTCGCCCAGGCGCAGGCTTTCGATGGCCAGATAGCGCCGGCACAGTTCCAGCTCCCGGGCCAGCGGGATCAGCTGGTCGGAGGTGCGCAGGCTGGCCCGGAACAGCTCGGAGAGGTCCAGTACCGCCTCTTCGGCCTGTTCGGGGCGGGTGGCGATCAGGCTGGCGATGGTGTTCATGCTGTTGAACAGGAAGTGGGGCTGGATCCGGGCCTGAAGCGCCGCCAGCCGGGCTCCCATCTCGGCTTCCCGCTGGGCCTGCCACTGGTGCTGGAGGTAGAAGTAGCGCAACACCATGAGCACGATCAGCAGCGCCACCAACAGTTTCTTGGCAATGCCCTGCCACTTGGTGACGCCGGGCTCGGGATGCAGGACCCGGTCGGCAAACAGGCTGAACGCGAGGACATCGGCGAGTACGATGGCGACGATGAGCAGGGTCGAGCGGGTGACCGTCATCCGCGCGAGGCGGCTGCGCAGCAGGCAGATCAGGGCGGCGCTGGTGAGGGTGGTCCACTGGACGAACAGGGACAGCAGGCCGAAGTAGTTCCAGTCGATCCAGCCGGTCTCGGTCTGCACGATCGACAGCACCAGCACGAACAGTTCGCTGGTGACCAGAAGCAGGAATACGGCCCGGACCCGGCACAGGTCCGGGACAAAGAAATCATGACTGCTCACACTTTTGTCGCCGTTCAGGGGTGTCTCCTTTGCACCGGTCAGAATGCTATAATCCCGCCACATCAAATGTACCCGTTGCCCGCAGATGATGCCGGGCCGTCAGCAGGAAAGATAGACCATGACGGATCAGAAAAAGTCTGACCAGACCACATCCTCCGAAAAACCCTGGGGCGGGCGCTTCAGCGAACCCACCGATGCCTTTGTCGAGCGCTTCACCGCGTCCGTGGGCTTTGACCAGCGCCTGTACCACCACGACATCACCGGCTCCATCGCCCACGCCACCATGCTGGCGGAAGTGGGCGTGCTTACCACCGAGGAGCGGGATCAGATCATCGAGGGGCTGAAGGGTGTGAAGGCCGACATCGAGGCCGGCAACTTCGAGTGGTCCGTGAGCCTTGAAGACGTACACATGAACGTTGAGGCACGGCTGACCGATCGCATCGGCATTACCGGCAAAAAGCTGCACACCGGTCGCAGCCGGAATGACCAGGTGGCCACCGACATCCGCCTGTACCTGCGCGACGAGATCGATGTCATCGCCGAAGAACTCAACCGCCTGCAAACCGGCCTGCTGGACCTGGCCGAGCGTGAGGCCGACACCATCATGCCCGGTTTCACCCACCTGCAGACTGCCCAGCCGGTCACCTTCGGCCATCACCTGCTGGCCTGGTACGAGATGCTGGTCCGCGATGGTGAGCGCCTTCAGGACTGCCGCAAGCGGGTCAACGTGATGCCCCTGGGCGCCGCTGCCCTGGCCGGCACCACCTATCCTATCGACCGGGACATGACCGCCCGGCTGCTGGGCTTCGACCGGCCCACCGAGAACAGCCTGGATTCTGTCAGTGACCGGGATTTCGCCATCGAGTTCTGCAGTTTCGCGGCGTTGCTGATGACCCACCTATCCCGCTTCAGCGAGGAACTGGTGCTGTGGACCTCCGCGCAGTTTGACTTCATCGATCTGCCGGACCGCTTCTGCACCGGTTCGTCCATCATGCCCCAGAAGAAGAACCCGGATGTGCCGGAGCTGGTGCGCGGCAAAACCGGCCGGGTCAATGGTCACCTGATCAGCCTGTTGACCCTGATGAAGAGCCAGCCGCTGGCCTACAACAAGGACAACCAGGAAGACAAGGAACCGCTGTTCGATACCGTCGACACCATCAAGGGCTGCCTGAAGGCCTACGCCGACATGATCCCGGCGATCCGGGCCAAGGCAGACAACATGCGGGTGGCGGCCAAACGTGGTTTCTCCACCGCCACCGACCTGGCGGATTACCTGGTCAAGAAAGGCGTGCCGTTCCGGGATGCCCACGAGATCGTTGGCAAGTCGGTGGCCTTCGGCGTGGCGGAAGGACGGGACCTGTCGGAGATGACTCTGGAAGAGTTGCGGCAGTTCTCGGACGTGATCGGCGAGGATGTATTCGATGTGCTCACCCTCGAAGGCTCGGTCCAGGCCCGCAACCATCTGGGTGGCACCGCGCCGGAACAGGTGCGTGCCGCCGTCGCCCGGGCCCGCAAGCGGCCGGGCTGACCGGGGATATCCGGCGCCCGGCTCAGCCGTCCGGGTGACCGGATGATAGGCCCACCACCGCCGGTGTCAGGTCCTCCAGTGGCCGGGGATCTTCCAGATGGGAGCCCTGGCCGAAATGAATCCCGAGGGTTCGCACTCGGCGCAGGGTGTGGTCGCTTTCAATGTGGGTGGCGACCGTGGTTTTACCCGCCGCCTCGGCAATCCGGTGCAAGGCTTCCACCATGACCTGTTGCACCGGATCCTCCTCCAGTTTTTCCATCATCCGGCGGTCCAGCTTGATGATGTCCACAGGCAGTTTTGCCGCCAGGCTGTAGCTTTCCACCGAGGCGCCTGCTCCTTCCAGTGCCACCCGGCAGCCAATCTTGTGCAGGGCATCGCACAGGATGGCTACGTCGTCCGGGTATTGGGTAGCGTGCTCCTCGCGGATTTCCAGGCAAAAATATTCCGGGGAGAACGGTGAGTTGGCCAGTTCGCCTTCCAGGAAGTCCGGAAAGGTGTCATCGAGCACGCTGGTGATGGACAGGTTGAAGCCGCAATACTTGATGCGCGGCTCCAGCAGCTTGTGTTGCGACAGCCAGTCGAGGGTCTGGCGGATCACCTGACGGTCCAGGCGTTTGGCCAGGTCAAAGCGTTCTGTGACCGGCAGGAACTGGTCCGGCTGGAGCTGGCTCTGGCCATCCCGGAGCGCCGGGATGCGGCACAGGATCTCTATGTGGTCGCCCCAGGTTGCGCTGGCGACGGGTTTCAACGCCTGGTATTCCAATAGCAGCCGGTCATTGTCGAGGGCTTCTCGGATCTGTTCGAGTCGTTGGGCAATCAGGTTCTCATCGATGTTGGAGGCAATCGCCCGGGCGGTGTGAATCCGGTTGCGTCCAGAGGTCTTGGCGGTATGGCACAGGTCCGCCGCCTGGGTCAGCAGCTTTTCCGGATCCCCGGGGAATTCTTTCTCCATCACCAGCAGCCCGCCGCTGACGGTGGTCTGCAGTTTGGTGCCCTGCCATTCGAAAACAAAGCCGCGAACCAGCTCCCGGATATCGTCGGCAATCTTGCGGGCCCGGGGCTCGGGGCAGTTCTCGATCAGCAATACAAAGGTATCGCCGGATAACCGGGCCAGGGCATCCCGTTGCCGTATCCGCACCCCGAGATTGCCGGCCAGCTCCCTGAGGTAGCGGTCACAGGTGCCACTGCCAGCGGTTTCGTTGAAGCGGTTGAAGTCGTCCAGGTCCAGGTACAGCAGGCTGTCGATGCTGTCCCGGTGGGTTTTCTGCTCCAGGGTCCGGAGCAGGCGGGCCAGGAATTCCCGGCGATTCATCAGGCCGGTGACCGGGTCACGGCGGATCCGGTCACCGGCTTCGCTCTGGCTGATCCGGGTGTGGGTGTTGCGGCCAACGTGAACGGCGCCGAGGATGTCGCCCTGGGCGCTGGTCAGACGCTGGTAGTGGAATTCGTGGATGGGCAGCTCGCGATTCTGGTGGGCCAGGGGCATTTCCACCACGAAACTGCCCCGCTCGAACGCCCGCTGCCAGAGTCGTTCGATCAACCGGCGTTCGTTCGGGTGCTCCCGGAGCAGTTCTCTGAGATTGTCACCGGGGGCAGGTGTCTTGCCGAAGGTCTGGGCAAACTGGCTGGCGTAGGACTGGTTGCAGTGCAGGAGGGTCAGCCGTGTGTCCACCGCCGCCACCAGGTCGGGGGTTGCCTGACCGGTGGCTTCCAGCAGCCGATGGCAATGGTCCAGGGCCCTTTCCTGTTCCATAATCGCGGTGCGATCCACCAGGGTGCCCACCAGGCGGTGGATGCGCCCACCCTTGCGCAGCGCCCGGCCATCCAGGGTCATGCGGCACTGCTTCTGCCGTGCTGTCAGCACATTCAGTTCCAGGGAAAACGGCTGGCCGGTGCGCATGCAACGCCGGAACAGGGCCCGCACCCTGGACTGGCCCGCCTGGCAGTAGAACAGCGCCTGTTCCGGCGTGATGTCCAGGCCCGGCCGAAGCTCCAGCAACTGGTAGATGCCTTCACTCCAGGTCATCTCGTTGCTGGTGATGTCCAGTTCCCAGAGTCCGAACCGGGCAAGGTTTTCAGCGGATTTGAGCAGGCAGGGATCCACGCGGGCGGCATCGGCCAGGGCAATGGTGGCCCGGGCCGCCTGGTCGGAATCGTGGATGGCCTGTTTGAGGCTGAGCTGGGCGGTAAAGAAAAAGCCGTCCCGGTGCCGGAAGGTCACCAGGATGTACTGCCCGCCCTCGATCTGATGGCGGTTCACGGGTGCAAACGGGTCGTCCTGGCGGGAAGCCAGGATGCGATGGACCGGCTGCCCCACCAGCTCCCCGGCCTCGTATCCCAGGACGGCTTCGGACTGGTGATCAACCTGCACCACGGTGCCTTCGTCGTCGATTCTCAGCAGCGTCTGGCGACCATCCTGTGGTGTCTGGTCTGGCCGGTAGCGGCGAATCACGAATTCTTTCACGTGCGGGTAGCCTCAGGTGTCGGACAGTGGCTCCATGATACTGATACTGCCATGGAAAAGAAGCTCCGGGTCCGGTGCAGTGTCTCGCCCGCTGCCATGGGTGTCAGGTATACTGCGCCAAAGCAACTTTCCGGGGGCGCCCATGCCTTTTCGACTTTTTGCGATCTTCAGCCTCGTGTTTACCCTGTCGCTGGCAGGCTGTGGCCAGAAGGGCCCGTTGTACCGCGACCAGGGCGGAGCCACGGCCAGCGAGGCGGTCGGGGCCGTGACCGACGGCCAGGCCGAGGAAGACCGTGAACAGAGTGATAACTGAGCAACCGCGTACCCGCTTAACAAATCAGGACATTCATGGACCACTTCAACTACCGTAACGGCGAGCTATACGCCGAAGACGTCCCTGTCTCCGAAATTGCCGCGCGCTTCGGCACGCCGGCCTATATCTATTCCCGGGCCACCCTTGAGCGCCATTACCGGGCCTACGACGACGCCCTGAAGGGCCGTCCGCACCTGGTGTGCTATGCGGTCAAGGCCAACAGCAACCTGGCGGTACTGAATGTGCTGGCCCGCCTGGGTGCCGGCTTCGATATCGTGTCGGCGGGTGAGCTGGAGCGGGTGCTCCGTGCCGGGGGTGAGGCCGGCAAGGTGGTGTTCTCCGGCGTCGGCAAGCAGGAGTGGGAAATGAAACGTGCCCTGGAAGCGGGGGTACGTTGCTTCAACGTGGAGTCAGACACCGAACTGGACCGCCTGAACCAGGTGGCCGGCGAGCTGGGGGTTAAGGCCCCGATCTCTTTGCGGGTCAACCCCGATGTCGATGCCGGGACCCATCCCTACATTTCCACCGGTCTGAAAGAGAACAAGTTCGGTATCGATATCGCCGAGGCGCCGCAGGTCTATGCCCGGGCCGCGGCCCTTCCGAACCTGGAAATCCATGGCGTGGATTGTCATATCGGGTCCCAGCTGACTTCGGTATCGCCGTTCCTGGATGCCCTGGACCGGGTGCTGGCGCTGATCGATACCCTGGTGGAACAGGGTATCCGGATTCGTCATCTGGACATGGGCGGCGGCCTGGGGGTGACCTATGACCAGGAGCAACCGCCACAGCCGTCAGACTATGTGAAGGCCCTGGCGGAACGCCTGGGTGACCGTAACCTGGAGCTGATCCTCGAGCCGGGGCGCTCGATCGCCGCCAACGCCGGGATCCTGGTGACCCGTGTTGAATTCCTGAAGTGCACCGAACACCGCAATTTCGCCATCATCGATGCCGCCATGAACGACCTGATTCGTCCGGCCCTGTACAGTGCCTGGCAATCCATCATTCCGGTCCGGCCGCACCAGGACGGCGAAGAGAAAGCCTGGGACCTGGTCGGGCCGGTGTGCGAGACCGGAGATTTCCTGGGCAAGGACCGTCATCTGCGCCTGCAGGCGGGAGACTTGCTGGCGGTTCGCTCCGCCGGCGCCTATGGTTTCGTCATGAGCTCCAATTACAACACCCGCAACCGTCCCCCCGAACTCATGGTGGACGGTGACCAGGTTCACGTGGTGCGCCGCCGGGAAACCCTGGAGGACCAGCTCGCCCCTGAAAGTTGTCTGCCGGAATGACCGGGGAGCAGGAGATGAGTCAGCAGCGACGCAGCCAGGGTCCGACCCTCCGGTTCACCAAGATGCATGGCCTGGGTAACGACTTCATGGTGGTGGATGCCATCAGCCAGCCCTTCCGGCTGCGTCCGGAGATGATCCGGGAACTGGCGGACCGGAATTTCGGTATCGGCTTCGATCAGTTGCTGGTGGTTGAGCCTCCCGGCCTGCCGGACGTGGATTTCCGTTACCGCATTTTCAATGCCGACGGTTCGGAAGTGGAGCAGTGTGGCAACGGTGCCCGTTGCTTCGCCCGGTTCGTGCGGGATCAGCGCCTGACCAACAAGAAGGTCATCCGGGTCCAGACCGCCGGGGGTGTGATTGAGCTGCGGGTCGGGAAGGATGGCATGGTGATGGTCAACATGGGCGTGCCCGAACTCAATCCGCCGGCGATCCCGTTTGCCGCCGACCGTCGCAAGGATGTCTACACCGTGGATGTGGACGGCCAGACCGTGGAGCTCAGTGCGGTCTCCATGGGTAACCCCCACGGCGTGCTGGTGGTGGATGACGTCGACACGGCGCCGGTGGAAACCCTGGGGCCGTTGCTGGAACGCCACCCCCGGTTTCCGGCCCGGGCCAACATCGGGTTCCTGCAGATCCTCGACCGTGGCCATGCCCGTTTGCGGGTGTTCGAGCGGGGCTCCGGCGAGACCCTGGCCTGCGGCAGCGGTGCCTGTGCCGCCGTGGTGGCCGGCAATATCCGCGGCTTGCTCGACCAGCGGGTGGAAGTGGAGCTGCGCGGTGGCAAGTTGGTCATCGAATGGCAGGGTGAGGGGGCGCCTGTTATGATGGAAGGCCCTGCAACTACAGTGTTTGAAGGGCAGTTGCGACTGCCAGGTGACAACCATGCCCGCCGCCGCAAGAGCGGTCGTTCCAACAGACAACGGTCCTGACAGCCCGGGAGAACGCGATGACAGAGCAGACGGTCCGCAAGAAGGCCGAAGACCTCACGCCAGAACAGGTGGCCGACTACCTGAGGGCCAATCCTGACTTCTTTGTTGAGCAGGATGAGCTGTTGCGCAGCCTGACTCTGCCCCATGACAGCGGGCGCGCCATCTCCCTGGTGGAGCGACAGGTCCACCTGTTCCGCGAGCAGCGCGATACCCTGCGCCGGGAACTGGTTGAGCTGGTCTCCATCGCCCGTCATAACGACCGACTGTTCGGGAAAAGCAAGCGGCTGCTGATGCAGGTGATCGAGGCCCGAACCCTCAATGACATGGCGGCCGCCATCGATGATTCCATCCGGGGCGACTTCGGCCTGGATGCTGCCTCGGTCCTGCTGTTTACCGATCAGGACCTGCCCGAAGCGTCGCAGGGTGCCCTGCATGTGGTCGGTCCGGAGCTGGCGAGGGAGCGGCTGGGCATGCTGCTGGACGGCGAGCGGGCGGTCTGTGGACAGTTCCGGGAGAGCGAGCGGGAGTTCCTGTTCCCGGACCGGGAAGAGCCGATTGCCTCGGTTGCCCTGGTGCCCCTGCGTCGTGAGGAACTGGTGGGCGTGTTTGCGGTGGGAAGCTGCCAACCCGGCTACTTCGATCAGAGCATGGGGTCACTGTTCCTGAGTTACATCAGCGACACCCTCAGTCGACTGCTGCCCCCCATGATCCAGCGCCACACCGGCAGTGCCCCGGTGGCCGAAATCAGCGCGGAGTCCCGATAGCGTGTCAGCGGGGGCCGTCGCCACGATGTTGCCCGATTCCCTGCAGGAACCACTGTCCCGGTTCGTGCGCCACCTGGCTTCCGAGAAGCGCCATTCGCCGCGTACCTGTGACAGTTATGAGCGGGATCTGAACCGGCTCGCTCTCTGGCTGGCGGAGTCCGGCCGTGACCAGTGGCGGTTGCTGCTCAGCCATGACCTGCGCCGTTATGTAGCGGTCCTCAGCCGGCAAGGGTTGAGCGGCCGCAGCATCGCCCGTCATCTTTCGGCCATTCGCCGGTTCTATAACTTCCTGCTGCGGGAACGGCTGGTGACGGACAACCCGGCAGTGGATGTCCGTGCCCCCAAAAGCGGCCGACGTTTGCCCCGGGTGGCAGACGTGGACCAGCTCAGCCAGTTGCTCGATGCCAGTCCTGACGACCCCCTCGAGGTGCGGGATCTGTGCATGTTCGAGCTGATGTATTCCTCCGGTTTGCGGCTGTCGGAACTGGCGGATCTCAATCTTGAATCGCTGGACCTGCGAGCGGGGGAAGTGCGCGTAATCGGTAAAGGCAACAAGGAACGGGTTCTGCCGGTGGGGCGCAAGGCCGTGGACGCCATCCGGGCCTGGCTGTCGGTGCGACCGGAGCTGGCACCGGAGGGTGAGAAGGCGGTCTTCGTCAGTCGTCGGGGGGACCGGCTCAGCCGTCGCAGTATCCAGTCGCGGCTGGGGCGCTGGGGTATTACCCGGGGCGCTGACCAGAAACTGCATCCCCATCTGTTACGGCATTCCTTCGCCAGTCATATGCTGGAGTCCAGTGGCGATCTGAGGGCGGTCCAGGAACTGCTGGGCCATGCCGATATCGCCACCACCCAGGTCTATACCCACCTTGATTTCCAGCATCTGGCGCGGGTCTATGACCAGAGTCATCCTCGGGCCCGGCGCAACAAATCCGGACCCGGTCCCGACGATCAGTGACGCATCATTGCGTCCAGCTCGTCGATGATTTCGGCCCAGTCACTGTCCTCTTCCAGCCCTTCTTCCAGGAAGTGGGACTGGCTTTCCGACCAGAACGGAGCGTCCTGCAGGGCAATCTCCCGCGGGAGCGGGGAATGCCTGGCGACAAAGTCCTCGATGCTCTTGTCATCGGAGGCCAGGCCGAGTTGCTCGAACAGGGTGCTCAGGGAATGTTTACTGGTGTCCATGGAGTACTATCTCCTGGTTGAGGGTGTCTGAATGAAATCGCCAACGTTTGCAGGTATTGTTCACTGAACTTTAGCGAATCCCGGGAGGATATCCAGTGAAGGTCGTCCTTCGCTCCCTGTTACTATGCAGCCTGTTCGGCCTGTTTCAATCCCCCGTCCTGGCGGATCCTCCCCAGCCCTCGCCAGCGCCGGTGCTTGGCCAGTCTGATCTGGAGTGGCTGCAGCAGCAGGAACGGTTTGTGGTGGGCGTCCGGGGCGGGCAGGTGCCGCTGGTTTTCGATACCGGTGACGGCGTGCTGGCCGGAACCTACATCGATTATCTGGCCCGCCTGTCCGACAAGCTGGGTGTGCCGGTGGATCCGGTGGTCCTGGGTGACAGTGAACAACCCGACGCCGTCCCGCCGGAGACCGATGCGTTGCTGACCACCCATGCACCGGGAGTCCGCATCTCTGGTGGCCAGCGCATGACCAAGCCACTGATGACGCTGACCTACGGGCTGTTTGTCAGTGCCGGTGACGCCGCCATCCAGTCCCTTGCGGATCTGGAGGGTGGGCAGGTCGCCATCATCGACGGCGACACCAACCAGTATGCGATGCTCGAACCGGTGGAAGAGTTTCAGCCAGTGCCGGTGAACGGGATCGGTGAGGCGGTCAGTGCCGTGCTCTCCGGTCAGGCACAGGCGTTTGTCGGGCCGGTACCGGTGGTGTCGGACTATCTGCAGTCGGCGATGATTAACGGCATCGGCCTGGCCAGGCTGCTTGATGACAAGCAGGTGGATGTGACGCTCCAGGTGCCGGCAAAGCAGGATCGCCTGTTCCGGGTGCTCGACAGCGCAATTGCCGCCATCAGCCACAATGAGCACCGCGTGATCCGTCAATCCTGGCTGCAGGCGGATGTGCCGTCCATGGAGCGCAGTGGCGTCGAGCTGTCAGCCACCGATCTGGATTGGCTCAAACGCAATCCCAACCTGCGGGTGGCCTTCCGCTCGGACTGGCCGCCGTTCGAGTATGAGCAGGACGAAAGACCCACCGGTCTGGTGGCAGACCTGGTGACCCGGCTGGAAACCGAGCTGGGCATCCGCTTCAGCCGAAGCCTGGTCGAGGACCGCTCCCGGGCAGAACAGCAGCTGATGGAAGGTGAGGTGGACATCCTGCCCGGCCTGTCCAGAACGCCCCGCACCGAAAACGAATACCTGTTCACCCGCGCCTATCTGAATGTGCCCATTGCCCTGGTGATCCGGGATGACGGCCGGTTTATCGGCGATCTTCGGGAGTTGCGGGGTGAGCGTGTGGGTGTCGTCAATCGCCATGCCGCCCACGATTATCTGCTGATCAACCACCCCAACCTGGATCTCTATCCCATGGGGGATGTGGAGGAGGGGCTGCTGGCGCTCTCCAATGGCGATCTGGATGTCATGGTGACCCACATCCCGGCGGTCAGCTACACGGTCGCCCGCCTGGGATTGTCCAATCTGAGGATCACCAGTATTACTCCCTACCAGTACGATCTCAGGCTGGCGGTGCGCAAGGACAACCCGGAGTTGCACCGGATCCTGAACAAGGGGCTGTCAAACCTGGAGGCGTCGGAAACCGAGTCCATCTATAACCGCTGGATTCACCTGGATATCGAACAGGAAACCGACTACACCGTCGTACGCCGGGTGGTGCTGATCGCCATCGTGGTGGTGCTGATCTTCCTGTACTGGAACCGGAAACTGTCCCGGGAGGTGGACGAACGGATCCGCTCGGAGAACGCCCTGCGCCGAAGCGAGGACGAATTGCGCGCAGCCAAGCTCGAGGCCGAGCGACTGGCCCGGGAGGCCGAGGCCGCAAGCCGGGCCAAGAGCGAGTTCCTGGCCAACATGTCCCATGAGATCCGGACCCCGATGAATGCCGTGATCGGTTACAGCGACCTGCTCAGCAACAGCGTGACCGATCCCCAGCAGCGCAGTTACCTGGACGCCATCCGTGCCGGCAGCCGCAGCCTGCTGATGCTGATCAATGACATCCTGGACCTGTCCCGGATCGAGGCCGGCAAGATGCGCCTGGATTATTCGGCGGTATCGGTGCGCCGCCTGCTGAGCGATGTCCGGCATATTTTCGATCTTCGCGCCCGCGATCAGGGCATTACCCTGGAAGTGAGCGTGGATTCGAGAATGCCCGCGGCCATGATGCTGGACGAGACCCGGCTGCGTCAGGTCCTGTTTAACCTGGTGGGCAATGCCATCAAGTTCACCCACGAGGGGGGCGTGACTGTCCGCGCCACGGCAAAACCACTGAAAAACGCTCCCGACGAGGATGGCAAAACGACGGACCGCCAGTTCTATCAACTGGTAGTCACGGTCAGTGATACCGGGATCGGAATAGCTCCGGACCAGCTGGACCGGATCTTCGATGCCTTCGAACAGCAGGAAGGGCAGAATACCCGGCGTTATGGCGGCACCGGCCTGGGGTTGGCGATCAGCCGCAAGCTGGCGCGCATGATGGGTGGGGAGCTGGCGGTGGAAAGCGAACCCGGCGCGGGCTCGGTATTCACCGTCACCTTGCCGAAAGTGGAAGCGACAGTGGAGCAGGCCGAGGAGGACGGTGAGCCGAAAGAAGAAGAACGTCTGCTGGCCCAGACCCTGAGCATGCAGGAGCGCGGCTGGCTGCGGGAGCAGCTGGCCCGGGACTTTGGCGATGAGTGGAAAACGGTCCGCGAGAGTGGCGACCCGGAACAGATGAAGGATTTTGCCCGGCGGGTCGTGGCCTGGGGACAGCGGCATCGGTCACCGTCGGTCACCCGCTACGGCGAAAAACTGCTGGCGGATGTGGAAGCGTTCAATCTGGATGCGGTGAACAGTGCGCTGGAGTCATTTCCGAAGCTGCTGGGGCGGCAGGGCTGACCTGCCGCTGGTTACAGACAGTCGAACTGGGAGCGCCGGTCAAAGGCTACAGAGACCATGTCGTAGCCGGATTCGGACAGGTTGCGGATCAGGTCGCGATCCTTCAGCAGGGTCATACAGACCTTGTGGACGCTGGCCTGCAGCTGCTCGGTGGGCGGTTCGCCCGCGGCGAAGCGGAAATCCACGATCAGGTATTTGCGGTCCACCGTTGCCGCCACCGGAATATCCTCGCGGATGATGCTTTCATAGCCGATGTAGGTGGCCTGCTGCTGGGGGAAGATCTGGCTCATCAGCACATCAATGTTTTCGGCGTGTGCCACTGGCGCTGCCAGGAGGAGGCCGGCGATGATGGTGCGGGATAAGGTTCGAAGGCTCATGTGTCCACTCCCTGGTTTCCTTTTGGGTAGTGTAACAAAGTGTAACATCTCGTTACAGGCCATTATTGCAGAGTGTGTCTCTATTTACGCTGGCGGCGGCAAAAGTTTTTCAATTGTTTGCAGTCCGGATACAGTCAGTCCGGGCTGCCCGGGGCGAGCGGATCAACTATTCTTTCAAGAGCGAAAACGGTAGGGAGAGAGCCATGTTTCAGCTGGTATTCAAAGGCGAGTGTGTTGCAGGAACCGATGAGCAGACGGCAAGAAATAACGCCCGGGCCCTGTTCAAGGCCTCTGTCGAACAGGTCGAACGGATGTTCAGCGGTCAGCCGGTGGTGATACGCAACAAACTCGAGGAGGCCCAGGCCGAGAAGTACCGGGCGGTGCTGAAAAAGCACGGCATGGTGGCCTATGTGCAGCCCATGCCCGGTGCCCGGCCTGCGCCAGAGCCATCCCGTCCCGGGGCCGAGGCTCCGGAGCGCGGCGAACCGGTACCCAAACCGAGCGCCAGCGCCCCCGCGCCGGCCAGAGGTGGCGCAACTCCGGAGGTGGAACCGGGGGACCGGTTGCCGGTGGCCGGAGAAAAGGTGGATGACATCCTCGCTGGCAGCGGCCTGAACCTGGATCCCGTCGGGGTGACCCTGGCTGAACATCAGGAGGCCGAGGCACCCATGTTCGAGCACCTGGATGACTGGACCCTGGCTCCTGCGGGTTCGGACCTCGGGGTGGAGCGGGAGCTGCCGCCGCCCATGGTCCCGGATGTCTCGCACCTGTCCCTCGTCGACGAGGACGACAAGGACAAGCGTTGAGTGTATCCGGCGACAGGACCCGACCGTTGAAAACACTGCTTATCCTGCTTCTGTGCCTGCTGGCGCCGGCATCCCTGCTGGCACAAGAGCGCGAGCGTGCCCGGGTGGGTCTGGTGCTCAGCGGTGGCGGGGCCAAAGGTATGGCCCATGTCGGGGTACTCCGGGTGCTGGAGGAGATGAACATTCCGGTGGATGTGGTGGTTGGCACCAGCGCCGGTTCGGCCGTCGGTGCCCTTTATGCCTCCGGCATGCCGGTTGCCCGGATTGAGGAACAGTTCATCGAATTGGACTGGCTATCCAGTTTCCGGGATGACCCCGGCCGGGTCTACAAACCGATCCGGCGCAAGCAGGATGACTGGCGGTTTCCGGTGCTGCCCGGTCTCGGTGTCCGTGCCGACGGCCTGCACGTCGGGGGCGGAATTGTCGCCGGCCAGAACCTGGGGTTTATTCTCAACGAACTGACCCGGAATGCCGCTCTGGTGGAGGACTTTGACCGGCTGGCGATTCCGTTCCGGGCGGTGGCGACCGACCTGGCCACGGGGGAGCAGGTGGTCATCGGCCGCGGCAACCTCGCCGAGGCGGTCCGGGCGAGCATGAGCATACCAGGAGTCTATGCCCCGGTGGAGCTGGACGGCCGCCTGTTGGTGGATGGGGGCGTCGCCAACAACCTGCCGGTGAGTGTTGCAAGGGACATGGGGGCAGACGTGATCATCGCCGTGGATATCACCGATCCACTCATGGACACCGATGACCTGCGGGAGGCCTTTTCCGTGGTGGGTCAGCTCACCACCCTCCTGACCCGCCGCAACACGGAACAGCAACTGGATCTGCTTGATGAGCGGGACATCCTGATCCGGCCGGATCTGCGAGGGCACACCTCGGCGGACTTCTACCAGGCGCCGCTGCTGTTCGAACTGGGCGCGACCGCGGCTCGCAACCATGCCAGTGAGCTCAGACCATTACAGGTTTCACGCACCGACTGGACCGGCTACAAGGCGCGGATGGCCACGAGGGCGTTCAGTGCCGGCCCGATTGCCCGCATCGAGATCGAGAGCAGTCGACGGCTGGCCAGGGATTTCCTGCGGGAAAGGATTCGCCAGCGCGTTGGTGAACCCCTCGATGTCCCGGCCCTGGAGGAGGATCTCAAGCGCATCTACGGTCTCGGCTATTACGAAACCGTTTCCTACTCACTGTCTCCTTCTCCGGATGGCACGGTGCTGGTTATCCAGCCCCGGGAAAAGACCTGGGGGCCCAATTACCTGTCCTTTGGCCTTGGTTACGAGGACAATTTCGACGGCGAAACCCGTTTCAATATCGCCTCCGCACTGCGCATGACCGAACTCAACCGGCTCGGGGGCGAATGGCATACCGGCCTGCAACTGGGGACCGAGCCCTGGGTCCGGACCCAGTGGTATCAGCCCCTGGACTATGGCTATGACCGGTTCCTGGCGCTGGGTGGCGAATATTCCCGGGACAATTTCGGCGTCTACGACGAGGCCGGACGGCAGATCGCCGAGGTGGACGTGACGTTTAGATCCGCGGATCTGGCCCTGGGGATGGAGCTGGGCGGTGATGCCGAGGCGCGACTGACCTACACCCGCGGCTATGCCACGGTGGACGAGGAAGTGGGGGAGCCGGTCGCCCCGGATGACGCTATCCACCAGGGCAACCTCACACTGCGACTGGTCCATGATTCCCTGAACGATTCGTTTTTCCCGACCGCCGGGGCTTTTGCCGGCGTCAAAGCACGGTTTGAACGGGAAGATCTGGGGTCGGACCGGCATTTCGACTCGGTGACCACGCTGCTCCTGGGCACCGGAAGCTGGCAGGGCCTGACCCTGACGGGCCTGTTGTTTGCAGAGGATGTGACCCGGGGCGAGGCCGGGGTTGAGAACCATGTCCGGTTGGGTGGCTTCCGGCGCCTGTCAGCGTTTGCCCCGGGCCAGATCACTGGTGAGAGCGCCGCCATGGCTTCCGCCTACGCCAGCCAGAGTTTTGGTGGGCCGCTGATGCCCTGGTTCGCCGGTGTCGGGTTCGAGGCGGGCAACGCCTGGGATTCCCTGAGTGATGCCAGCTGGGACGGTTCGGTCCGGTCCTGGAGCCTGTTTGCGGGGGTGGATACCTTCCTCGGGCCGGTTCAGCTGGCGGGTGCCTACAACAACCAGGACAACTGGAGCGCCTACCTCAACATAGGGTTCTCCTTCACCCAGCTGTTCTATTGAGGTAGCTGGTCAGCTTCGCTGTTCATTGCCGGCAATGGCGTCCAGTACCTGCTGGCACTGTTGCAGGGCGAAACGGTGCAGGATGCCGGCAAGGCGTTCCTCGTCGCGGTCCCGGATCGCGCTGATGGACTCTTCCATGTTGGCGAGATTGTCCTCCAGAACCTGGCTGCCGCCATACTGGAAGGCAACGAAGGCGCAACGCCGGGCCGAGGGCCAGAGGTCATCAATGGCGTTCACGATGAAGTAGTTGTCGGCGTAGACCAGGGACGCCTTGGTGTATTCGATGCCCAGCTCGAGAAACTTCATCAGGTCGTTGTTCTGGTAACAGGTCTTCATCTGCCGATGCAGGGATTCAAGCCGCTCCATATCCGACGGCTGCCACTGACGCACCAGCTTCCTTCCGGTGTGGGTGAGATAGAGTTCCAGAGTCTCGTACAGGCTGCGCACAAAATAGTCGTCCAGGGTCGTGACGAACGCGCCCTTGCGCGGGACGTTGCGTACCAGGTGCCGCTTTTCCAGCAGGAGTAATCCTTCCCGTATCGATCCGTGGCTGACATTCATTTCCTTGGCCATGGAGCCTTCGTAAATGCGCTCGCCGGAGCGGAGCTGACCAAAAACGATCAGGTTTTCAATGTGGCGGGCGACCTGTTCGGTCAGAGTCTCACGGGGCTTGAAAGCGTTCATGTCGGATTATGGCTACTGCGTGGAATTGGAATTGCCCGCATATTCGCACATTCCGGTGGCCCCGAGCCAGTCTGTGGTCGGCGTCACAGCAAGGGGGCGCTCAGGCGGATGGCCCGGCACGTCAGCCGGAACAGGATCGAGCGGTCCCGGTAGTCGCGCTCGGTCATCAGGCGGCAACTTTTCAGGTCCTCCTCCAGCATCTGTTCGACACCGGACACGAACTGCCGGTCGGTGTTGATGGCGGTGATCTCGAAGTTCAGGCGCATGGAGCGGTTATCCAGGTTGGCGGTACCCACGGCGGCATAGCGGTCATCCACGAGGACCACCTTCTGGTGCATGAAACCCGGCTGATAGCGATAGATGCCGATGCCGGCCTGGCTGGCCTGTACCAGGTAGGAATAGGCGGCGAGCTTGATCAGGTGATTGTCGGGGGTTTCCGGGATCAGGATGCGGACATCGACCCCCCGGAGGGCGGCAAGCTGCAGGGCATTCATGATCTGGAAATCCGGGACGAAGTAGGGCGAGGCGATCCAGATCCGGGACCGGGCATTGTTGATGCAGTTCAGGAAAAACAGGGTGCAGGTTTCCCAGCTATCGGCCGGTCCGGTGGGCAGGATCAGCACTTCCTGGTCGCCCGGGGTGTGCTCGCCGGCGCTCCAGTCCAGGTTGGGCAACTCGTCACTGGCCCAGTTCCAGTCTTCCAGCCAGGCCAGCTGGAGGCCGCTCACCGCCGGGCCCTCGATCCGGCAGTGGGTGTCCCTCAGGGGGTCCTGGTCCATGGCGGTGCCCAGGTATTCATCGCCAAGGTTGATGCCCCCGACAAAGCCGACCTTGCCATCGCACACCAGCAGCTTGCGGTGGTTGCGAAAGTTGATCTGGAACCGCCGGCGGCGGATGTTGCCATCGCCGAACGAGGCGACGCGGGCTCCGGCGCGGGACAGTTCCCGCAGATAGCGGCGGGGCAGGAAGGCGCTGCCAATGTCATCGTAAAGGAACCACACCTCCACGCCCTGTGCCAGCTTCCGTTCAAGGATCGATTTGATGCGCTGGCCGACCCGGTCCGAGCGAACGATATAGAATTCGAGCAGGATGTAGCGGCAGGCATCCTCCATGGCTTCGAACAGGGCTTCGAAGGTGGCTTCGCCGTCGCGCAGCAGGGTGCACTGGTTGCCATCGGTGAAGGGCTGGCGGCCGAGTTTGCACAACACCTGCAATTCGTCCTGGAAACGGTCGTTGCCGGGGGCCGGAATGGACGTGGTTTGCTGTTCAAACCGGTTGAGCAGGGCGGTCAGGGATTCGTCGCCCATCCGCCGGGCCTTGACGTAGCCACCGAAGCGGTTCCGGCCGATCAGCAGGAACAGGGGGACAGTCAGGTACGGTAGACCCAACAGGCCAATGATCCAGGCGATGGCGCCCTGGGATGTGCGGTACGTCAGCAGGATCCTGTAGATACAGGCCAGTGCCGCCAGGTACAGCAGGCCGACAGCGATGGCAATCAGCGGGAAGCCCTCCATCATGCGGTACTCCCGGAGTCCGTGGTACCGGCACCAGCACCCAGGTGTTCGGCCCGGTACTGGGCCGGCGCCTGGCCGGTCCAGCGCTTGAATGCCCGGCTGAAGGCGCTGAGTTCGGAAAAGCCCAGCAGGAACGCGATCTCACCCAACGCATAATGGTCGGCGGCGACATAACGCAGGGCCTTGTCCTTGCGCACCTCCTCCACCAGTTCGTGGAAGCTCAGCCCTTCCTTCTTGAGTTTGCGGTAGAGGGTCTGGCGACTCATGTGACATTGGCGGGCCAGGGTATCAGCATCGATCCGGTCGGTCGCCATCTGCCTGGAAATCAGCCGGCGTATCTTGCGGCTGAACGAGCTGCGGGTCTGCAGCCGGGCGAGCAGGAAGTTGACCTGGCGAAGAACCGCCGAATACACGTAGGGGTTGCGGTGAGGTATCGGGTGGCTCAGATGCCGGCTGTCAAAGGCAACACGGGTGATGCCGTGGCCGAAACTCAACGGGCCGCCCAGCAGGAGTTCGTATTCGTTGGCGTAGGACGGCTTTTCATGGGCAATCTCGGCCCATTCGGCCTGGAAGCCGGGGTGGATGAAGTGCCGGGTCCGGCTCATGGCAGCGGCCAGGGTCCGGTCCATGTCCTGGCGGCAGTAGTTTTCCGGGGTATCCGGTTGCCAGGTCAGGATAGCGGTGTCGCCGCTCTGCTCGAAGGTGAGGATGACCGATTCGTTGATCAGCCGATGCAGGCGGACATACTGGGTTACCGCCTCGCCCAGAGTGTCGCAGTTGAAAAACACGTGTCCCACCAGGCCCATGCGTTCCGGGTCGACCAGCTTGCCGGCATGGAGCCCGACACCGGGGTCCCCGGTGATCTGTTCGGCATACTCCCAAAGCTCGTAGTGTGCCTCGGCAGGCACCCTGCGGTCGGGATCTTCGAGTTCGCCGGTGCCCAGCCCGGTGATACGGGCGATCCGGCTCCGGTCCAGTACACCCTGGCGCTCCAGGTAATGCACCAGCGCCAGCGTGCTGGAGGCGGCAACGCCGGGAGTCTGGGCTGTAGGGGTATCCGGGTGCGAGGAACTCACAACATTCCTTCTGAAAGTTAACAGGCTGTCATGGACACTGGTACAAAATGTCAAGCGTATGGGACAACTTGTCAACGGCCTCTGTGCCATACAACGATAGCATCATCCCATCAGGTTGGAGTAATGAATGCATACTTGATGGAGGTGTTGTATGGAACAGGAAATCTTTGTGCCCCATAGCGAGCAGGAACGCAAGAACGTGATTGCTCTCGCGGAATATCTGGACAGCATCTTCTACTGCTGATCAGACAGGCGTTCAGCCTATGACCTTAAGCCGGGTAACCCCCGGCTTTTTTTCGTCCCGACATTCGCCTGCCTTGCTCGCAGGGCTGGCAATGGTAATGTATCCGCTCCGAGAACAATCCTGTCCAATGCGGAGGCTGTCTGTCCATGAGTGTCGAGCTGAATCATCGAATTACCGGCGAAGGCAAACCCCTGATCCTGTTGCATGGCCTGTTCGGGTCACTGGAAAACCTCGGGGGGATCGCGCGCCGGCTGCAGGATGAATGGCAGATCCACGCCCTGGACGAACGCAACCACGGCAGCTCCCCGCATACCGATACCATGGACTACCCCTCCATGGCCGAAGATGTTCTGGCCTACATGGATGCCCAGGGGCTGGATAAAGCCTCGATCCTGGGCCATTCCATGGGAGGCAAGGTGGCCATGCAGGTGGCCCTGATGGCACCGGAACGGGTGGATAAAGTGATCGTGGCCGATATCGCACCGGTCAGCTACAAACCCCGTCATGACGCCATTCTCGAGGGGCTGAGCAGTCTCGACCTGTCCGCCGTGCGCTCCCGTCAGGACGCCGACAAGTTGTTGGCGGAGTTCGTCGAGACCCCCGGCGTCCGGCAGTTCCTGCTGAAGAACCTGGAGCGGGTGCCCAGCGAGGAGCAGACTGCCGACGGCCCCATGTTCCGGTGGCGGCTGAACCTGCCGGTAATCGATGCCTGTTATGAAAACCTGGCCAAAGCGCCGGAGGGGGACGGTCCCTTCAATGGTCCGGTCCTGTTCCTCAAGGGCGCGGAATCTGCCTACATCCAGGAAAAGCACCGTGACCAGATCATGCAGCTGTTTCCGTCGGCCGAGCTGCGTATCATCCAGGACACCGGCCACTGGCTGCACGCCGAGAAAGCCGATACCTTTGCCGCCCTATGCCGCCGCTTCCTCGAGAGCGAAAACTGATTCCGGAGCTCTGTGACGCGGGCCGTTTTCATGGTCAGGCCCCCGTCTGCTATGGTTAGGCCATTGTCCTGGCGGGGAAATCGGAAAATAACAACGGGCGGACGCACTCTATGAAGTGGTTGTTGATCGGGTTGCTGGTGGTGTTTCTTTTGCTCGGCAGTTTTCTGCTGACGCCGTCGCCCATTGACAGCAAGGCCTGGGAGCCACCCTCGCCGCCACCATTGACCGGGATCCTGGCACCCAACGAACGCCTTCGGCTGGCGGACCTGCTGGCCCGGGGTCAGGTCTACGGCCCGGAAGACACCACGGTCGGGCCGGAAGGCATCCTCTACAGCGGTACCCAGGACGGGTTCATCGTCCGGGTCTTTCCGGACGGTCGCGTTGAAAAGTGGCTGGAAACCGGCGGGCGGCCCCTGGGGATGGTGTTTGACCGCGAGGGCAACCTGATCGTTGCAGACGCCTGGAAAGGGTTGCTGTCCATTGCCCCGGACAAGACCGTGACCGTGCTGGCCCGGGAAGCCGGGGGCACGCCGTTCCGGTTTACCGACGATGTGGACATCGGTCCGGACGGCTCCATCTATTTCACCGATGCCAGCTCACGCTTCCATCAGCCTGACTACCGGCTCGACCTCCTGGAGATGCGCCCCCACGGTCGCCTTCTGCGTTATTCACCCCGCACCGGTCGGGCCGAGGTCATGCTGGGTAACCTGCACTTCGCCAACGGCGTCGCCGTTTCGCCGGACGGAGACTTTGTTCTGGTCAACGAGACCTGGAAATACCGGATCCTGCGCTACTGGCTGCAAGGCCCCCGTGCCGGCCGGGCCGAAGTCTTTGCCGACAACCTGCCTGGATTCCCGGATAACCTGGCGGTGGATGAGGAAGGCCGTTACTGGGTGGCGTTCCCCACACTGCGCAACTCCCAGGTCGACGCCCTGCACCGGTCGCCGTGGCTCAAGGACCTGGTTGCCAAGCTGCCGGACAGCCTGAAACCGGCGCCCCAGGAATATGGCCTGGTGGTGGCCTTCGACCGGGACGGCAATCCCGTTACCAGTCTGCACGATACCCGCGGCACTCACTTGCAGGAAATCACCTCGGTGAATCCCCACGACGGGGTTCTATACTTTGGTTCACTTCACAACGACCGTATCGGGCGGCTACCGTTGCACGCCATTCCGGGGCTCGGAGACACTGACGAATGACCGCCGAACAGAACATTGACTGGGATCTGCCGGATCCCTTCACCCTCGAAATCACCGTGCGCGAGGAGGACACCGATCGCCTCGGGCACGCCAACAACGTGGTTTACGTCCGCTGGCTGGAAGACGTCAGCTGGGCTCACATCGAGAGCCTGGGCATGACCTGGGAGCTGCATGAGGCCACCGGCAAGGCCATGGCCATCACCCGTACCGAGATTGATTACCTGGCCTCCGCCAACGCCGGGGACCGGCTCATTCTGGGTACCTGGCTGACCGGGTTTGACGGGCGCTTCCGCTCCTCCCGCCAGTTCCAGTTGGTGCGCCCGGCGGATGGCAAAACCCTGGTGCGGGCGGTTTCCACCCATGCCTGCGTCAACATGAAAACCCAGCGACCGTCCCGGGCACCGAAGGAGTTTGCCGAGATCCTGTCGGCGGCCTCGGTCAGCGGCGGCAAGGGCCTGGCCCCGGACTGAGCTTCCCCGGAGCGCGTTTTCTGCTAGTCTGAAAGCGTCTGCCTCAGTTAGCACCGATCATTACCACCGAAGTCTGGAGAGACCCATGGAATCCACCAACGAAAATAACATCGACACTTCCATGCGCCACGTGGTCTATGACCGTTTTGGTGAACGGGATGTCCTGCAGGTGGTCGAGAGCCCGGTGCCACAGCCTGAGAATGGCCAGGTGCTGGTGCGGGTTCATGGCGCCGGCCTGAATCCCATTGACTGGAAGACCCGAAAGGGGCTGGGCTTTGCGGCGCGCCAGATCGAGAACTCGCTGCCCTGGACGCCCGGCTATGATGTGGCCGGCGAGGTGGTAGCTGTCGGCGACGGAGTGACCACCCTGGCGCCGGGTGACCGGGTGATGGGCATGGTGGGGTTCCCGGCCGCCGGCGGGGGCTACGCCGAGTATGCCCTGGCCGCAGCGGATGAGCTGGCGATCGTGCCCGAGGAACTGGACCTGGTGACGGCCGGAGGTGTCCCCCTGGCGGCACTGACCGCCTGGCAGGGGCTGTTCGAAATGGGCAAGCTGGAATCCGGACAGAAGATCCTGATCCACGCCGGTGCCGGTGGTGTCGGCCATTTCGCGGTGCAGTTTGCCCTGGAGCGGGGTGCCCACGTGATTGCCACGGCCTCGGCACGAAACCGCGATTTCCTGGCCGAGCTGGGGGTTCACGAGGTGATCGATTACCACACCACCGATTTCACCGACGAGTGCTACGGCCTGGACATGGTGCTGGACCTGATGGGCGGCGATGTTGGCAAGCGTTCACTGCACACCCTGGGTGAAAACGGTGTCCTGGTGACCATCCCGACGGTAACCGCGGACGAGATTATCAGTATCGCGGAAGAAATGGGGCTGCGGGCCCACGGCATGACCGTACGCCCGGATGTCTTCCACCTGGAAGAGATTGCCGAGCTGATCGAGGACGGCGATGTGCGGGTGCACGTGGACGGCCAATTTACCCTCGATCAGGTGCGGGAAGCCCACGAAGCGCTTGAAGGTGGGCACGTCCGGGGCAAGCTGGTGCTGGACTGTCGCTGAGGGCCGGAGCCCTCAGTCCTTTTCGTTCCCGTCCCCGGCTTCTTCGGCCGCCGCTTTTGCGGCTTTCCCGCCGTTGTTTTTCTCCTTGCGTTCCTTCTGCGGCTGCGGCGGCACCAGGCTGATCAGCACCCAGTCTTCCTCCGGTTTCAGGTCCTCCATCTTGCAGACCGGCGAGATGTATCCTTTGCTGTCGAACACGAAAAGTACCAGGGCCTGGCGCTGGTATTTCTCCAGGAAATCCTCGTAGCTGAATTCCTCGCTCAGCTGCGTGGTGCGCACCGTATAGCCCTGGCTGGCCAGGCTGGCCAGCTTGGCGTAGCTGACACCGTCGAACAGGCCCCGGGTCATCTGGATCTTCTCCGCCGTCTGGTGGCGGGCCTTCTGGTCCTGGTCTCCCTCGGCCAGGCTGAACACACAGTTCTTCCCGAACCAGTCGAGGAAATGGTACGTGGCCAGTGAATTCATGTGCTTGTAGGGAGAGATGACCAGGAGCTTGCCGATACCGGTCAGGTCCAGGTGGGTCGAGGCGTGCTCGGACACCGGGTTGCCGAAGTAGACCTGAAGGTTATCCATCCGGGCCTGGCGCACGTTCTCCCAGTTGGTGTCGGCCAGGGTGACCGGCACCTCATGCTTCTTCAGGGCCTGGGCAATCATCCGGGCGACATTGTTGGCACCCAGGATCAGGAAGCCGTACTCGGCCGGTTCCGCGACCTTGAGCAGTCGTGCCACAGGGCGTGCCGTCAGGCTCTGCAGGGTAACCGTGGCAATGATCAGCATGAACACGAGGGGCACCAGGGTGGCGGCGCTTTCGTAGCCGAGCTTCTCGAGCTGGAATGCGAACAGCGCCGAGACAGCAGCCGCCACGATGCCCCGGGGTGCGATCCAGCTCAGGAACAGTTTTTCCCGGAGGTTGAGATCAGTGCCGATGGCCGACAGGAAGATGCTCAGGGGGCGGGCCACCAGCATCAGGGCGGCCAGGACCACCACCAGGCCCCAGCCCAGCTCCGCGATGGCGGCGAACTCGACCCGGGCCGCCAGGATGATGAACAGGGCGGAGATCAGCAGGACACTGAGGGATTCCTTGAACTCGAGGATACTCTCGATCGGCACCCGCTTCATGTTGGCCATCCAGATGCCCATGATGGTAACCGTGAGCAGGCCGGATTCGTGGGCCAGTTCGTTGGAAATGGCGTAGACCCCGAGCATGAAGGTCAGGGTGCCGGCATTGTGCAGGTACTGGGGAATCCAGTGCTTGCGCAGCACCAGACCGTTCAGGTAACCGGCCGCCGCCCCGATCAGGAACCCCACCAGCAGGGTCTTGCCGAAGATATAGAGCGAGTGACTGAAGACATTCCCCTGACCCCAGGAGACGATGCCCTCGAACACCAGTACCGCAAGCAGGGCGCCCACCGGATCGATGATGATGCCTTCCCAGCGCAGGATGTTGGCCAGCTTGGACTTCGGGCGGACCGATCTCAGCAGGGGAGCAATCACGGTAGGACCGGTAACAATGGAAATGGCCCCGAACAGCAGGGCAACCTCCCAGGACACCCCGAGGGCCCACCGTGCGACCAGGGTGCCGATCAGACAGGTGACGATGGAGCCGACCGGCACCAGGTTGCGCACCATCTTGCCGTGGCCGCGAATCTCTTCGTAGCGGAGGGTCAGGCTGCCCTCGAACAGGATAATGGCCACCGCCAGTGAAATCACCGGGAACAGCAGATCCCCGAATACCTGCTCTGGTACCAGGAAGCCGAAGAGCGGTCCCGCGGCGATACCGCCGGCCAGGAGGAACAGGATGGCGGGCATTCGTACCCGCCAGGCCAGCCACTGGCAGAACAGGGACAGGACGCCGATGCTGGCGAGAAGCATGACAGTGCTGAGAGGCATAGGTTTTCAGGTCCTTTGAATTACAGGTTGGCGCGTCTGGCAATACGGTTGAGCAGGCGCGACGCCGCAATAAATCCGAAACTGGCGGTCACCGGGCTGGCGGCCCCGAAGCCGGAGGCGCAGTCCAGCCGGACCGGGCCGTTGCTGGCCGGTTTCTGCAGGCACACTTCACCATCTCCCGCAGGATACGTGAGCTGCTCAAGTGAGTATACGGCCTCTATGCCAAATCGCCGCTTGGGGTTGCGGGAGAAACCGTATTCCCGCCTCAACAGATTGCGGACCTTGGCAAGCAACGGGTCCTGGGTGGTTTTGGCAAGGTCTGCCACCTGGATCTGCGTGGGATCCATCTGGCCTCCGGCGCCGCCGGCACAGACCAGAGGGATCTTGCGTCGCTGGCAGTGGGCGATCAGGGCAGCCTTGGCCTTGACGCTGTCGATGGCATCCACCACCCCGGTCATCTCGGGGGTAATCAGCTCGGCGGCATTCTTCGGGGTCAGGAAGCCAAAATGAACCCGTACCTCGGCATGGGGGTTGATGGTTCTGAGTCGATCGGCCATGGCGTCGGTCTTGGTACGACCGTACTGTCCCTCCAGCGCATGCAGCTGCCGGTTGGTGTTGGACACGCAGATGTCGTCCATATCGATCAGCGTCAGGGTGCCGATACCACTACGGGCCAGCGCCTCGGCCGCCCACGACCCGACTCCGCCGAGGCCGACAATGGCAATGTGTGCATTCCGGAATGCGTCCAGGGCACGGCGGCCATAGAGCCGCTCGATTCCCCCGAAACGAAAAGCGTAATCGTCCGCGGACATTCAGCCTCCGTGACTAGCCGGCGGTGCCGGCGCGAATCAAAGCGTGCAATTGTAACCCAGGCAGTGGAGGGAGACGAAAAGCACTCACAAAAAAGCCACGCCCGAAGGCGTGGCCTTGAGGAGGGGCCTATCGGGTCATCAGGCGGCCCAATGGTCATCGGAAAATGCCATCAGACTGTCCTTGCCGCTCTCGATGTCCCTGAGCAGCCAGTCGATTTCCGGCAGCAGCTTCTGGAAATAGAAGCGTGCGGAAATCTGCTTGCCTTCGAGCAATGGCTGGTTGCCCTCGCCGCTGGCAAGTTGTTCGCCGGCAACACCGGCCATGCGTGACCACAGGTAACCGATCACGGTCAGGGCCATCAGACGCAGGTAGGGTGTCGCGGCCGCACCGGCCTGCTCGGGATCCTTGGGAGCGTTGCTGGCAAGCCATAGAGTGGCCTGTTCCAATGCCTTGATCGCGCCTTTCAGTTCCTCGCGATGGGGTGCATCCGGATTGTCCTTGAGGTAGCCGGTCAGCGTGCCAAACAGGGTGCGCACCAGCTGGCCACCCTTGAGTGACAGCTTGCGGCCCACCAGATCCATGGCCTGTATACCATTGGTGCCCTCGTAGATGCGGGCAATCCGGCCGTCCCGGACCAGCTGCTCCAGCGGCCAGTCGGTGGTGAAGCCGGAGCCGCCGAGGACCTGCAAGCCGGTGTTGGCGTTGTTGAAGCCCTCGTCGGTCAGGAATGCCTTGACCACCGGGGTCAACAGCTGCACCAGATCATCGGCGGTCTCACGAACGCCCGCATCCGGGTGGGCCACGGACAGGTCGAGTTGATGACCGGTGAACAGGGCGAGGGCCCGCATGCCTTCGTTCAGCACTTTCTGGCGCATCAGCATGCGGCGCACGTCAGGATGCACCATAATCGGGTCGGCCGGGCCGTCCGGGTTTTTCGGGCCGCTAAGCGAACGGCTCTGCAGGCGCTCCCGGGCAAAGCCGAGGCTTTCCTGGTAGGCCATTTCGGCGAGGCCAAGGCCCTGCATGCCGACCATCAGGCGGGCCTCGTTCATCATGGTGAACATGGCCCGCATACCGTCATTGGGCTCGCCCACCAGCCAGCCTTTGGCGCCCTCAAAGTTCATTACGCAGGTGGCAGAGCCCTTGATGCCCATCTTGTGCTCCAGGCCGCCACAGAAGGCCGGGTTGCGCTCGCCGGATTCCGGCAGGAACTTGGGTACCACGAACAGGGAAATGCCCTTGGTGGTATCCGGTGCACCGGGTAGTTTGGCCAGTACCAGATGCACGATGTTGTCGACCAGATCGTGCTCACCACCGGTGATCCAGATCTTGGTCCCTTCCAGACTGTAGCTGCCGTCATTGTTGGGCGTCGCCCGGGTACGGATCAGACCCAGATCGGTGCCGCACTGGGGTTCGGTCAGGCACATGGTGCCGGTCCACTCCCCGGAGATCAGCTTTGCCAGGTAGGTCTGTTTGAGTTCCTCGGAACCGTGGGCATAGAGGGCGCTGATAGCGCCGTGGGTCAGGCCCGGATACATACCCAGGGACAGGTTGGTGGAGCACACCATTTCATCCACCACGAACTTGAGTGTGTGGGGCAGGCCCTGGCCGCCGAACTCCAGGGGCGCGTCGAGGGCGGTCCAGCCGCCGTCAACAAATTTGCGGTAGGCCTCTTTGAACCCATCCGGAGTCGTCACGCTCCGGGTTTGCGGATCGTACTGACAGCCTTGCCGGTCACCGGTCTGGTTGGTGGGCTGGATGACTTCCGCCGCCAGCTTGCCGGCTTCGTCAATCACCGCGGACATCAGATCCGGGGTGGCGTCGGCGTACTTTTCCAGCTTGTGCAGCTTGTCTGCTCCCAAGACGTCAAACAGCAGGAAGCGAAGGTCATTCGCAGGTGCCTGGTATTGCATGGACGCTCTCCTCGTCGTTTTCAGGTCAGTCAGCCTGGATGTGATGGGCCCGGGCGTCTCAGCCCGGTGCTCGTCTTCAAACTGGTGATTCATACGGCTGTTTGAACGCTTTGGTCTTCACGAATCGGGCAAAAAAGTGGCGCAACTTCATAAAAAAAACGTATCGACCTGTTGGGTTCGATCAATGGGTTTTTATGAAAACCCTTTGGTAGTCTTTTCAATCAGTTGGAGCGCACCATGAAGCAGGTTTTGATTGCAGGTGTCAGCGGGTCGATAGGCTCCGCCCTGGCCCGTCAGTTACTCGATACGGATGCCGAACGGACCGTTCTCGGGCTGTGCCGGAACCCGGAGGCTCTGCGGGAGCAGTTCCCGGACAATCAGTTGCGACTCGTTCAGTGGGACGCGGAAACTGCCAGCGTGGAAGAGCTGGGTAACAGCCTGGCGGAAATGCTGGGTCCGGATGGCGAGCTGGAGACCGTAATCTATGCCGCCGGCTTGCTGCACGACAGCCAGATTTTTCCCGAAAAACGGATCGAGGATCTTGAAGCCGGGGCGATGGCGCGCTCCTTCGCCGTCAACTGCACCGGCTTTGGTACTGTGATGCGCGCGGCCATGCCCCATTTGCGACATCGCCGGTTCAAGCGAATTGCGGCGATTTCCGCCAAGGTCGGGTCGATCGGAGATAACCGGTTTGGTGGGTGGTACGCCTACCGTTGTTCCAAGGCGGCACTCAACATGCTGGTCAGGAACCTGTCGGTGGAGTTGCCAAGGCGATGTCGACCAGTGAGCTGTGTTGCCGTGCATCCGGGGACCACCGAGTCGGGGCTCAGTGAACCCTTCCAGCAGTCGCTGGCCAGTCTGCAGGTGCACAAGCCCGGGGAAACTGCAGCCAACCTGTTGAGGGTGATCGGAACACTGGATGAGAGCAGTAACGGGCGTTTCTTCAGTTGGGATGGTAGCGAGTTGCCCTGGTGAGGTCGGATTCTGTACCGCTCCGAAGGGAAGAGCGGTACAGGTATAAGGGTAGCAACCTAACGGATAAACGGATTGAGAAGGCGGGTAAACCGGCCGGTCAGCTTCACCGGCGCGCTGAGAACGGACAGGGTAATGCAGTCCTCACAGCCAACCGCCACCGGTTTGTGTTCATCCTGCTCGTTGAGCACGACAAAGTCCCACTGATTGAAGACACCGTTCTGGTCCGCGAACGCACCCTGGAGAACAATCGTCGTTTCATTGCCCCGGTGGGTGTGAGCGGGCGCCTTGCCTCCGGCTGCCAGTTTCTGCAACACCACCTGTTCGCTCTGGCCGGGGAATTTCTCGCTGATGTCCAGCACGCTGACATCGCCCAGCTGTCGCTTCCAGGGCAGCTCGTTCAGGTTTTCCCCGAGCAGCTTCTGCAGTGCGCTCATCCTCGGCGGAGCCGGTTGCACCGGTTCGCTGGCGGGCTCACTGTCAATGCGGGACAGAATGCTGTCAAACATGCTCTCGGAGACGCTGACCTTGGGCTGCTCTTCCATCATCACGGCGCCCAGGCTGTCCAGGGTGTCTACGCGGCTCCTGCAGTGCGGGCACTTATCCAGGTGGAGCCGGATACACAGGGCATGGGGCTCGCTCAGGTTTCCTGCGCTGTACTCCATGAGGGTCAGGCTGTCGGGATGGTGCCGTGTCATACGTTCTGATCCTGCAAAATCACTTTCAACTTGTTCAGGGCCAGGCGAACCCGGCTTTTCACCGTACCAAGGGGGATATTCAGCTCGTCCGCAACCATCTGGTGGGACTTGTTCTCCATGTAAACCTTGGCAATCACTGTGACCTGCTCCTCGGGCAGATGACTCAGTGATTCGCGGATTCGCCGCTCGGACATAAGACGGTGCAGAGAGGTAACCGGTTCATCCTCGTTGTCGCCGGGGATCTGCCAGAGGTCTTCGGTCTCCACCAGCATCTCGGCGCTGGATCTCTGCATCTTGCGCAGCATGTCGATGCGCTGGTTACGGGCAATGGTGAAGATCCAGGTGGAGGCCGCCGCCTTGCGCCAGTCATAGAGACAGGAGCGCCGCCAGATCGAGACAAATACTTCCTGCACCAGCTCTTCCGCGTGGCTCGCCAGGCCGTTGGCCATGGCGTAATACTTGATCTGCGGACCAAAGTGCTCGAACAGCGCGTGGTAGGCCTCGCGGTCCTGGTGTTTGCCCACTTTGTCCAGCAATTGACTCCAGGGGTCCTTTCGGCCCTCGGGTTTTGCTGGTTTCGGATCCAGTGTTGTCACCGGACGCTCCTTGACAGTCGCATGGCTTGAGCTTGTTCTGGTCATCATTCTATGCACTCGTCGCGGGTTTGTCAGTCGCAGGATTTACGAGGGCATGAAGACACCGGATCAGTGGGACCACAAAAAATCGGAAAAGTTTTCCGTTTCTGCCGGGAGCGGTCGGCGGTAGCGGCGACCGCTATTCCTCCAGGTAGGTGTAACCTTCCAGTCCGGCGGCCAATTCAGCCAGCAGGGCCTTCTGCTGGCTTTCTGGCAGCTCGCTGGCGGAGAACTTCCGGCGATAGGCGGCCAGCAGTTGCTCCGGCTCGAAATTCACGTAGCGCAATACCTTGGCCACGGTATCGCCCGTGATGGGTTCGCCGATGACATAACCGCCCCGGTCATCCAGGCGGACGTCGACGGAGTGGGTGTCGCCGAACAGGTTGTGCATGTCGCCCAGAATTTCCTGGTAGGCACCGGTCATGAAGAAGCCCATCAGCAGCGGCCCGTCGCCATTGTCTTCCGGCAGGGGCAGGGTGGTCTCGATGCCCTGGCCGTCAACGTACTGGTCGATACGGCCGTCGGAATCGCAGGTAATGTCCTGGATGACCGCCCGCCGGGTCAGGGGGCGGTTCAGGCCGTTGACCGGCATCAGCGGGAAAATCTGGTCGATGCCCCAGACGTCGGGCAGGGACTGGAACAGCGAAAAGTTCACGAACAGCTTGTCGGCCAGCTTCTCGTTGAGCTCGTCAATGATTTCCCTGTGGGCGCGGTTGGCGCTGTCCAGGCGGCTTCTGAGTAACCGGCAGCACCGGGTGTACAGGGTTTCCGCCCGGGCCCTTTCGGTCAGTGACAGCAGGCCGTGGGCAAACTGGCTGTGCACGTCGGCCATGGCGTGCAGCACGTCGTGGTAGATCTCTGCCAGCGAGCGGGGGGATTCGCTGTCCTCAAGGCTGGTCAGGTCGCGCCACAGGTCGTGCAGGGGCGCCGGCGCCCCGGCTTCCGGTTCGGTGGGGGTGCGGTTGTCCGGCTGTTCCTGATCAATGACGTTGGTGACCAGCACCGAGTGGTGGGCGGTCAGGGCCCGCCCGGACTCACTGATCAGGTCGGGGTGCGGAATGCCCTGGCGTTCGCACTCGGCCTGAAGGACATGGACCACGTTGTAGGCGTACTCGGATACGCTGTAGTTCATGGAACAGCTGCTGCGGGAGCGGGTGCCTTCGTAATCCACGCCCAGGCCGCCGCCAATATCCACGGTTCCGATGGGGGCGCCGAGATCGTGCAGCTCGGCGTAGAAGCGGGCACATTCCTTCAGGCCGGTCTGGATATCCCGGATGTTGGCAATCTGGGAACCCAGGTGGAAATGCAGCAGTTGCAGGGACTCCAGCGCGCCGGCGGCCCGAAGGGTTTCCACCACATCCAGGACCTGGCTGGCGGAAAGCCCGAATTTCGATTTCTCGCCCCCGGTGTTCTGCCAGTTGCCCTTGCCGATGGTGGCGAGGCGGGCCCGCACGCCGATCAGCGGGGTTACCTCAAGCTCCCGGGCCTGCTCCAGGATCAGGGGCAGCTCGGACTGTTTCTCCACCACGATAAAAACCCGGTGCCCCAGCTTCTGGCCAATCAGGGCAAGACGGATGTATTCACGGTCCTTGTAGCCGTTGCAGACAATCACGGATCCGTTCTGGCGGGACAGCGCCAGTACTGCCATCAGTTCGGGCTTGCTGCCGGCCTCGAGGCCGATCTGGCCGGCGGAGGCGGCAGGCTCTGCCGCCAGCAGTTCTTCCACCACCCGGCGCTGCTGATTGACCTTGATCGGGTAGACCGCAGTGTAGCGGCCCTGGTAGCCCTGGTCCGCAGCAACACGGTTGAACGCATTGCAGAGCGTATTGACCCGGTCATGGAGGATGTCGGTGAAACGGATGAGCACCGGTAGCTGCACTCCCGACTGGCCGAGGCTGCGGGTCAGTTCGGGCAGATTGATGGCGGCCGGGGTGCGGCCCCGGTCCGGCCTGATCAGGACCTCGCCCTGCGGGTTGACGCCGATGTAACCGTCGCTCCAGTGGGCAATGTTGTAGACCTTGTGGGCAGGAGTGCCGTTGGCTTCGCTCATGCTTGCTATCCTTTCAGGAAACCGGGCCGGTCGGGTGCCGGAAATATGGGCGCCATTGTAGGGCCAACCTCCGTTGGCTGAAAGAACCGGATGTGGAAAATACGTGCTTCCGGAGGACCATAAATACTTTGGCTGCCGGGATCCCGGCCCTACAATACGCCCCTTTCAACATAGCCCATGGTGCACAGCGGGAGGCAACAGATGACAGCATTGAACGAGGGATGGTTTACCGAGGTCTTTCAGGATCAGGGTACGGCTTTTTCCCTGCAGGTGAAGAAGAAACTGCACGAGGAACAGACACCGTTCCAGAAGCTCGAGATCTACGAGACCGAAACCTTCGGCAACCTGATGGTGCTGGATGGCTGCGTGATGCTGACCACCCGTGACAACTTCCTGTACCACGAGATGATGACCCATCCGGCGCTGTTCACCCACCGGGATCCGAAAAAGGTGGTCATTGTCGGGGGTGGTGACTGTGGCACGCTGAAAGAAGTGCTGAAGCATCCGGGTGTGGAAGAAGCCTGGCAGGTGGAAATCGACGAGCGGGTGACCCGCATGTCCGAGAAATATTTCCCGGAACTGTGTGAGGCCAATGACGATCCCCGCGCCAACTTCTTTTTCGGTGATGGTATCCAGTGGATGCGCGACATCGAGCCCAACAGTGTTGACCTGATCATCATCGACAGCACCGATCCGGTGGGACCCGCCGAAGGCCTGTTCGCCCTGGATTTCTACCGGGATGCCATGCTGGCGTTGCGGGAGGGTGGCATCATCGTGCAGCAAAGTGAATCACCGCTGTTGCACACCGACACCATCATCAAGTCCATTCACGACGACATGCGCAAGGCCGGTTTCGAACACGTGCAGACCCTGCCATTCCCCCAGCCGGTCTATCCCACCGGGTGGTGGAGTTGCACCATGGCCAGCAAGGCCAATCCGTTGCGTTATTTCAGGGAGGAGGATTCCGCGAATCGCCCGTTTGTCACCCGTTATTACAATCCGGGCGTTCATCACGGAGCCCTGGCCATGCCTCAGTTCATGCTGGATGCCCTGGAGGATCAGGTCATTCCGGGGGAGGCGTGACGCAAAATTAGACACTTCCCGAGTCTGATCTAGACTTTAGGCAGTGATCGCCTTTCGATCATCAGCGTTGGATTCAGCCAGAGGAAGTTGTAGGGGAAGTCGTTATGGATGTACGCAAGGGAGAGCAGGAGCGTAACTGGTTCCGCAGTAAGCGCTTTGAAATGATCAACGGTCAGTGGTATTTCCAGACCCGGGAGGGAACCATGGAGGGGCCATTCGACAGCATGAAGGAAGCGGAGATGGAGTTGCTGCTGTATCTGCGCCATGCCGACGACGCCCTCTTCCAGGGAGTCTGAATGAAGAAGGGGTCAGATGAAAACCTTCATCTGACCCCTCCTTCACAGCGGCCTTACTGCTTGCCGCTGACAAACTCCGGATAGGCTTCCATACCACACTCGGACAGGTCCACACCTTCGTACTCGTCCTCCTCGCTGACTCGCAGGCCCATGACCGCCTTCAGGATGCCCCAGACAATCAGGCTGGCCACGAACACCCAGACGAAGATGGTGATGGCGCCGATGATCTGTCCGCTGAAGCTGACATCCCCATTGGTGACTGGCACCAGCAGCAGACCCAGCAGGCCACACACACCGTGCACAGAGATGGCACCCACAGGATCGTCGATGCGCAGCTTGTCCATGGTCACGATGCTCAGTACGACCAGGACGCCGCCGATGGCACCGAAGAGAGTGGCTGTCAGGGCGCTCGGGGTGGAGGGCTCGGCAGTGATCACCACCAGCCCGGCCAGGGCACCGTTGAGCAGCATGGTCAGGTCAGCCTTGCCGAACATCAGGCGGGCTGTGATCAGGGCGGCAACCGCGCCACCGGCGGCGGCGGTGTTGGTGTTCAGGAACACCATGGCCACGGAGTTGGCGCTGGCGATGTCGCCCAGTTTCAGGACGGAACCGCCGTTGAAGCCGAACCAGCCCATCCACAGGATGAAGGTGCCCAGGGTCGCCAGCGGCAGGTTGGCACCCGGGAAGGCGCGGATCTCGCCGTTCGGGCCGTACTTGCCTTTACGGGCACCCAGCAGAAGTACGCCAGCCAGGGCCGCAGCAGCACCGGCCATGTGCACGATACCGGAGCCGGCAAAGTCACTGAAGCCGAGGTCGCCCAGGTTGTACATGCCGAACACGGAGGCTCCGCCCCAGGTCCAGGCACCTTCCATCGGATAGATGAAGCCGGTCATGAATACTGCAAAGACCAGGAAGGCCCACAGCTTCATGCGCTCAGCCACGGCACCGGAAACGATGGACATGGCTGTGGCAACGAACACCACCTGGAAGAAGAAGTCAGAGGCGCCGGAGTAGATGGAACCACCCTCGAAGCCGTCTTCACGGCCGGCGAAATCACCCAGCACACCGGCAACGTCCACGTCGGCAATGCCGGACAGGAAGATGCTGCCGCCGTACATGATGGCGTAACCGCAGACCAGGTACATGATGCAGGAAATCGCGAACAGCGCGACGTTCTTGGTCAGGATTTCAGTGGTGTTCTTGGCTCGCACCAGGCCGGATTCCAGCATGGCAAAGCCCGCGGCCATCCACATAACTAATGCGCCGCACACCAGGAAATAAAAAGTATCTATAGCGTATTGCAGGTGAAAAAGATTGCTTTCCATTTGAAGCCCTCCGCACAAGGCTCTTCAGGTTATAGGTTTTTTGCGTTGGCTGACTGGTTGGTCAGGTCAGGCTCAGACCGCTTCTTCGCCGGTTTCACCGGTCCGGATGCGGATCGCCTGTTGCAGCTCGGTCACGAAGATCTTGCCGTCACCGATCTTGCCGGTGTTGGCTGCCTTGGTGATCGACTCGATAACCTGGTCCAGCAGGTTGTCGCCGATGGCGATCTCGACCTTGACCTTGGGCAGGAAATCCACCACATATTCAGCGCCACGGTAGAGCTCGGTGTGGCCTTTTTGCCGACCGAAGCCTTTGACTTCAGTGACGGTTACGCCTTGAACGCCAATCTCGGATAGTGCCTCACGGACATCATCCAATTTGAAAGGCTTGATGATCGCTGTCACAAGTTTCATTGCTTTCTCCTTGGTAAAGCCGTCCCAACAGTGAGGGCCCGTCGGCCGATTGTTGAGTTCGGGATGCTGCCACCTCGCACACCAATTGTGCGGATTGCGTACGGGTGTTCTAGCATCGGGTATGCCAACGCAAAAAAAATATTTTAAAACAACAAGATAAATGTTACTTGTCCCAGATTGGCGCAAAAGTATGCACCAAAACAGGGCGGCTCGCTGCCCGGCGGTCCATTTTGGAGCCATTCGCCGTGCAGCGACGGCAACCATTATATAGCTGACAGCCAACAGTATGGCAGGCCCACGTGTGTGATACACTCCCGGGACTGCTTTTTGGTGTCCGGCTAAAGCCGGAATCCGCAAGTTTGGGAATCAGTGAGGTAAAACGTGAAAGGTCCGCAGGATATACTCGCTCAGCTACAGGGCCAGTTCGGTCAGTTCGTCCCCGATATGGCCCGTGCCGCCCGGGAAGACTTTGAAACCCAGGCCCGCGCCACGGTGATGTCGGTCCTGTCACGCCTGGAACTGGTGACCCGAGAAGAATTTGATGCCCAGCAGGCGGTACTGATGAAGACACGGGAAAAGGTGGAAGCACTGGAATCCCGCGTCGCCGAGCTGGAACAGAAACTCCAGGGCAAGTAATGCCCTGTTGGTGGGCAGGATGCCCGCCGGAACGAACCATGGAAGGTGATTATGCTTGCCGTTGTCCATTCCCGCGCCAGCATTGGCGTGTCCGCCCCTGCGGTTACCGTGGAGGTCCATCTCTCCGGCGGCCTGCCCGCCCTGTCCATTGTCGGCTTGCCGGAAACCGGTGTCCGTGAAAGCAAGGAACGGGTGCGCAGTGCACTGCTGAACGCCGGCTTCGAATTTCCCGCCAAACGCATCACCATCAATCTTGCTCCGGCCGATCTTCCCAAGGAGGGTGGGCGCTTTGACCTGCCGATTGCCCTGGGCATCCTGGCGGCTTCCGGGCAGATTCCGGAGCAGAGCCTGGAAGGCTGTGAGTTTGTTGGCGAACTGTCCCTGGATGGCGCGCTTCGCCCCCTCAAGGGCATTCTTCCGGCCGTACTGGCGGCCCGGAGTGAGGGGCGGCAATTGCTGGTGCCCCAGGCTAACGCCGAAGAAGCGGCGCTGGCGAGCCGGGATGATGTGCTGGCGGCTGCCCACATCCTGACGGTGAGCGAGCATCTGTCCGGCCGGGCGCGACTGGTTCCTGTCCCCTGCGCGACCCAGCCGCAGACTTCTGACGACCGTGAGCTGGTGGCTGATCTTTCGGAGGTGCGGGGCCAACGGGTGCCCCGCCGGGCGCTGGAGGTCGCTGCTGCCGGGGGGCATAACCTTTTGTTGTTTGGTCCGCCAGGGACGGGCAAGAGCATGCTTGCGAGTCGTTTGCCCGGCATCTTGCCCATGCTGACGGATGACGCCGCCATGGAGGTGGCGAGCGTACATTCGGTGGCGGGACTGCCGGTCCGGGAAGGACGCTGGCGGGAGCCGCCGTTCCGGTCGCCCCATCATACCGCCTCGGCAGTGGCCCTCGTCGGCGGTGGCAGCAGCCCCCGTCCGGGTGAGATCTCCCTGGCGCACCGGGGCGTACTCTTCCTTGACGAGTTACCGGAGTTCGAACGGCGGGTACTCGAGGTGCTGAGGGAGCCGATGGAAACCGGCGAAATTGCCATCAGCCGGGCGGCTCGTCAGGTGCGTTTCCCGGCCCGTTTCCAGGTGGTGGGGGCGATGAATCCCTGTCCCTGTGGTTACAGTGGTCATCCCTCGATCGACTGTCAGTGCACGCCTTCCCAGGTGATGCGATACCGCTCGAAAATCTCGGGGCCTTTGCTGGACCGTTTCGACCTGCACGTGGAGGTGCCGGTGCAAAGCGGCGAGGTGTTGATGCAGTCGGGTACGGAAGAGGAACCGAGCGCCTCGGTGCGTGCCCGGGTGGAAGGTGCCCGGGCGCGCCAGCTGGAACGGGGGCAACTCAACGCCCTGTTGTCCGGGCGTGCCCTGCATGAGGCCTGCCGTCTCGATGAGGAAAGCGAACGGATGCTGGCCGGGGCCATGGAACGGTTGGGGCTGTCGGCCCGGGCGCTGCACCGTATCCTGCGGCTGGCACGCACGCTGGCGGATCTGGAGGCGGTGGAAACGGTGTCCTACGCTCACCTTGTGGAAGCGCTCGGTTACCGCCAGCTCGATCGGCAGCAGGGCCGGCACTCGGTGGTATCCGCCTGAGCCGACGGACTCTGGTAAACTGTGGCCAGAATGTTAACCAGAACCCGCAGCCTGCGGTTAAGGATTCCAGATGACTGACCAGAATGAACCGCAAGACAAGCAGGAAGCCTCGGAGTCGCCGGTAACCACCCGCCGTGGTGTCCGCAGCTTTGTGCTCCGTCAGGGGCGTATGACCGAGGGCCAGAAAAAAGCCTTTGACCGGGGCTGGGCCAAGTACGGCCTGAGCCGCGAGGACGGCATGATCGATCCCCGTGAGGTGTTTGGCCGTGATGCCATGCTCAACCTGGAAATCGGGTTCGGTATGGGCCAGTCCCTGGCCGAGATGGCCGAGGCCGCGCCGGAGCAGGACTTTATCGGGGTGGAAGTCCACCTGCCGGGCGTTGGTGCCCTGCTCAAGGAAATCGAGGACCGGGGCCTGGAAAACGTCCGGATCTACAACATCGATGCGAATGATGTCATCGATCTGTGCCTGCCGGATGCCTGCCTTGATCGGGTCATGGTGTTTTTCCCGGATCCCTGGCCGAAGAAGAAGCACCACAAGCGCAGGCTGATCCAGCCGGAGTTTGTCCAGCGTCTCCGGCACAAGCTCCGGGTAGGTGGGATACTGCACCTGGCGACCGACTGGGAAAACTACGCCGAGCACATGATGGAAGTGATGAGCGAATCGGAGGGCTTTGCCAACGCGAAGCAACCGGGTGAATTCTCACCGCGCCCGGATGACCGGCCGATCACCAAGTTCGAAAAGCGCGGTGAGCGCCTGGGCCATGGTGTCTGGGATCTGCTGTTCCACCGCACCAATTGATCAAAGGTGACCGGGTCAGCCGTGGGCGAGGGGATGTCGCCGGGCGGCCCGGATGATCACCAGGCCGGCCACGCCCAGGGTCAGGCCGGTAAACTTGACCAGCGCACAGAGCGTGGCGGAAAGGCTGACCACGTCGGTGGGCGGGTTGAAGTTGTTCAGCAGCAGGACGTTCTCGGCAACATCCGCAAGGCCCGCCGCAATAAACAGTGCCCGTACCCAGCGGGCAACTACCCGCTCCCGCACACCCGGCCGGTCCCGCATCAGGTGACGGGTCAGGTGCAGCAGGGCGAGCAGGTAGGCAGCTATAAAGACGAAATCGAGCCACAGGGAAACCCGGGCCCAGAACTGGCCGTCGGAGCGCCAGCTGCGAAGGATGGCATGGGTCTGGTCCGCGGTGGCGGCTAGCTGGAAGCTGACGATGCCCTGGGGCGCAGAACCGGTCTGCAGTGGCTGGTTGACCACCATCAACCCTCCCAGCAAGAGAGCAGCGGCGATCAGGCTGGTCTTCAGCGTTTTTGGCAGGGCTGCCCATCCGTGTGCCGGGTCCATCAGAGAAAACGCTCCAGCAGGCTGTTGAGATATCGCTGGCCAAGCGCCGTTGCCTGCAACCGGTCGCTTACCAGCAATCCTTCCTTCCGTAACTGATCAAGTTGTACCCTAACTGACTCGAGGGGTAAACCCGTTCGTTCCGCAAACAGCGATTCCGCCACACCGGCCTTGAGCCGCAACGCATTCATCAGAAATTCCAGCGGCCGCTCGTCCGGTTCAATGGTTTCCGCACCGGCGGTACGACTGCCGATGCGGTTGAGGTAGGCCTCGGGCTGGCGGGTTTTCCAGTAACGCCGGATGCTGCCATCGGCCAGGCTGACCTTGCCGTGCGCGCCGGCGCCCAGCGCCAGGTAGTCGCCGAACGTCCAGTAGTTGAGGTTGTGCCGGGAAGCCCGTCCGGGCTGGCACCAGGCTGATACCTCGTAGTCCTCGAAGCCGTTCTCCTGCAACAGGCCGGCGCCGGCCCGGTAGATGTCCCAGAGCCGGTCGTCGTCGGGCAGGTCCGGCGGACGGCTGAAGAATTCCGTGTTCGGCTCCAGGGTCAGCTGGTACCAGGACAGGTGCGGCGGCTCGTGGCTGAGGGCTTCGCGCAGGTCCGACAGGGCCTGATCCGGAGTCTGCCCGGGCAGCCCGTGCATCAGGTCCAGGTTAAAGTTGTCGAAGCCGGCGGTTCGGGCCGCTTCCACGGCACGGTGGGCGGAATCGCGATCGTGGATGCGCCCGAGCACACGCAGGTGCTCCGGGTTGAAACTCTGGATACCGATGGAAAGCCGATTGATGCCGGCTTGCCGGAACGCTTCGAACCGGCCCTGTTCCAGGGTGCCGGGGTTGGCTTCCAGGGTGATTTCCGCATCCGTCGCAAAGGCAAGCTTGTCCCGCAGGGCTTCGAACAGCCGGAAATAGAAATCGCCCGTCATCAGGGAGGGCGTGCCGCCGCCGATGAAGATCGTCTGGATCGCCCGACCCTGAACCAGCCCCAAATCCTGCTCCAGATCCTCCAGCAAGGCGGCCAGGTAGGCCTTCTCCGGGATGTCGCCCCGGATCGCGTGGGAGTTGAAGTCGCAGTAGGGGCACTTGCGCACGCACCAGGGCACGTGGAGGTAGAGGCTCAGGGGCGGGTTTACCGCCACCGGGGTAGTGGCGGACATGGCTTCAGAGCTCCGCCTTCAGGTGTTCCAGCAGCTGGGCAAGGGCACGGCCCCGGTGGCCGATGCGGCCCTTTTCGGCCCGGCTGAGTTCTGCGGCGCTGCAATTGTGTTCCGGCGCCAGGAAGATCGGGTCATAGCCGAAGCCGCCGTCGCCCCGGGGCTCGCGCAGAATCCGGCCCGGCCAGCGACCGTGGCAGATGATGGGGGTCGGATCATCGGCGTGGCGCAGATAGACCAGCACGCAATGGAACTGGGCTCCACGCTCCCCATCGGGGACGTCCTTGAGGGCGTCCAGCAGGGCGTCGATGTTGTCCGGATCGGTTGCATCCTCGCCGGCAAACCGGGCAGATCGGACGCCGGGCAGGCCGCCCAGGGCGTCCACGGCAATGCCGCTGTCGTCGGCAAGTGCGGGCAGGCCGGTCTCGCGGGCCGCGTGCCGGGCTTTCAGGATGGCATTCTCCACAAAGGTAACTGCCGGTTCTTCCGCCTCACCCACGCCCAGTTCGCCCTGGGCGACCGGTGTCAGGCCCAGGGGGGCGAGCAGTTCAGTCAGTTCGGCAATCTTGCCCTTGTTGTTGCTGGCGATGACGAGTTGCTGTGACATGATTCAGTCGCTGAACAGGGTGTGGGCAAACCGGACCGACAGGTCCTGCTGGTGGCCGGTCGGGCGTGCGGTGATATTGAAGGTCATCAGCTCGCCGGACGGATACTGGTACTCTGCGATGAAGTAGACTGCATCACCTTCCTGGATGCGTCGGAACGCCAGGAAATTGACCTGCTGGATATCGTTGCTGACCTTGCCCTCTACCTGGCCACTGACGGGTTTGAGGGTGCCGTTTTCCTGCTCCTGCATGATGGAGATATTGACGATGCCGATGCCCTTGCTGCGTTGCAGGTCGTTGGCCTCGGCCACTTCCGGTGACAGGAAGGTGCTTGGCAATACGCTCCAGTGCACCTGGTAGTCACCAAAGTCCTTGGACCCGGCGGCCTGGGCCTGCAGGCTGGCCAGGGTCAGGAGGGCCCCGGCCAGAACGGTTGTGAAAATCCGGAGTTGCTTGATCATTGCTCGTTCTCCCGTGTGATGCGGTAAATGGCGATTTCCCCCAGCAGGTTTGGCCACAACCGGGCAGACCAACTGTTCTGGTGCTGGCCGTCGACCACCCGGCGGCTCTTGATCCGGATGCCCTTCTGGCGGCACAGGGCCTCGAAATCCTTGAAGGTACACAGGCGGATGTTGGGGGTGTTATACCATTTATACGGCAGTGCTTCGGATTCGGGCATACGACCACTCAGGGCCAGGCCCCAGCGCAGCCGCCAGTGGGCGAAGTTGGGGAAGGTGACAATGCCCTCCCGCCCCAGCCGCAGCATTTCGTCCAGCACCTTGTCCGGCCGGCGAACGGCCTGCAGGGCCTGTGTCATCAGTACAACATCGAACATACCGTCATCGAAGTTGTCCAGGCCCTGGGTATCCAGGTTCTGTTCGATTACGGCCACGCCCTTGCTCATACAGGTGGTAATGTGGTCCGGGTTGATCTCCAGGCCGAAGCCGGTGGCCTGGCGTTCCCGCTGCAGGTAGTCGAGCAGGGTGCCGTCACCACAACCCAGATCCAGCACGTGATGACCGGGTTTGATCCATTGCTGGATGATCTCGAGGTCAGGTCTCATGCGCCCACCTCCCTGGCTACCCGGTCCATGTAGGCGGTGAAGATGTCGGTATACCTGGGGGTGGGGATCAGGAAGGCATCGTGCCCCCAGGGTGCGTCAATCTCGGCGTAGCTGACTTTCTTGCGGGCGGAGATCATGGCGTTCACCATTTCCTCGGAGCGCTGGGGCGTGAAGCGCCAGTCGGTGCTGAAGGACAGTACCATAAACTCGCACGTGGCCGCGGCAATCGCCCGGGACAGGTCGCCGCCGTGCTCATAGGCCGGATCGAAATAGTCCAGGGCCCGGGTCATGAGCAGGTAAGTGTTGGCATCGAAGGACTCGGAGAACCGCTCGCCCTGGTACCGCAGATAGCTTTCTACCTGGAACTCGGCGTCATAGCCGAACTTGTAGGCTTCTTCCCTCAGCTCCCGGCCAAACTTCTCACCCATGGAGGCATCGGACAGGTAGGTGATGTGACCGACCATCCGCGCCAGCATCAGGCCGCGGCGGGGCAGGGTGTCAAAATCGTAGTAGCGGCCGCCATGGAATTCCCGGTCGGAGGTGATGGCCTGGCGTGCCACTTCGTTGAACGCGATGTTCTGGGCGGTCAGCCTGGGCGTGGAGGCAATCACCACCGCGTGCCGGAGCCGGTCAGGGTAATCGAGGCTCCACTGCAGGGCCTGCATGCCACCGAGGGAGCCACCAACCACCGCCGCCCAGCACTCGATGCCCAGGCGATCGGCGAGCAGGGCCTGGCTTTTCACCCAGTCACTCACGGTAATTACAGGGAATTCCGGACCATAGGGCTTGCCGGTTTCCGGGTTGTCGGAACTCGGGCCGGTACTGCCGTGGCAGCCACCGAGGTTGTTAAGGGAAACCACGAAGAAACGGTTGGTATCGATGGGTTTGCCGGGACCGATGCAACTGTCCCACCAGCCGGGCTTGCGGTCTTCCATGCTGTGGTAACCGGCGGCGTGGTGATGGCCGCTGAGGGCATGGCAGATCAGCACGGCATTGCTGGCGTCGGCGTTCAGCTCGCCGTAGGTTTCCACCACCAGGTCATAGCTGCCCAGGCTCTGGCCGCAAGCCAGCTCGATGGGAGTGTCAAAGTGGTAAGACTGTGGGGTAACTATCCCGACAGAATCCGCGGGCAGGGAATCGGGCATCGGCGCGACAGGTTCCTGGTTCGATCCGTAAGTAACTGGAACGGCGACGGCAAAGCCATCGCCAGCCCAGCAGTTTATAGCCGGGTGGAGATGGCTGCAACCGGGAAGCGGTTGCCTGGGAACCGGGGCTAGACCACCCCGGAAATATTCACCACCTTCTGCTGGATCAGGGTCGGAGCCGGTTTGCGGATCTGCCGTTGCATGGCATCGGCCAGCTCAAGCTGGCGACGCAGGTCGGTGATGGTGGCCTGGAGTTTCTCCCGTTCGGCCCGGCCGTCCCGATCGCTTCTGACCATGTCCCGCAGCCGGCGGATCTGGTGTTCCAGCAGCTGCTTCTGCTCCATGGAATACTGCATGATCGGGAGCAGGGCCTCGTGGGGCCAGCGTTCCACGTCTTTGCGTACCCGGTTGTGCAGGGTGCGGGCCTCTCCGACCATGACATTGAAAAAGCGTCGCACCAGCAGGGATTGCTCGGTCAGCAGGTTTTTCGGGCTGATCCGGAAACGCCTGGCTTTCTTGCGCAGCTCCCGGATGGCGATGACGTGTCGGCCGGCGCGCAGTGGAATGGGTTCCAGGTGCCGGGCCCGGGTATCTTCGTTATAACGTCGGTAGATGGCGCCAACCATCTTCTCCGCCAGGTGGCCCTCACTCATCAGGTTGGTTAGGTCGGCCTCGAGCAGTTCGAAAAAGTGGTCCATGGCGCGGTTCATGCCGGCAGTGGTCCAGCTCTTCGACATCGACGCCCGGATTTTCTCGGCATGTTCCTCGAAGCGTTGTTCGCTGACCAGCCCCTTGAGCGTCTTGCCCTGGGAATCCACCAGCCGGCGACTGGAGCGAAGGGAGATTAGCTTCTTGTAGTAGAAGTCATAATCTTTCTGTGCCCGCTCCGCGAGCCTGCTCAGAGCATCTTTGTCCATGGTGGCACCGGAGCAGGCCTCGAGTTCCTCTTCCAGTGCCTCGAGCCGGGTCTGCATGGCCGCCTGGCTGTTCTGGAGCATGCCCAGCAGGTCGTTGATCAGGCTCTGGGTGATCAGCTGTTCCTTGTGCATCAGGATGCGTTTGATGATCAGCTGTTCCAGCTGGCCGATGTTGGCGCGTTCGAACAGGTCGGCATCCCGGCGGACGCGGGCAATCAGGCCCTGCTTGGCCGACAGCGGAATGACGTCGTGCTGACGGATGCCCAGGTGATCCGCGGTGTAGCTACGTACCCGCTCGATGGCCTCCCGGGTATGCTTTTCGCCTTGCAGGTCGTCCCATAGCACATCGATCTTGTTCAGGGCCGCAAACCGGCCGGCGCGGTGATCGGCATGCTCGGTGTCGATGTGTTCCTTCCAGATGGTCATGTCACTGGCGGTGACACCTGTGTCGGCGCTGAGTACAAAGATCACCGCATGGGCCCGGGGCAGCATGCTGATGGTGAGTTCCGGCTCGGAACCCAGGGCGTTCAGGCCCGGGGTGTCAAGAATGCGCAGACCACGCTCGAACAGGGGGTGGCGGATGCTGATCTGGGCATTGCGCCAGGCCGGTACCAGAACATTGCCGGGATTGTTGCGGTCATGCTCGAGCATGGCCTCGTCGAAACCCAGGTTTCTGGCCTCTTGCGGTGGCACGCTCTTGACCCGGGCAACCTCGGCCAGGACTTCCCGCATGATTTCCGGGTCGCGTTCGTCGAGCTCGTGTTTGACCCAGCGTTCCGGCTGCTTGCGCAGTTGCTGCAGGGACAGTTCCCCGGTGCGGGTCTCGATCGGAAGCAGGAGCAGGTAATTCTGGTTGGCGGTACGGTCAAAGAACAGCTCGGTCGGGCACATGGTGGTTCGCCCGGCCTGGGAGGGCAGCATGCGCTGGCCATACTCGGAGAAGAACAGGGCATTGATGAGCTCGGTCTTGCCCCTGGAATACTCGCCGACAAAGGCAATCGTCAGCTCATCCTCGATGAGCAGTTCGAGCCCGTTTCGGATGCGGGTGCTGATGTCGTCGGAAAACAGGTCGTTGTCCTGCAGCCAGAGGCGATAACGCCCGATCTGCCGGATCAGTTCCTTCTTCCAGTTGTGGTAAGCCTCTACCTGCTGCGACAGAGTTCCCTGCGGGTTCATTGGAGTTTCCTTCTGCGCGACTTCCCGGTATTCCGGCGCCCGTTTTATGCCGGGCGAGCGGACTTCAGCTATTCATGAATAAGTAGTAATACTATCCCGTCTTATGAATTCATGTGTACCTTCCCTTGTCATTTCGACGGACAGGTCACAATTTTTTGCAATAAAAAGCCGCAAAATCAACAGGTTGATTTTGCGGCCAGAATTCATTGTTTTTCGTTTCCGGGTGTTACCAAATGTATATCCGGAAGGCAGGTTACATGCCCAGACCAATGGACCCAAGGCCGGCGGCCAGTTTCATGTGATCGATCACAACCGAGATCACGTTCAAAATCAGGAACACGATGATCGGTGACAGATCCAGGCCGCCCATGGATGGCATCACATTGCGCACGGGCCGCATGACAGGTTCGGTGATCTGGGCAACCAGCTGGATAGCCGGGTGACCGCTTTGGGGAGCAATCCAGCTCACCACCACCACAGCAATGACGGCCCAGAAGTAGATTTTCACAATCAGGCTGAGTACGTTCAGTACCGCCCAGACCAGCAGCGTGATCGGATTGATCGCAGGGATGCCGCCGTTGAGTGCCACCAGAATCAGGAAGAAGGTAATCGCCTGGATGATCACTGCCAGCACCAGGGAGGCGCCGTCAATGCCGCCCCAGCCCGGGATAAAGCGGCGAAGGGGGCGTAACAGCGGGTTGGTCGCCTTGACCACGAACTGGGAAATCGGGTTGTAGAAATCGGCCCGGGCCAGCTGCAGCAGGAAACGCAGTAGCACAATCGTCAGGTAAAAGGTGGACGCGATCAGCAGGATGGTGATCAGGATGTCTGCCAGCATGAAGCTGTGTCTCCGTTATCGGTTACTGTTTGCCGGCCAGTTCTTCGGCCATTTCTTCCGAGCGCTTGAATGCGGCGCCGTAGGCTTTCTTGACCAGGTCCCGCAGGCCGCCTTCCTCGAAGGTGTTGATTGCCTGCTCGGTGGTGCCGCCGGGGGACATGACATTGCGCTTGAGCTGGGCAGGGTCGTGCTCGCTGCGGGCAGCCATTTCAGCGGCGCCGGCCATGGTCTGGATCGCCAGCTCCCGGGCGGTGGCCGGTTCAATACCCGCCTCGGTGGCTGCCGCCTCGAGCGCTTCGAGCATCAGGAAGAAGTAGGCGGGACCACTGCCGGACAGTGCAGTCACCCCGTGCAGCAGTTTTTCGTCTTCCACCCACAGGGCGGAGCCGATGCTCTCAAACACCGCCTGGACCATTTTTTTCTGGTCGTCTTTCACGTGGTTGTTGGCGAACAGGCCGGCAGCGCCTTTCCCCACCAATGATGGTGTATTGGGCATCACCCGTACCATGGGCAGCCCCCCGCCGAGCCATTCGTCCAAGGTGTCGGCGGTGAGTCCGGCGGCAATGGAGACCATCAGGGGGCGGGTATTCTGCACTACTGGAGCAATATCACGGCAAACGTCCGCCATGACCTGGGGCTTGACCGCCAGGACGACCATGTCGGCCTGCTGGGCGCAGTAGCGGTTGTCGGTGGTCACGCTGACGCCAAAGCGCTTGCGGATGGCCTGCAGATGACCGTCATCCGGGGCGCTGACCCAGATATCACCGGCTTTATAGCCGTCGTCCAGCATGCCACCGATAATGGCGCTGGCCATGTTGCCGGCTCCGATAAACGAGATAGTGGGCGATGTGCTCAAGGTTCACTCCAACGGTTGAACGGTTAACAGTTTGAACCGGATGATAGCAGGAACTGAGGGATTCAGCTCTGGGGCTCCTTGGGTGGCCGGGCTCCGAACACCGCGGTGCCAATCCGGACCCAGGTCGCGCCCTCGGCAATGGCCATTTCCAGGTCATCGGACATGCCCATGGACAGGGTGTCCAGCGGGCCGGCCTCCGGACATTCCTGCTTCAGGGATTTGAGAGCGTTGGCCAGTTTGCGGAAGCTGGACCTGAGCTCTGATTCCGACTGGTCGGGATCCGGAATGGCCATCAGGCCCCGCAGGCTGAGGTTGGGAAGTTCGCCGATTGCCGAAACCAGCTCGGGCAGCTCCTCCACGGTACAGCCGGACTTGGTGTCCTCCTCATCGATATTGACCTGCAGACAGATGTTGAGGGGCGGTAGTGACGGCGCACGCTGCTCGCTGAGGCGGCGGGCGATCTTCAGGCGGTCGACACTGTGAACCCAGGCAAACGATGTGGCGATCTGACGGGTCTTGTTGGACTGGATCGGCCCGATAAAATGCCATTCGATGCCGTCCAGATCGTCCAGTGCCTCGATCTTCTCGAGGGCTTCCTGCAGGTAGTTTTCGCCAAACGCGGTTTGCCCCGCAGCGAAGGCTTCACGCAGGTCTTCCGGCGGTCGGGTCTTGCTGACTGCCAACAGGCGCACACTGCCGGGGTCGCGCCCCGCCTGCAATGTTGCTTTTTGTATGCGTCGGGTTACGCTCCCGATGTTGTCTGCTATGCTGCTCATACTGTGAGTTTGCCGCTTCTGGATTAAAAGAAAAAGCCCTCCGAGGAACCCTATGGATATTACTGAACTGCTTGCCTTTTCGGCCAAACAGGGTGCGTCCGATTTGCACCTTTCCTCTGGTTTGCCCCCCATGATTCGTGTCGACGGCGATGTACGCCGGATCAACCTGCCGCCGATGGAGCACAAAGAAGTGCACGGCCTGATCTACGACATCATGAACGACAAGCAGCGCAAGGATTACGAAGAATTCCTGGAAACCGACTTTTCCTTCGAGGTTCCCGGTGTCGCCCGTTTCCGTGTCAACGCATTTAACCAGAATCGCGGCGCCGGTGCCGTGTTCCGGACCATCCCCTCGAAAGTGCTCACCATGGAAGATCTGGGCATGGGCCAGGTTTTCAAGGATATCTCGTCCGTTCCCCGCGGGCTGGTGTTGGTGACCGGGCCCACCGGTTCCGGTAAGTCCACCACGCTGGCGGCCATGATGGACTACATCAACGACACCCGCTACGAGCACATCCTCACCATCGAAGATCCGATCGAATTCGTGCACGAATCCAAGAAATGTCTGGTCAACCAGCGGGAAGTGCACCGGGACACCCTGGGCTTCAACGAAGCCCTGCGTTCGGCACTGCGGGAAGACCCGGACATCATCCTGGTAGGTGAGCTCCGGGACCTGGAAACCATCCGCCTGGCCCTGACCGCCGCGGAAACCGGCCACCTGGTATTCGGCACCCTGCACACCACCTCGGCCGCCAAGACCATCGACCGGGTGGTGGACGTGTTCCCGGCCGAGGAGAAGTCCATGGTCCGGTCCATGCTCTCCGAATCCCTGCAGGCGGTTATCTCCCAGACCCTGATGAAGAAGATGGGCGGTGGACGGGTTGCCGCGCATGAGATCATGATCGGTACCCCGGCCATCCGGAACCTGATCCGGGAAGACAAGATCGCCCAGATGTACTCCGCGATCCAGACCGGCGGCTCGCTCGGCATGCAGACCCTGGATCAGTGCCTCGAGCGGTTGCTGCAGAAAGGCCTCGTGTCCCGTGAGGCGGCGCGCGCCAAGGCGAAGATGCCGGATAACTTCTGAGGTAAGTAGGTAACAAAATGGAATTCGAAAAACTGTTGCGGCTGATGGTGGAAAAGGGTGGTTCTGACCTGTTTATCACGGCAGGTGTGCCGCCGAGCATGAAGGTCAACGGCAAGGTTCTGCCGGTTACCAAGAATGCCCTGACCCCGGAACAGACCCGTGAACTGGTCTATGGGTCGATGAACGACAAGCAGCGCGCGGAGTTTGACGCCACCCACGAGTGCAACTTTGCCATCAGTGCCCGGGGTATCGGGCGTTTCCGGGTCAGTGCCTTCTTCCAGCGCAATCTGTGCGGCATGGTGCTGCGGCGGATCGAGGTCAAAATTCCGCAGATTGATGACCTGTCCCTGCCGGAAGTCATCAAGGACCTGGCCATGACCAAACGGGGCCTGATCATGTTCGTGGGCGCCACCGGTACCGGTAAGTCCACCTCCCTGGCCGCCATGCTGGGACACCGCAACCGGAACAGTCGCGGTCATATCATTTCCATCGAGGACCCGATCGAATTCGTGCACCAGCACCAGGGTTGTATCGTGACCCAGCGCGAGGTGGGGATCGATACCGAGAGCTTCGAGGTGGCCCTGAAAAACACCCTGCGTCAGGCTCCTGACGTCATCCTGATCGGTGAGGTTCGGACCCAGCAGACCATGGAATATTCCGTGCAGTTTGCCGAGACCGGTCACCTGTGCCTGGCGACCCTGCACGCCAACAACGCCAACCAGGCGCTGGACCGTATCATCCAGTTCTTCCCGCCCGAACAGCACAACCAGATCTGGATGGACCTGTCCCTGAACCTCAAGGCCATCGTGGCCCAGCAGCTGGTACCCACTCCTGATGGCAAGGGGCGCAAGGCGGTCATCGAAGTGCTGATCAATACCCCGCTAGCATCGGACATCATCCGCAAGGGCGAAGTCCACAAGCTCAAGGAGCTGATGGCGAAGTCTGGCGAGGTAGGTATGCAGACCTTCGACCAGGCCTTGTACCGCTTGTACTCCGAAGGCTCGATCACCTACGAGGATGCTCTGGCCCATGCCGATTCGGCGAACGACCTGCGCCTGATGATCAAGCTTGGCGCCGATGCCGCCGGAGCCGATCAGCTCTCCACGTCCGTGGACAAGCTGTCCATCCAGGATGACTGAATCAAGATTCACGACTTCAGACTAAAGTCGTAAGTAGTTAGGGCCTCGAACCAGTAGTTTTGGCATTTGAGGCCCTTGGCCCGTGCTGCGTATACTCCGCCCCGAATCAATCAAGGAGATACCATGCACAAGAATACCAACGCACTCGTAAAGGCGATCCGCCTTGCAACCCTGGCCGCTTTTGCCGCGCCAGCCAGCGTCATGGCGGGTGGTTTCTCGCTTAACGAACAAAGCGCCAGTGCCATGGGCGTGGCCAATGCCGGCGCCGCCGCCAATCCCGAGAATGCGACCACCGTGCTGTTCAACCCTGCGGGGATGAGCCAGCTTTCAGGGATGAACGTTTCCTTCGGTGCTGCGGTTCTGGACATTGATGCCGAGGCGAAGGAGGGTTCCACCTCAGCGACGAACCAGCTTGGTATGCCGGTGACCGGTAGTACGGGCGGAGATATCGCCGATCCTGCGGTCCTCCCGAATTTCTACTATACCCACGAGATCAGTGACTCCATTGACGTCGGGTTTGGGATCCATGCTCCTTATGGCCTGGCTGCTGACTACGATAATGACTTCATCGGTCGGTACTTTGCGGATGAAACTGAATTGACGGCGATCGCCTTCACCCCGTCTGTTGCCGTCAATAATGGTGAGGGGCTCTCCATGGGCATCGGTCTGAATATCATGTATGCCGAAGGACGCCTGTCGAAGTTTCAGGATTACTCGGGTGCCTACTATCAGGCCCAGCAAGCAGCAGGTGCCGCCGGTGTTCCGCTGAATGGCGAGCCTTTTGAGCCTGGCTATGCCGATATCGAAGGTGATGATATTGGAGTCACCTTCCGCGTGGGCTTCCTGTACGAGATGACTCAAAACACCCAGTTCGGCCTTACCGCGCAAACTGGAACGGAACTGGAATTGAAGGGAGATGCGGATCTCACTAACTATCCAGTAGTTCAGCCCGGTCAGACTGGTCTGAACGCATTTCAGACCGACGTTACCCAGGATGTGAAAGTCCCTCTGGAGATTCCTGAAAGCGTGACCTTCGGTGCGCGGCATATGCTCACTGACGAAGTGACTCTGCTGGCAGGTGCCACCTATGCCAAGTGGAGTCGTTTTGAAGAGCTGGATATCATCAGCCGCGAAAGCGGAGAGGTGATTTCTCACATCACTGAAGAATGGAAAAACACCTGGCAGTTCAATGTGGGTGGTATCTGGCAAGCCACGCCCGAGTGGGCCCTGAAGGCCGGGTACGCCTGGGACGAGTCCCCGGTCGACAACTATGTGACTGCGCGGATTCCGTCAGAGGACCGTCATTGGCTGACCCTGGGCACTCAGTGGAAAGATGTGCAGAGTGGCTGGACCGTCGATGCTGCGGTAGGCACGTTGATCTTCGCGGACGATGCGAAAGTGGATGACAGGGAATACAGTCACGAGGATCCCACCGGTGCGCCGATCAGCGCGGCAAGGTACCAGGGCGAATACGACGTGAGCGCCTGGAGCGCCTCCGTCCAGATCAGCAAAGCTTTCTGATCCCCGGTTCCGAACGGGACTTTATGTGAGGCTGGCGGCCAGCGCCGTCAGCCGATCACCTGGCCCCGGTAGATCACCTGTTTCTTCCTTGTTGGCATTCCGCCATTTTCCACTCCCCCCTCAATCGCCCTCGCGCGCCGATCGTCGGCAATCGCCTGGCCTCGATACATGCGTTTCGGGGTTTCTCCATCTTCGGTGCTTCCTGAATCCCATTGCAGTTGAGGTACCTGGGCCTTGAGGGCCTCCCAGGTGCGGACCAGATGGCTAGAGCGGCTTTTGCTCGCATAGTCCGCCAGTTGCTGTTCGAGATGCTGCTCGGTCAGGTGGAGTTTGACGCCGAACTCGGAGTGAATCAGGCGGCGGCACTGGTGTACCAGTTTCAGCAGACTGGGGTTAAGGAGCCACTCTCTCTCAGATGCCAGAGTATTCATGGTTACGGCCTCGGAATGTATGTCACAACCTGGCTGCGGTTCGGTATGGCCCGAATCCGGCAACCGACACCGTTTGCGATGCGAATTTTGTGCCGTTCTTCGCAACACACCCTGTGGGGCGCCCAAGCAGCTGGTTTTCTGGGGGAGTGATGGGGCTGAAGGCCGGGTGTTAAAGTGGTTGCCGTGTCACTCGGCGGTGCAAGAGAAGGGAGTTTGCCCCGTTTTGGGGTAGGGGAGCCGGCCGGGACGGAGCCCGGCCGGCTTGTCAGGCAGCTTGGATCAGTGGGCTTCGTCCCAGTTGTCACCGACGCCGGCATCCACCACCAGGGGAATGGCCAGTTCCGCCGCCGCTGACATCCGTTTCACCAGCCCGTCCCGGACCTTGTCCAGGGCGGATTCTTTTACCTCCACGATCAGTTCGTCGTGAACCTGCATGGTCATGCGGGCGTCGTCGGCGTGCTCGTTACGCAGCCAGTTGTCGACCTCGATCATGGCCCGCTTGATGATATCTGCTGCGGTTCCCTGCATCGGCGCGTTGATCGCTGTGCGCTCCGCCGCCTGTTGCATCTGCTTGTTGCGGGCATTGATTTCGGGCAGGTACAGACGGCGACCGAAGAGGGTTTCCACGAAGCCATCCTCGTGGGCCTGTTTGCGGATGTTGTCCATGTACTTCAGCACGCCCGGGTAACGCTCGAAATAGCGGTCGATGTATTCCTGGGCCAGTTTCCGTTCCACGCCCAGCTGCCGTGACAGCCCGAAGGCCGACATGCCGTAGATCAGGCCGAAGTTGATGGCCTTGGCGCTGCGGCGCTGATCGGAGCTGACCTCCTTGAGACTGACGCCGAACACTTCCGCCGCCGTGGCCTTGTGGATGTCCTCCCCATGTTCGAACGCGTTGATCAGGCCCTTGTCGCCGGACAGGTGGGCCATGATCCGAAGCTCGATCTGGGAGTAGTCCGCGGCCACCAGCTTGTACCCTTCCGGTGCGATAAACGCCTGCCGGATACGCCGGCCCTGTTCGCTGCGGATGGGGATGTTCTGAAGGTTGGGCTCCGACGAAGACAGCCGCCCCGTAGCCGTGACTGCCTGGTGATAGGACGTATGCACACGCCCGGTGCGATGGTGAATCAGCTCCGGCAGGGTGTCGGTGTAGGTGGACTTGAGCTTGCTCAGGCTGCGGTGCTCGAGGATCAACCGGGGCAGTTCGTGCTCGTGGGCCAGTTCCTGCAACACCGGCTCGGCGGTCGATGGCGCGCCCTTCGGTGTCTTCTTGATCACCGGCAAGCCCAGCTTGTCATAGAAGATGGCCTGCAGCTGCTTGGTGGAGCCCAGGTTGAAGGTTTCTCCGGCGACCTCGTGGGCTTCTTCTTCCAGCTCGGCCATGCGTTCGGCCAGCTCCTGGCTGTGTTGCCTCAGCACGCTGGCGCTGATCAGGGTGCCCCTTTGCTCCATGCGCGACAGTACCGGTACCAGGGGCAAATCGATCTCCCGGTAGACCGAGTCCAGCTTGCCGGTTTCCTTGAGCCGGGGACTCAGGGCCTGGTGCAGGCGCAGGGTAATGTCGGCGTCCTCGGCGGCGTAGGGGCCGGCCTTTTCCAGATCAATCTGGTTGAAGGTCAGCTGCTTGGCGCCCTTGCCGGCGATGGATTCGTAGGTAATGGTCTGTTCGCCCAGGTACTCCCGGGCCAGGCTGTCCATGTCGTGGCGGGTAGCCACGGAGTTATAGACATAGGACTCCAGCATGGTGTCCTCGGCAAGGCCTTCCAGGTTGATGCCGTGGTTGGCCAGTACGTTCTTGTCGTACTTGAGGTTCTGGCCCACTTTTTTCTGTTTGGGATCCTCCAGCAGCGGCTTGAGCTGTTCCAGAACCTCGTCCCGGTCCAGCTGTTCCGGTGCGCCCATGTAGTCGTGAGCAAGTGGGACGTATGCGGCTTCTCCGGCCTCGACTGCGAAGGACACGCCGACAATCTCAGCTTCGATGTATCGCAGGCTGGTGGTTTCCGTGTCAAAGGCGAACAGGTCGGATGCCTTCAGGCGCTTGATCCAGTCATCCAGTTCATCCTGCTCGGTGATGATGCTGTAACGCTTTTCCTTCGGGGTGGCAGGGGCGTTGTTGTCAGTTTTTCCCTCCGCATCGCTTTCACTTTCCAGTTCGTTCACCCAGCTACGGAATTCGTATTCCTTGAACAGGTCCAGCAGCTGTTTGTCGTCCTGCTCACGCAGCTTGAGGTCTTCCAGGCCGAACTCGAGATCGACATCGGTCCGGATAGTGGCCAGTTCCCGGCTCAGGGGCAGGGTGTCGATGGCTTCGCGCAGGTACTCGCCGATCTTGCCCTTGATCTCGTCCGCATGCTCGATGAGGTTGTCCAGATCCTTGTAGGTCTGCAGCCATTTGACGGCGGTCTTGGGGCCGCACTTGTTCACGCCCGGGATGTTATCCACCTTGTCGCCCACCAGTGCGAGGTAGTCGATGATCTGCTCCGGCGTGACGCCGAACTTCTCTACCACGCCCTCGCGATCCATCCGGGTCTCGGTCATGGTGTTGATCAGGGTGACGTGATCGCTCACCAGTTGCGCCATGTCCTTGTCACCGGTGGAGACCACCACGTCGATGCCCTTGCTGGTGGCTTCGTTGGCCAGGGTGCCGATGACGTCGTCCGCCTCCACTTCCGGCACGATAAGCAGGGGCAGGCCCATGGCGCGGACGATCTCGTGAATGGGTTCAATCTGCATGCCGAGGTCTTCCGGCATGGGAGGCCGGTTGGCCTTGTACTCCTCGTACATCTCGTGCCGGAAGGTTTTGCCCTTGGCATCAAAGACCACCACCATTTTCGAGCCGGGAAAATCCTGCTCCAGGCGCCGGATCATGCTGATAACGCCCTTGATGGCCCCGGTCGGGTGATTCTTGCTGTTGGCCAGAGGCGGCAGCGCGTGATAGGCGCGGAACAGATAGGATGAGCCGTCGACGAGCACCACGGGTGGGGTCTTTTTGTCATTCATATAAATACGGATCCGGATTCTGATTGAAGCGTTGGTTGGCTTGTGCAACTCTGTAATGAACTGGAATTGACGAAAGGGTATCACGAAAATGAAGCGAATCGCTTACCCCGCCATACTGCTGATTGGCCTGCCCCTGGCGGCACTGGCCCAGGAAGAGGGTGCGCTGGATCAGGTTCCGGTGGAGACTCCGAAAGAGCCGGTGGTGGTGACCGATTACCAGCCGGAGGCCGAGGGGCCGGCCATTGTTATTCGCCCCGGTGAAAATGAGGTGTTCTACGAGTACCGGGTGAACGGCCAGCTTATGGAAATCAAGGTGGTTCCCGAGGTTGGGCCTGAGTATTACCTGGTGCCTGCCGATGGTGGTGGCTGGATCCGGGAAACCGAATCGGACCTGCTGGTGCCGAGTTGGGTGCTATTCCGCTGGTAACCGGTTTTTAGTATGAACATTCTAATTTTTGCCCGTATCTTGGTTAGTGAGATCTAAAGAAGGCCCGCGATTTAAGCAGTTAGCGGGCACGACGAATGTTCACGAAACCAAGGAGAGTCCATCATGGGTAAACTCAAGTCCTACCAGGAACAGATTCAGGAAATCGTAGACAAGGGCATCAACGCCGCAGAAGAGCAGCAGAAGAAAATCGCTGCCAAGCCGTTCGAGTACGCCGAGAAGCTGGAATCCGAAGCGCGCGAGTACAGCGTCAAGAACCTGCGCAAGCGCTACGATGGTTACAGCGAGAGCCTGTTTGAGCAGCTGCGTAGCCTGAACTCCCGTTTCGGCAACTTCGCTGCCGAGCTGGTGGCCAAGCTGGAGAAGGAAGCGGCTGAAGGTGCAGAAGCGGTTTCTGAAGCGGCCGAGGACGTGTCCGAGGCGGCCCAGGAAGCCAAGAAGAGTGTCGAGCCGAAGAAGCCGGCCGCTCGCAAGACCACTGCCCGCAAGAGCAGCAGCTCTGCAGCTGCCAAGAAGAGCACGGCCTCTGCTTGATCTGCATTGACGTGAAGATGGGGTCAGATGAAAACTTTCATCTGACCCCTTTTTGGTTACAGTCTCTGCCGGATCTGAATTGAAGACGGGGTCAGAAGAAAGCCTTCTTCTGACCCCATTTTTATGTCTGGCCTTTTACTGCTCGCCGGCTAGTTCCAGAGGCAGCGACCGTTCCTTGTCCGTGATCACTTCCAGCCGCTGGATATCTTTCCGATAGGTTTTTTTCAGCTCCACGATATCCTGGCGCTGGCTGGCGATATCCTGCTCGATTTCGTCAATCTGGGACTCAAGCCGCCGGATCTTGTCCAGGGTAGCTTGCGGAATGTCACGGCCTGCGCGCTCCATATCCGCGGCACGGCTCTGCTCGTTGTTGAGCTGGGATGAGATTACCTGGATGTTGCCGCGTTTGAGCTGGATCAGGCCATTCATTTCCCGCACCTTCCGGTGCATGGCTTCAACCGCCTGGTCCGGGTGGCTGTAACGCTTGAGCAGCAATTCGTCCTGCTCGCGCTGGCGTTCCCGTTCCTGTTGGCGTTTTTTCTCGGCCTTGCGGGCTGCAATCTCTTCTTCGGTTGGCGCCGGCGGGACGGTTTCGACCACCCGGCCGTTGCTGCCCAGGATGTCGTAGCCCCGCTTGGTGGCTTCCTGGGGAATGGTGTTGCTGATTACTACCTGGCCCTGTGCGTCAGTGTAACGATACATCTGGGCATTGGCCGGCAGTGAGGCGCCCATGGCCACTACCAGCAGCAATGCCGAGGAATACACAGACAGACGATTGCCCATCAGTCAGACTCCGTATTGATCACGGTATTCGGCTACCTTGTCCGCGTGGCCGGCAAACTCCGGGTTGGCCTTGAGGTAGTCGAGTACCTGTTCGAGGCGAATGATGCTGACCACCGGAATACCGAATTCCTTTTCCACTTCCTGGATGGCCGAGAGTTCGCCGTTACCTTTTTCCTGTCGATCGAGGGCAATTAATACGCCTGCCGGCTCGGCACCTGTAGCCCGGATAAGGTCAATGGACTCGCGGATGGCGGTGCCGGCGGTGATGACGTCATCCACGATCAGCACTTTGCCCTCCAATGGTGCGCCGACGATGTTGCCGCCCTCACCATGATCTTTCTTTTCTTTGCGGTTAAAGGCAAATGGTTTGCTGTTACCTTCTGTAGCCAGGGCCATGGCAGTAACCGTGGCCAAGGGAATGCCCTTATAGGCAGGGCCGAAAATGATGTCATAATCCAGCCCGCTGCGGCTGATAGCGGCGGCATAGGCTTTGCTTAGTTGCAGCAGGTCGTTTCCGGTGTTGAACAGTCCGGCGTTGAAAAAGTACGGGCTGGTGCGACCGGATTTGAGTGTGAACTCTCCAAAACGCAACACGTTCCGCTGGATGGCGAATTCGATGAAATCTTGCTGATAGTCGTGCATGACAAGGCTTCTGGCGGGAGTGGATCTTTAATTAGTGCGTAAAAACGGTATCATACACACAAACCGAATCAGGGAACACGTATGCGGGTAGTATCAATCAGCGTCAATGGCCTCGCCCAGGCTGTTGATAAGGGCTTTTTTGACTGGCTGGCCGACCAGGACGCTGACGTGGTTTGCGTTCAGGATCACCGCATGCGGGCCTACGAGATTGAAGACTACAATCTCATTCCCGAGGGCTACGAAGCCTACTTTATTGACGGCGAGAAGAACGAGCATGGCGGTGTCGGCATCTACACCCGTCATTTCCCCAAGGCGATCATGTACGGTTTTGCCAATGAGCAGGCCGACCGTGAAGGGCGTTTCCTGCAGGCGGACTTCGACAAGGTTTCTGTAGCCTGTGTGCTGGCACCTTGTGCGCTCGGGCGTGAGGAAGAGCTGATTGGCGAGGATGACCTGACTGTCCTGGATCACAAGGACGAGTTCATGGATGCCTTCGGTCTGCACATGCAGAAGACTCTGCGCAAGCGTCGCCAGTTTATCTTCTGTGCCAACCTGCAAACGGCCCATCATGTGACGGATGCCTCTCCGCTCTATCACAAGTTCGATTTTTCCGGTTTCCTGCCTCACGAGCGGGCGTGGCTGGATCGGCTGTTTGATGAGATGGGCTGTATTGATGCCTTCCGTGAGGTGAACAAGCAGAGCAATCAGTTCACCTGGTGGCCGGAGCAGGCTGAGGGTGCCCGTCGGAATGCCGGTATCCGGGTGGATTACCAGTTGCTGACGCCGGGGATTCGCAAGACTATCCAGGATGGCTGGATTGATACCTCAACCCGGTTCTCGGATCACGCGCCGGTGATCATGGATTACGACATCGAGGTTGGTTTTTAAACTTTATCTCGACTTCGGGGAAGCGCCGGCAGGGATGCCGCTCCCCAGACACGCTGCAAGCACCCCTCCGGGGTCCAGCCTGCAATCCCAGATTGCAGTCGTTCGTCTCTCGCATAAAGCTTCGCTTTATAAGCGCTCGGCCTCACCCCTGTGCGCTTGTTTCAGGCCATCCCTCGCCTTCAACAGTCTGGGGGAAAGTCGCCACACAGGCGCCCCAGACTTGTGAGTTAGCCTTCCAACGCTGTTTTCTGGATTTCAAACAACTGCTCAATACCCTGTTTCGCCAGGGTCAGCATGCTGTCCAGTTCTGACTGTTCAAATGGTGCGCCTTCAGCCGTTCCCTGGATTTCGATGAAACCGCCCTTGTCGGTCATGATGACGTTCATGTCGGTTTCGGCTTCGGAATCCTCCGGGTAGTCCAGGTCGACGACTGGTGTTCCCTTGTAAACCCCCACGGAAAGTGCCGCCACCATCTGCTTGAGCGGGGAGGTCTTCACTCGCTTTTCCGCTACCAGGTAGTTCAGGGCGTCCACCAGGGCTACACAGCCGCCGGTGATTGCTGCGGTGCGGGTGCCGCCGTCGGCCTGGATGACGTCGCAGTCGACGGTGATGGTGTGTTCGCCCAGGGCGGAGAGGTCTACTGCGGCGCGCAGGGAGCGGCCGATCAGGCGCTGGATTTCGACGGTGCGTCCGCCCTGTTTGCCGCGGGCGGCTTCCCGGCCCATGCGGCTGCCGGTGGAGCGGGGCAGCATGCCGTATTCGGCGGTGATCCAGCCTTTGCCTTCGCCGCGCAGGAAGGGTGGTACCTTGTTCTCGACGGAGGCGGTGCAGATTACTTTGGTGTCCCCGAATTCCACCAGCACAGAACCTTCGGCATGGCGGGTGTAGTTGCGGGTGATTCGGACGTCTCTGGGTTGCTCGGGCGTTCTGCCGCTTGGTCGCATAGTGTGTCCTGTAGTTGAATCTGAATGTCCGGACTCGGGTCCGGGCGGGGGTAATGAAAGGACAGCGAGTATAACACGCTCACCGGATAACACAGGTGGATCGTCCCTGCCTCTTTGGTCGGGTTCGCCGCAACTGTCAAGAGCCTGTTAAACTCCGGTGACTGCCAAACATGATGATTGGAGCCGATATGATCCGGAGTATGACTGCCTTTGCCCGGAAGGATGCCCGTGGAGACTGGGGCACCCTGACCTGCGAGATCCGCACCGTGAACCATCGTTACCTGGAGCCGTCGTTCCGGTTGCCGGAGGCGTTCCGGGAACTGGAAAACAAGTTCCGGGAGGAGCTGCGCAAGGGCCTGAAGCGGGGCAAGGTGGACATCTCCATGCGGCTTCAGTCCGCCGAGAACACCGTCCAGAGCTTTGAAATCAGTGACGAGATGGCGAAAGCGGTGAATGACGCTGCCAACCATATCAACCGGATGCTGGATAACCCGGCCCACATCAGCGCTCTCGACATTCTTCGCTGGCCCGGTGTGCTGTCGGTGCCGGAGCAGGACTACAGTGCGGCTAGGGAAGCGGCGGCGGAGCTGTTTGCCGATACCGTGGCCGAGCTGGTTACTGTTCGTGAGCGGGAAGGCGAGCGCCTGCGCCCCTTGTTTGAGGACCGGCTGGAGACCATGGGCAAGCTGGTGGCGGATGTTCGCGCCCGCATGCCGGAATTGCTCGAAGCCCAGGAGCGTAACCTGCGGGAGCGGTTCGAGAAGGCCAATGTCGAGCTGGATCCTGACCGGATCGCCCAGGAAATGGTGATGCTGGCCCAGAAAAGCGATGTGGCCGAAGAGCTGGATCGCCTGGATGCTCATATCGGCGAGGTTTCCGATACCCTGAAGCGGGATGACGCGATTGGCCGGCGCCTGGATTTTCTGATGCAGGAGCTGAATCGGGAAGCCAATACCCTGAGCAGCAAAAGTATCGATGCCGATGTCACCCGGGCAGCCGTGGACCTCAAGGTGCTGATCGAGCAGATGCGGGAACAGGTGCAGAACATCGAGTAAGGGATGACCCGAGGCGGATACCCGGACCCATGGACGATTTTCACTGGCATGCTCGCACTTCCAAGGAAGTCCTCGATCGTCTGGGTACCAGGGCCCAGGGTCTTTCGGCATCAGAGGCCCGGCGTCGGCTGAAAGACAGCGGGCCCAATCGCATTGAGCGAAACGGTCGTCGATCCTGGTACAGGATTCTTCTGCATCAGCTGGCCGATCCGATCGTCTACGTGCTGCTCGCCGCGGCGGTGCTTGCCATCCTGATTGGCAAGGTGACGGACAGTTTTGTGGTGCTCGCCGTCGTTGTGCTTAACACCACCATCGGCTTTGTCCAGGAGATGCGCGCCACCAAGGCCATCGAAGCATTGAGCCGGATGGTGCCCCAGAATGCCACGGTGCTGCGCAACGGCGACGCTAAATCGGTTCCCGCCCATACGGTGGTGCCGGGGGATGTGCTGTTGCTGCAGGCGGGAGACCAGGTGGCCGCCGATGTCCGGCTGCTTGAGGTCAATGGACTGCAGGTGGATGAGGCAGCGCTGACCGGGGAATCGCTTCCGGTGGCCAAGCAGGAAGAGCCGGTGGCGGATGACGCGGTGATTGGTGATCGTCATTCCATGGCTTTTGGTGGGACCCTGGTCACTGCCGGCACCGCGGACGCTGTGGTGGTCGCCACTGGCGCGAGCAGCGAGCTGGGGCGTATCTCCCGGCTGCTGAGTGAAACCGAAGATCTGCAGACCCCGCTGACCCGGCGGCTCGCCAGCCTGGTCAGGGTTATTTCCCTGGCGATCCTCGTGGTCGCGATTCTTATCTTTCTTGTCGGGATGTGGCGGGACAACTCGCTGCTCGACAGTGCGCTGGCCGCCATCACGCTTGCCGTTGCCTCGATTCCCGAGGGTCTCCCTGCCGTTATCACCATCGCCTCGGCCATCGGCGTACAGCGTATGGCGCGTCGCCGTGCCATCGTCCGCCACCTCCCCGCTGTTGAAACCCTGGGCAGTACCACTGTCATCTGTACCGACAAGACCGGCACCCTGACGCGCAATGAAATGACCGTCGAGGCGTTGTGGACGCCGGATCTCGAAGTGGAGGTAACCGGTATCGGATACGCGCCAGAAGGCGAGTTACGGGCCGGAGACCAGACATTGTCCCCGATGCCGGAGCAGGTTCACGACTTGTTGCTGGCAGGTTTGCTTTGCAACGACGCGGAGCTGGAGTGCAAGGACGGGCGCTGGCGAATCGTTGGCGACCCGACCGAGGGCGCTCTGGTGGTCGCTGCCGGTAAGGCGGAGCTGGACGAAGACTCGACGCGGGCGGCTTTCCCCCGGAAGGACGAGATCCCGTTCAGTTCGGAGAGCCAGTTCATGGCGACCCTAAATGACTCCGGCGACGGTGCCGACATGGTGTGTGTGAAGGGCGCGCCGGAGGTGATCGCCGGGATGTGCAAGGGATTCGCCGGAGGCCGACCAATGGCGGTGGAGCTTGTGCACGAAGCCGTGGAAACGTTGGCTGCACGGGGCATGCGCGTGCTGGCTGTTGCCATGGCAAAACCGTTGGCGGGCAAGGTGGAGCTGGAGTCCTCCGGCTGGCAGGACGAGCTTTGTTTTCTTGGCCTGGTTGGCATGTCGGATCCACCCCGCGATGAAGCCATTCATGCCGTCAGGACCTGTCAGCAGGCCGGCGTTGTGGTCAAGATGGTCACCGGCGATCATGCGGAGACTGCCCGGGCCATCGGCCAGAGTATCGGTTTGCTGGAGACCGGCGGCGAGGGTGCGCAGGTGGTGACGGGCGTGCAGATCGAGGCGGCAACCGATGCCGAGCTGCTTGAACTGGTGCACTCCACCAACGTTTTTGCCCGTGTGGCACCCGAGCACAAGCTGCGGCTGGTCAAGGCTCTCCAGGCCGGGGGGCAGGTTGTCGCCATGACCGGTGACGGTGTCAATGATGCGCCGGCACTGAAGCGGGCAGAGATCGGGGTCGCCATGGGTATCAACGGCACGGCGGTTGCCCGGGAGGCCAGCGACATTGTGCTGGCGGATGATAATTTCGCTTCTATCAGCGCTGCGGTGGAGGAAGGGCGGAGGGTCTACGACAACCTTTCGAAGTCCCTCGCGTTCGTGCTGCCCACAAGTCTGGGGCAGGCAATGATCATCCTGGTCGCGGTCCTCTTCTTCCCCGTCACCGACGGTCATCTTCTGATGCCGATCGAGCCGGTGCAGATTCTCTGGGTGAACCTGGTCGTTGCCATTGCGCTGGCGTTGCCACTGGCCCTGGAGGCCCGGGAGCCGGGCTTGATGAAGCGACCGCCGAGGCCGCCAAAGGAGCCTTTGCTGAGCCGGTTCCTGGTGGTTCGCACCTTTCTGGTCGGGGCCCTGATGACCGGTGGGGCGGCCGGGCTGTTCCTGCTGGAGTACACCGCCGATCTTTCCGAAGGGGCTGCGGTTGAGCTCGCCCGGGGCAAGGCCCAGACCATGGCGGTAACGACCATCATCCTGTTCCAGATGCTGTACTTGCTGAACTGCCGCTCTCTCACCCAGACATTCTGGCGGATCGGCTTGTTCAGCAATCTCTGGGTGTATCTCGGCATTGGGGTGACCCTGGTGCTACAGCTGGCCTTTGTCTATCTCGAGCCCCTCAACCTGCTTTTCCATACCCGGCCGCTGGACCCGGCTGATTGGCTGATGTCTGCCGGTGTGGCGTTTGCGGGGTTCCTGATTATCCTGGTGGAGAAATGGCTGTGGCGACAGAATGGCGGTGGGGAGCAGGTTGAAGATGGGGTCAGATGAAGGTCTTCATCAGACCCCTGGGCTTGAGACTCCTGGACTGGGGTCTGGCTCCGGGGCGATGGTCTGGAATGGGGTCAGATGAAAGTGTTCATCAGACCCCTGAGTAAAGACTGGCCTCGGGGTGGCGACTTGCAATGGGGTCTGATGAAATCCTTCATCTGACCCCGTCTTGCATATTCCCCCACATTCGCCGACCCTGCGGCTTTCACGTATAATCACCCGCTTTTCCAGCCCCAGGGGCGAGCAACACATCGACGTTCGGGAGTTTTCAATCATGAGTCAGGCCGGTGAGCAGGGCACCCTGTTTGTGATTTCTGCCCCCTCGGGTGCGGGCAAGACCAGCCTTGTGGCAGAAATGCTGAAGAATGATGCGAAGCTCGGCGTGTCGATCTCCCACACCACCCGCCCCATGCGGGAAGGGGAGCAGGACGGGGTGAACTACCACTTCGTCAGCCGGGATGAGTTCGAGGCCATGATCGCCCGGGGGGATTTCCTGGAGCATGCCGACGTCTTTGGCAACTACTACGGTACCTCCCAGGTCTGGGTCCGTGAGACCCTGGCCCGGGGCGAGGACGTGATTCTGGAGATCGACTGGCAGGGGGCCGAGCAGGTGCGCCGGCTCATTCCCGAATGCGTCAGCATCTTCATCGTCCCTCCTTCCGCCGAGGTGCTGCGGGAGCGCCTGACCGGACGCGGCACTGACGCCCCGGACGTCGTCGAACGCCGACTCAGGGAAGCGACCGAAGAATGCTCCCACGCGCTGGAGTTCGATTACCTGGTGGTGAATGACGATTTCCAGGTGGCACTGGCGGATCTGCTGGCGATTGTCCGCAGCCAGCGCCTGCGCATGCAGGTCCAGCAGGTCAGGCACAGGGATCTCCTGGCCGGGCTGTCTGGCAAGGCCTGATACGCGGTTTTCCTGTATACAAATTGAGCCGGTAGCAGTAAACTACGCGGTCTGCTGAAACAGTCATTTTTATTTGTCGGGGAAGTTATGGCACGAGTTACCGTTGAAGATTGTCTGGAAAACGTTGATAACCGCTTCCAGTTGGTGATGCTGGCTACCAAGCGTGCCCGCCAGATTGCGACCAAGGGCTTTGAGCCGATGGTTCCGGAAGAGAACGATAAGCCGACGGTCATCGCGCTGCGCGAGATTGCCGAGGGCAAGGTGACCCGAGATCTTCTGAAAGAAGAAGACGAGGATTGATCTCTGCGCAGGATATTTACCTATGCGCAAGTGAGAACCATTGAAATCTGTCCCCGCGGTTTTATAGTGTATCTATAGAACGTTGCTGGAAGGACCAGGAAGGACCCGGATGCGTGCATTCGGGTTTTTTTGTCCCTGAAATTCGAAAAGTGTGGAGGCGCGGTGTCGGCAGAGCCTACGGTTGAAGGTCTTGCCCAGGAGCTCAGTACCTACCTGGATACCAATCGCATCAATCAGGTGCGAAGGGCCTACTATTACGCCGAACAGGCTCACGAAGGGCAGATGCGCAAAAGCGGGGACCGCTACATTACCCATCCCCTCGCGGTTGCCCGCATCCTCGCCGAGCTGAAGCTGGACCATCAGAGCCTGATGGCGGCCATGCTCCACGATGTCATTGAAGACACCGGTATTCCCAAGGACGCCCTGGCCGAGCAGTTCGGCGAGGACGTGGCGGAGCTGGTGGATGGCGTCAGCAAGCTGACCCAGATCGAATTCCGCTCCCGGGCCGAAGCCCAGGCCGAGAACTTCCAGAAGATGACCCTGGCCATGGCCCGGGACATCCGCGTGATTCTGGTGAAGCTGGCGGACCGGCTGCACAACATGCGCACCCTCGGGCCCATGCCCTACGAAAAACGCCAGCGCATTGCCACCGAAACCCTCGATATCTATGCCCCGATTGCCAATCGCCTGGGTATGCACTCCATCTGTACCGAGCTTGAGGATCTGGGCTTCTCATCCCTGTATCCGATGCGCGCCAAATATATCTCCAAGGCGGTGAACAAGCTGCGGGGCAGCCACCGGGAAATCATCGAGGAGATTCGCGGCAGGCTGCAGGAAAAGCTGGAGGAAAGGGGATTGCCCGGCCGCATCCTCGGCCGGGAGAAGCACCTGAACAGCATCTACAACAAGATGAAGTTCAAACACAAATCCTTCCATGAAATCATGGATGTGTACGCTTTCCGGATCATCACCGACACCGAGGATGACTGCTACCGCATCCTTGGCGCGGTGCACAGTCTGTACAAGCCGCTGCCGGGCCGTTTCAAGGACTACATTGCCATGCCCAAGGCCAATGGCTACCAGTCCCTGCACACCACCCTGTTCGGCATGCATGTGAACATCGAGATCCAGATCCGCACCGAGGAGATGGAGCACATCGCCAACAACGGTATTGCGGCCCACTGGATGTACAAGAACGAGCCGTCCAATGTCACCAGCGTCAACCAGGCCAGGGTCGACCGCTGGGTGAAAGGGTTGATGGAGATGCGTGAGCGTGCCGATGATTCTCTGGAATTCATCGAGCACGTGAAGGTGGACCTGTTCCCCGACGAAATCTACGTGTTCACCCCCAAAGGCCGGATCATGGAACTGCCCAGCGGCGCCACACCGGTGGACTTTGCCTACGCCATCCATACCGACATCGGTAATGCGGCAGTGGCCTGCCGGATCAACCGTAATCTCGGTTCCCTGAGCCAGCCGCTGCAAAGTGGGCAGACGGTGGAGATCATTACCGCCCCGGGAGCGCGGCCGAACCCCGCCTGGCTCAGCTTCGTGGTCACCGGAAAGGCTCGCAGCAGCATTCGCCATGTCCTCAAGACCCAGAAACGGGCGGAATCCCTGGAACTTGGTCGCACCCTGTTGAAGAAGTCACTCAAGGGCTTTGGCACCAAACTCGCCGACATCAGCGACGGCCAGAAGCAGGCAGTGGTCAATCATAACCAGGTGAACAGTTTTGATGATCTGGTCAGTGACATCGGCCTCGGAAACCGTATGGCCTACCTGGTGGCGCGACAGCTGGTCAATGGTGCCGAAGGTACAGAGGCTGCCACGGTTGAAGCCGGGCGGCCGGCGGATCGAAGCCCGGTCACCATTCGCGGTACCGAAGGGTTGCTGGTGAAGTTCGCCAGCTGCTGCAAGCCGATCCCGGGGGATCCGGTGGTTGGTGTGATGGATTCCGGCAATGGCATGGTGATTCACTCCGACACCTGTTCCCGCCTGCCGGAAGACGACGAGGGCAGGGCGCGCCTCACTCACCTCAAGTGGGCCAAGGATATTACCGATGAATTTTCGGTCGAACTCCGGGTGGAGCTGGAGCGCCAGCGGGGCGTCATCGCGGAGCTGGCCAATGCGGTGGCCATGGCTGATGGCAACATCGAACGCATCAGCGTGGAAGACCAGAATGCCAAGTTCGGCATCGTCAGCCTGGTGGTGCACGTCAATGGCCGCCGCCACCTGGCACGGGTGATGCGCCGGATTCGCAACATCCGCGCAGTGACGCACATCAACCGTGTTCGTCACTAGGATCTCGACCAAAGGCCGGTTGACAGTTGCGGCCATCAGCGGCGAGCATTGGCGTTTTGGAAGAGAGGAATTCTGAGATCATGACCAACAAATCCGTAATCCAGACCGAAAATGCTCCCCAGGCGATCGGCACCTATTCGCAGGCGGTCAAGGCAGGGGACACAGTCTACCTTTCCGGTCAGATTCCGCTGGATCCGGAAACCATGGAAGTGGTTCCGGGGGATTTCTCCGCCAAGACCCGTCAGGTATTCGAGAACCTCAAGGCTGTCTGTGAGGCTGCCGGCGGTGAGCTCAAGGATATCGTCAAGCTCAATATCTACATGACGGATCTGGCCAATTTCGCCACCGTCAACGAGATCATGGCGACTTACTTCCAGGAGCCGTATCCGGCCCGTGCCGCCGTTGGCGTAGCAGCACTGCCGAAGGGCGTCCCTGTCGAGATGGAAGCGGTGATGGTACTCAGCTGAGGCTGTCGATCATCTCCCGGTACCCCGCCCGAAAGTCGGGGTACCGGAATGTAAACCCGCTCTCCAACAACCTCCTGTTACTGCATCGCTTGCTCCCGGCCCGGCCTCCCTTGCGGGCATCCGCCTGAGGCGGTTTGCAGGCAATCTGCTGCCTCACCCAGTCGACCACTTCGTCCAGTCTCACGGGCTCGCAATCACTCGCGATGTACACCGGTCCCAGTGTCTCTCCCGCCAGGGCCCGATCCACCAGATGAACGACGACCCGTGCCGCATCCACTTCGTGGATCCGGTTGCTGAACGGCGCTGGCGACTGGGGATTCATACGCCCCTCCATGACTTCCTCGAGGAAGCGCTGACGGCTGGGCCCGTAGATGCCGCTGAAGCGCACGATGGTCGCGGGGTGGATACTCTCGAGCGCGGTTTGTTCGCCGGCGATGATCTGCTGGCCACTGAATTTTGCCGGGGCGGTCTCGCTGGTTTCATCCACCCAGCCGTCATCGTCCTGGGCGTACACGCTGGTGCTGCTGACGAAGATCAGGCGTTTCAGCGGATGGTTCCCGATCGCGTCAAGCAGGTTGGCCAGCCCGGTGACATAGGCATTGCGGTAGCCTTCCTCGTCATAGCTGGAGGGGGTGAGGCAATAGATCACCACGTCCAGCCGGGCGGGAAGGGCGCCCGCCAGTGTTTCCGGGCGGGTCAGATCGGCGCTGATGCCGGTTACCCCTTCGGGCACCTTGCTTGCGTCCCGGCGCAGGCCGAACACCTCGGCATTCTCTAGCAAGGCACTGGCAATACTGCCACCGAGTTTCCCGCAGCCGGCGACCAGGATCCGTGGCAGATGCCCGTTTTCAGTGATTGCCATAGACAATTTCAATCCTTATGCTTGACCTCATAAATAAGTGAAACTTCGACCCGTACCTATCTGACCGGAGCTCACCATGACTCTTACCGAGTTACGATACGTCGTTACCCTCGCCCGCGAAAGGCATTTTGGCCGGGCTGCCGAGCGATGTCATGTCAGCCAGCCGACGCTCAGTGTCGCTGTCAAGAAGCTCGAGGACGAGCTGGGTATCCCCCTGTTCGAGCGGAGCAAAAGCAGTATCCGCGTGACAGAAACCGGTCAGCGCATCATCGAGCAGGCCCAGCGGGTCCTGGACCAGGTGAATGTCATCAAGGACATGGCCCAGGACGGCAAAAACCAGCTGAGTTCACCGCTGAAGGTCGGTGCCATTTACACCATCGGCCCCTACCTGTTCCCGCATCTGTTACCGGAGTTGCGCAGGGCGGCACCGGACATGCCGCTGTATATCGAGGAAAACTACACCGCCAACCTGCGCCAGAAGCTGCGGCAGTCGGAGCTGGATGCGATCATCATTGCGCTGCCGTTCGAAGAGCCGGAAGTGCTGACCCTGCCGCTGTATGACGAGCCTTTCGTGGTGCTGCTCCCGGCCGGCCACCCGCTGGCCAAAAAGGAGCAGCTCACCGCCGAGGAGCTGGCAAAGGAACAGTTGTTGCTGTTGGGGCCGGGACATTGTTTCCGGGACCAGGTGCTGGAATCCTGCCCGCCCATGGTGGAGGCGATTACCAAGCGGGTAGACAATGGCTCCCCCTCGCTGGTGACCGAGGGCAGTTCCCTGGAAACCATTCGCCACATGGTGGCCTCCGGGCTCGGGGTTACCGTGTTGCCCCTCTCCGCAGCGACGGCCATGCAGTATCACGAAGACATACTCGCCGTCCGGCCCTTTGCCCCTCCGGTGCCATTCCGGACAGTGGCCCTGGCCTGGCGGGTAACCTTCCCGAGGCCCAAGGCCATTGATGTGCTGTCCCTCGCGGCCAGTCAGTGCCGGGTGGTGGAGAAAGCGAAAACGGATAATCCGGCCGTCGCCGAATCCGCCTGAGCCCCACATGACGGCACTGGACGACATCCCCGTCACTCAGCTAAAGGGCGTTGGAAGCGCCCTGGCTGAAAAGCTCGCCAAGCTGGGCATAGAATCGCTGCAGGACCTGCTGTTCCACCTGCCTCACCGCTATGAGGATCGGACCCGGGTGATCCCCATGGGCAACCTCCGAATCGGCGATGTGGCGGTGGTGGAAGGCGAAGTGATGAAGGCGGACCTGGTCATGGGCCGGCGCCGAAGCCTTCAGGTGACGCTCAGGGATAGCAGTGGCTTCCTGGTCATGCGTTTTTTCCACTTCAACGCCGCCCAGAAGAACCAGCTGGCCGAAGGTGCCCGGGTGCGCTGCTTCGGGGAAGTCAGGCCGGGCCGGGCCGGCTACGAGTTCTATCATCCGGAATACCAGGTGAATCCTCCGCCCATGCCACCGGAAGGCCAGGCAACCCTGACTCCGGTGTATCCGCTTACGGAGGGCATCCAGCAGCCCAGGGTGAGAAATCTCTGTCAGCAGGCGCTGACCTACCTGGACCGCTTCCCCATCCGGGACTGGCTGCCAGCAGGGCTGCTGGCGGATTACCAGTTACCGGGCATCACCGAGGCGGTGAGGCTGGTCCACGCACCACCGGCTAACGCACCTGTCCATCTGCTGATGGAGGGCAAGCATCCGGCGCAACAGCGCCTGGTGATGGAAGAATTGCTGGCGCACCAGCTCAGCCTTCTGCAGGTGCGCGAACAGATCCAGACGCGGGAGGCATTGCCGCTTCTGCCAACCGGGGATCTTGCCGAACGCTTTCTCGATAGTCTTCCGTTTGCCCTGACCGGGGCGCAAAAGCATGTTGTCAGTGATATTCGCCAGGACCTGAGTCAGCCCATTCCGATGCTCAGGCTGGTCCAGGGTGACGTCGGCTCCGGGAAAACGGTAGTGGCGGCCCTGGCGGCCCTGCAGGCGATCGGTGCCGGCGCCCAGGTGGCGTTGATGGCACCCACCGAGATACTGGCCGAGCAGCACTACCAGAATTTCCGCGGCTGGCTGGAGCCTTTGGGTATCCGGCTGGCCTGGCTTTCCGGGAAGGTCAAGGGCAAGGCCAGGCAGGAAGCGCTTGATGCCGTGAGCTCTGGGGAAGCCCCGGTTGTGATAGGTACCCATGCGCTTTTCCAGGAAGACGTCCGGTTCGACCGGCTGGCACTGGTGATCGTGGACGAGCAGCACCGGTTCGGTGTTCACCAGCGTCTGGCGCTGAGGGAAAAGGGTGTCGGCGGTTCTCTCGCGCCCCACCAGCTGATCATGACGGCAACCCCGATTCCCCGTACCCTGGCCATGAGTGCCTATGCGGACCTTGATACCTCGGTGATTGACGAATTGCCCCCTGGGCGCAAACCCATTGAAACTATTGTGATTTCCGACAGCCGGCGCGATGATGTGATTGAGCGGGTACGGAGCGCCTGCCGGGATGGCCGCCAGGCCTACTGGGTCTGCACCCTGATTGAGGAATCCGAAGCGCTGCAATGCCAGGCGGCGGAAGTGACGGCGCAGGAACTTTCCGAGCGCCTGCCGGGATTGCAGGTCGGCCTGGTTCACGGCCGGCTGAAAGCCCGGGAGAAAGCCGAGGTGATGGAGCGCTTCAAGACCGGTGAGCTGGATCTGCTGGTGGCCACCACGGTGATTGAAGTGGGGGTGGATGTGCCCAATGCCTCTCTCATCATCATCGAGAACCCCGAACGCCTCGGCCTGGCCCAGCTGCACCAGCTACGGGGCCGGGTCGGGCGTGGTGAACAGGCCAGTTTTTGTGTGTTGCTCTACCACCCGCCGCTGTCGTCCAATGGCAAGGCACGGCTGCAGGCGCTGCGGGACAGCCAGGATGGTTTCGTGATTGCAGAGAAGGATCTTGAAATCCGGGGCCCCGGAGAGGTCCTCGGCACGCGACAAACGGGCATGATGCAATTCCGGCTCGCCGACTTTGAAAGGGACAAGGGCTGGATTGAACCGGTCAGGGAAATGGCTCCGTCGCTGATGAAGCACGCTGACGTTGTTAATGGATTGATTCGCCGCTGGCTCGGCGAACGAACCCGTTATGGCGACGTCTGAACCAGGGAGATCTTTATGGAACTACCCCTCGCGGTGCGGCAGGCTCTCGGAGATTCTGCCCAACGCGTGTCACTGACGACTGTCCGTCAGGCCGATTCGCTATCGGCATTGCGGATGCTTTTGCTCAGTGATGAACAGGGCAGCCTGCAGGTCATCTGTCGCAAGCATGATCTGATCGACCTCGAGCAGCTTAACCAGCAGCTTGGTCGCGACTTCCGGCTTATGGAGCTTCCGGAACAGCGGCGCATTATGGAGCGGACCGGGCTTTCCGAGCTGCCGGCGTTGCCCTCCCTGACTGAGCTTCCGACCGTCGTGGATTTCCGGGTCCGGGACCTGGAGACCGTTGTACTGGAGCTGGCCGGCGATAACCTGGCCATTGTGATGGCGGCCAGTGACTTCCGGCCCCTGGCGGAAGCAGCCTGGCACTGTTCCTTTGCCGTCGATCCTGCCCTGATTCCCGCGCCCGGAAAAAAATCCACTGGTGGCGCGGAGCAGTTCCACTCCAGCATCAAGAAGTTTACTGCCCTGAGAATCCAGCAGCGCCTGGAGGATACCCTCGAGTTGCCCCCGATGCCGGAAACGGCCCAGCGTATCGTGCACATTCGGGTAGACCCCAATGCCGTGATGGGCGACCTGGTGGATGTTGTCGAGAGTGACCCCAGCCTGGCGGCCCAGGTGGTCAGCTGGGCTTCCTCCTCGTTCTATGGTGCGGCCGGCCATGTCCGGTCAGTCCACGACGCGGTTTCCCGGGTACTGGGGTTTGACCTGGTCATGAACCTGGCCATGGGCCTGTCCATGGGGCGGGGGCTCAAGCAGTCCACCGATGGCCCCGAGAATTACACCGGCTATTGGCGGCGGGCACTCTGGCAGGCACAGTCAGCCGGCGTCCTGGCCAGCATGATGCCCCGTGGCACACGCCCCACCTTTGGCCTGGCCTATCTGGCCGGCCTGCTTCACAACTTCGGAGAACTGGCGCTGGCCCAGATTTTTCCGCCCCATCACCGACTGGTCTCCCGGGCCCAGGAAGTGAATCCCCACTTCAATCCTTCGGTGATCGAGTATTACCTGTTGGGCATCAGCCGGAATGATGTCGCGGCCCGGTTGATGGAGAGCTGGGGGATGCCGGAGGAGGTTATCCTGGCGATCCGACACCAGAACGATCCCTCCTACCAGGGGCCACACCAGGTTTACCCGAAACTGCTCTGGCTTTGCCAACAGCAGCTGGCAGCATTGGGGGTTACCGGCAGAGCAGCCGAGGAGATTCCCGAGGCTTTCTACGACGAGCTGGGCCTGCAACCGGATCGTGTTATCAAACAGTTCCAGGAGCTGTTGAAGGGTAAGGACAGTATTCTTGCCGTGACCGGGAACTCCGATACACCACCGCCCGGCCTTTGACCACAAAAAAAGCCGGCCCAATGGCCGGCAAGCTCACCCGCTTTTTGCAGAGTCGTCCTAACTTATCAGGAGAAAACAACGTAGGGCGTTACCGCCGCAGATGCTGGCACCACCCTGTCTTTAATTTAGATCAGGAAGGCAAAAAGAAAAGTCAACAGGTGGGAGGGGGAAAGGAGTGAGTGTTGTGTCAGTTTAACGGGTTTTTCGAAGCTATTGATTTGCTTTGCTAAACTTTCGGATTATCCGCTTTCCCCGTTACAAACTGTTACAAAAATGAGGTCGGACCAGTTGAAGGTCTGACTGACTAGTCGAACTGATGGTGACGGATCGCGGTTGCCGCCCGGCGGATTTCGTCGGCATGGGCCTCTTCGACTTCGAAGCGCTCTTTATCCATTTTTTCGACGAACCGGGTTTCGGTCGCCTGCCGGGCCCGATGCGTGGGCATGTGTTCCAGTTTCTCGTGGACGGTCCGGAAAACCCGGAACGGGGCCTCCTCCAGCAAATGCGGAGCCACGTGGTCCAGCAGGCCCTTGATACGCAGGCAGGCCTCGGAGTACTCGATCTGGTCCTCCTCAACGGCCATGGCGATCACCCGGATACTGCCGATCATGTCCTCACGGCGTTTTGCCTGGAACGCCTCGGCTTTCTGCTGGCGTTTGCGTCCCTCGGCGAGCAGCTTGGTCTGCTTGCGGATAAACCAGAGCAAACAGGCTATGGCAACCAGGCCGGCAACTATCAGGGTCCACTGCAGCCAGAGGGGCATGACATCTCCTTTCTCGATCAGGCGGAATGGCGTTGCTTTCCGGAACGCCAGACTCTGACAGTTACTGACTGGCCATTCAATACGGAAGTTCCGGACAACTGGTCTATCTGGTTGTCCTCCAGCACATCATTGATCGATGCGCCGGCATGGGCGCTTGCCACCGAGAGCCCGGTGCCCTGACGGTCATGGCCCCAGCCATGGGGCATGGACGCCACTCCCGGCATGATGTCCGGGGTAATCTCCACCGGCAGCACGATGGCCTCACCGGCGCCCTGGACCTCGGCAGATTCCCCGCCCGCAAGGCCCAAGCGTTCGGCATCATCCGGGTGCAGCATCAGTGTGCAACGATCCTTGCCTTTGACCAGCCGGCGGCTGTTGTGCATCCAGGAGTTGTTGCTGCGCACGTGCCGGCGACCGATCAGGCATAGCTGGTCATCCGGCTCGGACACCAGGTGCTTGTGAAGGCGGCCGAGATCCCGCAGGTAACGCCGGGGCGCAAGGTGGATGAGTCCATCCCGGGTGAACAGCCGGTCCGGCAGGGATGGCTGGAGCGGACCGAGATCCACGCCATGGGGGTTGTCCCGAAGTGCCGAGAGGGAGAGGCCCTTGGGCAGGGCATTCCACTGACGGTTAACCGGACTCAACCGCGCCAGACCCCGCAGCGGATGTCGCTCGGGCAGAATATCCATCACCAGATCAACGGCAGGCTGGAGGAGCTTCCTGGCCGGACCGGTATCGGCGCCATAGGGACCGGAGCGCAGCAGCAGATCCAGGATCGGGTCCGGGCCGATCTGCTTGAACGCGCGCCAGCCCAGTTCCGATCGCAAGGGCAACCGGCCGCCCTTGCGCTGCTGCTCCAGACGGTGGGCCAGTTCCAGGAGAATCTGCCAGTCGTGCTTCGCATCCTCCCGGGGCTCGAACAGGGCCTCGCTGTATTTGGCGTAATTGCGCACCGCAAACATGCTGAAGATCAGGTCGTAATGACTGCGCTCCAGCGCGGCGGTGGGCGGCAGGATGACATCGGCATGGCGGGTGGTTTCGTTCAGGTAATAGTCCACCGAGACCATGAAATCGAGCTTTTCGAACGCCTGCTCGAGCCGTCGACCATTGGGGCTGGACAGCACCGGATTGCCGGCCACCGTCACAAAGGCCCGGATCTGCCCGTCGCCCGGTGTGAGGATTTCGTCCGCCATGGTGCTGGCGGGGTATTCACCGGCAAATTCGGGAAGGTCGCGGACCCGGCTGCGGCGCTTGTCGAAATGCCCGTTCTGGCCACTCATGGCTCCCAGCGCCACCAGATCGATGGCCGGCTGGGTGAACAGGACTCCGCCCACCGTGTCCAGCTTTCCGGTCAGGATATTCAGGCAATAGGCGAGCCAAGTGGCGAGGCCACCGAAGGCCTGGGTGCTGGTGCCCATCCTCGAATACAGGGCGGCCTTGCGGGTAGAGGCGAGTTGGCGGGCCAGGTCACGGATCGTCTCGGCTTCGATGCCCGTGTGGCCGCTCACCGCTTCCGGTGTGTAGGGAACGGCAGCCAGTTGCAGCAACTCCAGATCCTTGACCAGACGCTCCGCGGGGCCCGGATCCACCAGATTCTCCTCGAACAGGGTGTTCACCATGGCCATCAGCAGCAGGGCATCGTTGCCCGGTCGGATGAAGTGGAACTCATCGGCCAGCTTCGCGGTTTCCGTGCGCCGGGGGTCGATCACCACCAGCTTGCCACCGCGCTGTTTCAGGGCCTTCAGCCGGCCCCGCACATCGGGCACTGTCATCAGGCTGCCATTGGAGGCCATGGGATTGGCGCCGATACAGATGAACAGGTCGGTGTTGTCGATATCGGGAATGGGGAACAGGATCTGGTGCCCGAACATCTCCAGGCTGGCCAGCATGTGGGGCAGCTGGTCATTGGACGTGGCGGAAAACCGGTTCTGGCTCCCAATGGCGCGCAGGAACGGCATGGTCGCCACCAGCGACCCATGATTATGGACGTTGGGATTGCCCAGGTAGACCCCGATGCTGTTGCGTCCATACTCCTTGCGGGTCTGATGCAGGCGCCGGGCGACCAGGTCGAATGCCTCATCCCACCCGATCTTCTGCCAGCCGCTCGCGGTCTTGCGCATGGGCTGGCGCAGCCGCTCCGGGTCCTCATGGAGATCCTGCAAGGCAACGGCTTTTGGGCAGATATGGCCCTTGCTCAGGGGATCGTTGTCATCACCCTTGATGGAAGCAATGTGGCCGTCCTTCACCTCGATGGCAACGCCGCACATGGCTTCGCAAAGGTGGCAGGTGCGGTAGTGAGTACCGTTGTCCATGGAATCTCCCGGGAATTATTGTTCTGGCAGCAGGTTTCGTTGTGCAACCAGATTATCAGGTTTGGCGGGGGAGGGGAAAAGTCAGGAGGGGACAAGGGCATAAAAAAGGCCAGTCCGTAGACTGGCCTGAAGCGGAGACATCTGAGGTTATTGCTGGGCTGGAATTTCTTTTACCGGGTTGGAAATGAAATTGAGGTACGTGCCGCCAACCGGAATTTCGAGTGGCAGCCTGATGGTTGCCAAGCCCAGACCTGGCAGTCCAAGAGCATCAGCGGTAACAAGCAATTCGTTGTCGCCACCAACCCGATTGACGTTTCTTTGTTCAACCTGCATGCGGCCGTCATCAAAGAACGTAACGTTGCCTTCCAATTTCAAGGTGAAGGGACGTCCGTACAGGTCGTGAGTTCCTCCCAGAGGAATTTCCATATCGGGAGCATCGATCAACAGATCTGCCGAAGTCACAAAAACTGGCTGTCCTTCGTCCCCTTCAGTGATTACGCCAGGGATGAGTTGATTACGTGCGCAGTCTTGTGTGCATGAAGGATCATCTTTGGCATAGCGCATTCTGAGAATCTGGGTATTAGTTATGGATTCTTCCTGCATCAATCCAAAGACGTTTGTCCAGACACTGATTGAAGTCGTGGTCAGCAGCGTTGGATAGAGATCAACAAGTATGCCCTCGAGGTCATCGCCATTGTTGGGTTTTTCCGGAGTTGGATCGTAAGTGCCCGGTCCTACAACTTCCGTGTTCAAAGCGTATGTTTGGTAGATGAATTTGTTTCTTGGACAGTCGCTGTTCTCCGTAGCCTCACAACCGACTTCAGCGAGGGATTCGCCCCCTGGAAGACCTCCAATGGGAGTCTCAAAGAGCGTTACCGTGGCACTTCCACCGATGACAGCGAGTTTGGTTGAGTTCGCGCCGGGCTCCCATCCATCAATGTCATTTCCGACGGTATGAGCCGTTTCGAAGGGCTCGAGACAGTCGGTTGCATCGCAGTCAATCAGGAAGTTCGAATTGGTATCACGCACCGGGAAATTCCGAAGTGGAGTGAATACGGTTTCCAGCTTCTCCGTACCTTCGAAATAGATGGTTAGATCATCGGCCCCATTGGCACCACCACCGTCGTCCAGCCCCTCGAGGATATCGGTCTTCAATGCGAGCTGGTTAATGCCACACACGGAAGTCGGTGTATCCAGGGTGCAGGTACTGGGTACATCGTCTTCCATGGATCGCATGGTGTAGCGATAGAACTCGCCTGGCTCCCAGGGGCTGTTCGGGAAGAAACGGATTCGTTGATTGTTAAATTCGAGGCGGCCATCAACGATTTCGCCACTGCCGATCTCAGTTTCATTCGGCTTGCCGGTTTCAGGGTTAACCGTCACTTTCTCTACTAGGAATGTGCCGTCCTTTCCCAGTCGGATCGATTCGGGATCCATTGACTGAGAAAAAACCACAGTAATAGGCCGGTCAGCAGGCATGGAGCTGACGGGAAGAAGGTCTACCTCAAGACGGGCACTGCTTTTGTTGTGCCCCGGCTCCTTGATGGAGTAGCACTCCCCCAGAGCTCCTTCGGGCAGATTCATCCGTGTGAAGTCTGTTTCACAGGGGAAGCCAGGGTAAGTCGTAAGTGCCAGAGGGGGGCGCTGCTCGACTACAGTTTCGTTTGAAGTGGTCCGTTCGAGTGTAAATTGCAAGCCCTCAGCTGAAGCAGGATTGCCAGCCATATCAGTCAATCCACTAGCACTGATTGTGTACTGAACTCCGTGCTTGAGTCCTCCAACAGGGTTTGCTACGACTGCGGTTCCATCGACATACGCTTCAAGTGTGCCGTCGGCAATCGTCAATGGGTTGCCCTCCCCAGTAACCACAAGGCCATGTGTCAGACTTTCCTCGGATATTGGCTCATCAAAGAACAGAATCACCGGATCCCCCGGGCGCTGCATGGACTGACGGGTTTCTGGAATGGCATCATCCGGTCCCGGCATCCAGCTGACCAGTTGGGGTGGTGTGCTGTCCAGCTCACGGAGCGCCTCGGCGTCGAGTACCGAATCAACATCTGTTGCGGCTTCGAGGTGGAACGCGATGGTGGAGTCAGTATATTCCTGCCCGAGCAGGTTAGGCTCGACCATGCCGATGGCATCAATCGTCAGCACACCATTCTCGACCATTGCGATGCCACGCAATTCAACGCCCATCAGGTCCTGTGACAAAGACGCGTTCGGTTGTGCTTCATCCGTGTTCATGGATACATCCATGAACAGAGTGATATGACGGGGTGCGTTCAGGTCATCGGTGTACGGATTGGGGCTCATATAGCCGCTGGCATCCGATATCATGGTGACCTTGATGTCGCCGGTGGTCTGAAGCTGCCCCGTGGCTGCGTCCAGTACTGGCACCTTGCCGCCCACGAGCACATCCAGACTGGTGCTCTTCAGCACGCTACCCTTGGCAATTCGCAGCGGTAAGGCCTCATCCGCCTCAAAGGATGGCGCATAGGCGAGTTCGGCAAACAGGTCGCCGGTTTGCTGGGATGGGCCGGCAGTGCCCTGCAGTACCGAGTTCAGGGTGACGCCATTGATGGGCTGGCCGTTCAGGACCGACTTGATCGCGTTGTCTTCATCCAGGCCGGCTGCCAGACCGGAGTCAATGGCGCTCTGCTGCAGCACCACGGTTGGTCCGGTATCCCGGGGTGTGAACGTGAATTCATTGCTGAAACGCTCTCCCTCGGGTCCGTTGGTCAGGCTGGCAAGGTTCTCAAGCTTCAACGTGTAAGTCTGATCGCTTTCCAGGATGTCCTGCTTGCCGCCGCATTCGAGGGGATCATCGGTGACGCATGGGTCAACCGTGATCCGGTTGCCTTTTACCAGAACCGTTGCCGGTACAGCTTGCCCTTCCGGATCAAGCAATTCGATAGTGCCCCCAAGGGCCTTCCAGTCCGGATGAACCGGCTGTGTCATTGTCAGGCGAAAGGTGGAGAAGTTCATGGCCTGGAACGGGCTGCCTTTGGCTGGCACCTGCCAGGCTACGTCAAACTGACCGGATGTGTTGGCCAGATCCGCGATACCGGAGAAGGACCCGCGGGTGTCGAACTGGATGCCGGGTTCGCCGACGGCATTAGGCGTTGATATGGAACGCCCGCCTTCGGCACCGAGGGGCTCACTGAAGCTGACAGAGTAGGGCGCTCCTGCCGGTAACTCACCGTCGATGACCAGTTTCAGGCTTTTCCCGCCATCGATCATTTCTACGGAAACTGGGATCTCCGTCTCCCCGGAGGTCAGTTTGATCTTGCTGGCAAGATCGTCAGTTCCATCGGTGACCGCATGAGAGAAGCGCAGTACCAGATCGGTTTTCGGGCTAACCGACTTCTGGCCATCCATGGGGTAGGAGTACACCATGGATCCGGGAGTGGTGGTTGGTTTCATCGCCTGCTCCTCACCCCCACAGGCAGCCAGCAGAATGGCGGGGACGAGTGCCAGTGTCTTGTTGTACTTCATGGCTGATCCTCTCCTCAGAACTTCAGGGTGATGGAACCGCTGACCACGTGGACATCGCCATCGGCGGTCACGTCAGTCTCGTTGCCGTCGTAATCCACCAGGGTGAAGTCACGCTCCTGCAGCTGCTGGTACTGGTAGCCCAGGTCCAGCCGCACGGGGTAGGCCAGTAGACGGGTGCGGTCGTAGGTGGCGCTGACGCCGAGGCCAATCACGATCTTGTCGGTGTCGAGGTAGTTGATCTCGGGGTTTCGGGTGGATTTGAGGGGGGACTCCTCATAGGCGACCCCGCCACGCAGGGCGAAGTTCTTGTTGAGCTGATACTCGCCGCCGATACGGGGAATCAGAATGTCGTCAAACTCGATCCGGCTGGCCGCTGTCACGGAGCCCTGGTCCTTGATGCTGTCGGCGGCAAATTCATCTGCCAGTTCCGACCAGTTCTGCTGCTCGATGCTGCCACCGATGCGCCAGTTCTCGCCCTGGTACTGGGTGCCGATACCGAAGGTTTCCGGTTGGAAGGAATCGATTGTAGAAACCGCAAGGCTCAGGCCTGGCTCCGGAATGGTCTGGGTGACGATGATGTTTGAATCAATGGTGGTCGAGGCAGAGGACTTGGTCCGGTAGATGAGCGCGGATTCCCAGCCATCCAGGAAGCAGTCGCTCTCCGGGCAGAAGGTGCTGCCCAGGTCGATGCTGGTGCCCAGAATGGTCTTCATCGCCGGCTCGGCGTTGACCGACAGCCGCTCCCGGCTGGTCTCGCCACCGAGGGTGGAGACGGCATCCAGGTTGGCAGTCGCATCCAGGGTCACCCGAACCGATGCCCCGGCCGAGATACCGCGCCAGATTGGTGTGGCGCCGCCGATATTCAGGAACAGTGGCTCCTTGCCGTACTGGAGAAACTGGCCGGTCTCGGTGGTTTCAGAGCTGAACGCGAGCATTTCCTTGCCGTACTTCTCCACGCCGGCAATGAAACCGAGATAGATCGGATGATCAAAGCGGGTCAGGGAGCCCAGGTTCGTCTTCATGCCGATCAGCACATGCTGGCTCGGGGAGTTGGAGAGCACGTCGCCGTCTGCGTTGGGGTTGGCTGAACGCAGCTCCTGTTCTGCGTGCAGAATACCTGCGGTCAGTTCGCCGCGAGTGTCCTTGGTCAGGTACGCCGGGTTGTAGTAGGTGGCGGATACCTGATCGTTGAACATCGACAGGGACTGGGCGGTGGCAACGTCAACCGGCATTACACCGTAGGTGGTGCCGAGGTTGCCCATGCTGGCAGTGGCGGACAATGAAACACCTGCGGAAACCGCAGCAACTGCAAGGGACATGGCCCGTACTGAAAACCGGGGGGTGGTTACCATTGATACACTCCGTTATCTCGTTGTTTTTGTCCGTGCGCCGGTGCTTCCTGAAGGTGGCGCCACGTTGGTTCAGGGTTGCAGTGTATGTGGCTTGTCTTTTCGGGACTTTGGCTTTTTTGACACAGATCATTGTCTGTAGAACCACGTATATGCTTGGAGGGCGTAAAATTGCCGCCACTACAAGCTCTTACCAGTGTTTGGCCGATTGTGAAATCTTCAATTGTCACGGAATGTGAGTCTGCGTGATGCAATGTCGAAAAATTTTACTATCTCTACAGGAAAGATTTTTCTTTGAATGAATAACCGATTGGAAAATATGTCTTTTTCCATGTTGGCTCGCCGCTTGCTACGCATGTGAAGAGTAAAGTGGCTGTGCAGTTCTGAATGGTTGAGGGATTGATGCCTCTACCGGAATTGCATGTCGTACAACGGAGGGAAGTAATATGAAATTCAAAGGAAGGTTCTTGTCATCGCTGCTTGCTGCCGGATGCCTGGCAGGTGCCGGTTCGGCTCAGGCAGGGATGATTACCTATGATACGTGGCTACCGGATGACGGAGCCGTTGGTAACTACATCTTTACCGTAGAGCATGATGAAGTTGGCGGGCGTTTTAATTACGATCTGACCGTTGATCCATGGAATGCCGACCCTCTCGGCCTTTTCATTGATCTTGGGAATAACACTGTCGGAGATGCAGATTTGCTGCAAGATTCAGGTGGTGTCGAACTATACGCTACCAACACTTCATCTATAGATTGCGGACCAGGTTGTAATATCAGCGGAGACGCTGTTCCTGACCCTGAAGACCCCAATGGGCTGTGGGAACTGGTCTTTCGCTTGGGAGATACGGGGGGCTCTGATTTACAACAAACGTTCAGTTGGAGCACCTCTGACTTCGAGTTAGGCTTGAGTGATTTCGGTCTAGTTGCTGTACGCTCATTAACTTTGTGCTCGGGAGACGATCTCCTTCCTGACGACGTAGATAGTTGTAATGCCAGCGACAAATCCTATAGTAGCACTCCAACAGTACCCGTGCCTGAGCCAGGAACACTTGGACTGCTTGGCTTAGGCCTTCTCGCTTTAGCAATTCGTAGAGTTAAAGCCAGCTGACCGTCAGATAAGTAGATAGGAAAGGTAAAATAGAGAAAGCCCGCTGCGTTGATCGCAGCGGGCTTTTTAGTGTCAGATAAATTGACAGCTCCTTGGGGAACACTTCTTCAATCAGCTCACTCAAGGTGAAGTGAACTGCTTATCGACTGTAAATTGGCGTGTTGTAACTGGGTCGCTAAGGTGAAAAACCAGTCTCACACCCTCATCCTGAATTGAATCATCCAGAACAGCATCTACCTTGGTTGAATCCCCCTCACCCAATGTGGTTCCGGAAAGGTCGGCTGTGTCTAGAACGTTTTGGCCATTAACCAGCTCTGCCCTTAGGAGGTTAAAGCTGCGATTGCTGGTATTGAGGATTACTGCAGTGAATTTGCTCCCGGCTTCTATGTCAGACAACGTTTCTTCTTTAGTAAGAATTTCTGCAGTGAATGAATCAATGATGACGACCTCGGAAAAGCTCGATACCACATTCAAAGTACCTTGAGCCCTGGCAGTCGTGTCGGGTACGACCGCAGAAATGATGTACTTGCCGACTAGAGTGGATTTGGCTTCGGTTTCAGCTCGCGGGTTATCGTTATCGATCGTAATTTCATCCTGTGTAAAGGTCACAGACCCTGTTTGCTCTGCGAAAAGCACATTGGTAGAACTCAGAATCCCATTGTCCTCATCATTGGCAAATACCGTAGCAGAAACCGAGGCGCCGACCGCCTCATCCTCCAAAATAGCATTGGGCGTAATCCCAATTTCCATTCTCCCCGGAGCGTCTGGTGCGGCAGCTATCGTAACCTGCGTGTTACCTGATACCGGCCCAGCAACTGCGGATATGGTTACATCGCCTGGTTCGAGCGCTGACACTATCCCCCTGTCAACAGTCGCCACCGTTTCGGTGCTTGAGATCCAGGTTACGTCTTCTGTTATGTCCCGTATGCTGCCGTCATTAAAGGTGCCTGTTGCTGTGATCTCTGCCAGTGAGCCATCATTAATGCTCGCACTGGGGGGATCGGTGACGATTTTGATCAAGGGGTTGCCAATGGTTACGGTGGCAGTCGCTGAAATACCATCGAGTTCAGCAGTAATTGTGGTTGAACCCTGACTTTGAGGTACCACTGTTACTGTATTGCCGGATCTCGTAATGGAAGCGATTGAGATATTTTCCGAACTCCAGTTTGCCTTGCCCGATACATCCGCTGTCGCTCCGTGAGTCACCAACGTTGCAATAGCTTTCACCGTAGCACTCTGGTTAAGCGCCAGGTCCAGGTTATCCGGGGCTATGGCAAGGGATATATCTTCTGCGGATTCGATGGTCACGGATTGACCCCCGCTTCCACCCCCACCACAGGCACTAAGAACAAAAACAAAGAGAAGAAGGGTTAACAACGTGCGAAAGGTGCCGAGAATGCTCCTCATGATGCCTCTCCATGGGTCTTTGACGACTTCATCTGTTCCCTCGGGGAATTACGATCAACGATCCAATTTCCTGGCTCTGGGGACTGGTTCTTGTCAGGCTCGACATAATGCCGAGTGAGCCTTGGCCGGTAATTCCTGCGTGTCGTCGGCCGTCGGTCGGCGATGTGCTCCGGTCACTTTAAAATTAGTCGATAATGATAGGTATTGCACAAGTTCAGGCGAGAATTGTATTGCGGTAGGGAGGTGGTGGGCCCAGTTGGGCGAAGCAGGATAAAGCGGAAGCATGGCTTTCGCCCTGCGAAGCGACAGAAATCTGCGATTTCTGGCTGGAATAGTCCGATGAGGTCCAGCGCGACTGAAAGGAGTGGTGGGCCCAGCTGGACTCGAACCAGCGACCAAGGGATTATGAGTCCCCTGCTCTAACCAACTGAGCTATAGGCCCGTGCAGAAATGCATTCTGGAGAGATGTTTCCGGATGGGGAAACAGAGCGGGCGCCATTATACCGGTGAGGTGTGGCGCCCGCTACTGTTGTGGAGCTTAACCGTTACCCTGGTCGTCAATAAAGCCGCGCAGGTGATCGGAGCGTGACGGGTGGCGCAGTTTGCGCAGGGCCTTGGCTTCGATCTGACGGATCCGCTCACGGGTGACGTCGAACTGCTTTCCGACTTCTTCCAGCGTGTGGTCGGTATTCATCTCGATACCGAAGCGCATCCGCAGTACCTTGGACTCCCGGGCGGTGAGGCCGGCCAGCACGGAGCGGGTGGCTTCCCGCAGGCCTTCTGCGGTGGCGGAATCCACCGGGGAGAGGGCCTGGATGTCCTCGATGAAGTCGCCCAGATGGCTGTCTTCGTCGTCGCCGATCGGGGTTTCCATGGAGATCGGTTCCTTGGCGATCTTCAGGACCTTGCGGATCTTGTCTTCCGGCATGTCCATGCGCTCGCCCAGCTCTTCCGGAGTCGGCTCGCGGCCCATCTCCTGCAGCATCTGCCGCGAGATGCGGTTGAGCTTGTTGATGGTCTCGATCATGTGCACCGGGATCCGGATGGTGCGGGCCTGGTCCGCGATGGAGCGGGTGATGGCCTGCCGGATCCACCAGGTGGCATAGGTGGAGAACTTGTAGCCACGACGGTACTCGAACTTGTCCACCGCCTTCATCAGACCGATGTTGCCTTCCTGGATCAGGTCCAGGAACTGCAGGCCGCGGTTGGTGTACTTCTTGGCGATGGAGATAACCAGACGCAGGTTGGCCTCGACCATTTCCTTCTTGGCCCGACGAGCCTTGGCTTCACCGATGGAAACGCGGCGGTTGATTTCCTTGATGTCGGCCACGTCCAGGTCCACTTCGGTCTGGACGTTATGGATGCGCTTCTGCAGCCGAACGATCTCGTCCAGGCGCTCGCCGATGGCGGCAGCGTAAGGCTTCTTGCTCTTGGCGATCTTGTCCGCCCACTCCAGGTTGACCTCGTTACCGGGGAAGGACTTGATGAAGTCCTTGCGCGGCATTTTGCAGTCGCGCACACAGATCTGCATGATGGCGCGCTCGTTCTCACGCACCAGATCGTTGGTGGAGCGAACAACGTTAACCAGTTCCTCGAAGGCCTTGTTGGCCAGCTTGAACGGCGCGAAAACCTGGCCGAGCTCGTTCAGGGCGTCCTGGGTTTTCTTGTCTGAACGACCATATTTCTCCAGCGCCTTGTTGGCCGCGTCCAGCTTTTCCCTCAGCAGCTCGAAACGCAGGCGGGTCTCTTCCGGATCCGGACCGTTGTCGTTGTCGTCATCGCTGGAGCTGTCGTCATCATCGGAGTCGTCGGAGTCGGCGTCTTCGGTGCTGGTTTCCTCCGGTGCCGCGGGCTCTTCGCTCATGAACGGCTCGGCGTCATCCGGATCCAGGAAGCCGGTAACGATGTCGCTGATACGGCCTTCGTTCTCGATGATGCGGTCGTAGGCCTGAATGACTGTGCCGGCGGTGCCGGGGAAGTGGGCCACTGCGGCCATGACATCCCGGATACCTTCTTCGATGCGCTTGGCAATAACGATCTCGCCTTCGCGGGTCAGCAGTTCCACGGTGCCCATTTCACGCATGTACATGCGGACGGGATCGGTGGTGCGGCCGGCGTCGGTTTCCACGGCGGCGAGTGCGGCGGCAGCTTCGGCTGCGGCGGCTTCGTCGGCGGTGGAATCACCTTCGGTCATCAACAGGGTATCGGCGTCGGGAGTTTCCTCGCACACCTGGATACCCATGTCGTTAATCATGCGGATGATGTCTTCGACCTGATCGGGGTCGGCGATGTCTTCCGGGAGGTGGTCGTTTACCTCGGCGTAAGTCAGGTAACCTTGTTCCTTGCCTCGTGCAATGAGGTCTTTCAAACGTGATTTTTGCGAATTGCCTGACATAGACACCCTGTGAACTCGCTTTTAAAAGGAAAAAAGTTAAACAGCCATTATAGCTGTCACGTGGTTGCTCTGCCACCGACTGTTTAGATTGTGGCCAATCGGTTAAGTTTCAAGTGCGGTTATTCCTGAGTACCGCCGCTGAGCTCCCGAAGCTCGTTGCGTTCCTCGGCAGAGAGGTTCGCAAAATTTCTCAGCAGTGTAGCCAATCTCTGCTGGCGCGAGGTTTCCGCGCTCGGACTGATCAGCTCGCGGGCCGAGGCCAGCGTGCTGTCCCGTGAGGGAATGTGTTCGATGCCATCAAACAGATGGTAGAACCGGTCCCGGGCCTGTTGATCGAGGGCCAGTGCGCCGATCAGTTTGCGGCGGTCCCGGATTCCCTTGTCCAGGATCCAGGTGGCCATCCCCATGGCCTGGGGAAACTGCCGTGACTGCCGGGCCAGTTCACTGACCTCGGTGGCCAGTTCCGGGGCTTCCACCAACGCCAGGCAGAGCGTGCTGTCCTTGTTGAGTTTGACGTCCACCCGCTCTTCGCTCGGGCGGTCCCGAAACTCGCCGTTGCGCCATTTGCCCCGCTGCTGCGGCTGGCGGTTCTGCCACTGGTTACGGCCGCCGCACAGGCGCAGCATTTCATGCCACATGGCATCCCGGAGGGTGCTGCGGGGCATTTTGTTCAGTAACGGTTCCACCCGTGCCCGGAGCTCCCCTCGGTGTTCCGGCAGCTGCAGGTCCAGCCCCTCGCCCTGCCGATCGAACAGGTAGCGGGACAGGGGCGTGGCGCCGTCAATCCGTTTCTGGAACGCTTCGGTACCTTCCTTGCGGATCAGCGTGTCCGGATCCTCGCCCTCCGGCAGCATCAGGAACTGCAGATGCAGTCCATCCGCCATCAGTTCCAGGGCATTCTCCATGGCCCGGTCTGCGGCCCGGAAGCCCGCGTTATCACCGTCAAAACAGAACACCACGTGCCGCACCTGTTTCAGCAGTGCCTGCAGGCTGTCCTGGTTGGTTGCGGTGCCAAGGGTGGCAACGGCGTAATCGATGCCGTACTGGGCCAGGGCGATGACGTCCATGTAGCCTTCCACAACCAGAAGCTTGTCCAGCTGGCGGATGGCCTGTCGGGCCTCGAACAGCCCGTAGATCTCCCGGCTCTTGTGGAAAACATCCGACTCCGGAGAGTTGATGTACTTGGCCTTGTCATCCCCCAGTGTGCGCCCGCCAAACGCCACGGTCCGGCCCCGGGTGTTGCGGATCGGGAACATCACCCGGTTGCGGAACAGATCTCTCGGGCGCCCGTAACGGTCCGATACCGTGCCGGTCTCGATCAAGGGGCCTTTCAGGTCCTGTGCCGCCGCGTCGTAAAGTGCCGTCCCGGTACCAGGGGCATAGCCCAGCTGGTACCGCTCGATAATGACGTCGTCCAGCCCGCGCTGCTTCAGGTAATCCAGGGCATAGTTGCCGGCCGGGCTACGCAGGGCTTTTTGGTAGAACTGGTTAGCAAAGTCGAGCGCGTCGGTCAGGGTCCGGGCCTGCTGCATTTCCTGGCGCGCCGCCCGGTCGTAGGGCACTTCCAGTCCAGCCCGCTTGGCGAGTTCTTCCACCGCCTCGGTAAAGCCCAGACCTTCGAATTCCCGTACGAAACTGATGGCATCGCCATGGGCGCCACAGCCGAAGCAGTGATAGAAGCCCTTGTCCGGTCGCACGTTGAAGGACGGTGTTTTTTCATCGTGGAAGGGACAGCAGGCCTTGTAGTTGGCGCCGGCTTTCTTGAGGGTGATCCGGGACCCGATCAGTTCCGCAAGGTCAATGCGGTCCAGCAGGTCTTCAACGAAGCGTTGAGGGATCAGTCCACTCATGGAGACTCCAGGTCTGCCGGCTCGTCAGTGCCGGTACTTCAGATGTTGGCCATAGCCAAAAATGCCGCCGAAGCCAGGCCTCGGCGGCATTTTGAATCGCTCTGTGCAGCCTGTTGCTGACAGGCAATCAGTGCTTTGCAGTCAAGCGGCGTCTGGCTGTAGCTTAGTACAGACGCTCGAACTTGCGCTGTTCCCGCTGAAGCTTCTTGAGATGACGCTTAACGGCAGCGGCTGCTTTGCGCTTGCGAACAGCGGTCGGCTTCTCGTAGTGCTCACGACGACGTACTTCAGACAGTACACCGGCCTTTTCGCAGGAACGCTTGAAGCGACGCAGTGCTACGTCAAACGGTTCATTCTCTTTCACTTTAACAGCTGGCATTCGAAAATCACCTACCTGATAGATTCGGTTTCCATTTGCTCCGCACGGCGATGCCTGTGCGGCTCGATACCTGGTCAGATTGGCTAAAACTCGACCAGTGCATAATTTAGGGCGGCAATGATAGCGCCTGGATGATAGCAAGGTCAATGTTTGTTCGATGAAACTGCCTTCCGGTTTCGGGTTTCTGCTAAAATGCGCTCCGTTCTCATTCACGGCAACCTGATGGGGCCTGACTCTATGCTCATTCTCGGTATTGAAACTTCCTGTGACGAAACCGGCGTGGCCCTGTTCGACACCGACAGGGGCCTGCTGGCCCATGCCCTGTTCAGCCAGATCGACATGCATGCGGATTACGGCGGTGTCGTGCCGGAACTGGCGTCACGGGACCATGTGCGCAAGCTGCTGCCCCTGTGTGACCAGGTGATCGCGGAAGCCGGTTGTACCCGCAAGGATATCGATGGCATTGCCTATACCGCCGGTCCCGGACTGGTGGGTGCGTTGATGGTGGGTGGCTCGGTGGCCCACGCCCTGGGGTTTGCCCTGGGCGTGCCGGTACTGGGCGTCCATCACATGGAGGGTCACCTGCTGGCGCCGATGCTGGAGGATAACCCGCCGGCGTTTCCGTTTGTGGCGTTGCTGGTCTCCGGTGGTCACACCCAGCTGGTCCGGGTTGATGGAATCGGCGAGTACGAGATGCTCGGCGAATCGGTGGATGATGCCGCCGGCGAGGCCTTTGACAAGACTGCCAAGATGCTGGGCCTGGATTACCCGGGTGGCCCCCGTGTCGCCGCCCTTGCCGAGAAGGGGGTGCCTGACCGTTATCGCTTCCCCCGCCCGATGACGGACCGGCCTGGCCTGGATTTCAGTTTCAGCGGGCTCAAGACCTATACCCTCAATACGGTGAACGCAGCCATTGATGCCGGGGAATTTTCAGAGCAGGTCAAAGCCGACATCGCCCTGGCGTTCGAGGCTGCGGTGGTGGATACCCTGACCATCAAATGCCGCCGGGCGCTGGAGCAGACCGGTTGCAGGCGCCTGGTGATCGCTGGAGGTGTCAGCGCCAACAAACGCCTGCGGGCCGGCCTCGAGAAAATGGCCCGGAAACTCCAGGCCCACGTGTTCTACGCCCGCCCGGAGTTCTGTACCGATAACGGAGCGATGATTGCCTATGCCGGGGCCCAGCGAATGCTGGCGGGTCAACAGGATGGCGAGCGTATCGTGGCCGTGCCCAGGTGGCCTATGAATACCTTGCCACCCATCAACGAAGCCCGCGCCAACGGGTTGGTGGACTGAGAAGGCAATCAGAAGCCGGCTTCCCGACCCTGGGCGAGCCGGATCAGGTTGTTGCGGTGCCGCACCACGATCAGGATGGTCAGTAATCCGAACAGTGGCAGGGTTTCCGGTTCGATCAGAGCGCTGATCAGTGGGCCAAAGGCGATCGCGACCAGGGAGGCCAGGGCAGAGATGCGCCAGCGCCACATCACGCCGGCCCAGATGGCTGCCATGATCAGGGTTGTGACCGGCGCCAGTGCCAGGCCCGCACCCAGGGCGGTGGCCACCCCTTTACCGCCCTTGAATCGATAGAACAGCGGAATCATGTGGCCGGTGACCGCGCACAGGGCAACCATCGCCTGCACCATCACCGAGAGCCCGGCAACGTGGGCGATCCACACCGGCAACCAGCCCTTGAAGGCATCGAGGGCGAGGGTAACCAGCGCCGGCGCCCAGCCGCCGTTACGATAGACGTTGGTGGCGCCGGGATTGCCTGATCCAAGAGCCCTCGGGTCGGGCAGTTTCCACAGCCGGCACACCGGCAGCGCAAACAGTACCGAGCCGAACAGGTAGGCAAGGGTGCAAAGTGCAACGGTGGCGACGGCGGGGCTGGTCAGATCCATGGTGTCAGTCCGGAGGCGGAGACGAGTCGGTGCAATCTGTGCGAAAATGCCGGCCCGTTTGGCACTGACCAGCCTGATCACAGTATCCGGTGGTTGTGCGCATTTCAATCAGCAAAGAGTGGAAGACCCCGGGAGATCCCCTTGGCAGACAGTGTCCTGATCGAAGGTCTGGCGGTGGAAACCGTCATCGGCGTTTATGACTGGGAGCGGGAAGTCACCCAGCAGATCCTGGTCGATCTCGATATGGCCTGGGATAACCGTGCGCCGGGCCGGTCCGACGATGTTGCCGATGCCCTGGACTATGCCGCGGTCAGTGAGCGCGTGACCCGCTGCCTGCAGGAGTTGAAGCCGCAGTTGCTGGAACGGGCGGCTGAAGTGCTGGCGGATCTTCTTATGAAGGAATTCGGGGTGGGGCAGCTGACGCTGACCCTGCGTAAGCCTGGCGCGGTACCCGCGGCCCGGTCAGTGGGTGTGCGAATCGAGCGGGGAAGCAAATGATGACGGCAGCAACCCGGGTCTACATCAGTATCGGCACCAACATCGACCGGGAGCGGTACGTGACTGCAGCCCTGGACGCCTTGGCGGACTGGTTCGGTGACCTGCAGATTTCCCCGGTTTACGAAAGCGAATCGGTCGGTTTTGACGGTTCGCCCTTCTTTAATCTGGTGGTCGGGGTGGATACTGACCTCAGCGTTGGTGAGCTGTCCCGGCGCTTCAAGCAGCTGGAGGCCGAGAACGGCCGCCGGCGCGATGTGCCGAAGTTCAGTGCCCGGACCCTCGACCTGGATATCCTCACCTACGGTGACCGCACCGGCACCATTGATGGCGTTGAACTGCCCCGTGGCGAGATTCTGAAGAATGCCTTCGTGCTGCGTCCGCTGGCGGATATCGCCCCGGATGCGGTGCATCCGGTCTGTGGCAAGCGTTATCGGGAGCTGTGGCAGGCCTACAACACCGGCCAGAAGCTCTGGCCGGTAGACTTCACATGGCAGGGGCGGAAAATCTCAGAGGCCGTTGGCTGAGCGGAATTTCCGGATCAGCTGGTCGGTGGAGCTGTCACCGGCGGTGCTGATGGCGTCCTGGCTCAGCAGTTTGGGCAGAATGCCCTTGCCCAGCTGCTTGCCCAGCTCCACACCCCATTGGTCGAACGAATCCACATCCCAGATCACGCCCTGAACAAAGGTCCGGTGCTCATAGAGGGCAATCAGGGCCCCCACCGTTTCCGGTGCCACCTTCTCCATGATCAGTGTATTGCTCGGCTTGTTGCCCGGGATCACCTTGTGGGGCGCGAGGGCCTCAACGGCTTTCTCATCCAGGCCCTCCGTCGCCAGTTCTGCCCGGGCCTCGGCCAGGGTCTTGCCCGCCATCATGGCCCGGGATTGGCTGAGGCAATTGGCAAACAGGTCCGCGTGATGGGTTGCCACCGGATTGTGGGTCTTCAGGGGAATGATGAAGTCCGCGGGAATCAGTCGCGTGCCCTGGTGGATCAGCTGGTGATAGGCATGCTGGCCGTTGGAACCGACACCGCCCCAGAGCACCGGGCCGGTCTGGTAATCCAGTGGCTGCCCGGACTCGGTCACGCTCTTGCCGTTGCTCTCCATGTCCAGCTGCTGCAGGTGGTCCGGCAGGCTGCGCAGATAATGGTCGTAGGGCAGTATGGCGTGGGTTTCGGCATCCCAGAAATTGTTGTACCAGACACTGAGCAGGCCCATGACCACCGGCAGGTTGCGCTCCAGCGGTGCTTCCCCGAAATGGCGGTCCATGGCGTGGGCGCCAGCCAGCAGGGCCCGGAAGTTTTCCATGCCGATGGTGAGGGCCACCGGAAGGCCAATGGCTGACCAGAGGGAGTAGCGGCCGCCGACCCAGTCCCACATGGGGAACACATTGTCGGCATCAATCCCGAAGTCCTCGGCTGCCGGCACGTTGGCGGTTACCGCCATGAAGTGCCGGGCGATAGAGGCTTCATCGCCGCCGTTGTCGAGGAACCACTGCCGCGCCACCTTGCTGTTCTCAAGGGTTTCCTGGGTGCGGAAAGACTTGGACTGGATCAGGAACAGGGTGGTTTCCGGATTCACCTGGCGGAGTGTTTCGCAGATATCGGTGCCATCGATGTTGGCCACGTAGTGGCACCGTATACTGCCTTGCCAGAAGGGTTGAAGCGATTCGCCCACCAGCTTGGGGCCGAGATAGGAGCCGCCGATCCCGATGCTGACCACATCCGTGAAGGCCTTGCCACTGAAGCCGGTTCTGGATGTGTCCAGAACACCATCAACAAAGGCTTCCATGCGGTTCAGGGTCTGTTGGACTTCGGCAACCACATCCACGCCATCGACGAGGATGGACTCGTTCCCCGGGTGGCGCAGGGCCGTATGCAGGGCTGGCCGGTTTTCGGTGACGTTCACCCGGGCGCCGCTGAGTAGCTCATCGCGCCGCTCTTCCAGCCGGCAGCTGTGGGCCAGGGTCATCAGTTCGGTCAGGGTCTCGTCCGTGAGCAGGTTCTTGGAGAAGTCCAGGGCCAGGCCGGCACCTTCGATAAAGTACCGGCTGGCCCTATCCGGATCCTGCGTGAAGAGTTCGCGCATGGTGATGCTTCGCAGCTTGTCCCGCCGCTCGTTCAGTGCCTGCCATTCGGGTTTCGAGGTCAGTACTGCCGGGTGTTCGGGCATCAGGGGATCCTTTTCCTTGTATGAGAGTCAGCGGGTCACCGACAGGTTGTCGATCAACCGGGTGGTGCCCAGGAAGGCGGCTACCAGGATGGTCAGTTCATGGTCGTCCGGCGAGGCCGGCTTGAGCGTCAGGCTGTTCACGATGTTGAAATAATCCGGCCGCAGGCCGGCAGCGCTCAGTGACTGCTCAGCTTCCCCTTCCAGCGTGTGGAAGTCAGTACGACCATCGGCGAGTTTTTCCGCGGTGGCTTCCAGTGTCCGGAACACGACCGGTGCGATCTTGCGTTCCTCTGCCGAGAGATAGCCATTGCGGGAACTTTTAGCCAGGCCGTCGTCCTCCCGGATCGTCGGCGCACCGATGATTTCCACGGGCATGAACAGGTCACGGGTCATCTTGCGGATCACGGCGAGTTGCTGGAAATCCTTCTCGCCAAAGACCGCGAGGTCCGGTTGCACCATGTTGAACAGCATGGTGACCACGGTGGCAACACCCTCGAAGTGCCCGGGACGGCTTGCGCCGCAATGGCCGTCACTGACTTCCGGCACGATTACCTTGGTCTGCTGGGCCAGGCCCTCGGGGTAGATCTCTTCCACAGGCGGTGCGAACACCAGGGTGTTGCCGGCGGCTTCAAGCTTTTCCTGGTCTTCGACGAGGGTGCGAGGATATTTGTCCAGGTCCTCGTTGGCTCCGAACTGCATCGGGTTGACGAAGATGGTGGTGACCACCACGTCCGCGGACTCGGCCGCTTTGCGCACCAGGGATATATGGCCCTCATGCAGGTTCCCCATGGTGGGGACCAGCCCGATGGTCTTATCCTGGCGGCGGTAGCCGCGCAGGATGGTGCGAAGTTCCTTGAGCGAATGGATGGTTCTCATGCCTTGAACGTATGCTCCTCGGACGGGAAAGTACGGTCACGAACCTGCTGAACGTAGGCTGCAAGCGCCTCCTGAACGGAGTCGGTCTCCGCCAGGAAGTTCTTCACAAACCGCGGCTTACGGCCGGGCGTCAGCCCCAGCATGTCGTGCACCACCAGCACCTGGCCGTCGGTGTCGGAGCCGGCGCCAATGCCGATCACCGGTGCCTTGACGGCCTGGGTGATGCGGGCCGCCAGCGGTGCGGGCACGCATTCAAGCAGTATGATGTCGGCGCCGGCTTCCTCGAGTTCACAGGCGTGCTCGATCATCATCTCCGCCGCTTTCTCGTCCCGGCCCTGGACCTTGTAGCCACCGAACTTGTTGACGAACTGCGGGGTCAGGCCCAGGTGGGCACACACGGGCACACCCCGTTCGCTCAGGGCGCTGATGGTGTCCTTCATCCAGTCCGTACCTTCCAGTTTGACCATATGCGCGCCGGCACGCATCAGCTCAGCGGCATTCTCCAGGGCCGCCTCCACCGTGCCATAGGACATGAAAGGCATGTCGGCCATGATCAGCGAGCCGCGGTTGCCTTTGGCTACGCAGCTGGTGTGGTACACCATCTGATCCATGGTGACCGGCAGGGTGCTGTCATTGCCCTGGAGCACCATGCCCAGGGAATCGCCGATTAGGATGACATCAACGCCGGCTTCGCTGACGATCTGGGCAAAGGTCGCGTCGTAGGAGGTCAGGGCAGAGAAGGCCTCGCCGTTCTGCTTGTATTCCCTCAGGGTATTGATGGTAACAGCCATAGAATCCTAGCCTTTTGGGTGGATGGGCGTGGACTGCGCCGTGGTTGCGGCATTCAGGTGCTAAGGGTAATCCGGGGGTATGCCTGAGGCAATAGTATCACGGGGTGGCCGGAGTCGGGGTGCGCGGGTTTCAGTTCGGGGAGAAGGGGGCGCGCGGGATTGGCGGCAGCTTGCGCAAGCCGTTGTCCGGGCAGCTTTGCCTGAGCGCAGCTACTGTGCGTCCGTCCGGCAGGGTCAGGTCGGGGTTGAGATCCAGCAGCGGCTGGAGGGCAAAATCCCGGTTGACCAGCTCGCGGTGGGGCACCACGAGGCGTTCGTCGTCAAGGGTTTCCTGTCCGAACAGCAGGATATCCAGATCCAGGGTGCGTGGTCCCCAATGGCGCATGCGCTCCCGGCCATGTGCCTGCTCGATGGCTTGCAGGTGATCCAGCAGGGCATGGGGCGCCAGGTCCGTTCTGAGCCAAACCGCACCGTTGACGAAATCGGGCTGATCCTGGGGGCCGACTGGTCGACTGGCATAGAAAGGGGACTGGGCGACCAGTGTGGTTTGTGGCAGTGCCGCGAGTTCGGCAACCGCCCGGGCCAGCTGGGCAGCGGGATTCTCGAGATTGCTGCCCAGTCCGACGAATACATCCGTGGTCATTGCGCGGCCTGGCGTTTCACCGGCTTACGACGGCGTCGCTTTTTAGGGGCGTCGCTGCCCAGTTGGGACAGCATGCGTTCCTGGCCGCGCTCATCCGCCTGCTGGAACTCGGTCCACCACTGCCCCAGCCCCGGTTCGATCTCGCCGGCCGATTCCCGTACCAGCAGGAAGTCGTAGGCGGCCCGGAACCGCGGGTGGGCCATGGTGCCGAAGGCCCGTTTGCCCTGGCGGCGTGGCAGGCGCATCTGCAGTTCCCATATCTCCTTCATGGGGCCGGAGAAGCGTTTGGGTATGGAGGTGGCCTGGACCTGGCGGCCGATGACCTTGCCGATGGCGCCGTGGAGCGCCGGCTGTACCGGGTCGCCGTTATCCTGGCGGCGACGCCACTCGGCCTGAAGGGCGGGCCAGAGCATGGCGGCAAACATGAAATAGGGGGTGACGGACTTGCCCTGGGCGATCCGCGCGTCGGTATTGCGCAGGGCCTGGCGGATCAGGTCGTCCGGCTCGCCGGCCTCGATGGCTTTCACCGTTTCCGGGAACAGCGGTGCCAGCAGGTTGTACTCATTGAGCAGGTCGTAGGTTTTCTCGCCATGGCCGGCAGAGAACAGCTTCAGGACCTCGTCAAATAGCCGGGCCGGCGGGATATGGCTGAGCAGAGGAGCCAGTTCGCGGATCGGGGCCTCGGTTTCCGGTTCGATCTCGAAGTCCAGCTTGGCGGCAAAGCGGATGGCCCGGAGCATGCGCACGGGGTCTTCCCGGTACCGGGTTTCCGGATCGCCGATCAGGCGGATCTGCCGGTTGCGGAGGTCCTCGATGCCGTTGGCAAAGTCGATCACGGTGAAGTCGCGGATACAGTAATACAGGGCGTTCACCGTGAAATCCCGGCGCAGCGCGTCTTCTTCCTGACTACCGTACACGTTGTCCCGCAGCAGCAGGCCGTGCTCGCTGGTCCTGCGATCGTCGTCGGTGCTGTCGTCATCGGCGTCGTTGGCATTGCCGCGGAAGGTGGTGACTTCAATGATCTCACGGCCGAACACCACGTGGACAATGCGGAAGCGGCGGCCGATGAGGCGCGAGTTACGGAACAGGTCGTGCACTTCTTCCGGGGTGGCGTTGGTGGCAATGTCGAAATCTTTCGGTTTGCCGCCGAGCAGGATGTCGCGAACGCCGCCGCCCACCAGGTAAGCCTCGTAACCGGATTTGTTCAGCCGATGCAGGACTTTCTTGGCCGGCTCGCTGATCACGGAACGCGAAACATTGTGCTGGTCCCGGGGGATCTCCCGTCGCTGATAGGTGCGAGGCTTTTTCCGTCCGCCGGGGATGAAGGATTTTATTCTGTCGACAAGTCGTTTAGGCATTGAAATCCGTATTTGCGGTGAGCAAAAACCGAGAGTTTAACGGTTTGGGCAGGATTTGCACACGCCAGATAATCAAAAGGCGGATCCGTTTTCACGAATCCGCCCTGAAAGCGTTGACGATCTGCATTGTTTTTATTGTTGCCGGGATTTTTCTTCGTTTTTGTACCCCACTGTGTGCCTCCAAATACGGAGGATCTCAGCAGTGCAAACGGAAAGCTTTGAATACACAGAGCGGTCAGGGACATCGGGCGAGTCTGTTAGCAGATGCAGTGTCGTCTGGAAGGCGATTCTTCTCTACATCTACAACTCACACGTGCCGTGGGACCACTAAAAAGCAAAGTACCCAAAACACTCAGTTCGCTCACGTTCTGTTTTTGTTTTTGTTACCGAACGTCTTCCTGCAGCTTTTTGTATTTGTTTTGACGCTGCGTATGCCACTTCTTGTTTTTGTTGTTGTGCGCTTAATAGATTGCAGAGTGCGTGCCAGTTTTTGAAAATTGTTGATTAACAGTACCTTACGGTTTTGGAAGAAATAAGTGTTACCCCGTACTCCCGATAAGTGTTACTGAGATCACGGTTGTTCCGAAGGGAGTGTTACCGTGGGGAACACGGGGTAACAACTGAGTGTGCGTTCATCCTTTGGTCTGGCCCGACAAAAAAGGGGGCCATTGGCCCCCTGATCAGCTACTGGTTTTTTTGCGCGGTATACCCAGCCGCTGTCGCCGTTCCCACAGGGACTTCCGGCTGATACCCAGCTTCTGGGCCAGTTCGGTCTCGCTCATCCGGTCCTGGTTCTCCAGAACGAAGTGCTGGAAATAATCCTCCAGGGAAAGGTCGTTGGCGGAGTCTGCGTCCCGGGTAGGCGTCTGCTCGTTGTTACCCTCCACCAGTGTTTCCGGAATGTGCTCGTCACCGCCTTCGCTGTCCAGATCGAGCAGGGATGGGGTGATCACATCCCCGTCACACAGGATAGTGGCCCGCTCTATGGCGTTCTCCAGCTCCCGGACGTTACCCGGCCAGCGGTGCCGCTCCAGGACTCGCATGGCTTCAGGGCTCAGGTTGAGGTTTGGCTTGCCCATCTTCTCGCCCTGGCGCTTAAGGAATTTGCCGGCCAGGCCAAGAATATCGCTCTGGCGCTCGCGCAGGGGCGGGATGCGGATCTGCATCACGTTCAGGCGGTAATAGAGGTCTTCCCGGAACTCGCCGGTGCGGGTCATCGCCTTCAGGTTCCGGTGCGTGGCCGCGATCATTCGCACATTGACCTTGCGGCTCTGGGTGGAACCGACCTTGCGGATCTCGCTCTCCTGCAGCACCCGGAGCAGTCGCGCCTGGGCCTCGGCCGGCAGCTCGCCGATCTCGTCCAGGAACAGGCTGCCGCCGTCTGCGGCTTCAATCAGACCGGTACGGGCGGACACCGCACCGGTGAAGGCGCCTTTTTCGTGGCCGAACAGTTCCGATTCGATCAGGCTCTCGGGAATGGCGGCGCAGTTCACCGAGATCAGTGGTTTCGATGCCCGTGGGCTGAGCAGGTGCAGGGCGCGGGCGGCCAGCTCCTTACCGGTTCCCGATTCCCCCTGGATCAGCACCGTGGTTTCCGTCGGTGCCACCTTGCGGATCAGGGTGAACACCTTCTGCATGGCCTCGCACTGGCCAAACATGATGTTGGCCGGATCGCTTTCCTGGGGCCTGTTGCCGGAGTCCGCACCGCTCCCGGAGTCGGTGTCGCCTGATCCCTGGCGTGCCAGGATGTTCTCGACCGCAGCCAGCATTTCATCGTGGTCAAAGGGCTTGGCAATGTATTCGACCGCGCCCATTTTCATGGAGTCGACCGCCGAGCGCAGGCTGGCATAGCTGGTCATGATCAATACCGGCGTGTTGGGCGCACGGTTGATCAGTTCGGTGCCGGCCGCACCGGGCAGGCGCAGGTCGGAGATGATCAGGTCAAACTGATCCGGTTCATGGTTCTGTTCGGCTTCCTCCACCGACCTGGCGTCGGCCACTTCATAGCCGGCATGCTGCAGCAGCTTGCGCACGGCGGAACGAATGATGTCTTCATCTTCTACAATCAGAATGCGGGGCATAACTGTTTCAGGACCTTTCGTTCTGGCTGGCAGAGGTATCGTCGGCTTCGGGCCGGTACGCCGGGAGCCTCAGGCGCACACAGGTCCCGGTGCCGGTCTCGGTATTCGCCGGGCTCTCGACCTGGATGTTGCCGTAGTGTTCCTCGACGATGCTGTACACCAGGGACAAGCCAAGACCTGTACCCTTGTTGGGGGCCTTGGTGGTGTAAAAGGGCTCGAAAATGTGGTCGAGCTGGTCTTCCGGGATACCTGAGCCTTCATCGATGACCTCGATAATAGCGGAGTAGCTGTCGCTGTTTCCACTGACCCTGATGGTACCACCCTCGGGCGATGCATCCCTGGCATTGGCCAACAGGTTGACGAACACCTGTACCAGGCGCTGTTCATCCCCGAGTACCAGCAGATCTTCGGGCACCTCATTGAGATAACGGATGCCCATGCCCTTGTCGCTGAGCGACAGCAGGTTGACGGACTCCTCCACGCAGCGGTGGATGGAGACCGGTTCATAACGGTTGGCGTGGGCATGGTTGCCGGTCCGGGCAAAATTCATCAGCGATTGCAGGATGGCAGAAATTCGCCTGGTCTGCTGCTGGATCTGGTCGGCAGTGTCCAGAATGTCAGGGTTGTCGGTCTCCAGTTTCAGGTTCTGGGCCAGCGAAGAGATGCCGGTGACCGGGTTGCCGATCTCGTGGGCGACCCCGGCGGCCAGTCGACCGACCGAGGCCAGCCGTTCGCTGTGCATCAGTTCGTCCTCGAGCAGCCGGGTTTCGGTCTGGTCTTCCACCAGGATGATGCTGCCGCCCTCGGTGTGGTCAGGGCCGCTCAGTGCCGCCTTGTGCAGGTTCAGCCAGTGCGGCTTGCCGCGCAGGTCGAGCCGGTGTTTGTACCGGTGCAGTTCCTCGCCGCGGTTGAAGTCCTCCAGCAACAGGTGCCAGTGCTCCGGAAGGGCCATCAGCCGGGCGCCCACCACATCGTCGGCGGTGATGCCGGTCAGCTCCTCCATGGCGTGGTTCCACATCAGGATCTCGCCGTCCTCACCGACGGAGCAGGCGGGAATGGGAAGATTCTGCAGGGTCTGACGGTAATGCCGGCGCAGGTTATCCAGCTCGCCCGCCAGACCGGTCAGCCGGTTCTGGTAATCCCCGAGTGCCCGTTCCACATAGCGGATGTCCTGGCCGGTGTTGCCGCGGGCGAGCGGCTTGAAGCCCAGGTGCCGGTGCACCATGTCCCGGGCCACCGAGGGACCGAGCAGGCCGGAGAGGTTGATCTCCACCTGATCGCGCAAGCGTCGAAGCTGGTAGGGGCGGTACTCGATATTGGGCAGTTTCAGCTGGGCCAGGGCCCGCTCCACTTCCCGTCTGGCCACGCCGTAGCCCAGCGGGTCGGCGAGCTGGCGGATGAATTCGGTGGAGGAACTGGCCAGCAGCTCGCGCCGTTGGGGCCGTGACAGTGCACCCATGGAACAGGCCTGGGCGGCACTGGTTTCCTCCGCCGAACTGGCGCTGAGGATGGAGAACAGGCCGAAGACGGTAACATTCGCGGTGATGCTGATGAACGTGAAGATGTGCCAGTTGCTGTAATCCGGAACCAGCGGCACGTTGAACCAGGCCAACGGGTTGATGGTGTGGGAGAAGGGTAGAACCAGGGTCGCCAGCCAGATCACGAGCCCGGTAACCAGGCCGGCAATCAGACCGCGCCGGTTACCCTCCGGCCAGTAGATGACACCCAGCGCGCCGGGCAAAAGCTGGAGCATCCCGGACAGCGAAATGGCGCCCAGGATGGCGAGGTCCAGCTCCTGGCCCACGGTTTCATGGAACAGCAGGGCAAAGAAGATGATCACCGCGATCAGCAGCCGCTTGACCCACTGCAGCCAGCGGTAGATATCCGCCTGATCCCGGGGGGTCTTGACCGGCAGCACCACGTGGTTGAGGACCATGCCCGCCAGCGCCAGGGTACTGACAATCATCAGGCCGCTGGCGGCGGACAGGCCGGCAATATACATGAGCAGCGACAGCAGCGGGCTGTCCAGGGCCTGGGCGACGCCAAGCGCATAGAAATTGGGGTCGGTGCCCACATCCAGTGCCTGGCCACCCCAGAGAATCACGGGCACCGGCAGGGCCAGGAGCAGGAGGTAAAGCGGCAGGCCCCAGCTGGCCTTGGCCAGGGATTTGGGCGATGGATTCTCGCTGAACGTCATGTGGTACATGTGTGGCAATACGAGGGCGCCGGCGAATGACATCAGCATCAGGGCGCGCCAGCTGCCGTCGTCAATGGCCAGGGTCATGGTTCCGGAGGCGGCTTTGTTCATGGCGAGCCAAAGGTCCAGTCCTTCCATGCCGTCAAAGACCTGGAACAGGATTACAGCACCAAGAGTCAACAGCGCGCCCACTTTCACCAGAGAGTCGAAGGCAATAGCCAGCACCAGCCCCTGGTGGTTTTCCGAGTTCTGGTTGCGGCGGGCGCCAAACAGGATGGCAAACAGCAACACGATCAGGCAGAACAGCAGGCTCATGGCCTTGGGCGAGGTGTCCGGGGCCAGGATGCTGGCTGAGACTGCCACTGCCTGAATCTGCATGCTCAGCAGCGCCAGGATGGCCGCACCGGAACACAGGGTCACCAGAGTGCCGGCCCACTGGCTCCGGTAGCGATAGGCAAAGAGATCGGCCAGGGAGGTCAGCTGGTAGGCCCTGGCGATACGCATGATCGGATTGAGCAGCACCGGCGCCAGAAGGAAAGCACCACTGATGCCCAGGTAATAGGCCAGAAAGCCGTAACCGGTTTCGGCGGCCATGCCGATGGCGGCATAGACCGCCCAGATACCCGCATAGACGCCGAGGCTCAGGGTGTAGACCAGGGGATGGCGCACCCATTGTTTGGGCAGCATGCCCTGTTCGGTAATCCAGGCCACACCGAAAAGCAGGAGCAGGTAAACCAGGCTGGCCAGTACCAGGCCCGAGGCACTAAAACTCATTGGGATCCCGTCGCCATTCAAGCCAGAACCCGATGGCGATCAGTCCCGCCCAGATGACATAGGGGCTGTACCAGACGTTACCCGGCGCAGTCCACCAATCCAGGATGTTGGGAGAGAAAATGTATATGGCCAGAACCAGCAGGAAGACCAGACGGTAGATGTACATCAGGCTCAAGGTCCGCACTGAAGTGTAAGAAGGGCTTTATACCATGCCAGTTAGCGGGCTGTCAGGTCGATTGCCTGCCGGCGCCAGTGCTGGCAGGCCCAGGCCAGGATCTCATCCGGGCCTGATGCCTGCAGTGACGCCGGTGGTTCCTGGCCGAGGGCGTCCAGAGCGCGGAACAGGTTCTCGGAGGCCCGGTCATCGTCAAGGGCGGGCGCGTGGGTCTGCTTGCTGAGCTTCTGTCCCTGTTCGTTGAGGATCACCGGTATGTGCAGCCATCCGGGTGGCTCGGCACCCAGGGCCCGATAGATCTGTTGTTGCTGGGCAGTCATCTCGAGCAGGTCCGAGCCCCGGACCACGTTGGTAATCCCCTGATCGATATCATCCACCACCACGGCCAGTTGGTAGGCGTAGAAGCCCTCCTTTCGCAGGATGACCGGGTCGTCGAGCTCTGCCTGAACTACCTGGTGTTGCGGGCCAAGCAGCTCATCCTGCCAATGGCATTGCTCATCGTGCAGGGCAAACCGGACGGCAAAAGGACGGTCGCCCGGCTGGAGCCTCGCTTCCCGACAGTGATGGGGGTGCCGGCCGCCATTGGCCTGGAGTTCCTTGCGGGAGCATGGGCAGCGATAGGCATGTCCGCTGGCCAGCAGCCGGTCGATGGCGTCGTGGTAGGCGTCGTGGCCCCGGGACTGGAACCGGACCGGCTCGTCCGGAAACAGGCCGTGGGCTTCCAGGCTTCGGAGAATCTGGCCGGTGGCCTCCGGAGGTTCCCGGAGCGGATCCAGGTCTTCAATGCGAATCAGCCACTGGCCCCTGTGAACCCGGGCTTCGACATAGCTGGCGACAGCGGTAACGAGGGAGCCGAAATGCAGTGGGCCCGTTGGGGAGGGTGCGAAACGGCCCCGGTAGCGTGGATTGGCCATGGGAAAGTCAGTCTGCCGGTCGCCTGGCGGTTACCGGCAGACAGCTGGTTTCGGGATCAGATGCCTGTCTGGCGCTCACGGATCTCGGCGAGCGTCTTGCAGTCGATGCACAGAGTGGCAGTGGGGCGAGCCTCAAGGCGGCGGATACCGATCTCGACACCACACTGATCGCAGAAGCCGTAGTCGTCCTTGTCGATCCGGTCGATGGTCTGGTCGATCTTCTTGATCAGCTTGCGCTCACGATCACGGGTACGCAGTTCCAGGCTGAACTCTTCCTCCTGGGTTGCGCGATCACTGGGATCCGCGTAATTTGCTGCGTCTTCCTGCATGTGGTGCATGGTGCGGTCCACTTCTTCCATCAGCTCCTGTTTCCATTGCAGGAGCAGATCCTTGAAGTGCTGCAACATCTCGGCACTCATGTACTCTTCACCCTTCTTCATTTCATAGGGGGTGAAGTTGGTAAAACGTTCGCGTGACTGTTCTGCAGTATTTGCCATTGAACCCGGCCTCTTGTTTGTACTTCACAAGAACGCTTTGCTTCCCATCGTGCAAGCCCGGAGGCTGTGCGATTGTACCCTGGATGAAGCATTCGTCCTGAATCGGGAATTTGCGGAAAATAGCAGATTAGTTACGGGGGTGCCAGCCTTGTGACACTGACTTTTGCGGAGATGACATGAAGTTTTCTGAACCTTTGGTCGAAGGCCGGCTTATTCGCCGCTACAAGCGCTTCCTTGCGGACATCCGGCTGCCCGACGGTACCGAAGTGACGGCCCATTGCCCCAATACCGGTTCAATGCGTGGCTGCCAGCCGGAAAACGCCAGGGTCTGGCTCAGCGAGAGCAACAATCCCAAGCGCAAGCTGAAGTATACCTGGGAGCTGGTGGAGACCCGGCCCGGAGTCCTGGCCTGCGTGAATACTGCGAGGCCCAATGCCCAGGCCCGGCAAGGGATTGATGCCGGCGTGGTGGTTGAGCTGGCCGGGTATGCCGCATGTCGGTCGGAAGTGAAGTATGGCGGGGAGAAAAGCCGTATCGATCTGCTCCTGTCCGGCCATGACAGTCGGCCCGATGCCTGGGTGGAAGTGAAGAACGTGACCCTGGACGAGGACGGGGCGGGGTATTTCCCGGATGCCGTCACCACCCGTGGCCAGAAGCATTTGCGGGAGCTGATGGGGCAGGTGGCGCAGGGCGAGCGCGGGGTCCTGTTCTTTGTGGTCAACCACACCGGCATCGACGAAGTGCGGCCGGCCGACCACATTGATCCGACCTATGGCCGGCTGCTCCGGGAGGCGGTTGCCGCGGGGGTCGAGGTGGTCGCCTATCGTGCCGCGCTGGTGAATGGCGAGGGTGATCCCTCGGGCAGTCTGGCGCTGACCGAGGCTATCCCGGTCAATCTGGGAGCCTGATCTGCCACTGGCCGTCCTGTTTCCGCAGCTCCAGCGCGGTCAGGGCGTCGCCCTGGCACGGACCGGCGATGCACTCGCCGGTGCCGGTCTTGAACAGGGCGCCATGGGTGGAACACTGGAGGAAGAGGTTGTCCGAATCCATGAAGCGGCCCGGCATCCAGTTAAGTTCGATGCCAAGGTGCGGGCACTGGTTCAGATAGGCCCTCGGTTCGCCGTCATCGAGAAACAGGAAGCCGGTCAGGGGCATTCCCTCCGGTTCCCGGGCCTTGACGGTCAACCGGAACTCGATGAACTGGCCCGGCTGCAGGTCTGCGGTGGAGCAGACCGGTTGCCAGGGATTGGTGCCTTCAGACATGGAAAATCTCACTGCCTTCTTAGTGGCCCTGCAGCCCGAAATGCTGACGGATACGGTCTGCCACCGCCTCAGCCACGTGCTCCTGATCGGTGTGCAGGTGAATGGTGTGTGCCTTCTCCATCGCGGTGAGTGGCTCGAACCAGTTCTGCTGGGCATCCAGCAGTTCCTCGGTGGCCTCGGACGCATCCCCGGAACGGCTCCGGATCCACTGCCGGCGCAAGTCTTCGGGCGCTTCGCAGTGCAACAGGGCGAAGGGCACGGCCTGGTCTTCGGCTACAGCGGCAAACAGGTCCCGCTCACTCTGCTTCAGGCAGGCAGCATCAACCACCACCGGAATGCCCGCGGCCAGCAGATGTTCTGACAGATCGGCCAGGCGCTGGTAGGTCCGGGTTGTGGCTTCCGGCGTGTAGAGACCTTCACCGGTGTCGGACTTGCTGTCCTCCAGTGGCCCCAGGCCATGCAGGCGCTTGCGCTCGACGTCGGAACGCAGCCGGATCAGTCCCAGTTCCCCGGCCATGGCGGCGCTGACACAGCTCTTGCCGCTGGCGGACAGGCCGGTGGTGGCCAACAGGTAAGGGTTCGGAATGATGCTGTAATCCTCGGCCAGCTGTGCATAGCCCCGGTAGCGCTGCATCAGTTCAGCCTTTTCGTTCTCACCCAGGTCCGGATTGCCCATGGTGAACAGGGCAATCTTGGCCCGGACCATGGCGCGATAGGCCTTGTACAGGGGCAGCAGTGGCAGGGCCTCGAAGTCGTCCCGGTACTCCAGGTAGGTGTTCAGTACCCGGTTGGCGAGGGCCGCTTCATCGCGGGATTCCAGGTCCATCAGCAGGAACGCCAGGTCGTTGATGACGTCGATCCAGCGGAACGGTTCGTTGAACTCGATGCAGTCAAACACGGTGACTTCGCCTTCGTACACCGTGATGTTGGCCAGGTGGAGGTCACCATGGCACTCACGGACAAAGCCGTTGTCGCGGCGCCGGGCGATCAGGTCCCGGTGCCGTTCAAAGGTGGTCTGGGTCCAGGCTTCGAGGTTGTCCAGCTGTGCCAGCAGGGCCTTGTCGTCGATCAGCGGGCGGATCTGGTCAAAATTTTCCTGCATGGCGGCGTAAACCGCTTCCGGAGTGCCGAGGGGCTTTTCTTCCGCCACCGGGGGTAGCTGTTCATGAAAGTCAGCCGCTTGCCGGGCCACGCTGGTGAGCAGTTCCGGAGTCAGCTCGTCACGTTCCTGCAGGCGATCAAAGAGCTTGTCCTGGTAGAACTGGCGCATCCGGATGGCGTACTCGAAGGGCTCTCCATCACCGCCGATAACCGGCTGTTCCGGGGTGCCGGTGATGGGAAGTACGTCCAGATAGAGTTTGCTGGCCAGGCGACGGTTGAGCCGGAGCTCTTCCTCGCAGAAGTGCTTGCGCCGTTCCAGGGTGGAGAAATCGAGAAAGCCGAAATCCATGGGCTTCTTGATCTTGTAGGCGTAGTCGCCGGTCAGGATAACCTGGGAAATGTGAGTTTCGATCACCTGGAAATCCCGGACAGGGTGGTCATACAGCGCCGGATTCTGCAGTGCCTGAATCAGCGTATTGCCGGACGTCTCGCTCACGGTGTTCTCCTCGCATTCCCTGAACTCATTGATTTTTGAAGCCCTATCATAACGGGCAGATTACAGAAATAACACACAGCGGGCCTGCCTTACCGGGGTGTCCCTTCGCTATAATCGCGCCATGGCAAAATCAAAGACTCCCCGTAAATCCTCTCGCAAAGCCCCGAAATCCAGCCGCCGGCCCTGGTTCTGGCGCCTGTTTTTCCGGGCCTCCCTGATCGGCCTGGTGTTGCTCGCCGGCTGGATGGTGTACCTGGACGCCGTCGTCACCTCCCGCTTCGAAGGCCGCCGGTTCGAAATTCCCTCCCGGGTATACGCTCGGCCCCTGGAACTGTATGACGGAGCCAGCGTCAGTACGACCGCCCTGCAACGGGAACTGGAGCTGTCCGGATTCCGTCGGGGAGACGGTAACAAGGCCGGCAGCTACAGTCGCAATGGCAATCGCTTCGTGATCAGCACCCGGGGCTTCCGCTTCCCGGACGGCGAGGAGGAGCGCCGCCGGATTGCTTTCGGTATTTACGGTGACCGGGTCGAGAATTTCCGGGTCCTGAGCGGCGATCCTGCACCAATCGTGCGCCTGGAGCCGGCGCAGATCGGTGGTATCTACCCGACCCACAAGGAAGACCGCATCCTGGTCGAGCTGGACAAAGTGCCGGAGCTGCTGCCGGCAACCCTGATGGCGGTGGAAGACCAGAATTTCTATGACCATTTCGGCATTGCGCCCCTGTCCATCGCCCGGGCCATGCTTGTGAATCTCCGGGCAGGGGAGATCGTCCAGGGGGGGAGCACGCTGACCCAGCAGTTGGTGAAGAACTTCTTCCTGACCCGGGAGCAGACCCTGTTGCGCAAGGGTAACGAAGCGCTGATGTCGGTGCTGCTGGAATGGCATTACGAGAAAGACGACATCCTTGAAACCTATCTGAACGAGGTTTACCTCGGCCAGGCGGGCACCCGCAGCATCAACGGCTTTGGTCTGGCCAGTCAGTTCTATTTCGGTGAATCCCTGAATAACCTCGAGATTCACCAGATTGCCCTGCTGGTGGGCATGGTCAAGGGACCAAGCTACTACAATCCCCGCCGGAATCCCGACCGGGCCACCGATCGCCGGAACCTGGTGATCTCCGAGATGGAAGAAGCCGGGCTGATTGATCCGAGCCAGGCGGCCCGGGCCCGGGGGCTGCCCCTGGGGGTCAGTGAACGGCCTTCCTACTCCGAGAACCGTTATCCGGCCTACATTGATCTGGTGCGTCGACACCTGGCCCGGGATTACCGGGAGGAAGATCTGCGCAGTGAAGGACTGAGGATTTTCACCACCCTTAATCCGGCCATCCAGTATGCCGCCGAATACGCAGTGGAAGAGACCGTGCCCCGGCTTGCCAGTGGTGAGGTCCGGGAAGCCCTGGAGGCGGCCCTGGTGGTTACCGCCAAGGACAGTGGTGAGGTATTGGCCCTGGTCGGCGGCAAGGATCCCGGATTCGCCGGCTTCAACCGGGCACTGGACGCTGAGCGCCCGATTGGTTCCCTGATCAAGCCGTTCATCTATCTCTCGGCGCTGGCTCAGCCGGACCGCTATACGCTGATTTCGCCAGTCAACGACAAATCCTTCGTGTTGGAATTTGACGACGGCCGCCGCTGGGAGCCCAGGAACTACGACAAGAAAGAGCGCGGTGAGGTACCCCTTCACGAGGCGCTGTCCAACTCCTACAACCTGCCGGCGGTTCGGGTCGGGCTGGATATCGGTGTCGATGTGGTCGCCGAAACCCTTCAGGCGTTCGGCGTGACGTCGTCCATCTCCCGCTATCCGTCCATGCTCCTTGGCTCGGTTTCCATGACGCCGGTCACCGTCGCCCAGATGTACCAGGGGCTGGCCACATCCGGCTTCAACACACCTTTGCGCACCATTCGCGAGGTGACCGGTTCCCAGGGGGAACCTCTGAACCGGTATCCCTTGGAGGTGGATCAGGTGGCCGATCCGGCAGCCGTACACCTGGTGCAATATGCCATGCAGGAGGTCATGCAGGAGGGTACCGGTCGTTCGGCCTATTACACCATCCCCGAGCAGTTGACGGTTGCCGGCAAGACCGGCACCACCGACGACGGCCGTGATTCCTGGTTTGCCGGTTTCAGTGGTGATCTGCTGGCGGTTGCCTGGGTAGGGCGGGATGATAATGGCCCGACCGTGCTGACAGGTGCCTCCGGGGCTTTGCCGATATGGTCGCGGTTCATGGCCGGCGTACCCCAGCATGGATTCTCCCCCGTGGTGCCGGACGGTGTAACCTATCACTGGGTCAATGCCGAACGGCAGGCATTGACCGATGAATACTGCGATAATGCCCGCTTCGTACCATTCATAACCGGGAGTGAGCCCGATCAGGAGGTTTCCTGTTCTGGTACCCTGCAGCGTCGAATTCAAGGCTGGTTTGAAGGATTGTTCCGATGAAGATATCTGTGCTGACCCGTGCCGGTGCCCTGGGCGCCTTTCTTGCTTTGGCAGGCTGTGCCAGTGGTCCCGGTTCCATCTATGTGCCGATTGGTGGCGGTGAGACCTCCAGGGCCCCGGAGCCGCCACGGACCTCCACCAGCGAGCCGGAAGAGGAGCCGGTATGGCGCAAGAGCGAGCAACCGGAGGAAGAGCCCGCGGTTGTTGAGGAACGCCGCGACACCTCACCCAGCTACCAGGACTCGGGAGAGAGTCTTTCCCCGGCGGCCCAGAGTCTGGTCAGTGAGGCTGATAACCTGCTGGCCCAGGGCAATACCTCCGGAGCCATTTCCCGCCTGGAGCGGGCGCAGCGCATCGCGCCCCGTTCGGCGGAGGTCTATTTCAAGCTTTCCGAGGCATACGTGGCAGCCGGTAACCTGGGCAGCGCCGAACAGTTCACTCTGAAGGGGTTGTCGCTGGCAGGTGACAATGCCCGTCTGCAACGGGCCGGGTGGTTGTTGCTGGCGGATATTCGTCGGGCCCGGGGGAATGTGGCCGGGGCGGATCAGGCGGAAGCGAGGGCTGCGGCGCTCTAGAAATAGAAAGGGCGCGAATCACTGTCGCGCCCTTTCCCTTATTGGGCGAAGCTCCTTACTGAGCTACTTGAGTATCAAAGTCCGCAGTTGAGGTCTCGCCCTCAAAGACCGTAACCTCTTGCGCACCTACGAAAGTCAGGTCGTCATTGGCCGGTTGCCCATCAGCGGTCTCGACGAAGTCATCGCCGCAAGAATAGCTTACCTTGTACGTGTCGGCGGGTATGAAAGCGGCGGTGTATTCGCCTCCGGTTCCATCGTAGGTAACCGGGACAACAACCAGTGGCTCATTCGCGCTGCCAATGTCATCCGGTTCAGCCTCAAGATTTTCATGCACGTAGACATTGCCAAGGAATGATTCTTCCATAACCGCGGGAGCACCGCACTGTTCGGTGATCAGTTCAGAAGTCACAGTCCCGCTGATTGTCCCCACGGTTGAATCGTCGACGAGTCTAACTACAGGCTTGAGCTTATATACGTCCGGGTTGTTCTGGGGGTTAACGATGGATTTTCGGACATCAAAGTCGATCGTCAGCGCCACTTCTCCACCGGCAGGAACCACGAAGCCGCTGGTCTGTATACCGCGAGCTGAGGGGGTGGTGAGGTCGTAGACAGCACCATCAATTTCAATAGTGTTGTTGGTGCCAACTTCCAGACGCATCCAGTTGTATTCGCCAGCCGGAACTTCTTCATCCTGAATCAGAGCTTCAACGGCACCGCCCTGAAGTTCGAGAAGGTTGAGTGGCTGTGGGAAGTCAAATTCATACCGGAGACGCTCTCCGTCTGGTGCCTGCAGTACCAGTGCCTCAACCTCGATGTTTACGGCATCGGCATTATCAATCGGTGCATCCGTGAGCCCGACGCTAACACTGCCGGTAGACGAGCCACCATCACTGCTACCACCACAAGCGGCAATACCCGCTGCCAGTGCAGATACGGCAAAAATCTGAATTGAACGCTTCATACAACCTCCGTGGGTTTTGGTTGAATCTCCCTCAATTCACGACATGAATCCGGTGAGGGTTCCGGGAATTTTGTTAACCTTTCCTCATCTGGCAGTAAAGGGCTTGCGGCTTGGTCCGCTCCGTAACTGCAACTGCGGGCCGGTCTGGTATAGACTTGCCGCTTCAACTGCGAACCACACGGGTAGTAACGGTTTTGTCGATTCTCTCCTTCAAGCCAGGTAAAAAACGGCGTTTCGAGATCCTGATCCAGCCCCATCTTGAGCCCATGTACCGTTTTGCCTTCCGGCTGGCGGGTCAGCAGCAGGATGCCGAGGACCTGGTCCAGGATGTGGTGGTCAAGCTGTATCCCCGTCTGGAAGAGCTGGAGGCGGTGGACCAGTTGCGCCCCTGGCTGAACCGGGTGCTGTACCGGCACTTCATCGACCAGTTGCGGCGAAAGGGCCGGCAGGGCGATCGGCCCATGAGCGAACTGGTGGAGGCGGACAGCCAGGCCGACTGGCTCGACAGCCTGGATGCCGAAGACACCGGGCCAATGGCTCTGCTGGAGCTGGAACGACTGGGCCCGGAGCTGGACCGGGTCATTGCCACACTTGAGCCCGACCAGCGTACATTGTTGCTCCTTCACGATGTGGATGGCTGGCGCCAGGATGAGATTGCGGAAATTCTGGACATCCCCCTGGGTACCGTGAAATCCCGCCTGCATCGGGTCCGCGCGGCACTGAGAAAAAAATTACTGCAACAGCTGGAACCAACAGCAAGCGCCGGGCGTGTGGAAAACTGAGGTGATAACTATGTCCTGTCGGGAAATCCGCGTAAGCCTTGTTGCTTACCTGAATAATGAGTTGCCAGCCCAGCACCGGGAGAAGGTGGCTGAGCATCTGTCAGTGTGCGCAGCCTGCAGCCGGGTATTGGAAGCGGAGCGGCGGCTGGGTGAGAAACTGCAGGTTCGCCAGCGCATTCCCGAGCCGTCCCGGGGGTTTGAGTCCCGGGTGCTGTCAGCGGCAACAACAGAACCGGACCGGCAGGGGCGCTGGAGCCATCGGGTGCTTGGCGGCGCTGTCGCGGCGGCGCTGGCGCTGGGGGTTTCACTGGGTGTGATTCTGAACAAGGGAGCCTCTCCCGAACCACAGCAGCAGTTAGCTGGCGAGCAGGCACCGGAGCCTGTGGTTTTCGAGCCCGTTGAACAGACTGTAAAGCTGGCATTCCGTTCGGGCCGGGCATTGGATAATGTCACCCTGACCCTTGAGCTGCCACCGAACGTGGAGCTGTCTCCATGGCCCGGTCGGCAGGAGTTGAGCTGGCAGATCAGTCTGGATGCCGGCGAGAATTTGGTTTCCCTGCCGTTGAGGGTGTTGTTTCCCGGCAGGGGAGAATTGGTCGCTCGCCTGAATACGGGGGAGCAGCAAAAGAGTTTCCGGGTCGAGATTCCCGGTGCGATTGAAAATCAGGAGGTGCCGGCATCATGAGATGGTATGTTCCGGTAGCAATGCTGGTTACGCTGTTTGCGTCCGAGGTCCATGCGCGTGAGGATCTTGATGTCACCATGCGCATGGTGCTCGATGAGCGGGCACTGACCGAATCCGTTGTCCGCGAGATCGAGTTGCCAGAACCCGCGTCCATTGAACAGCCGGACCAGGCGAGAGAGAGTCGGGGTGCACCGGGGATGGACATGGCCCGGGATGCCCGTGAAAACGGCCGGGAATTCGGCCAGGAAATGGCCGAAAAGGCCCGTGAATCTTCCCGGGAAAAGCCGGACAGGCCTGAGCTGCCTGAACAGGTCCAGGACGTTCGGGACAATCTGCCCGAAGCAGCCAAACCGCGCAATTGATTCTCTTGCCCGCCATGCCTTGGCGGGCAGCCATTTTGCAGTCTCCCTGTTATACTTGCCGCGTTATCGTTCGGTAACGCTGGCTTGCCGTCAGCCCGCCGATTCATCCCCCTGATCCGGAATAGAACGGAAGGTGTTGTTTGCTGGCTGCCTGCCTCACCCGTAAGCTGCTGCTGAGTTGCTCACTCCTGCTCGTCTCCGTGCCGTCACTGGCGCAGGACACCTCCGGGGAAGCGCCAGCGCAGGCGGATTTCCGAAAGGGTGTCGAGCTTTTCCAGCAAGGTGACCTGAAGGCCGCCCGGCAACGGCTGGAAGCGGCGCGCGCTGGCGGCCTGGATTCCATGACCCTCCATTACAATCTCGGCGTGGTGTATTACCGACTGGGTCAGCTGGATGCCGCAGAAGAGTCGTTCGCTCGCCTCTTGTCCTCTCCCCATGAAATCCTGGCACGCTATAACCTTGGCCTGATTGCCCTGGCGCGGAACGATGAAGCGGTCGCCCGGGATTACTTCCTGTCGGTCGTTGAGAGCGACGGCCCTGGCAAACTGCAGGACCTGGCCCGGACCAGGCTTTCGGATATGGGCAGTCAGGTGGCGGTTTCCGACCGGAGTCCCCGTCGCCTTTACCTGGCCGCATCGGGTGGCTACGACAGTAACATTGCCGGTCTCCCGGAGACTGCTACCACCCGCGAAGGCGGCCTGTTCCTGGATGCAGTGGTTGCCGGTAGTGTCCGTGTCCGCGGTGACAGGAACACCGGATGGGACCTGGAAGGTGCTTTTTTTGGCCGGGACTATCCGGATGACGATGACTACAACACCAAATTTCTTCAGGGCAAGCTCGCCTGGTCAGAACAGGATGCGGGCCGGAGCCGGCAACTGGGGATGGTCTTGAGCCAATCGTGGTTCGGTCCAGACGCGTTCGAGACACGCTATGGCGTGGAGGGGCTGATCGCCTGGCCCCAGTGCCCGGTCGGGCTTCCGATCGATGGCTGCGATATGTCCCTGGCTGCTGCCAGAGTGGACGGGGGAAGCTCGTTCGAGGCCTACGATGGCCAGTGGTACCGGCTGCGGGCCAGGGCGGGGCGCTGGTTCGGGGCGTGGAATCTTGAAGGCAAGTATCTCCTGGAACTGAATAACCGGAGCGATCTCAATTCCGGTAGCCAGTTTGTCAGCGTCTCACCGCAACATCATGCTGTTGAGGCGAGCGCCCGTTACAGCGTTCGGCCAGATATCGTGCTGGGTGCCATGGGGGGATTCAGGTACAGCCGTTACCAGGATCCCCATCGTTTGCTGGAAGGCGATACGTTGGTGGTTGAACGGCGCACCGACCGGCGTTGGGAAGCCGGTACGTTTGCGGAGTATGGCCTGAGCCGGCGCTGGCTTTTGCGGGGAGAATGGCTGTTCCGGGATAACAGCAGCAGGATCGACAGTTACAGTTACCAGCGCCACACATTCATGGTGACGCTGGAAGGCGTACTCTGAGCCCGGCCTTTCGGCCGGACCCGGAGCTCTGCAATTACAGCGTCGCCATCACTTTGCGGGCTGCGGCAATCGTGTGCTCGATGTCCTCGTCGGACAACGCCGCACTGGTGAAGCCTGCCTCAAAGGCCGAGGGTGCCAGGTAGACCCCTTCCTTCAGCATGCCCTGGAAGAACTTCTTGAAACGCTCGACGTCGCAAGCCATTACCTGGTCGAAGCGGGTGATGGAGGCTTCTTCGGTAAAGAAGAAGCCGAACATGGCGCCGGCACTCTGTACCGTCACCGGAATGCCTGCTTCGTCAGCCGCCTGTTTCAGGCCATCGCGCACCGCGTTGGTCTTCTCCGTGAGCCGGTCATGGAAGCCGGGCTCGGAAATGGCGTTGAGCGTGGTCAGGCCTGCTGCCATGGCCAGCGGGTTGCCGCTGAGGGTGCCGGCCTGGTAAACGGGACCCAGGGGTGAGATGTGCTCCATGATTTTCCGTTTGCCGCCGAAGGCACCGACAGGCAGGCCGCCGCCGATCACCTTGCCCAGGGCAGTCAGGTCCGGGGTGACACCGTAGTAACCCTGAGCGCCGCCCAGGGACACCCGGAATCCGGTCATTACCTCGTCAAAGATCAGGACAGTTCCGTGCTGGTCACAGACCTGACGCAATGCTTCCAGAAAGCCCGGAACCGGTGGTATGCAGTTCATGTTGCCGGCGACCGGCTCCACGATGATCGCTGCAATCTGGTCCCCCATTTTCTCGAACGTCTCCCGGACTTCGTCGATGTCGTTATAGGTCAGGGTCAGGGTATGCTCTGCCAGGCTGGCGGGAATGCCCGGAGAGTTGGGAACACCCAGGGTCAGCGCACCGGAACCGGCCTTTACCAGCAGTGAATCCACGTGGCCATGGTAGCAGCCCTCGAATTTCACGATCTTGTCCCGGCCGGTGTAGCCTCTTGCCAGGCGAATGGCGCTCATGGTGGCTTCGGTGCCGGAGTTCACCATGCGCACCATGTCAATGGAGGGCACCAGTTCACACACCTTCTTGGCCATTTCGGTCTCGATAGCGGTGGGAGCACCATAGCCAACGCCAAGGTCAACCTGGGTATGCAGGGCCTGCTTGATGCGCGGGTCGGAGTGGCCGAGGATCATCGGGCCCCAGGAGCCGATGTAATCAATGTAGCGGCGGTCGTCTTCGTCAAACAGGTAGGCGCCTTCGGCATGCTTGAAGAAAATCGGGGTGCCGCCCACGCCGCGAAAGGCCCGTACCGGCGAATTCACGCCACCGGGAATGTATTTTTGCGCCTCTTCGAACAAGGTTTCGGAGTGTGTCATGGTTCGGCTCCTGTTAATCCGATAATGAGAAAAGTGGATGATGGGCAGCGAACAGCCGCCCGAAGGCTCTTGCCTTCTGTTCAATCTGTTCCGGTGTGCCTCCGAAGACGCCACCGACCGAGGCCAGCAGGTCGGCTCCCGCCTTGATCAGGGGAGCGCCATTGTCCGCCGTTACCCCGCCGATGGCTGTGACCGGTTTGCCGAGCTGTTTTGCTTCGGTCAGGACTGCCGGATCTGCTCCGGGCGCATCTGGCTTGGTGCTGGACGAATAGAAGCGTCCAAACGCCAGGTAATCGGCTCCCTCGGCAAGTGCACGGTGAGCCAGTTCCAGCCTGGCATGACAGGTGACACCAATAATCGCATCTTCACCCAGTAGTTGGCGGGCCAGCGCCAGCGATCCGTCGCCCTGACCGAGATGGACGCCGGCGGCGCCGATGCGCTTTGCCAGTTGGGGGTCATCGTTGATGATCAAAGGCACACCGGCATTACTGCAAATGGCTTGAAGGTCCCGGGTCTGGCCCAGCCGCTCTGGCCACGGAGCGGCTTTCTCCCGGTATTGTACCAGCACGGCGCCGCCGCGCAGTGCGGCTTCCACGCATGCCCGCAGGTGATCAGGCGGGGTGAGTTTGCTGTCGGTAATGGCATACAGGCCGGGACGGAGACCTTTTTCTAGCGTTCCCACAGGATGCCCCGGTCCGGAACGGGCTGACCCTTACCCACGTCCAGGGCATGGAGAATCGCCCGGTTGACGTAATTCTGGGCCTGGGAAATGGCGGCACGGGCCGACAGCCCTGATGCCCGTCCGGCCGCAATGGCCGCGGCCAGGGTACAGCCGGTGCCGTGGTATTCGCCGCCCACGCGCTCGATCTCCCAGCGCATGGGCTCCGGGTTGTGGTTATACAGGGTATTGATGATGTGCAGGCCGGTACCGTGGCCGCCGGTGGCCAGCACCGATTCACAGCCCTGATCCATCAGGTGCTTCGCTGCCTGCTCCGGCTTTTCGCTGCCACCGAGCATGGCCAGTTCAATACCGTTTGGTGTGATCATCTCGGCCAGGGGGAACAGGCGTTCCTTCATGGCGGTGATGAGGGCTTCGTCCGCGAGGTCGCCACCGCCGGCGGCTTTGATTACCGGGTCGGTAATCACCGGAATTCCGGGCCGGGACTTGATGAACTCCACCAGGACATCGACAACCCCGGCGTTCCCCAGAGCCCCGGTCTTGATGGCATGGATGGGGGCATCCGCTGCAATGCAGTCCAGTTGTTTTCGAATCAGGGCGCTGTCCACAGGCTGGGCGTCATAGACGTTACGGGTATCCTGAACCGTCAGGCAGGTCAGTACCGGCAGGGGGTGGCAGCCGAGGGAGGTGATGGCCTGGATATCAGCCTGGATGCCAGCGCCACCGGAGGGGTCGAGTCCGGACAGCACAAGAACCTGGGGACGGGTATAGCGTTTGATGGCTCTGCTCCTTAAAACGGTTTGACGACAGCGAGTATCACCACAGCAAGCAAGACGAAGACGGGCAGCTCATTGAACCAGCGATAGAACACATGGCTTCGGTGGTTCATGTCATCCCGGAACACCTTGACCAGATGGCCGCAATAAAAGTGGTAGATGATCAGCAGGGCGACCAGCACCAGTTTGGCGTGCAGCCAGCCCTGACTGAAATAACCGGAGACATTGTAACTGATCAGCCAGATGCCAAGGGCCACCGTGGCGATCATGGACGGGGTGGTGATGCCCCGATACAGCTTGCGCTCCATAATCTTGAAGCGGTCGCGGCCAGGCTGGTCCTCACAGGCAGCATGGTAGACAAACAGTCGCGGCAGATAGAAAAGGCCGGCAAACCAGCACACCATGGCAATTATGTGGAAGGCTTTTACCCACAGCATCCGTCAACTCCGTCGGTATTGGTAGTAGCTTTCGATGTCAGACTTCAATACCACGCCGTACACCCTTTGGATCATGGGCGCGACGTGCCGCTGCACGTAGAGGGCCTCGGCATTGGTGGAATCGAATTCGTTCAGCGCTTCTTCGAGGGTCGCCTGATATTGTACCGGGGCAACGTCCCGACGGTTAGCGGGGATGTCCATAAGATCGATGGATTCCGGCATCTCGATCCCCTCTTCGGCCGCAGTTTCCTCGGTATCTTCCAGGTATCGGGCCAGGTCCACCGCCGGGAGCAGGGCAGTGGGGCCATTGCTGCCTTCTACAATCAGCCACTTGGGCTCGGACTTGAGGACCTTGCGGCCTTCCTCAATGGTGAGGTGCCGTTCTGTGCGCAGGATGTTGCGGTCCATGATGGCGCCGACAGATACCCGGCGAAGTGCCTGGATGACGGGCGAGTTCTGGTAACTCAGGCCCTGGCTCTTGAGGATGGTCAGGAACAGAGACTTCTTGCCGAAGGCCTCGCTGGTCACCAGGCTGGCCGTGGTAATGATCAGCATGGCGGGCAGGATGATGTTCGGATTGCGGGTCAGCTCCATTACCGCCATCAGCGCGGCCAGTGGGGCCTGCAGCACCGCCCCCATCATCGCCCCCATACCCAGCATGGCGTAGAAGCCCACGGAAGATGCAATGTCTGGTGCAATTTGCGCCCCCACGAGCCCCATGGCTCCACCCAGAGTCGCTCCCATGAACAGGGTCGGGCCGATGACGCCGCTGGGCATGCCGAGCCCGATGCTCAGGGAGGTTATCGCCAGCTTGGCCACGCCGGCAGATAACAATAGCCAGAACCCCAGGTTCCCGTTGATGGTTGCGTTCACCGTGTCGTAGCCGATGCCCATGGTCTCGGGGATGAATACCGCGAAGGGCACCATCAGGGCGCCGGCGATGCCGATGCGCAGAAGCACGGGCTGATGGTGGTGGCGGCCCATGGCATCCACCAACTGGATGAAGAGCGCCGCGGCAATACCGATGATTACTGCAATGGCGAGGATCCAGGGGATCTCCATCAGCGAGTTCATGGTCAGCGCCGGTACGCTGAAAGCGGGCTCCGATCCATAGACTGCCTGGGTGACGATGGCCGCGCTCACTGCAGCCAGGATGATTGGAGTGAAGCCGGCAATGGTGTATTCCATCATTACCACTTCCATGGCAAAGAGCACGCCGGAAATGGGCGTATTGAACGAGGCGGAGATGGCGGCAGCGCAGCCGCAGGCCACGAGGGTCCGGATGCTGTTGTTGGGCAGGCGCATCCATTGCCCCATCAGGCTGGAGAAAGCGGCGCCCAGGTGCACGGCCGGCCCTTCCCGTCCCGCTGACTGGCCGGTTACCACCGTGCTGACGCCGGAGACAAACTGGACGATGGCACTGCGCAACGAGATGTAACCCTGGTGGTAATTCAGGCGTTCCATGACGTGGACAATACCGACCTTGCGGTCGTGTATGGCCAGTCGGTGCAGCATCAGTCCAAGAGCGAGGGCACCGGCGAGCGGTAACAGCCCGCGAGTCAGGATATCCAGCTGCTCGAAGGATTCGGAGCCGGTCCCCGGCAGGAAGTACTCAAGGGGCCACTCGATGGCGAGTCGGAACAGCAGGATCACGCCCCCGGTGATCAGGCCAGAGAGCAGTCCCAGCACCGCCAGTTGCGGAAGCGCGTCGACACCCGAAAGCCTGCGGCGGAATACAGGGATCAGGTTTTCGGTGATCTGGTGCCAGATGTTCCGCATGATCGCAGGGATTCCGGTTCAGGTATGACAGTGCGTTAACGGGTTTGTGACAACATTGTAGCGGTCGGCCTCTGCGCTGCAATAAGTCGTTGGTTTATCATGGTAGACTACACCACCAAACTTCCAATTCCTGATTCGACGTCGCTGGAGAAAATGGTGATTAAAGTAGGCATCGTTGGTGGCACCGGCTACACCGGTGTGGAACTGCTCAGAATCCTCGCGGTTCACCCGGAAGTAACCGTCAGCTGCATAACTTCCCGCTCCGAGGCGGGCATGCCGGTCGCGGATATGTACCCCAATCTGCGCGGGCACTTCGATCTCGAGTTTTCCGAGCCTGATGCCAGCGTGCTCAAGGCTTGTGACCTGGTGTTCTTTGCCACGCCCCACGGTGTGGCCATGCGTATGGTGCCGGAGTTGATGGATGCCGGAGTGCGCGTCGTTGACCTGTCTGCGGATTTCCGGCTCAAGGATCTGGACGTCTGGGCCCAGTGGTATGGCATGCCCCATGAAACCCCGGAGTGGGCGGAAAAGGCTGTCTATGGCCTGCCGGAAGTGGTCCGTGACGAGATCCGCAGTGCCCAGCTGGTTGCCAACCCCGGCTGTTATCCAACCGCAGTCCAGTTGGGGTTCCTGCCGCTGCTGGAGCAGGGACTGGTTGACCCTTCGCGCCTCATCGCCGATGCCAAGTCCGGCGCCAGTGGCGCGGGGCGCCAGGGCAAGATCGGTATGCTGCACGGTGAAATTGGCGAGAGTTTCAAGGCCTATGGTGCCTCTGGCCACCGTCACCTTCCGGAAATTCGCCAGGGCCTGACCGGAGCCGCCGGCAGCCAGGTGGGCGTGACCTTCGTGCCGCACCTGATTCCGATGATTCGTGGCATCGAGGCGACACTTTATGCCGAGCTGAAAGATCCTTCCGGTTTCGATCGTCTTCAGGCGCTATACGAGGAGCGTTTCCGGAACGAGCCATTTGTTGATGTGATGCCCTTTGGCAGCCATCCGGAAACCCGCAGTGTCCGTGGCGCCAACCAGTGCCGGATGGCCCTGCACCGCCAGGAAGACAGCAACATCGTTATCGTTTCTTCGGTGATTGATAATCTGGTCAAGGGGGCAGCCGGTCAGGCAGTCCAGAACATGAACATCATGTTCGGCTTCCGGGAAACCATGGGGCTTGAAGCTCCGGCGTTACTGCCTTAAGGACGATCCGTGAGCGAACCACGCAAACCGGCGGAAGAGTATGTGGTCATCCGCCATCGCCCCGGGTACCGGATTCGCCGTACCGCCATCCTGTTGGCGTTCACCGTGGTCTCTGCGCTTACCGGCTATGCGGCCGGGCTTGCGCAGGGTGGTTTCCGGTTCTCGGATGTCTCGGCTTCCAACGAGGTGCTGGAGGAGGAGCTCGATGATCTCCGAAGCAACTACAAGGAGGCGCGCCAGCAGCTGGTCAACCTGGAGCGGGGCAAAGCGATCGATGCCCAGGCCCTCAAACAGGCACGAACGACCATCGTCGAGCTGGAAACCCGCATCGCATCACTGAAGTCTGATCTGACTTTCTATAAAAATATCATGGCACCGTCGGAGACCAGCAAGGGCCTCCAGGTCGACAGCCTGACCCTGGCCCCGGACTACCAGCCTGGGGCCTGGGATTTCAAGCTGGTCCTGACCCAGGTTGGTAATAACAAGAACTACATTTCCGGCGTGGTGGCAGTCAATGTCATCGGCATGCGCGACGAAGAGAAAGAAGTCATTGCCCTGCGTGATCTGTCTCAGGATATTGAGGATCTTGGCGTAAAGTTCCGCTTCCGCTTTTTCCAGAATGTGGAGGGAACCCTGGCGCTTCCGGACGGCTTCGAGCCGGTCGAAGTCCAGGTGGTGGCGCAAGCCGAGGGCCGCAAATCCTCGCAGGCAGAACGAACCTTTGACTGGGATGATTTAACGGAGAACTGAAATGCTCGGTAAGAAAAAGCAGCAAAAGCCACGCCGGCCGACTGGCCATTTTGATACCCTGGTTTCCTCACGGACCACGGTAGAGGGAGATGTGAAATTCTCCGGCGGATTGCATGTGGATGGCCGGATCAAGGGCAAGGTCGTGGCCGAAGAGGGCAGTGATGCCGTATTGCGTATTTCGGAAGTTGGCGAGGTGACCGGTGACATCGTCGCTCCCCATGTCATCATCAATGGTACGGTTAATGGTGACGTCTACGCATCCGACCACCTTGAGCTGGCGGAAAAGGCAGCCATTAACGGCAACGTCTATTACAACCTGATCGAGATGGCCATGGGCGCTACGGTCAATGGCAACCTGGTTCATCAGCGCGAGCCGGTGGGCCTGCTGACCAAGGATCGTCCGCAGCACTCTGCCGCCGCGATTCGCTCCGATGACGCGGTTGAAGAAGTCCTGGAAGATGGTGGAAAGTCCGAATAGTTGATTGTTTTAGTCAGGAATACCATAATCGCTACTTTGTAAACGATGTTTCCGGAGGCGAGCTTGAGTGTAGTTCAGCAACAGATGGCTACCCCGCTGTTTTTCAGTGACAGTGCCGTTGCCAAGGTACGTGAATTGATTGAGGAAGAGGGCAACCCCGATCTCAAGCTGCGCGTCTTTGTCACCGGTGGCGGCTGTTCCGGATTCCAGTACGGCTTTTCTTTCGACGAGAGTCAGGAAGAGGACGACACAGTTATCGAGCGCGACGGGGTTGTTCTGCTCGTGGATTCGATGAGCTACCAGTATCTGATCGGTGCGACCATCGAGTACCAGGAAGGGTTGCAGGGCTCCCAGTTTGTAGTGCAGAACCCGAACGCCACTTCAACCTGCGGTTGCGGCAGCTCCTTTTCGATCTGATTCAGGCCGGGTAAATGGCTCCCAGAACCCGGGGGCCATTTGCACCGGTTACTTCCGGAAGGTTCCCGGGTTTTCCCTCCATAGCCTGCTTTGCCAGCCAGGCGAATGCCACCGGTTCCACCCACTGGGGATCAAGTCCCAGTTCAGACGTTTCCGCCAGACGCGCGGGTGCCAGTGTTCGGGCCAGCGTACGCATCAGTTCCGGGTTGCGAGTACCGCCACCGCAGGCATAGACAGTACCCACGCCGGTTTCCGGCATCTGGTCCGCAATAGTCACCGCGGTGAGTTCCAGCAGGGTTCTCTGGATGTCCTCTGGCTTGAGCTCCGGATGGCGGGCGATCATGGTCTTTACCCAGCCGAGGTTGAACTTCTCCTTGCCGGTGCTCTTGGGCGGTGTGCGTTTGAAGTACGCATCGGAAAGCATGTCATCCAGCAGCGCCTGATCCACGTTCCCCTCTAGCGCCCAGTGTCCATCCGCATCATAGGGGCGACCGGTCTGGTCCAGGCACCAGGCGTCCATCAGGGCGTTCGCCGGGCCGGTGTCGAAACCTGTTACTACTCCGGTGCCCTGGGCAGGTATCCAGGTGATGTTGGCAATGCCGCCAAGGTTGAGAATGCACCGGCTCTCTGACTCCGATCCGAAGAAGGCCTTGTGGAATGCTGGTACCAATGGCGCGCCCTGGCCTCCGGCAGCCATATCCCGGCTGCGAAAATCACCAACAGTGGTGATGCCGGTGGCTTCGGCAATGATGGCAGGGTTACCGATCTGGAAGGAGAAAGGGGCTGAGCCGGAAGGCTGGTGGCGGATAGTCTGGCCGTGGCTGCCGATGGCCCGAATCCTATCCGGTGCCAGACCGGAGCAGGAAATTGCTCTGGAGGCGGCCTGGCTGAAAAGCTGGCCGGTCAGCGTGCTCAGCTCCCCGATTTCATCCGGGCTGGCCTGGTTCTGGCTGGCATGGATCAGTCGTTGGCGAAGCTCGTCCGGATAATTGAGACTGTGAGTTGCGTGAATCTGAACGCTGCGGTCCCGGAAGGACACCAGCACGGCGTCTATGCCATCCATGCTGGTGCCGGACATAAGTCCGAGCCAGGCTTCCATGGTCTCAGTCTTCCCGTGCCATGGCCAGCTGCTGGTAGTTATCGCGGAAGACGTCGAACTGGGCTACCCGCTGCTCGGTGACCTGCTTGAACCGGGCCATTTCGGATGCGGGGACCGGCTTGGCATCCGGGAGATCCACTGTACGGGAGTTACGCGGCGAGCCATTGAGACGGAACTCATAGTGCAGGTGTGGGCCTGTAACCATGCCGGAAGCGCCAAGATAGCCAATGGTCTGTCCCTGCTTGACCCTGACACCTTTTTTCATGCCCTTCGCCAGGCCTCTCATATGGGCGTAAAGGGTGGTGATGTTATTGCCGTGTTGCAGAATGATCGTACGGCCATAGCCACCTTTCCAGCCTGCAAAGCGAACGGTGCCGTTGCCTGCCGCTTTGATCGGTGTGCCCGGAGGCGCGGCGTAGTCGGTACCTTCATGGGGGCGAACCACGTCCAGTACCGGGTGCCGGCGCTGCAAGTTGAATGACGAGGATACTCGCGCGTTGATCGGCGTGCGCAGAAACGCCTTGCGCATGCTCTTGCCCTCAGGGGTGTAATAGTCGCTGTCACCATTGCTGTCGGTATACAGCAGGGCCAGATTCTCTTCACCCCGGTTCACGAAGCGTGCGGAGAGGATGCGGCCGGTATCGAATTTCTCTCCGTCGACGTAGAGTTCCTCGTAAACCACTTCGAACCGGTCGCCCTTACGAACGTCATACACGAAATCGATATCCCAGCCGAAGATGCCAGCCAGTTCCATGGTCAGGCGGTCATTCATGCCGGCCTCGCGAGCGGCCAGATACAGGGAGCCGTCAATCACCCCGGAAGCAAAAGCCGGACGAGCCTCGGGTTCCCGCATGTCGGTCTTGCCGCTGAAGCCTTCCTCATTACGGGTGATCTTGAGTGTCTCAAGCAGGTTTCGCTGAAGTTCGATACCCGCCAGTGCGCCTTCTTCATCGGTGGCAAAGCGGATGGTTTCACCCGCGTACAGGCGCTGCAGCTTGTCGGCTTCGCCCTCACCATGAATGACGGAAAGCATGATGCCGTCGTTGAAGCCTGCTTTCTTGAACAGCGAGGAGAGCGTGTCGCCGGATTTGATCTTGAAGGTCTGCCAGTCCAGCTGTGGTTCCACCGGCGCGGCGGCAACGGTTTCTTCCGTTGTTTCTGGCGCGGACTCTTCGGACAATTGTGGCTTTGCCGGCGCAGAGGTAATTGCCTGATCCCGCTCAGCAGTATCAGTCTGCTTGCTCTCCGCCTCGGATACTGTGCCCTGCTCAAGGTCCAGTGCATAGGACATGCGCTTGGCTTCAACGTTGCTGCTCGGACTCATCAGCACGGCAGCTGTCACCACAACGGTTGTAGCAGCGGCGAGGGTAATATGGGTCTTGGGAAACTTTTTCAGCACGTATCGCACCCGTTTTAATCGGTATTCCGGCAGGTTGAACTACCTAATTAAAGCTGTTGTTCAAGTATAGACCAACAGATTACCGTATAAAATGCATGCGGGACAGCGTGGAACATTACGGTTACTGCTCCATCCTCCGGATTTCTTGCGACGTCACTGCTATAATACGCCGCCCTGTTCACTCAGGGCTGTGTAATATTTGACCGCCTTACTTTAACAAGTGCGCGGCAGAATCGCAGATTTCTTTTGTTGAAGTCTGTAACGGTCTGAATCTTTCAACACATTAACGGGGACGTGTAGTTCATGGCATCTATAGATGAAGCGTTGGCCGTCATCAAGCGCGGCGTTGACGAACTGATTCCGGAAGAGGAGCTCGTTGAGAAGCTGAAGCAAGGTCGCCCCCTGCGTATCAAGGCGGGTTTCGATCCCACGGCACCGGACCTTCATCTCGGCCACACTGTCCTTATTAACAAGTTGCGCCAGTTCCAGGATCTCGGGCATGAGATCATTTTCCTGATTGGCGACTTCACCGGGATGATTGGTGATCCTACTGGTAAAAGTGCTACGCGGCCGCCTCTGACTGAGGAGCAGGTCCGCGAGAATGCTGTTTCCTATAAAGAGCAGGTATTCAAGATTCTGGATCGCGAGAAGACCCATGTGGTTTTCAATTCCGACTGGATGAGCAAGATGACCGCTGCCGACATGATCAAGCTGGCGGGTCAGTACACCGTTGCCCGGATGCTGGAACGTGATGACTTCACCAAGCGTTACCGCGCTGAGCAGGCCATTGCCATTCACGAATTCCTGTATCCGCTGGTTCAGGGGTACGACTCTGTTGCCCTTAAGGCAGATGTCGAGCTCGGCGGTACCGATCAGAAGTTCAATCTGCTGATGGGGCGGATCCTGCAGAAGCATTACGGTCAGGAGCCTCAGGTAATTCTGACCATGCCGATTCTGGAGGGGCTGGATGGTGTCCAGAAGATGTCCAAGTCCCTTGGCAATTACGTCGGTGTAAACGATGCGCCTGGTGAAATGTATACCAAGCTTCTCTCCATGCCGGATGAGCTGTTGTGGCGTTACTTTGAGTTGCTGAGCTTCCGGCCGCTGGCTGAAGTGGGAGAGTTCCGCAAGGCTGTAGAAGGCGGTGCCAATCCGCAGGACTACAAGAAATTGCTGGCGGAAGAGATCATCACCCGTTTCCATGGTGAGGAGGCCGCGAAAACGGCGCACAAGTCTGCCGGTAACCGAGTCGAGCTTGGTGAGATTCCGGAGAATGTACCGGAAGTGAAGGTGTCTCTCGAAGGGCAGGGTGAAATCCCGATGGCTGCCGTTCTTCGTCTGGCTGGCCTGGTAAAGAATGGTGCGGCCGCCAGGGACGTCCTCGGACGGGGAGCTGTCTATGTAGATGGCAAGCAATTCGAGGGCGATCGCATGTTTGTAGAGGGTGATGATTGTGTCATCCAGGCCGGCAAGAAGAAAATTGCAAGGGTTTTGATTACTGCGTGATCGATTTGGTTGCGCTGCAACCAGGGAAGCGGCGAATTTGGATTTTTTTCAGATTCGTCGTTGACAGTTTTCCTGAGGGCTGTAGAATGCGCACCACTTCTGAGGGACAAGCCACTGAGACACGGGCGGCCCGAGGGAGTAACTGCTTGAAAGCGCTGAAGAAAAACGATTTCAAATTTCTTCAGAAAGCGGTTGACAAGGTGGCGGTTCAGTGTAGAATGCGCGCCTCGTTTGAAGCAGTAAGCCGGACGGTTTTTAGCGGGTTTGAGAGAGTTTGAAAACGCTGAAAATTAACGGTTGACAGGGTCGGGATTCGATGTAGAATACGCGGCCTTGATTGAGCAGACGCTCAACGCTCTTTAAAAAGTTAACCAAGTAATTCGTGTGGGCGCTGGCCGAGGTATTTCGGACACGAAATATCAGGACAGTGACTCGTCGAAATTGAGTTTTGTCTTGAGCAAGAATAGAGAATCTTCGGATTCTTGTATGATT
>NZ_FOUR01000012.1 GCF_900114925.1 Marinobacter pelagius | reverse complement strand
TGGACGAAGGCCGTGCTGGTGAGAACGTTGGTGTTCTGCTGCGTGGTACCAAGCGTGACGACGTTGAGCGTGGTCAGGTACTGGCGGTTCCGGGCTCCATCACTCCGCACACCAAGTTCGAGTGCGAAGTGTACGTACTGTCCAAAGAAGAAGGCGGCCGTCATACTCCGTTCTTCAAGGGCTACCGTCCGCAGTTTTACTTCCGTACCACCGACGTAACCGGTTCCTGTGAACTGCCGGAAGGCGTGGAAATGGTTATGCCGGGTGACAACGTGAAGATGAGCGTTACCCTGATCGCTCCGATCGCCATGGAAGATGGTCTGCGCTTCGCGATCCGCGAAGGCGGCCGTACCGTTGGTGCCGGCGTGGTCTCCAAGATCATCGAGTAACCTTCGGGTTACTCGATTGTAGTTGCACTGAGTTGTTTCGGTGCAGGCCAGTAGCTCAATTGGCAGAGCAGCGGTCTCCAAAACCGCAGGTTGGGGGTTCGATTCCCTCCTGGCCTGCCATTTTTTAACATCCGGATACATAAGCTGATTCCTATGGAGTCAAAAGCCGTTCAGTCAACCAGCCGTTTCGATGCTCTGAAATGGCTGGTTGTTTTTGTTCTGATTGCCGTCGGTGTCGTCGGTAACCAGTATTTCAGTGCCGAATCTCTTCTGTATCGCGTGCTGGCTCTCGTAGGTCTCGGTATTGTGGCGGCCTTCGTTGCCCTGCAGACCGATCGCGGTCGCCGTTTTGCAACGCTGCTTAAAGAGGCTCGGGTCGAAATCCGGAAGGTTGTGTGGCCCACCAGGCCGGAACTTGTCCAGACCACGCTGATTGTTGTGGTCTTTGTGCTGGTTGTTGCGCTGATTTTGTGGGGTATGGACTCGCTGATCAGTTGGCTGGTCGCCGGATTTATTGGTTAAACGGGAGTGGGCAATGGCTAAGCGCTGGTACGTGGTTCATGCGTATTCTGGCTTTGAAAAGCACGTAATGCGCACTCTGAAAGAGCGTGTTGCGCTCGAAGGCATGGAAGACAAATTTGGCGAGATCCTGGTTCCGACCGAGGAAGTCGTCGAAATGCGCGATGGCAAAAAGCGCAAGAGCGAGCGGAAATTCTATCCGGGATACGTACTCGTCCAGATGGAAATGGACGATGCAACATGGCATCTTGTCAAAAATACCCCGCGGGTCCTGGGTTTCATTGGTGGCACCAAGGACAAGCCTGCGCCGATTACCGAGCGTGAAGCAGAGGCCATTCTTCGTCGCGTTGAAAGCGGCGCCGACAAGCCCAAGCCCAAGACCCTGTTTGAGCCGGGTGAGATTGTACGCGTCGTTGAAGGTCCTTTTGCGGACTTCAACGGGGTGGTGGAAGAAGTCGACTACGATAAGAGTCGAGTCAAAGTGGCTGTTCTGATCTTCGGTCGTTCCACTCCGGTCGAACTGGAGTTCGGGCAGGTCGAAAAAGACTGATCAGCTGCTGTCAAGCTGAAAGCTCGCGCGCTATGGCGACGCGGGCTTTTTGTGTCTGATAAGGGGAGCCGAAAGGCGTCTGAACCCACAGGAGATTTAACATGGCAAAGAAGATCGAAGCCTACATCAAGCTTCAGGTTGCTGCCGGCCAGGCCAACCCGAGTCCCCCCGTTGGTCCTGCACTGGGTCAGCGTGGTGTAAACATCATGGAATTCTGCAAGGCGTTCAACGCCCAGACCCAGGGTATGGAGCCCGGTCTGCCGATTCCGACTGTTATTACTGTTTACAGTGACCGCAGCTTTACCTTCATTACCAAGACTCCGCCTGCTCCGGTTCTGCTGAAGAAAGCAGCTGGCATCAAGAGCGGTTCCGGTCGTCCGAACACCGACAAGGTCGGTACCGTGACCCGTGAGCAGCTCGAAGAAATTGCCAAGACCAAGGAGCCGGACCTGACTGCAGCCGATATGGATGCAGCGGTTCGTACCATTGCCGGAACAGCCCGCAGCATGGGCCTGAACGTGGAGGGCCTCTAAGATGGCAAAGCTGAGCAAGCGTCAGAAGCTGATTCGTGAAAAAGTTGACTCCACCCGTGCCTACTCTGTTGACGAGGCTGTAGCGCTGCTGGCCGAGCTGGGCCAGAACGTGAAGTTCAAGGAGTCTGTCGACGTAGCCGTTAACCTGGGCGTTGATGCGCGGAAATCCGACCAGGTTGTTCGCAGCAGCACTGTTCTGCCCCACGGCACCGGCAAGAGCGTTCGCGTTGCCGTGTTCACCCAGGGTGCGAATGCCGAGAAAGCCACTGCTGCCGGTGCCGACATTGTCGGTATGGAAGACCTGGCTGAAGAAGTCAAGAAAGGCAACATGGATTTCGACGTGGTTATCGCCACTCCGGATGCCATGCGTGTTGTTGGTCAGCTGGGCCAGATCCTTGGTCCCCGCGGCCTGATGCCGAACCCGAAGGTGGGCACCGTGACTCCGGATGTTGAAACCGCGGTCAAGAACGCCAAGGCCGGTCAGGTACGTTACCGTACCGACAAGAACGGCATCATCCATGCCCCGCTGGGCAATGTTGAATTCTCTGCCCAGAACATCAAGGAAAACCTTGAAGCTCTGGTGGCAGACCTGAAAAAGGCCAAGCCCGCGTCGTCGAAGGGTGTGTATCTGAAGAAGATCACCATTTCGTCCACCATGGGTCCTGGCCTGACTATCGATCAGAGCGGTCTCGCTATTTGATTCTTTGATCGATGGTTACTTTGTAGTCTGGGCGGAAGCCAAGGCTGTCAAAGACCGCAGGCCCCCGAGGCGTTTCCGGTTCGCCGGAGACGCCACAAGGGTTAAAGCAACGCCTGCGCAGACGGTGTGAAGACGTTCTCTCTGAACCCAAACACCGTTAAGGCGCCCGCAAGGGCAATGATGGGTTTGCCGGCAAGAGCCGGCGAAATCGAGGAGAAAACCAGTGGCAATTAGACTCGAAGACAAGAAAGCGATCGTCGCTGAAGTCAACGAGACTGCTGGTACTGCTCTGTCTGTGGTCATGGCTGACTATCGCGGTGTCACCTCCGGTGACATGACCGCGCTTCGTGCCAAGGCTCGTGCCGAGAATGTGCGTCTGAAGGTTGTTCGTAACAACCTGGCCAAGATTGCCATTCGCGGTACCGAGTTCGAGTGCATTGACGAAGCTCTGGTTGGTCCGACCATTCTGGCCTTCTCAATGGAAGATCCGGGCGCGGCAGCGCGTCTGCTGAAGGATTTTGCCAAAGAGAAAGAGGCGTTCGAAATCAAGGGTCTGGCTGTCGGCGGTGAGCTGATGGGCGCGGATCAGATTGATCGCCTTGCCAAGCTGCCGACGCTGCATGAAGCGTTGACCAAGCTGGCCATTGTTACACAGGCACCAGTTACCAAGCTCGCACGCAGCCTGAACGATATTCCGGGACGGATCACGCGTGTTGTAGCTGCAGTCCGCGACCAGAAGCGCGAAGCTGCTTGATTCTGTTGAACACCATTTTTACATTTTTGGGAGAAAGTCATGGCTCTGTCTAAAGACGATATTTTGAATGCAATTGCTGAAATGAGCGTAATGGAAGTTGTTGAGCTCGTTGAAGCTATGGAAGAGAAGTTCGGCGTTTCTGCTGAAGCCGCTGTTGCTGCTGCTCCGGCCGCCGCTGGTGGTGACGCAGGTGCTGCCGAAGAGAAGACCGAATTTGACGTTGTTCTGACCGGCGCCGGTGAGAAGAAAGTTAACGTCATCAAGGCTGTTCGTGAACTGACCGGCCTGGGTCTGAAAGAAGCTAAGGAAATGGTCGACAGCGCTCCTTCCGTTGTTAAGGAAGCAGCTGGCAAAGACGACGCTGAAGAAGCCAAGAAGAAGCTCGAGGAAGCAGGCGCTTCTGTTGAGCTTAAGTAAGAGTCGGCTGTTGATCGACACCGTGCATTAAGCATGGATAGGCTGGTGGCTTCGGGCCACCGGCCTTTTTCTGTTGTATATGCTATAGAGTCTGGTGTGCACTAAAAGGTTGATGTCAGATCTATAACCTACAGCCAGAGTCTTGTTCAAGACGGCGCGATAAGCCGAGCAATTCGGCCCCGAAGCAGAACAATGGTTGCTTCTTGATACCAGGTATCAGGTCTAAAGCTGGGGAATGCAGATGACTTACTCCTACACTGAGAAAAAGCGGATTCGCAAAGATTTTAGTAAATTGCCTTCCGTGATGGACGTCCCCTATTTGCTGTCTATTCAGCTGGATTCGTTCCGGGACTTCCTGCAAATGGAAGCCGCTCCTGAAGACCGCCGGGAAACCGGTCTTCACGCAGCATTCAAATCCGTATTCCCGATTGTCAGTTACTCTGGCAATGCCGCGCTCGAGTACGTGAGCTATCGTATCGGCGAGCCGGTATTTGACGTCAAGGAATGCCAGCTTAGGGGCGTAACCTATGCAGCGCCGCTGCGCGTGAAAGTCCGCCTTATCATTTACGATAAGGAATCGTCCAACAAGGCGATCAAGGACATCAAAGAGCAGGAAGTCTACATGGGCGAAATGCCCCTGATGACCGAGAACGGTACCTTCGTTATCAACGGTACCGAGCGCGTTATTGTTTCCCAGCTCCACCGTTCCCCGGGTGTGTTCTTCGATCACGACAAGGGTAAGACCCATTCTTCCGGCAAGCTGTTGTACTCGGCCCGGGTGATTCCTTACCGTGGCTCCTGGCTGGACTTCGAGTTCGATCCGAAGGACTCCGTGTTCGTTCGTATCGACCGTCGTCGTAAACTGCCGGCCTCGATTCTGCTGCGCGCCCTGGGTTACACCTCCGAGCAGATGCTGGAAATGTTCTTCGATACCAGTAAGTTCTCCCTGGGCGAAGAAACCTGCAAGCTGGAGCTGGTGCCGAGTCGCCTGCGTGGTGACATCGCCACCTTCGACATCAAGGACAATGACGGAAACGTGATTGTCGAGGAAGGTCGCCGGATTACCGCTCGCCATATCAAGCAGCTGGAAAAAGCCGGTATCAACGAGCTGGAAGTTCCGACCGAATACCTTTACGGCCGTGTCCTGGCCAAGGACATGATCGACCAGTCCACCGGTGAGGTTCTGGTGGAGTGTAATACCGAGCTGACCGAGGAAGTGGTTACCAAGATCCTCGAAGCCGGTGTGAAGGATATCGAGACCCTGTACACCAACGACCTGGATTGCGGTCCGTTCATGTCCGATACCCTGCGTATCGACCCGACCCGCACCCCGCTGGAAGCGTTGGTGGAAATCTATCGCATGATGCGCCCGGGCGAGCCGCCCACCAAGGAGTCTGCGGAGAACCTGTTCAACAACCTGTTCTTCTCCGACGAGCGTTACGACCTCTCCGCGGTTGGCCGGATGAAGCTGAACCGTCGTCTGGGCCGTGAAGAGAGCACCGGCGAGGGTACTCTGACCCACGAGGACATCATAGACGTTCTCAAGACCCTGATTGCCATCCGTAATGGTGAGGGTCAGGTCGATGATATCGATAACCTGGGCAACCGCCGTGTTCGCTGCGTGGGTGAAATGGCCGAGAACCAGTTCCGGGTTGGCCTGGTCCGGGTTGAGCGGGCGGTACGTGAGCGCCTGAGCCTGGCTGAAAGTGAAGGCCTGATGCCGCAGGATCTGATCAATGCCAAGCCGGTAGCAGCTGCGGTGAAGGAGTTCTTCGGCTCCAGTCAGCTGTCCCAGTTCATGGATCAGAACAACCCGCTGTCCGAGGTGACTCACAAGCGTCGTATCTCCGCGTTGGGCCCGGGTGGTCTGACCCGTGAGCGCGCAGGTTTCGAGGTTCGGGACGTTCACCCGACCCACTACGGCCGTGTGTGCCCGATCGAGACACCGGAAGGTCCGAACATCGGTCTGATCAACTCACTGGCAACATACGCCCGCTCCAACTCCTACGGCTTCCTCGAGAGCCCGTACCGGAAGGTGGTTGAAGGCGTGGTGACCGATGAGGTGGTGTACCTCTCCGCGATCGAGGAGAGCAACTACGTTATCGCCCAGGCCAGTGCGGCAACTGACGAAAGCAAGCGACTGACGGACGAACTGGTTACCGTACGTCACCTGAATGAATTTACCGTGGCTCCGCCGGAAGCGGTCAACTTCATGGACGTGTCTCCGCGCCAGGTCGTATCGGTGGCAGCGTCACTGATTCCGTTCCTGGAGCACGACGATGCCAACCGGGCCCTGATGGGCGCGAACATGCAGCGTCAGGCGGTTCCGACTCTGAAGTCCCAGGTGCCTCTGGTAGGTACCGGCGTTGAGCGTACCGTGGCCCAGGACTCCGGCGTGTGTGTCACGGCCCGTCGTGGCGGTGTCATCGAGAGCGTCGATGCTGCCCGTATCGTGGTTCGCGTCAACGACCAGGAAACCGAGGCCGGTGATGCTGGTGTGGATATCTATAACCTCACCAAGTACACCCGTTCGAACCAGAACACCTGTATCAACCAGCGTTCCATTGTGCGCCAGGGTGACGTGATTGCCCGTGGTGACGTGCTGGCAGACGGTCCGTCCGTGGATCTGGGTGAGCTGGCCCTGGGTCAGAACATGCGCATCGCGTTCATGCCCTGGAACGGTTACAACTTCGAGGACTCCATCCTCATCTCCGAGAAAGTGGTGCAGGAAGACCGCCTGACCACCATCCACATCCAGGAACTGACCTGTGTGGCTCGGGACACCAAACTGGGTAGTGAGGAAATCACCGCAGATATCCCGAACGTGGGTGAAAGCGCGCTGTCCAAGCTGGATGAGTCCGGGATTGTATATATCGGTGCTGAAGTAGGGCCTGGCGATATCCTGGTTGGCAAGGTGACACCGAAGGGTGAAACCCAGCTGACCCCGGAGGAGAAGCTGCTGCGTGCCATCTTCGGTGAGAAGGCGTCCGATGTTAAGGACACCTCCTCCCGTGTGCCGACCGGCACCCGCGGTACCGTTATCGACGTCCAGGTTTTCACCCGTGACGGAATCGAGAAAGATCAGCGTGCCCTGTCCATCGAGAAAGAGCAGCTGGACAAGTACCGCAAGGACCTGAAAGACGAATACCGCATTGTTGAAGGTGCGACCTTCGAGCGTCTGATGAATGCTCTGAAAGGGCAGGAAGTGATCAGCGGCCCGGGCCTCAAGAAAGGCGCGACCCTGGAAGAATCCTACTTGGCTGAGCTGCCGCGGTCGGACTGGTTCAAGCTCCGGATGAAAGACGAGAGCCTGAACGAACTGCTCGAGAAGTCCGAGCAGGGCCTTGAGGATCGCAAGAAAGAGCACGAGGCCCGTTTCGAGGACAAGAAGTCCAAGCTGCAGCAGGGCGACGACCTGGCGCCGGGCGTTCTGAAAATCGTCAAGGTTTACCTTGCGATCAAGCGCCGCATTCAGCCGGGTGACAAGATGGCCGGTCGTCACGGGAACAAAGGTGTTATCTCTGCGGTCATGCCCATTGAGGACATGCCGTATGACGAGCACGGCACCACGGTCGACATCGTTCTGAACCCGCTGGGTGTACCTTCGCGGATGAACGTTGGTCAGGTTCTCGAGACCCATCTGGGTGCCGCGGCCAAGGGCCTGGGTGAGAAGATCAGCCGGATGCTGGACGAGCAGCGCAAGATTGCCGAGCTGCGCCAGTTGCTGGACGAGATCTACAATCACTCGGATGAAGTGTTCAAGGTGGACCTGGATTCCCTCAGCGACAAGGAAATCCTGGAGCTGTGCGGCAACCTGCGTAACGGTGTGCCGATGGCGACGCCGGTATTCGACGGTGCCAAGGAAGCCGAGGTCAAGCGTATGCTGGAACTGGCGGACATGGATACCAGCGGGCAGGTTAACCTGTACGACGGCCGTACCGGCGAGATGTTTGATCGCCCGGTCACTGTCGGCTACATGTATATCCTGAAGCTGAACCACCTGATCGACGACAAGATGCACGCACGTTCCACCGGCTCCTACAGCCTGGTAACCCAGCAGCCGCTGGGTGGTAAGGCGCAGTTCGGTGGCCAGCGCTTCGGTGAGATGGAAGTGTGGGCCCTCGAGGCCTACGGTGCAGCCTATACGCTGCAGGAGATGCTCACCGTCAAGTCTGATGACGTAAACGGTCGGACCAAGATGTACAAGAACATTGTCGATGGTGACCATCGCATGGAGCCGGGCATGCCCGAATCCTTCAACGTTCTTGTCAAGGAGATCCGCTCGCTGGGTATCGACATCGAGCTGGAATCCGAGTGAGCCGAATTGTTTTTGGCAGCGTGAGCGGGCACCGCGGGTGCCCGCCCGAGATTAACGCCATCCGGAGCTTTTACTGATGAAAGATTTGCTGAATCTTCTCAAGAGCCAGAATCAGAGCAAGGAATTCGACGCCATCCGCATTGGCCTGGCGTCGCCTGACATGATTCGTTCATGGTCCTTTGGCGAAGTGAAAAAGCCTGAGACCATCAATTACCGTACCTTCAAGCCGGAGCGTGACGGTCTTTTCTGTGCCAAGATTTTCGGCCCGATCAAGGACTACGAGTGTCTGTGCGGCAAATACAAGCGCCTCAAGCATCGCGGTGTGATCTGCGAGAAGTGCGGCGTTGAAGTTGCCCTGGCCAGCGTGCGCCGTGAGCGCATGGGTCACATCGAGCTGGCCAGCCCGGTCGCCCATATCTGGTTCCTGAAATCACTGCCGTCCCGCATCGGTCTGATGCTGGACATGACCCTGCGTGATATCGAACGGGTTCTGTATTTCGAATCCTTTATCGTTATCGACCCGGGTATGACTACCCTGGAGAAGGGCCAGCTGCTGAACGATGAGCAGTACTACGAGGCCCTGGAAGAGTTTGGTGACGAGTTCGACGCCCGCATGGGTGCCGAAGCCGTCAAGCAGCTGCTGGAAGATATCGACCTGCAGGAAGAAGTGGATGCTCTGCGGGAAGAGATTCCCCAGACCAACTCCGAAACCAAGATCAAGAAGTTCAGCAAGCGCCTGAAGATCCTTGAGGCCTTCCTGTACTCCGGAAACAAGCCGGGCGACATGGTCATGACCGTGCTGCCGGTACTGCCGCCTGATCTGCGTCCGCTGGTACCGCTGGACGGTGGCCGTTTTGCCACCTCCGACCTGAACGACCTGTACCGTCGGGTGATCAACCGGAACAACCGTCTCAAGCGCCTGCTGGAGCTGAATGCTCCGGACATCATCGTGCGTAACGAGAAGCGGATGCTCCAGGAAGCGGTTGATGCGCTGCTGGACAACGGCCGTCGTGGCCGTGCCATCACCGGCACCAACAAGCGCCCGCTGAAGTCCCTGGCCGACATGATCAAGGGCAAGCAGGGCCGTTTCCGTCAGAACCTGCTCGGTAAGCGTGTGGACTACTCCGGTCGTTCCGTGATCGTGGTCGGTCCTTACCTGCGCCTGCACCAGTGCGGTCTGCCCAAGAAGATGGCGCTGGAACTGTTCAAGCCGTTCATTTTCTCCAAGCTGGAGCACCGCGGCCTGGCGACCACCATCAAGGCCGCCAAGAAGATGGTCGAGCGCGAGGAAGGCGTGGTCTGGGATATCCTGGACGAAGTCATCCGTGAGCACCCGATCATGCTGAACCGTGCGCCAACCCTGCACCGTCTGGGTATCCAGGCGTTCGAGCCGGTGCTGATCGAAGGTAAGGCAATCCAGCTGCACCCGCTGGTGTGTGCGGCCTACAACGCCGACTTTGACGGTGACCAGATGGCGGTTCACGTACCGCTGACCCTGGAAGCCCAGCTCGAAGCCCGTGCGTTGATGATGTCCACCAACAACGTGCTGTCCCCGGCCAACGGCGAGCCGATCATCGTGCCGTCCCAGGACGTGGTACTTGGTCTGTACTACATGACTCGGGAGCGTCATGCGGCGCTCGGCGAGGGCATGGTGTTTTCCGATGTCAAAGAAGCGCATCGTGCCTACGGCGCCGGCAAGGTTGATCTGCAGGCGAAGGTCAAGGTCCGCGTCAAGCAGGTTGCCATCGGTGAGGATGGCGAGCGTACCGAGAGTTACGACATCGTCGACACTACCGTCGGCCGTGCGCTGCTGTTTGATATCGTGCCAGACGGCCTGCCATTCGAGCTGGTTAACAAGCCGATGGTGAAGAAAGCGATTTCTGCGCTGATCAACACCTGTTATCGCGATGCCGGCCTGAAGGATACGGTTATCTTCGCCGACCAGCTGATGTACATGGGTTACCACTACGCGACCCGCTCCGGTATCTCTATCGGTTTCAACGATTTTGAGATTCCGCCCGAGAAGTACGAGATGGTTGATGCCGCCTCCGAAGAGGTCAAGGACATCGAGAACCAGTACGCGTCCGGTCTGCTGACCCAGGGCGAGAAGTACAACAAGGTGATCGATATCTGGTCCCGGGCCAACGACAAGGTCTCCAAGGCCATGATGGAGCGTCTGGCCAAAGAACAGGTCATCGGCCCCGACGGCCAGCCTGTGAAAGGCGAGGACGGCGACTACCTGATGCAGGAGTCGTTCAACTCTGTATACATGATGGCCGACTCCGGCGCCCGGGGTTCCGCGGCCCAGATCCGTCAGCTGGCGGGTATGCGGGGCCTGATGGCCAAGCCGGACGGCTCTATCATCGAGACGCCGATCACCGCGAACTTCCGTGAAGGTCTGAACGTACTGCAGTACTTCATCTCGACCCACGGTGCCCGTAAGGGTCTGGCGGATACCGCTCTGAAGACCGCGAACTCCGGTTACCTGACCCGTCGCCTGGTAGACGTGTCCCAGGATCTGGTGGTGACCGAGGAAGACTGCGGCACCGACGAAGGTCTGCTGATGACGCCGCACATCGAAGGCGGTGACGTTGTTGTACCGCTGGGTGATCGGGTCCTGGGCCGAGTGACTGCCCGTGACGTGTTCACGCCGACTGACAAGGAAAACGCGGTTGTTCCGGAAGGCACCCTGCTGGACGAGAAGACCATTGAGATGATCGAGCGCGCCGGTGTGGACGAGGTCTGGGTACGCTCCGCGATTACCTGTGAGACCCGTTACGGCATCTGCTCCAAGTGTTACGGTCGTGACCTGGCCCGTGGCCATCAGGTCAACGTGGGCGAGGCGGTTGGTGTCATCGCCGCCCAGTCTATCGGTGAGCCGGGTACCCAGCTGACCATGCGGACGTTCCACATCGGTGGTGCCGCGAGCCGGGCATCGGCTGTGGACAACATCCAGGTCAAGCACGGTGGTACGGTCCGCCTGCACAACCTGAAGTCTATCGAGAAGAGCGACGGTTCCCTGGTGGTGGTTTCCCGTTCCTCCGCACTGGCCATCGCCGACGACCAGGGCCGTGAGCGCGAATGGTACAAGCTGCCATACGGTGCGGTGCTCTCCGTGAAGAACGGCGATGCCGTTGAAGCGGGCGTTGTGGTGGCCAAGTGGGATCCGCACACCCACCCGATCATCGCTGAATCCGAAGGTGTGGCGAAGTTTGTCAACATGGAGCAGGGCATTACGGTCCGGACCCAGACCGACGAGCTGACCGGCCTGTCCACCATGGAAGTGATCGATCCGAAGGATCGTCCTGCCGCTGGTAAGGATATCCGTCCGGCCATCCAGTTACTGGATGAGGCGGGCAATGACGTGGAACTGCCGGGTGGCGCTACCGCCATGTACTTCCTGCCGGCCAACGCTCTGGTCACCATGGCCAATGGCGCCCGCGTCGAGCTGGGTGATGTGGTTGCGCGGATTCCGCAGGAAAGCTCCAAGACCCGGGATATCACCGGTGGTCTGCCGCGGGTTGCCGACCTGTTCGAGGCCCGTCGTCCGAAAGAGTCCTCCATCCTGGCGGAAATCAGCGGTACCGTTTCCTTCGGTAAGGAAACCAAGGGCAAGAAGCGCCTGGTGATTACGCCGAGAGACGGTGACGCGTACGAGGTGCTGATTCCCAAGCATCGCCAGCTCAACGTGTTCGAAGGTGAAACCGTTGAGAAGGGTGAGGTGATCTCTGACGGCCCGTCCAACCCGCACGACATCCTGCGTCTGCTGGGTGTGGTCGAGCTGGCCAAGTACATCACCAACGAAATCCAGGACGTTTACCGTCTCCAGGGTGTTGTCATCAACGATAAACACATCGAGGTTATCGTTCGTCAGATGCTCCGCAAGGTGGAAATCACCGATCCGGGCGACACCACTCTGCTCTCCGGCGACCAGGTGGAAATCACCCAGGTGCTGGAAGAGAACGAGAAGGCAGATGCCGCAGACAAGGAGCCGGCCAAGTTCGAGCGCCTGCTGCTGGGTATCACCAAGGCCTCCCTGGCCACCGAGTCGTTCATTTCTGCGGCTTCGTTCCAGGAGACCACGCGGGTCCTCACCGAAGGTGCGGTTACCGGCAAGCGTGATTACCTGCGCGGCCTGAAGGAAAACGTGGTCGTTGGTCGACTGATTCCGGCTGGTACCGGTCTGGCTTACCACAGTGAGCGCCGTCGCAAGCGTGAACTGGAAGAGCAGGGCGTGACTGCGGCGGATGTCGAAGAAGCTCTGAGCGCCGAACTCAATCGCGAAAGCTGAGTTCCGGCGTGACCACCTCCGGGTAGATACCTACCCGCGGGGTGGTTAAAAAGAGATCAGTCATCTTGACTGACTTGGGGCGCGGGCTTACACTTGCGTCCCTTAAATTTTACCCCCTGAACAGGGGGTAAGTTTCATTGGTATGGTTTTTTGGAGTTTGCTTACATGGCAACGATTAATCAGTTGGTGCGTAAGCCTCGTAAGCGCAAGGTAGCCAAGAGCGACGTTCCCGCGCTCCAGGCCTGTCCTCAGCGCCGTGGTGTGTGCACTCGCGTGTACACCACAACGCCGAAGAAGCCGAACTCAGCACTGCGTAAAGTGTGCCGTGTTCGTCTGACCAACGGCTACGAGGTTTCCTCATACATTGGTGGTGAAGGTCACAACCTTCAGGAGCACAGTGTTGTGCTGATCCGTGGCGGTCGAGTAAAGGACCTTCCGGGTGTGCGCTATCACACTGTTCGCGGTACTTTGGATACCCAGGGTGTTCAGAACCGTAAGCAGGGCCGCTCCAAGTACGGTGCAAAACGACCCAAGTCCTGATGTCCCACACGGGTGTCTTTTATCGTTGCTTGTCAGAACGGTAAGAGTAAGGCTGAGTAGCATTTTGCTATCTCAGGGGTTCCTGAAGACCTTTTAGATATATAAGGGCTTATCGATGCCTAGAAGAAGAGTTGCAGCAAAACGGGAGATTATTCCCGATCCCAAATTCGGCAGTGCACGTCTTGCCAAGTTCATCAACCACGTGATGGAAAGCGGCAAGAAATCCGTTGCAGAGCGCATTGTTTATGGCGCGCTCGACATTGTTGCCGACAAATCCAAGGAAGAGCCGCTCGAGATGTTCGAGAAGGCCCTGGAAAACATCCAGCCGATGGTGGAAGTAAAGTCCCGTCGTGTGGGTGGTGCTACCTACCAGGTGCCTGTGGAAGTACGGCCTTCCCGTCAGAACGCGCTGGCCATGCGCTGGCTCGTAGAATTTTCCCGGAAGCGCGGTGAGAAATCCATGGCGCAGCGTCTGGCAGGCGAGATCCTTGACGCGGCAGATAGCAAAGGTGCCGCTGTGAAGAAGCGTGAAGACGTTCACCGCATGGCAGAAGCCAACAAGGCGTTCTCTCACTTCCGTTTCTAATCAGCCGAGGTTTATATCGTGGCACGCAAGACTCCTATCAAACGTTACAGAAACATTGGTATCTGTGCGCACGTGGATGCGGGCAAGACCACTACTACCGAGCGTATTCTTTATTACACCGGTCGTAGTCACAAAATGGGTGAAACCCATGACGGCGCATCTACAACAGACTGGATGGAGCAGGAGCAGGAGCGTGGTATCACCATCACGTCTGCCGCTGTTACAACCTTCTGGCAGGGTATGGACAAGCAGTACCCGGAGCACCGCATCAACATCATCGATACCCCGGGGCACGTTGACTTTACCATTGAGGTAGAGCGTTCCCTGCGTGTACTCGATGGTGCTGTGGTTGTGTTCTGTGCGTCTTCGGGTGTTGAGCCGCAGTCCGAGACTGTATGGCGTCAGGCCAACAAGTATGAAGTTCCGCGCATGGTGTTCGTCAACAAGATGGACCGTGCCGGTGCTAACTTCATGCGCGTTGTTGAGCAGATCCGTAACCGTCTGGGCGCGACCACTGTGCCCATCCAGCTGCCGATCGGCGCTGAGGACGAGTTCGAGGGCATCGTTGACCTGCTCCGCATGAAGGCGATCTACTGGAACGAAGCCGACCAGGGCATGACCTACGAAACCAGGGACATCCCTGAGTCCATGCAGGCGGAAGCCGAGAAGGCCCGTGAAGAAATGGTTGAGGCTGCTGCCGAAGCCAATGAAGAGTTCATGGACAAGTACCTCGAAGGTGGTGAACTGACCCTTGACGAAATCAAGAAAGGGCTCCGTGAGCGCACCATCGCCAACGAGATCGTGCTGGCAACCTGTGGTTCTGCGTTCAAGAACAAGGGTGTTCAGGCGGCACTGGATGCCGTTATTGAATTCCTGCCGGCTCCGGATGAAGTCAAGGCAATCCGTGGTGAAGTCGACGACGAGGGTACCGAAGAAACCCGTCCTGTTGACGACGACGCTCCGTTCGCCGCTCTGGCATTCAAGATCGCGACTGACCCGTTCGTTGGTACCCTGACCTTCTTCCGTGTTTACTCCGGTAAGCTGGAATCCGGTAATGCGGTCTACAACTCTGTGAAGCAGAAGAAAGAGCGTGTTGGCCGGATGGTGCAGATGCACGCCAATGACCGTGAAGAGATCAAAGAAGTGCTCGCGGGCGATATCGCCGCGGCTATCGGTCTGAAGAACGTCACCACCGGTGACACCCTGTGTGACGAGAACAACAAGATCGTTCTCGAGCGCATGGAGTTCCCGGAGCCGGTTATTTCCGTTGCGGTTGAGCCGAAATCCAAGGCTGACCAGGAGAAGATGGGCGTGGCGCTGGGCAAGCTGGCCCAGGAAGACCCGTCTTTCCGCGTTCGTACCGACGAAGAGTCCGGTCAGACCATCATCTCCGGTATGGGCGAGCTGCACCTGGACATCATCGTTGACCGTATGCGTCGCGAATTCAAAGTTGAAGCCAACATCGGTAAGCCGCAAGTTGCCTACCGTGAGTGCATCCGCAAGCCGGTGGACGTTGAAGGCAAGTTCGTACGTCAGTCCGGTGGTCGCGGTCAGTACGGTCACGTCAAGGTGAAGCTGGAGCCGCTGCCTCTGGACGACGAGGATGGCGAAAACTTTATCTTCGTGAACGAAATCGTTGGTGGTGTGGTTCCGAAGGAATACATCCCTGCAGTTCAGCAAGGTATCGAGGAGCAGATGCAGAACGGCTGTCTGGCCGGCTATCCGCTGCTGGGTATCAAGGCGACACTGTACGATGGTTCCTACCACGACGTTGACTCCAACGAAATGGCCTTCAAGATCGCCGGTTCCATGGCGATGAAGAAAGGCGCCCTCGAAGCGAATCCTGCCCTTCTTGAGCCGATCATGAAGGTAGAGGTGGTCACCCCTGAAGATTACATGGGTGATGTTGTCGGCGACCTGAACCGTCGTCGTGGCCTCGTGCAGGGCATGGAAGAAGGCCCCGCGGGCAAAGTCATCCGTGCTGAGGTTCCGTTGTCGGAGATGTTCGGTTACGCCACCGACCTGCGTTCTGCAACACAGGGCCGGGCGTCTTATGCGATGGAGTTCTCCCGCTACATGGAAGCTCCTTCGAACATTGCCGAAGCGATCATTAAAAAGGGTTGATCCCAGGACTTAAGTAACAGGAAGAGGTGTAACCGTGTCTAAAGAAAAATTTGAGCGCAGTAAACCGCACGTAAACGTGGGTACTATTGGTCACGTTGACCATGGTAAGACCACTCTGACCGCTGCTCTGACTCGTGTATGTCACGAAGTGTGGGGTACAGGTTCAGCCAGCGCGTTTGACCAGATCGATAACGCGCCGGAAGAGAAGGC
>NZ_FOUR01000013.1 GCF_900114925.1 Marinobacter pelagius | reverse complement strand
TGCCTGACGACCATAGCGGTCTGGAACCACCTGATCCCATCCCGAACTCAGAAGTGAAACAGACCAGCGCCGATGGTAGTGTGGCATGGCCCATGTGAGAGTAGGTCATCGTCAGGCTCCTAATACCAAAACCCCCAGCGGCTTCGCCGTTGGGGGTTTTTTTATGGGATCAAGAACCTGACGATGACCACAAGAAAGCCCATTTCGCCAACCCCTTCTTTGTGTTTTCCCCTCTCCTGTTGTTTAATCCGCCCTTATTAATCTCTTCAGGCCGGATACCGATTCATGAAATCCAAAGCACTGATAACCCTTCTCCAGGACGGTAAGGTCCATTCCGGGGAATCGCTTGCCCAATCTTTGGGGGTAAGCCGTACCGCAGTCTGGAAACAGATCCGCCGAGCCGTTGACGACGGGTATGAGGTGGCAACGGTACGAGGCAAGGGCTACCAGCTCCTGACTCATGTGGATCTCCTCGATGCGGAAAAGATCTCAAGCGAAATTGCTCCCGGGATCCGGTCCGTCCTCAGCCTGACGGTTCTTGATGAAGTGGACTCCACCAATGCCGAGGTAATCCGACAGTGGCAGGCAGGAAGCTCTTCGATCCCGGTATGTATCGCGGACTGTCAGACCGCAGGGCGGGGCCGCCGGGGTAAGGCCTGGCAAAGTCCCCGTGGTGAGAATCTGTACCTCAGTATGGGGCTTACATTCCACGGGGGCTTCGCCGTGCTGGATGGCCTCAGTCTGGTACTGGGTGTCGCCGTCGCCAATGCGCTCGAGTCGCTGGGGGCAGAGTCCATCGGACTGAAGTGGCCCAATGATATCTTCCTGCCCGACGGCAAGCTTGGTGGTATCCTCGTGGAGCTCCAGGGAGAGTTGCAAGAGGGGGTGGTTCAGGTCATCGCCGGCATAGGGATCAATGTCCATATGTCAGAGGCCGAATCCGTGGACCAGCCCTGGACCAGTCTCGCATCGGCCTTTCCCGCTCTGGAATGGTCACGCAACCGGATTGCCGCGGCCATCATCAATGCCGTCCATGACGCAGCGGAAATTTTTGCCAATGTCGGCTTCAGTGATTTTCGGGCACCCTGGCAATCCCGGGATATCTTCCTGGGTAAAACGATCCATGCGCGGGGAGGAGAGCTGGAGGGCACCGGCGAGGGCATCGATGGAACCGGTAATTACCTGGTCCGGAATGCCGAGGGAGTGATTCCCGTAAGGGCCGGGGAAATCAGCCTGCGGATGGGCTCATGAGGCTATTGATAGATGCGGGAAATACCCGCTTGAAGTGGCAGCTGGGTGATCGTCAGGATGTGGTTGCCAGCGGTGTCGGGGACTTGTCGAGCCCCGATCCTCTGCAGGGGCTCCCGCCGGAACCCAGGGTTCGGCGAATCAGTATATCCACGGTAGCGGCAGAAGCTCGTCGAGAGGCTCTGGTGGCGCATCTGGAACGCCGGTTTGGTGTGGCAGCGGTGTGTCATTGGTCGGAACCGGAGCGGGGAGGGCTGAGGAATGCGTACCAGGACTACCAGCGTATGGGGGCGGATCGTTGGCACGCCATGTTTGGCGCATGGCAACAGCACCGGGAGGGCTTTGTCGTCGTGGATGCAGGCAGCGCAGTGACTGTGGATTACGTGGATCACTCCGGGCGGCATCTGGGAGGGTTCATCCTGCCGGGACTGCAGATGATGATCCGGAGCCTCCAGACCGATGCGGCCCGCATCCTGTTTGATCCTGAGCAGGTACTGGAAACGGCTCCGGGGATAAGCACCGGTGAATGTGTGAATCATGGCCTGGCCTGGCTATCCGCTGCCATGATCGACCGGATCCGGGCCGATGTCAGCACCTTTGCCCTTCGCGATATCCTCGTGACAGGTGGTGACGCCGAACGACTCCAAAGCCTTGGCCTTAACGCAATTCACGCGCCAGACCTGGTGCTCCGTGGTCTGGCCGCCATTGATGCAGAAGAGTTGGCAATATGAGGTGGTTGGCTTTACTGCTGCTCTGCGCCAACGTGTTCGTGTGGTATTTCGCGGGTGCGATGCAGCCTCCGGTACGCTCAACGGAGACTGTTTCCGGCACGTTACCCCGGGTCGCCAGTCTCAAGGCTTCGTCTGATCAGAAGGCGGTTTCCGAGCCCGAACAGGCCGAAGAGTCTGAGGTTGCAGAGGTTGCTGAGGAGCCCGGTGAAGGGGCGTCTACCGGGCTGGTTTCGTCGGGACCCGTTCCGCCGGCCCCTGTCCCGGAAGAGCGACCGTTACACTGCGTGCGATTGGGCTGGCTGGATAGTCGGGAGGCGGTCCAGGCTGTTATAGAGGCAGTGCCCGCGCTGGATGACGTCTCCGTCACCATTGAGGAAATGGAGCAGGTACGGCCACCCCTTAACTGGGTTCTGATTCCCCCGCAACCGGCGGATGCCGCCCGCAAGCAGTTCCGGGAAATCCAGCGCCAGGGTATCGACTCGTACCTGGTCACCCAGGGGGAATACCGGAACGCCATTTCCCTCGGCCTCTTCGAGTCCCGCGAGGCCGCAATTTCCGTGCTCGAAGAAAAAAAACGTCAGAATCTCAATGCAGTACTAGCCAACTACGACCGAAATCAGATAAGCTACGCCCTCGATTTTGAGGCTGAGCCGGACCTCGCTGAGGACCTGGTTCAGGCGGTAACTTCGGAATATGGCAAAAATTTCGATTTCATCGAAATCAACCCTTGCGAAGGTGTTGCAACGTCAGAAAAAACTCCGTAGTATACCGCCCTCGCTGACGAGGCGAATGTGAGCTGGCGTAGCTCAGTTGGTAGAGCAGCTGACTTGTAATCAGCAGGTCGGGGGTTCGATTCCGTCCGCCAGCTCCACTTTAAGTTTTGAGCAGATTCGTGGGAAGCGAATTTGTACGGGAGGGGTTCCCGAGTGGCCAAAGGGATCAGACTGTAAATCTGACGGCATCGCCTTCGCAGGTTCGAATCCTGCCCCCTCCACCACTTATTGCTCGCGGGCATCGTATAGTGGCTATTACCTCAGCCTTCCAAGCTGATGACGCGGGTTCGATTCCCGCTGCCCGCTCCAATTTGGTTTTAATGCTCATGTAGCTCAGTTGGTAGAGCACACCCTTGGTAAGGGTGAGGTCGGCGGTTCAAATCCGCCCATGAGCTCCATTTTTATCCGGTCAACGTTACGATCAGGTTGATTAGGGGAGTTGGTCAAATGTCCAAAGAAAAATTTGAGCGCAGTAAACCGCACGTAAACGTGGGTACTATTGGTCACGTTGACCATGGTAAGACCACTCTGACCGCTGCTCTGACTCG
>NZ_FOUR01000015.1 GCF_900114925.1 Marinobacter pelagius | reverse complement strand
TGAGTAAATGAAGCAGTGACATGAGTGGAAAGTGACTACTCTTACCCGGGGAGATCTCTATCTTTATTCCAAACGTTCGTAGTGATATGAAACGGAAGGTAGAGAAGTCAGCAGACGTCATAGTAGCAACGCAAGTTGCGAAGGACTGAACAATAATAACTTTGGAAAAAAAGGAGGTGGATGTATCGCCCGCATCGCAGAAAACGCTGTGGTAGAGACCGAAAGGCGACACGCCTATGGAAAGATAAGCTGGAAGCGAAAGATACATAGGGTGTGCGTAGGCGATACAACATGGAGATGACAGAACAAAGTGGTATCACGCTCATTCAACGGATGGTTAATCCGATGAATATAGAATTAGCTAAAAAGAAAGTGCAACAGAATAAAGGTGCCCCAGGCATTGATGGGATGACAGTCAAGGAATTAGATGCCCATCTAAGAGAGTATCTTCCTTACTTTAAGGAAAAGCTACTCAATGGTACTTACCAACCGCAACCGGTTAAACGTGTAAGTATCCCAAAAGCAGATGGGTCAAAACGCCATTTAGGTATTCCGTGTGTACGGGATAGACTCGTCCAACAGATGATTCTACAGATAATTGAACCGGAGATTGATGGCTACTTCTCAGATAACAGCTATGGTTTTAGGAAAGGAAGAAATGCGCATCAAGCCATTGTCAAAGTGCAATCTTTCTATGAAGAAGGGTACCGCTGGGTCGTTGACTGCGACCTCAAGAGTTACTTCGATACTATCAACCATCAGAAACTACAGAATCGTCTTCAATGGCATATTAAGGATAAAGTCATCCTTAAACTCATCTGGAAATTTCTCAGAGCTGGTATCTTGGATGGGGATAATTTCTATGAAGCGAATGAAGGAACACCGCAAGGTGGCCCCCTATCACCGCTACTTGCGAATGTATACTTAGACCAATTAGATAAAGAATTAGAAAGAAGAGGTCATAAATTCGTGCGATACGCAGATGACTTCGTCATCTATGTCAAAAGCAAAAGAGCCGGAGAACGTGTCATGGAAGGTATCACAGATTTCGTTGAGAAGAAGTTGCGATTGACGGTCAATCAGAAGAAAAGTAAGATAACGACCGCAACGCAATCATCATTCCTAGGGTTCCACATACAGAATCACATGGGAAAGTCGGATGCCGACCCTCACGGTCGGCTAAACAAAGATTCCGAAGGAAGCTAAAGAAACTCACGAGTCGAAAGCGAGCCGGAGATTTTGAAGACATCGTCGCAAGCATCAATCGCGTCACCGTTGGATGGATAAACTATTATTGCATTGCCAATATGAAAAAGTTTATTGAGGAAACACAAATGTGGCTTCAGAGAAGACTCCGTCAAATGATTTGGAAACGCTGGAAACATGTGAGAACGAGGTAT
>NZ_FOUR01000014.1 GCF_900114925.1 Marinobacter pelagius | reverse complement strand
TTCATCTGAAAATCATGTAGCCAGCCTCCCATAGTCCGTCATCCGGAGTAGGCTGGTAGTTGGCAAACACACTGCCGCTACAGGAGGCTGACATGACTCTATTCTGCGCCATCGACCTGCATTCAAACAATAGTGTCGCTGTCGTTCTTGATGAGAATGACAGCGTGCTTTATCAGGAACGTCTACCTAACGACCTGCCCACCATCGAGCGGGCGCTGCAGCCTTTCCAGAACGATCTCTACGGGGTTGCGGTGGAGTCGACCTTCAACTGGTACTGGCTGGTGGACGGCCTACAAGCGGCCGGTCACCACGTCATGCTGGTCAACACGCATGCGGTGCAGCAGTACAAAGGTCTGAAGCACACCAACGACGTTTCCGACGCCCGCTGGCTGGCTCATCTGATGCGCCTGGGCATTCTGCCCACCGGTTATATCTATCCCTATGAGCAGCGAACGTTGCGGGACCTGCTGCGCCAGCGCTTGTTCCTCAACCGGGAGCGGGTGATGCACCTGCTAAGCGCTCAATGCCAGATCCGGCGTTGTACCGGGCTGCAGGTGGCCTGCACCGAGCTTAAGCGGGCATCCACTCAGTTGCTTGAGTTGCACCAGCACCCGAATTTGCAATTTGCCCTGCGCTGCCACCTGGCGATGCTGCAGGTTCTCAATGGACAAATCGAGTCGATTGAGCGCCAGGTGACGAAGCAGACCCAGGACAATCCCTATCTTCAGTCCCTGCTGACGGTCGACGGGATCGGCCCGATCCTGGGCCAGACTATCGCTCTGGAGACGGGGGATATCGACCGCTTTCCGACGGTGGGCCAGTTCGCGTCCTACTGCCGCTGCGTCAACAGCCAACGGCTCAGCAACGGCAAGGCCAAGGGCCGCAATAATACCCGTAATGGCAACAAATACCTGAGCTGGGCCTTTGTGGAAGCCGCTCACAGCATCATCCGACACAACAAGGTGGCGCACCGGTTCTATCAGCGCAAGCGCGCCCAGAAGAATGGTGCCCTGGCGACCAAGGCCCTGGCCCACAAGCTGGCACGCGCCTGTTATTACGTGATGCGGGATGGGGTGGCGTTCGATGAAACGCGATTGTTTGCCTGATGATTTTAAGTTGAATGGGCGGGGGAGCTCCGAAATGGGGATGGTAAAACCAGAAATCTGAATGAGTCCCCGCCCATTCTCCCAAGCACCAAAGGTGCACTGATGCGCCCTGGTCGTGAACCATCAAGAGACTGGTGCCACACGTTGGCAAACCACGACATCTGTATCCACTTGGACACGATCAGGCACCGACGGTTTTCTGGGGCTTCGGCCAGGGGCCGCCTCGCTGTTCGCGACCAGCGGTCTTGATCCTGATGGGTGTCTGGTGCGGATCAGTCCGCAACCACCACTGAGAACAACGGGTGCGTATTGGAAGGGAGGAGCCACCACAACCGGCGGTTGTGGTGGATTGG
>NZ_FOUR01000016.1 GCF_900114925.1 Marinobacter pelagius | reverse complement strand
ATCCGGAGCCGGTTCGTTGATGCGCGGCAGGCCCGCTACAGGTGCTGCTTGGTTTTCCATAGAAATGTCCTCTTGAGATTGGGTTGTCAGTTGACTGTTCCAAGATACCTTTCGTTTTAAATTCCAGCAAAGAATAAAGATATATCAGAACGATATATGCTTTCTATGACTGGTGATGAGGCAATTGGCAGGGGCTAACATGAGGCTTCGGTGCCCGTTAGCAGCTATCATTCGGGTTAAAAGAACCAGATCCGATAAAGATCTGAAACACGCAGGAAAGAGGTAGAGCCCGGTGCCGAAAATCGAGCCTTTCGAGGCACATCATGAGCGTTACGAATCCTGGTTTGACAGGCATCGGGAAGCCTATGTTTCAGAGCTCCTGGCTGTCAGGCCCTTCATCCCATTAGAAGGAAAGGGGCTGGAGGTGGGAATTGGCAGCGGGAGGTTCGCGGTGCCTCTTGGGGTGCAGTACGGGATAGATCCTTCTCCGGCGATGCTCAACTACGCCCGTTCCCGGGATATCAAGGTAGCTGTAGCCAAAGCCGAGCAGCTCCCGTTCAAGGCCTGCGTTTTCGATTACGCCCTGGTGGTGACCACTATCTGTTTTGTCGATTCAGCCAGCGACATGCTTGCCGAGATCCATCGAGTCTTGGCCCCGGAGGGTAAAGTGATTATCGGTCTGATCGACCGGGAAAGTGAACTCGGCGCATTTTACCAGGAGCACAAGGGCGAGAGCGTCTTTTATCGGGATGCGGAGTTTTTCTCTGCGGCAGAAGTTGAGCGTCTGTTGCAGGACAACGGGTTTATCGTGGAGGCGAGGGCCCAGACACTTTTCAGGCCGCTTCCGGAGACCACGGAGATCGAACCAGCACTTCCGGGACGCGGTAAAGGCGCTTTCGTCGTAATCACAGGTAAAAAAAGCCGGACCTCTCGGTCCGGCAAAGGGCTGTGAATCAGTCGTTTGAGTAAAGCGAAGTCTTACTTACAGGGACTTGGTGCAGAAGTAGAAGTCTTTGCACTCGTAGTCACCGGACTCGACGCGTGAGTTGGCGCCTTCGGCAGTCTTGGCCGGCGGAACGATAACCTTGTCGCCTTTCTTCCAACCTTC